>NZ_JAINVZ010000018.1 GCF_019890615.1 Streptantibioticus parmotrematis | reverse complement strand
TCAGCGTGATGCTTTATCCGGTAGTAATTCGGGGGGTGCTTCTCGGGAAGTGTTCGAAACACATTCCAATGAAGCAGGGGGTAGAGATTACCCGACGGTCCCGAGACTGTCCAGTTCGGGACAACCGTTCAAATCTACCTCCCCAGTCGTCCCGCGTCAACGGGCTTCCTGAGGCGCAGTGGAGATTAGCAGCTCAGCGGGGTCGATTGCACATCCGCCGGTCCCGCCTGCCGGGGCGGGCGGTCTCACGCTGTCTCAGGTGAAGGTCGACGGAGGCGAGTCGAGGTCTTCGAGCTCGACGCCGGGGGCCGCGAGGACCACGTCGCCGGCCAGGTGGACGCTGTGCCGCTCGCCCGTGTCCAGGGCGTTGACCTGGTACTCGTCCACCGCCAGGGGCCCGTTGTCAGTGGCGTGTGCTGTCCTGTCGACCAGGGACCAGGACTGGTCGACGGTGAGTGGTGCGAGGACAGGGGAGGTGAGGGCGATGAGGCGGACACGGGTGGCCGGAGCGCCTGGCGTGAGGCGCAGCAGTCGGGCGGTCGCGACGAGGAAGGCCGGGGACATGCCGGTGAAGGCGTGGGCGGCCGCGTTGCCCTCGGTCGCGTGCTCGCCGGCCGGGTCGGTGCGGACCCAGGTCACGCCGTCGAGCGCCGCGCCGCGCACCTGCCAGCCCCCCGCGTGGAGTTCGACGCGAATAGGGCGGCCCAGCTCGTCGATGGTGAGGTCGACCGAGCCGTTGTCCGTGCCGCCCGGCGACGTCGTGCGGGCGGTGTAGCGCCAGCCGGAGGGGCCGGGGGCGCAGTGGAAGTGCTCTTCGCCCAAGGGGGTGTGGTCGTGGGTGTCGTGGAACGAGTATCGGCCGCGTGGCATGGTCTGCGCTCTTGGTGGTCCGTGGTGCGGGGAGGGCCGGGCGCGGGTCCGCCGTTCGCCGGTCCGCCGCGCGGGCCGGCTTCCGGGAGGGATGGCCGCCCCCGACGAAGGGGCAGGCCCCCCGGCGCGGAGTCCCGTGCGGGGTCCGGCGAGGGGCCTGCGTCCGGTGCGAGCCCTGCGGAGCCGTCCCGGGAGGGGTCGGGCCGCGAGGAGGGGTGTGCCTCAGTAGCGGTAGTGGTCCGACTTGTACGGGCCCTCCACCGGGACGCCGATGTAGGCGGCCTGCTCGGGGCGCAGGGTGGTGAGCTTGACGCCCAGGGCCGCGAGGTGAAGGCGGGCGACCTTCTCGTCGAGGTGCTTGGGGAGCACGTAGACGTCCGTCGGGTACGCCTCGGGCTTGGTGAACAGCTCGATCTGGGCGATGGTCTGGTTCGCGAACGAGTTGGACATCACGAACGACGGGTGACCGGTGGCGTTGCCCAGGTTGAGCAGGCGGCCCTCGGACAGCACGATCAGCTTCTTGCCGTCGGAGAAGGTCCAGGTGTGGACCTGGGGCTTGACCTCGTCCTTGACGATGCCGGGGGTCCTGGCGAGCCCGGCCATGTCGATCTCGTTGTCGAAGTGGCCGATGTTGCCGACGATGGCCTGGTGCTTCATCCGGGCCATGTCCTTGGCCATGATGATGTCCTTGTTGCCGGTCGTGGTGATGAAGATGTCGGCGGTCTCGACGACGTCGTCCAGCGTGGCGACCTGGTAGCCGTCCATCGCGGCCTGCAGGGCGCAGATCGGGTCGATCTCGGTGATGATCACGCGGGCGCCCTGGCCGCGCAGCGACTCGGCGCAGCCCTTGCCCACGTCGCCGTAGCCGCAGACGACCGCGACCTTGCCGCCGATGAGGACGTCGGTGGCGCGGTTGATGCCGTCGACCAGGGAGTGGCGGCAGCCGTACTTGTTGTCGAACTTCGACTTGGTCACGGCGTCGTTGACGTTGATCGCCGGGAAGAGCAGCGAGCCGTCGCGGTGCATCTCGTACAGGCGGTGGACGCCGGTGGTGGTCTCCTCGGTGACGCCGCGGATCTCGGAGGCGAGCCGGGTCCACTTCTGGGCGTCCTCGCCCAGGGTGCGGTTGAGCAGCTGGAGGATGATCCGGTACTCGTCGTTGTCGGCGGTGGCCGGGTCGGGCGCGGTGCCGGCCTTCTCGAACTCGACGCCCTTGTGGACGAGGAGGGTGGCGTCGCCGCCGTCGTCCAGGATCATGTTGGGGCCGCCGGTGGGGCTGTCCGGCCAGGTCAGCGCCTGCTCGGTGCACCACCAGTACTCCTCGAGCGTCTCGCCCTTCCAGGCGAAGACCGGGACGCCCTGCGGGTCCTCGGGCGTGCCGTCGGGGCCGACGGCGATCGCGGCGGCGGCGTGGTCCTGGGTGGAGAAGATGTTGCAGGAGGCCCAGCGGACCTGCGCGCCGAGGGCGGTCAGGGTCTCGATGAGCACGGCGGTCTGCACGGTCATGTGCAGCGAGCCGGTGATGCGGGCCCCGGCGAGCGGCTGGGTCGCGGCGTACTCCTCGCGGATCGCCATCAGGCCCGGCATCTCGTGCTCGGCGAGGGTGATCTCCTTGCGGCCGAACGGGGCCAGGGAGAGGTCCGCGACCTTGTAGTCGGTACGGGCGGAGGTCGACGTCATGCGAAGTGCTCCTCGCGGGTCGGTTCGAGGGTGGGCATCGGTCTGTCCGCTGCGGTCGCCGGGGCGTGCCGGGAGGGCGCGCCGAAACGGACCGGGGGCTCCGGTCCACGATCCGCAGCGCAGCGCGTCGGAGGCCCTCTCTCCCTCGGTCGGCCCGTTCCCCGGCCCCTGGGAAGCAGGGGTCATCCGGTGGTACGCGGCCGCCCGACCGCCATCAGCAGCGACGTCTGGCTTCCCGTCGAATCTACACCGAAGGGTGTGCCGTGCCCCAGCCCGCCCGCGGGATGTCCGTCAGTGCGCGGTGGGCCCCGGACCGCCCGGGGTCTGGGCGGGATCGGGTCCCGCGGCGGCAGCGGCCTCGCTGAAGATGTCCGGTTCGAGGTAGATCACGCGGGCGATGGGCACGGCCTGCCGGATGCGGGCCTCGGCTTCGTCGATGGCGTGGGCGACCTGGGCGGCGGTGTCGTCGTGGCGTACCGCGATCTTGGCGGCGACGAGCAGTTCCTCGGGGCCCAGGTGGAGGGTGCGCATGTGGATGACGCCGGTGACGGTGGCGCCGTCGACGGCGGCGGCGCGGATGCGGGCGACGGTGTCGGGGCCCGCGGCCTCGCCCAGCAGCAGCGACTTGGTCTCGGTGGCGAGCACGAGGGCGATGGCGATGAGCAGGGTGCCGATGCACAGGGTGCCCACGCCGTCCCACACGCCGTCGTGGGTGAGCAGGGCGAGGCCGACGCCGCCGAGGGCGAGGACGAGGCCGATGAGGGCGCCGAAGTCCTCCAGCAGGACGACGGGGAGTTCGGGGGCCTTGGCGCGGCGGATGAACTGCGGCCAGCTGAGGGCGCCGCGGGCGGGGGCGGCCTCGCGCATGGCGGTGCGGAACGAATACCCCTCGGCGACGACGGCGAAGGCCAGGACGCCGACCGGCCAGTACCAGTCGTCGATGGCGTGCGGGTGGCGGACCTTCTCGTAGCCCTCGTACAGCGCGAAGACGCCGCCGACCGTGAACAGGACGACGGAGACCAGGAATCCGAAGACGTACCGCTCGCGGCCGTAGCCGAAGGGGTGTTCCTCGGTGGCCTGCTTCCGGGCGCGTTTGCCGCCGATGAGCAGCAGCACCTGGTTGCCGGAGTCGGCGACCGAGTGCACGCCCTCGGCGAGCATGGACGAGGAGCCGCTGAAGGCGAACGCCACGAACTTGCTGGCGGCGATCGCGAGGTTGGCGCTGAGGGCCGCGACGATCGCCCGGGTTCCGCCTGAGGCGCTCATGGGTGCCTGGTGTCCTTCCTGACGGTGTCGGGCGGGGTCAGACCTTCACGGTGGCGCGGAAGACGGTGCCTTCGCCGTCGAGGGTGAGGGGTTCGCCGGCGGGTGCGTACGCGGACCGGCCGCGTTCCAGGGTCAGGCGGGTGCCGTCGGCGTCGGTGAGGGTGGCGCGGCCCGCGGTGCACAGCAGGATCTGGGGGGCGGGCGCGGCGAGCCGGTGGGCGGCGGCGCCGGGGGCGAGGACGTAGCGGGAGAGGCGGAACTCGTCGATGGGGGTGTCGTAGACCTCTTCGCCGTCACCGCCGTCCTCGGGGCGCCGCACGGCCGGGTCGCCGGGGGTGAAGCGGACGACGCGCAGCAGTTCGGGGACGTCGATGTGCTTGGGGGTCAGGCCGCAGCGCAGCACGTTGTCGGAGTTGGCCATCAGCTCGACGCCGAGTCCGCTGAGGTAGGCGTGCGGGATGCCCGCGCCGAGGTAAAGGGCTTCGCCGGGCTGGAGGCGGACGTGGTTGAGGAGCATGGCGGCGATGACGCCGGGGTCGCCGGGGAAGTCGTGGGCGGCCTGGGCGTAGGCGGCGCAGGCGTCGGCGAAGGGGCCGTCGCCCTCGCCGAGGCGGGCGGCGGCCAGGGCGGCGCGTTCGACGGTCTCGGCCATCGCGGTGCGTTCCGCGCTGAGCACGGCGACCAGGACCTCGCGCAGCGCGTCGCTCTCGGGGCGGGCGCGCAGGATGTCGACGAAGGGCTTGAGTTCGTCGACGGCGAGGGATTCGAGGAGGTCGGCGGCCTCGGCGGGGTGGCGGAAGCCGCACAGGCCCTCGAAGGGGGTGAGGGCGCAGAGCATCTCGGGCTTGTGGTTGGCGTCCCGGTAGGTGCGGTCGGGGGCGTCGGCGGGGATGCCGCGGGCCTCCTCGTCGGCGAATCCGGCCTTGGCCTGGTCGAGGTCGGGGTGGACCTGGACGGACAGCGCGGTGCCTGCGGCGAGGACCTTGAACAGGAACGGCAGCCTGGGGCCGAAGCGGTCGACGACGGCGTCGCCGAGTTCGCCGCGCGGGTCGGCGGCGATGACGTCGCTGAGCGGGACCGGGCCGGTTCCGCGGTCCAGGCGCGAGGGGGCTCCGGGGTGGGCGCCCATCCACAGTTCGGCCTGCGGCTCGCCGGTGGGCTCGGTGCCGAGCAGTTCGGGGAGGGCGGTGGTGGAGCCCCAGGCGTAGGGGCGCACGGTGTTGGCGAGGAGGTCCATGCGGTGCGGTGTTCCTTCGTCGTGCGGGCAGTCGTGCGGCGGGCGGGCCGCGGCTACGCGGTGGTGTCCTCGCCGGGGGCGGCGGAGGCGAGGGCCAGGTAGACGGCGGCGAAGTCGGTGAGGGCGATCAGTTCGGCGAGGGCTTCCGCGGGGCTGCCTGAGGGGGCGTCGATCGCGCTGATCGGGGTGCCGTCGCGGTGGGCGGCCTCGGTGGCCGCGGTGCCGGGCGGGCCGTCCGGTTCGCGCAGCAGGACGACGCGCGGGCGCAGGGACGCGGATTCCTCGACGCGGTCGCGGAAGAAGTCGTCCAGGTCGTCGCCGGAGCCGGCGGCTCCGGCGAGGAGGGCGGCGTGGTCGGTGAGGGCCTGCGGGAGGGCCGCGGCGAGCGCGGGGCGTCCGGCGCGGGCGGTGAGCACGGCGGCGAAGCGGTGGGCCACGGGCGCGGTCAGCGGGCCTTCGCTCCACACCAGCGGGAGGGAGCCGTCGAGTTCGGCGGCGAGCGTCTTGGCGGGGTTGCGGTAGGTATCGGCGACCGGGCCGAAGCGGTCGGCGGCCTGGTCGAGCCGGTCGGCCACGGCCTGGACGGTGCCGGGTCCCGCGGCGGCGAGTCCGACGCGGTCGACGAGCGCGAGCAGTGGGGTGAGCAGCGCCCACAGGGCACCGGGGTCGCCTTCCTCGGCGCCCGCCCGGCCGTGGGTGCCCTCGTGGAAGGGCGGCGGGGCGAACGGCAGGGCCAGGCCGTGCGCCTGCTGGACGGCGCCGGTCAGCGGGGAGCCGCCGGGGGCGACCGCGGCGACGGTGCAGCCGTGCCGGTAGGCCTGTTCGACGAGGAGGGTGAGGCCCGGTTCCGTGCCGTCGTAGGTCGCGAGCAGCAGCAGGTCGAGGGGGCCGGCCCAGCCGGGCAGCGCCCAGCGCAGGTCCTGCCCGGCGGGGGTGGCACCGCTGGTCGGCACGGGCAGCACCGGGCAGCCCGCGAAGGCGCCGAGGAGACCGGCGAGGTGGCGGGGTGCGGAGCCGGGGCCCGCGATCAGGACGGTGCGGGGGCGGCCGTCCGGTTTCAGGTCGGCGATGCCCGCTTCGGCGGCGTGCCGGGCGGCGGTGCGCACCCGGGCGCCCGCGGCGGCGACGCCGAGCAGCAGCCCGCCGGTGTCGGCACGGGCGAGGGCGTCGGGGTGGTCGAGCTGGGACTCGTCGAACATCGTCGTCGTCCTCCGGCCTCGTGCCGTCGCCTGTCGGGTGCGGTTACGCGGGGCGGCGGGCCTCGTCGACGAGGAGCACCGGGATGCCGTCGCGCACCGGGTAGGCCAGGCCGCAGTCGGCGCCGGTGCAGATCAGCTCGGCCGCCTCGGCGTCCTCGGCGCTCTCGCGCAACGGAGCGTGGCACGACGGGCAGGCGAGGATCTCCAGGAGGCTGGCTTCGAGCGGCATGGGTTCCTCTTCGGCGGTCGTCGTGGTGGATCTCGTGAGGCCAGGCCAGCCTACCGCCGTACGGCGTGCGACGGGGCCCCGGGGAAGCGTTCCCCGGGGCCCCGTCGGACGTCGGCCGCACGCGTTCAGCCGCCAGCCGTCAGCCGTCAGGCGTCAGGCGTCAGGCGCGGACGATCGCCAGCACCTCGTCGCGGACCCGCTCGACCGTGGCCTGGTCGCGGGCCTCGACGTTGAGGCGCAGCAGCGGCTCGGTGTTGGACGGACGCAGGTTGAACCACCAGTCGGCGGCGGCGACCGTCAGGCCGTCCAGCTCGTCGAAGTCGACGCCCTCACGGCCGGTGAAGGCCTCGCGGACGGCGGCGGCGCGGCCGGCCTGGTCGTCGACGGTGGAGTTGATCTCACCGGAGGCGGCGTACCGGTCGTACTGCGCGACCAGTCCGGACAGCGGGCCGTCCTGCTCGCCGAGCGCGGCCAGCACGTGCAGCGCGGCGAGCATGCCGGTGTCGGCCTTCCAGAAGTCCCGGAAGTAGTAGTGCGCGGAGTGCTCGCCGCCGAAGATGGCGCCGGTGCGGGCCATCTCCTGCTTGATGAACGAGTGGCCGACGCGGGTGCGCACGGGCGTGCCGCCGCACTCCTTGACGACCTCGGGCACCGACCAGGAGGTGATCAGGTTGTGGATGACCGTCTCGCCCGGGTGCTTGGCGAGTTCGCGGGCGGCGACCAGGGCGGTGATGGCGGACGGGGAGACCGGCTCGCCGCGCTCGTCGATGACGAAGCAGCGGTCGGCGTCGCCGTCGAAGGCCAGGCCGATGTCGGCGCCGGTCTCGCGGACCTTGGCCTGGAGGTCGACCAGGTTCTTCGGGTCGAGCGGGTTGGCCTCGTGGTTGGGGAAGGTGCCGTCCAGTTCGAAGTACATCGGGACGAGTTCGAGGGGCAGGCCGTCGAAGACGGTGGGGACGGTGTGGCCGCCCATGCCGTTGCCCGCGTCGACGACGACCTTGAGGCTCCTGATGGCGGTGAGGTCGACCAGGCCGCGCAGGTAGGCCGCGTAGTCGCCGAGGGTGTCGCGCTTGGTGACGGTGCCGGCGGTGGCGTCGGTGGCGGGCAGGCCCGACTCGGCCCATTCCTCGGTGAGTTGGCGGATCTCGGTGAGGCCGGTGTCCTGGCCGACGGGGGCGGCGCCCGCGCGGCACATCTTGATGCCGTTGTACTGCGCCGGGTTGTGGCTGGCGGTGAACATGGCGCCGGGCATGTCGAACTTGCCGGAGGCGAAGTAGAGCTGGTCGGTCGAGCACAGGCCGATCTCGATCACGTCCGTGCCGCGCGAGGCGGCGCCGGTGGCGAACGCGTGCGACAGTCCGGGCGAGGACGGGCGCATGTCGTGGCCGACGACGATCTGCCGCGCACCCGTGACCGTGGCGAAGGCGGCGCCGAACAGTTCGGCGAGGGTCTCGTCCCACTGGTCGGGGACGACACCGCGGACGTCGTACGCCTTCACGATCTGCGTCAGGTCGGGCACTGCAACTCCTGGGGGAACACGCGCCGGTGAAGCGCGGCAGGACGGACAACTGGCACCAACCTACCCGCCCCGGCGGAGTCCTCGTGGAGCACGGGCCGCGCGGCAGCTCGCGCACGCCCGGGTGGCGGCCCGGCGGAAGTCCGGTGGCGCTGTCGCCTACGCGCTTGCGCCTACGAGTCGCCTACGACTCGGGCGAGCGCAGCACCCGCAGATGGCCGCGGCGGGCGACCTCGACCGGGTCGCCGTCGCGGCCGGGTTGCGCGCCCGGGCGGTCCTGGGGGCGGGCGGCCTCGCGCACGGCGTTGGCGAGGGCTTCGAGGTCGTCACCGGTGGGCCGGGTGGGGCCGGTGTCGACGGCGAGCCGGACGACCTCCCAGCCGCGCGGCGCGGTCAGCCGGGCCGAGTGCTCGGAACACAAGTCGTAGCAGTGCGGCTCGGCATAGGTGGCGAGCGGACCGAGGACGGCGGTGGAGTCCGCGTAGACGTACGTCAGCGTCGCGACGGCGGGACGACCGCACGCGGTGCGCGAACAACGACGTACAGGGCTCACGACGTTGGACGGTACCGCACTCTTGAGCGGGCCGCGACGACTCTCCCTCACCTCACCCTCTCGTGTCGTCCCGGCGTGCCGGGACCGCCTGATCCCGTGACCACGGTCGCGACCTGCGCGGAAGCCGGTGCCGACGGGGACGGCCCGGGGCGAGGCGGTCGGCGATGGCCACGAAGAGCGCCAGATGTGGCACGCGGAGTGTTCACCGGGGCGGAGGTGATCGGTCCGGTTTGTGCGGCGAACGCGCATTGCGTGACATCACGGGAGTTGTACGGGGTACGGGAAGCGGTGCCGCGCGGCGAGGTGGGCGAGGTGCCGTGCCCGGCGGCTACGCTGCACGTGATGGAGACACCCGTTCCGCCGCACGCGCCCGGTCAGACCCCGGGCCCGCAGCCTCCGGGCCAGTCGCCGGGCCAGACACCGGCCCCGGCCGCCGGCCCCGGCCCGGCTGCCGCGTCCGGCGCGGCACCCGGCCGGATGCCGCGCCGCAGGGACCGCCACGGCCGGGGCATGCGCGGCCCGATCGCGCCGCCGCAGGTGCCGCTGGCGGTGAGCCGCTCCGAGGCCTTCGACGATCTGGTACGGGACGCGGCCGACCGGCTGGAGCGGCGCTGGCCGCAGCTCACGGAGGTCGAGTTCGCGGTGCAGGACGTGCCGCCCGCGGTGCCCGGCGACCAGGACGACGACGTGGTGCCGCTGGGCAGGCTGGTGTCCGCGGGCGAGACGGGCCAGGGCTCGCCGAACCGCATCGTGATCTACCGGCGCCCGGTGGAGATCCGCGCGAAGAGCCGCGACGAGCGGGCGCTGCTGGTCCACGAGGTCGTGGTCGAGCAGGTCGCGGAGCTGCTGGGGCTGTCCCCGGAGAACGTCGACCCCCGCTACGGCGAGGACTGAGGCGCCCGAAGGCTCACGCGAGCCTTCGGGGCCTTCGGGCCGCGCCCTCAGCGTTGCAGGATCTTCGGGTCCTCACCGGTCAGCGTTGCAGGATCGTCAGGTCCTCACCGGCCGTCGGCACTGCCACCGTGCCGCCGTCGTCGGGCATCGTCTGGATGGTGAACGCGGGCAGGCTGTCCTGCGCGACCGCCAGCTCCCTGGACGCGTAGACCGGCCCGCCGGACAGCGGCTCGACGGTGACCGCGAACGTGCCCTTGCCGCCCTGCGGAGCGGGAGGCGTCAGGGAGACCGTGGTGCCGGGCTGGATGGTGACGGTCTTGGTGGCCGGGGTCCCGCCGCCCGATCCGGCGGACGAGGTGACCCGCACGGTCGCGGCGGAGTCGGTGGCGGCCAGCGAGAGCGTGGTGGCGCCCGAGCGGTCGTCGGCGACGGTGGCGCGCTGGCCCACGGCGGCCGTGGCGGGGATGAACGCGGTCTCGTCGTTGCCGTTCTTGCCCCGGACCACCTTCAGGGCGGCGACGAACGGCGCGGCCTGGGAGGGGTCGGTCGGGGTGAGCCGCAGGGATCCGGCCTGCCCCTTGGTGAGGGCGCCGAGGTCGACGGCCGTGGTCATGCCGCTCTTGAGGTCCAGCGTCTCGTGGCCGGCCGGGGTGATCGCGCCGGTCGGGGTGAGCAGCTGGACCTTCAGGTTCGCGTCGTCGGAGCCGGTCGCGTAGGCGACCAGCCGCACGTCGGAGGCGTCGGCGGGGATGCCGGGCAGCACGGCGCTGGTGGCGGGGGTGGCCGAGGGGTCGAGCCAGTCGCCGCCCGCGCTGGAGTCCATCGCCTGCACGGCGGCGCCGACCCGGCCGGTGCGCGCCTCGACGTGGACGGTCAGGTCGCTGCTGTTCTCGCCGGTGAGGGTGGACAGCAGCACCGGGACCGAGGAGTCGCCGGGGATGGTGATGCCCTCGCCGCCGGGGGCGTTGACCGCGCCGTTGGCGTCGTACAGCTCGATGTCGGCGACGGCGGCCGTGGAGTCGGGGTTGGTCAGCTGCACGTAGTCCTGGCGGCCGCTCGCGGTACTGGCGCCGGGGATCCAGAAGTCGGCGCCCGGCGTGCCGCAGGAGGTGCCGAGCAGTCCGTGCCCCGCGCCCGCCTGGACGGTAGTGGTCTCCTGCACGGTCCAGCCGGGGGCGAAGGCGCCGTCGGCGGTGCCGATGAGGGGGCTGGCGGTCTTGGCGGCGTTGGCGGTGACCGGCTTGCCGGGCGCGGTCAGCGGGGCGACCGGCTTGCCGTCGCCCCCGCCGCTGGTGGTGTTGCCCGCGCCGTCGGCGGTCTGGCCGACCTGGAGCTGCGCGGTGCCACCGGAGCCGGTGACGGTGCCGGGCGGGGTGTAGGCGGTGTAGGTGGTCGCGGCGTAGTCCGAGCCGGTGACGCCGGGGCACACCAGCGTAGAGCGCTGGACGGGCTTGCGCGCGGCGGTCGTCGACACCTTCGGCTGGTCCGAGCCGGGCGCCGGGGCGAGCACGGTGGCGATCCCGAAGACGGCCGCGAAGGCGGCGACCACGCCGGCCAGGGAGTAGGTCGTGCGGTTCACTGCTGCTCGCTCCCGTCACCGTGGGCCGGGTCGTAGGCGGAGTCGTGGTGCGGGGCGCGGGGCGGCGGCGGATAGCCGTACGGGTGGTACTCGCCGCCCTGGTCCTGCGGCGGATCCTGGGCCGGGTCCTGGTACGGCGGGTACTGGCCGGTGTCGTAGCCCTGCTGGTACGGGTCGCCCTGGTAGCCCGCCTGGTGACCGGCGTCCTGGTTAGAGGCGTCCTGGTACGGCGCGTCGGCGGGGTAGGGCGCGGCCGGGTAGCCGCCCTCGGTGTACTGGCCCTCCGCGTAGGTGGTGTACTCGCCGCCCTGCTGCTGGTACTCGCCGCCTTGCTGCGGGTAGCTGTACGCGTTCCACTCCTCGTAGCCGGTCGGCTGCGCGGGGACGTCGGCGTACGGGGGCTGCTCGGGCTGCTGCGCCGGGTCGTACGCGTCGGGGACGGCCTGGGACGCCGGGTCGTAGGCGTCGGGCTGGGGCTGCGCCGGGTCGTACGGGTCCGGGGGCTGCGGGGCGAACGCGTCCGGCTCGGGCTGCGGCACCGCGGCGGCGCCCGCTTCCGGGGCCTCGGCGGCCTGGGCCTCCGCTGCGGCGGCCTCCGCCTGGGCGCGCAGGCGGCGGGCGCGGCGGCCCTCGCCCTCGACCGGCTGGGCCGGGACCGCGGCGGCGGCCGCGGCGAGCGCCTCCTCGGGCAGGTCGTCGTCGATCTCGCGGCGGCGGCCGGGCAGCGCGAGCACGATCACGACCAGCGCCAGCAGGCCCTGCGCTGCCAGCCACGCGGTGTGCGTGAAGGGCGCGTCGTAGGTGAGGTCGAGGTGGCCGCCCTGGGCCGGGAGCCGGAAGCCCTGGGCCCAGCCGTCCACGGTGGTCGCGGTCAGAGGCTTGCCGTCCAGCGTGGCGTGCCAGCCGGGCGCGGCGGTGTCGGCGACGCGCAGCACCCGGCCGTCCGCGCCGGACGGGATCGTGGTGTGCGCCTCGACCTTGCCGGAGGAGACCAGGACGGGGCCGGCGGCCGGGCCGGTAGCGCCCTTGGGGGTGGTGATGGTGACCCGGGCGACGTCCTGGGAGACGCGCCACAGCGCGGTGCCGCCGGCCTGGCTCAGCCGGTTCAGGCCGGGGGTGCCGTCGAGGATGCGGCTCATGTCGGCGGGGGCACCGGGCTGGAGCAGCACGTAGCCGATGGCGTAGTCGCCCAGCGCGCTGGTCTGGTCGGCGCCGGAGCCCGCGACGAGGTTGGCGACGACCGCGTCGAGGCCGGTGTCGCGGCCCGCCTCCGCGGTGAGTTCGCCGTCACCGATCTGCGCGCCCGCGCCGCGCACCAGGGAGTACCTGACGTGGCCGGGGTCGCCGTCGAGGACGAGGGTGCGCGGCTGGTCGCTGGTGGAGGCCTCCTCGGCGACGAACGCGGGCACCTGGGTGGCGCTCGTGCGCTCCAGGGGCCCGGCGGCGCCGTTGTACATCCAGTCGGCGGCCGCGATCAGCGGGGCGACGGCGGCGGCCAGCACGATCAGCGCGGCGACGGGCTGGCGCCAGCCGAAGCCGGAGGCGGAGATGCGTTCCTGCGCGCCCTCGGCGCCGACGACGGCGGCGGCGATGAGCGCGAAGCCGTAGACGAGGGTCGGGGAGCCCGCCCAGTCGTAGTGGTTCTGCGCGGCGGCGGCGACCAGTCCGGCGAGCGCCACGGTCCAGGCGGTCAGCACGGCGAGCCTGCGATCGCCGCGCAGCAGCGCCGCGAACCCGGCGAGCACCAGCCCGATCAGCAGCAGTCCCGCGGTGGCCTTGGGGCCGCCGGGGCTGAGCACGGCCAGGTCGAGCGCGGAGGCGGTGCCGCCGCGGTAGGTCAGTCCGGCCTCGCGCAGGAAGAACGAGGGGTGCGCCAGCAGCGTCAGCGACCACGGCGCCAGCACGACGACGGGCGTGGCGAGCGCGGCGAGCAGCCGCAGCGCCTGCGGCACCAGCAGCCCGCCCTGCCCGCGCAGTCCCCGCAGCGCCAGCGCGGCGACCGCGAGGCCCACGGCCAGCGGCCACACGATCGGGGTGAACGCGGTCGTGACGGTCAGCAGCAACCCGTACGCCCAGGCGGAACGCCAGCTCGGGCGGGAGCCGGGGGCCCCGGTCAGGCCGCTGGCGGCGACCGCGGCGCGGGCCATCAGGGGCAGCAGGACGGCGAGGACGGCGGTGCCGAGGCGGCCGCCCGCCAGCGCGCCGGTGGCGGCGGGCAGGAAGGCGTAGGCGATCGAGCCCCAGGCACGCAGGAGGCGGGACTCCACCAGCGGCCGGGAGGCGAAGTAGGCGGTGACCCCGGCGAGCGGGACCGAGCAGACCAGCAGCAGGGTCAGGGCGAGCCCGGTGCTGCCGAACAGGACGGAGGAGGCGATGGCGAGCATCGCGAGGTAGGGCGGGGCGGCCTGGGTGTCGCCGGTGCCGACCGCGTGCCACGCCCCGGTGAACGCGCCCCACAGGTCGGAGGCGCCGGAGGGGGCGGGCAGCAGGGCGCCGCCGGCGAGGGAGCCGCCGCCGAGCAGGTCGCGGCAGGCGATCAGCGAGACCAGCAGCAGCACCACGAACAGCATCGGCCCCGGCTTGTGGGCGATCCTGCGCAGCCGGGCGAACTGCTCGACCTCCAGGAAGTCGGCGTCGTCGTCGCCGGGCCCGGACTCCATCCCGCCGCCGTGCCGTCCGGCGGAGGAGGAGTCGGCTTCGGCGCGGCCGGAGATGTTGCTGTAGACCTGCTCGACGGTGACCCGCACGGTCGCGCCGGGCGGCGGGAAGAGCGGGCGCAGTTCGGCGGGCTCCACGGCGGGTTTGCCGCGTTCGCGGCGGGCGGCGAGGACCCGGCCGGGCCGCAGCAGCACCCCGAGCAGACCGGTGACCTCGTCCAGCGCCTGTACGGGCACCTTGCCGACGAGGTAGCCGATGGTGCGCAGCAGGGTGCCGATGACGATGCGCGCGGCGACGTAGGGCAGCAGCGCGCCGCGGGTGTTGGCGAGCAGGGTGTAGACGGCGCCGGACTTGTCGACGCGGTGCGGGTTGTGCGGGGTGCGGCCCGCGCAGTCGACGGCGCGGCGCTCGCGGGAGGCGGCTTCCGCGTGCCGCAGGACGGCGTCGGGGGCGACCAGCACGGTGTGGCCCGCGGCCTGGGCGCGCCAGCAGAAGTCGACGTCGTCACGCATCAGCGGCAGGCGGCGGTCGAAGCCGCCGAGCCGTTCCCACACGTCGCGGCGGACCAGCATGCCCGCGGAGGAGACCGACAGCACCTGGCGGACCTGGTCGTGCTGGCCCTGGTCCTGCTCCCGGCGTTCCAGGCCGGTCCAGCGGCGGCCGGAGCGGGCGATGCTGACGCCGACCTCCAGCAGCGCCCTGCGGTCGTACCAACTGCGCAGCTTGGGGCCGATGATGACGGCCGACGGCGTGGAGTCGGCGACCCGCAGCAGCTGGGCGAGGGCGTCGGGGGCGGGCTCGCAGTCGTCGTGCAGGAGCCACAGCCACTGCACGGGGTCGCCGTCGCGGGCGTCGTCGTCCCAGGCTCCGGCGGCCCGGTTCCAGCCGTTCGCGTCGGTCAGGTACGGGAGTCGGTCCGGGGTGACCGGCGGTGTGGCGCGCAGTGCCTCGGCGACGGCGGTGCCGAAGCCGGTGCGGCGGGCCAGGTGCAGTACGCGGTCGGCGCCGAGCGATTCGGTGAGCAACCGGGCGGTGTCGTCGGCGCTTCCGGTGTCGGCGGCGACGACGTCCTGTACCGGGCGTTCCTGGCCGAGCAGCCCGGACAGGGCGTCGGGGAGCCAGCGGGCTCCGTCGTGCGCGACGAGCACGGCGGTGACGATGTGACGCGGGAACGCCGGTGGCTGGGCGGGGGCGTGGGCCGCCTCTTGGGCGGGGTGTCCCCCCTGGTGGCTGTGCACGGACATCGAGGTGCGGGCCCCGGTTCGCTGGACTGCGGTGGACGCGCGCGGCCTGCTCGGCCTGTCACGTGTCTCGGACGGCCACCCACACTAACGGCTCATCGCGGGCCCCGGTCCGCCCGCCGTCCGGTGCCCGTACCGGGTGCCCCCGCGGTTTCGTCCGGTGTTCACCGTGATTGGCCCGGTCTGGTTTCCGCCGGTCCCCGGGGCGGGGCGTGGCCTCAGATCGCGGCCTTCTTCAGGCGGCGGCGTTCACGCTCGGACAGCCCGCCCCAGATGCCGAACCGTTCGTCGTGGGCGAGGGCGTACTCCAGGCACTCGGAGCGGACCTCGCACGCGAGGCAGACCTTCTTCGCCTCGCGGGTGGAGCCGCCCTTCTCGGGGAAGAAGGACTCGGGGTCGGTCTGCGCGCACAGGGCACGCTCCTGCCATCCGAGTTCCTCGTCCGCCTCCTCGGCCAGCAGCAGCTGGAACTGCTCGGTCATGCGCGCGCCCCTCGTCCGTCCGTCGTTTCCCCGTAAACGCCGTCGTCGGCCGGTTGGGCCTTAAACGACACGAGTGAAATTACAAGTGTGCTGATCCGGGCCAGTCAAGCCGAGATCTGCTATTGGGCCCCTTATTCACTCCGCGGAACCAAGGGTGAGCAGAAAGTGTTCAAATCGGCCCAAATCATGACAGCACGCGTTTGCGATCTCCCTCGCACCGCGCATGCCCTCGAACATCCTTGGCATGCACGGCACTTGACCGCCGTCTGCCCAGAAGGACGCGGCGGGCGCGCCCGTCGTTCCCGGCACGGCGGCGGAGCGGGATGGATCACAGTCCGGTCACGGAAGCACGACCGCGTCTCCGCGTACGGACCACGTACGGATGGTGCGGGAGGTATCCGCGGCCTTCGACGAACAAACCTTTCATCAGGGCGATGAACCGGATCAGGTGAAAGATTCCCGGCAAACCCGACATCAAGTTGACAGACGGACCGCTCTGCCGGTCTCCTTGATCCCATGTCCGTGACCCACGCGCCCACCGGGACCCGCCTCAGCGCGACCCGTGCCGCCGCCGTGCCGGATCACGACCTCTTCCTCCGCCGCTGTTGTCGCGGCTGTTGTCGCTGACGCGCGCTCTCTGACCGCCTGACCGCCCCGCCCGCCGCCGGTACTCCGGCCGCCGGGGCAGCGGTCCACCGCTGATTCCGCCGGGTCTCGTCCCGCGCTCCGCCGCGGGGTCCTTCCCTACGGCTACCCGCAGCCCCCTCGTGCCGCCCACCGAAGCTCCTCCCCGCAAGGACCACCGTGTATCGCGCCCCCCTCGCCGCCGTCCCGGCCGTGGACGTCCCCCGCCTCTCCGACATCTCCATCGCCGGCGATCCGCTCGCCCTCCCCCACCTGCTGCCGCCGGTCCCCCGCCATCCGGCCACCGTCGCCGAGTTCGCGGGCCTCGCCCGGAGCGTCGCGGCCGACCGGGAGCGCTGGGCGCCGCTGGTGCGCTACGACGCCACCACCCGCTGGTACGCCCGGCTGGCCACCGGCCCCGGCTACGAGGTGTGGCTGCTGAGCTGGGTGCCGGGCCAGGGCACCGGGCCGCACGACCACGGGGACTCCAGCGGCGTACTGACCGTGCTGGCGGGCGAGTTGACGGAGCGCTCGATCACGCCGGGCGGGGAGCGCCGGGACACGCTGCGGCCGGGCGCGGTGCGGGTGGCGGCGCCCGGACACGTGCACGAGGTGGTCAACGACTCGCTGGAGCCCGCGGTCAGCCTGCACGTCTACTTCCCGGGCCTGACCGAGATGACCCCGTACGGGCACGTCGAGCGGGGCGCCCTGGCCGAGGCGGCGGGCGGGGCGGCGGCGGGCGGCGGGCAGGAGCGCGTGGCGGGCTGACGAGGCGGCCCTGACAGACTGTGCGTCATGCGCATCGTGGTTCTGGCCGGAGGTATCGGGGGCGCCCGGTTTCTGCGCGGCCTCAAGGCAGCCGTCGCGGACGCCGACGACGCCGGTACGACGGACATCACCGTCATCGGCAACACCGGCGACGACATCCATCTGTTCGGGCTGAAGGTCTGTCCCGATCTCGACACCGTGATGTACACCCTCGGCGGTGGCATCCACGAGGAACAGGGCTGGGGGCGGGCCGACGAGACGTTCGCCGTCAAGACGGAGCTGGCCGCGTACGGGGTCGGCCCGGAGTGGTTCGGGCTCGGCGACCGCGACTTCGCCACCCACATCGTGCGCACCCAGATGCTCGGCGCGGGCTATCCGCTCAGCGCGGTGACCGAGGCGCTGTGCGCGCGCTGGCAGCCGGGCGTGCGGCTGATCCCGATGACCGACGACCGGGTCGAGACGCATGTCGTCGTCGACACCCCCGAGGACGGCCGCAAGGCGGTGCACTTCCAGGAGTACTGGGTGCGGCTGCACGCCTCGGTGCCCGCGCAGGCGATCCTGCCGGTCGGCGCCGAGCAGTCCAAGCCCGCGCCCGGCGTGCTGGAGGCGATCGCCGGGGCCGACGTGATCCTCTTCCCGCCGTCCAACCCGGTCGTCAGCATCGGCACGATCCTCGCCGTCCCCGGCATCCGCGAGGCGATCGCCGAGGCGGGCGTGCCGGTGGTCGGGCTCTCCCCGATCGTCGGTGACGCGCCGGTGCGCGGCATGGCGGACAAGGTGCTGGCGGCGGTCGGCGTGGAGTCGACGGCGGCGGCCGTGGCCGAGCACTACGGCTCCGGGCTGCTGGACGGCTGGCTGGTCGACACCGTGGACGCGGGCTTGAGCGAGGCGGTCGAGGCGGCCGGGATCCGCTGCCGCGCGGTGCCGTTGATGATGACGGACGTGCACGCGGCGGCGCGGATGGCCCGCGAGGCGCTGACGCTGGCCGAAGAGGTACGCGGGGAGGCGCGGGCATGAGCACCCCGGCACCCGACGCCCTCTCCTCCGATGCCGCCGTCCCCTCGTACGAGGTCAGGGGCGTCGCGGGCATCCCCGAGGTCCGGCCCGGCGACGACCTGGCGGCGCTGATCGCCTCGGCCGTGGGGGACGGTCAACTGGCTCACGGCGACGTGCTGTTGGTCACCTCCAAGATCGTCAGCAAGGCGGAGGGCCGCGTCGTGCGGGCCGACGACCGGGAGGCGGCGATCGACGCCGAGACGGTCCGGCTGGTCGCCCGCCGCGGCACCCTGCGCATCGTGGAGAACCGGCAGGGCCTGGTGATGGCCGCGGCCGGGGTGGACGCGTCCAACACCGAGCCGGGCACCGTGCTGCTGCTGCCGCGGGACCCCGACGCGTCGGCGGCCCGGCTGCGGGTGGCGCTGCGCGAGGCGCTCGGGGTGAACGTCGCGGTCGTCGTCACCGACACCTTCGGCCGCCCCTGGCGCAACGGCCTGACCGACGTCGCCATCGGCGCGGCGGGGCTGCGCGTGCTGGACGACCTGCGCGGCGGCACCGACGCGCAGGGCAACGAGCTGAACGCCACCGTGGTCGCCGTGGCCGACGAGCTGGCGGCGGCGGGCGACCTGGTCAAGGGCAAGGCGTCCGGCGTCCCGGTGGCGGTCGTGCGCGGCCTCGGCCGGTACGTGCTGCCCGCGGGCGGCGCGGACGACGCCCCCGGGGCGCGGGCGCTGGCGCGCGGCGCGGCCGACGACATGTTCCGGCTGGGCACCTCCGAGGCGCTGCGGCAGGCGGTCACCCTGCGGCGCACGGTACGGGAGTTCACCGACGACCCGGTCGACCCGGCGGCCGTGCGGCGGGCGGTCGCGGCGGCCGTGACCGCGCCCGCGCCGCACCACACGACGCCGTGGCGGTTCGTGCTGCTGGAGTCCGGGGAATCGCGCACGCGGCTGCTGGACGCGATGCGGGAGGCGTGGATCGCGGACCTGCGGGCGGACGGCTTCTCCGAGGAGTCGGTGGCCCGGCGCCTTCGGCGCGGCGAGGTGCTGCGGCGGGCGCCGTACCTGGTGGTGCCGTGCCTGGTGATGGACGGCTCGCACACCTACCCCGACGGCCGCCGGGGCGCGGCCGAGCGCGAGATGTTCGTGGTCGCGGCGGGCGCCGCGGTGCAGAACCTGCTGGTGGCGCTGGCCGGTGAGCAGCTGGGCTCGGCGTGGGTGTCGTCGACGATGTTCTGCCGCGACGTCGTGCGCAAGGCGCTGGACCTGCCCGGCGACTGGGACCCGATGGGCGCGGTCGCGGTGGGCCGCCCGGCCGCGGAACCGGCGCCGCGCCCGGAGCGGGACGCGGAGGCGTTCGTCACGGTCAGGTAGCCGGGCGGCCCCGCGGGCGTTCCGCGGTCAGATCAGCCGGATGTCGTTGGGCGAGAAACGCGGTCCGCGGCGCGGGCGCCTGGGTCCGCCCAGCAGGATCAGCCGCGTGGCGCGGTGCCGGTGTCCCTCGTACGGCGCGAGCAGCTCCAGCATCCCGGCGTCGTCGGTGGTGCGCGCCCCGGTCAGCGCGTAGCCGACGCTGTTCGGCAGGTGCAGGTCGCCCACGGTGACCGCGTCCGGGGCGCCGTGCGAGCGCTGGACGGTCTCGGCGGCGGTCCACGGGCCGATGCCGGGGACGAGCTGGAGCCGGGCGGCCGCGTCGGCCGGCGGCAGCGCGGTCGCCTCCTCCAGCCGCCGCGCCACCCGCGCCGCCCGCACGATGGTCGCGGCGCGCTTGCCGTCGACGCCCGCCCGGTGCCACTCCCAGGACGGGATCAGCGCCCAGCCCCGCGCGTCGGGCATGACCCGCAGTCCGGGGAACGGCCCTGGCGCGGGCTCGCCGTGCCGCTGGAGCAGCAGCCGCCAGGCGCGGTACGCCTCGTCGGAGGTGACCTTCTGCTCCAGCACGGACGGGATCAGCGATTCGAGGACCAGCCCGGTGCGGGTCAGCCGCAGGCCGGGGTGGCGGCGGTGCGCCTCGTGGACGACGCGGTGGCGCGGCACGAAGCCGGTCGCGTCGTCCTCCTCCCCCAGCAGCGCGGGCAGCGCGTCCATCAGCCAGTCGGCGCCGGGCCCCCAGGCCTGCGCGCCCACCCGGCCGTCCCCCGCCGGTGCCACCCGCAGCGTGCCCGGGCCCTGCGGCGTACGGCAGGCCCGCCAGACGGTGCCGTCCGCGGTCATCCGGAACGACGGGTCGCCCGGGCCGCGCGCCAGCACCCCGAGCGTCAGCCCGAGGTCCAGCACGCTGCCGGCGGCCCCGGCGCGACGGGAGACGGAGGAGGTGTACACCGCACCGAGGGTAACGGTCTCCCCCGGGCACCCGTTGGTACGCCCGTGAGCCCGCTCCCGGGGACGTGGGAGCGGGCTCACGGGACGCGGGAGCCGTGGGGGGCTATCTGCCCTGGAGCTTCGCCGCGGCCCTGCGGATCGCGGGCAGTTCGTCGTACAGCTTGGTGCCGGGGCACTCGGTGGCGAAGCCGTCGCGGTGGCCGGAGATCGTCCAGAACGACACCCGCGCGCCCTTGCGGTACTTGTTGCTGCCGCCGGAGACGAGCGTGGTCTTCGCGTCCGCGTTCACGCCGGTCAGGCCGAGCTTCCAGGCCGTCAGGTGTTCCAGGGCGCTGACCGCGGCCGCGCTGGGCCGGACCGTCGAGAACGTGCCGATGACGGCGATGCCGGTGGTGTCGGTGTTGAAGCCCAGGGTGTGGGCGCCCTGCACGGCGCGGGTCACGCCGCCCGCCCGGCCCTCGTAGATCGTGCCGCACTTGTCGATCAGGAAGTTGTAGCCGATGTCCCGCCAGCCCTCGCTCTTGACGTGGTAGCGGTAGATGCCGCGGATGATGGCGGGCGCCTGCGAGCAGCTGTAGTCGTTGCCGGTGGCCGTGTGATGCACGAAGGCCGCCTTGACGGTGTAGGTGTACTCGAAGGCCCGCTCGCGGATGCCCTCGTCGGCGCCCCAGCCCGCCCGGGTGACGATCCTGGGCCGGGCGGCGTGCGCGGCCTCGTCGCCCTCGGCCCGGTCGTCGGGCTGCTGGCTCGCGGAGGGCGAGGCGGAGGTGGAGGCGGCAGTGGAAGCGGCCGGCGCGGCGGGCGCCGCGGAGGTGGACGCGGTGGTGGACGGGGCCGGCGGCGTCGCCGGGGCGGACGGCTGCTCGGCGGCGGCCGACTGGGAGTCCAGCGGTGCCGCCGAGGGCGCCGCGGCCCGCACCGAAGGACCGCCCGGGTCGACCATGTCCACCCGCAGGCCCTTGGGCAGCGCGGGCACGGCCGCCCGGCCGCTCGCCGGAGCCGCGGGGGTGACCTGCACCTGGACGCCGTCGGAGTCGCCGACCCACAGCGGCGCGGTGGCCCCGCGCACGTGGCCTGAGGCGCGTTCCGGCGAGTCGTAGTCGGGCACGTCGTCGCTGTTCTCCAGCGTCTGCCAGCCGGACCAGGCACCGGTGGCGACCGACCGGGTACGCACCCGCACCGTGCCGTTGAGCTCGGTGGTGCCGTCGTTCCAGGTGACGCCGATGAGGGAGAAGGGCCGGACCGCCTCGGTCCGCACCCCCTGGACCGCGGCGGCGGCGCGGGCCCGGGCGCCGGAGCCGGTGGCGGCGGGGGGTCCGAGCCGGATCAGCGGCTGGTACCGGGTACTGCCGGCCGCGTCGGAG
This sequence comes from Streptantibioticus parmotrematis, assembly GCF_019890615.1. GTDB lineage: Bacteria > Actinomycetota > Actinomycetes > Streptomycetales > Streptomycetaceae > Streptantibioticus_D > Streptantibioticus_D parmotrematis. The sequence goes on along the minus strand of NZ_JAINVZ010000018.1, from coordinate 139,716 downwards.
GCGTCGGCGAGCCGGACCGGGGACGCGGCGCCACGGCTGCCGTGGGCGGAGGCTCCGGCCGACATGATCAGCGGGAGGGCGAAAGCGGCCGTGCACGCGCAGGCGGCCCCGACCGTGGAAGCGATGAATGCACGCATGACTGAAATGGTGTCATAAACGGCAAATCATGCGAGTCGTCAGCTGACGGACCGTCCGATCGGCCCACGGACCGTCCGGGGCGGCCCCGTACTCTTGCCGCGTGAACGCTTCCGACCGCACCCCCGCCGATCTCCTGCGATCCGCGCTGGCCACGGACCCCGCGCGCCCGCTGCTGACGTTCTACGACGACGCCACCGGCGAGCGCGTCGAACTGTCGGTGGCCACCCTCGCCAACTGGGTGGCGAAGACAGCCAATCTGCTCCAGGACGAGCTGTCCGCGCAGCCCGGCGACCGCGTCGCGCTGCTGCTGCCCGCGCACTGGCAGACCGCCGCCTGGCTGCTGGCCTGCTTCTCGGCGGGCGTGGTCGCGGCACCGGGCGGCGAGGCGGCGGCGGCCGACGTGGTGGTGAGCGGACCCGACACCCTGGAGCGGGCGCTGGCCTGTCCGGGCGAGCGGATGGCGCTGGCGCTCAAGCCGCTGGGCGCGCGCTTCCCGCAACCGCCGCAGGGGTTCGCCGACTACGCGGTCGAGGTGCCGAGCCAGGGTGACCGCTTCGTGCCGTACACGCCGGTCGATCCGCACGCGCCCGCGCTCGTACTGCCCGACGGCACCGAGCTGACCGGCGCCGAGGTGACCGCCCGGGCGCTGGACAGCGCGCGGGAGTCGGGGTTCTCGGCGGGGTCGCGGGTGCTGTCGGCGCTGTCGTACGACACCTGGGAGGGGCTGGCCGCCGGGCTGCTGGCTCCGCTGGTGGCCGGCGGGTCGGTGGTGCTGTGCCGGCACGTCGGCGAGCTGTCCCCCGAGGCGCTGGAGCGTCGCCGCGAGGCGGAACGGGTGACACACACCGTGATGTGAGCGCGGCGACGGATCCATGGCGATGGCGTGAACTCTGCGCTGCGTGACTGCTTCAGCGCGAAAAGTCACGTAAGCGGAACGATGCAACCACGAAAGGGTGTTGCTTGTCCTACTGGGTTGACACCCAGGAGGATTGATGCGCGACGGCACCGCAGCAGAGCCGGTCCGGCCCCTCGCCGGCGACACCACCCAGGTGCCCGCGCAGCGTTCCGGCGGCGGGCACCGGCGGGACGGGGGCGACGGAGGCAACACCCCTGGCGGCGGTGACGGCGGTGACGGCGGCGCCCGTCGCCGCCGCAGACGCCGGGCCCTGAAGTGGGTGGCGGTCGGCACCGCGCTCATCGTGCTGAGCAGCGGCGGCGCCGCGTACGCGTACTACCGGCATCTCAACGGCAACCTGAAGAAGGCCGACCTCGACCTGGGCGCCAAGCACCTCGCGCCCGCCGTGCCGAACGCCGCCGGGCAGACCCCGTTGAACATCCTGCTCCTCGGCTCCGACAGCCGGAACACCTCCGAGGACGTCAAGCTGGGCGGCGCCACCTACGACATCGGCGGGCCGCCGCACGCCGACGTCGAGATGCTGCTGCACGTCTCCGCGGACCGCAGCAACATGACGGTCATCAGCGTGCCGCGCGACACCCGGGTGGACATCCCCGAGTGCACCGACCCGGCGACCGGCAAGAAGTACGCGCCGTCCAACGACATCATCACCGACAGCCTCTCGCACGGCGGTCCCGGCTGCACCGTGGCCACCTGGGAGGAGCTGACCGGCATACCCATCGACCACTTCATGATGGTCGACTTCGCGGGCGTGGTGAAGATGGCCGACGCGGTCGGCGGCGTCCCGGTCTGCGTCGACAACAACATCTACGACAAGGACTCGGGCCTGCGGCTCACCAAGGGCACCCACGTCATCCAGGGTCAGCAGGCCCTCCAGTGGCTGCGCACCCGGCACGGCTTCGAGGACGGCAGCGACATCGGCCGCACCCACGCGCAGCACATGTACATGAGCGCGATGGTGCGCCAGCTGAAGTCCTCCGCGAAGCTCACCGATCCCGGTGAGCTGATGAACCTCGCCGAGAGCGCGACGAAGGCGCTCACCGTGGACCAGGGCCTGGGCACCGTCAAGAAGCTCTACGACCTGGCCGGGCAGTTGCAGAAGGTGCCGACCGACCGGATCACCATGACCACGATGCCGTGGGCGCCCGACCCGCAGGCGCCCGACGCGCACGTGGTGCCGACCTCGGACGCCGAGAAGCTGTTCGCGATGGTCCGCGGCGACATCCCCGCCGACGGCAAGGGCGGCGCACCGGGTGCCAAGCCGAGCACGTCCGCCTCGGCCCCGGCCTCGCCGTCGCCCTCCGACACCGCCGCGCCCAAGGACCGCATCGCGGTGGACGTGCGCAACGGCACCGGGACCATCTCGCTGGCGCCGGTCCCCGGCCGGGCGGGCTCCGTCACCGACCGGCTGGCCGCCCTCGGCTTCACCCGCGCGGCCACCGACGACACGCTCCAGTCGCAGGCCGACACCACGATCACCTACCCGAGCAACGACCTCCAGGCGGACGCCCAGGCCGTCGCCAAGGCACTGGGGATCCCGGCGAGCGCGGTGCGCAAGTCGACCGCCGTCAGCGGCATCACCCTGGTCGTCGGCTCCGACTGGCGTACGGGCGAGTCGTACCCGAAGGCGGCGGGCTCCGACCCCACGAAGCTGCCGGACACCGCCGCCGCGCTCAACGCCGGCACGGACGCCTGCATGAAGGTCAACGTCAGCGGCGGGTACAGCTGGTGACGGGCAGCCACTGAGGCGGGCCGCCGTCGAAGCCCGGGGCGGCGCACCGCCCCGGGCAACCGGCCTCAAGCGGTCGGCCTCAGGCGGTCGCGCCCTCGCGGACCGCCGGGCGGCGGCTGGCGATGACCTTGCGGGCCAGCTTCTTCGAGCTGGTCAGGAAGCCCCAGCCCCAGGACATGTGCATGGTGGCCAGTGCCACCGGGATGCGCGCCCGCGCCCCCGCGTCGAGACCCTTGCCCGCGGGCAGCGAGCCCAGCGCGATCGCGGCCGCGTAGCCGCCGGGGACGACCCAGCCGACCGGGTGCACCAGCGCGCCGACGACCGCGCCGGCCGCGATGGCGACGACGGCGGCGGGCGGCGCGAGGTAGCGCAGGTTGATCGAGCCGGAGTGGTAGCGGGCGACGACGTGCCGCCAGCGGCCGTAGTCGTGGTACTGCCGGGCGAGCTTGCGCACGCTCGGCCGGGGCCGGTACGAGACCCGCAGCTCGGGCGAGAACCAGATCAGGCCGCCCGCCTCGCGGATGCGGTAGTTCAGCTCCCAGTCCTGGGCGCGGACGAACTCCTCGTTGTAGCCGCCCTGCCGCTCCAGCACCTCGCGCCGGAAGACGCCGAGGTAGACGGTCTCGGTGGGGCCGGCCTCGCCTCCGGTGTGGAAGACCGCGTTGCCCACGCCGATCTTCGAGGTCATCGCGGCGGCCACCGCGCGCTCCCAGGCGTTCTCGCCCTCGGCGTGCATGATGCCGCCGACGTTGGCCGCGCCGGTCTCCTCCAGCAGGCGCACCGCGGTCGCGATGTAGTCCGGCGAGAGCATGCCGTGCCCGTCGACGCGGACGACGACCGGGTGCCGGGAGGCCTTGATCGCGGCGTTCAGCCCGGCCGGGGTGCGGCCGGTCGGGTTGGGCACGGTGTGCACCCGGGGGTCCTCGGCGACCAGGGCCGCGGCGATCTCGTCGGTGCGGTCGGTGGAGGGCCCGAGGGCGATCACCACCTCCATGTCCCCCGCGTACTCCTGCTGGAGGATGTGGGTCACCGCCTCGCGCAGATGCCGCTCCTCGTTGAGCACCGGCATGATCACGGAGACGGCGGGGAGGGGCTGGCCACTCGTGGCGTTCACGGCGTTCATCGGCGCACAGGCTACCCCCAACGGCTGAGTGCGGGGCCGGTCGGGTGAGCCGGGGGGCGCCGTCAGGTGAGGGGCGGCGGCCCGCCGGGGGGCCGGTCGGGTGAGGGGAGCGCCGGTCGGGTGAGCGGGCGCGGGGTGCCCGGCGTGGGGGCGCGGCCCGGCCCCCGTATCGCCCTAGCGTGAACGTCTTATCTGCGTCTTGTATGCCGATTCGTCCGTACGCCGTGCCGCCCCACCCCGGAGGTCCGCCCGTGCCAGGCCGCCCCCCTCACCCCCGCGCCGTCCCCGGCCAGCGACCGGGCCGCCCCGTCCGCCCGGTCCGGGCCTCCCGCGCCGCGCGCCCCGCGGCCCGTACGGCGCGGCCCACCGCCCGCCCGGTGCCGCAGCGCTCCGGCGGCCGCCACCGCAGGCTGCGCAAGCGCAGGCTGATGCGGATCGCGGGGGCGCTCTCGCTGGCCGTGCTGACCACCTCGGGGCTGGCCAACGTGGCGATGGGCAGCGTCGGCGGCGACATCGGCCGGGTCAACGTCTTCCAGGGCCTCGCCCACCGCCCCGCCGCGGGCGCCGGGGAGAACTTCCTGCTCGTCGGCACCGACGGCCGGGACCGCATCACCGCGCAGGAGAAGCAGCAGTACGACCTGGGCGGCGCGCCCTGCCACTGCACCGACACGATCATGCTGGCGCACGTCTCGGCCGACCGCTCCCGGCTGAGCGTGATCAGCATCCCGCGCGACACCTACGTACGGCTGCCGGACGGGGACGGCCGCAGCTCCCGGCCCGAGAAGATCAACGCCGCGTACTCCATCGGCGGTCCGGCGCTCACCGTCAGCACGGTCGAGCGGATGACCGGGGTCCACATCGACCACTACCTGGAAGTGGACTTCGTCAGCTTCATGAAGACGGTGGACGCGCTCGGCGGCGTCCCGGTCTGCACCGAACGCCCGCTGCACGACCCGAAGTCGGGCCTGAACCTGCCGGTCGGCACGACCGTCCTCAACGGCGGCCAGGCGTTGCAGTACGTGCGGGCGCGCTACGTGGACGGGTCGGCGGACCTGGGCCGGATGCGCCGTCAGCAGCGCTTCGTCGCCGAGCTGATCCACAAGGCGACCGCCAGCGGGCTGCTGCTCGACCCGGTGAAGCTGGGCTCGACCCTGGGCGACGCGCTGGGCTCGGTGCGCGCCGACCCGGGGCTCAAGCCCGCCGACCTGGTGGGCCTCGCGGAGGCGATGCGGCACTTCTCGCCCGCGTCGGCGGAGTTCACCTCGGTGCCGGTCGCCAACCTCGACTACCCGGTGCCGGGCATCGGCGCGACGGTCACCTGGGACCAGCCCAAGGCGGACAAGCTCTTCGCCGCGATCCGGGCCGACCACCCGCTGACCGGCACGCCCCCGGCCCCCTCGCCGTCCGCTTCGTCCCCGGGCACGCCCGCGTCCCCCGCCCCCGCGCCGTCGCCGACCGGACCGGTGCGGCAGCGGGTGGAGGTCCCGCCGGGCAGCGTCCGCGTCGAGGTGCTGGGCGGTCCCGGCGCGCAACGGGCCGCCGACCAGTTGCGGGCCACCGGCTTCGTGGTCGACCCGGCGCCGCGCGAACGCCTGCGGTCGGTGCCTCGTACGGTCGTCGAGTACGACCCGCGCTGGAACCTGTCGGTGCGGTCGCTGGCCACCGCGCTGCCCGGTGCGGTGCTGCGTCCGGTACGGCACCAGGGCCCGGTCTTCCGGGTGCTGCTGGGGGCCGACTTCAAGGACGTGACCCCGGTCGAGGGCGCGCCGCCGCCCCCGCCCGCCGACCCCGCGACCGGGGTGACGGCGCTCAACGGCCAGCAGGAGCTGTGCGACGGGGACTAGGACGGCGACTTGGGCCGGGGCCTGGGGTCGAGGCGTGACCGGCCCGCGCCGACTGCTCAGGGACATCGAGGTGTTCGCGGGTGAGCCGCCGGGGAGGGCCGGCCCCGGGGTCCGCTGTGGCCGTGGGCCACGCGTCGAGGCGGACGTGCGAAGGACGGGCCGGTTGGAGCGGCCCGTCCTTCACCGGCGGGAGGTTCAGCCGACCGGCTGCTCGTCCTGCTGCGGGGACATCGGGGCCTGCGGCTTGGCCGGGTTCTGGTGCTGCGCCGGCTGGGCGGGCTTGGCCGGCTTGGCGGGCTTCGCCGGCTGCGCGGGCTTGGCCGGGGTCTGGTGGCGGGCCGGCTTGTTCGGGACCTGGTGCTGGGCCGGGGTCTGGTGCTTGGCGGGCTTGGCGGGCTTCGCCGGGACCAGCTGGGTGTCGGTGAGGGCCGGGTTGGCCGTCTCGTCCGCCACCACACACGCCTGGAACAGGCCCTTGTTGCTCAGGGCGAAACCGGGCTTGAAGCCGTTCGGGCAGTTGGCGCTGTGCGGGGCGGCGGCCTGCGCGGTGGCCGGGAGCGCGATGCCCAGGCCCACGGCGGCCAGAACGGCGAACGCGGCGGTGGTGCGTTGCATGACTTTCCTCTCGTCGGGGCGCGTAGAACAGACACGCCCGGTCGCCGTTTAGGCATATGTCGAGGAAGGTCCACATAATCCGGATTATCAGATTGTTAGCCGGTTTGGCCGATCCCTGCCGCCCACCCGGGCGCCCTGGCCGCCACCGCCACCGCCACCGCCGACGCCGCCCAGGCCGTCGGATCAGTCGTCGATGCCCTCGGCGGCGCGCTGGTCCCGCAGTTCCATGATCGCCCGGCGGCGGGCCAGCCGGTGGGTGCGCCGGATCTGCGCCTCCTGGTAGCGGCCCTCGTCGCGTTCGGTCTCCGGCTTCACCTCGGGCACCGCGCGCGGCATGCCGTTCGCGTCCACCGCGACGAAGACCAGGTAGGCGCTGGCCACGTGCTGGGCGGGGCCGGACTCGTTCCAGCGCTCGGCCATCACCCGGACGCCGACCTCCATGGAGCTGCGCCCGGTCCAGTTGACCTGCGCCTTCACGTGCAGCAGGTCGCCGACCCTGACCGGCTCCAGGAACGCCATCTCGTCCATCGCGCCGGTCACCGCCGGGCCCTCGGAGTGCCGTCCGGCGACCGCGCCCGCCGCGTCGTCCACCAGCTTCATCACCACGCCACCGTGCACCGTGCCGAGCAGGTTGGTGTCGTGCGCCGACATGATGTGCGACAGCGTGATGCGGGAGGCCGACGTGGGCTTCGGCGGGAGCGGTACCTCGTTCATGCGGTCAACCCTAAGCGGCCGACCAGTCCGGTTCGGCTGCCGCCCGGGTGGCGGTGCTCACGTCGGCCCAGTGCGCGGCCAGCGACTCCGCGAAGGTGATCTCCGCCCGCCAGCCCAGGGTCTCGGCCGCCGCGCCCGGGTCCACCGCCGACCACAGGCCACCGGCCGCGGGGCCCGCCTGCGCCGGACGCACGGTCAGGTCGGCCGGGACGCCGCTGACCGCGATCAGCCCGTCGACCACCTCGCGTACGGGGACGGGGACGCCGCCGCCGATGTTGAACAGGCGGCGCCCGGGGTCCGGCGCGGTGGCCGCGGCGACGATCGCCCGGGCCACGTCGCGCACGTCCACGTAGTCGCGATGGCCGGTCAGGCCGGTGAACTCCAGGCGGGCGGGCCGCCCGAGCACCTCCGCCTCGGCCAGCTGGGCCGCGACCCGGCCGGGCAGGCTCTGCACGGGGGCGCCGACGCCGCAGACGTTGGCGAGCCGCAGCACGACCGCGTCGGCCCGTCCGGCGCGCACGGCGTCGGTGACCATCCGGGTGCTGGCCAGCTTGATCCGGCCGTAGTCGGTGTCGGGCGCGGTCGGCGCGTCCTCGGTCAGCGGCACGCCGTACGCGGGCGGCGCGTACTCCAGCACGGTGCCCAGGTGGACGACGCGGGGCCGCTCGGGGAGCCGGTCGATCGCGCCCATCAGCCGCCGGGTGACCTCGATGAACGAGTGCTCCATGTGCGCGAGGCTGCCGGTCCAGTAGCCGCCCGCCGCGTTCACCACGATCGCCGGGCGTTCGGCGGCCAGCAGGGAGGTCAGGCCCGCGGTGTCGAGACCGGCCGCGTCCAGCCGGTAGAGCCGCACGTCGTCCGGCAACGGACGCAGTTCGCGGGCCACGGCCAGCACGGGCCGCCCGGTCGCCGCGAACGCGGCGCACACCCAGCGGCCGATCCATCCGGTGCCCCCCAGCACCACCACGGGCCCCCGCGCCAGTCCCTCGTCAGGTCCGGCTGGTCTCATCTCGTCCTCCTGGCCCGCGGCTCGGCAGCTTCGCGTCCACCCTGTCGGCCGCTTCTGGAGCCTTGCCGCAGCGGCCGTGGAGACCACCCGCGAAGCCGCCCGTCACGTGGCCCAGGCCACAATCACCCACCCGGATCAGGGGGTTCACTGTGATGTACCTCATGGGACATAACGCCCATAAGCGGCCCAGATAGTACCTTTACTCCCCCTTGACCAGCCCTTATGGGTATTTCCACCCTTTACCTACTAATGGCCCCCATAGATACCGACCCTTGCCTCCCCCCGGCGACCCGTGTTTTGGTCGATCTCGTTCGCAGCTGCGGACCTCGTCGGCCAGGACGCCTAATCCTGCCGCCGGCCGATGAGAACAGTCGACGCGGAAGCGCCGTACGGCAGGAGCGGGGGACCCAAGGTCTTCCGCCGGGACCCGGAACCACCCGGAACCGGGCCCCGGCTAGGGGTGAAGCTGTGCGCCTCACGGCACACGGCCGGGCACTCACCAGCCCGAACCCGACAGCTGACCTCGTAGGCGCCGGTGAGGATCAACTCCCCATGTTCAAGCTCAACCGTGTCTCGAAGTCCGTCCGCATGACCGCTCTCGCCGCCGTCGCGAGCACCGCGATAGCCGTGCCGGTCCTGAGCGCCACCACCGCTTCCGCCGCCTCCCACCCGACCGACGCGCAGTGGACCGCCGTCGCGCAGTGCGAGTCCAGCGGCAACTGGCAGAACCACGACTCCGGCGGCAACGGCCACTACGGCGGCCTGCAGTTCTCCCCGTCCTCCTGGGCGGCCGCCGGCGGCCTGAAGTACGCGCCGCGCGCGGACCAGGCCACCAAGGCGGAGCAGATCGCCGTCGCCAACACCCTGTACGGCATGCAGGGCGGCGGCGCCTGGCAGTGCGCCTCCGCGGGCGGTCTGTGACAGACCCCGCCCCGAGCGTGAGCGGCCCGGCACCCCAGCCGAGCCCGAGCGGCCCGGCACGCCACCGAAAGGTGCGCGTGCCGGGCCGCGGCCGTTTCTCCGGGCGGAGACCGCTGCCGGACGGGATCGCTGGGGGCGGTGTGCGCGGTCACGGCTGCCTGGCCGTCCCTTTCCTGTGGCGCGTACGTTGATGCCAGGCAGGCCGAGAGGGGAGGTGGCGGCGTGAACCGGGACGACGACGACCGCTACTGGAAGCTGGGGCAGTTCTACGTCAACCGGGACGACCCCCGGGTTCTCGTGCCCAAGCGGCTGGGGTTCGGCCGCACGTTGAATTTCGCCCGCCCGGTGTCGTGGTTGCTGTTCGCGGCACCGATCGCCGTCGGCGTGTTCACCGCCGCCCACAAGGGCTGAGCGCACCGGCCGGGGGCCGTGCAGGCGGGGATACCCGGGGCCGCGTGGGCGGGACGCCCGGGGCCGTGTAGGCGGGATGTAGGCCGTCGCGCCGAGGTCTCGGTGGTCTGTGGGCGGGATGTCGGTGGCCGCTGGAAGCGTGGGCGCGGTAACCGCCCGGCGAGCCGCCGCGGCCGTCCGCACCAGCGAGGGAGTCCCGTCGCCATGTCATCCTCATCCGCCGCCGCCCGGCCCTGGAACGTGCGGCGGTTGCCGCGTGCCGACGGCAGTGTCTTCCTGGTCACCGGCGGCAACGCGGGCATCGGGTACTTCGTCGCGGAGCAGTTGGCGACGACCGGGGCGACGGTCGTGCTCGGCAGCCGCAGTCCCGCGAAGGCCGAGAACGCCATCGCGTCGATCCGTGCCCGGGTCGCGGGTGCGCGGGTGCGGTCCGTACGCATGGACCTGGCCGACCTCTCGTCGCTGCGGGCGGTCGCGGAGTCGCTGGACGTGGAACGCCTCGACGCGGTCGTCCACAACGCCGGTGTCGCGCTGGACGATCCGCCGCGCGAGGAGACCGGGGACGGTCACGAGCTGATGTTCGGCACGAACCACCTCGGGCACTTCGCGTTGACCCACTGGCTGATGCCGCTGCTGTCGGCCGCACCCGCGGCGCGCGTCGTGACGACGGGCAGCTTCGCGGCGAAGTCGGAGCGGCTCGACCTGGACGACCCGCAGTCCCTCACGGACTACCAGGCCAAACGCACCTACGGACGCTCGAAGTTGGCGCAGATGTACTTCGGCGTCGAACTCGACCGCCGCCTGCGCGCGGCCGGCAGCACCGTGGCGAGCGTGGTGGCCCATCCCGGCGGCGCGCTGGACTCCCTCACCCCCTCCCGGCCACCGGTCCACATGCGGACCACCGGCGCACGGCTGGGCGCGGCGCCCGCGGGCCTGTTGCTCCAGGGCAAGCACGCGGGCGCGTGGCCCGCGGTCCGCGCGGTGCTCGATCCGGCCGTGCGCGGGGGCGAGTTGTGGGGCCCGCGCGTCTTCGGCCTGCGCGGCGAGCCCCGCCGCGAGCCGATGTGGGACCACCTCGCCGACGCGTCCGTCGCGACGCGGTTGTGGGACGTCAGCCGCGCCCTGACGGGCGTCGATCCGTCACGGTGACCGGTGTCGGCCCGTCACGCCGACCGGTGTCGGCGCCTCACGGTGACGGCGGCGCTTCTTCGGAACGCGCCGCCGGTGCGCGGAGGGTGCGGCGGACACTGCCGCGGAGCCAGCGGTGGGCGCCGTCGGCCGTGTGCCGGGGGTGCCAGGCCATGCCGATGGTCAACGGCGGCAGGTCCAGGGGGACGTCGAGGAGTCGCAGCCCGAGGGCCACGGCGTCGTGGGTGAGGGGTGAGGGCGCGGCGCCCGGGAGTGCGGCGGGGACGAGGCAGACGAGGTCGCTGCGGGCGGCGAGGGTCATCGCGGCCAGGTGGCCGGGGAGGACGACGCTGACCCGCCGCTGAAGGTCCCGCTCGGCCAGGGCGGTGTCGAGGGGACCGGTGAACCGGCCGCGGCGGCTGACCGCCACGTGCTGGGCGTCGGCGAGCCGGGCCGGGGTCAACGGCCCCTCGGTGAGCGGATGACCGGACCGTACGGCCGCGACCATGCGGAGGGTGACCAGTTCCTCGACCTGGGTCTCGGGGTCCACGTGGTCGATGGAGCCGACCTCCAGGTCGATCCGGCCGTCGCGCAGGGCGGGGCCGGCCTCCAGTTCCTCGGCCCGGATCCTGAACGAGACGCCGGGCGCCTCCCGTTGGGCCAGGTCCAGCAGTCCGGGAGCCAGCGCCGCACCGATGAGATCGGCGGCCTGGAGGGTGAACGTGCCGCGCAGGGCGGCCGGATCGACGCTCGCGCCCGGGCTGAGCAGCGCCCCGAGGCCGCGCACCACCGCGGCGGCCTCCTCGCGCAGGGCCTGGGCGCGCGGCGTGGGAACCATGGTCTGCCCGGCCCGGACCAGCAGGGGGTCCTGGAGGACGCGGCGCAGCCGGGCGAGCGTGCGGCTCATGGCGGCGGGCGAGGTGTGCAGGCGCGCGGCCGCGCGAGTCACGCTGTGCTCGGCCAGCAGGGCGTCCAGCGCGATGGCGAGATTGGCGTCGATGACCGGATCAGGGCTGCTCACCAGGGTTATTCCATTTCCGTCAATGATCCCGTGCCGAAGTTCCCATTGTGGCATCACGGTGGTCTTCAGCAGGATCAGGGGGCGGACGGCGTACGGCAACACCGCGTACCGCTTACCGCTTACCGAACGACCGCGACCTGCGAGGAAATCTCATGATCGTCATCACGGCCCCCACCGGGAACATCGGCCGTCACCTGCTGACCCGGCTCCTGGAGTCCGCCCCCGCCGCGGGCGAGGACCTGCGCGTGATCGTGCGCGATCCCGCCCGGCTGCCGGAGGCGGCCCGCGGACGCGTCGAGGTGGTCACCGGCTCGCACGGGGACGCCGACGTCGTCGACCGGGCCTTCGAGGGCGCGGACGCCGTCTTCTGGCTCGTCCCCCCGGACGCCTCCCTGACCCCGTACGACGCCTACAGCGGTTTCACCCGCCCCGCCGCGGAGGCCTTCGCCACGCACGGCGTCCGCCACGTCGTCGGCGTCTCCGCGCTCGGCCGCGGCACGCCGCTCGCCGACCGCGCCGGGCTCGTGACGGCGTCCCTCGCCATGGACGACCTCATCGCGGACACCGGCGTCGCCTACCGGGCCCTGGCCAACCCGTCCTTCTTCGAGAACCTCCTGGAGGAGGCCGACTCGATCCGTGAGAAGGGCGTCTTCACCGACAACACCGACCCCGACCGCAAGGCCCCCCTCGTCGCCGTCGCCGACATCGCGGCCGCCGCGGCGAGCCTGTTGCTGGACCGGTCATGGACCGGCACCGGCAGCGTCCCGGTCCTGGGGCCGCAGGACCTGTCCCCCAACGACCTGGCCCGCATCATGACCGAGCAGTTCGGCCGCCCGGTCCGCTACGAACGCCAGCCGCTGGACGAGACGCACGCGACCCTCGTCGGTTACGGCCTCAACGAAGCGTTCGTGCGAGGCATCGTCGACATGAAGCGGGCCAAGGAAGAGGGCCTCGACGCCGGGGTCGCCCGCACCCCGGACACCGCGTCGGCCACCACCTTCGAGCAGTGGTGCGCCCGGACGCTCAAGCCCGTCGTCCTCTCTTCCTGAAGTCCCTTGCCTGACCCCTCACTTGGAGACACCCTGATGCCCACGGAGAAGACCGAACAGCCGCCGGTCACGGCGTTCATGCTCGTCAAGACCACGCCCGAGTGGCTCGCCCTGACCGTCACCGAACGCGTGGAGGCCTTCACGACGCAGGTGCTGCCGGCGATCGAGGCCAAGACGACCGGCGTGCGCTCACGTTTCTACGACACGGAGTTCTACTCCGCCCGCGTCACCGACGTGTGGATGTGGGAGGCGGAGGACCACCACGCCTACCAGCTCCTCGTCGACGCCCTGCGCGAAACCCCTTTCTGGGACCGCTACTTCGAGGTCGTGGAGCTGCTGGTCGGCACGGAGAACGGTTACGCGCGGACGTACGGCGTCGAAGCGGTGACCACGATCGCCACGTAGGCGTCGTCTCATGTGTGTGGGTCCGGCGAGGTGATCAGTCGCTCGGGGGTCGGCCGGCAGGCGGGCGCCGGGCGACAGGGCTCAGTGGGCGGGTGCCGGTTCGGACGACGGCCGCCACTCGCGCCTGAGCAGCCCGTAGATCCAGGAGTCGGAGACGTCGCCGTTGACGACGCAGTCCTCCCGCAACGTCCCTTCCCGCACGAAGCCGAGCTTCTCCAGCACACGGGCTGAGGCCGCATTGCGCGTGTCGGCCTCGGCCTGGACGCGGTTAAGGTCCAGCGTGCCGAACGCCCACCCCAGCAGAGCGCGCGCCGCCTCGGTCGCGTAGCCCTGGCCCCATGCAGCGTCGTCGTAGCAGTAACCGAGCGACGCGCTGCGGAAGTCCGGATTCCAGCTGTTCAGGGTGCACCAGCCGATGAACGCCCCGTCGGAGACACGGTCCACGGCCAACCGTGCGCCGGTGCCCTCCTGTTCGATCCGTCGGCAAGAGGCGATGAACTGCTCGGCGCGGGAGCGTTCGGTCCACGGGGGTGAGTCCCAGTACCGCAGGATGTGGGCGTTGCTCTGCAACCCGAAGATGTCGTCCGCGTCCGCGTCGTCGAAGGCGCGCAGCCGAAGACGAGCGGTTTGCAACGAGGGTGTGGGCAGCGGCGCGGTCATGTCCCTCCCTGATCGGTGGCCGACCAGTCAGCCATCCGAGGCGGGTCGCTCGCAACGGGTTTTCCCGGCGGACCGGTGGGGGCCCTCCGGTTGGCCTGAGCGGGCGGGGTCGGGGGAGCGGTCAAGGACCGCTCCCCCGATGAGTTCCGTGATGGAGGCCGCTCAGCCGTGCCGCACGGCGAACCCCACGAAGGCGGACCATTGCGCGGGATCGAACGCCAGGGCCGGACCGTCAGGATCTTTGCTGTCCCGAATGTGGATGACAGAGGGGCAGGCGGCGACCTCGACACAGTCGCCACCCTGGTTGCCGCTGTACGTGGACTTCCGCCATTCCAGGGCGACTTCAACGCACTGGCCGCCCTCGTTACCGCTGTAGCTGGACTTGAACCACACGAGTTCGCTCATGGTCACCTCTCGCTGAGGGGACGCTCAGCCTTGTTGTACGGCGAAGCGCACGAACGCAGACCACTGCTCCGCCCCGAACGTAAGGGCGGGGCCGTCAGGGTCCTTGCTGTCCCGAACATGGACAACCGAGGGGCAGGCGGCCACCTCGACGCACGCACCGCCCTGGGTACCGCTGTGAGTCGACTTCCGCCACTTCAGGGCGACTTCGGCGGAACGGTATTCCGCGGTACCCCTGAGGTCAGGCTGCGACCGCCTGGAGGCGGTCTCTTCACCGGAATGCCTGGTCATAGTTCTCCCGCGAGACGATCGATGAGACACAGGGATGCCTCCGCGTTGAGGGCCTGTGCGCGAATATTGCCGAACCGCTGCTCCAGGGCGCTCAGTTCGCCCGGATCCGTGACATACGAACTGCCCGCCTGCCCTTCCACGTAGCCCAGTCGACGCCCGTCCGGAAGGGTGATCAGGTGCAGGGGCCCGTCCAGCCCGGCATGTGTCTCGCTGTCCATGGGCATGACTTGCAGCGTGACATGACGTGCCTCGCCCACCTCCAAAAGCCGGTGCAGTTGGCGCTTGAGCACCGCCGGGCCTCCGATAGGGCGCCGCAGCACCCATTCCTCCATCGCGAACGCCATCATCGGCGGCTCCGCCCGCGCCAGCAAGCTCTGCCGATCCATCCGAGCGGCCAGGCGCTGTTCCAGCTCGGCGTCTCCGAAGGACGGGCAGGCTGCCATGAGGACAGCGCGCGCGTATTCCTCGGTCTGCAACAGTCCGTTCACGACGTTCGAGTCATAGGCGTTGAAGGCGACGGCCTCGGCCTCCGTTTGCCGGTACGGCACGAACCACGTCGGGTAGCGTTCGTCGTCCAGGTGCTTCGCAGCCACCAGAAGCAGACCACGTGCCTCCAGTGCTCGGTCCGCCGCCTTCAGGTAAGCGGGCTTGGGGCGCCGCTCGCCGCGCTCGACCATGCGGACCAGGGACTCGGAACAAATGATCCGTTTGCCGAGCTCCGCCTGCGTCAACCCGGCGAGCTCACGCAACGCACGCTGCTGACTTCCGAAGATGACCAGGCCGATCGACACCGGGTCATGCCTGCCGCCCATCTCGTACTCCTCACCACGACCGCCCCGCACACGGCAGCACGGGCAGCGGTGCCAACCGCACGATCCGCGCCGTACCACCTCAGCGTCTGGCGACCGTAACGCGCCGTGAGGTTACTTGAGTACATGAACGCCGAAGTTCCCCCGATCGACGCTCCCGTCCAACTGAGCGCCTCACACTGCCGGTTGTCCCTGGACGCCGCCCCGCACGCCCTTGCCGTCGTCCGCCGTATCGTCCGCGCGCAGTTGCGGGCCTGGGAGGTCGAGGACCTCGCACGCCCCGCCGCGATGGGCGTGACGGAACTCCTCAGCAATGTCCACAAACACGCGAAGTCACCGGAATGCGTGCTGACGCTGCGTAGGATCGCGGATGGGATCCGGGTTTCGGTGAGCGACAAGGAGCCGGAGCTTCCGGTCGTGCGCGAGCCGGACTTCCTCTCGGAGAGTGGGCGGGGGATGTTTCTGCTGAGCAAGACGGCGCACGCCTGGGGTGCGATTCCCGCACCGGAGGGCGCGCCGGGCAAAGAGGTGTGGTTCGTGCTGAAGTCCGAGGTGGACGGGTGACGCCGGAGGACATCCACGCGCTGGCGACGTGGTCGTGGCTGGAGAGGACCGCGATCGGGCAGGTCGCGTTCCTGCTGGCGGCGCATCCGGAGGGCGCGTACGAGGCGATGGACTTCGCGGACGCGCTGGGGCTGGCGGAGCCGTCGCGCAGCATCCCGTACATCGGGGAGCGGGTGACGCTGGACGCGCGGGGTGCGCGGCTGCGGGTGGACGGCTGGTCGCACGACGTGCGGCTGACCGTGGGCGAGCAGTGGTCGCGTTTCGTGGCGGACGGCGGGCCGGTAGCGGTCCTGGTCGGTCTCGACCCGCTCCCCCGCTGCGCGCAGCCGGAGGAGGTCGCCGCGTACCTGCTCAAGTGCGACATGAGGATGGGCACGACGGCGATACGGGGTGGCGGCACGCGGAAAACGTGAGCCGATGGGCCGCCGCTGGGGCGAACTTCCGCCGTGGACGGGCAGGTTGGCGCCCCCGGTCCGGGTCCATCGCCGTCTCAGGCGGAGCCTCGCGCTAGGTCCTCCAGCAGCGCGACCGCCTCAGCGGCCCGCTCGTACGGCACGAAGAGGTGGTCGTGGTGGAATCCGGCGATCACGTTGCAGCTCAGACCCGCGTCGGCGAGTTCCCGCGCTACGGCGGCGGTGAGTCCGACGGCCTCCAGCGCCGAGTGGACCCGCAGGGTGATCCAGCCCGCCACGTACGCGTACGCCAGGCCCGCCGCGTCCGCCTCCCTCTGCGGCACGACCAGCGTCAGCCCTTCCCGTTCGGCGACGGTGACGACCGGGGTCACGCCCACCGGCACGACACCGTCATCGACCGTGGTGAACACGTAACAGCCCGCGTTCAGCTCGGGCCGCATCCCGGTCAGCAGTTTCCGCAGATCGCTCTCACCAGACATGTTCCGCACCTTAGACGCGTCACCCCACCCGCCACACCGCCCCCTCCCACGCCCCGCATCACCCGATGATCATGAAAGTCGTGTGACCAATCCATCAGCTCTGCTACAGAACCGTCTCCGGCGCCCTGACCCCCAGGTTCAGCGGGCACACTGCTCTGCATGAACGGATGGCCCGAGGACGACGGCGAGCAGGACGGCGCTCGCGTGATGCCGCACGTACAGCGGCGTGACGGACACGTACAGCATCAGCAGTACGGCCCGCCGCCGCAGGCGCGCGGTGGGCACGGTTCGTACGCCGAGCCGCCGCTGCCCCCGGAGCTGTCCCCGCGCAGGGGCGGCGCCGCCGGGGGGCGGGTGCCGCGGCAGCCGGACGGGGGCGGCGGCTCGGGCCGCGTCTACCGGGCCGGGGGCGGTGGCACCGGGCGCCCGAAGAACTGGCGCAAGCGCATCACGTACGGCGTGCTCACGCTGGTCGTCGTGCTGATCGCGGCGAGCGTCGGCACGTACTTCTGGGCGGACGGCAAGCTGTCGCGCACGGTGAACCTGAGCGCGGTCCCGAACCAGCCGGCGTCCGGCAAGGGCACCAACTACCTGATCGTCGGCTCGGACAGCCGCGAGGGCATGAGCAAGCAGGAGGAGGAGCAGCTGCACACCGGTGCCGCCGACGGCGGACGCACGGACTCGATGATGATCCTGCACACCGGCAGCAACGGCGACACCCTGATGAGCCTGCCGCGTGACTCCTACGTCACGATCCCGGCGTTCACCGGCACCTCCGGCAAGAAGTACCCGGCGACCACGCACAAGCTGAACACCTCGTACTCCTGGGGCGGCCCGGCCCTGCTGATCCAGACCGTCGAGTACAACACCGGCATCCACATCGACCACTACGCGGAGATCGGCTTCACCGGCTTCGTCAACCTGGTCAACGCGCTCGGCGGCGTCAACATGTGCCTCGACCACGCGGTCGTGGACAAGGACTCGGGCGCCGACTTCAAGGCGGGCTGCCAGAAGTTCAACGGCGCGCAGTCGCTGGAGTTCGTGCGCGAGCGGCACGCGGAGGCCGACGAGGACCTGGGCCGCATGCGCAACCAGCAGAAGTTCCTCTCGACCCTGGCCCACCAGGCCGCGTCCCCCTCGACCGTGCTCAACCCGTTCAAGCTCTACCCGGTGCTCGGCGCGGGCCTGGAGACCCTCAACGTCGACAAGGGCATGAGCCTGTTCGACCTGGGCGAGATGTTCTTCGACATGAAGGACGTCTCCAGCGGCAAGGGCAAGTCGATCACCGTCCCGATCGGCAACGCGAACCTGTCGACCCCGAGCGACGGCGACGCGGTCCAGTGGGACATGACGAAGGCGAAGCAGCTCTTCAGCCAGATCCAGAACGACGAACCGGTCACGGCGGGCGCCACGGCCTCCGGCTCGGCGGGCTGACCCGCACCACGTCCGGTGACACACGCGTACGGCGTGAGCCGCCCGCGAGGGGTGGGCTCACGCCGTACGCCGTGTCGTGACCGGGGGTCAGCCGGTCGGTGGGCGGTGCCGGGCCGGGCGTGGGCCGGGCGCCGCCATGATGGCCTTCGGCCTCACCGCTGTCGTCAGCCGGTGAAGGCGGTCAGGCCGTTCGGGGTGCCGAGGCCGGTCGGGCCGTCGTAGCCGGTCTCCGCGGTGCACAGGTACGCCGGCGAGCACGACGCGGTCTTGCCGCTGGTCACGTCGTTGAGCGACGAGGTGTGCGCGTACGGGAAGGAGGCCGGGGTCGAGCCGGAGGACGGGGTGCCGGCGTCCGCGTAGACCGCGGCGATGATCGGCGAGGCGACCGAGGTGCCGCCGTAGACCGACCAGCCGGACGCGCCGTAGGTCTGGTAGACCGCGACACCGGTGGCCGGGTCGGCGACCGCCGAGACGTCGGCGACGGTGCGCTTGGAGCAGCCGGTGTCCTTCTGCCAGGTCGGCTTGGCGTCGTCCTTGGAGCAGCCGGAGCCCGCGCCCTCGGTGGACGAGGTCGACCACACGCTCTCGCTCCAGCCGCGGGAGTTGGAGGCCTTCGCCAGCGAGGTGCCGCCGACCGCGGTGACGTACTTGGAGGCGGCCGGGTACTCCACGCCGTAGCCGTCGTCGCCGGAGGAGGCGGTGACGGCGACGCCCGGGTGGTCGTAGTACTTGGTGTCGTACGAGGAGTCCGAGGAGGACTCGGAGCCGCCGTAGCTGTTGGAGACGAACTTCGCGCCCAGCTTCACGGCCTCGTTGACGGCGGTGCCGAGGTTGGCGGTGGTCGCCGACTTGGCCTCGACCAGGATGATGTGGGCGTTCGGGGCGACCGCCGAGACCATGTCGAGGTCGAGGGAGATCTCACCGGCCCAGCCGCTGTCCGCGCTCGGCAGGCTGGTGGTGCTGCCGGTCTGGCTGACCTTCTCGAAGCAGCCGTTGGACGTGGTGCAGGCGGGCAGGCCGTACTGGCTGCGGTAGGTCGCCAGGTCCGAGGCCGCGTTGGGGTCGTCGTAGGCGTCGACGATCGCGACGGTCTGGCCGGCGCCGCCGTTCGCCGGGAGGTTGTAGGCGCTGCGCAGGTCGCTCGGGCCGAAGCCGGAGGGGGTGGCGTCCTTGCTGACGCCGTCGGCGCTGACGTGCTCCTTGACGCTGGTGACGCGCAGGGCGTTGCAGGCCATGACGCCCGCTCTCGTGGGGGTGGCGCAGGACCGGGTCCACGACGGGCCCGCGTGCGTCGCGGCGGCGGCTCCGGCGGGCGCGGCGGCGGCCAGGCCGGACACGGCGAGCGCGGCGGACGCGACCACGGACCAGGCGATGCGGCGCGAGGGCGTGGCGAGGGGGGACGCCGATATGGGGGTGCGCAACGTACTGCCTCCTGAGGCTGAATGAACCGGGAGTTACAGAACTGCGGTGCGGGTGCGTCGCGGTACGGCGGAAGGTGCAGGGACACCGACCGTTCCCGCGACTGCCACCACAGGCAGTGGTGGCTGGCTGGAAAACTACTGTTGATGTTCATGCGTCAACAAGGAGTGAACGGCAAAGGAAGAACCAAGAAACCCGCGCGAACGTTGTCACCAACACATCTGACGAGCCACTTCACACAGCAAGCTGCTCGCGGGCACACAGACGACGGCCCCCGGCGCGGTGCGCCGGGGGCCGTCGAAAACGGTCGAACTGCCGGAGGACTAGGGCAGGTTACGCGCCATCACGATGCGCTGGACCTGGTTGGTGCCCTCGTAGATCTGGGTGATCTTCGCGTCGCGCATCATGCGCTCCAGCGGGTAGTCACGGGTGTAGCCGTAGCCGCCGAGGAGCTGCACCGCGTCGGTGGTGATCTCCATCGCGGCGTCGGAGGCGAAGCACTTGGCGGCGGCGCCGTGGAACGTGAGGTCCTCGCCGCGGCCGTCGGCGCCCAGCGAGACGCGCTCGGAGCGGGCGGCGGCGGAGTAGGTCAGCTGGCGGGCCGCCTCCAGCTTCATCGCCATGTCGGCCAGCATGAACTGCACGCCCTGGAAGTCGCCGATCGGCTTGCCGAACTGCTTGCGCTCCTGCACGTAGCCCTTGGCGTAGTCCAGCGCGCCCTGCGCGATGCCGAGCGCCTGGGCGGCGATGGTGATGCGGGTGTGGTCGAGGGTCTTCATCGCGGTGGCGAAGCCGGTGCCCTCGGCGCCGATCATGCGGTCGGCGGGGATGCGCACGTTGTCGAGGTAGACCTCGCGGGTCGGCGAGCCCTTGATGCCGAGCTTCTTCTCCGGCGCGCCGAACGACACGCCCTCGTCCGACTTCTCGACCACGAACGCGCTGATGCCCTTGGAGCGCTTCTCCGGGTCGGTCACGGCCATCACCGTGTAGTACTCGGAGACGCCCGCGTTGGTGATCCAGCGCTTGACGCCGTTGAGGACGTAGGAGTCGCCGTCGCGCACCGCGCGGGTCTTCATGCCCGCGGCGTCGGAACCGGCGTCCGGCTCCGACAGGCAGTACGAGAACATCGCGTCGCCCTTGGCGAGCGGGCCCAGGTACTTCTTCTTCAGCTCCTCGGAGCCGGAGAGGATCACCGGCAGCGAGCCCAGCTTGTTGACGGCCGGGATCAGCGAGGAGGACGCGCAGACGCGGGCCACCTCCTCGATGACGATCACGGTGGCGAGCGCGTCGGCGCCGGCGCCGCCGTAGGACTCGGGGACGTGGACGGCCTGGAGGTCGGCGGCGACCAGCGCGTCGAGGGCCTCCTGCGGGAAGCGGCCCTGCTCGTCCACCTCGGCGGCGAACGGCGCGATCTTCGCCTCGGCGAGGGAGCGCACCGTCTCACGGAGCATGTCGTGCTCCTCGGACGGCCGGTAGAGGTCGAAATCAGTCGAACCCGCCAAGGTCTCTCACTCCCAAGCTCAGCTAACTACCGTTAAGTAACCTAATTCTACGGCCGCCGTACCGGGCCGCGATACGTGAGTTTGCCGACAGCGGCCACCACCGCGGGCCGGGCCTGCCCCAGCCGCCGCCCCGGCGCGCTCGGCACCCCTCATTCACCCCGACTATGCTCGGCTGACGCATTCGACGGCGCACTGCGAAGGGCGAGAACTCCGTGACGCTGAAGCTCACCGTGATCGGCACCGGCTACCTCGGCGCGACGCACGCCGCCGCGATGGCGGAGCTGGGCTTCGAGGTGCTGGGGCTCGACATCGACCCCGCCAAGATCGAGACCCTGCGGGCCGGACGCGTGCCGATGTACGAGCCGGGGCTCGACGAGCTGCTGGCCCGCCACGTCGAGGGCATCGACGGCTCGACCGGGCGGCTGCGCTTCACCACCTCCTGGCAGGAGGTCGCCGACTTCGGCGACGTGCACTTCGTCTGCGTCAACACCCCCCAGAAGCACGGCGAGTACGCCTGCGACATGAGCTACGTGGACAGCGCGATCGACGCGCTGGCGCCGCTGCTGACCCGCCCCGCGCTGGTCGTCGGCAAGTCCACCGTCCCGGTCGGCTCGGCGGCCCGGCTCGCGGCGCGCGTCGCGGAACTGGCCCCGGCCGGTGACGCGGTCGACCTGGCGTGGAACCCGGAGTTCCTGCGCGAGGGCTTCGCCGTGCAGGACACCCTGCGCCCGGACCGCATCGTGGTGGGCGTACGCGGCGGGACGGCGGAGAAGCTGCTGCGCGAGGTCTACGCCAAGCCGGTGGCCGACGGCACGCCGTTCGTCGTCGCCGACTACGCCACCGCAGAACTGGTGAAGAACGCGGCGAACTCCTTCCTGTCCACCAAGATCTCGTTCATCAACGCGATGGCCGAGGTCTGCGAGGCGGCCGGCGGCGACGTGGTGAAGCTCGCCGAGGCGATCGGCCACGACGACCGCATCGGCCGCAAGTTCCTGCGCGCCGGGATCGGCTTCGGCGGCGGCTGCCTGCCCAAGGACATCCGCGCCTTCATGGCCCGCGCGGGCGAGCTGGGCGCCGACCAGGCGCTGACCTTCCTGCGCGAGGTCGACTCGATCAACATGCGCCGCAGGTCGCACATGGTCGAGCTGACCCGGGAGGCGTGCGGCGGGGCGTTCCTCGGCAAGCGGGTCGCGGTGCTGGGCGCGACGTTCAAGCCCGACTCCGACGACGTACGGGACTCGCCCGCGCTGAACGTCGCGGGCCAGATACACCTCCAGGGCGCGCAGGTCACCGTCTTCGACCCGAAGGGCATGGAGAACGCGGCCCGGCTCTTCCCGACGCTGGCCTACGCCCCCACCGCGCTGGAGGCGGTCCGCGGCGCGCACGCGGTGCTGCACCTGACGGAGTGGAAGCAGTTCCGCGAGCTGGATCCCGCGGAGCTGGCGGGGGTCGCGGCGGAACGGGTCGTCCTGGACGGCCGCAACACGCTGGACCCGCAGCTGTGGCGCGAGGCGGGCTGGACGTTCAGGGCGATGGGCCGCCCGAACGCGTGAGGGGAGCCCCCGCCCACCCGTCGGGATGGTCCGTTGGACGGTAAACGGGTGGGTGGGCGGGGGAAAAGACTTACGCGTCCAGAGACTCCAGGGTCGCGTTGGACGCCCCCCGGGAAGCCCGAATCCCCGACGCGGCGTCCTCCGCCCCCCGAAGCACCCGCACCGCGTTGCGCCACGTCAGCTTCGCCAGGTCCGCGTCCGACCAGCCGCGGCCCAGCAGTTCCGCGATCAGGTTCGGGTAGCCCGAGACGTCGTCCAGCCCGGCCGGGGTGAACGCCGTGCCGTCGAAGTCGCCGCCGATGCCGATGTGGTCGATCCCGGCGGCCTCGCGCATGTGGTCGAGGTGGTCGGCGACCGTCGCCGCGGTGGCGACCGGCCGGGGCCTGGTCCGTTCGAACTCCCGCTGCACCGCCATCCCCGCCGCCGTGGTGTCCAGCGGGTGCAGGCCGTGTCCCCGCATGTTCTCGTCGGCCGCCTTCGTCCACGCGATGGCCGCGGGCAGGATGAACTTCGGCACGAACGTCGCCATCGCCACACCGCCGTTGCCCGGCAGCGTCTCCAGCACGTCGTCCGGGATGTTGCGCGGGTGGTCGCAGACGGCCCGCGAGGAGGAGTGCGAGAAGAGCACCGGCGCCTCGGTGACCCGCAGCGCGTCGCGCATGGTGTCGGCCGAGACGTGGCTGAGGTCCACCAGCATGCCCAGCCGGTTCATCTCGCGCACGACCTCCTCGCCGAAGCGGGTCAGCCCGTTCGCCTTCGGCTCGTCGGTCGCGGAGTCCGCCCACGGGGTGTTGTCGTTGTGCGTGAGCGTCATGTAGCGCACGCCCAGCGCGTGGAAGGCGCGCAGCGTGGCGAGCGAGCAGTTGATGGAGTGCCCGCCCTCGGCGCCCATCAGGGAGGCGATCCGCCCCTCGGCCCGCGCGGTCTCCATGTCGTCCGCGGTCAGCGCGAGACGCAGGTCCCGCGGGTAGCGCTCGGTCAACTGCCGTACGACGTCGATCTGTTCGAGGGTCGCGCTGACCGCGTCGTCCCCGGCGAGGTCGGTGCGCACGTACACCGACCAGAACTGCGCGCCGAGCCCGCCGGCCCGCATCCTGGGGATGTCGGTGTGCAGCGACGCGCTCTGGTCGCGGCCCACGTCGAGCCGGTCGAGGTCGTAGCGCACCTGCTCGCGCAGCGCCCACGGCAGGTCGTTGTGCCCGTCCACCACCGGGTGCGCGGCGAGCAGCTCACGCGCCCGCGCCACCCGCTCGTCCCACGTCGCCGACGCCGTCGTCTCAGCCACCGAAACCGAACCCTTCTCCCTCGCCGCCCGCCTTGGCCCGCAGCCGCCGCCCCTTCTCGGTGGCCTGCGCGTTCAGGGCCTCCTGGAAGTGCCGCATGCGCGTGGCGAGTTCGGGCTCGTACGCGCCGAGCATCCGCACCGCGAGCAGCCCCGCGTTGCGCGCCCCGGCGACCGAGACGGTGGCGACCGGCACCCCGGCGGGCATCTGCACGATGGACAGCAACGAGTCCATCCCGTCGAGGTACTTCAGCGGCACCGGCACCCCGATGACCGGCAGCGTGGTGACCGAGGCCAGCATGCCGGGCAGGTGGGCCGCCCCGCCCGCGCCCGCGATGACCGCCTTCAGCCCGCGCCCGGCGGCCTGCTCGCCGTACGCGATCATCTCGCGCGGCATGCGGTGCGCCGAGACGACGTCGACCTCGTAGGGGACCTCGAACTCCTCCAGCGCCTTCGCGGCGGCCTCCATGACCGGCCAGTCGGAGTCGGAGCCCATGACGATGCCGACGAGCGGCGCGGACCGCCCGTCGCGGTGTGCTTCGGTCACTCTTGGATCGTCCCTCGCAGGTAGTCGGCGGCGTGCCGGGCCCGCTCGCGCACGTCGGCCAGGTCGTCGCCGTAGGTGTTGACGTGTCCGACCTTACGGCCCGGCTTCACGTCCTTCCCGTACATGTGGATGCGCAGGGCGGGGTCGCGTGCCATGCAGTGCAGGTACGCGAAGTACATGTCGGGGTAGTCGCCGCCCAGGACGTTGGACATCACCGTCCAGCGGGAGCGCGGACGCGGGTCGCCGAGCGGCAGGTCGAGCACGGCGCGCAGGTGGTTCTCGAACTGCGAGGTGGCGGCGCCGTCCTGGGTCCAGTGGCCGCTGTTGTGCGGGCGCATCGCGAGTTCGTTGACCAGCACCCGGCCGTCGGCGGTCTCGAACAGCTCGACGGCGAGATGGCCGACGACGTCGAGTTCCTTGGCGATGGTGAGCGCCAACTGCTGGGCGTGCGCGGCGAGTTCGTCCGACAGCTCGGGCGCGGGCGCGATCACCGTGTCGCACACGCCGTCCACCTGGACGGACTCCACCACCGGGTACGCGACGGCCTGGCCGTGCGGGGAACGCACGACGTTGGCTGCCAGCTCGCGGACGAAGTCGACCTTCTCCTCGGCCAGTACGGGCACCCCCGCGCGGAACGGTTCGGCGGCGCCCTCGACGTCCCGCACCACCCACACGCCCTTGCCGTCGTAACCGCCGCGCACGGTCTTCAGGACAACGGGGAATCCCGAGCCCTCGGCCGCGAACGCCTCGACGTCCCGCGGGTCCTCGACGATGCGGTGGCGCGGGCAGGGCACCCCGATCGCCGTCAGCCGCTCGCGCATGACGCCCTTGTCCTGGGCGTGCACCAGCGCGTCGGGCCCGGGGCGCACGACGACGCCCTCGGCCTGGAGCGCGCGCAAGTGCTCGGTGGGGACGTGCTCGTGGTCGAAGGTGACCACGTCGCAGCCGCGAGCGAAGGCGCGCAGCGTCTCCAGGTCGCGGTAGTCGCCCACCACGACGTCCCCGACGACCTGGGCCGCGGAGTCCTGCGGACCGTCGCTGAGCAGTTTGAAACGGACGCCGAGCGGGATGCCCGCTTCATGCGTCATACGGGCGAGCTGGCCGCCCCCGACCATGCCGACTACGGGGAATGTCACCCTCCCAGGGTATCGGCCGATCGACACCCCACCCAGATGATCTTCGTACGAAAGTACGAAACGGGCCCTCGGCGTCTTGGCGGAAGACACGGAAGTCGCGAAAACGCCCACAGAAATGTAAGCGGAATTTAAGGTTGGGGCGCAGAACCGCATCCGGGGCGGGATCGTCCTATGTGGTGGAGGGGACTGCCGTCCCCGCCCGGTGCCTGCCCGGCCGGTTCGCCACCCTTCGGCAGGCGGCCGTTCACCACCGACAGTTAGCATGAGGATCGGGGATGCGGTCGAACAGCCCGCAGTGGGCAGGCGGGACATGAGCGCCGAGTCGTCGGCGCAGCGGTCGGAAGCCACCGGTCGCGTACCGGTCGACGGATCGACCGGTCGGCACCGAACCGATCAGACATCGAGCCGATCGCACGCGATCGGACACCGACACGGACCACCGACAGACAGGGTCTAGCGACATCATGAGTCGACTGAGCGCGCTGAACACTCGACTGAGGCTCCTCTACCGCGAGATCGCCAAGTTCGGTGTCGTGGGCATCGCCGGCATCGGCGTCAACCTCGTCGTGTTCAACCTGCTGCGCGAAACGACACACCTGCAGACCGTCCGCGCGAGCATCATCGCGACCACGGTCTCCATCGCCTTCAACTACGTCGGCTTCCGGTACTTCACCTACCGGGACGCCGAGCGCTCCGGCCGGGGCCGTGAGATCGGGCTGTTCGTCTTCTTCAGTGCCATCGGCGCGCTGATCGAGAACGGCGTGCTGTTCCTGGCCACCTACGGCATGGGCTGGGACGGCCCGCTCGCCAACAACTTCTTCAAGTTCCTCGGCATCGGCGTCGCGACGCTCTTCCGCTTCTGGTCCTACCGCACCTGGGTCTTCCGCTCGCTGCCCGCCAAGGCGGTCGAGCAGGCCGAGGCGATCCTCCTGACCGACGCGGAGCACGCGGCCCGGGCCAACGCCACCCGCAAGTACTGACCGCGTTCCGGCGGCAGTACTGACCGCGTTCCGCCGGCCGCCTGTACGGGCCGCCGCCGTCAGCGCACCGAAGGGGTCCCGTCGTCATCGGGGCCCCTTCGGCCGTCCTGGGTCCGCTCGGCGCCCTCCCGGGCCAGGAACAGGGCGAAGACCGGGGGGCGCTGCTGGAGCAGCTCCAGACGGCCGCCGTCCGCCTCCGCCAGGTCGCGGGCGACCGCGAGGCCGAGGCCGGTGGAGTTGCGCCCGCTGACGGTGCGCTCGAAGACCCGGGAGCCCAGGTCGGGCGGGACGCCCTGGCCCTCGTCGGTCACCTCGGCGACCGCCTGGTTGCCGGTGACCCGCGTGTGGATGCTGACCGCGCCCGAGCCGTGCATCAACGCGTTCTCGATGAGGGTGGCAAGGACCTGGGCGACCGCGCCCGGGGTGCCGACCGCGCGCAGCCCGCGGGTGCCCGAGCGCGACAGCAGCCGCCCCTCGCCCCGGTAGGCGGGCCGCCACTCCTGCATCTGCTGCTTGATGACCTCGTCCAGGTCGAAGGCGACCGCCGAGCCGGACCGCGG
The DNA here is from genome assembly GCF_019890615.1 of Streptantibioticus parmotrematis. Taxonomy (GTDB): domain Bacteria; phylum Actinomycetota; class Actinomycetes; order Streptomycetales; family Streptomycetaceae; genus Streptantibioticus_D; species Streptantibioticus_D parmotrematis. Next base: position 112,659 of record NZ_JAINVZ010000018.1, on the reverse strand, counting down.
GTCGCGCGAGTTGGTCAGCAGCCGCTGCACCACGTCCGTGAGCCGCTCGACCTGGCCCAGCGCGATCGTCGCCTCGTCCTTGACCGTGCGGTGGTCGTCGGTGGCGATGATCTCCTCCAGCCGCATCGACAGCGCCGTCAGCGGCGTGCGCAGCTGGTGGGAGGCGTCGGCGGCCAGCCTGCGTTCGGCCGTGAGCATCTTGGCGATCCGCTCGGCGCTGGAGTCCAGCACGTCCGCGACCCGGTCCAGCTCGGGCACCCCGTAGCGGCGGTGCCGGGGCCTGGGGTCACCGGAGCCCAGCCGCTCGGCGGTCTCCGCGAGGTCGACCAGCGGCGCCACCAGCCGCCTCGCCTGCTGCACCGCGAGCACCACGGCGGCGGCGACGGCCAGCAGCGCCACGGCCAGGATCACCAGGAGTGTCCGGCCCACCGCGCGACTGACCACGGAGCGTGACTCCTCGACGGCGGCGCTCTCGCCGTGCGCCCCCGTGTCGTGGGCCTGGATGACCTCGCCCTTGGGCGGACTGCCCAGGGTGATCGGCGCCTGCCCCGGCACCCGGACGACCGCGTACCGGTCGGAGTCGATCTGCCGGGCCAGGGCCGCGGGAGAGACCTTCTCGCCCGCCGCGATGCGGTTCTCCACCACACCGACCAGCTGGACGGCGTCCGACTGGACCGACTCCCTGGCACTGCTCTCGATCGTCCGGCTCTCCACGATGACCAGGGAGATACCGAAGACGGCGATCACCACGAGCACCACGGCGAGCGTGGAGTTGATCAGTCGGCGGCGCATCGCGGGTCAGCGGCTCAGTTCTTCTCGAAGCGGAAACCCACGCCGCGGACGGTGGAGATGTAGCGGGGGTTGCCGGCGTCGTCGCCGAGCTTCTTGCGCAGCCAGGAGATGTGCATGTCGAGCGTCTTGGTGGACGACCACCACGTGGTGTCCCACACCTCGCGCATCAACTGGTCACGCGTGACGACCCGCCCCGCGTCCCGCACCAGCACCCGCAGCAGGTCGAACTCCTTGGCGGTGAGGGAGAGTTCGTCGTCGCCGATCCAGGCCCGGTGCGACTCCACGTCGATCCGCACGCCCTGGGTGGCGGGCTGCGCCTCGGTGGTGCCGCGCCGCAGCAGGGCCCGCACCCGGGCCAGCAGCTCGGCGAGCCGGAACGGCTTGGTCACGTAGTCGTCGGCTCCGGCGTCCAGGCCGACCACCGTGTCCACCTCGTCGGCGCGGGCGGTGAGCACGAGCACCGGGAAGCCGTGGCCCTCCGTGCGCAGCCTGCGGCACACCTCGAGACCGTCCATGCCGGGCAGTCCGAGATCGAGCACGAGCAGATCCACCGCGCCCTGCAGGCCGGCCTCCAGCGCCGTGGGACCGTCCTCGCGCACCTCGACCTCGTAGCCTTCGCGGCGCAGCGCGCGGGCCAGCGGTTCCGAGATGGACGCGTCGTCCTCGGCGAGCAGTACTCGGGTCATGGGCTGATGGTAGTCCGCACGGCATGGCCCGGGGGGCCGCGGGCAGGGGCTCAAAGGATCACGGTGACAGAGTGTGTCGCCAGAGGTGGCACCATAGGCCTACGAACACTCCCTGTGACGTGCATCTCAAATCGGTGCGATCTTCGCGAGTTGTGCCCTACCGTGAGGAGACGTCCGCAGCACGACCAAAGTGACCCTTGGCCGAACACGAGGTGCCGAGGGTCTTTCTGTAGCCGGAAACTGGCGCGACCAGTCCGGCGCGGGGAGTGCTGCCGGCCGAGCCCACCGCGTGACGACGCGCGGGGGCCGACCCCTCACCCGGGCGCGCGCCGCTCTTCGCGCGTCCCAGGAACGCAAGGATCGACCATGGCGTCCAGCCTGACGAAGGACGCCGCCCAGCAGGTGACCCCTGTTTCCGGCGGCAAGACCTTCTTCGGCCACCCCCGCGGACTGGCCACCCTCTTCATGACCGAGATGTGGGAGCGCTTCAGCTTCTACGGCATGCGCGCCCTGCTCGTGCTCTACCTGGTCGCCCCGACCGCCCAGGGTGGTCTCGCCTTCAAGGCGGCCACCGGCGCGGCGATCTACTCGGTCTACAACGCGACGGTCTACCTGCTGGCCATGCCCGGCGGCTGGATCGCCGACCGGCTGTGGGGTCCCCGCAAGACGGTGGCCGTGGCCGGCGCGATCATCATGACCGGCCACTTCCTGCTGGCCGTGCCGTTCGAGGCCTCGTTCTTCGTCGGCCTGGTCTTCATCGCGGTCGGCTCGGGTCTGCTGAAGGCCAACATCTCCACGATGGTCGGCCACCTCTACCCGGACCGCAACGACTCGCGCCGGGACGGCGCGTTCACGATCTTCTACATGGGCATCAACCTCGGTGCCTTCGCCGCCCCGCTGGTCATCGGCACGGTCGGCCAGAAGGTCAACTGGCACCTCGGCTTCGCCCTCGCGGGCGTCGGCATGGCGCTGGGCCTCGCCCAGTACCTGCTGGGCACCCGTCACCTGGCGCCCAAGAGCAACGAGGTCCCGACCCCGCTGGGTGCCGCCGAGCGCGCCAAGCTGATGAAGAAGGCCATGTTCTGGCTGGTCCTCGCGGTCGCCTTCTACGGCGTCGTGACCGCCACCGGCCACTTCACGATCAACTGGGCGCTGTGGCCGCTGTCGCTGGCCGGCCTGGCCCTGCCCGCGTACTACTTCGTGAAGATCCGCCGCGACCGGGACATCACCGCGGACGAGAAGTCCAAGGTCACCGGCTACATCTGGTTCTTCATCGCGGCCGCGGTGTTCTGGATGATCTACGACCAGTCCGGTTCGACCCTGACGGTCTTCGCGCAGAACAACACCGCGGGCACGCTGTGGGGCTTCGGCTTCCCGAGCAGCTGGTTCCAGTCGCTCAACCCGCTCTACATCATGGCGCTCGCCCCGTTCGTCGCGATGCTGTGGGTGAAGCTGAAGGACCGCAACCCGAGCACCACGGTGAAGTTCGCCTACGGCCTGATCGGCATCGGCCTGTCCTTCGGCGTGATGATGCTGGCGCAGGCCGCGGCGACCGGCGACACCAAGGTCACCCCGCTGTGGCTGGCCGTGGTCTACCTGATCCAGACCGTCGCCGAGCTGAGCCTGTCGCCGGTCGGCCTGTCGGTCACCACCAAGCTGGCGCCGGAGAAGTACGCGGGCCAGATGATGGGTCTGTGGTTCCTCGCGGTCACCGCGGGCGACTGCACCGCGGCGATCATCCAGCTGGTCGCGGGCAACGCGTTCCTGTCGGAGGCGAGCTTCGCGATCCAGGGCGCCGTGGTGGCGCTGGCCGGTATCGCGTTCCTCTTCTACCGCAAGCGCGTCATCAGCCTCATGGGTGACGTCCACTGACGGACCCGCGTGGACAACGCGGGAAAGGGCCCGGTGCCGCTTCGGCGGCACCGGGCCCTTTCGCCTTGCCGTGGGCGGCACCGGGCCCTTCGCGTCGCCGTGGGCGGCCCGGACGGCGAAAAGTGGGCGGCCCCGCACGGCGAAAAGCCGCGTCAGGCCCGGATCGGCCTCACGCGGCTGCGCTCCCTGCCGGGAAGCGACTCAGCGATGTACGGAGAACGGGCTCAGCCCGGCGTGTACGGAGAACAGGCTCAGCCCGGCCAGGCCAGCTCGGCCCACACCGTCTTGCCCTCGCGGCCGTCGGAGGCCCGTACGACCCCCCAGTCCAGGCAGAGCCGCTGCACGATGAACATGCCGTGCCCCCCGGGCCGTCCGGCCTGATGCGGGGTACGCGGCGCGGGATCGCCCTCGCTGCCGTCGCGCACCTCCAGGCGCAGCAGCCGGGGCGCCTGGTGCAGCCGCAGCTCGTCGGGGCCGCCGCCGTGCAGGCAGGCGTTGGTGACCAGCTCGGAGACGACCAGCAGGATGTCCTCCGCGGACGCCTTGCGGTCGGCGGAGGAGGCCGGAAGCCAGCCCCAGTCGTACAGCGCCTGCCGGGTGAAGTCACGAGCCAGCGGTACGACGCCGCTGGCGTCGGTGAGCGTGAGATGACGCGTCTGGTGCCCGGTCGCGGGCTCAGCCGGTTCGCCGGGGTCGCCGTGGTCCGGCCCACGGTCGCCCGGCATGACAGGCCGAGTGGTGCTCATCAGCGCTTCACCTCACCGATGTCCGACAGTTCGAGGAGTCTCCTGCCCGAGGGAACACGGGCGACACCCATGGATTCCTGCGAGCCGATCAGGGGAGCCGGGGCGGCGGTCGTCAGCCCCGCGGCGGCCCGCCCCCCGGCGGGTCGTCGTCACTCGTTCAACGCGTCGGCCAGAGTCTCGTGCAGGGTGAAGACGGCTTCGGCCCCCGTGATCTCGAACACACGGGCGACCGTGGGCAGCAGCCCGGCAAGGTGCACCCCGCCCCCCTCGGCCTCCGCCTTCAGGCGGGCCCCGAGCAGCACGTTCAGTCCGGTCGAGTCGCAGAACTCCAGCTGGGAGCAGTCGACGACGAGCTTGGCGTACCCGTCCTCCACGCTGCTCTCCATCGGCTCCCGCAACAGCTCCGCCGTGTGGTGATCAAGCTCACCGACAGGCGTGAAGATCGCGGACCGGCCTTCCCGCCGCACGGCCACCGTCAGACGGTCCCGGCCGGTCGTGCCGACCATCCCGCGGTCCATGCGCGTTCCTCCTGGTTGCTCGGTTGCGCCACTGAACCCTACGCCGTCGTCGGACCGGGCGGTAGTCGCGGTCCGACAAGGCCTCTTCCGGGCCTCGGCGGCACGTGACACCGGTCACGACCTCCGCAACTCCTTCACGCCGAACTTGCGGCCCGCGGGGGAAAACGGGTAGGCCTGGTAACGAGATGTCCGTGAACGGCTGGCCCGGAGGCGCCGCGCAGCAGAGTGCGTGATCATGTGTTCGGCGATGGCGACTGCCATGGTGGGACGATGGCAGTGGTGCCCGACGTCAGCCCGAGGGAGGAGATCATGACACCCCGGCTCGACGCGCAAACGGAAGACCCCGCGGATCTGGAGGGCCTGGCGGACCTGCCGGACATCCCACCGTTCGACGAGGTGGGACCGGTGGACGCCAGGGCCCTGTCCAAGACGCTCTTCAGCCGCCTGGAGACCCTCGAAGAGGGCACGCCCGAGTACTCCTACGTACGCAACACCCTGGTCGAGCTGAACCTCGCCCTGGTGAAGTTCGCGGCCGCGCGCTTCCGCTCGCGCAGCGAACCCATGGAGGACATCATCCAGGTCGGCACGATCGGCCTGATCAAGGCGATCGACCGGTTCGAGCTGAGCCGTGGGGTGGAGTTCCCCACGTTCGCCATGCCGACGATCATCGGCGAGATCAAGCGCTTCTTCCGTGACACCTCCTGGTCGGTGCGGGTGCCGCGCCGCCTGCAGGAACTGCGGCTGGACCTGGCCAAGGCCGGTGACGAGCTGGCGCAGAAGCTGGACCGCTCGCCGACCGTCGCGGAGCTCGCCGACCGCCTCGACCTGACCCGCGAAGAGGTCGTCGAGGGCATGGCCGCCAGCAACGCGTACACCGCCAGCTCGCTGGACGCGCAGCCGGAGGAGGACGACTCCGAGGGCGCGCTCGCCGACCGGATCGGCTACGAGGACCACGGTCTCGAGGGCATCGAGTACGTCGAGTCCCTCAAGCCGCTGATCGCGAGCCTTCCGGCGCGGGACCGCCAGATCCTGTCGCTGCGGTTCGTGGGCAACCTGACCCAGTCGGAGATCGGCGAGGAACTGGGCATCTCCCAGATGCACGTCTCCCGTCTGCTGTCGCGGACGCTGACGCGGCTGCGCAGGGGGCTGCTCACGGAGAGCTGAGGCCCGCCCCCGCGCGGGGCGCGCCGTGGTGACGGCGGAGGACGCCAGGGGTGGTGATGCGGCCCTGACGCCCTCCGCCTCTGCGTGAGCACGCGCCCGCGCGTTCATGTCAGGGGGTCCCGGCGAGCGGGCTCGCCTGTCGGCCCGGGGTCCTTGGTCCGGCGAATACTTGTCAGCTCGTTGTCTCCGACAAGGATCTGCCCGGGGAAATGCCGCCGAAGGCGGGGCCGGGCGGTCGGCCCAGCACGCCGAGAGCGAGCCCGAAGCCGGGTCCGCGCGTCCGCGGCGGTCCCGCGTTCCTGCCCCTGGCCGGGCGCTCCCGTGAGCGCGCCCGGCCCCCCTCCGTCGTGGCTTGGCGGTCCCCAGGGACGCTAGAGGGCTCGGGCGCCCTTGCGCCAGACCGCCCTGACCAGCGGGACGCCCGGGCGGTACGCCAGGTGCACGTGCGAGGGCGCGTCCAGCAGGACCAGGTCCGCCCGCATGCCGACCGCGATCCCGCCGACGTCCGACCTGCGCAGCGCCCGCGCGCCGCCCGCCGTGGCGGCCCACAGCGCCTCGTTGGGTGTCATGCCCATGTCCCGCACGGCCAGCGCCACGCAGAACGGCATGGAGCTGGTGAACGACGACCCCGGGTTGCAGTCGGTGGACAGCGCCACGACCACGCCCGCGTCCAGCAGGCGGCGGGCGTCCGGCCAGGTCGCCCGGGTGGAGAACTCCGCGCCGGGCAGCAGCGTCGCCACCGTCCGGCCGCCGCTCGCCGCGAGGGCGTCCACGTCGGCGTCGGTCAGGTGGGTGCAGTGGTCGGCGGAGGCCGCCTGGAGTTCCACGGCGAGCTGGACGCCGGGTCCCGTGCCCAGCTGGTTGGCGTGGACGCGCGGGGTCAGGCCGCGCCGCGCGCCGGCGGTCAGGATCGCGCGGGCCTGGTCGCCGTCGAACGCCCCGCGCTCGCAGAACACGTCGACCCAGCGGGCGTGCGGCGCGCACGCGTCCAGCATGGGACCGGTCACCAGCTCGACGTACTTCGCGGGGTCGTCCGCGTACTCCGGCGCGACGATGTGCGCCCCGAGGAAGGTGACCTCCTCGGTGTGGCGGGCGGCGATGCGCAGCGCGCGCTCCTCGTCGTCCGTGGTGAGCCCGTAGCCGGACTTGGTCTCGATGGTCGTGGTGCCCTGGCGCAGCGCCTCGGCGACGTAGCGGGCGACGTTGCCGTCGAGTTCGGCGTCGGAGGCCTCGCGGGTCGCGGCGACCGTCGTACGGATGCCGCCCGCGCTGTACGCCCGGCCCTCCATGCGGGCGTTGAACTCGGCGGTGCGGTCGCCCGCGAAGACCAGGTGCGAGTGGGAGTCGACGAAGCCGGGGATCACCGCCCGGCCCTCGGCGTCGACGTGACTGTCAGTGGCCGGTGCTCTACTGGACGTACCGACCCAGACGACGCGGTCGCCCTCGATCACGACGGCCGCGTCCTGGATCAGGCCGAGAGGCCCCTGACCGAGGGAGGGATCGTTGGTGACCAGGCTTCCGATGTGGGTGATGGCCGTCGTCGTGGCGCCGGTGGGCGCGCTCCTCGGCGTGGGCGTCATCGTCCTGCTCTCCTTGCCGTTCCTGATGACCGTCAGCTTGCCGTTCCCGGCGGGCGTCAGCTTGCCGTCTCTGCTGGGCATCAGCCGTGCAGCGCGCCGATGGCGTCCGCCAGGGCCGCGGGCACGTCCGGCACCAGCAGGTGCCGCCCGTCGCGGACCACGTGGCGGCCGCCCACCACGGTGTGCCGGATGTCGGCCCCGGTCGCCGCGAATACCGCGGTCTCGCCCGCCAGCCGCGCGGGCGGTCCCGCCGTGCGCACCGTGTCCAGCGCCACGGTGCTGAAGTCGGCGAGCGCACCGGGGGCGAGACGTCCCGCCTCGGGCCAGCCGAGCGAGGCGTGGCCGTCGCCGGTCGCGGCGTCGAGCAGCCGCGCGGCGCTCCAGTGCCCGCGCACCTGGGTGCGCAGCCGCTCGTCCAGCTCCATCGCGCGGGCCTCCTCCAGCAGGTCGATGACCGCGTGGCTGTCGCTGCCCAGGCTCAACGGGCAGCCCGCCTCGGCGAGTCGGACGGCCGGGCCGATGCCGTCGGCCAGGTCCCGTTCGGTGGTGGGGCACATGCACACGGTCGTGGACGCCGCGCCCAGCAGCGCGATGTCCTCGTCGGTGAGGTGGGTGGCGTGCACGGCGGAGGTGGTGGGCCGCCAGAAGCCGTGGTCGGCCAGCAGCCGGGTCGGGGTGCGCCCGTGGACGGCGAGGCACGCCTCGTTCTCGGCGGGCTGCTCGGACAGGTGGATGTGGGTGGGCACGCCCTCGGTCCAGCGGGCGAACTCCCCGTAGCCGTCGGCCTCGGAGAAGGCGCGCACCGAGTGCAGCGCCGCGCCGATCCTGGCGTGCCCGCCGCCCTTGAGCGCGCGCCAGCGTTCGTACCAGGCGTCGGCCGAGCCGTCGCCGAAGCGCAGTTGCGGCCCCTCCAGCGGGCGGTGGCCGTCGGAGGTCAGGCCGCCGTGCAGGTAGGCGGTGTCGAGGAGGGTGATGCGGATGCCGGCTTCGGCCGCGGCGGCGATCAGCGCCTCCCCCATGGCGTTGGGGTCGGCGTAGGGCGTGCCGCCGCTCTGGTGGTGCAGGTAGTGGAACTCGCCGACGCAGGTGATCCCGGCGAGCGCCATCTCGGCGTAGACGGCGCGGGCCAGGGCGAAGTAGCTGTCCGGGGTGAGCCGGCCGGCCACCTCGTACATCGTCTCGCGCCAGGTCCAGAAGGTGCCGCGGTCGCGCTGCACGGTGCCGCGAAGGGCGCGGTGGAAGGCGTGGCTGTGGGCGTTGGCCAGGCCCGGCAGGGTCAGGCCGCGCAGGGTGACGGCGCCGGGCGGCGGGGCGGTGACGCCGGTGCGGACGGCGGCGATCGTGCCGTCCGCGGCGGTCTCGATCAGCGTGCCCGGCTCGGCGCGGTCGCCGAGCCAGGCGTGTTGCGCCCAGTAGGTCGGTGCCGTCAGCGACACGCCAGGCCCTCCAGTACGTCGGCGAGCGCGGTGACCCCGGCGAGGCAGTCGTCCTCGTCGGCGGCCTCCGCCGGGGAGTGCGAGATGCCGGTGGGGTTGCGCACGAACAGCATGGCGGTCGGGATGGCGGCGGACAGGATGCCCGCGTCGTGTCCCGCGCCGGTCGGCAGGACGGGCGCGGGGCGGCCGTCGTCGTCGGCGAGGAGCCCGGCGAGCCGGTCGCGCAGCCCGTGTTCGAACTCCACGACGGGGGTGAAGGACTCACGGGTGACGTCGACGCCGATGCCGGAGCGCTCGCCGCTGTCGCGGGCGGCGCGCTCCACGCCTGCGACGACCCGGGCGAGGGTGGCCTCGTCGGCGGCGCGGGAGTCCAGCCAGCCGCGTACCAGCGACGGGATGGCGTTGACGCCGTTGGGCTCGACGGCGACCTTGCCGAAGGTGGCCAACGCGCCTGCCAGTCGGGCCTGTTCGCGGGCGGCGAGCACGGTGTCGGCGTAGGTGAGCATGGGGTCGCGGCGGTCCTCCAGGCGGGTGGTGCCCGCGTGGTTGGCCTCGCCGCGGAAGTCGAAGCGCCAGCGGCCGTGCGGCCAGATCGCGGAGGCGACGCCGACCGGGTCGCCGCTGATGTCCAGGGCGCGGCCCTGCTCGACGTGGAGTTCGACGAACGCGCCGATGCGGGCGAGGCGTTCGGGGTCGGCGCCGATCGCCTCCGGGTCGTACCCGGCGCGTTCCATGGCGTGCGCGAGGGTGATGCCGTCGGCATCGCGCAGTTCGCGGGCCTTGGCGGCGGTCAGCTGCCCCGCCGTCAGCCGCGAGCCGACGCAGGCCAGGCCGAAGCGGGCGCCTTCCTCGTCGCCGAAGTTGGTGATCGCGAGCGGCCGGGTGAACTCGGCGCCGCGGGCGCGCAGTTCGTCGAGCGCGGCGAGCGAGGACACCACGCCCAGCGGCCCGTCGAAGGCGCCGCCGTCGGGGACCGAGTCGAGGTGGGAGCCGGTGACCACGGCGTCACCGGCGGCCGGGTCGCCCAGCCAGGCCCACTGGTTGCCGTTGCGGTCGACCTCGTAGGCCAGGCCGCGCGTGGTGGCCTGCGCCTTGAACCACTCGCGGCAGTCGGCGTCGGCGCCGGTCCAGGCGTAGCGCCGGTAGCCGTGCGAGCCGGCGTCCCGGCCTATCGGGAGCAGGTCGTTCCACAGGCTGTGGAAGGTCCCGGAGGACGGCGGCGCGGTGCGCGCCGCCGTCCGTCCGGCCGCGTCGTGGGTCACGCGGTCCCACCCTCGCGCATCGGGACGCGCACCCCGCGCTCGGCGGCGACCTCGTCGGCGCGGTCGTAGCCCGCGTCCACGTGCCGGATGACGCCCATGCCGGGGTCGTTGGTGAGCACCCGGCGGATCTTCTCGCCCGCCAGCGGCGTGCCGTCGGCGACGGTGACCTGACCGGCGTGGATCGAGCGGCCCATGCCGACGCCGCCGCCGTGGTGGATGGAGACCCAGGAGGCGCCGGAGGCGACGTTGACCATGGCGTTCAGCAGCGGCCAGTCGGCGATCGCGTCGGAGCCGTCGAGCATCGCCTCGGTCTCCCGGTACGGCGAGGCGACCGAACCGCAGTCGAGGTGGTCGCGGCCGATGACGATCGGCGCGGACAGTTCGCCGGAGGCGACCATGTCGTTGAACCGCTCGCCGGCCTTGTCGCGCTCGCCGTAGCCGAGCCAGCAGATGCGGGCGGGCAGGCCCTGGAAGTGGACGCGCTCACCGGCCATCTTGATCCAGCGGGCCAGCGACTCGTTCTCCGGGAACAGATCGAGGATCGCGCGGTCGGTGGCCGCGATGTCCTTCGGGTCGCCGGACAGCGCCGCCCAGCGGAACGGGCCCTTGCCCTCGCAGAACAGCGGCCTGATGTAGGCGGGCACGAAGCCGGGGAAGTCGAACGCCCGGGTGTACCCGGCGAGTTGGGCCTCGCCCCGGATCGAATTGCCGTAGTCGAAGACCTCGGCGCCCGCGTCCTTGAAGCCGACCATCGCCTCGACGTGGCGGGCCATCGATTCGCGGGCCCGCTGGGTGAAGTCGGCGGGCTTGTCCGTGGCGTACGCGGCCATGTCCTCGAACGCGACACCGGTCGGCAGGTAGGCGAGCGGGTCGTGCGCGGAGGTCTGGTCGGTGACGATGTCGACCGGGGCGCCCATGGCGAGCATCTTGGGCAGCAGGTCCGCGGCGTTGCCGAGCAGGCCGATGGACAGCGCCTTGCGCTCGTCGCGGGCCTTGACCGCCAGCTCCAGCGCGTGGTCGAGGGAGTCGGCCTTGACGTCCAGGTAGCGGTGCTCGATGCGGCGGTCGATGGCGCGCGGGTCGCAGTCGATGCAGATGGCGACGCCGTCGTTCATGGTCACGGCGAGCGGCTGGGCGCCGCCCATGCCGCCGAGGCCCGCGGTGAGGGTGATGGTCCCGGCGAGGGTGCCGTTGAACTTCTTCGCGGCGACGGCCGAGAAGGTCTCGTAGGTGCCCTGGAGGATGCCCTGGGTGCCGATGTAGATCCACGAGCCGGCGGTCATCTGGCCGTACATGGTCAGGCCGAGCTGCTCCAGGCGCCGGAACTCCTCCCAGTTCGCCCAGTCGCCGACCAGGTTGGAGTTGGCGATCAGCACGCGCGGCGCCCACTCGTGGGTCTGCATCACGCCGACCGGGCGGCCGGACTGGACGAGCATCGTCTCGTCCTGCTTCAGGCCCTCCAGCGTACGGACCATCGCCTCGAAGGAGCGCCAGTCGCGGGCGGCCTTGCCGGTGCCGCCGTAGACGACGAGCTTGTCCGGGTGCTCGGCGACCTCGGGGTCGAGGTTGTTCTGGAGCATCCGCAGCGCGGCCTCCTGCTGCCAGCCGGGCGCGCTCAGCCGGTTGCCCCGGGGTGCCCGGACCGGGCGGGGACCGGGCTGCGCTGCGGGTCGTGCCGCCGCCGATGCGGACATGCGGGTCGCCTCCTCGCGGGTCGTCGCCCGACCCTGCTTGGATCGAGCCATTCACATACTGTCCGGCTGAATAGAGTTAGTCAACAGGTTGTGTGCGCCGAGTTTCCGCCGCGCGGGCGCGCGGATCGCGTGGCGGGTTCCGTCGCGTCGGCGCGGGGTTTTCGGCGCGTTGCGTCCCGTCTTTCCAGGGTGCCGCAGGTGCGGGCGGGGGCGCGGGTCACCCGCCACGGCGTGCGCGGGCGCGCGGGCGCGTGGTGAAGTGGATGTATGGGTCACGACGCCTCGGGCGACGCCATCGGGCACCCGCACGACCACGCCGCCCCGCCTTCCGGCTCCGGCCGCGACGCGACCGGCCTCGACACCGACGGACTCGACGCCGACGGCCTCGACGTCACCGGCCTCGACGCCGCCGGGCGCCGGGCGCTCGCGCTGCGGGCCGCGGTCGCGGCGGGGCTGCTGGACGACGAGCAGCCGGTGGCCGGACTGATCGACGTCACCGGTGTCCGCGACAGCGCCCGCGCGCTGCGCGACGCCTTCGCCACCCCCGACGTGCCGGTGACCCACACCTTCGCGGTCAAGGCCGCCTCGCTGGTGCCGGTGCTGCGGCTGCTGGACGACGAGGGGATCGGCTGCGAGGTCGCCAGCCCCGGCGAACTCGCGCTGGCCCGCGCCGCCGGGGTGCCCGCGGAACGCACCGTGCTGGACTCCCCCGCCAAGACCCGCGCCGAACTGCGCGAGGCGCTCGACCTGGGCATCGCGGTCAACGCCGACAACGAGGAGGAGCTGACCCGGCTGGACGCGCTCCTGGCCGAGCGCCCGTCCGCGTCACCGGTCGGACTGCGCGTCAACCCACAGGTGGGCGGCGGCGCGATCGACGCGATGAGCACGGCGACCGCCACCTCCAAGTTCGGCGTGGCGCTGCGGGATCCGGGTGCCGAGGAGCGCGTGGTGGCCGCGTTCGCCGCCCGGCCGTGGCTGACCCGGCTGCACGCCCACGTCGGCTCGCAGGGCTGCCCGCTGAAGCTGATGGCGGAAGGCGTGCGGGTGGCGTACGAGCTGGCGGAGCGGATCAACGACACCGTCGGCCGCCGTCAGGTCGGCACCCTCGACATCGGCGGCGGCCTGCCGGTCAACTTCGCGTCCGACGAGGTCACGCCCACCTATCAGGAGTACGCGGACCTGCTGCGCGGCGAGGTCCCGGGGCTGTTCGACGGCCGCTACGGCATCGTCACCGAGTTCGGCCGCTCGCTGCTGGCCAAGCACGGCACGATCCTGGCCCGCGTCGAGTACGCGAAGAGCGCGGGCGGCCGCCGGATCGCGGTCACGCACGCGGGCGCGCAGGTGGCGACCCGTACCGTCTTCGCGCCGGACGCCTGGCCGCTGCGGGTGCTGGCGCTCGGCCCCGAAGGGCGGCCCAAGCGGGGCGACCCGGTGCCGCAGGACGTGGCCGGGCCGTGCTGCTTCGCGGGTGACGTGCTGGCCCGGGCGCGGGAGTTGCCACCGCTGGACGAGGGCGACCTGATCGCGCTGCCCGACACCGGCGCGTACTACTTCTCCACGCACTTCCACTACAACGCGCTGCCCCGCCCGGCCGTCCACGGCTACCTGGTGGCGGACGACGGCTCGGTGCGGTTCGTCACCGTAAGGGAACGGCAGACGGCCGCCGAGGTCGCGGCGGAGAGCGGCGCCGCCCACGCCGAGGGGCTGGCCGGACTGCGGTGAACCGCCGCCGGGTCGGCGCGGCTCAGGCGGGCGCGAGCCTGCGGCGGGCGCCGCCGGGGCGGGCGTCCCCCGCGACCGGTCCGGTCCGCAGGTACGACTTCACGGCCTTGCCCGCGGGCCCGCGGCGCGTCCACTCCGGGCGCACCCACAGCAGCGCCTCGTGCGCTCGCTCCCAGCGGCCGATCCGTACCGACTTCGCCCACAGCCCGGCACCGGCCCCGGCCATCAGCAGGCCGCCCGCGGCGGGCAGCGCCACCGAGGAGCCGACCGCCACCAGCAGGGCGAGCAGCAGCCACCAGCGCCACCGCCGGATCCACAGCCGCGCGGTGACCCCGCGGTCCTGGAGGACGACCGCCTTCGCGGCCTTGGTGGAGGCGTCGGCCAGCGCGGTGTAGCGCCCGGCGCGGACGGCGAACGTGACGACGGCGGCGATCAGGAAGGCGGCCGCCCCGGCGAGCAGTCCGATCCGCCGCCCGGTGAACCCCGGCACGAAGACGCCGCCGACCGCGGCGAGCACTCCGGTCCACCACAGCCACCGCGCGGCCGTCCGTACCATCACCGCGACCCGAGCCAGCGCATACGCCCCGCGCCCCACCACGACCGTCCTCCTCCGCCACGCTTCGACAAGATGACGCCTCGGAGGCTACTCAGCGAACCTCAAAATTCTGTTAGACGTACATGGGGAAACGGTTCGGTCCGACGGCTGCCCCGGGCCGGCCGGCCGTAGAGGAACCGCCCGTTGCTCGGCGGGCCGAGGCCCTAGTCGACGAACAGTCCCCGCGCCGTCGCCCGCGCGTCGAACTCCTCCAGACGCGCCTGGGCGTCGGGCAGGTCGTCGCACATCGACTCCAGCAGCACCCGGCCCAGCATCATCGGCGCGCACGCCGTGTCGAACATCAGCCCGGCGCCGACCGCGGCCGGGATCAGCACGTCGGAGAACTTCGCGACCGGCGCGAACGAGCTGTCGGCGACGGTGACGACGGTGAGCCCGAGGCCCTTGGCGTACTCCAGCGCCTCGACCACCTCGCGCGGGTGCCGGGGCAGCGCGAAGCACAGCAGCGCGCTCGCCCCGGCCCGGGCGGCGGCGTCCAGCCGGTCGGCGAGCATCGAGCCGCTCTCGTCCAGCAGCCGCACGTCGGGGTGGACCTTGGCGGCGAAGTACGCGAAGCCGCCCGCCTGCGGCCCGGCGGCCCGCAGTCCCAGCACCGGCAGCGGCCGGGAGGCGGCCATCAGCCGCCCGGCGCGCACCACCGGCTCGGGGTCGGCGAGGAGCACGGCGAGCTGCTGGAGGTTGTCGATCTCCGCGTGCACCGCCTGCTGGTACTCGTTGTAGGTCTCCTCGCGCGGCGCCTGCGGTGCCGGGGCGACCTCGCGCAGGTGGCGGCGGAGCGCCGGATAGCCGTCGAAGCCCAGCGCCACCGCGAACCGGGTCACCGACGGCTGGCTGACCCCGGCCAGCTCCGCGACCTCCACGCTGGACAGGAACGGCGCGTCGGCCGCCCGGCGCACCAGGCAGTGCGCGATACGGCGCTGGGTCGGGGTCAGCCGGTGCCCGTCGAAGAGCTGCATCAAGCGGGCGGCTCCACCGTCCTGTGTCGCCATCGCGCCCTCCTGGCCTGGCCCCGCTGCTGGGTTCCCATTCAGCGTCCCACGATTGTGCATGACGCCATACATACAGGCCAGACGCCTTCCGCATGGCGGACGTCGGCCCGGCCGCGGATTCCGCGACCGCCTCGCGCGGGGCGACGGTGCCACCGCGGGCTGACGAGACTAGGGCAGGGACGGCAGCGACGCGACGAATTCCAGGATCCCGGCGCTCTCCCCGGCCGTGCGCCAGCTCACCACGGCCCGGGCGGGCGGCAGACCGGTGAGCGGCAGGAACCGCACGCCCGGGTGCCGGTAGGCCTCCATCAGCGCGGTGGACGTGGGGCACACCTCGCGGCTGGTGGCGACCCGGCTGAGCATCTCGTGCTGCGTCTTGACCTCCCCGCCGCGCGCGATGGGCCGCCCGTCCGGCGTGCTCGGCGGCAGGAAGCCCTCCCGCACCTCGGACGGCGTCGCCCGGGGCAGCTCGACCATCGTGTACGCGGACAGCTCGTCGGCGTCCACCGACTCCCGCCGCGCCAGCGGGTGGTCGGCGGCGACGGCCAGCACCCGGGGGTACTCGGCGATCACCGGCCCGGTCGTCAGGTCCAGCTCGCGCACCGGCCAGATGCTCACCAGCAGGTCCACCTCGGCGCGGCGCAGCGGACCGAAGTAGTCGCCCCAGCGGGTCTCGGTCATGCTGACCGGCCACCCCGGATGGGTCGCGCGGAAGGCGGTGACCGCCGCGTCCACCGCGCCGAGGAACGGCCCGAGGAACCCGATGCGCAGCTCCCGCGCGTACGCCCGGGTCTCCTCGATCGCCCGGCGTACGCCCTCGAAGCTCGGCTTGACCCGGTCCAGCAGGAACCGTCCGGAGGGGGTGAGCGCGACCCGGCGGCTGGTGCGGTCGAACAGCCGCCCGCCGACGCGGCGTTCCAGCGACTGGATGAGCTGGCTGACCCGGGGCCGGGAGAGCCCGAGCCGTTCGGCGGCGCGGGCGAAGTGGAGTTCCTCCGACAGGGCGAGGAACGCCTCCAGCTCCCCGAGTTCGGTAAGCGGCACTTACCGATCGTACAGAGGATCGCACTTGATCACGTCTCACCCCCCGGCGACGATGGGATCCCCGGGTCGCCTGCCCTGTCCACGGGGGAGAAAGGGCGGGCGGCCTACGGGCACCTCGCGTACGCGACGGCCGCGGACCCACGACGCGTCAGGCCGCCCGCGCGCGTTCGCGCACGCCTCAGCCCATCGACGCGACGCCTCAGTCCGTCGGCGCCTTCATCAGCGCCGCCGACGCCTCCGCCAGCACCCCGCCGTGCCCGGCGTCCAGCGCGGCCTGCGCGTACCGCACGGCGTCCAGGACGTTGCCCGCGGCGCTGGGCGAGTCCTCGACGCACATCCGCAGGTCGATCTCGACCGGCGTCCCGCCGAACGCCTCGGCCTCGACCCGGATGTAGGCCACCTTGCGGTCCGCGAGGAACGGCACGTACTCGGCGCCCACGTGCACCCGCGGCGCCCCGGCGCCCGCGCCCATCCCCCGCGCCTTGGTCTCCTTCTTGCTCCGCATCCGCTCCGGGTCGCGCAGGTTGAGGAAGTCCATGTTGCCGCCGTTGTTCAACTGGTAGGTGTCGCGCAGCCGTACGCCGCCCGCGGCGAGCGCGTCCAGCAGCGCGTGGTGCACCAGCGTCGAACCGAACTGGCTCTTCAGGTCGTCCCCGATCAGCGGCAGCCCCGCGTCCGCGAAGGCCCGCGCCCACCGCGGCTCGCGGGCGACGCGTGCGGGCATGCAGTTGACGAAGGCGCACCCGGCGCGCAGCGCGGCCTGCGCGTACGCCTCGGTCGCCGACTGGCTGCCGGTGGGAAGGAAGTTGACCAGCACCCGGGTGCCCGTCTCGGTCAGCCGCCGCGCCACGTCCTCCACCGAGGCGTGGCCGGAGGTCTCGATGTGCGGCGCGGTGCCCGCTCCCACGCCGTCCGCCAGCACCCCGTCGTCGACCGGCACACCGAGGTGCGGCACGTCGGCGAAGCGCGAGGCGTTGTTCGGCTCCGCCCAGACGGCCTCGGACAGGTCCTTGCCGATCTTGCCCGCGTCCACGTCGAACGCGGCGGTGAAGGCGACGTCCGCGACCGCGTACCCGGCGCACACCGGGCGGGTCAGCCCCGGGGCGTCGTCGGGCGCGTCCGCGTAGAACTCCACGCCCTGCACGAGCGACGCGACGCAGTTGCCCACGCCCACCACGCCCACCGTGATCCGGCCGGTGCGTTCCGTCATCGGTGTTCCTCCCGTCGGGCGGTACGACGAGGGGCCGGCCGCACGGTTCGCACCGCGCGGTCGGCCCCTGGCCACCGCTCGTCCTCCGTTGTCCTTCCGGCCAACTGCCGGACGCGGAGGGTTATTTCCCGCCCGCTAGCCGGCCGTCACCTGCTCGACCGGTTCAGCTCCCGCTCCGGCGACCGGCCGCCGGAGACCTCGTGGGAGGACTCGCCGCGGTCGGCGTGGCCCGGCCACCAGGCGGCGTGCCCGATGAGCGCGGTCAGCGACGGCGTGAAGAACATCGCCATCACGAACGCGGCCACGATGATGCCGAAGGAGACCGCGAAGCCCATCTCGGTCAGCATCGAGTTGCCGGCGAGCATCATGGTGGCGAAGGTCGCCGCCAGGATGAACCCGGCCGCCGCCACCGTCGGACCGGCGTGCCGCAGCGCCATGCTGGCGGCCTCGCGCGGCTCGCGGCCCTCGCGGGCCTCCTCGCGCAGCCGGGCGATCATCAGGATGTTGTAGTCCGTGCCGATGGCGACCACGAAGAGGTACATGATCACCGGCAGCATGAACATCAGGCCCGAATGCCCCTGCGCCTTCTGGAAGAGGAGCACCGTCGAGCCGAGGGTGGCGCCGAAGCCGAGGCCCACGGACGCCATCAGGTACCAGGGCGCGACCACGCTGCGCAGCAGCAGTCCCAGGATCACCATGATCAGCAGTGCGGCGACCGGGAAGACCGTCTTGTAGTCGTGGTCGACCGCCTTGTTGATGTCCGAGTAGATCGCGGACATGCCGCCGACCAGCGCCTTGGTCCCGGTGGGCGCGTCGGCGTGGGCGACGGTGCGCACGTCGCCGACCGTGCTGAGCGCCTTGTCGCTGGCCGCGTCGTACTTGAGCGTGACCGTGAAGTCGGCGGTCGTGCCCTGCGGGTTGAGCGCGGCGAGCTTGGCACTGGCCACCCCGTCGACACCGCTGAGCCTGGTGGCGTACGAGGGCAGCTCGGCCTTGTCGAGCGGCTTGCCGTCGGTGCTGGTGAGGTAGACGGAAGTCGGCTCGGCGGCGCCCGCCGAGTAGGCGTTCTGCATCTCGGTCTGGACGACCATCGACTCCTTGGTCTTGGGCATCGAGCCCGCGGCCAGGTCGAAGGTGGCCTTGAAGCCGAGGGTGCCCATCGCCAGCGCGACCATGATCACGCCGGAGACCGCGGCGGCCAGCGCCGGACGGCGCTTGACGGTGCGGCCGAGCGCGGCGAACCGCGCGTTGTCCGGCTCGTTCTGCCAGGACTTCGACGGCCAGAAGATCCGTGGGCCGATCAGCGAGACGACCGCGGGGATCAGCGTCAGGCCCGCGATGAGCGTCGCGGCCACCGCGATGGCGAGCGCCGGGCCCATCTGCTTGAGGAAGCCCAGGGTGGACAGGGTCAGCGCGAGGAAGGCGATGACGACGGCGCCCGCGGCCGAGGCGATCGCCTCGCCGACCCGGCCGACCGCGTTGACCATCGCCTCCTTGGGCTCGTCACCGGCCCGCAGCCGTTCGCGATATCGGAACATCAGGAACAGGAAGTAGTCCGTTCCGACGCCGAAGAGCACCACGATCAGGATCGAGGAGACCGAACTGTTGGCCTGGAGGCCGAACAGCTTGGTGGCGTAGGCGATCAGTCCGTTGGCGACGCCCGCGACCACGCCGATGAGGATCAGTGGCAGGATCGCGAGGAGTGGCGCCCGGAAGATGATCAGCAGCGTGACCAGGATGATCACGAAGGTGCCGACGCCGATGAGCGCCTGGCCGCGCTTGGAGGAGTCCTGCTGGTCGAGCGCCTGCGCGGCGGACCCGCCGACCTTGGCGTTCAGATGGGTCCCGGCGGTGAACTTCTTGACGTCGTCGCGCAGCTTCTGGGCCGCGGTGTTCTGCACCGGCTGGCCCGCGTTCTTGCTGTCCATCTGGACCAGGCCCATGTCGTACTTGCCGTCCTTGGACGGCGGGCCGGGGACGACCTTCTGGACCTGGTCGATGTGCGCGCCGCCGAGCTGCGCGGTGACCCGCGCCGCGTCCTTGAGGTCAGCGGGCGTCAGCTTCTGGCCGTCGGTGCGCTGGTACAGGACGATGGCGGACGGCGTGAAGGCGCTGGGGAACGCCTTCTGCTGGAGGTCGGCCGCCTGGATCGACTCGTAGCTCTTGGGCAGGAAGCTCGACTCGTCACTGTTGGACGGCAGGCTCGGTGCGGTGGCGACGATCGCGACGGCGGCTATCACCCACGCCACGATGGTCCATATGGGATGGCGGACGACGGTGCGTCCTATGCGGTGGAACATTCCGGTGCTGCCTCCAGGCAGGACAAATCACCGCCACCCTTGGAGCGGGAACCCGGGCATCGGCGACGCCGACCGGATCAGCTACCGGCCGACTAATGGGCTTGCGCGTGCATCGTAGAAAGCTTAATTGCCGACCGGCAAGTTGATTCCATGGACCCCCGTTCGTCCGGATTCCTCCGCCTGCGTCACCTGACGAGATCGACTGTTCGCCGGATTTCGCCGCTTATGTTCTACGGGATTCAGCCGTCGTACGGCATCCGCCTCGGGGACGAGATCCGGGCCCGGCGTCTACCACGAGGGCAGCAGGGGGACCAGAGCGGCGGCAGCGGATCTTGACGGCCTGCGTCGTGGAGCGGCGGTAGCGGCGGTAGGGGCGGAGGTCCGGCCCGGGTCGTGGAGCGGCGGCGGCAGCGGTCCGGCCTGGGGCGTGGAGCTGCGGCGGCAGCCCTGGCCGGGCTCGCGGATCAGAGTGGCGGCAGCAGCTCCAGGCCTACTCGCGGATCAGAGCGGCGGCAGCAGCTCCAGGCCTACTCGCGGATCAGAGCGGCGGCAGCAGCTTCTTGACCGGCTTGCCCATCGCGTTGCGCGGCAGGGCGTCGAGGAAGCGGACCGCCCGGGGCCGCTTGTGCGCCGAGAGCCTGTCAGCGACGAAGGCGACCAGCTCGCCCTCGCTCACCCCGTCGGCGACCACGTACGCCACGATCTGCTGGCCGAGGTCCGGGTGCGGGGCGCCGACCACCGCGGCCTCGGCGACCGCCGGGTGGTCGAGCAGCGCGCTCTCCACCTCGCCCGCGCCGATGCGGTAGCCGCCGGACTTGATCAGGTCGGTCGAGGCGCGGCCGACGATGCGGTGGGTGCCGTCCGGCTCGACGACCGCCATGTCGCCGGTGCGGAAGAAGCCGTCGTCGGTGAGCGCCGCCCGCGTCGCCTCCGGCCGCCCGAGGTAGCCGTCGAAGAGCGTGGGCCCGCCGACCAGCAGCTCGCCCACCGTCGCCCCGTCGTACGGCACCGGCGAACCGTCCTCGGCGACCAGCCGGGTGGCCACCCCCGCCACCGGGCGCCCCACGCACGCGGGACGCCGCTCGCCGTCGGCCCGGGCGGAGACCGTGATCAGGGTCTCGGTCATGCCGTAACGCTCCACCGGGGACTGGCCGGTGAGGGCCGCCAGGTCCCGGAAGACCGGCTCGGGCAGCGGCGCGCTGCCGGAGACCAGCAGCCGCGCCGACGCCAGCGCCCTGGCCGCCTCCGGCTCGCGCGCCACGCGCGACCAGACGGTGGGCACGCCGAAGTACAGCGTCCCGCCCGCGGCCGCGTAGGCCTGCGGGGTCGGGCGTCCGGTGTGCACCAGGCGGCTGCCGGTGCGCAACGCGCCCAGCACGCCCAGCACGAGGCCGTGCACGTGGAACAGCGGCAGGCCGTGCGCCAGCGTGTCGTCCGCGGTCCACGCCCAGGCGTCGGCCAGCGCGTCCAGGTCGGCGGCGACGGCACGGCGGGAGACCTGCACGCCCTTGGGGGCGCCGGTGGTGCCGGAGGTGTAGAGCGTGAGCGCGATCGCCTCGGGATCGGGCAGCGGCGCGCGGAACCGCCCCCGTTCGCCCGGGCGTACGGGAACGGTCTCGATCCCGTCGTACGTGTCTGTGCCGGCGTCCTCCGCCTCCCGCAGGACCAGCGTGGCGCCGGAGTCGCGCAGGATGTGCGCGCGTTCGGCCGTGCCCGCGTCGGGCGGCACCGGGACCACCCGCACGCCCGCCAGCAGCCCGCCCACGACCGCGATCACCGTCTCCAGGGTGGGAGTGGCGTGCACCGCGACCGCCGGGGCGCCGGCGACGCGCGAGGCGACGGCGGACGCGGCGCCCGCCAGTTCCTCGTACGACAGCGAACGCCCGTCGACCGTCACGGCGTCCTCGCGGTCCCGTTCGGGCGCGGACAGGGCGGTCAGCAGTTCCATCGGTCTCCCCCTCGCGGTGCGGGTCGTGCTCGTGGTCGTGCTTGTGCTTGTGGTGGCGGGCCCACCGCGACCGTACACACCCCGCCCGTCCCGGCTCGTGCGAAACCGGCGCGATCCTCCTCGGGGAGGAGCCCGCCCCCGGGCGATCCGGGGGTTAGCCCCAATGCGGGGGCGCCCGGCGCGCGCCTACCGTGACCATCATGACCGCGTCAGATCCGGAGCTCACCAAGGAGCTCAACGCCACGCTCCAGGCCCGCAAGGACCTCGGTCCGGAGTACGAGTCCGAACTGATCGACTCGTTCCTGGAAAAGGCGGCCCAGCGGCTCGACAACGAGGTCGAGCGCCGGGTCCGCCGTGAACTGGCCCAGCAGCAGACGGCCGGCGCCCGCGTCGCCACCCACGGCGGCCCGGCCCGGCGTCCGACCCCCGACGGCATCCTCGACCCGAGCCGCCGCAGGCTGGGCCTCGCGGTGGTCTCGATGGCCTTCGCGATCCCGCTGTCCGCGATCGGCGCGGTCAACGCGCACCTGCCCGGGCTGCTGGTGACGTGGGCAGGCATCGTGGGCGTCAACGTGGCGCATTCGCTGGGCAGTTCACTCCAGGAGCGCCGGGCGCAGGCGGCGGACGAACGGCGGCGCGAGGACTTCTGAAGGTTGTGGGCGGGGACCGCCGCACCCCGGCAGCGCCAGGGGCGGGACGACGGCGGTCCCCACCGGGGCACGCCGGCCGGACGTCAGGGTTCCGGCGCATGCCCAAGGCAGTCGCGGGAGGTCCGGGAGCCGCTCCGTCCGTCCCCGCTGCCAGCAGTCGGCCCTCGCCGACGCGTCCCACTGTGCCGGACCCGTGTTAACCCCGTGCTGCGCGAGTGTGACGCGAACGTACCGTCTCCGCGCCGCACACGCCCCGGCGCGCGGCCCCCGGCGTGAACCGGAGGCCGCGCGTTCCGCGTGCGTGCCCTACTTGCCCTTCGCCAGGAACGTCAGCAGGTCCTGGCGGCTGACGACGCCCTTGGGCTTGCCCTCGACCAGGACGATCGCCGCGTCGGCGGACTTCAGGACCGCCATCAGGTCGGCGACCGGCTCGCCCGAGCCGACCAGCGGCAGGGACGGGCTCATGTGCTTCTCCAGCGGGTCGGTGAGCTGGGCGCGCTGGGTGAACAGGGCGTCCAGCAGCTCGCGTTCCACCACCGACCCGACGACCTCGGCGGCCATCACGTCGGGGTGGCCCGCGCCGGGCTTGACGATCGGCATCTGCGAGACGCCGTACTCCCGCAGCACCTCGATCGCCTCGCCGACGGTCTCCTCCGGGTGCATGTGGACCAGCTCGGGGATGCCCCCGCTGCGCTCCAGCAGCACGTCGGCGACGGTCTCGCGCTGGTTCTCGTCGGCGAGGAAGCCGTAGTCGGCCATCCACTCGTCGTTGAAGATCTTGCTCAGGTAGCCGCGGCCGCTGTCCGGCAGCAGGACGACCACCACGTCGTCCTCGCCGAGGCGCTCGGCGACCCGCAGGCCCGCCACGACCGCCATGCCGCAGGAGCCGCCCACCAGCAGGCCCTCCTCCTTGGCGAGGCGCCGGGTCATCTGGAACGAGTCCTTGTCGGAGACGGCGACGATCTCGTCCGTGACGTTCCGGTCGTACGCGGTCGGCCAGAAGTCCTCGCCGACGCCCTCGACCAGGTACGGGCGCCCGGAGCCGCCGGAGTAGACCGAGCCCTCCGGGTCGGCGCCGACGATCCTCACCCGGCCCTCGGAGACGTCCTTGAGGTAGTTGCCGGTGCCGGAGATGGTGCCGCCGGTGCCGATGCCCGCCACGAAGTGGGTGATCTTCCCCTCCGTCTGCTGCCACAGCTCGGGACCGGTGGTCTCGTAATGGGAGCGCGGGTTGTTGGGGTTGCTGTACTGGTCGGGCTTCCAGGCGCCCGGCGTCTCGCGCACGAGGCGGTCGGAGACGTTGTAGTACGAGTCGGGGTGGTCGGGGTCGACGGCCGTGGGGCAGACCACGACCTCGGCGCCGTAGGCCCGCAGCACGTTGATCTTGTCGGTGGAGACCTTGTCCGGGCAGACGAAGATGCAGCGGTAGCCCTTCTGCTGGGCCACGATCGCCAGGCCGACGCCGGTGTTGCCCGAGGTGGGCTCCACGATGGTGCCGCCCGGCTCGAGCTCGCCGGACTGCTCGGCGGCCTCGATCATGCGCAGCGCGATGCGGTCCTTGACCGATCCGCCGGGGTTGAAGTACTCGACCTTGACCAGCACCGTGGCCCGGATGCCGGCCGTGACGCTGTTGAGCCTCACCAGCGGGGTGTTGCCGACGAGACTGATCATCGAGTCGTGGAACTGCACGACGTCCTCCGGATGTTTCCCAGTGTGTGGTCGAAAGCCTATGCGCAAGCGCGGCTCGAGGGACGCGTTGCACCGTGGCCCGTAGCGGGCAACAGCTTGTTAGGACCTCGCGCCGAGCGGGAACGCGCGTAGATGCGCAACGTCGCGAGGGCCGGAAGGACGGGGAGCCATGTCGATGTCGAGGGCGAGGGTGGCACGGCGGATCGCGACCGCGGCGGCCTACGGCGGCGGCGGGATCGGGCTGCTGGGCGGCGCGGCGGTCGGGCTGCTGCTGACGGAGGTACGGCTGGCCCGGCGGGTCGTCGGCGGCTGCGAGGATCTTCCTCCGGTCGCCGACGGGCGGTACGGGACGGAGTTCGGCGCGGACGAGCCACCGGTGCGGCTGGCTTTCCTGGGGGATTCGACGGCGGCCGGGCAGGGCGTGCGGCGGGCCCGGGAGACGCCGGGGGCGCTGCTGGCGGCGGGACTCGCGGCGGTCGCCGAGCGGCCGGTGGACCTGGTGAACGTGGCGCTGTCGGGCGCGCAGTCCGACGACCTGGAACGGCAGGTCTCCCTGCTGCTGGACGGCTCGGCTCCGGCGCCGGACGTGTGCGTGATCATGATCGGCGCCAACGACGTCACGCACCGGATGCCGCTGACGCTCTCGGTGCGGTATCTGGCGTCGGCGGTGGGACGGCTGCACGACGCGGGCGCCCGGGTGGTCGTCGGCACCTGTCCCGACCTGGGCACGATCGAGCCGGTCTACCAGCCGCTGCGCTGGGTCGCGCGGCGGCTGAGCAGGCAGCTGGCGGCGGCGCAGACGATAGGCGTGATCGAGCTGGGCGGGCGCACGGTGTCGCTGGGGCAGCTGCTGGGTCCGGAGTTCGAGGCGAGCCCGCGCGAGATGTTCGGCCCCGACAACTACCACCCGTCGGCGGCCGGCTACGCGACGGCGGCGATGGCGGTCCTGCCCACCCTCTGCTCGGCCCTCGGTCTGTGGCCGGAGGAGGGCCAGACCCCGACGGCCCTGCCGGTCGCGGTGGCGGCGGCCGAGGCGGCGGCCCAGGGCGGCACGGAGGTCACCGCGGGCGGCGCCACGGCCCTGCCCGGCCGCAGGCCCAGGTGGGCCGTCCTCCGCCGAGGCGCGACCACCCAGCCCCCGACCCCGAACCCGGCGCGGACGGTGAGCACGGGGGGACGGCGGAGCTGAGGCCTCCGGCTCACCGCACCTCCCGCCACGCCTGCGTGCCTTCGGCTCACCCCGCCGCCCCGTCACGCCCGCCGCGCATCGTGCTCAGCACCAAGGCCGCCGTCGCTGCCAGCAGTGCCGCTCCGGTCCACATCGCGGCGTGCATGCCGGTCATGAAGGCCCGATCGGTCACCGCCCGGACCGGCCCCGGCGCGGTGGCCAGTGCGGCGCCCGACGTGACGGCGTGGCTGACAGCGGCCGCCTGCGACGGAGGCAGTGCCACGTGCACGGACGCCGTGAACCGGGAGGTCAGTACCGCGCCCAGGACGGCGACGCCCGCCACACCGCCCACTTCCCGGACCATGTTCACCGTGGCCGACGCCATCCCGGCCCGCGCCGCGGGCACCGCTCCCAACACGGCTACGGAGATCGGCGTGAACGTCAGCCCCAGCCCGGTGCCGATCACGGGCAGCAGCCAGCCGAACTCCACGAAGCGAGCGCCCGTTCCGTACCGGGTGAAGCCCGCGAGGCCGACGGCGACCAGCACCAGACCAGCAGCCAGCGGCAGCCGGGAGCCCACGCGACCGCAGATCCGGCCCGCCACCACCGCGGCGGCACCGGTGAAGGCCGTGGCCGGCAGCATCGCCAGCCCGGCGGCGGTCGGCGACCAGCCCAACACGTACTGCAGGTACATGCTCAGGAACACCCCGAGGCCGAAGAACCCGAAGCTCACCGCGAACCCCGCGAACGCGGGCACCCCCGCCGTCCGCCCGGCCAGCAGCCTGACGTCCACCATCGGCTCCGCGACTCGTAGTTCCAGCACCACGAACACGGTCAGCAGCACGACTGCCCCCGCCGTCGCGCCCAGCACCAGCGGATCGCCCCACCCTCGTACCGGGCCTTCCACCAGGACGTAGACCAGCGCGGCCAGTCCCATGACCACCGTCGCCTGCCCCGCCGGGTCCATCCGCACGGGGGTCCTGGGCAGCACGGGCAGCACTCGCACCGCGAACAGCAACCCGCCGACGCCGATCGGCACGTTGATCCAGAACGCGGCGGCCCAGCCGAAGTGGTCCACGAGCGGTCCGCCGACCGCAGGGCCGAGGGTGAGCCCGGCGCCCGAGACGCCACTCCACACGCCGATCGCCTGCGCCCGTTCCCGCTCGCCGGTGAAGACGTGGCGCAGAATCGACAGCGTGCCGGGGGTGAGCAGTGCCGCGCCCACCGCCTGGCAGGCCCGTCCGGCGACGAGCGCAGGCAGGCTCCCCGCGAGGGCGCACCCCGCCGAGCCCGCGGTGAACAGCGCGAGCGCCAGCAGGTAGACCCGGCGCCTGCCCCAGCGGTCGCCCAGCGTGCCCCCGGTGAGCAGCAGCGACGCGTAGACCAGGCTGTAGGTCTCCACCACCCACTGCAGCCCGGCCGTGCCCGCGTTCAGCCCCCGCCCGATGGCCGGCAGCGCGGTGGTCACCACGAGGTTGTCCAGCATCGCCATGAAGAGCCCCACGCACAGGCAGCCCAGCACCAGCCCCTTGCGCGGCGCCGTGCACGCCCCTCCCAGGCCCGCATCCATCGATGACACCCGATCCCCCTAACGATGTTAGATGCCTTTTCTCGCTGCTAGAGTTGCCCCTAACGTCGTTAGAGCGCAAGTGGCGGTGACGGATGGGGACGCGACACAAGACCGCGCACGCCGGGGTGACCAGGGAGGATCTGGCCGACGCGGCGCTGCGGCTGTTGGAACGGGACGGCGCCAAGGGGCTGTCCATGCGCAAGGTGGCCGCCGAGGTGGGCGTGCAGGCCGCCTCGCTCTACTGGCACGTCCGCGACAAGGAAGAGCTGCTCGACCTCGCCTGCGACGCTCTGTGGGCGGACTTCGACGCGCCGCCACCCCACACCACCGACCCCGCGGGCCCGCACAGCCCGGGCGGCACGGACGACTGGCGCCCACAGGTCGCCGTACTCGCGCGACGGCTGCGCACCCACCTGCTGACCCGCACGAACGCCGCCCGCGTACTCGTCGGCCGCTTCGCGCCCGGTCCTCGCTGGCTGGATCGGATGGAGTCGCTGATCGCCACGCTGCGCACCGCCGGGTTCGACGGCCGGGACGCGGCCGATGCCACGTATCTGCTGGGCACCTGGGTGCAGGGCTTCGTGCTGCACGAGTCGGTGCCGATGTCCGCCGCCGAGCAGCGTGGCGCGTCCCCCTCCGAGGCCACCGCGCTGGCCCGGCGGGAGCTGGAGGAGCTGTCGGGCGAGCGCTACCCCAACGTGGTCGCGCTGGCGGGCGACATCGCGGGGCCGGACATGGACACCCGCTTCGAGTTCGGCCTGGCCCGGCTGCTGGACGGCCTGGAGCCGCTGCGCGCGACGGCGACGCCGAAGCAGGCGGAGTGACGCCCTACCCGATGCCGC
The DNA here is from genome assembly GCF_019890615.1 of Streptantibioticus parmotrematis. Lineage (GTDB taxonomy): Bacteria > Actinomycetota > Actinomycetes > Streptomycetales > Streptomycetaceae > Streptantibioticus_D > Streptantibioticus_D parmotrematis. The sequence goes on along the minus strand of NZ_JAINVZ010000018.1, from coordinate 85,164 downwards.
AGGGCTAAGCGTACGCTTAGAAAAGAGGCCGGTGTCACAGTGTTCAGGCCGTGACGCGTGCGATACGCGCAGGTAGCTTCACTCTGGGCCCGCCCGGCACCCCCGTTCCAACGCTCCACCGGCACCCATTCCACCCGCTCCAACGGACAACGGAGAACGCGATGCCCGAAGCCGTAATCGTCTCTGCCGCCCGGTCGCCGATCGGTCGCGCCTTCAAGGGATCGCTGAAGGACCTGCGTCCGGACGACCTGACGGCCACGATCATCCAGGCCGCGCTGGCCAAGGTGCCCGACCTCGACCCGCGCGAGATCGACGACCTGATGCTGGGCTGCGGCCTGCCGGGCGGCGAGCAGGGACACAACCTGGGCCGGATCGTCGCCGTGCAGATGGGCATGGACCACCTGCCGGGCTGCACCGTCACCCGTTACTGTTCCTCCTCGCTCCAGACCACCCGCATGGCGCTGCACGCGATCAAGGCGGGCGAGGGCGACGTCTTCATCTCGGCCGGTGTCGAGACCGTCTCGCGCAGCGTCAAGGGCACCTCGGACGGCATGCCCGAGACCCACAACCCGCTGTTCGCCGACGCGGAGGCCCGTACCGCGGCCCGCGCCGAGCAGGGCGGCGAGGACTGGCACGACCCGCGCGAGGACGGCCTGGTGCCGGACGCCTACATCGCGATGGGCCAGACCGCGGAGAACCTGGCCCGCCACAAGGGCGTCACCCGCGCGGAGATGGACGAGTTCGGCGTCCGTTCGCAGAACCTCGCGGAGAAGGCGATCGCCGACGGCTTCTGGCAGCGCGAGATCATTCCGGTCACGCTGCCCGACGGCACCGTGGTCTCCCAGGACGACGGCCCCCGCGCGGGCGTGACGCTGGAGGGCGTCCAGGGCCTCAAGCCGGTCTTCCGCCCCGACGGCCGGGTCACCGCGGGCAACTGCTGCCCGCTCAACGACGGCGCCGCCGCCCTGGTCGTCATGTCCGACACCAAGGCGCGCGAGCTGGGCCTGACCCCGCTGGCCCGCGTCGTCTCCACCGGCGTCTCCGGTCTGTCCCCCGAGATCATGGGCTACGGCCCGGTCGAGGCGAGCAAGCAGGCGCTGAAGCGGGCCGGCCTGAGCATCGGCGACATCGACCTGGTCGAGATCAACGAGGCGTTCGCCGCCCAGGTCATCCCGTCCTACCAGGACCTCGGCATCGACCTGGACAAGCTCAACGTCAACGGCGGCGCGATCGCCGTCGGCCACCCCTTCGGCATGACCGGCGCCCGCATCACCACCACGCTGATCAACTCCCTCCAGTGGCACGACAAGCAGTTCGGCCTGGAGACCATGTGCGTCGGCGGCGGCCAGGGCATGGCCATGGTCATCGAGCGCCTGAGCTGACCCGGCGCCTTCCGGGCGCCACGGCGGCCGCCGCGCGGGTTCGTCAACCCCCGTCGCCCCGCCGCGAAAATCGAACACAGAGTGAGATCTGAATCGAAACCTAAGATCCCCCAGGCTGTGACCCGGCCTGGGGGATCGCTGTTTGCGCAGGTCACAGCCACAGCACCGGGTCAGCCCAGGAACAGACCAGCCGCCCGGACCTGTACTTTTCGTGACATTCCGCACTGCGAAGGCCAAGGGTTTCAAGGCAGAGTGTGTGGTGGGGAGAAAAGCAGCCGCCCTCCACACCGCCCGGGAGTGCCTCAGTGAGCGCCATCAGCTCTGTCACCATCGTCACGCTGCTCGTCGCGGCCGCGGCCGTGGCCGTGGGGTCGATCGCCCTGCTCGCCGTCCGCGGCCTGCTGCGTCAGGTCGTCGCCCTGCGCCGCGAGCTGGCCGAGCACCGCGCTGACGTCGCCGACGTGGTGACCGCCGCGTCGGCCGGCCTGGTGCCGGGCGCCCGGCCCGCGCCGCAGGGCGAGGAGATACGCATGGCGGTCGCCGAGGCGCTGGCCGACGAGCGGGAACGCGAGCTCGCCGAGGCCCGCGCCTTCTGGGCCGCCCAGGAGGCCAGGGAGGCCGCCGACGCGCCGGTGCTGGACGGGGTGGGCCCGGAGTTCACCGACTTCGCCGAGTACGAGGCGATGCCCTTCCTGCCGCGCCCGGTGGACTTCCCGCTGAGCCTGCCGGACCTGCCCGACCTGCCGGACGCCCCCGACGCGGCCCCGCGTGCCCGCCGCCACCCCTCCGACCCGGACTTCGTGCCCGTTCCGGCGGTCGCCGACCCCGAGCAGACCGTGGCCAGGCTCGCGGAGCTGGCGGACGCCGCCACGCCGCTCGCCGACGTCAGGCCCGGCCCCCTGGGCACCCTGGACCTGTACGTCTTCACCGACGGCACCACGCTGTGCCTCACCCCCGGCCATCGCGAGACCGCGGAACGGCTCGTCGACGCGCTGGAGCGCGGCGAGGCCCCGGTGCTGCTGGGCGGCTCCGGCGTCTCCGGCGGCTACGCGCTGACCTTCACCTACGGCGAGGAGAGCGTCTTCATCCTCGCCGACCGCGTGGTCGCCTCGCTCTGATCCAGCGGGGTCGTCTCGCTCTGAGGCAGTAGCGGTCATCTCGCTCTGAGGCAGTAGCCGTCGCCTCGCTCTGATCCGACAGCGGTCGCCTTGCCCTGATCCGACAGCGGCGCGCGCCGCGCCCGCGCGCGCTCCGGCTCACAACCGGCGGTCGAGCTCGGCCACCTTCCGCAGCGCCCAGTCGAGCACCTCGTCGCCCTCGCCGCCCGCCCCGGCCAGCGCTTCGGCCAGGTCGTGGCCCGCGACCGCGAGCTGGTCGCCGATCACGTACATCCCGTCGTCCGGCGGCAACAGCGGTCGCACGCCGGGCCGTTCGAGCCGTTGCGCGGCACTCGACAGCTCCCGGGCCAGCCCGAGGCCGTCGGCCGCGACCCGGGTCAGGCGGCTGCCCGGCAGGGCGCGGAAGCGGTCGGCCAGCCGCTCCACGGCGGCGTCCAGGGGCGTGCGGTCGGACATGGGGCGACCCTATACGGGCGCGTGGTGGCCGCCGCGCGCCTGGGACGGTTGCCAACGCCCAACCACTAGGGCACGGTGGGGTGACGGAACGCACACCGGAGGCGCCGATGTCCCAAATGACCTTCTCCGAGGAAACCCACCGGAACCTGCTCTCCCGAATCCCCCAGTGCACCGGCCGCGAGGTGGGCGACTGGCTCCACGCCCTCGACGAGGGCCCCGCACTCCTCCGCTTCGACGAGAAGGTGAACTGGCTCCGCAGGGAGCACGAAGGGCTCTCCTACGGTCACGCCAAGGCGATCGTCCACGAGTACGACCTGCGCCGAGCCGCCCGCAAACTGCTGTGACCCCGACCTCCTGGGCCGCATCGACGGGCCCCCGGGAGCGGCACACCGCCGCCGCCCCGGGGGCCCGTCGCCGTTTCGCGGGCGGCCGGCGGAGAAGGAGGACGAAGGTGGCCCGCGGGGCGATCGCAAGGAACGCGTAAAAGCGCTGCGGCCGCTAATTGAATAATGGACAAGAAACCGGCCGGCCTTCTCCTGCGGTCATCCGCAGTCGAAGGGGAAGTGCCCGGAGCCGGACTTGAACCGGCACGACCCGAAGGCCAGTGAGGTTTAAGCTCACCGTGTCTGCATTCCACCATCCGGGCAGACCACGCGACCCGCAGGAAAGCAGCGGGAGGCCACAGGGGGCAGCGGAATCCTAGCCCGGATTCAGCCTCCGAACAGGTGAAAGTCGACCCCATGTTGTCTGATTTTAGGGTCAGCTGACACACCGTCAGAACCGGGCGATTGCCCTGGTACTTATCCGGACCGGCGCGCATTCCCGTTTCGCGCGCCATCGGCGCCGGGGGTCATGCCCGGGGCGAATGACGAGAATTCGCCGACCACCCCGGCCGGCCCCGCCGGCCCGACCGCGTACACCGCGAGAACGCGCGGGAAACACCACGTTCGCCCGCGCCCCCGCACACCTTCCTACGCCTCCGCACCCGCGTCATACCTGAGGATGACCCGACGCGAACGCGTACCTCCGAAGACTGTCGCCGGAACCAGGACACGGGCTGATCCGGCGGCCCCGTCCGGCCGGGAGGATGGATCCCACCGTCCACCGGCCCGACAGGCAGGAGAGCCTCCCGTGACCACCTCCACCCCCTCCGGCACCCGTACCGGCCAGCGTGCCGCCGCGGTGGCGGCGAGCGCGACGGACCTGAGCAAGGTCTACGGGCAGGGCGAGACCCGCGTGGTCGCCCTGGACCAGGTATCCACCCAGTTCCACCGGGGCGAGTTCACCGCGATCATGGGCCCGTCCGGCTCCGGCAAGTCCACGCTGATGCACTGCATGGCCGGTCTGGACTCGGTCTCCTCCGGCTCGGCCCGGATAGGCGACACCGAGCTGTCGTCGCTCAAGGACAAGCAGCTCACCCGGCTGCGCAGGGACAAGGTCGGCTTCGTCTTCCAGGCGTTCAACCTGCTGCCGACGCTGACCGCCCTGGAGAACATCACCCTCCCGATGGACATCGCGGGCCGCAAGCCGGACAAGGCCTGGCTGGACAACGTCATCGAGACGGTCGGGCTGTCCGGCCGTCTCAAGCACCGCCCGGCCCAGCTGTCCGGCGGCCAGCAGCAGCGCGTCGCGGTCGCCCGCGCGCTCGCCGCCCAGCCGGAGATCATCTTCGCCGACGAACCGACCGGCAACCTCGACTCCCGTTCCGGCGCCGAGGTGCTGGGCTTCCTGCGCAACTCGGTACGCGAGCTGGGCCAGACCGTCGTGATGGTCACCCACGACGCGGTGGCCGCCTCGTACGCCGACCGCGTCGTCTTCCTCGCCGACGGACGCATCGTCGACGAGCTGCGCTCCCCCACCGCGGACGCCGTCCTGGACCTGATGAAGCGCTTCGACGCCAAGGGGCGCACCAGCTGACGCCCGGCGCGCACCCCGCGCGCCGCCCGCCCCCACCGGCTCCACGCCGAACCGTCCCGCTTCCAGCCCCCAGGACCCGCCACATGTTCCGTACCGCCGTGCGCAACGTCTTCGCGCACAAGGCCAGGCTGCTGATGACCCTGCTCGCCGTACTGCTCGGCGTGGCCTTCGTCTCCGGCACCCTGGTCTTCACCGACACCATCGGCACCGCCTACAAGAACCAGGCCACCACCAGCTACGCCGGCACGGCCGTCGGCATCACCAGCTACCCCGACCCGGACGGCAGCCGCAGCGACGGCAACCAGCGCGACCTGGGCGTCAGCGCGGCCACCGTCCAGCACATCGCCGCGCTGCCCGGCGTCGCGACGGCCACCGGACGGGTGGACGGCTTCGCGGGCGTCGCCGACGCCAAGGGCAAGCTGATCGGCAACGGCTGGTCCAACGAGGGCGCCAACTTCGCCCCCGGCAAGGACGGCAAGGACCCGCGCTACGCCTTCGTCTCCGGCACCGGGCCGACCCGCGCCGGGCAGATCGCGGTCGACCAGGACACCGCGCGCAAGGGCGGCTTCCACGTCGGCGGCACGGCCCGCGTCGCCACCAACGGCCCCGTGCGCACCTACACCGTCACCGGCGTGTTCACCACCGACGACGGCTCGGTGAGCGCGGGCGGCTCGCTGGTGCTCTTCGACACCGCGAGCGCGCAGTCCCTCTACCTGGCACCCGGCCACTTCAAGGACGTCACCGTCACCGCGAAGCCGGGCGCCTCCCAGACCACGTTGCTGAACGAGATCGCGCCGCTGCTGCCCAAGAACTCCAGCGCCGTCGCCCAGACCGGTCAGCAGCTCGCCGACCAGCAGTCGCGCGACATCGAGCAGCAGTTCAGCTCGCTGAGCACCATGCTGCTCGCGTTCGCCGGCATCGCGCTGTTCGTCGGCGTCTTCCTGATCGCCAACACCTTCACCATGCTGGTCGCCCAGCGCAGCCGGGAACTCGCCCTGATGCGGGCGCTCGGCGCCAGCCGCCGCCAGATCACCCGCTCGGTGCTGACCGAGGCGCTGGTCGTCGGCGTCGCCGCGTCGGCGGGCGGCTTCGTGGCCGGCGTCGGCATCGCGGTGGCGCTGCGCTCGGCGATGACCTCGTTCGGCGCCAAGGTGCCGGGCGGACCGCTGGTCGTCGCGCCGTCCACGGTGGTCGTGGCGTTCGCGGTGGGCGTGCTGATCACCGTCCTCGCCGCGTGGCTGCCCGCCCGCCGGGCCGCGAAGATCCCGCCGGTCGCCGCGATGAGCAGCGCGGACCTGCCCGCGCCCACCAAGTCCCTGGTGCTGCGCAACAGCTTCGGCGGCCTGCTGACCGCCGTCGGTGTCGCGCTGGTCCTGATCGGCGGCGCCAAGGGCGGCACCAACGGCCGCTGGACGGTCGGCGGCGGCGCGGCCGTGCTGCTGACCGGCGTGATCGTGCTGACGCCGCTGCTGTCGCAGCCGGTGATCGCGGGCGTACGGCCGCTGCTGGCGCGGGTGTTCGGGGTCTCCGGCAACCTCGCCGCCCGCAACGCCCGCCGCAACCCGCGCCGCACCGCGGCCACCGCGTCCGCCCTGGCCATCGGGCTGTCCCTGGTCACCGGGATGACGGTGCTCGGGCTGTCGCTCGGCCGCACGATCGACAAGACCACGGTGGACAACGTTTCCGCGGACTACATGGTCCAGATGGCCAACGGGATGCCGCTGGACGGCTCGGTGGCCAAGGAGATCGCCAAGGTTCCCGGCGTGACCGACGCGACGGCCATGCAGCACGCGGACTTCACGCTCGACGGCCACTACAGCGCCGTGACGGCCGCCGACCCGGCCGGTCTGACCCGCACCGTGCGGATCGACACGGTGACCGGCTCCCGTTCGGCGCTGTCCCAGGGGAAGGTGCTGGTCGCGGACAAGGTGGCCAAGGAGCACGGCTGGAAGGTCGGCGACACCGTGCAGGCCGACTACCCGGACGGCACGCACGCCGAGGTCACGGTCGGCGGCACGTACGGCGACAACCTCGCGCTGTCCGACGTCGTCATGCCGCAGTCGATGCTCGCGCCGCACGTCACGAAGCCGGAGATCCAGGTCGTCCTGGTGAAGACGGCGAACGGCGCGAGCGCGGCGACCAGCCAGGCCATCACCGACGCGCTCGGCGACAACCCGGCGATCTCCGTCATGGACCAGCAGGGCATCCGCGACAAGTTCGGCGGCATGATCAACGACATGCTCTCGATCCTGTACGGGCTGCTGGGCATGTCGCTGGTCATCGCGGTCCTCGGGGTCGTCAACACCCTCGCGATGTCGGTCTTCGAACGCAGGCGGGAGATCGGCATGCTGCGGGCGGTCGGCCTGGACCGGCGCAAGGTGAAGGGCATGATCCGCCTGGAGGCGGTCGTGATCTCGCTGTTCGGCGCGGCGACGGGCATCGTGCTGGGTCTGTTCGTGGCCTGGGCGACGGGCGAGTCCATCTCGGGCAGCCTCCCCGGCTACGCGATGGTCCTCCCCTGGACCCGCATCGCGGTCTTCCTGGCCCTGGCCGCGCTGGTAGGCCTCCTGGCGGCGGCCTGGCCCGCGCGGCGGGCGGGGCGGATGGACATCCTGGAGTCGATCAAGACGGAGTAGGGGGACGGGGGTTGGGGGCGGGGTGGGTGGGGGCTGAGCTCGTTTCTCCCCACCCACCCGCCCTTTCCGCCGGTGGGGGTACGGCCCAAGCCCCCGACGTCAGCACCCGCACCCGAACCGGCAGGCCCGGCCCGCTTACCCGCTCCCCCTCAGCCCTCCTCGATCGCCCCCGCACCCTCTGACCACCCCAGCCCTTCCCAGGGGCGGGTGGGTGGGGAAGCGGTCCGCACACGAACGAGCCGCGCACCCCGAACCAGCGGACCCGCCCCCCGCCCGCACCCCATGGGCGGATGGGTGGGAAAACGGTCCGCAGACGAACGAGCCCCGCACCCCGAACCAGCGGGCCCCGGACCGGCGGGCCCCGCCCGCCGTCAGCCGCGCTCCGTCCACTCCCCCCGCGTTCGGCCCATTCCCGACGACCCCTCGGGGCCCGGGCGGATGGCGAGGAGTTGGTTGACTCCGATGCGGTTGCGTTCGAAGGCGAGGGCCGACGCGGCCATGTACAGGCGCCAGACGCGGGCGCGACCGGGGGACGTGAGGCGGACCGCCTCGTCCCAGTGGCCCTCCAGGTTCGCCACCCACCGCCGCAGCGTCAACGCGTAGTGCTCCCGCAGCGATTCGAGGTCGCGCACCTCGAACCCCGCCTCCTCCAACAGCGACACCGTCGTGCCGACCGGCGCCAGCTCCCCGTCGGGGAAGACGTAGCGGTCGATGAACTCGTCGACGCGGTACGCCTCCTCGCGCGCCAGCGGCCGCCGCGCGATCTGGTGGTTGAGCAGCCTGCCGCCCGGCAGCAGCAGCCCGTACAGCGTGCGCGCGTACTCCAAGTACCGTGCGGAGCCGACGTGTTCGGCCATCCCGATGGACGAGATCGCGTCGTAGGGGCCGTCCGCGACCCTGCGGTAGTCCTGGACGCGGATCTCGATCCGGTCCGTCAGCCCTTCCTCCGCGACCCGCTTGCGGGCGTACGCCGCCTGCTCGGCGGACAGGGTGATGCCGACCGCCCGCACCCCGTAGTGCCGCGCGGCGTGCAGCACCATCGAGCCCCAGCCGCAGCCGACGTCCAGCAGCCGCTGCCCTTCGCGGAGCGCCAACTTGCGGCAGACCAGGTCGAGTTTGGCTTCCTGCGCCTGCTCCAGCGTCCCGGCCGAGGCGTTCCAGTACGCGCACGAGTAGACCATCGAGGGCCCGAGCACGTGCTCGTAGAAGGGGTTGCCGACGTCGTAGTGGTGGTGGATCGCGTCCCGGTCACGGCTGAGGCTGTGCCGGACACCGGTGCGGCGCGGGGCCTCCTCGGGCGGTGGCGCGGGTGGCAGTCCGGGTCCCGCGAGCGTCAGCGCCTCGCGGGCGAGTCCGCGGGCCTGCGGCTCGCGCAGCGCCCGTACGGCGGACAGCGCGGCGGCGACCCGGCCCTCCCCGGCGCCCTCGCCGCGTTCCCACACCAGACCCGCAAGCCGGGCCAGCACCTCGTAGAGGTCACCCTCGACGTCCAGGTCGCCGGCGACCCAGGCCCGCACCATCCCCAACTCGCCCGGCTTCCACAGCACTCGGCGCAGCGCGCGGCGGTTGCGCACCACCAGGGCCGGGGCGTCCGGCGGGCCCGCCTCGCTGCCGTCCCAGGCCCGGATGCGGACAGGCGGCGGAGCCCCCAGGGCTCCTTCGGCGAGGGCGGCAAGCCGTCCGGCGGTGTCGGCCATGGTGCGAACCTCCTGAGGGGCACGTCATCCGAGCGGATGGGCTGGTCCTGTGCGACTCCTGAAGCGGAACAACTCCTTGTATCGTGAACCGATTCGGGCGTGTCAATAGTCCCGGACCGGCAAGCGCATACCACCACGGCGGAACCGCGAAAACGCCGAGGGCGCCCGCCCCACGGATGGCGGACGCCCTCGGCGTCGGTACTGCGGGCCCGCCGCGTTCAGCGGACCCCGGCTGCGGTCAGGCCTTGGCCTTCTCCGCCTCGCCGGACTTCTCCTTGGCGGCCTGCTCGGCCAGCGCCTTGGACTTGGCGGCCGCGGCGGCGGTCACCGGGGCGGCGGCACCGTAGAACTCCTCGCGGGGGTTCTCCAGCGCGCCCAGCGCGACCACGTCGCGCTTGAGGAACATCGCCAGCGTCCAGTCGGCGAGCACCCGGAACTTGCGGTTGAAGGTCGGCACCGCCATGCCGTGGTAGCCACGGTGGCAGTACCAGGCCAGCCGGCCGCGCAGCTTGATCTTGCCGAAGAGCAGGGCGACGCCCTTGTGCAGGCCGAGGCCCGCGACCGCGCCCATGTTCTTGTGGCGGTACTCGTGCTGCGGGAAGCCGCGCATGCCGGACACCACGTTGTCGCCGAGGACCTTCGCCTGACGCAGCGCGTGCTGGGCGTTCGGCGGGCACCAGGCGCCCTCGCCGGAGGCCAGGTCCGGCACCTGGGCGTTGTCGCCGGCCGCCCACACGTAGTCCATGCCCTGGACCTGGAGGGTCGGCGCGGTGTCCACGTGACCGCGCGGGCCGAGCGGCAGGCCGAAGTTGCCCAGCGCCGGGTTGGGCTTCACGCCCGCGGTCCACACGATGGTGGAGGCGTCGACCTCAAGTCCGTTGGCGAGCACCACGTGCTTGTCGACGGCCGACGTCATGGAGGTCTCGAGGTAGATCTCGATGCCGCGCTCGCGCAGGTGCTCAAGGCCCCACTTGCCGAGCTCCGGGCCGACCTCGGGGAGGATGCGGTTGGCGGCCTCGACGAGGATGAACCGCATGTCCTCGCGCTTGACGTTCGTGTAGTACTTGCACGCGTCGCGGGCCATGTCCTCGACCTCGCCGATGGTCTCCGCGCCGGCGAAGCCGCCGCCGACGAAGACGAAGGTCAGCGCCTTGCGGCGGACCTCCTCATCGGTCGTGGAGTCGGCCAGGTCGAGCTGCTCCAGCACGTGGTTGCGCAGGTCGACGGCCTCCTCGACGCCCTTCATGCCGATGCCGTTCTCGGCCAGGCCGGGGATCGGGAAGGTGCGGGAGACGGCGCCGAGGGCGACGACCAGGTAGTCGAAGGGCAGCTCGTACGTCTCGCCGACGATCGGCTCGATCACGGCCACCTTGCGGTCCTGGTCGACCGAGGTGACGCGGCCGGTGAGGACCTCCGCCTTGGGCAGCACGCGTCGCAGCGGGACCACGACGTGGCGCGGGGAGATGCTGCCGGCCGCAGCTTCGGGAAGGAAGGGCTGGTACGTCATGTACGAGCGCGGGTCGACAACCGTGACGGTCGCCTCGCCGAACCGCATCTTCTTCAGGATGCGGCGCGCCGCGTACAGGCCGACGTAACCGCCGCCTACTACGAGGATCCGTGGACGCTCCGTGGTGCTCATGGCTTCGAGTATCCAGCACGCGCTAGGGCCACCCTCGTGAGCCCCTTCACAAGGTTCGACAGACCCTCTGCTACACTGCGCGATTTCGTGATCGAGGCCACAGCCCGGCACAGGAACCCCCAGGGCCGCGCGGGCGTTGAACCACCTCCGTGAGCAGCCACGATCCGGGCTCCGGGGAGACCCGCGGGTGCCGTGCAACCCTGTCGAAACACGGGTGTTGGGGCCGCGTAACCCTGTTTTGGACCCCGAACGGCCTCGTGCGGCCTCGGAAAGTGCGCCGATGGGCGGGAACTTCATGTGAAGAAATTCACGAAGACTCTTCCGGGACCGGCCGGGAAGAGGCCGGTGAGGGCGCTCAGCCGAACGAATTCCTGCTCAGACGTCGCACGAACGCGCCGTTCCGGGCCCTACGGACGCGTCATTCACCGAGGGACGGTCACGCGCACGACCAGCCGATTCCGTCCAGAATGTCGTGTTCGCTGACGAGGACCTCCAGCGCCCCGGTGCGCTCCATGATCGTGTGCAGGATGAGCGCGCCCGCGGCGATGACGTCGACCCGGCCGGGGTGGATGACCCGCATCTTCGCGCGTTCCTCGTGGGTGGAGGCCAGCAGCCGTTCGCTGATCAGCTGGACGTGGCCGCGGGTGACGCGGGAGTGGTGGATGGCCGCCGACTCGTAGACGTCCAGGCCCATCGCGAGCCCGGCGACCGTGGTGACGGAGCCGGCCAGGCCCACCATCGTGCGGGCCTCGCGCAGCGGCACGCTCTCGGCGGCCAGGTCGAGCGCGGCCTCCACGTCGGCCCTTATGGCGTCGATCTGCCGTCGGGTGGGCGGGTCGGTGATCCGGCCGTCGGCGTCGGTCAGGTGGCGTTCCGTCATCCGCACGCACCCGACGTCCACCGAGACCGCCGCGCGCACCGCGTCGTCGCCGAGGACGAACTCCGTGGAGCCGCCGCCGATGTCGACCACCAGGAACGGTCGTTCCAGGCTGGGCATGGCGGTCAGTTCCTTGGTGGCGCCGTCGAAGGAGAAACGGGCCTCCTGCGCGCCGGAGATCACCTCGGGCCGCACGCCCAGGGCGTCGACCACGCCGTCGATGAACTCCTCGCGGTTCTCCGCGTCCCGGGTCGCCGAGGTGGCCACGAACCGCAGGCGTTCGACGCCCTGCTCGCGGATCACCTCGCCGTACTCCCGGCAGGCGCGCAGGGTGCGCTCCAGGGCCTGCGGGTGGAACCGGCCGGTGCGGTCGACGTCCTGCCCGAGGCGGACGATGCGCATCCGGCGGTCGACGTCCTTCAGCGATCCGGTCGCCGGGTCGACGTCGGCGATCAGCAGGCGGATGGAGTTCGTGCCGCAGTCGATCGCGGCGACCCTGGTCATCGTGTGTCCTCCGCGCTGTCGGGGGCGTCGGTGCCCTGCGGGCCGTCGGCCGGGGCCGCCGTGTCCGCGCAGGCGCACGGGCCCTTGCGCCACCACTCGGGCAGCATCGCGATCGCCTCGTCGCCCAGCGGGTTGACCCCGGGGCCGGCGGCGAGCGAGTGGCCGACCAGGACGTGCAGGCACTTGACCCGGTCGGGCATGCCGCCCGCGCTGGGGAAGCCCTCCAGCACCTCGATGGCGTCGCGGCGGGCGAGGTAGTCCTCGTGGGCGCCGCGGTAGGCGTCGGCCAGCTCGGCGTCCTCGGCGAGGCGCGCCGTCATCTCCTTCATCACGCCGTCCGCCTCCAGCGTGCCGATGGCGGACGCGGCGCGCGGACAGGTCAGGTAGTACAGCGTGGGGAACGGTGAGCCGTCCTCCAGGCGCGGCGCGGTCTCCACGACGTCCGGCAGCCCGCACGGGCAGCGGTGCGCGACGGCCCGCAAGCCCCGCGGCACACGGCCGAGCTGCTCGCCGATGGCGGCGATGTCGGCCTCGGTGGGTGGGGTCGGTTCGGTGCGGGGCGGGGGGTTGTCCACGGTGGGCTTTCTCTTCGTTCCTGCGGTGGGTGGTGGGGCGGGTCCACGTCGCGGTGGCGGGCGGGCGGCGGCGGCCCGGCGCTCAGTGGCCGGAGTCCGCGGAGTCCACGCCGTCCCAGAGGTTCTCGTACCAGGGGCGGTTGCCCGCGGCGGAGCCGGACGCGGCCCCCGAGGCGCCGGAGCCCTGGCCGCCGGGCATGACGTATCCGGTCTCGCCAGGCATGACGTAGTGCAGTTGCTGCCGGGCCTGCACCTTGACGTACTCCGGGTCGGACCAGCGGGCCTGCTGTTCCTTGAGCTGTTCGACCCGCAGCTTCGCCTGCTGGGCCTGTTTGCGCTGCTGGGCGATCTGCGAGCGTTGCGCGATGTACTGCCGGGTCGGGTAGGCCAGCGCCACGACCAGCGCGCAGACGGTGAGGGCGAGCAGGGCGGCGCGGCCGGTGAGCCTGCCGCGTCTGGGGGCCCGGCCGGTGGCGCGGTAGACGCGGGCCTGCGCCTGCTGGCCGAGGGCCTTCAGCCTCACCGCGGTCGGGAAGCGGTCCGCGCCCACGTCTGTCACCCCTCGTCGCGTACGTCATCGCATACGGCTGTCCCCGCACACGGTACCGGGACCGGGTGCGGGGACGGCCGCGTCGGCTTCACGGCGTGAGGATCACACCGCGATCAGCGGGAGGGCCGAGCCTCACGCCTTGAAGCGCGGGAAGGCGGAGCGGCCCGCGTAGACGGCCGCGTCGTCGAGGATCTCCTCGATGCGCAGCAGCTGGTTGTACTTGGCGACGCGGTCCGAGCGGGCCGGGGCGCCGGTCTTGATCTGGCCGCAGTTGGTGGCGACGGCCAGGTCGGCGATGGTGACGTCCTCGGTCTCGCCGGAGCGGTGCGACATCATGCACTTGTAGCCGCTGCGCTGGGCCAGCTCCACCGCGTCCAGCGTCTCGGTCAGCGAACCGATCTGGTTCACCTTGACCAGCAGCGCGTTGGCGGTGTCGTTGTCGATGCCGCGCTGGAGCCGCTCGGGGTTGGTGACGAACAGGTCGTCGCCGACGATCTGGACCTTCTCGCCCAGCTCGGTGGTGATGGTCTTCCAGCCGTCCCAGTCCTCCTCGTGCAGCGGGTCCTCCAGGGAGACCAGCGGGTAGGCGGCCACCAGCTCGCCGTAGTAGGAGGTCATCTCGGCGGCGGTGCGGTTCTTGCCCTCGAAGACGTAGGTGCCGTCCTTGTAGAACTCGGACGCGGCGACGTCCAGGGCGAGCGCGATGTCCTGGCCGGGCTGGAAACCGGCCTTCTTGATCGCCTCGACGATGAGGTCGAGCGCCTCCCGGTTGGAGTCGAGGTTCGGCGCGAAGCCGCCCTCGTCGCCGAGGCCGGTGGACAGGCCGCGCTCCTTCAGCACGCCCTTGAGGGTGTGGTAGACCTCGGCGCCCCAGCGCAGCGCCTCGGAGAACGACTCGGCGCCGATCGGCGCGATCATGAACTCCTGGACGTCCACGTTGGAGTCGGCGTGGCTGCCGCCGTTGAGGATGTTCATCATCGGCACCGGCAGCACGTGCGCGTTGGGGCCACCGACGTAGCGGAACAGCGGCAGGTCGGAGGCCTCGGAGGCGGCGTGCGCGACGGCCAGCGAGACGCCGAGGATGGCGTTGGCACCCAGCGAGGACTTGTCGGGGGTGGCGTCCAGGTCCAGCATCGCCTGGTCGATCAGCCGCTGCTCGGTGGCGTCGTAGCCGACCAGCTCCGGGCCGATCTGCTCGATGACGGCGAGTACGGCCTTCTCCACGCCCTTACCGCCGTAGCGGGACTTGTCGCCGTCCCGGAGTTCGAGGGCCTCGAACGCACCGGTGGAGGCACCGGAGGGGACGGCGGCACGACCGGTGCTGCCGTCGTCGAGGCCGACCTCGACCTCGACGGTGGGGTTGCCTCGCGAGTCGAGGATTTCCCGGGCTACGACGACGTCGATGGACGGCACGAGCATCTCCTTCAGGATGTGTTGCTTGGCTCAGCTGCTCAGTCTGACTGGCGGCGGTCTGAGATGTCTTTGCGTCTTTGCGGGATGAGCCTAACCGGCCTACGGCCGCCAGCCGGTCGGCGGTGCGCGCCCTGACACGAAAAGAGCCGGTGTGCCGCCGTCGCGGAGGCCTCGCGGGAACGACGGTCGCGGAGGCCTTGCGGAACGACGACGCCCCCGGGCCCGGGCGGGCGGCGGGGGCGGTCGCTGAGCGGGGACGGGGGGCCGTCGCGGTGACGGCGGAAACAGCCCCGGCCGGGCACGCTCGGGGGAAGGCGTGTCCGGCCGGGGAGTTACGTCACCGGGTTCAGCTGGTGTGCAGCTTCTGGCCCGGGAAGATCAGGTTCGCGTCCTTCACGATGTTCTTGTTCAGGTCGAACAGCTGGTGCCAGCCGCCCTGGACGTGCTGGGCACGGGCGATCTTCGCCAGCGTGTCGCCCTGCTTGACGGTGTAGTTGCCGTCGCCCTGCTGGACCGGGGCGGCCTGCTCCTGGTGGCGGGGGGAGGCGTGGTGCTCGACCGGGGCCTGGGTGTCGGGCTTGGTGGACTCGGTCTGCGCCGAGGCACCGCTGCCGGAGGAGCCCGAGGTGCTCAGCTGCGGGGCCGGGCCGCCGGCGGTGAGGTTGCCGGCCGAGGCGCAGGACCAGGCGCCCGGGCCCTGGAGGGCGAGGAGCTTCTCGGCGACGGCTATCTGCTGGTCCTTGGTGGCCAGGTCGGCGCGGGAGGCGTACTGCTGGCCGCCGGCCGCGTCCCAGCTGGACTGCGAGAACTGCAGGCCGCCGTAGTAGCCGTTGCCGGTGTTGATGGACCAGTTGCCGCCGGACTCGCACTGGGCGACGGCGTCCCACTGGGAGACGGTGGCGGCGCTGGCGCTGGTGGCGCTCAGGAGCGGGACGGCGATCGCGGCACCCGCCACACCGGCGAGGGTGGTGATGCGGACAGCCTTGGAGACACGACGGTGCTTACCCATGGAGAAGTCATCCTCACCGACGCCTGCGAGGTCAGCTGTCGGGTTCGGGCGGGTGAGTGCCCGGGCCTCCCGCGGTGGCGTTCCCGTACGTGGCGTACGGGCCGCACCTCAGGTGCCTTAACCCCAAGCCGGTCCGTTCACGGCGTCCGGATCCATCTGACGAATCCGGCCGCGTTCCCGGGCCCGGCGGAGAACCATGGGTCCCCCGCTCCTGCCTACGGCGCTTTCGCGTCGACTGTTCCCGTCGGTCGGCGGCAGGACTCGGCGTTCCCGACCGGCAGGGCTCACGGTGGTGAGCGGTCACGACCATAAGCACAGCCCCCGGCCGCGGGACAAACATCAACCGTCCCGGGCCTAGGAGCCGTTCACGACCGAGTTGACGGGCTAACGCGCAGGTCGCGGCGGGAGGAAGGGGCCGAACCGGACCTTCCCGCCGGGACCGGGCGCGAGAGCTTTGTCACAGGCCGACGGGTCGTCAGGCGCTCCGGCGGCCGTTCCCGCCGGCCGGCCGGAGCGCCACCGGTCAACCCAGCGTGAGCTGCTGCCCGGGCAGGATCAGGTCCGGATCGCCGCCCACGACGGACTTGTTGGCGTCGTAGAGCGAGGACCAGCCCCCGGGGACGGAGTGGTCTGAGGCGATTTCAGAGAGATTGTCGCCCGGCTGGACGGTGTACGAGGTGTTGCCTTGACCCGTGGCCTGGCCTCCGTCACCCGGGAGTTGGGACCGGCCGTCGCCGCTGTCGCGCGAGGTGCCGCCGTCGCCGCGATCACCCTCCGTGGTCGACGAGCCGGAGGTCCCGGTGGAGCCGGAGGCCGTCGTCGCGGAGGACGAACCGGACAGGCCGGGCGTACCGGACGCCGAACCGCTCGCCGCACCCGAGGGGTTGGGCGCACCGGACGAAGCGGACGAACCGGGTGAAGGCGGCGCCGCGTGTTTCCCGGACGTCGAGGGTGAGGGCGACACGGAGGTCGTCGGGGCCGAAGACGAAGAGGAGGAAGACGACGAAGACGGCGAGGAGGAGGAACCGGACGGGCCGGGCGTGGCGCTCGTGGACGACGAGGCCGCGCCGGACGGCGTGGACGATCCGGTGGGCGCCGCCGTGCCGCCCGTGCCGCCCGAGCCGGTCGTGGGCGTCGTGGTGGACGTGGACCCCGACGACCCCGACGGGCCGGTGTCGAGGCTGGAGGACGGGGCGGAGTCGCTCGGGTCGCCGGTGACCGGCTGCGGCGCGGGGCCGCCCTGGACGAGCCCGACGTCGGCGCCGCACTCGGCCCAGTAGTCCGGGCCCTGGCTGTCCAGCGCGGTCTGCGCCACGGCTATCTGCTCCTGACGGCTGGCCAGATCGGGTCTGGACGCGTACGCCGTGCCGCCGAAGCGGTCCCAGGTGGACTGGTCGAGCTGGAGGCCGCCGTAGAAGCCGTCACCGTTGTTCGCGCTCCACATCCCGCCGGTCTCGCACTGGGCCACGGAGTCCCAGGTCGAGTCCGACGCGGCGTGCGCGGAGCCCGAGGCGAACAGCGGCAGGGCGAGCCCGGCACCGGTGGCGCCCACCGTCACGACGAACTTGGGGGCCTGACGTGGCTTCCTGTGCTTCGGCACGCGTTGCCTTTCTCCGACGGCTGGGATGAGCGCAGAGCGTAGCGCGTGTTCGGTGGAGGATCACAGCCGGGTGTAGCGGAGATCACGTGGAGATCACGCACTTGACGGCGTGTCAGCACTGAACGTCACCGGCAACGTGCGCAGCCCCCGCATGATGAGCCCGCCACGCCACCGCAAATCCTCCGGATTCTGGGCGAGTTGCAGGTCGGGGAGGCGGGTGAGCAGCTGGGCGAGCGCGGTGCGTCCCTCCAGCCGGGCCAGCGGCGCGCCCAGGCAGTAGTGGATGCCGTGACCGAAGCCCAGGTGCGGATTGTCGCGCCGGGCGAGGTCGAGGGTGTCGGGACCGGCGAAGCGCCCCGGGTCGCGGTCGGCCGCCGCGAGCACCACGAGCACCGGTTCGCCCTCGCCGATCCGCTGCCCGCCGAGGGTCAGCGGCTCGGTGGCGAACCGCCAGGTGGCGATCTCCACCGGCCCGTCCCAGCGCAGCAGTTCCTCGATCGCGGTGTCCAGCAGCGCGCTGTCCCCGGCCGCCAACGCGTCCTGGAGCAGGGCGCGTTGAACGGGATGGCGCAACAGCGCGTACGTCCCGTTGCCGATGAGGTTGACGGTGGTCTCGAAACCGGCGAACAGGAGGATGAACGCCATCGCGGCGGCCTCGTTCTCGGTCAGGTGCTCCCCGTGGTCGCTCGCGCGGATCAGGCCGGAGATGAGGTCGTCACCGAGGTCGGCGCGCTTGCGGTGGATGAGTTCGAGGAGGTACGACCGCATCCGTTTGACGGCCCGCGCGACGCCACCGCGCGGGCCGCCGCCGTGCCGGATCATGGCCCCTGCCCAGTCGCGGAAGTCGTCCTGGTCCTCGGCGGGCACGCCCAGCAGGTCGCAGATGGCGTAGATGGGCAGCGGGAAGGCGAACTCGTGGATGAGGTCGGCGCTGCCGCGCGCGGCGAAGGCGTCGATCAGGCCGCGCGTCAGCTCCTGGACGCGCGGTTCGAACGCGGCGGTCCTGCGCGGAGTGAACGCCTTGGAGACCAGGCGGCGCAGCCGGGTGTGGTCCGGCGGGTCGATGTTGAGCAGGTGCGTCATCAGCTCCGCGCCGCGTTCGCCGGGGATGCCGACCTTCCCCTTGGCGTGCGCGGCCTGCTCGCTGTGGTGCACCGGGTTCTTGCTCAGCCGCGCGTCGGCCAGCGCCTGCCGGGCGTCCGCGTACCGGGTGACCAGCCAGGCGTCCACGCCGCTGGGCAACGTGGTCCTGCGCACCGGCGCATGCTCGCGCAGCCAGGCGTACGCCGGGTAGGGGTCGGAGGCGAACTCCCAGGTGAACAGGGTCGGGGCGGTGGCGTCGGTCACGCCTCGACGTTAGCCCGCCGCGCCTTTCAGCGCGTCCCGGCTCAGGCGGTCGGCGAGACGGGTGGTCTGCGGCAGCCGGAAGTCGGGGGCGAGCGCGAGGACGTGACGGCACGCGGTGTCGAGGTCGATGGCGTGGCCGGTCGAGACGTAGACCGGCTTGACGCCGTCCTGGGTGCGCAGCGCGCGGCCGACGACCTCGCCGCCGTCGATCAGGTCGGCGCCGTCGCCGCGCTCGGGCCCGAGGTCGCCGTGGGTGCCGACGAACGGCGTCTTGGCCACGCCCGCGGTCGGCAGCCCGGTGAGCACCCCGAGGTGGCAGGCGAGCCCGAACCGCCGCGGGTGCGCGAGCCCGTGCCCGTCGCACAGCAGGAGGTCCGGTGTGACGGTCAGCCGCTCCAACGCCGCGACGAGCGCGGGCAGTTCACGGAAGGCGAAGAGCCCGCGGACATAGGGGAACGTCACCGGCTCGACGGCGGTCGCGCGGTCCACCACCCGCGCGGTGGCGGCCTCCAGCACGACGACCGCGCCGGCGACCAGGCCGTCGGTACCCGTGCCGTCGCCCGCGTAGGCCACGTCCAGCCCGGCGACCAGCCGCGGCGCGCGCGGTCCGGGTCCGGTGCGGTCGACGCGTTCGGCCAGCAGGTCCTGGATCGCGACCGCCTGCTCGGCGTCCGCCGGCCAGGCGTGCGGGATCGTGATCTGCATGCGGGCGAGCCTATCGAGCGACCGGACGCCGGTGACCGGACGGGCCTACGCCCGCTCCTCCGCCTCCCGCAGCACGCCCCGGTACGCGCGGGCCGCCGCCCGCAACGCCGCCTCCGGGTCGACGCCCTCGCCCTGCGCCCGGGCCGCCAGCGCCAGCAGGCGGTCGCCGACGGCGTCGCCGTCCTCCCGCGGCAGGGGCAGGCCCGCGCCCCGGGCGCGGGAGGCGAGCTTCGCGGCGAGCGCCAGCGCGGGCTGGTTCAGCGGGACGCCCTCCGTCACCGACTCGCGCCGCTTCTCCTGCGCCTTCGTCCGCTGCCAGTGCTCGTGGACCTCTTCCGGCGTGGCGGCGGTCTCCGTGCCGAAGACGTGCGGGTGGCGGTGGATGAGCTTGTCGACCAGGCCGCCGGCCACGTCGTCGATCGAGAACGGCTCGTCCGCGTCGTCCTGCGCGATCCGCGCGTGCAGCACGACCTGGAGCAGGACGTCCCCCAGCTCCTCCCGGTACGCCTCCCGGTCGCCCTCCTCGATCGCCTCGACGAGTTCGTACGCCTCCTCGATGAGGTACTTCACCAGCCCCTCGGCGTCCCGGGTGCTGGTCCACGGGCACTCGCGGCGGATGCGGTCCATCACCTGCACGAGGTCGAGCAGCCGCCCGCCCGGCAGGTCGTAGGAGGCGGGCAGCAGCTCCAGTTCGGGCATCCGCACCCGGCCGGAACCGGCGAGCCGGGCGAGTTCGTCGGTGAGCGCCGGGTCGCCGTCGCCGGGCGGGATGACGACGACGGTACGGCCGCCGCCGGTCAGGCCGACCAGGTCGCGGCCCGAGGGCGCCGCGTGCTCGACGCTCACGCCCGCCTCCCTCAGGTACGGCAGCTGAGGGTGCGCGGGGTCCGGGCAGACGACCAGGTCGGCCGAGCGCAGCACCTGCCAGGCCGGCCAGGACAGCAGTCCGGGGGCGACCCGGTGGCTGGTGGTCAGGAGGATCAGGCGCCCGGGTACGGCGTCCGGCGCGGCGGCGTCATCGGTACGAGTGCTCACCCCTCGAACGTACCCCGCCGCGCCGCAAGGCCCCTGATCAGCCCGTGATCTGCTGGGGCGGCGCGCTCGTGGCGGCGGACTGCCGCAGCCACGGCTGGCTCGCCGAGCCCAGCGTCAGGGTCTGGGTGTTCCACTTGCCGTAGCGCGGGTTGACGTCGACGCGCAGTTCCTGCGAGGCGGAGGACAGCACCTTCGTCACCGCGGCCTGCCCGGACTGCGTGGTCAGGTCGACGCCCAGGTGGCGGGCCAGCCCCTGCGCCTCGGCCTGCACCCGGTAGAACTCGTCGATCTGGCCGGGCGCGACCGCGTACTGCTGGAGCAGGGCCGAACGCAGCGCCTGGGCGCCGCCGACCTGCTGCGCGGCGGACGCCTCCAGCCGCTGCACGTCGGTCGTGGTGACGCTCACCCCGGCGTCGTGCGCCGCCCGGTCCAGCACCTGGTCGAAGACCATGCTGTTGAGCTGGGAGCGGCTCAGGTCGCTGGTGGCGTCGATCATCTGGTCGGCCTGGTCGGTGGCGTTCTGCGCCGCCCGCACCTGCTTGACCTGCGTCTGGAGCGCGGCGACGGAGATCGTGCGGCCGCCGACCACGGCCGCGGCGCCGGGGTGCTGCGCGCCGCAGGAGGTGATCAGTGGTGTGGCGGCGAGCAGCGCGGCGGCGGTCAAGGAGAGCGTGGCGTTACGGCGGCGGACCATGGTGCCTCCCGGCGGGTTGATCGAGCGGCGGTGCACGACCTGGCGCTGATCGAGAATAGGGACTGGCGGCGAGTGATATCCACTACCGCGCGCAACGAGATCCCCCGCCCCGAGGTGTCGCCCGCCCGCGTGCCGCCGCGCGCGGGCGCCCGCTCACAGGACGACCGAGGTCAGGAACTCCGCGGTCCACGCCAGCAGTTCACGCCCCACCACCGGTTTCCCGCCGATCGTGCCGGTGGTGGGCCGGGGCACGAGCACCTGCCGGGTGGCGGGCTTGAGGACGCTGCGCGGGTGCAGCCGCTTGAGGCGCAGTTCCTGCGACTCGCGCAACTCCACCGGCCCGAAGCGGACGTTGGAGCCCTGGAGGGTGATGTCGGCGACCGCGGCCTTGCGGGCCAGTAGCCGCAGGCCGGCCACCAGCAGCAGGTTCTCCACCGGCTCCGGCAGCTTGCCGTAGCGGTCGGTCAGCTCCTCGCGCACCGCGGTGATGTCCTCCTCGGAGTCGGCCGAGGCGATCGCACGGTACGCCTGAAGCCGCAGGCGCTCGCCGGGCGCGTAGTCGTGCGGCACGTGGGCGTCGACCGGCAGCTCGATCTTCACCTCCAGCGGCGCCTCCTCCTGCGCCTCGCCGGACTCCAGCGCCGCCCGGTAGTCGGCGACCGCCTCGCCCACCATCCGTACGTACAGGTCGAAGCCGACGCCCGCGATGTGGCCGGACTGCTCGCCGCCGAGCAGGTTGCCCGCGCCGCGGATCTCCAGGTCCTTCATCGCCACGTACATGCCCGCGCCCATCTCGGTGTGCTGGGCGATGGTGGCGAGCCGCTCGTGCGCGGTCTCGGTCAGCGGCTTCTCCGGCGGGTACAGGAAGTAGGCGTAGCCGCGTTCGCGGCCCCGGCCGACCCGGCCGCGCAGCTGGTGCAGCTGGGACAGGCCGAAGTTGTCGCCGCGCTCCACGATGAGGGTGTTGGCGTTGGAGATGTCGATGCCGGACTCCACGATGGTGGTGGAGACCAGCACGTCGAACTTCTTCTCCCAGAAGTCCACGACGACCTGTTCCAGCTGCGACTCGCCCATCTGCCCGTGCGCGGTGGCGATCCGCGCCTCCGGCACCAGCTCACGCAGCCGCGCGGCCGCCCGGTCGATCGACTCCACCCGGTTGTGGATGTAGAAGACCTGGCCCTCGCGCAGCAGTTCACGGCGGATCGCGGCGGCGATCTGCTTGTTCTCGTACGGGCCGACGAAGGTCAGCACCGGGTGCCGCTCTTCCGGCGGGGTGGTGATCGTCGACATCTCGCGGATGCCGGTGACCGCCATCTCCAGGGTGCGCGGGATCGGGGTGGCGGACATCGTCAGCACGTCCACGTTGGCCCGCAGCTTCTTCAGCTGCTCCTTGTGCTCGACGCCGAAGCGCTGCTCCTCGTCCACGATGACCAGGCCGAGGTCCTTGAACTTCGTCTCGGACGAGAAGAGCCGGTGGGTGCCGATGACCAGGTCGACCGAGCCGTCGCGCAATCCTTCCAGCACCGCCTTGGCCTCGGTGTCGGTCTGGAACCGCGACAACGCCTTGACGACGACCGGGAACTGGGCGTACCGCTCGGAGAAGGTGGAGAAGTGCTGCTGCACCAGCAGCGTGGTCGGCACCAGCACGGCGACCTGCTTGCCGTCCTGCACCGCCTTGAAGGCCGCCCGCACCGCGATCTCGGTCTTGCCGTAGCCGACGTCGCCGCAGATCAGCCGGTCCATCGGGACCGACTTCTCCATGTCCTCCTTGACCTCGGCGATCGTGCTGAGCTGGTCGGGGGTCTCGGCGTACGGGAACGCGTCCTCCAGCTCCCGCTGCCAGGGGGTGTCGGGCCCGAAGGTGTGGCCGGGGGCGGCCATGCGCGCCGAGTACAGCTTGATCAGGTCGGCGGCGATCTCCTTGACGGCCTTCTTGGCCCGCGCCTTGGTCTTCGTCCAGTCGGCGCCGCCGAGCCGGTGCAGGGTGGGCGCCTCGCCGCCGACGTACTTGGTGATCTGCTCCAGCTGGTCGGTGGGCACGAACAGCCGGTCACCGGGCTGGCCGCGCTTGGCGGGGGCGTACTCCACCAGCAGGTACTCACGGGTGGCGCCCTGCACGGTGCGCTGCACCATCTCCACGTACCGGCCCACGCCGTGCTGCTCGTGCACGATGTAGTCGCCGGGCTGGAGGGTGAGCGGGTCGATGGTCTTGCGGCGCCGGGACGGCATCCGGCCCATGTCCTTGCTGGCGGACTTCTGGCCGGACAGGTCGGTCTCGGTGAGGACCGCGAGGCGCAGCGCGGGGGCGACGAAGCCGTTCTCGACGCAGCCGCAGGAGACGTGCACCACGGACGGCTCGGGCACGCCCGCCAGGTCGGCGTCGAGGCGGGCGGCGATGCCCTCGTTGCCCAGTACCTCGACGGTGCGGGAGGCCGGGCCGTGGCCCTCGGTCACGTAGACCACGCGCCAGCCGTCGCTGAGCCAGCCCTTGGTGTCGGCGAGCGCGCGGGCGCTGTCGCCGCGGTAGGTCTCGGGGGCGTTCATGCCCAGGGTGAGGGTGTCGTCGGTGGTCTCCTCGTCGGCGGCGAACTGGCTCACCGACCACCACGGCGTTCCGATGTCGCGGGCGTGGTCGCGCACGTCGGCCAGCGACCACAGGCTGGCCGCCCCCAGGTCGATCGGCGCCTCCCCGCCTCCGGCGGTGGCCGCCCAGGACGCCTCCAGGAACTCCCTGCTGGTGGCGACCAGGTCCGCGGCGCGGGTGCGCACCCGCTCGGGGTCGCAGGAGACCACCAGGCTGCCGGCCGGCATGACGTCGAGCAGCAGTTCCATGGCGTCCACGAGGACCGGGGCGAGGGACTCCATGCCCTCCACCGCGATCCCCTCGGCGATCTTCCCCAGCAGCTCGCCCAGCTCCGGGTGGAGCTCGGCGAGGGCCGCGGCGCGCTCGCGCACCTCGTCGGTGAGCAGCAGCTCGCGGCACGGCGGGGCCCACAGGCCGTGCTCGGCGACCTCCAGGCTGCGCTGGTCGGCGACCTTGAAGTAGCGGATCTCCTCGACGTCGTCGCCCCAGAACTCCACCCGCAAGGGGTGCTCCTCGGTGGGCGGGAAGACGTCCAGGATGCCGCCGCGCACCGCGAACTCGCCGCGCTTCTCGACCAGCTCGACCCGGGCGTACGCGGCGGCGGCGAGCGCGTCGACGACCTCGCCGAGATCGGCCTGCCCACCGGTGCGCAGCGCCACGGGCTTGAGGTCGCCCAGCCCCTTGACCTGCGGTTGCAGCACGGAACGCACCGGCGCGACGACGACCTTCAACGGGCCGCTGGCGGGGTCGTCCGGGCTGGGGTGGGCGAGCCTGCGCAGCACGGCGAGACGGCGGCCCACGGTGTCGGAGCGCGGGGAGAGCCGCTCGTGCGGGAGCGTCTCCCACGCGGGGTAGTCCACCACGGAGTCCTGCGGAAGCAGGGAGCGCAGCGCCTCGGCGAGGTCCTCGGCCTCCCGCCCGGTGGCGGTCACGGCCAGCACCGGGCGCCCGGCCTTGGCGGCGAGCGCGGCCAGCGCGAACGGCTGCGCGCCGACCGGTCCCACCAGGTCCAGCCGGGGCCGGTTGCCGTCACCGGCGGCCTTGACGGCCTCGGCGAGGGCCGGGTCCTCGACAACGGCGTCCAGCAGTCCGAACAGGCTCATCAGTGCATTCCGTCCCGGGGTGGGCAACGCGAACGACCCGGGACGCGGGGGCGGACCGGGTGGGGAGGTTCCAGGGTACGACCCGGCACGGACAGTGCCGGCTGCGTGTGTCTGGGGGGGTGGGGGCCTTGTCCGCGGAGTGTTACGTCTGCGCCGCTGCGCGGCGACCCGTTGGGGCGGAGGGTTACGTCTGCGCCGCTTCGCGGCTTGAGGGGCAGGAGGGGAGGGGCTCCTGCGCTGCGCGCTCCGCTCGATGGCCGTGTGCTTCGCGCCCGGCTCGGTCCGGCCGGGGACGGAAGAGCACCGGGGACAAGGCGGGTACGGAGTGTTACGTCTGCGCCGCTGCGTGGCGGCCTGCTGGGCGGAGTGTCACGTCTGCGCCGCTGCGCGGCTTGAGGGGGCGGAAGGGCGGGGGGCTAACGCGCTGCGCGCTGCGCTGAGGGCCGTCCGCTGCGCGACCGGCAGCGTAGTCCGGGAAAAGCTTGTCACCCCGTTGCCGGTGACAAGCTTTTCCGGCATGCCTGGTTGACGAAAACCCTTGTCACCGACAACGGGGTGACAACCAATCCGCAGACCAGGAACCCCGCGACCCCGGTCAGGCCTGAGCCGGGCGCGAAGCGAACGGCCATCGAGCGGGGGCGCGCAGCGCTGGAGCCCTCCCCTCCTGCCCCTCAAGCTGCGAAGCAGCGCAGACGTAACACTCCGCGGACAAGGCCCCGACACAAAGAAGGCCCGCCCCCGCACGCTCCCCTGTGGCGTGCGGAGGCGGACCCGTCTCGTATCCCGGGAGGGACCCCGTCAGTCCGTGGCGATCGCTCCCAGGACGTTCATCCGGGAGGCCCGCAGGGCAGGGGCCAGTGCCGCGAGCAGGCCCACGACCGCCGCCCCGACGAAGACCGAGCCGACCGTGGCCCACGGGATCGACAGGTCGCCGAGGCCCTTGAGAGCGAGCAGCTTCTCCGCCGCGATGCC
Organism: Streptantibioticus parmotrematis; assembly: GCF_019890615.1. Lineage (GTDB taxonomy): Bacteria > Actinomycetota > Actinomycetes > Streptomycetales > Streptomycetaceae > Streptantibioticus_D > Streptantibioticus_D parmotrematis. The sequence continues at coordinate 59,351 of NZ_JAINVZ010000018.1, read as the reverse complement.
CCAGGCCATGCCCAGGCCCAGGCCGATCACCGCGCCGAACAGGGCGATGACCACCGATTCGAGCCGGATCATGCGCCGCAGCTGCCGCCGCGACAGGCCGATCGCCCGCATCAGGCCGATCTCCCGGGTCCGTTCCACCACCGACAGGGCCAGGGTGTTCACCACACCGAGGACCGCCACCACGATGGCGAGCGCCAGCAGCCCGTAGACCAGGTTGAGCAGTTGGGACATCTGGTCGTGCAACTGCTTCTTGTAGTCGGCCTGGTCGCTCACCTGGACCTGCGGGTAGTCGTGCACGGCCGCCTTCAGCGCGCCGTACGCCGTCGCCGTGTCGCCGCTGTTCGCCGAGGTGGCGAACAGCATGACGTCCTGCGGCATCAGCCGCGCGGGCACGTACTTGCGCGCGGTGTCCAGGCCCAGGTACATCGCCCCTTGGTCGAAGGCGGTCTTCGCCGAGGTGATCGCGTACAGCCGCAGCGCCGCGGAACGCCCGCCGGGGAAGGCGACCGTGATGGTGTCGCCGGTGGCCAGGTGGTGGGCGTCGGCGAAGGTCTGCCCGACGGTGATGCCGCCGTGCGCGTACGCGTTCTCGACCTCGCCGGAGACGGTGGGCACCCGCAGGTCGGTGGCGTACGTCGGATCGGTGGCGGTGAGGTCCTGCTTGGTGCGGACGCCGTCCGGCAGCGTCAACGTGGTGGGCAGTTCCTTGTACTCGGTGACGTGCCCGAGGCCGGGGGTGGACTTGACGGCCTTGACGATGTCGGGGGTGAACGCGCCGGTGTGCGGCTGGATGATGAAGTCCGCGCCGACCGACTTGTCGATCTGGTCGCTGGCGGAGGCCACCATCGAGGAGCCGACGACGGACAGGCAGGACACCAGCGCGAGGCCGATCATCAGGGCGGCGGCGGTGGCGCCGGTGCGGCGCGGGTTGCGCAGGGCGTTGCGCTGGGCCATGCGGCCGACCGGGCCGAACGGGCTCAGCGTGACGGTGCCCAGCACCCGGACCACGCCCGCCGCCAGCAGCGGGCCGATGATGATGAAGCCGATCAGCGTGACGACCACGCCCAGGCCCAGCAGCGCGCTGCCCTGTCCGGCCTGCTTGGCCACGGCGGCCGCCACCAGGCCCGCGGCGCCCGCGGCGGTGACGATCAGGCCGACCACCGAGCGCAGCACGGTGGAGCGGGTCGTGGCGGATCCGCCGGAGGACTCGCGCAGCGCGGCCATCGGGGAGACCTTGGCGGCCCGTCGGGCGGGCAGGTAGGCGGCGAAGAGGGTGACCAGCACGCCGACCGCCGCACCGGTGACCGGGGTGGTCCACTTCACCGTCAGGTCGCCGGTGTTCAGGTGCATGCCCATGCCGTTCATCAGCTGCATCAGGCCGACGGCGATGCCGACTCCGCCCGCGATGCCCAGTGCGGAGCCGATGACGCCCAGCAGCAGCGCCTCGATCATCACCGAGCGGTTGACCTGTCTGCGGCTCGCGCCGAGCGCCCGCATCAGGCCGATCTCGCGGGTGCGCTGGGCGACCAGCATGGAGAAGGTGTTGACGATGAGGAAGACGCCGACGAGCAGGGCGATCCCGGCGAAGCCGAGCATGGCGTCCTTCATGACGTCGAGGAAGCTCGCCACGTCGGACTTGTTGGCGGCGGCCGTCTGGGCCTTGGTCTGCGCCTGGTAGCCGTGGCCGAGCGCGGTCAGCGCCTCCGCCTTGAGCCGGTCGTCGGTGCGGGTGCCGTCCCCGTAGGCGTTGATCGAGGTGAACGCGCCCGCCGTGCCGAGCAGTTCGTGCTGGGCGGTGGCGGTGTCGAGGAAGACCAGGGCGGCGCCCGGGTTGGTGGTCTGGAAGGTGGCGATGCCGGTGATGGTGTGGGTGAAGGTGCCGAAGCCGGTCATCACCTTCACCTGGTCGCCGATGCGCAGGTGGGCGTTGGCGGCGGTGTCGGAGTCCAGGACGGCCTGGTCCGCGGCGTCGGGGGCGTGCCCCGAGGTGATCTTCACGGCGGCGGTGGGCTCGACGGTCCAGTTGCCCGCGATGGTCGGGGCGCCGGAGGTCGGGCCGATGTTCTTGTCGGTCCTGGGGTCGACCAGGGTGACGGAGGTCGAAGAGGCCTCCCCGAAGGCCGACTTGAAGCCCGGCTGGGCGGCCAGGGTGCGCACCGCGGAGGCCGGCACGGTCAGCGGCGCGGCGCCGTCCTGCGGGGAGCTGCCGTCCTTGTCGGCGCCGTGCGGCTGCACGGTGACGTCGGCGGCGGTGACGGCGAAGAGCTTGTCGAAGGTGGTGTCGACGGTGTCGGTGAACACCAGCGTGCCGCAGACGAAGCCGACGGAGAGCAGGACCGCCACGGCGGACAGCGCCATCCGGCCCTTGTGCGCGAAGAAGTTGCGCAGTGAGGTCTTCAGGACGGTCACGACGTCCTCCCGCGCGCGTCGAAGGTCTTCATGCGCTCCAGGACCTGCTCGGCGGTCGGGGAGGCCATGTCGTCGACGATGCGGCCGTCCGCCAGGTACAGGACGCGGTCCGCGTAGGAGGCGGCGACCGGGTCGTGGGTGACCATGACGATGGTCTGCCCGAGTTCGTCCACCGACGCCCGCAGGAAGCCCAGGATCTCGGCGCCCGCGCGGCTGTCGAGGTTGCCGGTGGGCTCGTCGCCGAAGATGATCTCCGGCCGGGCGGCGAGCGCGCGGGCCACGGCGACCCGCTGCTGCTGGCCGCCGGACAGCTGGGTGGGCCGGTGCTTGAGGCGACCGGCGAGGCCGACGGTCTCGACGACCCGGGCCAGCCACTCCTTGTCGGCCTTGCGGCCCGCGATGTCCATGGGCAACGTGATGTTCTCCATCGCGTTGAGCGTGGGCAGCAGGTTGAACGCCTGGAAGATGAAGCCGATCTGGTCCCTGCGCAGCCGGGTCAGCTGCTTGTCCTTGAGCTTGGTGATCTCGGTCTCGCCTATCCAGATGCGGCCCGAGGTGAGCGAGTCGAGCCCGGCCAGGCAGTGCATCAGGGTGGACTTGCCGGAGCCCGACGGGCCCATGATCGCGGTGAACTGCCCGCGCGCGATGTCGACGTCGACGGCGTCCAGCGCCACGACCCGGGTCTCCCCGGTGCCGTAGGACTTGGTCACCTGGCGTGCCCTCGCGGCGACGGCCGTACGCCCTCCACTGCCGCCCGCCCGGGGAACTGTTACAGCCGTGGTCACGTGGATTCTCCTGGTATGTGGTGGGAGTGGATCGGGTGTTCAGCGTGCTGGACGGGGGGTTGCCGGGGCGATGGGGTGGAGTGGCGTATCGGGGCGGGGGTTGTCCCCACCTTCGGCGCGTCCGCCGTCGTCGGCCGGCTTCATCACGTGCCATCAGGCTAGGCAGCGGCGGGTGGCCCACTCCTCCTGCTGCGGAACGAACCGGGGGTATGAGGAAACCCCAGCGGCCCCTTAGGGGTTGGCGGACCCCGGCTCGTACCGGCTCAGGGTTCACTCCCCGCGCGCCCTGTGCCGCACGATCACGCGTACTGATGGTTTGAGCGCCTTTAGTGCCATTTACCAGGCTGTGTCAGGCCATGCTGAGCGTGTCCTTGAGCCGTTGATCCGGAAGGGGATCACTTCCATGCGTCTGCGTGCCGTTCTGCCCGCCCTCGCGCTCGCCGCGTCCGCAGTCCTGTCGATGTCCTCGCCCGCCTCCGCCGTCGAGCCCGGCGCCTACCAGCTCGTCAACGCAAGCACCGGCCAGTGCCTGACCGGGGAAGGAGGCGCCCACCAGCTCGTCAGGACCGGCGCGTGCGACGAGCGCGGCGCCCGGTGGTTCCTGCGCGACACCCCCGACGGCTACGAGGTCAGGCACGCCGAGACCGGCGCGTGTCTGGACCAGTCGCTCCTGCGGATCTACCCGCCGCGCGTCGCCACCGAGCCGTGCGACTTCCGCCAGAGCGCCTGGCAGCTGGAGCGGCGGGACGACGGCGTGCTCCGGCTGCGGCTCGACCGGACCGACAGCTGTCTGACCGGCCCGCGCGACGGCGCGCTGCTGCTGCCGTGCGGCGACCGCGACCAGGAATGGTTCCTGCGCCGCGTCTGACCCGGGCGGCGGCCCGGTGAGCGGGCCCGGCGGACCGCCTCAGGCCTCTTCGGCCGGCGGTTCCGCCGGGTCCGGCACGCTGGGGCGGCCGGTCAACGCGGCCAGGCTGGTACGGACGTTGGCCAGGTGGGCGCGGATCTCGTCGCGGCGGGTCTCGTGGGCGCGCAGCTCGCGTTCGGTGTCACGGTCGAGACGCTCCTGCGTCGCCCGGGCCTTCAACAGCAGTCCGGACGCGGTGGACTCCGCCTCGCCCTGCATCCGGCGGGCGTCCTCATGGGCCGCGTCGTGCTCGCGATGGGCGTCGGCGAGCAGGCGTTCGGCGTGGGCGGTCAGGTCGGCGAGACGGCTGTCGACGCCCGCCTCGCGTTCCCCCAGCTCGTGTTCGAGGGATTCGAGCCGTTCACGCTGCTCGTTCTCCTGCTCGGCGAGGGTGCGGGCGACGTCCTGGCGCACACCGTCCAGGGCGCGTTCGGCCTCGCCGCGGACCTGGTCGGCCTCGGCCTGGGCGGCGCCGCGGATCTCGGCGGCCTGCTGTTCGGCGGCCTCGCGGTCGCGCCGGGCGGCCTCGTCGAGCGCGGCGAGGTGTTCGTCCATCTCGGCCCTGGCCTGGTCGCGCAGCGCTCTGGCGGCCCGGTCGGCGGCCTCGTAGTCGGCCCGGGCCGCGGCCTCGGCGCGGGCGCGCACGTCGGCGGCCTCCTCCTCGACCGTCGTCAGCAGCCGCTGCGCGCCCTCGCCGAGCGCCGCGTAGTCGGCGGTGCCGAGCGCGTCGACGGCCGTGCGCAGAGCGGCGGCCTCGGCGTCCATGTCGTTGGCGAGCACGGTGAGGCGGGCGGCGCGTTCCCAGGCGGCGTCGCGTTCCGCGGACAGGGTGGCGAGGAACGCCTCGACCTGGTCGGGATCGTAGCCACGACCGCGTGCCGCGCTGAACTCCTCGGGGGTCACCGACTGCGCCATGCTCTGCCCCTTCGCCGTCTCGGATGCGACCGCTGCCCCTTTTTAGCTGATTTGGGGCACGGGTTCACGACGCCACACTCCGCCTCGGGTGCCTACCCGGTATTCGGCGGACATACGTGACGCCGGGTGCGCCCGGTCGGCATGCGACCGGACGCACCCGGCGTCCTCGTGGCGGCGTCACGCGGCTCGCGTGCGGCGTCCTACAACAGGCCGTCCCACATCTGCTCCAGCAGCACCGCCCACCAGTGGTCCGGTGAGGCCAGCGCCTCCGGGTCGAGGGTGGCCAGCTGGGTCTGGAAGTCCACCGTCCAGCGGCCCGCCTGGTCCGGCGTCAGGCCCAGCCGCAGCCGCCACATCCGGCCCAGCAGCGCCAGGCAGCGGGCGAACTGCGGCAGCGAGGTGTTGACGAACTGCGCCGGGCTCGCCTGCGCACCCGGCACGGCCTCCAGCGGCACCGCCATGATGGAGGCCGTGCCGTACTGCACGCACAGCTGACGCCCGAAGTCGTTGCCCATGACCAGGTACGACGCGGCGTCCGGCGCGGCCTGCACGCCGCGTTCCGCCGCGACCTCGGCGAGCGTCGGCACCGGGCGGCCGGGCTGCGCCTGCGCCCAGAAGAACGGCCCGAAGTCGGCCGGCAGCCCCGACCACACCAGCGTCTGCGCCACGATGTCGGGCACGCCCTGACGGGCCACGGCGCGCTGGTCGAAGCGGAACACGTTCTGCGGGCCGAAGGACTGGGCGAGTTCGTGGCCGATGGCGTCCAGCGGGATCGGAGCGGCGGGCTGTACCTGCTGCGGGTGCGGCAGCGGTACGCGCTGCGGGCGCGGGCGGGCCGGGCCGTCGGCGACCTGCGCCAGCTCGCCCTGATGGGTCAGCAGGTGCTGCACACCCTGCTGGCGCGAGGCGTGGTCACGGCCGTACGGCGCGGTGTGGCTGACCCGCACCTGCGGCCAGGTCTCGCGGACCATCCGCGCGCAGTAACCGCCTGGCAGGTCGCAGGACTCCAGCTCGGTGTGGAGTTCCAGGACCTGCTGGGCGGGCACGCCCAGGGAGCCCAGCTCGCGCAGGATCTGCCACTCCGGGTGCGGGGTGCCCGGCGCCGAGCGGCGGATGATCTGCTGCTCGGAGCCGTCGTTCGCGCGGTAGCGCAGGACGGCCATGTAGCCGGGGCCGACCACCGGGACGCCCTGCGGCGGCTGCGGATAGCCGTAGCCACCGCCGCCCGGCGGGGCCGGGGGCGGCGGGGGCGCGCCCGGACCGGACGGCGGCGGACCGGACGGCGAGGCCAGCATCGTGGCGGCGGCGTGCGGGTCGCCCCGGCCCGGCGGGGGCGGGGGCGGAGGCGTGCCGGGGGCGCCCGCGGCGGGCGGGGGCGGCGGCACGGGAGCGCGCCCGGGGGCGGCGGGCGGCGCGGGGGGCGGTGGAGGCATGCCGGGGCCGGAGGGCGGCGGACCGGACGGGGACGCCAGCATCGTGGCGGCGGCGTGCGGGTCGTTGCCCGCGGGCGGGGCCGGCGGGGGCGGCGGGGTGCCCTGGCCCGGCGCGGGCGGCGCGGGGGGCGGGGTGGCCTGGGCCGGTGCGGGGGGCTCGGGCGTGCCGGGGCCGTCCAGCGACCGTACGAGCTGGGTCGGCACGTAGCCCACGGGACCGGCCGGTCCGCCGGACGCCTCGGCGGTCCTGGCGTCGTCACCGGGACGCGGCCCGGGCCAGCCCGGCGGCGGGGTGGCGTCCACCGGAAGCCCGGAGGGCGGCGGCAGTGGGGCACCGGCGGAGGCGGGCGCGCCGGAAGCCGGTGCACCCGGGGCGGGCGTGCTGGGAGCGGGCGGGTGCGAAGCGGGCGTGCTCTGAGCCGACGTGCCCGGAGCGGGCGGGCTGGGCGGGGTCGCCCAGTCGGGCAGCGGGCCGTCCTCGTCGCCGTGCCCCGCGTCCCCCTCCCGCTCCCGCTCCCCGCCGTCGACCGCGGGCGCGACCCGGGTCGGGGGCAGTCCGCCGCTCTGCGGGAGCAGTTCGGTCTTCGCGTCCGGGCTGGTGCGCGGCGCGTCGGCCTCGTCGGCCCCGGCGAGCGGGGGCGCGAAGACGGTCGCGGGCGCCGGAACGGATCCGGCACCGGAACCGTCGCCCTCACCGGCGTCGGACCAGGTCACCCCGGCCCCGGCACCGTCCGTGGCGGGGCCCTGCGGAGCCGGAGCCGGAGTCGTGGGGGCCTGGGCCTGCGGCGCGGGCCGCTCGTCCGCGTCGTCCGTGTCGTCCTGAGGCTGCCTGCGGTCCGGGATACCGATCTTGTCCGCCGCGTCCTGAAGCCACTGCGGCGGGCTCAGCAGGAACGACGTCGCCTCCAGGTCCAGCCGCCGGGGGCGCTCCGGTTCCGGCTCCGGCTCGTCCGCCGCAGCGGGCTCGCCGTACTCCTCCTCGTACCGCCGGATCACCTCGTCGACGCCCAGCGCGGGCCACAGCGTGGCGCGGCCGTCCGCCCGGTCGATGACCAGCACCGACCGGCCGCCGTCCGAGGTCGGCCCGTCCTCGCGGTCCTCGGCCCATGCCACGTAGCCCAGGCCGAACTCGCGGACCTGGACGCTGCGGCGCTCGTACGCGGGCACGCCGCCGTTGACCCAGGTCTCGGCGCGCTCGCGCGCCTGCTCCGAAGTCACCACTGGCCCACTCACTCCTCCACCGGGACGGCGTGCGCGAAGCCGCCGTCCACCATCAGGTTCGCCACGGTCTCCAGCTCCGGCGGGTTGCCCGCCAGCCGCAGGAGGAAGTCGTCGAAGTCCTCGCCGCACGGCAGCAGCAGCGACTCCACCCGCTCGGCGGGCGACGCCCAGGCCTCCTCGGTGTCCCGCGCGTCGTCGTACGCGCAGAACCACACGGTGCCGGTCGCCTCGCCCTTGACCTTCACGGCCAGCAACCCGCCCTGCAGGTAGCCGACGCCGAGGTAGTCCTTGGTGAGGTGGTCGCGCAGGCACTTGTTGGCGTAGCGCACGTCGTCGCTGGCGGCCTCGTCGCGCACGCCGAAGAACGGCTGGTCGACCAGGAGGCCCAACTGCGGGTCGAGCGCGGCGCCGACCGGCGCCCGGCCGCCCGACGCCTTCAGGAAGGCGCGGTAGGGGCCCGGCAGCCGGTAGCCGAGGTCCTCCTCCAGGTCGCGAAGGCGCCGCTCGTCCACCCCGAGCGGCTCCTCGCCGGCCGCGCCCGCGTCGAAGTGCGCGGGACGGGTCTCCTGCAACGGGCGGGTGCCGCGCTTGTCGTGGTCGGCCGCGGCCGTCGCCAGACCGCCGTGGTGCCGCAGCAACGCCTTGACCTCGACCGGGACCAGCTCCATGCGGCGGCCGCCGACGGCGTGGTGCCAGGTCCAGCCGTGCGGGGTGGCGACCGGGGACGGGCCGGTGAACAGCTCGTGGCCCGCGTGGAAGTGCACCGCGTTCGCCGACACGTAGTCGGTCAGCCGCAGTTCGTCCACGCCGAAGCCCTCGGGCGGCTCGGCGATCTCGGCGGCGGCGCGGGCGTAGGGCGAGAAGTCGGGGTAGCCGTCCTCGTCCACCCACACGCCGTTCGGATACCGCGCTGCCCGGACCGGGTCCGGAAAGTGCACGACCTGCCCGGCGTAGGCCGCGTTCGGCGGGGCGGCGGCCGTTGCCCCTGGCCGACCTGTCGTCATGGCGGATGCCCCCTGCTGGATCTGGCGTTTCGGCACAGCCTATGGGGTGGGACGGCGGCCGTGCCCCGGACCCGTCATTGCGCCGAACGAGTGAACACCTCACCGTCCCGTCACGAATCTCCCGTAAAACGCGTCAGCTTCCGTACCACGGAGCACGTTTGGCAGTCTGGCTACGCAACGGGGGTTGCACGGGAGGGAAGCACAACCTTGCGCACCACACAAAAAGCACACAATGCCGGGATATCCGGCGACCCGGCCGGTTCCGGCCGGGACCCGAGGTCCGGTCACGGGCCCGCGGCGACGAACCGTGACGCCACGTCGGCCGATCCCCGGATCGGCTGGAGCGGCGGCAGCGCCCCGGCGGTCCGCCCGCCCGGCGTCCCACCTGTCCTGCGGCACCGCCGCGACGGCATCCTTCCCGCCGTCGCCGCCGCCCTGTCGGTCCGCGGCGAGACCCTGACCTGCACCGGCAGCAAGGCCGACGCCGCGCCACGACTGCATCCGCTGATCGCCGAGTTCCTGCACAAGCTGCCGGTCGCCGACCGCACACGCTCCACCGGGCGCTGCCCCGAGCAGGTGCTGCTGTCCCGGTTCCTGACCGCCACCGACGCCGCGCGCACCGGACGCGCCGCCCGCAAGCCGCTCAGCCAGGGCGACGCGCGGCGCGCCCTCAAGCACGGCAAGCTCACCGCCCGCCGCATCCGCGAGGACGGCGACCCCGAGCACGGCGCCTACGCCCCGCCGTGCCGCTCGTGCGGCCCGCTCCTCGCCCACTTCGGAGTACGGGCCGTGGACCCGTCGGCGGAAGGGAGCGGTACGTGAGCCCCGTCCTGCCGGCCACGAGCCGGACCGCCACCCGCTTCCCCGCCCCGGTGGACACCGCGTTGCGCACGGCCGGGTGGCGGCCCGGGCGCTGGGACATCAAACAGGCCGAGATCTGGGCCGACCACCTGCGCGCCCACGTCTCCCCCGGCGGCCACCGGCACGCCGTCTTCCCCGCCGCCGTCGAGGCGTGGGCGGAGTTCGGCGCGCTGTCCATCGACGCGAACGGTGCCAAGGGCGTGGAGATCGCGCCCGGCGGCCTGCTGGTCGACCCGTTGCGCGGCCTGCACCTGGCCCGCACCTTCGGCGACCTCGGCCGAGCCCTGGACACGGAGGTGTGCCCGCTGGGCGCCGAGCCGGACGGCGGCGCGCACGTCGCCGTGGACGTCGAGGGCCGCGTCTACGCCCTCGACCACACCGGCGACTGGTACCTGGGCGACACGATCGACCAGGCCCTCACGACGCTGCTGACCGGAACACGGCCGGTGCGGCTGACGACGGGATGAGGGCGGGTGGCGCGAGCACGGCGGACCCCGGGAGGCTCAGCGCGGGCACGGCGCACCCCGGGAGGCTCGGCACGGGCACGGCGCACCCCGGGAGGCTCAGCGCGGGCCGCCCGGCGGGGCTCAGCGCGTGCCGCCCGCCGGGATGACCGCGGAGACCCGGAAGCCGCCCGCGCGGTTCGGGCCCGCGACGAAGCCGCCGCCCAGCGCCGCGACGCGCTCCTTCATGCCGACCAGCCCGTTGCCGCCGCTGGGCAGGCCCGCCGACGGCTGCCCGTCCGGCGGTCCGTTCTCCACCAGCACCGCGACCTCCTGCGAGCGGTAGGCCACCCGCACCAGCGTCTTCGCGCCCACGGCGTGCTTGTGGACGTTGGTCAGCGCCTCCTGCACCACCCGGTACGCCGTCCGCTCCACGGGCGCCGCCAGCGGACGCCGGTCGCCCTCCTCGGACAGCGACACCACCATCCCGGCCGCCCGCGACTGCTCCACCAGCACCCCGAGCTGCGCCAGGCACGGCCCGGCGCCCTCCTCCCGCGCCGCCTCCGGCCCGGCGTCGTCGCCCAGCGGGACCAGCCCGGCCGCCGGGGCCGCCTCGGGAGCGGGGGCTGGAGCTGGAGCGGGCGGCACCGCCGCGGGCGCCGCCGCCGGGGCCACCGCGCCGGTGCGCAGCACGCCCAGCATCTGCCGCAGCTCGTTCAGCGCCTGCCTGCCCATGTCGCCGAGCAGCTCCGCGCTGCCGATCGCCCGGTCCGGGTCCTCCCGTACGACGGTGCGCAGCGCGGAGGCGTGCACCACCATCAGGCTCACCCGGTGCGCCACCACGTCGTGCATCTCCCGGGCGATGCGGGTCCGCTCCTCGATGCGCGCCCGCTCCGCCCGCTCCCCCGCCTTCTCCGCCAGCAGCGACAGCTCCCGCTCCAGGTCGTCCGCCCGCTCCCGCAGCGTCTCCACCAGGCGGCGGCGCGCCCCCACGTACAGCCCCAGCAGCACCGGCGGGGCGGTCAGGCCCACCGCCACCAGCACGGCGATCGCGAACGCCCACAGCGGCGAGGTGTAGCCCCGGTGCACCAGGTTCCGGTTCATGTCGACGAACGAGACGATCAGCGTGCCGCCCACCGTCATCGCCACCAGCGACACGATGATCCGCCGCGGCACGTCGGACGCCGCCAGCGTGTACAGCGACACCAGCCCCAGCACCACGCCCATCTGCGCGGGCGTGACCGCCAGCGCGATCAGCACCACCGCTATCGGCCAGCGCCGCCGCAACAGCAGCGTCGCCCCGACCACCAGCCCGAGCACCACGCCCAGCGGCACCGGCAGCCCGTTGCCGTGCGCGAACGTGGCGCCCTCGGCCCCGCACTCCAGCGCCGACACCGTTGCCAGGACCGCGTCCAGCACCAGGCTCCGCCACCTGGGCCACCACCACGGCCCCGTGCCGGCGGTGCGCCCGGGCACCCGCGACACCGTTTCCCCCGTCGTCGTCATACCTGCCAGCGTAAGCGGCCCCCCGGCCGGCCCCCTCAGCCCGGGCTCCGGCCGCCGCGCTGTCCAGCACATATCCTGTCCCCGTCGGACAGCGCGGTCCGCAACGTCAGCCGTCCATCACAAGGACTCGCAAGGAGCCGCACCTGTGAGCACAGCCGACAACACCCACGACCGGACCGGTTCCCCCACCGGAGCCGCCGCCCCCGAGACCGCCGACAACGCCGCCCTGCGCGCCGACATCCGGCGACTGGGCGAACTGCTCGGCGAGACCCTGGTGCGCCAGGAGGGCCGGGAACTGCTGGAGCTGGTCGAAGAGGTCAGGGCGCTCACCCGCAGCGACGGGGAGGCCGCCGCCGCGCTGCTGCGGGAGACCGACCTGCCGACCGCCACCAAGCTCGTGCGGGCGTTCTCCACCTACTTCCACCTCGCCAACGTCACCGAACAGGTGCACCGCGGCCGTGAGCTGCGCGCCCGCCGCGCCGTCGAGGGCGGCCTGCTGGCCCGCACCGCCGACCGGCTCAAGGACGCCGACCCCGAGCACCTGCGCGAGACCGTCAAGCACCTCGGCGTCCGTCCCGTCTTCACCGCCCACCCCACCGAGGCCGCCCGCCGCAGCGTCCTGAACAAGCTGCGCCGCATCGCCGAGCTCCTCGACACCGAACCCGGCGCCGACGGCGACCGCCGCCGCCACGACCTGCGGCTCGCGGAGAACATCGACCTGCTGTGGCAGACCGACGAACTGCGCGTCGCCCGCCCCGAGCCCGCCGACGAGGCCCGCAACGCCGTCTACTACCTCGACGAGCTCCACCAGGGCGCGGCAGGCGACGTCCTGGAGGACCTCGGCGCCGAACTCGAACGCATCGGCGCGCCCCTGCCGCCCGGCAGCCGCCCGCTGACCTTCGGCACCTGGATCGGCGGCGACCGCGACGGCAACCCCAACGTCACCCCGCAGGTCACCTGGGACGTGCTGATCCTCCAGCACGAGCACGGCATCACCGACGCCCTGGAACTCGTCGACTTCCTGCGCGGGGCCCTGTCGAACTCCATCCGCAACTGCGGCGCGACCGACGAGCTCCTCTCCTCCCTGGAGAACGACCTCGCCGCCCTCCCCGAGATCAGCCCCCGCTACAAGCGCCTCAACGCCGAGGAGCCCTACCGCCTCAAGGCCACCTGCGTACGCCAGAAGCTGGTCAACACCCGCGAACGGCTCGCGAAGGGCACCCCGCACGCCGAGGGCCGCGACTACCTGGGCACCACCGAACTGCTGCGCGACCTCACCCTGATCCAGGACTCGCTGCGCGCCCACCGCGGCGGACTGATCGCCGACGGCCGCCTGGAGCGGACCATCCGCACCCTGTCCGCCTTCGGCCTCCAGCTCGCCACCCTCGACGTGCGCGAACACGCCGAGGCCCACCACCGCGCCCTCGGCCAGCTCTTCGACCGCCTCGGCGAGGAGTCCTGGCGCTACGCCGACATGCCCCGCGACTACCGGCGCAGGCTCCTCGCCAAGGAACTGCGCTCCCGCCGCCCGCTGTCCGGCACCCCCGCCCCGCTCGACGCCGACGGCACCAAGACCCTCGGCGTCTTCCACACCGTCCGCGAGGCCTTCGACCGCTTCGGGCCCGAGGTCATCGAGTCGTACATCATCTCGATGTGCCTCGGCTCCGACGACGTCTTCGCCGCCGCCGTCCTCGCCCGCGAGGCCGGACTGATCGACCTGCACGCCGGCGTCGCCAGGATCGGCATCGTGCCGCTGCTGGAGACCACCGACGAGCTGAGGATCGCCGACAAGCTGCTGGAGGAGATGCTCTCCGACCCCTCCTACCGCAAGCTCGTCTCGCTGCGCGGCGACGTCCAGGAGGTCATGCTCGGCTACTCCGACTCCTCCAAGTTCGGCGGCATCACCACCAGCCAGTGGGAGATCCACCGCGCCCAGCGCCGCCTGCGCGACGTCGCCCACCGCTACGGGGTGCGGCTGCGCCTCTTCCACGGCCGCGGCGGCACCGTCGGCCGCGGCGGCGGCCCCTCCCACGAGGCGATCCTCTCCCAGCCCTGGGGCACCCTCGAAGGCGAGATCAAGGTCACCGAGCAGGGCGAGGTCATCTCCGACAAGTACCTCATCCCGTCACTCGCCCGCGAGAACCTCGAACTGACCGTCGCCGCCACCCTCCAGGCCTCCGCCCTGCACACCGCGCCCCGCCAGTCCGACGAGGCGCTGGCCCGCTGGGACGCCGCGATGGAACAGGTCTCCGAAGCCGCGCACGGCGCCTACCGGCGCCTGGTGGAGGACCCCGACCTGCCCGCCTACTTCTTCGCCTCCACCCCCGTCGACCAGCTCGCCGAACTCCACCTCGGCTCCCGCCCCTCCCGGCGGCCCGACTCCGGCGCCGGACTCGACGGACTGCGGGCGATCCCCTGGGTGTTCGGCTGGACCCAGTCCCGGCAGATCGTGCCCGGCTGGTTCGGCGTCGGCTCCGGCCTGAAGGCCGCCCGCGAGGCGGGACTCGACGCGGTCATCGACGAGATGCACGAACGCTGGCACTTCTTCCGCAACTTCCTGTCCAACGTGGAGATGACCCTCGCCAAGACCGACCTGCGCATCGCCCGGCACTACGTCGACACCCTCGTGCCCGACGACCTCAAGCACGTCTTCGCCGACATCGAGGCCGAACACGCCCTGACCGTCAGCGAGGTGCTGCGCATCACCGGCGAGGACGACCTGCTCGACTCCAACCCGGTGCTCAAGCAGACCTTCCACGTCCGCGACGCCTACCTCGACCCGATCTCCTACCTCCAGGTCGCCCTGCTCGACCGCCAGCGCAAGGACGCGGCCGAAGGCGCCGAGCCCGACCCCACGCTGGCCCGCGCCCTGCTGCTCACCGTCAACGGTGTCGCCGCAGGTCTGCGCAACACCGGCTGACGCCGAAACCGCCGGTGGCGGTGCCGTACGCGCCAGGACCTCACCCCAGCGCGAACGGCACCGCCACCAGCAACACCCCCGCGAGCCCCGACAACCACGCCGTACGCCGCATCCGCAGGCCGAACCCCACCACCAGCGCCGCCAGCAACAGCGCCCCGGCCAACGGCCGCAACGCGAACAGCACACCGGCAGGACCGGTCCGCACCACCTTGGCGGTGCCCGGCTCGACCACCACCGGGAAGCGCTGCCCTGTGCCCCGGGTCACCAGCCGGTCCACCGACACCCTCGCCAGCGGCGGCTGCGGCCCGCTCGGTGCGAACGGCCCCGAACACGACGACGCCCCGCACGCGGTCACCGTCATCGTGCCGCGTTCCAGACCCGACGCCACCGCGTCCCGGCCCGAACTCCACGACACCCAGGCCCCCGCCGCCAGCACCAGCACCGCCAGGGCCGCCACCACGACCACCCTCGTCAGCAGCAGCAGACCCCAGGCACTCTCACCCAGCCGCCGGATCAGGCTCCGTTTCCGCATGCGCGCGATCCTTGGGGATCGAGGCCGCGGGGGTCAACAACGGTTGACGCATACAGCCTCATACCCCGCACAACTACACCGCACAACGAGCCGCCCACGCCCGTCCGCCGGCCGCTCCGCCGTCGACCGCTCGGTTGTCGACCGCTCCGCCGTCGACCGCCCCGCCATTGACCGCTCAGTTGTTGTACGTGCTCTGCGCCCGTTCCAAGCCGTCCTCGATCAACGACTCGACCGCGTCCGCCGCGCGGTCCACGAACCACTCCAGCTCCTTGCGCTCCACCGAGGAGAAGTCCTTCAGCACGAACGACGCCACCTCCATCCGCCCCGGTGGCCGCCCAATCCCGCACCGCACCCGCAGATACTCCGGACCCAGCGACTTCGTGATCGACTTCAGGCCGTTGTGACCGTTGTCACCGCCGCCCTTCTTCAGCCGCAGCGTCGCGTAGTCGATGTCCAGCTCGTCGTGGACCGCGATGATCCGCTCCGTCGCCACCTTGTAGAAGTCCCGCAACGCCGTCACCGGACCACCCGAGACGTTCATGAACGACATCGGCTTCGCCAGCACCACCCGCTGCCCGCCGATCCGGCCCTCCACGACCTGCGCCCGGCTCTTGTGCGCCTTGAACCGGCCACCGATCCGCTCCGCCAGCAGGTCCGCCACCATGAACCCGATGTTGTGCCGGTTGCCCGCGTACTCGGGACCGGGATTGCCCAGCCCCGCCACCAGCCACGGCCCCTCGGCCTCCGCGGTACCACGCATGCTCACGCCCACCTTCTCCTCCCGGCTCCTGACGCCCCGCAGGACCGTACGACACGACGAACCGCCGCCCGGACAACACCGGACGGCGGTTCGCGGAAAACAGGCGACACGCCCCGCGCGGCAGGACCCTCAGGCCGCCGCGCCGCGCGTCACTCAGGCCTCGTCGCCCTCGGCGGGAGCCGCCGCCTCGGCACCCTCCTCGGCCTCGGCCTCCTCCTCGGCCGGAGCCTCGGCCTGCGCCGCCACGATCTGCAGCACGACCGCGTCGTCCTCGACGGCCAGCGAGGTGCCCTTCGGCAGCTCGATGTCCTTCGCCAGGATCGACGCGCCGGCCTCCAGGCCCTCCACCGAGACGGTGACGGACTCCGGGATGTGGGTGGCCTCGGCCTCGACCGGCAGCGCGTTCAGCACGTGCTCGATCAGGTTGCCGCCCGGGGCCAGCTCGCCCTCGACGTGCACCGGGATCTCGACGGAGACCTTCTCGCCCCGCTTGACCTGCAGCAGGTCGACGTGCTCCAGGAAGCCCTTGATCGGGTCCTTCTGCACGGCCTTCGGGATGACCAGCTCGGACTTGCCGTCCACGTCGAGGCTGATCAGGACGTTCGGGGTCTTCAGCGCGAGCATCAGCTCGTGACCCGGCAGGTTGACGTGGACCGGCTCGGCGCCGTGACCGTAGATGACGCCCGGGACCTGACCCGCGCGACGGATGCGACGCGCGGCGCCCTTGCCGAACTCGGACCGCACACCAGCGGTGATCTTGACCTCAGCCATGTCAGCACTCCTCGTGGATGACGACGGATATGTACAACGATCTGCCGCTCGGTCCACGACGGACCTGCTCCGAACCCGCAACTCGCACTCTCGAAAGCGCGTCGATAACGGAGACCGCGCACGGTCTCCCTCGCCGAGCAACCCCGCGATTCTACCCGCAGCGGCGGGGTGCCCGTTACCACGGCCGAGGGGGCGGAGGCGACCGGCGCCTCCGCCCCCTCGGGCAGACCATGTCCCGCGTGTGTCAGTGCGCGTCGTCGAACAGGCTCGTCACCGAACCGTCCTCGAACACCTCACGGATCGCACTCGCGATCATCGGCGCGATCGACAGCACCGTGATCTTGTCCAACTCCAGCTCACCCGGCGTCGGCAGGGTGTCGGTGAACACGAACTCGCTCACCTTGGAGTTCTTCAGCCGGTCAGCCGCCGGACCCGACAGCACACCGTGCGTCGCCGTCACGATCACGTCCTCCGCACCGTTGGCGAACAACGCGTCCGCCGCGGCGCAGATCGTGCCACCGGTGTCGATCATGTCGTCCACCAGCACACAGATGCGGCCCCTCACGTCACCGACCACCTCGTGCACGGTGACCTGGTTCGCCACATCCGGGTCACGCCGCTTGTGCACGATCGCCAGCGGCGCGCCCAGCCGGTCGCACCAGCGGTCCGCGACCCGCACCCGGCCCGCGTCCGGCGACACGATCGTCAGCTTCTCGCGGTCCACCTTCGTGCCCACGTAGTCCGCCAGCAGCGGCAGCGCGAACAAGTGGTCCACCGGGCCGTCGAAGAAACCCTGGATCTGGTCGGTGTGCAGGTCCACCGTCAGAATCCGGTCCGCACCCGCCGTCTTGAACAGGTCCGCCATCAGCCGCGCCGAGATCGGCTCCCGGCCGCGGTGCTTCTTGTCCTGCCGCGCGTAGCCGTAGAACGGCACGATCACGGTGATCCGCTTCGCCGACGCACGCTTCAACGCGTCGATCATGATCAACTGCTCCATGATCCACTTGTTGATGGGGGCCGTGTGGCTCTGGATCACGAAGGCGTCGCAGCCTCGCGCCGACTCCTCGAACCGCACGTAGATCTCGCCGTTCGCGAAGTCGAAGGCCTTGGACGGCACCAGCTGAACACCCAGCTTGTGCGCCACCTCCTCCGCCAGCTCGGGGTGGGCGCGGCCGGAGAAGAGCATCAGCTTCTTCTCACCGGTCGTCTTGATCCCGGTCACTGCACAGTCTCCTAGGTGATTCGACTGGTGTTCGACGCAGCTTCACCCGCGGATGGGCGAGCTGGCGGAAATATGTGCACCCCACACGGTACGCCCCGCGCGACGCGCTCGGATACCCGGGCGAAACGGATCATGCCCAGGTCACTCGCCCCGTTCGGCCCTCTCCGCCGCCTTCGCGGCACCGCTCCCGGGCCGCTTACGGACCACCCAGCCCTCGATATTGCGCTGCTGGCCACGGGCGACCGCCAGCGCACCCGACGGCACGTCCTTGATGATCACAGAACCGGCCGCCGTGTAGACACCGTCCCCGACTGTGACAGGCGCCACGAACATGTTGTCCGCACCCGTCTTGCAGTAGCTGCCCACCGTCGTGTGGTGCTTGTGCTCACCGTCGTAGTTCACGAACACGCTCGCCGCACCGATGTTGGTGTGCTCACCGATCGTCGCGTCCCCCACGTACGACAGGTGCGGCACCTTCGTGCCCTCACCGATCGAGGCGTTCTTCATCTCCACGTACGTGCCCGCCTTCGAGCCACGCGCCATCCGCGTCCCCGGCCGCAGGTACGCGTACGGGCCCACGCTGGCCTCCGGGCCGATCAACGCGCCCTCCGCCACCGTGAAACTCACCTTCGCGCCCTCGCCCACCTCGGTGTCCGTCAGCGTCGAGTTCGGGCCCACCTGCGCACCGGCCGCCAGCCGCGTCGCACCCCTCAGCTGGGTCCCCGGGTGCACCACCGTGTCCGGTTCGAACTCCACCGTCACGTCCACCCACGTCGTCGCCGGGTCCACGACCGTCGTCCCGGCCAGCATCGCGTCCCGCAGCAGCCGGTCGTTGAGCATCCGGCGCGCCTCGGCCAGCTGCACGCGGTTGTTGATGCCGGCGACCTCGCGGTGGTCCGCGGCGAGCGAGGCGCCCACCCGGTGCCCGGCCGCCCGCAGGATCGCCAGCGTGTCGGTCAGGTACTCCTCGCCCTGCGCGTTGTCGGTGGTGATCTTCGACAGTGCCTCCGCCAGCAGCTTCGCGTCGAACGCGAACACACCCGAGTTGATCTCCCGGATCGCGCGCTGCGCGGCGTCGGCGTCCTTCTGCTCGACGATGCCGGCGACCGAGCCGTCCGCCTCGCGCACGATGCGGCCGTAACCGGTGGCGTCCGGCACCTCGGCGGTCAGCACGGTCACCGCGTTGCCGTCGCGCTCGTGGGCACCGGCCAGCTCGCGCAACGTGGCGGAGGTCAGCAGCGGGGTGTCGCCGCAGGTGATCACCACGGTGCCGTCGAGCGCCACGCCGTCGGCGGCCAGCGCGTCCAGGGCGGTGCGGACGGCGTGACCGGTGCCGTTCTGTTCCGCCTGGACGGCGGTACGGGCGGCGGGGTCGATCTCGGTCAGGTGCGCGACGACCTGCTCGCGGGCGTGGCCGACGACGACGACCAGGTGCTCGGGGTCCAGCTCGCGGGCCGCGGCGGCCACGTGGCCCACCAGGGAGCGGCCGCAGATCTCGTGCAGCACCTTGGGGGTCGCCGACTTCATGCGGGTGCCCTCACCCGCGGCAAGGACGACGACGGCAGCCGGTCGGATGGGGCTCACGGGGAGGCTCCTCGGCGTTCGGGGGGTGGATACCCGCAGGATACCGAGGGGTTACGTGGGCGCCCATACGGGAGGGGGGCGACCGGCCACGCGAAGGGCCCCGGTCAGCCGACCGGGGCCCTCACTCGAACCTGATGCTCCCGGAGGAGGACTCGAACCCCCATTCAACGGACCAAAACCGTTTGTCCTACCTTTAGACGATCCGGGATGGATCGCGCGCTATGTCCGAATTGGCAATTCGATCTCGCGCGCAGCCCCTACTATGCCGTACCACCAGCCTTCGATGCGACGGTATAGGTCAGCACTTCCACGCACGTCCACGACCAGGCATCCCCGGTAACCCTCACCCACGTTCTTACGCACCGTTCTCGGGTTGTGCCGTTTGAGCGTCGTCTTGGAGAGCGCGGACACGTCGACGCCGACCAGCCCCGCCCAGTACCGCTCCGCCCCGGCGACGTCAGCGGACTCGTGGATCATCACCCGGAAGCCCAGCCGCTCCGGTGCGACCCCGAGCAGCGCGAGCCAGGCCAGGTAGACGCTAATCATGCCCGGATCGCTGTTGACGAATATCGCGCGCTCCTTCAGCCGGTAGGACTTGCTCTTCGAGCCCTCAGCCCAGTAGAGCCCGACGCCCAGCAGGAACAGCTCTCGACCTTCCAGACTCCCGATCTCGGCTGCGGCAGCGGTCTTGGTGCGCTCGCGCAGGAGGCGCGCCTCCTCCCGGCGCGGGCCCCACCTCGCCTCCGCCATCATCCGCACGTGCTCGGCGACCGGGGTTCGCCGGGGCGGCCTCGGCAGGTCCCTCACCCACAGCGACACCGAGCTCTTCGAAACGCCCAACACCTCCACGATCTCGTCATACGTCTTCCCCTCTCCTCGTAACTCCCGCGCCCTCGTGCGCAGTTCGGTCTTCGCGGCGGTCATGGAACAAGCGTTCACCCCGCCCCCGCCGACACGCCAGACGTTCGGCGGTCGACCACACGATCGAGTGGCTTCACCCGTCCGGGCGTGACCTGGGCGGATGGAAGTCGTGCGGAAGTCCGGGGCCGCAGCCTTGATGACCTTGAAGAGCGGGCACGTATGCCCGAGGCGCCGCGTGCGCGGTGCTGGGCCGGGTGGGCCGGGCCCTGCCATACTTACGGCGACGTAGGTTACGGTCCCGTAGGTCCGTAAGACATTCCCGCACCCCCGAGGGACATTCATGACCACACAGCCGGACGTGATCACCGAGCCCCGGGATCCCGGGCCCGCAGCCGAGCAGGCGCTGCCGAGCGCGACCCTGGGCGCCGACAGCAAGGGGTCGGTCGAGCAGATCACCTTGGCGCTGTTCATCGGCGTCCCGTTCGTCGCGCTCGTCGCGGCGATCCCGATCGCCTGGGGCTGGGGCATGAGCTGGCTCGACCTGGGCCTGATGGTGTTCATGTACTTCCTGGGCTGCCACGGCATCACCGTGGGCTTCCACCGTTACTTCACCCACGGCTCGTTCAAGGCGAACCGCCCGCTGCGCGTGGCGCTGGCGATCGCCGGGTCGATGGCGGTGGAGGGCCCGGTCGTGCGCTGGGTGGCGGACCACCGCAGGCACCACAAGTTCTCCGACGCGGAGGGCGACCCGCACTCGCCGTGGCGTTACGGCGAGACCGTTCCGGCCCTGCTCAAGGGGTTGTGGTGGGCGCACATGGGCTGGATGTTCGACGAGGAGCAGACGCCGCAGCACAAGTACGCGCCGGATCTGATCAAGGACTCGGCGATCCGGATGGTGTCGCGGCAGTTCGTGCTGTGGACGACGGTGTCGTTGCTGATCCCGCCGCTGGTGGGTGGCCTGGTGACGATGTCGTGGTGGGGCGCGGCGTCGGCGTTCTTCTGGGGTTCGCTGGTACGGGTGGCGTTGCTGCACCACGTGACGTGGTCGATCAACTCGATCTGTCACGCGGTGGGCAAGCGTCCGTTCAAGTCGCGGGACCGTTCGGGGAACGTGTGGTGGCTGGCGGTGCTGTCGTGCGGTGAGTCGTGGCACAACCTGCACCACGCCGACCCGACGTGCGCGCGGCACGGTGTGATGCGCGGCCAGATCGACTCCAGCGCGCGGATCATCCGCTGGTTCGAGAAGCTGGGCTGGGCGTCGGACGTGCGCTGGCCGAGCGCGGAGCGGATCGCCTCCCGGCGTAAGGAAGACGTCGCCGAGGCGGCATGATGGTGCCCGTGGCGACGGACGGGATGGCGGGCAGGGCGGCGGGCGGCGGTACGCGCAGGGCGGCGTCGTCGCGGGGTTCCTCCGGGGCGAGGGGTTCCGCAGGTCGCGGTGCGTCGTCGGGGGCGTCGTCGGCCGGTGCGGGGGTGCCGGTCGGGTCGCCGGGGGGTTCGTCGCCGGGTGGTCGCAGGACGCGCCGGGTGCGGATGACGGGTGCGCAGCGGCGTGAGCAACTGCTCGATGTCGGGCGGCAGTTGTTCGCGGAGCGCGGTTTCGAGGGCACGTCGGTGGAGGAGATCGCGCACAAGGCGGGGGTCTCCAAGCCGGTGGTGTACGAGCACTTCGGTGGCAAGGAGGGCTTGTACGCGGTCGTGGTGGACCGTGAGATGCGGCTGCTGCTGGACATGGTGACGAGTGCGCTGACCGGGGGTCATCCCCGGGAGTTGCTGGAGCAGGCGGCGTTCGCGTTGCTGGACTACATCGAGCAGTCGACGGACGGTTTCCGCATCCTGGTGCGGGATTCGCCGGTGGCGCAGTCGACGGGGACGTTCGCGTCGTTGATCAGTGACATCGCGACGCGGGTGGAGGACATCCTCGGCGAGGAGTTCAAGCAGCGGGGTTTCGAGCCGAAGCTGGCGCCGATGTACGCGCAGGCGCTGGTCGGCATGGTGGCGTTGACGGGTCAGTGGTGGCTCGACGTGCGGCGCCCGAAGAAGGCGGACGTGGCGGCGCATCTGGTGAATCTGGCGTGGAACGGGTTGTCGGGTCTTGAGCCGAAGCCGCGCCTGATAGGGCACCGCAAGGCGTGAGCGGGGGCGGCGGCCCGCTTTCCTGACGCGTGGCGGGTGCGCCGGCTGACGCGTGGGCCGCCTGTTGGCACGTGAGGCGTCGGCTCGTTCACGCGTCGATCGGTTCGAGGAACTCGATGCGGTTGCCGTACGGGTCGTGCGCGTAGAAGCGGTGGTGGCCGGGGAGGTTGTCGTCCCAGGTGACGGTCGCTCCGCGTTCGGTGAGGCGTCGCGCGTAGGCGTGGATGGCGGTGACGCGCAGTCCTGGGTGGGCTTTCCTGGCGGGTGTGAAGTCCTGCTCGACGCCGATGTGGAGGTGGACGGTTCCGGCCGTGAACCAGCATCCGCCGCGGGCGGCGAGTGCGGGTGGTTTGGGGATCTCGGTCATGCCGAGGACGTCGCGGTAGTAGCCGCGCAGGGTGTCTTCGCTGCCGGGTGGGGCGGCGAGTTGGACGTGGTCCAGTGCGGTGATCACGGTGTCGGTTTCCTGAGTTCGTAGGGCTTACGGGTTCGTAGGGCTTACGGGTTCGTCGGGTTCGCGGGGCGGGCGTGGCGCGGGCGGCGCGGCCGGTGCGGGCCGCCCCCCGACGGTCCGCACCGGCTGCTTCTCCCCCGTACGACCGGCGGCGCCGCCCCTTCCGGGACGGCCCTCCGGCCGGGCTGCGGGGTCAGTCCCGCCGGGTCGCGATCGCGAAGATGCGGCGGAACGGGAAGACCGTGCCACGCGGGCCCGGCGGGTAGGCCTTGCGGAGCAGGTCGCGGTACTGGGCGACGAACTCGTGCTGGGCCTCCTCGTCGCCGGCGAGGGCGGTGAGGACGGGGCGCAGGGCGGTGCCCTTGGTCCAGTCGAGCACCGGGTCCTCTCCGGTGAGGAGTTGGACGTAGGTGGTCTCCCAGGCGTCGACGACGCAGTCGAGGCCGCTGAGGAGTTCGAGGTATCCGGCGGTGTCGAGGATGTGGGTGTAGCGGCGTCCGTGGCCGCCGAGGCGTTCGCGCCACTGCGGTGCGTCGCACAGGTCGTCGAGGAGGGCGTGGCTGGGTGAGGTGAAGTTGCCGGGGACCTGGAGGGCGAAGGTGCCGCCGGGGGCGAGGCTGCCGATCCAGGTGGGGATCATGTCGGGGTGGTTGGGGACCCACTGGAGGGCGGCGCTGGAGACGATGAGGTCGTAGGGGCGGTCGGGGATCCAGGTGGCGGCGTCGGCCCGGCGGAAGGAGAGCCTGCCGCCGCCGGGGGTGAGTCCGGCGTACTGCTCGGCGGTGGCGAGCATCTCGGCGGAGCTGTCGAGGCCGGTGACGCGGGCGTCGGGCCAGCGGTCGGCGAGCAGGGTGGTGACGTTGCCGGGGCCGCAGCCGAGGTCGGCGATGCGCGGGGGGTTGCCGGGAATGGCGGGGATGCGGTGGAGAAGGTCGTGGAAGGGCCGGGTGCGGTGTCCGGCGTGGCGGAGGTACTGCTGCGGATCCCAGGTCGCCTGGTGCATGGGCGGGGCCCCCTCATGAGGTGCGTGTCCTTGAGTGGGAGGCGTGGCCGGCTTTCGACTGTCTCCCGACGCCGACATTGCCCATACAATCCTCTTTCCAATCTCTTGATGTCAAGAGACTTCATGTCGACAGAACCACTACACTGATCGCATGGAGGACGAGGTCGACAGGCTGGTGGCTGCGTGGCGCCGTGAGCGCCCGGACCTCGACGTGGAGCCGCTGGAGGTGCTGAGCCGCGTCAGCAGGCTCGCCCGGCACCTGGACCGGGCGCGGCGGCTCGCGTTCGCCGAGCACAGCCTCGAACCGTGGGAGTTCGACGTGCTGACGTCGCTGCGGCGGGCCGGCGCCCCCTATCAGCTGTCACCGGGGCAGCTGCTCACCCAGACGCTCGTGACGTCGGGCACGATGACCAACCGCATCGACCGGCTGGCCAAGCGCGGCCTGGTCGAGCGGCTGCCCGACCCCAACGACCGGCGCGGCGTGCTGGTGCGCCTCACCGTCGAGGGCCAGCACCGCGCGGATGAGTCACTGGCCGGGCTGCTGGACCAGGAGCGGGCGATCCTGGGTGAGCTGTCCTCCCGCCAGCGCACCGAACTCGCCTCGTTGCTGCGCCAGTTGACGGCGCCGTTCGACAACGTGCCGGGCTGAGCGTTCGACGACGTGCGGAGCCGAGCGTTCGATGGCGCGCCCGGCTTACTCCGTACGGCCCGAACGTCACGCGGTCGTGCCGCTGCCCGCCGGTATCGCGAGGTCGGCGGGGCCGACGCCCGCGCGCCGGGCCAGTGCGACGGCGGCCAGGGTGGAGTGCACGCCGAGCTTGCCCAGCACGTTCTGCATGTGGGTGCGGACGGTGTGCGGGGAGAGGTAGAGCCGTTCCGCGACCGCCTTGCGGCCGAGGCCCGCGACCATGCAGCGCAGCACTTCCTGCTCGCGCGGCGTCAGCGACTCCACCAGCCGTTCGCTCTCGGTGCGGTGCCTGCGGGCGGCGGTCAGCTCGCGCAGCACCCCGGTGAGCAGCGCGGGCGGCAGGTGCGTCTCGTCGCGCAGCACTCCGCGGATGACGGCGAGCAGCCGGGACAGGGAGCTGTCCTTGGCGACCCAGCCGGCCGCCCCGGCCTGCAGGGCGCGCGCGGCGCGGCGCGGGTCGTCGCGTTCGGCCAGCACGACGGTACGGGTGGCGGGATGGCCGGCGCGGACCCGTTCCACCAGGGCTATGCCGTCCAGCGGCGCGTCGGCCCCAGGTTGGCCGGGTACGCGCGGCGGCACGGCGGACGGGACCGGCTCGGCGGCACGAGGCTCGACGTTGCGGGGCTCGGCGGCGCGGGGTTCGGGCGGGCGGAGCTGCTCCGGCGTGCGGGGTGCGGGCAGGTGGGCGACGGCGCCCAGGTCGGCGTCGACCAGCAGCACGTCGAAGCGCCTGCCTTCGCCCGCGGCGCGGTCCAGGGCGCGCTGGGCCGCGGGGCCGCTCCCGGCCGCCAGGACCTCGACGTCCGGCTCCGCCGCGAGGGCGGCGGCCAGCGACTCGGCGAATATGCGGTGGTCGTCGACCACCAGTACGCGAATCCGGGCCACGCGATCACACTCCCCCTCGCCGCGGATGACGGACGGCTGCTGCTTGGCACGCGGGGCGGGGCGGACCGGGCCTCGCCCCCGGCGCACCACTCCCTGCGACCGGTCCCGTACGCACCGGAACCCATGCCGAAAGCGTAGGCCGGAGCACTGACACCGGGAGGCGGAACGGCGAACTCGGGTGCAGGGGGCGGGTGTTCGGCGCGAAAGGAACGGCCGGGGGCGGGATCGCGGCTGTGGCACGCACGGGGGTCGTACGGGAGGTGACGGCGGGGCGACGCCCCAGGCAGGGGCGGTACGGGCCCAGGGCGAGGGTGTCCGTTCCGTCGGCATACGGCAGGGTGTGCGGCGCGGGCGGAACGGTTGCGCGGAACGTCGGTGCGCGCTGGTCGACCACTCCGCACGCGGCGCACGGAGGCCCCGTACGCAACGCCAGTCACACCGCACACGCCCCGGCGCGCGGTCGGCGCGGACCGCCCGCCACGCGATCCCACCCGCCCGTCCGCCCCTTCACGCCTTCACGCCTTCACGCGGAACCGCGACGCCGGATCGCCTCACGCCTTCATCGCGCGGAACCGCGACGCCGGACCGCCTCACGCCGTCAAGCAGGCCCCCGCCTCACGCCATGACACGGCTCACCCGATCCGCCTGGCCCCCGCGCCCGGCGTGGCGGTGAAGACCCGCGGCGCGGCCCAGCCCTTCGTGGTGAACGCCGCGGTGATCGCCTCGGTGACCTTGTCCGTGCTCGCGTTCTCCGCCAGGACGATCGCGGAGCCGCCGAAGCCGCCGCCGGTCATGCGGGCCCCGAGCGCTCCGGCGTCGAGGGCGGTGTCGACCACGAGGTCCAACTCCGCGCAGGAGACCCGGAAGTCGTCGCGCAGCGAGGCGTGCCCCTCGGTCAGGAGGGGGCCGACGGCGCGGGGGTCGCCCGCTTCGAGGAGCGCGGCGACGCGGGTGACGCGGCGGTTCTCGGTGACGATGTGCCGTACCAGCCGCCGCACCTCCTCGCCGGTGCCGCCCGCCTCCAACCGCCTCAGTGCCGCGTCGAGTTCGTCGTACGGGATGTCCCGCAGCGCGGGTACCCCGAGGGCGGCGGCGCCGGCCTCGCAGCCGCGGCGGCGGTCCCCGTAGGCGCCGTCGCTGTGGGCGTGCTTGACGCGGGTGTCGACGACCAGCAGCCGCAGGCCGGCTGCGGCGAGGTCGAACGGGATCTGCCGCTGCGTCAGGTCGCGGGTGTCGAGGTGCAGGGCGTGGCCCTCGGCGCAGCAGGCGGAGGCGGTCTGGTCCATGATCCCGGTGGGCGCGCCGACGAAGTCGTTCTCGGCGCGCTGGCACAGTCGGGCCAACGGGCCGCGTTCCAGGCCGAGTTCGTACAGGTCGGAGAGCGCGAGCGCGGTGACGACCTCTAGGGCGGCGGAGGAGGACAGCCCGGCGCCGGTGGGAACGGTGGAGTCGTAGTGGATGTCCGCGCCGCCGACGTGGTGGCCGGCTTCGCGCAGGGCCCACAGGACTCCGGCGGGGTAGGCGGTCCAGCCGGTGACGCGGCCGGGGGCGAGGTCGGCGAGGCGCAGTGCGGTGACGGCGCCGGTGGGGTCGTCGCTGGAGTGCAGGCGCAGCAGGCCGTCGTCGCGGCGGGCGACGGTGGCGCGGGTGGTGTGGGGCAGGGCGAACGGCATGACGAAGCCGTCGTTGTAGTCGGTGTGCTCCCCGATGAGGTTGACCCGCCCCGGAGCCGCCCATTCACCCTCTGGGGTGAATCCGAACGTGCGTTGGAACGCCTCGGCGGTCACGCCTCGTTCTCCTTGTGTGACGCGCTGGAGGGCGCGGCGGGCGAGGGGTCGCGGCGGTCCCCGTTCGGCTCGAACTCCCACGCGTCGCGGACGATCGACGCCAGGTCGGTACGGGTCGGCTTCCAGCCGAGGCGGGTGCGGGCGCGCTCGGCGGAGGCCACCAGGACCGCGGGGTCCCCTGCCCGCCGGGACGCGGGGGTCTCCGGGATCGGGTGACCGGTGACCCGCCGGACGGTGTCGACGACCTCGCGCACGGAGAAGCCGTTGCCGTTGCCGAGGTTGCAGATCAAGTGCTCGCCCGCGCGTGCGTGGGCGAGGGAGAGGAGGTGCGCGTCGGCGAGGTCGGCGACGTGGATGTAGTCCCGGACGCAGGTGCCGTCCGGGGTGGGGTAGTCGTCGCCGTAGACGGAGATCGACTCGCGTTCGCCGCGGGCGACTTGGAGGACGAGGGGGATGAGATGCGACTCGGGTTCGTGGCGCTCGCCGTAGGTGGTGCCGTCCTGCGCGGTATACGCACCGGCGACGTTGAAGTAGCGCAGTGACACCGCGGCCAGTCCGTGGGCGGCGCATTCACCGCTGATCATCTGGTCGACGGCGAGTTTGGTCGCGCCGTACGGGTTGGTGGGCAGCGTCGGCAGGTCCTCGGTGATGGGGACGGTGGCCGGTTCGCCGTAGGTGGCGGCGGTGGAGGAGAAGACGAGGCTGCGCACGTCGGCGTCGCGCATGGCGGTGAGCAGTTCGATGGTGCCGCCGACGTTGTTGCGCCAGTACTTCTCGGGCCGCGCGACGGATTCGCCGACCTGTGAGCAGGCGGCGAAGTGGAGCACGGCGTCGTAGGAGGGGTCCAGGACGCTCGCGGCGTCCTGGATGCGGCCCTCCACGAAGTCCGCCGCCGCGGGCACGCCCGCGCGGTGGCCGGTGGACAGGTCGTCCAGCACGGTGACCCGGTGTCCGGCCTCCAGCAGGTGGGCGGCCACGACGCTGCCGACGTAGCCGGCGCCGCCGGTGACGAGGTACCTCTTGGTGCTGCTGCTCACGTGGGTGTCGCCTTCCTGGGGGTGCTGGGGCCTGCGAGCCGCCCCGTGCCGCAACCTAGCCGTCGTCGCTATCGGTGCGCTGTGAGGCGGAAGCCGGGGGTGGCGACCTCGCGCAGCCGGGCGGCGGCGGTCTCGGGCGGCACGTCGTTGACGAAGACGTTCATGCCGGATTCCGAACCGGCGAGGAACTTCAGCTTGCCCTTGGAGCGGCGGACGGTGAACAGCTCCAGGTGCAGCCCGAACTCCCGGCGGTCCGGGTGGTGCACGGGGGCCTGGTGCCAGGCGGAGATGTACGGCGTGGGCGGCTCGTCGGGGCCGAAGACGCGGTCGAAGCGACGCAGCACTTCCAGGTAGACGTGCGGGAACTCGGCGCGCGCGGCGTCGTCGAGCGCGGGCAGGTCGGGGACGCGGCGGCGGGGGTAGAGGTGGACCTCGTACGGCCAGTGGGCGGCGTGCGGGACGAAGGCGGTCCAGTGGTCGCCGTCGATGACCACCCGGGCGGCGTCGGCGCGTTCGGCGGCGAGGACGTCGTCGAAGAGGTTGCGGCCTCCCGTCCTGTCGCGGTGGGCGGCGAGTTCGCGCAGGGTGCTCTCGGTGCGCGGGGTGACGAAGGGGTAGGCGTAGATCTGGCCGTGGGAGTGGCTGAGGGTGACGCCGATCTCGCGGCCGCGGTTCTCGAAGCAGAAGACCTGTTCCACGCCTGGGAGTTCGGACAGTTCCGCGGTGCGGTCGGTCCACACTTCCAGGACGAGCGCGGCCTGTTCGGGGGTGAGGTCGGCGAACGAGGCGTCGTGGTCGGAGGTGAAGCAGACCACCTCGCAGCGCCCGGCGGCGGGGCGGCGCGCGAACAGTCCTCGCTCGTCCTCGGCCGACTGCGGTCCCGGGGGGCCGATGAGGGAGGGGAAGCGGTTCTCGAAGACGACGACGTCGTAGTCGTCGGAGGGGATCTCGCTGAGCCGGCCGTCACGCGAGGGGCACAGCGGGCACTCGTCGGCGGGCGGGTGGTAGGTGCGGCCCTGCCGGTGCGAGGCGATGGCGACCCAGTCGCCCCGCAGGGGGTCGCGGCGGATCTCCGAGGCGGTCGAGGTGGCGTCGAGCGGGCGGTGGTCGACGGTGTCGCGGACCGCGTCGTCGCGGGAGTCGTAGTGGACCAGTTCCCGGCCGTCGGCGAGGCGGGTCGTCGTCTTCTTCACCCAGGAGGCTCCTCACAGCGTTCAGCCCCAAACATAACCGAACACAATGAACCACAAGCCAACAGTGGCGTCAATGCCGCGATCACGAGCGTGGCTGGGCGCCACGCTCGTGGGCTTGCGGGGGCGGCGCGGGGTGTTCGCGCGGGGTGGGGGGGGCGGGCTTGCGGCGCAATCCAACAAATAGCATCAGGAATCGTGCGGATCACGGAGGTGGGAAGGGAGGGCGCGCCGCCCTCGCCCCGGGAGAGGGCACGCCGACGAGTGCGTGCGCCACGGCTGCTTCGGGGGCGCGACCGCCTCTGCCTCGCCACGGAAGACGGCACGCCCGGCGACCGCGTTCGCCACGGCTGCTTCGGCGGGCACGGCTACTTCGGCCGGCACGATCGCCTCTGCCTCGCCACCGAAGACGGCACGCCCGACGACCCCGTTCGCCACGTTCGCGTCAGGCGGTGCCCGCCCCCGCGCTACTCCCCCCGGTGCGGGCCCGAGGGGATGCCTTCCGCTGCTGCTCGGTCCAGGAGGCCCGTTCGGGCGGCGAGCGCTGCGGCCTCCAGGCGGGAGCCGACGCCCAGCTTCATCAGGACGCGCTGGACGTGGGTGCGGGCGGTGCTCGGCGCGATGCGCATCCCGGCCGCGATCAGCCGCGTGTCCTCGCCCTCGGCGACCCGCACCAGCACCTCCAGCTCGCGCGGCGTGAGTATCTGGAGCAGTCGGCTGCCCTCGTCGTCCGGTTCGGCCGCCGGGTGCAGCAGTTCCGCGAACGCGCCCTGCAACAGCGGCGGTGCGACCGCGACCTCGCCCGCTCGGGCCTTGGCCATCGCCCGTTCCACGCCCTCGATGCGCTCGTCGTGCCGTACGTAGCCGGACGCCCCGGACGCGAACGCCGCCGCGATGCCACGCGGGTTGGGCACGGGACCGAGCACCACGACGGCGACAGCGGGCCGTTCGCGCTTGATGCGGGCCACCGGGTCGAAGGCGCCCGGCTCGGCCGGGGAGGCGGTGCCCAGCAGGCACACCTCGGGGGCGCGGGCGATCACCAGGTCGGCCGCCCCCGCGCTCGGCGCGCCCGCCGCCAGCACCCGGTGTCCGCGCAGTTTCAGCGCCGAGGCCAGCGCCTCCGCGAGCAGTCTGTGGTCGTCGACCACCACGAGCCGTACGCCCATCCGGTCAGCCCCCCATTCCCCCCTCAGCGGTGTGACCCCCGGCCTCACCTGGTCCACGCGTGCCCCTCTCCCGACGTAGCGCGGCTCACCCGGCGTCCCGCCACGGCCCCCACCCCCTGGGGACCCGGGTCCAGTCCCGGAAGCTACACGCTTGTTCGACGTCCCGCCCCCCTTACCGGGGAGAAGCGTGCCCCAATACCGAAAATCCCTACCTTCCCGGCGGGTTCAGGCCGCAATCCGTCCGGATTCGTCCGAGTACCGACCGGGAAACGGCGACGGCCGCCCGGTTCCGCCCCCGTTCAGAGGCGGGGTGGCCGGGCGGCCGTCGTGGGACCGCGTCGCGGGCGGGGTCGCTCAGTGCAGGCCCGCCATCAGGTACTTGTAGTCGCCGTTGTCGGTGACCTCGGTGAGCGACAGCACGAACGTGTTGTCGTACCAGCCCTCGTCCAGGTCGTTGATGCCGGGCATGTAAGCGTCGTACTCCTGCTCGCGGGTGTCGTCGGAGAACTTCAGGTACGGGCTGATCGCGCCGGTGGACGGGGCGAGCGTGACGATCGCGCCGCCGTGCTCGTAGGCGACCTCCTGGTACGCGACGACCGCGTGCCCCTGGATGCCCACCACGTCCAGCGGCGTACCGGGGTTCTTCGACAGCCACTTGGGGTTGCCGGTGGTCAGGTCGAAGGCGGCGACCTGGTTGGTCTCGCCGTCCGTGGCCGAGCCGCCGCTCTGGATGCCGGTGGCCATGTAGAGGGTGTTGCCGTCGACCGCGACGTTCCGGCACGGGGTCATGTTGTTCGACGGGCACTGGATGGCGTACTTGCTCTGCCCGTCGCCGCCCTTGCCCAGCGAGATCTTGCCCTGCAACCGGCCTCCGTCCACGTCCCACACGTCGGTGATCAGGTCGTTGCCCGCGCTGATGCCGACGACGACCGGGTTGACGGAGATGACGTTGGTGACCGACGTGCCGGCCGGGGCGTCCCAGGTCCAGGTGGGCTTGCCGGTGGCCGGGTTGATCAGCGAGACGTGGTACGGCGGGTCGCTGTCGAGGCCGCACTTGTAGACCTCGACCATCCGCGCGCCCCCGGCGAACCCGGCGTCACTGCAGTTGTCGCCCGCGTTGGAGTGCCACAGCGGCTTGGCCGTGGACACCTGGAACGACACCGTGTTGGAGTCCCAGGTCACCGCGAGGGTGTCCCCGCTGATCGCCATGTCGGTGTACATGAACTCGTACTTGCCGGACTCGCCCGACGAACCGGAGGAGGAGGTCAGCGGCTTGTGCCAGGTCATCTTGCCCGCGCTGGTGTCGATGACCATGACGTTCTCGCAGTCGGTGCCGTACTGCACGGCGATCCGGTGGCTGACGAGGTCGGTCGCGTCGGCGCAGGTGTCGCCCTCCGGGGACGGCACGCTCCAGCGCTGCTGCCCGGAGGCGAGGTCGTACGCGGTCACCGCGGTCGTCGACTGCTTGATGACGTCGCCGCCGTCGAACCACTGCCCGGCGGTCGGCGCGACCAGCTGCGCCTTGGACACCTTGGGCGCGGCGACCGTCCAGGCCACCTTACCCTCGGAGTTGTGCGGCTTGTCGTCCTGCGTGCCGCCGGAGGCCGAGACGTTCGGGTGCGGCTTGGAGCCGCCGCCGGAGGTCAGCGCGTACGCGCCGCCGCCGATCACCAGGACTCCGGCCACGATCGCGGCGATCAGGCCGTACAGCTTGCCGCCGGACAGCCGCTTGCCACCGCCGGGCTGCGGCGGCTGGGGCTGCTGCGGGTAGCCGTAACCGTACGGGTTCTGCCCGCCGCCGTCCCAACCGCCCTGCTGCATCGGCTGGGTCGTGGGCTGCTGCTGCGGGTAGCCGTAGCCCGGCTGCTGGGCGGCGTACGGGTTCTGGCCGTACGGGGCGGGCTGGCCGTAACCGCCGCCCTGCTCGTACGGGTTGGGCGCGGCCGGGGGCTGCTGCGGGTAGCCGTAACCGGGCTGCGGCGGCTGCTGCGGATAGCCGTAACCGGGCTGCGGGGCCTGCGCGGGCGGGCCGAACGGGCTCTGCGGCGCGCCTCCGGGCGGGGGCGGCGGAGGCGGCGGGCCCTGCGGGGAGCCTCCGGGCGGGGGCGGCGGGTTGCCGTGGGCGAGCTGGGTCGGCATCTCGTGCCGCCCGGCGGGCGGTTGCCCGGGACCGGCCGCCGGCGGCTGCTGCTCCGGTCCCGCCGAAGGCTGCTGCGGGTCGGCCGCTTCGTTCGGGCCGTCCGGTGGCTGCGGCGGCGGTGGTTGCGACATCTGCGATCCCCCGTGTGATCCTAGAATTCCGTGGCGCGCCGGGAACCTCCGGCGCCAAACGGAACTCTTTGTATCACCGCCCCCGTACGGCGGAAGGGGCCGGTCCGCCCCGCTCCGGGGGGTGAGACCGGCCCGCGACCCGACCGTTACGCGAGCGCTACCGCCGTCCGCGTACGCCGTCGGCGCGGGCCGCCGCGGGTCAGTCCTCGGCCAGCTCCAGCCACCGCGTCTCCAGGTCCTCGCGCTCGTCACGCAGCCCGCGCAGCTCGGCGTCGAGCCCCGCGACCGCCTCGAAGTCGGTGGGGTTGTCGGCGATGCGGGCGTGCAGCTTCGCCTCCTTCTCACCGATGCGGTCCAACTGCCTTTCGATGCGCTGGAGTTCCTTCTGCGCGGCGCGCTGGTCGGCCGCCGACGACTTGGGCCGCTCGGTCGCCGCGGCCACCGCCTGCGGCTTGGGCGCCGCCTCGATCGCGGCCTGGCGGCGCTCCAGGTACTCGTCCACACCGCGCGGCAGCATCCGCAGCGTCTGGTCGCCGAGGAGGGCGAAGACGCGGTCGGTGGTGCGCTCGATGAAGTAGCGGTCGTGGCTGATGACGACCATCGAGCCGGGCCAGCCGTCGAGCAGGTCCTCCAGCTGGGTCAGGGTCTCGATGTCGAGGTCGTTGGTGGGCTCGTCGAGGAAGAGCACGTTGGGCTCGTCCATCAGCAGCCGCAGGATCTGCAGTCGCCTGCGCTCACCGCCGGACAGGTCGCCGACCGGCGTCCACTGCTTCTCCTTGGCGAAGCCGAACCGTTCGCACAGCTGCGAGGCGGTCATCTCGCGCCCCTTGCCCAGGTCGACGCGCTGCCGTACCTGTTCCACCGACTCCAGCACCCGCCAGGTGGGGTCGAGTTCGGCGACCTCCTGGGAGAGGTAGGCGAGCTTGACGGTCTTGCCGACGACGACGCGGCCCGCCTCCGGCTGCTGTTCGCCTCCGGTGCGAGCGGCCTCCGCGAGCGCCCGCAGCAACGAGGTCTTGCCCGCGCCGTTGACGCCGAGCACGCCGACGCGCTCGCCGGGGCCCAACTGCCAGCTCAGGTGGCGCAGCAGCACCTTCGGCCCGGCGGTGATCGTCACGTCCTCCAGGTCGAAGACGGTCTTGCCCAGGCGGGAGTTGGCGAACTTCATCAGCTCGGCGGTGTCGCGCGGCGGCGGCACGTCGGCGATCAGCTCGTTGGCGGCCTCGATGCGGAAGCGGGGCTTGGAGGTACGGGCCGGGGCGCCGCGGCGCAGCCAGGCGAGTTCCTTGCGGGCGAGGTTCTGCCGCTTGGTCTCCTCGGTGGCGGCGCGGCGTTCGCGTTCGGCCCGGGCGAAGACGTAGTCGGAGTAGCCGCCTTCGTACTCGTAGACCTCGGCGCGCTGCACGTCCCACATGCGGGTGCAGACCTGGTCGAGGAACCAGCGGTCGTGGGTGACGCAGACCAGCGCGGAACGCCGGGCCTTCAGGTGCGCGGCGAGCCAGGCGATGCCCTCGACGTCGAGGTGGTTGGTGGGCTCGTCCAGGACCAGCAGGTCCTGTTCGGCGATGAGCAGCTTGGCGAGCGCGATGCGGCGTCGTTCGCCGCCGGACAGCGGGCCGATGACGGTGTCCAGGCCCTGGTCGAAGCCGGGCAGGTCGAGCCCGCCGAACAGGCCGGTCAGCACGTCGCGGACCTTGGCG
Organism: Streptantibioticus parmotrematis; assembly: GCF_019890615.1. Taxonomy (GTDB): domain Bacteria; phylum Actinomycetota; class Actinomycetes; order Streptomycetales; family Streptomycetaceae; genus Streptantibioticus_D; species Streptantibioticus_D parmotrematis. The sequence continues at coordinate 24,900 of NZ_JAINVZ010000018.1, read as the reverse complement.
TCGCCCGCCCACTCGTGGTCGGCGCGGTCGCCGACCACCTCGTGCCGGATGGTGGCGGCCGGGTCGAGCGAGTCGCCCTGCGCCAGCACGCCGTACCGCAGGTCGCCGACGTGGGTGACGCGTCCGGTGTCCGGGGCCTCCAGCTTGGCGAGGACGCGGATGAGGGTGGTCTTGCCGTCGCCGTTGCGGCCGACGACGCCGATGCGGTCGCCTTCCGAGACACCGAGGGAGATGCCGTCGAGCAGGGTACGGGTGCCGTAGACCTTGCCGATGGACTCGGCGTTGACGAGGTTGACGGCCATTTCACTCCATGATCGATGTGATCGACGTGATCGACGTGGTGATCGAGGGGCCACGCGGCGCGGGCCGGGGCGAACTCCCAGCGTAGTCGCCGCGCGACGGGCCCCGGTCCGCGCCCGCTAGCGCAGCACGGTCGCCCCCGGCACCGGGCCGGAGGTCACCCGTACCGCGCGGCAGGTGGCGGACCGCAGCAGGGCTTCGGCGACGCCTTCCGCGGCCTCGGGGTCCTTGGCGAGGAACGCGCAGGTGGGCCCGGAGCCGGAGACCAGCGCGGCCAGCGCGCCGCCCTCGCTCCCGGCCCGCAGGGTCTCCGTCAGCGAGGGCCGCAGCGAGACGGCGGCGGGCTGCAGATCGTTGGCGAGGACGGCGGCGAGCGCGCCGGGGTCACCGGTGCGCAGCGCGCGCAGCAGGTCGCCGGAGGGCGCGGGCTCGGGCACGTCGGCCGCCGACGAACCGGTGCCGGCGGCTTCCCGCAGCCGGTCGCACTCGCGGTAGACGGCCGGGGTGGACAGTCCGCCGTCGGCGACGGCGAAGACCCAGTGGAGGACGCCGCCGGTCTCCAGCGGCTCCAGCAGCTCGCCCCTTCCGCGGCCGAGTGCGGCGCCGCCGACCAGGCTGAACGGCACGTCGCTGCCCAACTCGGCGCAGATCGCGAGCAATTCGTCGCGCGTCGCCCCGGTCTCCCACAGCGTGTCGCAGGCCAGCAGCGCGCCCGCGCCGTCCGCGCTGCCGCCCGCCATGCCGCCCGCGACGGGGATGTCCTTGGCGATGTGCAGGTGGACGCGGGGTTCGACGCCGTGCCGGGCGGCCAGCGCGAGCGCGGCGCGGGCGGCGAGGTTGCTCTCGTCCAGCGGCACCTGGTGGGCGTCGGGACCGGAGACGGTGATGCGCAGCCGGTCGGACGGGGTCGCGGTGATCTCGTCGTACAGGCCGACGGCGAGGAACACGTTGGCCAGGTCGTGGAACCCGTCCGGGCGCAGTCCGCCCACGGCGAGCTGCACGTTGACCTTGGCGGGCACGCGGACGGTGACGGGGGCGGCGGTCACGGCGGGTGGCTCCTCGGACGGTACGGGGGTGTGGCTCCCCGGGCGGGGGTGCGGCTCAGCGGGCCGGGCGGTTCTCGGCGATGCGGGCGAACTCGGTGACGGTCAGCGCCTCCCCCCGGGCCTGCGGCGAGACGCCCGCCGCGACCAGGGCGGTCTCGGCGGCCGCCGCCGACCCGGCCCACCCGGCCAGTGCCGCCCGCAGCGTCTTGCGGCGCTGGGCGAAGGCGGCGTCGACGACCGCGAAGACCTCCTCGCGGCTCGCGGTGGTCTGCGGCGGCTCGGCCCGGCGCACCAGGGAGACCAGGCCGGAGTCCACGTTGGGCGCGGGCCAGAAGACGTTGCGGCCGATCGCGCCCGCCCGCTTGACCTGCGCGTACCAGGCGGCCTTGACCGACGGCACGCCGTAGACCTTGGAGCCGGGCGCCGCCGCCAGCCGGTCCGCGACCTCCGACTGCACCATGACCAGAGTGCGTTCGATGCTGGGGAACGTCGCCAGCATGTGCAGCAGCACCGGCACGGCCACGTTGTACGGGAGGTTGGCGACCATCGCGGTGGGGGCCGGGCCCGGCAGCTCGGTGACCTTCATCGCGTCGGAGTGCACCAGCGAGAAGCGGTCGGCGCGCTCCGGCATCCTGGCGCGCACGGTGGTGGGCAGCGCGCCGGCGAGGACCGGGTCGATCTCCACGGCGACCATCCGGTCGGCGGTCTCCAGCAGCGCCAGCGTCAGCGACCCGAGCCCCGGCCCGACCTCCACCACCACGTCGTCGGGCCGCACCTCGGCGGTGCGCACGATGCGCCGCACGGTGTTGGCGTCGATCACGAAGTTCTGGCCGAACTGCTTGGTCGGGCGTACGCCGAGCGCCGCCGCGAGTTCGCGGATGTCGGCGGGGCCCAGGAGCGGTCCCGATTCGGTGGCGCCGGATGCGGTGGAGGAGGTGCTGCTCACGCGCTCAAGCCTACGTGCCGCCCGCCGCGCCTCAGTACCCGAAGACGCGAGCGGTGTTGGCCGCGACCGCCGCCGCGAGGGTGTCCTCGTCCACGCCCTTGACCTGCGCCATCGCCCGCAGGGTGAGCGGGATCAGGTACGGCGCGTTGGGCCGCCCCCGGTACGGCGCGGGCGTCAGGAACGGCGCGTCGGTCTCGACCAGCAGCAACTCGGCCGGTGCGACGGCGAGGGCGTCCCGCAGCGGCTGGGCGTTCTTGAACGTGACGTTGCCCGCGAACGACATGTGGTACCCGGCGTCCGCGCACACCTTGGCCATCGCCGCGTCCCCCGAGTAGCAGTGGAAGACCACGGTGCGCGGCGAGCCCTCCTCGGCCAGGACCCGCAGCACGTCGTCGTGCGCGTCACGGTCGTGGATGACCAGCGCCTTGTCGTACCGCTTGGCGATCTCGATGTGCCGACGGAAGGAGTACGTCTGCGCCTCGACGCCTTCCTCGCCGGTGCGGAAGTAGTCGAGCCCGGTCTCGCCCACGCCCCTGACCTGCGGCAATGCGGCGAGTGCGGCGATCTGCTCCAGCGCGGCGTCCAGCGCCGCCATCCCTCCGGCCTGCCGCGCGCCCTGCCGCGACCAGCCGTCAGGGTCCCCATGGACGATCCGGGGAGCCTCGTTGGGGTGCAGGGCGACGGCGGCGTGGACGTTCTCGTACCGCTCCGCGGTCTCGGCGGCCCAGCGCGATCCGCCGAGGTCGCACCCCACCTGCACGACGGCCGTCACCCCGACGGAGGCGGCCTTGGCCAGCGCCTCGTCGACCGTTCCGGCCTGCATGTCGAGGTGGGTGTGCGAGTCCGCCACCGGCACGGCCAACGGCTCGGGGAGCGGCGGTGCCGCGTTCTTGTCCGGTACGGAGGATCGAGTTGCCGCCATGGTCGGTCAGTCTACGAACCCGAGGCCGGCCCTGCCGGGGTGGGCGCCCGGGTCAGGCGGCGCGGTGGTGCTCGTCGCCCTCACGGTGCCCGAGGTGGAGGAAGGCCAGCAGGTCGGCGAGCCAGTGGTGCTCGTGCCGGGCCTTCGGTTCCCTGGCCGTCGTCGACGAGGAGCCGTCCTCGTCGCCCTCGTCACGGTCGGCCATCAGGATCGGCACGGCCGCCGAGCTGTGGCCGCGCGGCGGGGGCGAGGAGTGGGCGCTGTGCTCCCACCGGGCGCTGGAGACGCGGCCGGAGCGCATGATCCGTACGAGGTGGCCACCGCAGTTCGTGCAGTTCGGCCGGGTCAGCGGCGAGGGGACGCGCTGGTGCCCGGCGGTGTAGTAGACGACGGAGAGGTGGCCGTGCTCATCGGTGTGGTGCGCTATGTCGTACGACTCCTCCCAGCCGGCGCCGCAGTTCATGCAGGCGAACGAGTACGCCTCGTGGACGGTCTCGCTGTCCGGGCCGGTGGTGGACTGGTACGGGGTGCCGACGGTCTCGCTCATCGCAGCTCCTGGTGCCCTCCGGACGGGTGTCCGGAGCGGGACTTCCCACCTACCAGCGAACGCCTCATTCCGGCGCGACGCAGCAGGGGTGGTCTCGTCTTGAGCCAGATTTGGGGGTTTTGTGGTCTGGGTCTTTATTTCTCCCCGAAGTTCCACCGTATGCCTTTACCGGTCTTTGTGGAACGGGGGTCGATGCAGGTCAGGGGCGTGGAGGTGTCGTAGCGGGGTCTATTTGCGGAGTGTTACGTCTGCGCCGCTGCGCGGCGGCCCGTTGGGGCGGAGTGTTACGTCTGCGCTGCTTCGCAGCTTGAGGGGCAGGAGGGGAGGGGCTCCAGCGCTGCGCGCCCCCGCTCGATGGCCGTTCGCTTCGCGCCCGGCTCGGTCTGACTGGGGTCGCGGGTTCCTGGTCTGCGGATTGGTTGTCACCCCGTTGTCGGTGACAAGGGTTTTCGTCAACCAGGCATGCCGGAAAAGCTTGTCACCGGCAACGGGGTGACAAACGTTTCCCAGGACTACCTGCCGGTCGCGCAGCGGACGGCCCTCAGCGCAGCGCGCAGCGCGCAGCGCGCTAGCCCCCCGCCCTTCCGCCCCCTCAAGCCGCGAAGCGGCGCAGACGTAACACTCCGCCCAGCAGGCCGCCGCGCAGCGGCGCAGACGTAACACTCCGCAAACAAGGCCCAACGCCACGACAAACAGATCAAGCCCGCTTCGCCGCCACCACCGCGTCGAAGACCCGCCGCTTCGGGACCCCCGCCTCCCCCGCCACGCTCGCGATGGCCGCCTTGCGGGCCTCGCCCGCGGACTCCCTGACGGCGACCCTGCGGGCCAGCTCCGCGTCGTCCAGTTCCTCCGGGGCCGGCTCGCCCGCTCCCTCGACGACGACCGTGATCTCGCCGCGTACGCCGTCGCGTGACCACTCCGCCAGTTCGGCGAGCGGGCCGCGCCTGACCTCCTCGTACGTCTTGGTCAGCTCCCGGCACACCGCCGCCCTGCGCTCCGGTCCGAAGACCTCGGCCATCGCGGCGAGCGCCTCGGCGATGCGGTGGGTGGACTCGAAGTAGACGAGGGTGCGGCGGTCGGTGGCGACCTCGCGCAACCGGGAGAGGCGTTCGCCCTGCTTGCGCGGCAGGAAGCCCTCGAAGCAGAAGCGGTCCACCGGCAGCCCGGACAGCGCCAGCGCCGTCAGCACCGCCGAGGGGCCCGGCACGGCGGTGACCGTGATGTCGCGTTCCACGCAGGCGGCCACCAGCCGGTAGCCCGGGTCGGAGACCGACGGCATGCCCGCGTCGGTGACCAGCAGCACCCGCGCGCCGCCCGCCAGCGCCTCGACGAGTTCCGGGGTGCGGGCGGTCTCGTTGCCCTCGAAGTACGAGACGATCCGGCCGGTGGGCGTCACCTCCAGGGTCGCCGCGAGGCGCCGCAGCCTCCGGGTGTCCTCGGCGGCGACGATGTCGGCCGCCGCCAGTTCGGCGGACAGGCGGGGCGGGGCGTCGGCGGGGTCGCCGATGGGGGTTCCGGCCAGTACGAGTACTCCAGTCACCCGCCCAGTCTCCCCGACCCGGGACGTCCCCTCGGACCAGGGCGGGACAAATGGGTGCCGTCCCCTGAAAATGCCCTGTGAAGCCGACGCACCTCGGTCGTCCGCGCGGGCCCTTCCTTACGATGGCCCGGTGACGAGTGAGACCGCGACCGACGCCGCGCACGGTTCGACCGCTTCCGGCGCGCCGGATGAGGTGGCGCCGCGGACGGCCTGGGGACGGCGGCTGAGCCGCTTCGGGTACGTCGAGCGGCCGCACGCCTCGACCCGTGAGCGTCTGGTGGCGCCCTTCCCCGAGCCCGGTACGAAGCTGTGGCGCACGCTGGGCCTCGGCCCGGCCGCGGCCGCCCGGCTGGCCCGCTGGTCCGGGTGGGGCGGCCCGCTGCTCGTCGCGCTGCTCGCCGGGGGGCTGCGCTTCTGGCACCTGGGCAGCCCGCGCGCGGTGATATTCGACGAGACCTACTACGCCAAGGACGCTTGGGCGCTGTGGCACCTGGGCTACGAGGGCACCTGGCCGGACAACGCCAACTCCCTGATCCTCCAGCACCCGCAGAAGATCCCGCTCAGCGCGGACCCGTCGTACGTGGTGCATCCGCCGATGGGCAAGTGGGTCATCGGGTTCGGCGAGTGGCTGTTCGGGCTCAACCCGTTCGGCTGGCGGTTCATGACCGCGCTGCTCGGCACGCTGGCGGTGCTGATGCTCTGCCGGATCGGGCGGCGGCTGCTGCGTTCGACCGCGCTGGGGTGCCTGGCCGGCGGGCTGATGGCGGTGGACGGCCTGGAGTTCGTGATGAGCCGCACCTCGTTGCTGGACCTCATCGTGATGTTCTGGGTGCTGGCCGCGTTCGGCGCGTTGCTGATCGACCGGGACAAGGCACGCGCCCGGCTGGCCGCCGCGCTGCCCGGCGACGGGACGCGGCCCGACGCGCTGACCGGGGCGGCGGTGAAGCTGGGCCTGCGGCCGTGGCGGCTGGCGGCCGGTGTGCTGCTGGGCCTGGCCTGCGCCACGAAGTGGAACGGTTTTCCGTACGTCGCCGCGTTCGGGGTGATGGCGGTGCTGTGGGACGTCGCCGCGCGCCGGGTGGCGGGTGCGCCGCGCCCGTACCGGGCGATGCTGCGCCGCGACGCGCTGCCTGCGTTCGTCTCGATCGTGCCGGTGGCGGTGGTGACCTACCTGGTCTCGTGGACCGGCTGGTTCGTCACCGGCAACGGCTACTTCCGGCACTGGGCGGACGGCCGGGGTGGCACCTGGTCGTGGATCCCGGCGCCGCTGCGCAGCCTGTGGCACTACGAGTACCAGGTCTACGAGTTCAACATCCACCTGACGCAGCCGCACACCTACCAGTCCAACCCGTGGAGCTGGCTGGTGCTGGGCCGGCCCGTGTCGTACTTCTACGAGTCGCCCAAGTACGGCCAGGACGGGTGCACGGCGGTCGGCGGCTGTTCGCGCGAGGTGCTGGCGCTGGGCACGCCGCTGCTGTGGTGGGCGGCGTGCTTCGCGCTGCTGTACCTGCTCTACCGCTGGGCGTTCCGCCGCGACTGGCGCTCCGGCGCGGTCCTGTGCGGGGTGGCGGCGGGCTACCTGCCGTGGTTCAACTACCAGCAGCGCACGATCTTCCTGTTCTACGCGGTGGTGTTCGTGCCGTTCCTGTGCCTGGCGGTGGCCCAGATGCTGGGCGCGGCGCTGGGGCCGTCCGGCGCGACGGAACGCCGCAGAATGTGGGGCGCGGTGGGCGCGGGCACGCTGGTGCTGCTGATCGTCTGGAACTTCATCTACTTCTTCCCGATCTACACCGGCATGACGATCCCGTACCACGACTGGCTGAACCGCATGTGGCTGGAGACCTGGATCTAGGCAGGTCAGGAGCCTGAGAAGGAGCCCCGCGCCGTTCGGTCGACGCGGGGCTCCCTGGTCGTTGTCGGTCGTTGACGGTGGGCCTGGGCCGTCGTCGGACGGCCCAGGGACGGCCCCGCCATGCCCGGGGGACCTCCATGTGGAAGATTTACAGCCCCCGAGACTGCCACTCTTCGCACTCTCTGACCTGCGGCTTAGTCGCGTCCGCGCGCCGGGTAGACCATCCCGTCCATGTCTCGTCCTGATCTTGGCCAGCTGCGCCCGGGGAGGACGCGCCGCCCCGGGCGTGGATGTGGCACGTGGAGCGAAGATCAGCCGTGTCAGTGGCCTCATCGACGGTGTCCGTCATGGCACCTTTCGACGTCTCCCGCCTCCCCACAGGGACTGCCCGCCGCTTGCGTGCACGCGCTCTGGAGTGGCGCTCCTCGACATGAGTCGGCCGCCACGACGGGAAGGCAAGCTCCGCTTCGTTACAAGCGCAACACAGGTAGCAGCCGGTTACACCAACGGTTGTCGTTCTGGTTTCTACTCGGGTAGTTTGGTGGACATGGGGCACCGTGAGATCTATTCGAATGCGCCGTTGGCGCTCACAGTCGTTGAGCTCCGCCACACGGCCAGTACGCCGCTGTCTGAAGCCGACAAGGCAGGGCTGAAGTCACTCCTCGCGAGCACCTTCCCGATCTACAAGCCAGCCCAGCAAGTGAGCATCACCGTCACGCACGCAGGCGCCGCGGAAGACCGGGCCCTGTTCCCCCGCTACATGACGCGGGACTTCACCGAGTCGATCAGCTTCCGCGACAATGCAGTCGTCGTCGAGACGACTCGGTACAAGCGGCGGAGCGCCCTGCGAGAACTCCTGCATCAGGCGGTGGATGCTCGCCAGAAGGTCTCTCCGGTTGACGGTATCGAGCGCTTGGGGATCCGGTACGTAAACGAAGTCCGCGTTCCCAACCTCGAGCACCCGTCCGACTGGGGGCACTGGATCTCCCCGCCTCTGACCAGCATCGCCAGCCTACGTACAGAGGATATGGCGGCCCAGACCTGGCAGGGCGTAACAGTCTTCGGCACCCCGTCCGTGGGAGTCGTGCTTCGGCACGGCAACTTCGAGGGCTACGCCGTCGAACCAGCTGGCGACCTGCGCCGCCAAACCCCTCCGCCAGGCCCCTTCTACCTTCTCGACCTGGACTCCTACTGGCTGCCCGAGGGCGAGGTTCCACAACTCGAGTGGGCCAGCGTCGAAGAGCGATTCGACGCCGTTGGCTTGTCCGCGTACGAGCTGTTCCAGCAGCTGATCACGGACCACTACCGCACGGAGGTGCTCAAGCGTGAACAGTGAGACACGGCGGCCGATGGACTTGGCCACGGCTCCTACTGGCAGCAGCCTTGTGATCGAGCACCAGGAGCCCACGGCGACCACGTCGACCCAGCTGTCAGACCTCACCCAGGCCGCTGGATCACTCCGGTACCAAGCCAAGTTCGTGTTCCAGGACGTGGCCGAGTTCCACGTTGAGCTCCTGTCCCGCGAATGGCGCAAGCGCACCGCCGAGCGCGGGAAGCAGTCGCCGGCCGCGCTACTCGAGGAGCTCGCAGACCTCGGTTTCTCGTGGCGGCACATCGCTCGCATGCTCGGCGTGAGCGTTCCCGCCATACAGAAGTGGCGACGCTCCGGCGGGGTAAGCGGGGACAATCGCATGCAGTTGGCGAGCCTCCTCGCTCTGTGTGACATGGTCCAGCAGCCCGTCATCCACGACGTCGCTTCCTGGTTCGAGATGCCCCTCACCCCGGGTGTACCCATGACTCCGATCGACCTCTTCGCGGAGCGGAGACCAGACCTTGTGCTGGAGCACGCACTCGGGCCGAACGATGTTGAGGAGATTCTCACGGCCTACGCGCCGGACTGGCGCGATCGCTATCAATCCGACTTCGAGGTCTATCGCGATGCGGATGGGGCCATGTCGATCCGTCAGAAGGAAGCGTGACGAGTGCCCGCTGAGATGGAACGCCCGCAAGACCCGCGCGATCTGTACCACGCGTGCGGCGACGATATCGTCGCCGCACGTCCTGTCCTGACGGGCGACGTCTACGAGGGCGTCACCGTTATAGAAACCGACGGTTCCAGGCGCGAGATCACGGCCATGGTCCTCGATCACCCGTGCTCGCTGCGCGTGGACGGGTTGAACCTTGCGCCGCGTCTGAACGTGGGCGAGGTGGTGCCCGTTCCCGGCGCTCAGTGGAACGGCTGTTTCAACCGCATGTTCCTCCCCCCGCCGTTTCCGCAGGCGACCAATGGTGTGAAGGCTTGCGCGGCATTCTTCGATCAGGGGTACTACGTCTCTCCGGAGCAGCTTCAAGCCGGGACCAGGATCGTCTGCCTCGCCCCCTCCGGGATCAACCTCTTCCTCCAGCGCATGGTGAAGCACTCCACCCGCTTGACGGTCGAGACGTCCAAGTTCCAGGAGGCCAACGAGAGTCCCTACGAGGAGGCAGACCTCATCGAGGAGTGGTGCCTCGATCGCGAGGAAGACGGAGTCAAGATCCCCGAAGCCATGTCTGAGTGCATGGACTGGCTCCGGGAAAAGCTCCCCGACGGCCGACGTCGCCAGCAGCTCCTCGAGGGCTCGCAGACTCGAAGTACCGTTCGCCGGGACGCACGGGCCCACCTAAAGGCCCTGCGGCGGCAATATCAGCAGTCGGGCCCCTCCTGAAACAGCACGGAAGGCCGCGCCACAACAGCTCCGATGGACCGGTGACAGGCGCGAATCTGGCTGGCCACCTGAGTCTAGTCTAGCCACTTCAACGATCATGCCTGGAAGCCCGCTCTGGCAGCCGCTGGCGTCATCGGCATGCCGGACGAGGGCGAACGCTACCCATCGGCGCGCGAGCACGGCATGCACGCGCTGCGGCACTTCTACGCCTCGGTTCTGCTGGACGCGGGTGAGAGCGTCAAAGCCCTGAGCGGCTACCTGGGTCACCAGGACGCAGGGTTCACCCTGCGGACGTATACGCACCTGATGCCGAGCAGCGAGAAGCGTACCCGCCAGGCAGTAGACGACCTTTATTCATGCCTCCCGGCCGTGATCGGCCCGGGCCCCACCTGAGCGTTGCCGGCCCACCCGCAGCCAACTTCGGATTGCAGTCCTGCACCTGGTGATGTGCAGATGGGCGAGGGGAACTTATGTTCCCCTCGCCCACAGTTCCGACTTCCATGTCACCCGGGACGGCTACTCGATCCGCCTAGCCGCAAACGGCATATTGGGCTCCAATTTCCTTGTATGCCACCATTCGATGATATTTTCCCTCACCATGAGCACAAACCATGACAGTGCGGAAGCCGGAGCCCCAAGTAGAGCCGCCTGGTAGTCCTCTTCCTCAAAAGAGAGCGACACTCTCCACACCTCGACGCGACCGCCCGGAGAAATCTCAACATCTCCCTGCAGGAGCAGTCTTTCATCCTGGAGATTAAGGCTTACCTCCCGGAACTGGAACTCCGGATCTCCAGGACCTCCACCGAATGGTTCTCGAAGGAGCACTCGAAGCTTGGGCGACATATCCATCGACATTTCTCAAACCTAGCAGGTCGAGGCGTTCGCCTTCAGGTTTCCCGGCTGGTAGTACGCCGTAATGACACCCTGCGGGCTGACTCCCGTCCCCCCTAGAGCGAGAGCGTTGTACACCACCTTGAAGGTCATCGGAGGGCACTGGTAAAGGTTCAAGTAGTAGTACCCGAACGCTGTTTGTCCTCGCGAAATGGTCTGCGCGATCATGCTGTCGTTGAATCCGTGCTTCGGGGCCATATGGCGATAGCCCCAGCTTGAGGTCCCGCACCGGAGCGGAAGGACGGCAGGACCCCTGTAGTAGTTCTTCACGATGTAGGTGGACGACTTGCCCGCGCACGGGTCAGCGGCAGGTGCAGCGCTCGCTGACCCAGCGGACAGCGTCGTGAGCGATGTAGTCGCCGCAGCGAGTACGGCTAGGGTCGCTAAGGCTCGACGAGACAGGTTTCGCACGACTTCCCTTCCCCCAAAACTCTTTTCCGACGGCGCGCTGCCGCCCGAGGTCGAAGAACACTCTATGAACCCCCTATGTTGGGAGCAAGTGATTTTCGGCTACTCGAATCAGACTAAGCAGCCGCTCAGGAACCGTGCCATTGTGAGCCGCTGCGCCAGTGGTGGCTCAACGAACAATCACCGCACCAAGGCACGTCGAACACAGCCCTCAGCCTCTCCCTGTCTAGAGGAATGAAATACAGCCAACATGTCCGAAACAATGACCGGTGCTTATTTGCCCGAGTGGTGATCTGCTCGCAGCCCTTCGCCCGCCAAGCACCTTGTCTTCACCAACGATGGCCGTGCCCTGCGCTGCCGTCGAGCCGACACATCGACCGGGCCTTGGGCCTTCCCAGCACCGGCCAGCACACGACCTGCTGGCGGGCAGAACTGCGGCCCGCCACAGCCAAGCCGTGGAAGCCGGCCACGGCTGCACCGCCCAACACGCCTTCCTAGGCTCATCACTTACGCCGTGCCCCTTGTGGTGAACGCGGCCATCGATGACAGCGTCACCCGGGCACTGCTGGCAAGCTGTGGACGGCGTCCATCAAGCGTCTCCGGACCATGATCACGGCCCCTTGGCGGCCCAGGGCGATCGGCGGCCCACCGTAGTCGCTTGAAAGCCCTGGTCAGCAGCCTGCGGGCCAGCCAGGGCGAAACTCCATCTGCTTCTTCCCGATCTACACCGGCATGACGATCCCGTACCACGACTGGCTGAACCGGATGTGGCTGGAGACCTGGATCTAGGCAGGTCAGGCGTCACTTGCGCCAGAAGAGGTGGTGGGTCACGCCGCTCGGGCTGGGGACCGTGTCCAGGTGGAAGCGGTCCCGCAGGTCGTCGGGCGAGTCCCACAGGCGCAGGCCGGGACCGAGCTTCACCGGGGAGACGGCGATGTGCAGGGTGTCGACGAGGTCGGCGTCGAGGAACTCCCTGATGGTGGTCACGCCGCCGCCGAGCCGGACGTCCTTGCCCCGCGCGGCTTCCCGCGCCCGCGCGAGAACGGTGGCGGGGTCGCCGTCCACGAAGTGGAACGTGGTGTCGGAGAGCGTGATCGACGGGCGCTCGTGGTGGGTCAGGACGAACACCGGCGTGTGGAAGGGCGGCTCGTCGCCCCACCAGCCGCGCCACTCGTGGTCGCGCCACGGGCCGCGTTGAGGGCCGAACTTGTTGCGGCCCATGATCTCGGCGCCGATGTGGTGGCTGAAGTCCCGGGTGAAGTAGTCGTCCAGGCCCCGGCTTCCCCCGGGCTCGGTGCGGCCGGGCCAGCTCGCCGTGGCGCCGGCCCAGGCGAAGAGTTCTCCCGGGTCGATGCCGTGGCCGAAGGGCCGCTCCAGGCTCTGGTCCTCGCGCGCGGCGACGCCGTCGCTGGAGACCGTGAAGTTCTGTACGCGCAGCAGCTGATCCATGTCGTTCCTCATCAGGTCCTGTCGCCTCCTCGTGCGGCGGTGCGCCCCACACCAGCATGTCGAACAGGACAGGTCCGGATCGACAACGCGCCGAGGTTCTTCTCCACGCTCCGGATCTGATCGTTCATGTGACGATCCGGCAACGCTGGGGAACCGCCCCTTCCGTCGCCGCGTCCTCACCGGTGGCCTAGAGTGCCTGCCCGTCACGCGTTCGGCGGTGGTCGTGCGGCGCCGGAGCCGTCGGAGTCCAGGAGGGGCGCAATGCAACGAGGGACCAGGAGTGCCGTCATCGGCGGGCTGATCGCGGTGGTGGTCGGCGGGGTCGCCTACGGCGGCTACGACCTGTACCACGGTGGTCTGACCGGGCACGACGGGTCCGACAACAAGGTGGCGACCGGCCCGTTGTCGGCGACGGAGGTCGGCTCGGCGGCGAACGGGTTCCTGACCGCCTGGGCCGCGGGCGACACCGCGAAGGCCGCGGCGCTGACCGACGACCCGTCGCAGGCGTCCGCCGCGCTGAGCTCCTTCCGGACGAATCTGCACGCCACCGCGTTGACGTTGACACCGAAGCAGGCGCAGGGGGCCTCGACGGCACCGCAGTCGGGCGCGGGCACCGGCGCGAGCACGGGCACCGGCACCGGTGCCGTCTCGGACAGCGTGCCGTTCTCCGCGAAGGCGACGTTCGCCTACGCGGGCCAGCAGTCGAGTTGGGCCTACGACTCGGCGCTGACCGTCGTGCGGGACACCACCACCGGCAAGCCCGTCGTCAAGTGGGCGCCTTCCGTGGTGAATCCGCGGCTGGCCGCGGGACAGTCGCTGGAGGCCGCGCCGACCGGGGCGGCGCCGATGACCGCGGTCGACCGCACCGGCAAGCCGCTGTCGGCCACCGCGTTCCCGTCGCTGTCCGGGATCCTCCAGCAGCTCGCCGCCCGTTACGGCACGAAGGTGCACGGCACGCCGGGCATGGCGGTGCGGGTCCGCGAGGCCAACGGCACGGCCGGGCCGGTGCTGCACACGTTGTCGCAGGGCAAGGCGGGCAGCCCGCTGCCGACCACCATCGACTCGCGCCTCCAGGCGGAGGCGGAGAAGGCGATCAAGACGGAGGGGCCGGACGCGTCGTTCGTCGCCGTGCAGCCGAGCACGGGCGACATCCTGGCGGTCGCCGACAACCCGGCGTACGGCTACGACAAGGCGATGCTGGGGCAGTACGCGTCGGGCTCCACGTTCAAGGTGATCACCGCCTCGACGCTGCTGTCGACCGGCAAGTACACCCCGACGTCGAAGCTGGCGTGCCCGAAGACCATCACGTACGGCGGGCGCAGCTTCCACAACGTGGAGGGCGAGAACTTCGCCAACGCGACGACCGTGGCGACCGACTTCGCCGCCTCCTGCAACACCGCGTTCATCTCGACGGCGAACGTGCTGCCCGACGGCGCGGTGGAGAGCGAGGCGAAGGACGTGTTCGGTCTCGGGCTGACCTGGAACACCGGGGTGTCCAGCTGGGACGGCAAGGTGCCGGCGGGCAGCGGTTCGCTGAAGGCGTCCACGTACATCGGGCAGGGCGAGGTGCAGGTCAACCCGCTCAACATGGCGTCGGTCGCGGCGACCGCGAAGTCCGGCGTCTTCCGCCAGCCGGTGATCGTTCCCGACTCCGTCGACCACCGTCAACTGGCACAGGCACCGCGGCAGTTGGGGTCGACGGTGTCCGCCGAGATCCGCTCGATGATGGTGTTGACCGCCCGCGAGGGCACCGCGGAGCCCACCATCGGCTCGCTCAGCGGTGACGTGGGCGCGAAGACCGGCACCGCGGAGGTGGACGGCCAGACCAAGCCCAACAGCTGGTTCGTCGCCTACCGTGGCGACGTCGCCGCGGCCGCGGTCGTGCCCAACACCGGTGAGGGATACAAGTACGCGGGCAAGATCGTGACGGCGGTACTGTCGGTGAGCTGAGGTCAGCGAGCCGAGGGGGGATCCGTGACGCCGTACGTCGTCGTGGCGGTGCTGTTCGCGGCCGTCACCCACGCGTCGTGGAACGCGCTGGCGCACGGGATCAAGGACCAGTTGCTGGCGTTCACGCTGGTCGGCGGAGGGGGCGCGGTCTGCGGGGCGGTGCTGGCGTGCTGCGCGCCGCTGCCCGCGTCGGCGGCGTGGCCGTACCTGCTGGCGTCGGTGGTCGTGCACCTGGGGTACATGACGTTGCTGATGCAGTCGTTCCGGCTGGGCGACTTCAGCCAGATGTACCCGATCGCGCGAGGCACGGCGCCGCTGGTGGTGACCGTGCTGGCGGCGGTCTTCGTGGGCGAGCGGCCGGACGCGTGGCAGACGGCCGGGGTCGTCGTGGCGTCGGGCGGGCTGGCAGGGATCGCGCTGTGGGGCATGCGGGGTGAGGCCTCCGGGCCGTCCGGCTCACGCCGTCTCGCGCTGGCCGCCGCGATCGGCACGGGCCTGACCATCGCCACGTACACCGTCATCGACGGCGTGGGCGTACGCGCCTCCGGCACGGCCCTGGGCTACACCGGGTGGCTGCTGCTGATCCAGGGCGTCTTCATCCCCGCGTACGCCCTCGTGCGGCGCGGCCACGACTTCGTGGCATGGGTGCGCCCGGCGGCAGGGCGCGGACTGTTCGGCGGGGTGCTGTCGGTGACCGCGTACGGCCTGGTCCTGTGGGCCCAGACGCGGGCCGACCTGGCACCCATCTCGGCGCTGCGGGAGTCGTCCATCATCGTCGGCGCGGTGATCGGCACGGTCTTCTTCAAGGAACGTTTCGGCCGCCCGAGACTGATCGGCGCGGCGTTCATGGTCGCGGGGATCGGACTGATGCTGCGCGGGGGGTGAGGGCCGGGCCGCCGCCGAACAGGGGCAGGACGGCGAGGCCGAGGAGGAAGCCGTAGACGGCCACGAGCCCGTGTTCGTTGCCCTGGATCGCCCACAGGGCGAGGCCGACCGCCGGGACGGCGAGGGCGAGGAGCCGGTGCGTCCGCGTGGCGGCGCGCAGCAGGAGGCCGGCGGCCAGGGTCGCGGCCAGGAAGTACGTCGCCCCGGAACTCCCGGCGAAGTCCCGCGGGTCGGTGCCGTGACCACGCAGTCCGAGGAGGGCGTCGAGGTGCTGCGGGAGGAGCACGCCCGCCGCAAACAGCCCGAGCGTCAGCGGACCGCCCCAGAACCACTGGGCGAGCGCGGCGACGACGGCGAGGGTGACGAGGTTCCAGACGGCTCCGAAGACACCGCCGTTCTGCAGGAAGACGGAGGTCAGCACGCGCCACCACCCGTGCCGACGCGGGTCGTCGTCCAACGCGGCCATCGCCCCGGCCCAGCACAGCTGGACGCCCACTCCCGCCACGGCGACCCCGGTCAGCCCGACCGCGACCCAGGGCACGGGCCGACGCGTGAGGGGCCCCGAACCCAACAGGTTCACCCCGCACTTGGCCATCAGCATGAGCAGCCAGGCCGTCGTGAGGTCGAACAGAATGCCACCCATCGCACGCTCCCCCGCCGCCGAACGATCAACGCACTCAAGCTGTCATGGGGGCGACGGCGCTCAACAGAACGGTTTGTGGGGGGCTGCCGATGACATATGTCCCGGGGCGCGGGGCCTGCCGGATCCGGGTTCAGTCGACTGTCGGGATCTCACCTTGCGGGGCCGCGCGAACGCGTAGCGTTGCCGTATGCGTGACGGGCAAGCGCACCGGTGGTGCGAACGCTGCGGAGGGCGGCTGGCCGGGGACAACGGCGGCGGTCTGTGCGGGCCTTGCGTAGCGGGTCGGCGGGAACTCCGCTTCGGCCCTCCTCAGGTCGACGATGCCTTCTGGCGTACCGGCGCGATGCGTGAGGCGCTGGGCTCCTGGCACATGGGACGTGTGTTGAAGGCGTACCGCACTCACCCCTGGCACGCCAAGCCGGTCCCGCAGGAGACGGTAGGGCACTGGATCGGGCTGACGCAGGCCCAGTTGAGCCGGATCGAGAACGGCCCAGCACCCCAGGAGTTGGACAAGCTCATGCGGTGGGCGCATGTCCTGGGTGTTCCGGGAGACCTACTGTGGTTCAAGCTGCCCGCGCACCGGTACGAGAACACGGATCGACGGGCCGCCCGGAAGGAAGAACCGCCCGACATGGAAGCGATGGAACGACGGGCTTTCCTGGCCAGGGGGATCGCCGTCACCGTCCTCCCCGCCCTGACCGTCGACGACTTACGGCATCTCGCTGCGGCCCTGGAGAACGCCCACCGCTACGCCGACGCCCACCTGACGCAAGTGCTTCGGAATCAGCTGACGAGCCTCGCCCTGGACGACGGCTCGCGTGGCGCGAAGAAGGCCCTGCCGCCGGTTCTCGGAATTCTCACGGCCATCGAGTCGATGTCCCGCAGCGCCAAGGGTCCGGCACGGCAGGAGATCCTCGCGGTGGGATCGACCGCGGCCGAGTTCGCCGGGTGGCTCTACCGGGACGCCGGGATGACCGAGACCTCGGAGCACTGGCGTGACCGGGCGGTCGACTGGGCACGGGAGGCATGCGCAGCGCCGCTGCAGGGATACGCCATGCTGCGCAAGAGCCAAGGATGCTGGGACAACCGCGATGCCCGGCGCATGGGCGAGTTGGCCCGCGCCGCGCAGCACCGCGCCTGGCGGCTCCCGGACCGGGTCAGAGCCGAGGCCCTCCAGCAGGAGGCCCAGAGCATGGCGATGCTTGGCGAGCCACTGCGCTCGGTCGAGGGCAAGCTCGACGCCGCACGAGAGGTGTTGGCTGACGTGACGGCCACGGATGACGGTGCGGCGGAGAGCGAGCCGCGGTCCGGCTACAGCATGGCCACCCTGGATCTCCAGACCGCCATCTGTCTGGCCGAGGCGGGTCAGCCGATGAGAGCGGTCGAGTTGTACGAACGGTGCCTCGCCCAGAACACTTTGTCGTACCGGGATTCCGGCTATTTCACGTCCTTGATGGCGGCCTCGCTGGCTGAGGCCGGAGAACCAGCAGAAGCTGCGACGGCAGGGGCCACCGCCTTGCGGGTGGCCGAGGCCACGGCGTCCGGCCGTACTGTGCGGGAGTTGGTCCGGCTCTCCGTACGGCTTACTCCGTGGGCCGGGTTGGCGGCGGTACGGGAGCTGCGGGACGCCGTGTACTCGGGGACTTCCGGCCCGGCTTCCCGTCGGCGAGGTGCGACCGAAGCGAGCCGTCCGGCTCAGGGCTGAGGCTTGGCGTCGGCGGTACCTTCGCCGTGTTCCGCCATCCACGCCGTCACGGCCCCGATGGCTTCCCGCTGCCACGCTTGGGTCTGCGGGTGGGCGTACTGGGGGTCGTCGTGGACGGCGATGCCGTGCTGGGCGCCCTCGATCTCCAGCAGTCTCTTCACCGGAGCCGCGATCCGGCGCAGGTGGGTCCGCGAGCTGTCCACCGGGATGAAGGTGTCGCCCGTTCCGTGGACGATCAGTGTGGGCTGCACGACGCGGGCCAGGTACTCGGCGGGGCAGACCTGGAAGACCTCGTTGAGCAGCGGTCTGCCCAGCTTGAACGTCGGCGAATGCGGGAGGAACCCGTCCCGGGTCAGATCGGTGGCCTCGGCAGCCGCGATGCGGTTGTCACGCCAGTACGGTTTCTGGTCGATGAATCGCGCCTTGTAGTCGAGCAGCGGGTTGAACAGAACGATGCTGCTCACGAGTTCCGGGGCCCGCCCCGCCGCGATGGCGGTGATTCCGCCGCCGAAGCTGGCTCCGACCAGATGTGCGCGGTCGACGTTCGGAAAGCGGCCGAGCAGCGCACCGGTCGCGGCGCGGATGTCGTTCGCGACGGAGGCGAGGGTGAGGTCTTCCTGTCGGCCTTCACTCGCGCCGTGGCCCCGCATGTCGAAGCGCAGCGCCGCGATGCCAGCCCGGCTGAGGGCCGCCGACAACCTTGTGAAGAACCCACCCTCGTCACGTGTGACTCCGCCTCCGTGCGTCAGCACGGCTACGCCCTGAGCCGTCTGCGGCGCCGTGAGCGTGCCACGCAGGCAGAGTCCGTCAAGGCTGCTGAATTCGAAGTCTTCCTCAACGATGGGCACGGTCGCTTCCTTCCCGCCATACGCGAGATACATACCGGATATGCGGGTCTCAGCATGGTTGCCGGTGTTCATCCCCCACAGGGTGGAGTCATGAAGACCGGGCAGAAACAACTGGCCCCATATGTATGGGAGATGGAGTTCGCGCCCCACGCACGTTGTGTCTTCCTCGTGCGCAGGCGGGTCGAGCGAGCGCTCGTGCGGTGGGGGCTCGGGGATGAGGACGACATCGGCGTCGTCGTGCTCGTGTGCAGCGAACTGGCCACCAACGCCGTCGAGCACGCGCAGCGGCCGTTCCGTGTGCGCGTGACCGCCGACGACGCGGGATGCCTCGTGGAGGTGTCCGACGCCGATCCGGCTCCGCCTCGCTTCGGCGAGACGGCCCGCGCGGACGCCGAACGGGGTCGCGGGCTGCTCCTCGTCGCCGCGCTGTCCCACGCGACGGGCCACCGGCCCGAGCCGGACGGCGGGAAGACCGTGTGGGCACGGATCGGGTGGGGGTGCGGGACGTGAAACCAATCACCCTGCTGCCGAAAGGAGTTCGACCGATGAGCGTTTCCGTCAGCGTCCCTTGGGGGCTTCGCCGGATGAGGCCCTTTCCTCCGGGAGAAACACTGCCCGCGTGCCGCGTCGTACTGGATGCCACGACCCAGACCGGCCGGTGGCTCGCCGAGGACGGTTCGGCGCTGCCCGCACTCGATCGGCACAAGCGGTCCGAGACATGCAAGGAGACCAGCACCCGCACCAGCCTGGACGGCACCACAGATTCCGGATCGGACCAGGAAGGCGACACGGACTGATGCGCGATACCGCTCCGGTGCTGGTCGTGACCCGCCTCGACGACGCCACGGCCGACCTGGTCATCGGTGAGCTGCACCGGCGCGGAGTCCCGGTCATGCGGCTCGATCCCGGGGACTTCCCCGACGAAGTGACTCTCACCGTCGCCTTCGACGCGTCCGGGCCGCACGGCCGGATCGGGACGCGCACACGCACGCTGGACCCGGCCACGGTCCGTTCCGTCTACTGGCGGCGGCCCCGGCCTTACGCTTCGGGCACCGGGCGGACCGCACGATGGTGCGCCGACCAGGCACGCCACGGTCTCGGCGGCATCCTGGCCGCGCTTCCCGGAGCGCACTACGTCAACCACCCGTGGCGCAACCACGACGCCGAACACAAACCCGCACAACTGGCAGTCGCCACACGCTGCGGCCTACGCGTACCGCCCACGCTCATCACCAACGAGCCCGAGCAGGCCCGCCGCTTCGTGGCCGAACAAGGACCGGTGGTCTACAAACCACTGTGGAACGGCGACTTCGCCGACGACGACGGGCGAGCCATGACGGTGTGGATCGAGGACGTGCCCGAGGACTCCGCCGACGCGGGGGTGTCGCGCACGGCTCACCTGTTCCAGAAGCGGCTGGACAAGGCGGCGGACGTCAGGCTGACCGCTGTCGCGGACCGGCTGTTCCCCGTGCGGATCGACGGATCGCCCGGGATCGACTGGCGCCGCCACTACGACAGCCTGACCTACCGTGTGGTCGCCGCGCCGCCGGACGTCGTACGAGGAGTGCGCGCGTACCTCGACCGGTTCGGGCTCGTCTTCGGCGCGTTCGACTTCGGGATCGGCCTGGACGGGAGGTGGTGGATGTACGAGTGCAACCCCAACGGCCAGTGGGCCTGGTTCCCCGACGACATCAGCCGGCCCGTCGCCGTCGCGCTGGCCGACCGGCTTCAGCAGGGAGGCTGAGTACATGAACAACGGCCAGAAGCAGCAGACTCGTTGGGGTCTGGCGGAACAGGCCTGCGCGGAAGGGTCGCCGTGGCGGGAGGCCGTTGCCACCGTTCCCCGGGAGGTGTGCCTCGGGGACGCCGTCTTCCGGGATGAGGGAGGGCGGTGGGCCGTCGTACGGCGACCGGATGTGGGGGACGAGGCGTGGCTGCGGATGGCCTGCCTCGATCGGACCTGGGTCACCCAGGTCGACGGCGTCCATGCCGACGACGACGCGCCCGAAGACCTTGCCGGTGGGCCCACCTGCTCGTCCACGCGGCCCTCGCTCGTCGTGCGGATGCTGGACCTCGCCGGGATCGCGGAAGGCGACCAGGTGCTCGAAGTCGGCACCGGGACCGGGTACTCCACCGCGCTCCTGCGTCATCGGCTCGGCGCCGACCGCGTGACCTCCGTCGAATGCGACCCGGCGATCGCCCGCCGGGCCGCCGACGCGCTGCGAGCCTTCGGACCCGCTCCCCACCTCGTGGTCGGCGACGGGCTGCGCGGCCACGCAGAGCGGGCCCCCTATGACGCCCTGGTGGCCACCTGCGCGGTGCGTTCCCTCCCGTACTCCTGGTTGGCGCAAATTCGCGAGGGCGGGACCGTCGTCGCCTGCCTCGGGGGCTGGATGGGCGCCTCGGGGATCGTAAGGGCGACGGTGAACGCGGACGGGGGCGCGCAGGGGCGGTTCAGCGGCGAGCCCGGGGCTTTCATGCCGGCCCGCCCGCACGCGCCCGGGCCGAGGCCCGACTTCTTCCGGTACGCGGGCGACGTGCGGGAGTGCCGCGTACCGCCGGATGAGCTGGACCACCCGGGTGCGGCGCTCGTGGCCCAACTAGCGGCTCCGTCGGCGGAGTTGGCGTATGCGGACGGCGCACCACTTCTGCGCGACTTCGGTACCGGGTCGCAGGCGTGGACCGAACGGGCCGACGAAGGCTGGGTCGTTCACCAGCACGGGCCGCTGCGGCTGTGGGATCAGGTGGAGGACGCGATCCGGAGGTGGCGAGCGGCGGGGGCGCCCGGGTTGGACGCGTTCGGGGTGAGCATCAGCGCCGACAACGTGCAGCGGGTGTGGCTCGGGAACCCCGACGGCCCCGCCTCGTGGCCGCTGCCCGTCTGAGGCCTCAGGCCCACTCCCCCGCCCGCGAAGGCAGGACCGCCGTCGCCGCGTTCGTCGTCAAGATGCCTCCGTCCACCGGCAAGGTCACCCCCGTGATCCACGCGGCGTCCCGGGAGGCCAGGAACGCGATCGCCGCGGCGATGTCGTCCGGCTCGCCCACGCGGCCCAAGGGGTAGCAGGACGCCAACCGGGCCAGAGTCTCCGGGCGGTCGGACCAGGCGGGGGTGCGGATCGTGCCGGGTTCCACGAGGTTGACGCGGACGCCTCGGGGGGCCGATTCGGCCGCCAGCGTTCTGGTCAGGCCGACCAGGGCCGCCTTCGCCGCGCTGTAGGCGTGGTTGCCGAAGGCGGACTCCGCGTTGACCGAGCCGACCGTGACGATCGCGCCGGCGCCGTCCGCCCGCGCCAGGTGCGGCAGCGCCGCCCGGCAGCAGCGGTAGACGCCGTGCAGCGTGGCCTCGAAGTCCGCGTACCACGGCTCGTCGGCGTGGTCCTCGAAGCGGGGCGGGTCGGGGTGGCAGGCGTAGGCGTTGTTGACCAGGACGGTGAGGTGGCCGAAGGACGCCACGGCGTGTGCCACGGCCGCCTCCACGGACGCGGTGTCCGTGACGTCGCACGCGTGGGCGTGCGCGCCGATCTCCTGGGCGACCCGCTCGGCGCGTTCCCGTACGGCGTCCGTGACCAGGACCTTCGCGCCCTCCGACGCGAAGCGGGCCGCCGTCGCCGCGCCGATGCCCCGGCCCGCCCCCGTGATCAGGACCGCGTGGCCCTCGAATCGCCTCATGCGGGTCAGCGTAGGCAGGTCCGTACCGCGCGCAGAAGAGCCTGGGCGCGCGCGTCCGCGGTGACGGACTTGTAGAGGGTGTTGGTGACGTAGCCGAAGGCGACACCCGATTCGGGGTCGGCGAAGCCCAGCGATCCGCCGCGGCCCGGGTGGCCGAAGGAGCCGGGGGCGAGCAGCGGGCAGGACGGGCCGTGCAGCATGAAGCCGTGCCCGAAGCGGGTGTTGACGACCAGCACGCGGTCCGGGCCCTCGGACTCCGCGCTGCGGGCCACCGCCAGCGTCGCGGGGGCGAACAGCGGCGCGCGGTCGTCCACGCCGGTGGTCAGGGCGGCGTAGCAGCGCGAGAGGGAACGCGCGGTGGCGACCGCGTTGGAGGCGGGCAACTCGCCGCGCAGGTACGCCGCGTCGTTCTCGTCGTACGGCAACTCGATGGCGCCGAAAGCCCGGTTGGTGAGCGAGGCGGGGTCGGCATAGGCGTCGACCACGGACTGCTTGGGGCGGGTGCGCAGGCCCGCGGAGGCGACGACGGGGGGCTCCTGCGCGAGGGCGACCCGGCCGACCCGGTGCGCCTCGGCCTCGGGGACGCCGAACCACAGGTCGAGGCCGAGCGGACGGGCGATCTCTCGCGCGAACCACTGGCCGAGGGTGCGTCCGGTGACGCGCAGCACGAGTTCGCCCAGCAGCCAGCTGTAGGTCTGCGCGTGGTAGCCGTGGTCGGTGCCGGGCTCCCAGGCGGGCGCCTGCGCGGCGACCGCGCGCGGGCCGCTGACGCCGTCCAGGGCCTGGGCGACGGTCAGCGGCACCTCCAGCGCGGGCACGCCGACGCGGTGGGTGAGCAGCTGGCGCACCCGGGCGGCCTCCTTGCCCGCCGCCTTGAACCGCGGCCAGTACGCGGAGACCGGGGCGTCCAGGTCGAGCAGGCCGCGCTGGTGCAGCAGGAGCAGGACGGCGGCGGCCGGGCCCTTACCCGCGGAGCGGATGACCTGGGCGGTGTCGGAACGCCACGGGGTGCCGGGGCGGTCGGCGTGGGCCTCGCCCGCCCACAGGTCGACGACGAGGCGCCCGTGGCGGTGGACGGCGACCGCCGCGCCGCGTTCGCCGCGCTGGGCGAGGTTGGCCGCGAAGGCGTCGCGCACCGGCTCGAAGCCGTCCGCCACGGTTCCGTGGACGCTCACCGGCGCCGCGTCCTGGACGTCCACCACTGTTTCCGCTCGCTCCCGCCCGATGCCACCACTGCCGAAAAGTCCTGTCCATGGTGCACGGCGGCCGGTGCGGACCCGGCGGCGGGGGCGGAAAAGTTGCCCGGCGCCATCCCGGACTAAACCATGGGAACCGTGACAGAGGGCGCGTATCTGAGGTTCCCGCACCTGCACGGAGACCTGCTGTGCTTCGTCGCCGAGGACGACCTGTGGCTCGCGCCGCTGCCCGTCCCCGGGGCCGAGCCGGGCCGGGCCTGGCGGGTGACCGCCGACCGCACGCGGCTGGGGCCGCCGCGCTTCTCGCCGGACGGCACGGTCATCGCGTTCACGAACTGGCGCAGCCTCGACCCGGAGGTGCACGTCGTGCCGGTGGAGGGCGGTCCGGCGCGGCGGCTGACGTACTGGGGCAGCCCGGACGCGCGGGTGTGCTCGTGGACGCCGGACGGGCGGATCCTGGCGGTCTCCTCGCACGGGCAGCCGTTCGCGCACTACTCGATGGCGTACGCGGTCACGCCGGACGGTTCGCCGGGGAGCATGCTGCCGTGGGGGCGGGTCTCCGACATCGCGGTCGCCGACGAGGACGGCGAGCACCGCACGCTGATCCTCAACGGGACGCCGCCGCACGAGCCGGCGAGCTGGAAGCGGTACCGGGGCGGCGCGACCGGGCGGCTGTGGCTGCACGGGAAGCGGCTGCTGGCGGAGGTGCGCGGGCATCTGGAGTGCCCGATGTTCGTGGCGGGCCGGATCGCGTTCCTGTCCGACCACGAGGGCATCGGCAACCTGTACTCGTGCCTGCCGGACGGCTCCGACCTGCGGCGGCACACGGATCACGACGCGTTCTACGCGCGGGCGGCCGCCACGGACGGGCGCAGGGTGGTCTACCAGTGCGCGGGCGAGCTGTGGCTCGCGCAGGACCTGGCGGACCCGGCGGCGGTGCCCAGGCGGCTGGACGTGCGGCTGGGCGGGCCGCGCAACGGCAGGCGGCCGTACCAGGTGCCCGCAGCGTCGAACGTGACGGGGCTGGCGTGCGACACGACCGGGCGGGCCAGCGCGGTGTGCGTGCGCGGAAGCCTGTACTGGCTGACGCACCGGGACGGGCCCGCGCGGACCATCGCCGACCAGCCGGGGGCGCGGGTACGGCTGCCGGTGATGCTGGGCGGGACCGGGCGGATCGCGTTCGTGACGGACGCGGACGGGGAGGACGCGATCGAGATCGTGGACCTGCCGGGGCGCACGACGGCGCGGGCGCGGGCGCGACTGCGGCTGTACGAGCCGGAGGAACCGGACGGTCCCGGGGACGGGGCCGATGGCGGCGCCTCCGACAGCCCCCCCCCCCCCCCCCCACACCCCCCCCCCCCCCCACCCCCCCCCCCCCCCCCCCCCCCCCCCCCCCCC
>NZ_JAINVZ010000017.1 GCF_019890615.1 Streptantibioticus parmotrematis | reverse complement strand
CGGTTGACCGGAAGGGACTGCGGGCCGTCGCCGGGGCGGCGCGGGGCGAGCAGGTCGGTGACCTTGAGCGGGGTGAACGCCTGCCCGACCGTCGCCAGCGTCCCCCCGCCCGCCGCGGTCAGCACGGCGGCGACGAAGGATCGGCGGTCGGCCGCGTCCGGGTCGGCCGGACGCGGCCCGAGCAGCCCGCGCCGCCAATGGGCCGCGATCACCGGCGCCTTGACCGCGATGTGCAGCAGCACCGAGCCGGTCGCCACCCAGGCCAGCGCGAAGTGCGTCTGCCGGAACGGGAACGGCCACGGGTACCACTGCGTGGTGTCGAGCAGACCGGTGAAGATCTCCAGCAGCAGGCTCGCCACCAGCACCGCGATGGACAGCCGTTCCAGCGCGTGCGCCACGGACTTCACGGGCGGCCAGCCGAACAGCCGGGGGTAGACCGTCCACAGCTTGGCCAGCAGCAGGGGGATCGCGGCGATGCCGGTCGCCACGTGCAGGCCCTGGGTGAGGCGGTAGCCCCAGACCGGGCGGCTGGGCAGCACGTTCGCCGCCCAGCCCGGCGGCTGCTGGAGGTAGTGGCTGATCAGGCCGGTCACGAAGCACACGGCGACGGCGACGCCCAGCAGGCGGCCGACCACCGTGGCGGTCCGCGCGTCGTGCAGGCGGCCACGGAACCGCGGCATGTGTTCCCGCGGATCCGGGAGGCGGCGGGCCGACTCGCGCGCGCGGCGGCCCAACTCGCCTAGGCGGCAGCGGATTTCGAGTCGCCGTGCGCCCGAGTCCGATCGCCTGACGGTCGGCAGGGCTCGCCTCGTCCGTCGCACCTTCGTGCCGGACGGTCTCCTCACTCGCATGCCGTCCATCCCACCCCGGAAACCCGCTGATGGGGCGGTGTGACTCCTTACGGAACGCGGACACCGGGCACGGCGCCGCCCCCTGCCGCGCCCCGCGATGCCACGGTGTCCTGGTGACCGCACCCCCGTACACCGTCAGCCCCGGCCAGAACCGGCGCCGCGTCGAGGGCCATGGCCGCGACCGCGTCCGCACCGCCCTCACCGTCGCCTTGCTCGCCGCGCTCACCGCCGCCACGCTCGCGACCGTCCTGACCGGCGGCACGCTCGGCGATCCCGGGCGCCTGCTGCCGTGGTACGGCGCCTGCTGGGCGCTGTTCGCCGGTGCGGCGTGGGCGGTGCGCGGGGTGCCGCGCCGGATCGCGGTGCCGCTGGTCGTGGTCGGCGCCGTCGCCTTGTCGGTGGCCGCGCTCGCCGCGCCGCCGCGCACCAGCGACGACATGTACCGGTACGTGTGGGACGGCCGGGTGCAGGCGGCGGGGATCTCGCCGTACACCTACGCGCCCGACGCCCCGAGGCTCGCCGGGTTGCGCGAGCAGTGGCTGTTCCCGACCGGGACCGCCTGCCGGGGCTGGGACCTGCACACCGCGCCCGGCGGGGTCTGCACCCTGATCAACCGGCCCACCGTGCACACCATCTACCCGCCGGTCGCCGAGGCGTGGTACTTCGTCGTCCACCTGGCCTCACCGCCCGGCAGCCGGTGGAAGCCGTTCCAGGTGGCGGGCGCGGTGCTGGTGGTCGCCGTGGTCTGTGCGCTGCTGTGGGTGCTGCGGCGGCGCGGGGGTGATCCGCGCCGGGCCGCGCTGTGGGCGTGGTGCCCGGCGGTGCCGTTCGCGGCGGTCAACGACGCCCACGTCGACACGCTCGGGGTGCTGTTGCTGGTGGTGGCGCTCGGGGTCGGCGCGGGGGTGCGACGCGGTGTGTCGCTCGGCGGTGCCATCGCCGTGAAGCTGCTGCCGGGCCTGGCGCTGCCGGGCGCGCTGTCCGGCGTACTGGCCCGCGAACGCCCGCACCGATGGCGGGAGTTGACGTGGACCACCCTGGCGGCCGTGGGCACGGTCGCGCTCACCTATCTGCCGTACGTGGCCGCCTCCGGCGCCGGTGTCATCGGCTTCCTGCCCGGCTACCTCCAGCAGGAGGGGTACGAGTCGGGCGACGTCGGGCGGTTCGCGTTGCTGCGGCTGGTGCTGCCGGACAGCTGGGCGGGCCCGGTGGCGATCGCGGTCGTCGTGGGCGTGGCGCTGTACGTGCTGCGGTGCGGCGATCCGGCGCGGCCCTGGCGGGGCGCCCTGCTCGTGCTCGGCACGGCGTTCGTCGTCACCTCGCCCGCGTACTACTGGTACGCGCTGCTGGTCGTCGGGCTCGTCGCGCTCGACGGGTGCTGGGAGTGGCTGGCGGTGCCCGCGGCCGGCATGGTGCTGTACACCGGCAACGCCCTGCGCTGGCACGGACTCGCCCCGCAGGCCTGGCCGTTCGGGGTGGCCGCTGCGGTCGTCGCGGCGGGTGCCGTCCTCAGGAGAAGGGCGGCCGCACACGCTCAACGCGGTTCCGTCTGAGGTCAGTCGACGCGCGGCGGCCCCGCCGGGCGCCCGCCCCTGCGCACCGCCGCCACCCCCGTCACCGCCCAGGCCAGCAGGGCGACCCACAGCAGCACGCCGCCCAGCGTCCGCAGCCATCCCACGCCCGCCGTCACCGACCACGCGATCGTGGCGAGCGCCGTCATGGCCATCGGGTTGACCGTCGACCACCGCCGCACGTCGTACCGCGGCCTCGGCCAGCGGATCTCGCAGCAGACCAGCACCGCGTACGCGGCCAGCGCCAGGCCCAGCAGCACGAAGCCCGCGATCCGCAACGCGTCGTGCGCGCCGGTCGCCCAGTGCAGCGGCCCGGCCGGGGCGGCGGCGTCCGCCAGACGCGAGACGGCCAGCGCGGTGATCGCCAGGGCGCTGCACGCCACCCAGTGATCCCCCTTGCCGTGCCGCAACTCGCGCGCGTCGAACCGCTCCAGCGTCACCGCGTACAGCGCCAGCCCCAGCGCCACGAGCCCGGCGGCGGGCCAGGCGAGCCACGCGGCGCCCGCGTCCAGCGCGACGGACGCGATGAGGACGGCCAGCGCCTGCGTCGAGACGCAGACGAGGTACGCGGCCCCCGGCACCTTGCGCCCCCGGTGTCGCAGCACGCGGGCCAGCAGCGGCACCCATGCCACGACCGCGAGGCACAGCAGGGCCACCGCGACGCCGGTCCAGCCCAGCAGGGCGAACCGCGTGCCCAGCACGGCGGTCGCCGCCACCGACGTCAGCGCGGGCGGGGTCGCCGCCTCCCGCCACCAGCGTTCGCCCTCGTACCGCAGCCGCAGGCAGAAGGCCGCCGCCAGCATCGCCCAGATCAGGCAGCCGAGCACCAGGAACACACCGGACGACAGCCCGGCGCCCAGCAGCCCGCAGCCGATCGACAACGCGCCGGTGGCCATCGCGGCGGCCCCGGCGGCAGGGGGCACGGCACGCAGGAACCGCACCCAGCGGCCGCGCGGGAGGGAACGGGATTCGTGGGCTTCGGCCACGGCCCCAGCATCCCGCGTCAGTGCCCCGGGGACCGGTCGTAGCCGATACACCGGGCCCGAGCGTCACCCGTGCGGAGGCGGGCCGGTGGCCGGACCGAGCCACGGAAGGCGGTCAACCCTCCGAATCCGCCGGCAGTCTCGCGTACATCAGCATGTCGCGGCGGACGCCGCCCACCTCCTGCCACGAGCGCAGCAGTCCTTCGACGCGGAATCCAGCGGACTCGGCGGTGCGGCGCGAGGCGGTGTTCCACGGCTCGACGTACAGCTCGACCCGGGCGAGGCCGAGTGCCGCGAACGCCCAGCCGGTGACCGCGCGCAGTCCGGCGAGGGCCACGCCGCCGCCGCGCGCCGAGGGGGCGATCCAGTAACCGGCCGAGGCACGGCCGTGCGGCGCGGACCACAGGCCGACGGTGCCGACCGCGCGGCCGTCCGTCACGCGTTCCACGACGAACGGCCACCCGGTGCCCCGCGTCGCGCGATCCCACTGCCGCTCGACGGCGGCGTGGGAGTACGCGGCCGGGACCGTCGTGATCAGCGGGATGTACGGATCGGCCGACGCCTCCTCGACCAGCGGGAGGTCGGCGAGCGTCCAGGGGCGCAGGACGAAGGCGTCGCCCGCGGGCAGCCGCGGTACGTCGAAGGGCGGTTCGGGCATGTGGGCATCCTGCCGCATGGCTCTGCGGGGCCCGCCTCTATGAGGTTAGCCTAACCTAAGTTAGGCTGCCCCCGGCGGCGCGTCCGGTGCGGTCGGGAGTTCGATCCTGCCCGTCCGGCGTACCCCGGCAAACCCCTGACCGCGCCCGGCCGAAGGACACACGAGGACCATGACTGGCGACACGCACACCCTCGACGCGGCCGAACTCACCGGTCGCGTCGCCCTCGTGACCGGTGCGGGGCAGGGCATCGGCGAAGCCGTCGCCCGCACGCTCGCCGCCCGGGGCGCGCGGGTCGCCGCGCTCGACCGCGACCCCGTACGCCTCAAAGCGCTGGAAGCCGAACTCGGTCCCGCCGTCCTCGTCGCGCACGTCGCCGACGTCACCGACAGCGCCGCCGTCGAGGCCGCCGTGGAACGCGCCGAACGCGAACTCGGGCCGCTGGACATCCTGGTGAACGTCGCGGGCGTGCTGCGACCCGCCCCCGTGGTCGACCTCACCGACGAGGACTGGGCGGCCACCTTCGCCGTCAACACCGGCGGCGTCTTCCACACCTCCCGGGCCGTCGCGCGGCGCATGGTCGACCGCCGTTCCGGCTGCGTCGTCACCGTGGGCTCCAACGCCGCCGGAGTACCGCGCACCCACATGGCCGCCTACGCCGCGTCCAAGGCGGCGGCGACCATGTTCACCAAGTGCCTCGGCCTGGAACTGGCCGCCTCCGGGGTGCGCTGCAACGTCGTCTCGCCCGGCTCCACCGACACCGCGATGCAACGGCAGTTGTGGACGGACGACCCCGACGCCTCGCGCCGGCGGGTGGTGGACGGCGACCCGGACAGCTACCGCGTCGGCATACCGCTCGGGCGGCTCGCCGAACCGCGGGACATCGCCGAGGCCGTCGCCTTCCTGGTCTCCGACCGCGCCCGGCACATCACCATGCACGACCTGTACGTGGACGGCGGCGCCACCCTGCGCGCCTGACCCCCGGCACCCGGCCCGGCCGCACACCCACCGGCCCGGCCTCCGCCACGCCCACGCCGCCCGTAAGCCACCCACCCCGCACCGCCGTGATCCGGATCGGAGAGAACCAGGTGACCACAGCACACGACCTCGCCGCAGACCCCGGCCCGGGTCACGGCGGAGCCCGCGGCGACCGCCCGCAGGCCCCCGCCGTCCCCGCGGCCCGGCAGCAGGGGCAGACGGTGGGCGAGGCCACGGCGCTGCTCGACGCCTACCGGCCCGGCGGTACGGCGTTCTTCGGCTCGCCCACCCGCACCCTGCTCGCCCGGGGCGTCCGCGCCCGCGTCCCGCACGGCGACGCGCCGCTGGCCGAACGGGTCGCGGACACCCTGCGTGCCGCCCGGGCGCAGGGTGTCGAGCGGCCGGTGGTGATCGGCGCCGTGCCGTTCGACGCCGAGGCGCCCGCGCGGTTGTTCGTGCCCGAACTCCTGCACACCACGCCCCCGTTGGAACGCGACCCGCTCATCGCGCTGGACGCCCCGCCCGCCGGACCCGCCGCCTGGACGGTGCGGCCGCACCCGGAACCGCTCGTCTACGAGGCGGCGGTCGCCGAGGCGGTGCGCCGCATGGCGGACGGCAGGCTGGACAAGGCGGTGCTGGCCCGCACCCTGGAGCTCACCGCGGCCGAGCCGTTCGACCTGACCGCCATGCTGCGGCGGCTGGCCCGGCGCGACCCCGGCGGCCACACCTTCGCCGTGCCCGCGGGAGAGGGCCGCACCCTGCTCGGCGCCAGCCCCGAACTCCTGGTCTCCCGGCACGGCAGCTCCTTGCGCGCCAACCCGCTCGCCGGATCCACCCCGCGCCGCGCCGACCTCGCCGAGGACGTCACGCGCGCGGTCGAACTGCTGGCCTCGTCCAAGGACCGGCGCGAGCACGCGGTCGTGGCCGACGCGGTCCGCGCCGCGCTCGCGCCGTACTGCGCCCGGCTGGACGTGCCGGACGCGCCGACGCTGGCCCGCACCGCCGCGATGTGGCACCTGTCCACCACCCTCACCGGCGAGCTGGCCCAACCGCTGCCCACCGCGATCGAGTTGGCGTCCGCCCTGCATCCCACCCCGGCGGTCTGCGGCACCCCCACCGAGGCGGCCCGCGAACTCATCGGCGCCGTCGAGCCGTTCGACCGCGGCCTGTACGCGGGCATGGTCGGCTGGCAGGACGCGGACGGCGACGGCGAATGGGTGGTGACCATACGCTGCGCCGAGGCCGACGAGCACAGCCTGCGGCTCTACGCGGGCGCGGGCGTCGTCCCCGGATCCCGCCCGGAGGCCGAACTCGCCGAGACGGCAGCCAAGTTCCGCACCTTCCTCGACGCCGTGGGGGTGTCCGAATGAGCACCCCGACCCGGCCCGGCTCCGGCCCGAACCTCTCCGCGCCCGTCCCGCCCGCAGCCTCCGCCTCCGCCCGCGTCACCTACACCGCCCCCGTCGCCGACCCCGCCGCCCTCGCGCCCACCTGGCCGGACGAGTTCGCGGAGCGCTATCGCGCCGCCGGGCACTGGCGGGGCGAGACCTTCGGGCGGATGCTGCGCGAACGGGCCGTGCGGCACGGCGACCGGATCGCGATCGTGGACCCGGCCACGGACATCCGCTGGACCTACGCCGAACTGGACGAACGCGCCGACCGCCTCGCCGCGGGACTGCTCGGCCTCGGCATCCGCAAAGGCGATCGCGTCGTCGTCCAACTGCCCAACATCGCCGCGTTCTTCGAAGTCGTCTTCGCGCTCTTCCGCGTCGGCGCCCTGCCGGTCTTCGCGCTGCCCGCGCACCGCTACAGCGAGATCCGCCACTTCTGCGCCTTCACCGAGGCCGTCGCCTACGTCGTCCCGGACGCCGCCGACGGCTTCGACCACCGCGAACTCGCCGACCGGATACGCGCCGAGGTGCCGACCCTGCGGCACGTCATCGTCGCGGGCGACGACCCCGGCCGCCACCTGCGCCTGGCCGACCTGCCCACCGAGCCCGTCGCGCTCACCGACGAACCACGCCCGGACGACCTCGCGTTCCTCCAGCTGTCCGGCGGCAGCACGGGCGTGCCGAAACTGATCCCGCGCACCCACGACGACTACCTCTACAGCCTGCGCGGCTCCGCCGACATCTGCGCGCTGGACGAGGACAGCGTCTACCTGTGCGCGCTGCCCGCCGCCCACAACTTCCCGCTCAGCTCGCCCGGTTCGCTGGGCACGCTGTACGCGGGCGGGCGCGTCGTGCTCGCCGCCCGGCCCGCCCCTGAGTCCGCCTTCCCGCTGATCGAACGCGAAGGCGTCACCCTCACCGGCCTCGTGCCGCCGCTCGCGCTGCTGTGGCTCGACGCCGCCGAGCACACCTCGTACGACCTGAGCAGCCTGGAGATCCTGCTCGTCGGTGGCGCCAGGTTCAGCGAGCAGGCCGCCCGCCGGGTCACGCCGACCCTCGGCTGCGCGCTCCAGCAGGTCTTCGGCATGGCCGAGGGCCTGGTCAACTACACGCGTCTTGACGACCCCGAGGAACTCGTCGTCACCACCCAGGGCCGCCCCATCTCCCCGCACGACGAGATCCGCGTGGTGGACGACGAGGACCGCGATCTGCCGCCCGGCGAGGTCGGTCACCTGCTCACCC
This sequence comes from Streptantibioticus parmotrematis, assembly GCF_019890615.1. Lineage (GTDB taxonomy): Bacteria > Actinomycetota > Actinomycetes > Streptomycetales > Streptomycetaceae > Streptantibioticus_D > Streptantibioticus_D parmotrematis. The sequence continues at coordinate 159,294 of NZ_JAINVZ010000017.1, read as the reverse complement.
GCGGCCCGTACACCATCCGCGGCTACTGGAACGCCCCCGAGCACAATGCGACCGCGTTCACCACCGACGGCTTCTACCGCACCGGTGACGTGGTGCGCCGCACCGCCACCGGCCACCTGGTGGTGGAGGGCCGGGCCAAGGACCAGATCAACCGGGGCGGTGAGAAGGTGGCCGCCGAGGAGATCGAGAACCACCTGCTGGCGCACCCCGCGATCCACGACGCCGCCGTGGTCTCCATGCCCGACCCCTACCTCGGCGAACGCACCTGCGCCTACGTCGTCCCGCGCGAGGGCGTCGCACCGCCGCGCGCGGTGGAGGTCAAGCGGTTCGTACGGGCCCGCGGCCTCGCGGAGTACAAGGTCCCCGACCGCGTGGAGTTCGTGACCGCCTTCCCGGTGACCGGCATCGGCAAGGTCAGCAAGAAGGACCTGCGGGCGGCGATCACGGAACACCTCAAGCAGCTTGAGCGGGACAGTAACTGACGAGTCGTCACGCAAAGCGGCTGCTGTCCGTCGACTGCCCCCACGACACCCGAGCCCTCACCACCACCGACTCCCGAGGAAGCCTTCCCATGGCCCTGCCCGACATCGCCCCCTACTCCATGCCCGCCCCCGCCTCGCTGCCGACCGGGCGCGTGGCGTGGGACGTCGACCCGGACCGCGCGGTGCTGCTCGTGCACGACCTGCAGAACTACTTCCTCGACGCCTTCACCCCCGACGCCTCGCCGGTCAGCGAACTGCTGCGCAACGTGAAGGCGTTGACGGACGCGTGCCGCCGGGCCGGGATCCCGGTCGTCTACTCGGCCCAGCCGGGCGGCCAGACGCCCGCGGAACGCGGTCTCCAGCAGGACTTCTGGGGTCCGGGGCTGCCGGCCGACGCCAGGGCCGCCGCCGTCCACGAGGCGGTCGCCCCGGCCGAGGGCGACACCGTGCTGACCAAATGGAAGTACAGCGCCTTCGTCCGCACCGACCTGGAGCGCCGCATGCGCGACCAGGGCCGCGACCAGTTGCTGATCACCGGTGTCTACGCGCACATCGGCGTCCTGATGAGCGCCTGCGACGCGTGGATGCGCGACCTGCGCGCCTTCGTGATCGCCGACGCGGTCGCGGACTTCAGCGAACGCGACCACCGGATGGCCCTGGAGTGGGCGGCGGGCAAGTGCGCCGTCGTCACGACCGCCTCGCGAGTGCTGGACGCGCTCGGCGACGACCCCGCGCCGGGCGCGGCGGGGAACACGTCGGCGTGGACCGCGGAGCGCGTTCGGGCCGACGTCGCCGCCGTCCTGGGCGATCCGCCCGAGGACGTGCCGCTGGACGAGAGCCTGATCGATTACGGCCTGGACTCGATCCGGCTGATGACGCTCGTGGAACGGTGGCGCGAGGAGGGCGCGGTCGTGTCGATCACCGACTTCGCGGACCGCGTGACGGTACGGGCCTGGGCCGACGTGCTGGCGGGCGCCCGCCGCTGAGGAGGAGTGCCGCGCCCCGCAACCGGGCCGCCCCGACCGCGTTCACGGGCGCAGACGAGCGGGGGAGACGCGTGCGAGGATGGAACCGAGTCGCGGCGGGTGGTACGCGCGGTCCACCGGGCGGACCGCACCGCCGAGTTCGGCCCGTGGCGCGTCGCGGGCACGCACACCAGGAGGAACCGCTGAGTCCCGCACCCCGCCCCCTCGGTCCGGAGCCGCTCCCGTCCGGTCTCGCCGTGCCCGCGCCCGGCGAAGTCCCGCACGTGTGGGCGCTGCGCGTCTCCTCCTACGCCGACGCCCTGCCGAACTCGCTCGTGCTGCTCGACGCCGCGGAACGCGAACGCCACAAGGCCTTCGTGCGCGCCGCCGACCGGGCGAGCTACGCCGCCGCCCACGTGGCGCTGCGGCGGCTGCTCGGCGCGTACACGGACGCGGACCCGGCCGCTCTGGAGTTCACGCGCGAGACGTGCCCGGTGTGCGCGGGGGCGCACGGCCGGCCCGCGCTGGCGGGCGGCGCCGGTCCGCACTTCTCGTTGTCGCACAGCGCCGACATGGTGCTGATCGCGGTCGCGGGCACACCGGTCGGCGCGGACGTGGAACGCATACCCGAGGGCAGGTTCGTCGACGACGTCGCCAGGAGCCTGCACCCGCGCGAGCGCGACGAACTGGCCGCGCTGCCCGCGCAGGAGCGCCTCGCCGCCTTCGCCCGCTGCTGGACCCGCAAGGAGGCCTACCTCAAGGGCACCGGCGAGGGCCTGGCGGGCGATCCGGCCCGCGACTACGTGGGCAGCGGCGCCGCACCGGCCACCCTGCCCGGCTGGTCGCTGGCCGACTGGACGGTGGACGAGGGCTACGCGGCGGCCGTCGCCGTGGCGGACAGCGTCTGACGGGGCCGCGCCACGCCGTACGACACCGCTGAAGGCGGTACGTGCGGCCGCCGAAGCCCGCGCATACGGCGGCCAAAGCCCATGCGTACGGCCGTCAAACCCCGCGCCTACGGCGGATGTTGACGCGTACGCAGTCAAGCGCGCCCTCTTGGGCCCGTCCCGTCCCGCGAGTACGCTCCGGGAGCCATGCGACCCCTCACCCACACCGGTCCCGCGCCCACCCGGCGCACCCTCCTCGGCGCGGCGGGCGCCGCCGTCGCCGGCACCGCGATCGGCGCGGCGCTCACCCCGGCCACCGCCTTCGCCGCCCCGGCCCCCGCAGTCCGGAACACCCGCCCCTCGACGTCGCGTACGGCCGAGCCCCTGCCCTCCGACGCCGCCGTCGCGCGCCAGGTGCGCGACGAGTTCCTGCACGGCTGGCACGGCTACACCGCCAAGGCCTGGGGCTACGACCAGGTCTGTCCGGTCAGCGGCACCCACAACGACTTCTTCGCCCCCGGCACGACCTTCGGCCTGTCCATCGTCGAGGCGCTCGACACGCTCTACGTGATGGGGGAGGACGCCGAACTCGCGCGCGGCTGCGACTGGATCGAGGCGCACTTCGACCCCACCCAGGACGTGGACGTGCACGTCTTCGAGGCCATCATCCGCATGGTCGGCGGCCTGCTCGCCGGATACCTGGCCACCGGCAGGCCCAAGCTGCTGTCCCTGTGCCGCGAGCTGACCGACCGCCTGCTGCCCGCGTTCACCGCGTCGCCCACCGGCATCCCGTACACCTACGTGAACCTCGGCACCGGTGCGGTCAGCGGCAGCAGCGTGCCGCTGGCGGAGGTGGGCACCAACATCATGGAGTTCGGCCTGCTGTCGAAGCTGACCGGCGACTCCCGCTACCACGACGCGTCGATGCGCGCCTACCAGGTGGCGATGGGCAAGCGCAGCTCGCTCGACCTGATGGGCACCACGCTGGACGCGGAGACCGGCCGCTGGACCGACCCCTCCTCGGTCGCGCCCAACCCGCCCGTGGACTCCTTCTACGAGTACCTGTGGGGCGGCTACGCGCTGCTGGGCGACCGGCGACTGCTCGACTGGTACCGGCTGCTGACCGCGGCGATCCTGCGCCACCAGGCCGACCGCTCCACCGGCACCCTGTGGTTCCGCCAGGTCGACCCCACGACCGGCGAGGCGACCGGCACCGCGCAGTCCGAACTCGCCGCGTTCTACGCGGGGTTGCTGGGCAAGGGCGGTGACACCGCGGACGGCGCGGCCTACTACCGCTCCTGGAGCGCGGTGCTCGACCAGCACCCGGTGCTCCCCGAGGGCATCGACTACACCACGCTCGCCGTCACCGACAAGGGCAACCAGCTGCGGCCCGAGTACGCCAACTCCTCGTTCGACCTGTGGCGGATCACCGGCGACGCGTCCTACAAGCGCACCGCCTACCAGTACTTCACCGGGATGCGGGACAACCTGAGGGTGGCCGGCGGCTACACGATCGCCAACGATGTCACGACCGCGCCGATGGCCCTCGGCGACCTCACGCCCGCGTACTGGTTCGCGGAGAACCTCAAGTACGTCTACCTGACCTTCGCCCACAGCCCCCGCTTCGACTACCGCGGCGGGCTGCTGTCGACGGAGGGCAAGATCCTGCGGGGCCTGGTCCGGGGCCGCTGAGGCCGCCGCCCGCGCCGCGCGAGCACATGGGGTGACCCGACGGCCTGTTACGTCCTGATTGCGTCAAGGACTCGGCGGGTGTGTGGAAAGCGCTGGTCACCGTGGCGGGCGCGGGGGTTCGATGGAGGGTGCGCCGCCGCGGGCGGAAGGGCGGCGCACCCGCCAGAGAGAGGGGCAGCCTTGGCCACCACCGTGCGACGCACGCGCATCACCCTCCCCGCCGCTCCCATCGGGCCGGAGAACCCGCTGCCCGCGCTGCTCGCCCCCGACGACGTGTCAGGACCGGACGGGCCGGGCGCGAGCGGCGACCGGACGACGCCGCACGACCCGGACGCGCCGCGCACGCTGCTGCCGGTACGCCGCCTCGACGCGTACGGGCGGCGCAGGGTGGCCACCGAGTTCGACGCCCTGGTGGTCGAGAACGACCGGCTGCGCGTCACCGTGCTGCCCGCTCTCGGCGGACGCGTCCACTCCCTGCTTCACAAGCCCAGCGGCCGCGAACTGCTCCACCGCAACCCGGTCGTGCAGCCCGCCGACTTCGGCCTGGCCGGTGCCTGGTGCTCCGGCGGCATCGAGTGGAACAGCGGCGCCACCGGTCACACCACGCTGACCTGCGCCCCCGTCCACGCCGCCCGGGTCCCGGCGCCGGACGGCGGCGAGATGCTGCGGCTGTGGGAGTGGGAACGGCTGCGCGACCTGCCGTTCCAGGTGGACCTGTGGCTGCCGGACGGCTCCGACTTCCTGTACGTCGGCGTCCGCGTGCGCAATCCGCACCAGCACACCGTGCCCGCCTACTGGTGGTCCAACGCCGCCGTGCCCGAGACCGAGGGGCTGCGCGTGCTGGCCCCGGCCGACCACGCCCTGCGGTGCGGCGACCACCACGGCACCCGCCGCGTCGATCTGCCGCGCGACGGGGGCACCGACATCACGTACCCCACGCGCTCGCTCCACGCCGCCGACTGCTTCTACGACGTCCCCGCCGCCGCCCGCCCCTGGATCGCCGCCCTCGACGCCGACGGGCGCGGCCTCGTCCAGACGTCCACCGCGGCACTGCGCGGACGCAAGCTGTTCGTGTGGGGCACCGGACCCGGCGGACGGCGCTGGCAGGAGTGGCTGACCGAGCCCGGCACCGGCGGCTACGCGGAGATCCAGGCGGGCCTGGCCCCGACACAGCGCGAGTACGTCCACCTGGAGGGCGGCGCCGAACTGTCCTGGCTGGAGGCGTACGGCCCGCTGGCCGCCGACCCGGCCGCGGTGCACGGCACCGACTGGACGGCGGCGCGCGCGGCGGCCGGGGACGCGCTGGAGGCCGCGCTGCCGGGCGCCGAGGTGGACGCCGCGCACGCGGCCTGGCTGCCGCAGGCGGACGTCGAGCCCAAGGAGGTCCTGGCCACCGGATCCGGCTGGGGCGCGCTGGAAGTGCTGCACGACGGCTTCGAGCTGCCCGGCACGCCGTTCGAGACGGCCCTGCTGGGCGAGGAACAGCGGCCGTGGGAACGGCTGCTGCACACCGGCACCTTCCCGGAATCTTCGCCGGGGCGGCCCGCCGCGCCCGGCCCCACCCTCGTCGCCCCGCACTGGCGCGAGCTGCTGGAGGCGGCCGAGGCCGGACCGCTGACCGAGTACCACCTCGGCGTCGCCCAGTGGCACGCGGGCGACCGCGCCCAGGCGGTGCGCAGCTGGGAGCGGTCGCTGCGGCACGCCGAGACGTGGTGGACGCTGCGCTGCCTGGCCGTGGCGGACGCCGAGGCCGGTCACGCGCACCGCGCCGCCGACCGCCACGCCGCCGCGTTCCGGCTCGCGGCCGAGGCGGGCGACCGGGCGGGCGCCGCGCTGGCCCGGGAAGCGGTGCCCGCGCTGCTCGCCGCGGGCCGGGCCGACGAGGCGCAGCGGGTGCTGGAGGCGCTGCGGCCCGCCGACCGGGAGCGTGGCCGGATGCGGTTGCTCGCGGCCCGGGTGCTGCTGGCGCTGGGGCGGGCCCGTGACGCGCGGGCGGTGTTCGACGAGGGGTTCGAGGTGGAGGACCTGCGGGAGGGCGAGGAGTCGTTGCACGAGACGTGGGACGCGATAGCCCTGGCCCTGGTGGCGGACGGCGGCCCGGTGACCGGGTCGGTGCGCGAGCGGGCCCGCCGGGAGCATCCGCTGCCCGCGACGTACGACTTCAGGATGCGTCCGGCCACCTGAGCGGCCCCGGCAGGAACGCGGCGACCGCCGGACCCGTGCCAAACGCCCGGGCCCATCGCGAGGTTACGGGTCCGGCGGGACGGGTCACCCCTGAGGGGCATGGGGCGGGCCTGGGTGGCGGGGTGGCGTGTTGCGGGTGTTGACATGGCGTCAAGCGGGCGTTTGACTCTTCCCTCGTACGCACTGGCAACGTTGTCAGGCCATCAGATAATAAGACAACGTTGTCGGTCGTGCTGTGCGGCGACGCACACCCCGCACGTCATCCGTGAAGTCTCAACACCCGCCGTGGAGGCACGTGATGGCAAGACAACGGCGCAGTCTCGCGCCAATCTTCCGCAACCGGTTCCGCAGACGCGTGGCCGTCCTGTCCGTGCTGGGCATGGCGGTACTGCCGCTCCAGGCGCTCGGCGCCGCGGGCGCGTCCGCGGCCACCGCGTTCGTCAACGACCCCGCCTCACTGGTCAATCCGCTCATCGGGACCTCCGGCGCGGTGGACACCTTCCCCGGCCCCGACATGCCCTTCGGCATGCTCCAGTGGGGCCCCGACACCACACCGGACCGCGCGTACGGCGGCGGTTACGAGTACAAGGACAGCAAGCTCTCCGGCTTCAGCCTCACCCACCTGTCCGGGCCCGGGTGCAGCGCGGGCGGCGACGTCCCGCTCCTGCCCTGGACGGGCGTCCTGACCGGCGACCTGGGCAGCACCTCCGTCGGCTTCAGCCACGACGACGAGCAGACCGGCATCGGCTACTACGGCGTCACCGACTCCTCCGGCACCACCACGGAGTTGACGACGACCACCCGCGCCGGGCTCGGCCGCTTCACCTTCCCCTCCGGCAGCGACGCCAACCTGCTGCTCAAGCTCAGCGGCGGCGCCACGCAGATCGACGGCACCCGCGCCCAGGTGGTCAACGACCACGAGGTGATCGGCGCGGTCGACAGCGGCCACTTCTGCGGCGCCGACAACACCTACACGCTCCACTTCGACATCAAGTTCAACCAGCCCATCACCGCCAGCGGCACCTGGACCGGCAGCACGATCAACCAGAACGCCAAGTCGCTGCAACTCGGCCGCCCGCAGCAGCAGTTGCGCACCCGCCCGGCCGCGCCGCACCAGGAGAAGCACTTCACCGTGCCCTCCCAGCCGTCGCCCACCGTGCACGGCGAGAGCCAGGGCAAGGGCGAGAACCGCGACGCCGCCTCCGGCCCGCCGGTCACCGGCGCCAACGGGATGTACCTGACGTTCGGCGGCGACTCGGGCAAGACCGTCACCGCCGCGGTCGGCATCTCGTACACCTCCGACGCGAACGCCAAGCTCAACCTCTCCAAGGAGGTCAGGGGGTTCGACTTCGACGCGATGCGGCAGGCCAACCACGACGCGTGGAACAAGCTCTTCGACCGCGTCCGGGTCGGCGGCGGCAGCCACGACCAGCAGGTGCAGTTCTACACCGCCCTGTACCACGCACTGCTGCACCCCAACGTGTTCTCGGACGAGAACGGTCAGTACATGGGGATGGACGACCAGATCCACAAACTGACCAAGGGTCAGCACGCCCAGTACGCCAACTACTCCGGCTGGGACACCTACCGCTCGCAGACCCAGCTGATGGCCACCGTCGACCCCTCCGTCGCCGGTGACGTCGTCACCTCGATGGTCAACGGCTACGACCAGACCGGCCAGTTGCCCAAGTGGGCGCAGAACAACGGCGAGAGCTACGTGATGGTCGGCGACCCGGCCGACGGCATCATCGCCGACGCCTACGCCTTCGGGGCGCGGAACTTCAACGCCTCGCACGCGCTGGACGCGATGGTCCACGAGGCCACCAAGGCGAGCAACATCCGCCCCGGTGAGTCGGTGCGCGACGCCAAGGGCTACCTGCCCATCGACGCCACCTACGGATGCTGCAACTTCTACGGCCCGGTCTCCACGCAACTGGAGTACGACTCGGCCGACTACGCCATCGCCTCGCTCGCCGACTCGCTGGGCAAGAAGAGCGTCTACGACCAGTTCGCCACCCGTGCGCAGGACTGGGAGAACGTCTTCAACCCGCAGACCGGCTACCTGCAGGCCAAGGACTCCGACGGCGAGTTCGCGGCCGGCTTCACCCCCGGCACCTCCAACGGCTTCGTGGAGGGCACCTCGGCGCAGTACACCCCGATGGTGCCGTTCAACCTCAAGTCGCTGATCGCCGCACGCGGCGGCACGCAGGCGTACTCCTCGTACCTCGACAGCCTGTTGTCGAACCTGACGGACCCCGGCAGCACCAACGCCAACCTCAGCAACGAGCCCAGCCTGGAGATCCCCTGGGAGTACGACTACCTCGCGCAGCCGTGGAAGACCCAGGAGGTCGTCCGGGAGGCGCAGCAGGAGCTGTACTTCAACGCACCCGTGGGCTCGTTCGGCAACGACGACCTCGGCGCGATGAGCTCCTGGTACGTCTGGTCGGAGCTGGGCATGTACCCGGAGACCCCGGGCACCGACACCCTGGCGCTGGGCAGCCCCGCCTTCCCCGCCGCGCAGGTCACCCTGGGCAACGGCCACACCCTGCGGATCAACGCCCCGCAGGCGGCGCCCGGCGCGCCCTACGTGCAGGCGATGTCGGTCAACGGCAAGGCGTGGAACGACTCGTGGCTGACCTACTCCCAGCTGGAGGGCTCCGGCTCGCGGGCCAGGGGCACCACCACGCTCGACTACACCCTCGGCACGCAGCCCGACACCTCCTGGGCCGCCTCGCCGTCCTCCGTGCCGCCGTCCGACACCACGGGCCAGCACGGTGTGTTCGCCTCCGCGGGCCCCTCGGGCGCCGGCCTGGTGATCGCCCCGGACACCACCGGCACCGCCACGCTGACGCTGGCGAACATCGGTGACAGCCCGGTCACCGTCAAGTGGTCGGCGCAGACGCCCTCCGGCATCACCGTGCCGGACGCCACCGGCTCGCTGACCGTACCGGCCGACGGCAAGGCGCAGCAGCAGGTGCAGGTGGCCGCGGGCGGCACCGAGGGTGTCTACCCGTTGACCTTCGCCCTGACCTCCTCCACCGGTGCCGACCTGGGCAACGCGGTACTGCGGGTGTCGGTGGCGCAGCCGACCGAGCTGTGGCCGTACTACACCGGCCAGGGCGTGTACGCGGACGGCACCACGTTCAGCGGCGGCTTCGACGGCGGGGGCTGGGCGTACAGCGCCAACGCGCTCGCCACGCAAGGCGTGAGCCCGGGCGCGAAGGTCACGGTGGACGGCATCACGTACACCTGGCCCGCCTCCGGTCACGGCGGCCTGGACAACATCGAGATGGCCGGGCAGACCATCCCGGCGCCGTCCGGCACCTCGGGCGGCACGCTGGGTCTGCTGGGCGCGGCCACCAACGCCGACGCGAGCGGTGCCACCGGCACGCTGACCGTCACCTACACCGACGGCAGCACCTCCAAGGCGACGGTCGGGTTCTCCGACTGGACGCTGGGCGCCGGGGCCGACCAGCCGGTCGCGGGGGACACCGTCGCGGTGACCACGCCCTACCGCGACACCCACACCGGCGGGCAGGACGCGGTGAAGACCTACGTCTTCTCCACCGAGGTCCCGCTGACCGCGGGCAAGCAGGTCGCCTCCATCACGCTGCCGACGACGACCGGCGGCACGGCGCACCTGTTCGCCTTCGGCTTCGGTAGCTGACACACCGTCCGATCGCCCTGAACGGCGGCCGGTTCGCGGGCTTCGGTCCGTGGGCCGGCCGCCGTTGTCTGTGGGACTCCGGTGAAAAGAGTGTCCGACGCGTACACGACAAGTAAACAGTTAGCCATTTCAGGCGAATCCTGTTGCACGGCTCTATACCGGGTTACCGGTATGCGCTTACCTCTGCGTAGCGCTCGCGACTACCCGCGAGTAGCAGCCCCCCAGCTCTTCCGCACACCCCACGTGGAGGAACCGTGCGCAGATCCGCCCTGCTCGCCGCCGCCGTCTCCCTCGCGGCAGGCGCCGCGATCACCCTCGGCGGCGCCCCCGCCCAGGCGAGCGGCGTCAACTACGTCGCCCTCGGCGACTCGTACTCCGCCGGAGTCGGGTCGACCAGCGACTACCTCAACAGCTGCGACCAGAGCACCGCCGCCTACCCGTACCTCTACAGCAAGGCGGCCGGCGTCAGCTCCTTCAGCTTCGAGGCCTGCACCGGGGCCACCGCGCCCGACATCGAGAGCAGCCAGATGGGCCCGCTCAACTCCGGCACCACCCTGGTCAGCCTCACCGACGGCGGCAATGACGTCGGCTTCTCCGACGTCATGGAGACCTGCGTGCTGGACTCCACCAGCACCTGTCAGAGCGCGGTCGCGGGCGCCGAGAACGAGGCGAAGACCCAACTGCCCGCGATCCTGGACACGTTGTACTCCGACATCCGCTCCAAGGCGCCCAACGCCCACGTCGTGGTGATCGGCTACCCGGAGTTCTACGACCTGTCCAAGACCAGCTGCGTCGGTCTGAGCCAGGCCGACCACACCGCCCTCGACCAGGGCTCCGACACGCTCGACAGCGTGATCGCGGCGGAGGTCGCCAAGTACTCCAACTTCACCTTCGAGGACGTGCGCGGCGCCTTCTCCGGCCACGAACTGTGCGACTCCTCCGAGTGGCTGCACTCGGTGACCTGGCCGATCTCCGACTCCTACCACCCCACGGCCTCCGGCCAGTCCGGCGCCTACCTGCCGGTCTTCGAGTCGGGCGTGTGATCGCGGCCGGTGCGCGTGACGGCGGTCAGGCGCCCGGCAACCGCCCCACCAGCTCCATGAGTTGACCCGGCGTCAGCTCACCCGGCCGACGGCGTTCCCTCGCGAAGTCGCCGGCCACTCGCTGCAACACCTCGTTGACGGGCGTGCGCACGCCATGCGCGCGCCCGAGCAGCACCACCTCACCGTTGAGGTGGTCCGCCTCGATCGACCCCGTGCCGCGCGTCAGGCTCTGCCACGACGAACCGCCCTGCCGGCGCACCCCGTCGATCTCCCGCACGGTCACCAGGTCGCCGCGCACCCGCTGCTGCTCCGCCGCGTCCACGTACGCGATGCCCGCCGCGTCCAGCGCCCGCGCCCCCTCCTCGCGCGCCCGCCCCAGCAGCTCCTGGGCCACCGGATCGTCCGACACGCCGCAGATCGCCTGCAGGGCGTTGCCGAGGTTGCCCAGCAGTTTGGCGTACTTCCACGGCATCACGTCCGGGGGCAGCGGCACGCCGAAGCCCGCGCCCTCCAGGTCGGCGGCGATCCGGTCGGCGAGCGGGTCCGACGCGCCGGGCTGCGGCGCGGGGAAGCGGCCCACGTGCAGCATCCCGGTCAGCGGCCCGGCCGACGCCACGACCACGCCCGGCTCCAGGAACGTCGCCGGAAGCCAGACGCACACCCCGTAGACGGTACGGAAGCGGCGCAGCGCCAGCCGCTCGTTCTCCACGCCGTTCTGCGCGCACAGCACCGGAAGCCGGGACGCCGCCGTGCCGCCGCCCTCGACCGGACAGGCCGCCCAGGCGTCCAGCGCCGCCACGCTGTCCTGCGTCTTGACCGCCAGCACCAGCACGTCGTCCGGCCGCAACGCGACCGCCCCGGGGCCGTCCGCCGCGGGCACCGGCAGCGTCGCCGCGAAGTCGGGCGTCGTCAGCCGCAGGCCGCCCTCGCGCAGCGCCTCGTAGTGCGCGCCGCGGGCGACCAGCACCGCCTCGTGGCCCGCGGCGAACAGCCGCCCGCCGATGGTCGCGCCGACCGCGCCGGCGCCGATGATCACGTAACGCATGGGGGGCAGACTTTCACGCCGGTGCGGCCCGCCGCGAGGGGGCGGTGGCCGAGGGGCCCGCGGGCGCGGCGCCCCGCACGTCGAGCTTTACGCACGTCAAGCTTTACACGGCAGGTGGCATGAGCCGCGCTCGTCCGGGTACGCGGCGGGTTCGACCGTCACGGCGGACGGCGCCCCGCGTCACCGTCGGACCAACCCGCGACGAAGGGTACGGACACCATGACCGAGAACACGCCGGGCGCGCAGGGCGACCCCGCCGTCGTCCAGCAGGCGCTGCACCAGCTCGCCTCCGACCGCGACGACGTCGTGGCCCTCGGCACGCTCGCCGCCAGCGACGTGCTGCTGCCGGTCCCCGACGACCTGCCGGGGCCCGAGGGCGACGGTGAGCCCGGCAGCATCCACCTTCCCGTCTACGAGCAGAGCGACGGCGTCCGCCTGGTCCCGGTGTTCACCTCCGAGGACCGGCTGACCCAGGCCCTGCCGCAGATCCACAGCTACCGCACGGTGCGGCTGTCGCTGCTGGGCCAGGGCTGGCCCGCCGACGACCTGTCGCTGTCCATCGACGCCGGGACGCCGGACACCCTCACCGTGCAGGGCCAGGGCGTGCGCGCCCTCGCCTCCCTCGCCGGAGGCGCCTGAGGGGACCGCGGCCTCCCCGACGCCCGGCGTGAGAGCGGGCCCCCGCGATCGCGGGGGCCCGCTCTCGTCGTACGGCCGCCGCCCTCGTGGGGACGACGGCCGGACGCCTACCGTCCGGACAGGCCGGTCAGCGCCTCCGCGACCTCGCCGACGTTGCGGTACGTCGTCCCGTCGGGCAGGTCGCGCAGCCGGTCGGTGAGCGGATCCGGGGCGTGCTCCGCCGCCATCCGCCGCACGAGCACCCGCCGCTTGGCCGGGAACGCGCCGCGCCCCAGATAGCGGGCCAGCTCGAACCGCAGCTCCACCGGTCCCGAGGTGCCCGGCGTCACCGGTCCCGAGGCCACCTGGGGGTCGTCGTCAGCGGCGGGCTCGGGGTCGTGCCACTCCTCGGACCGTGTCGGGTGTCCGGAGCGGATCAGCCCCTGGAGCTCGTGCTTCATCTCCTCGTCCTTGTGGACGCTCAGCCGGTCGCTGCCTCGCTGCATGGCGGGCTCCTCCCGCGTCGCTTGCACTGGTCCCCTGGCCCTGCCCGGAATGCGGCGAATCATTCACGGAAAACCGCGCGCCACGTGCCGCGCGCCGCTCATAGGATCACCGGATGCCCGACGACTACCTGATCAGCGGTGAGCGCGTCGCCCTGCGCCACCTGACGCGCGCCGACCGCGGCGCGTACACCCGCAAGGCCCGCGAGAACGCCGGGCTCCACCAGCCGTGGCTCTTCCCGCCCCGCACCGAGGCCGCCTTCGAGGCCTACCTGGAGCGGCTGGACGAGCCGTCCCGCGAGGGCTTCGCGATCTGCCTCGCCGACACCGGCGAACTGGCCGGCTACGTCACCGTCAACAACATCGTGCGCGGCGCCTTCCAGTGCGGCGCCATCGGCTACGGGGCCTTCCTGAGCGGCCGCGGCCTGGTCACCGAAGGCGTCGGGCTGCTGCTGCGGTACGCCTTCGGCCCGGCGATGGGCCTGCACCGGCTGGAGATCAACGTCCAGCCCGGCAACACCGCGTCCATCGCGCTCGCCGAGCGCCTCGGCTTCCGCCTGGAGGGCGTCTCCCCGGACTTCCTGTTCATCGACGGCGCCTGGCGGGACCACGAACGCTGGGCGATCACGGCCGAGATGACGCGGTCCGCCGACTGACCGCGCGACGGGCGGGTGCGGTCCCGGGGGCGGGTGGGGATACTGGTCGGGTACGGGGACGGCCGCGACACGTCCCCGCGGCCCTCGCGGACCGATCCGGAAGGAACGCGCCCATGGCCGAGTACGACAACGGTGTGGCTCCCGAGCAACTCGACGACCGGCTGCTGCTGCGGGAGCTGGAGGCCATCCACCGCACCCGGCACGAGACGCTGCTGTACGCCTCCGACGAGGCCCTGCGCACCCACAGCTCGCGCATGGCCGCACTGGAGGCGGAGTACCTGCGCCGCCATCCCGACCGGCGCCCCGCCGCAGGCCGCACCCGGGCCGGCGCCCGGGCCCGCGCGGGGGAGGAGATGGTCTGAGGCCCGTCACCGGCGCCCGCGCGGCCGCAGGGCCGGCGTGGTGGAGGGCCTGGCGGGGCCGCAGGGCCACCGTGGTGGAGGGCCTGGCGGGGCCGAAGGGCCGGCATCGCCGGAGGACTGGCGAGGCTTGAGGTCTGCCGTGGTGGAGGGGCGGCGTCGCCGGAGGACCGGCCGCCCGAAGGCCCGGCCGGACCGGTCGCCGTGCCGGTGTGATCTTCGGCGCGCACCGGGGTACGTAGCGCACGAGCCCATCTCGTACCTGCTCGTACCTGCCGGAGGCGACGCATGCAGCGGACCGCGGGCGGTCGTCCCGACGTGACCACCGATGCCGGGCTGCCGGTCGCGCCGGAGACGGCCGAGCGCCTCGCGCTGTCCGCCGACGCCCCGCCCCAGCCGCCCGGCGGCAACCGCGTGGTGCGGGCCGCGGCGGCGGGGCACTGGGAGCGCCGGGGTCTGGCCACGGCCGCGGAGCAGGTGCTGATGGCACCGGGTCCCGCGCCGCTGCTGCTCGCCCTGCTCGCGGTGACCGGCGGCGACCTCGTCCTGACCCGCCCGACCGCCGCCTGGTACGCGCCGCAGGCCGAACTGCTCGGGCGCCGGGTGCACCGCGTCGCGGCCCCGGCCGAGTGCGGCGGCGTGCCCGATCCGGTCGCGCTGCTCGAAGCGGTGCGCCGGGCCCGCGCGGACGGCTCGCCCGGTCCCCGGGTGCTGGTGCTGAGCGTCGCCGACGACCCCACCGGCACCGTCGCCCCGCCCGAGCTGGTGCACGAGGTCTGCGAGGCCGCCGCCGAGTCCGACCTGCTGATCGTCTCCGACGAGACCTTCCGCGACGTGCTGCACGCCCCGCTGACCGTGGTGCTCAGCCCCGCCGAGTCGCTGCCGGGGCGGACCGTCGTGGTGACCGACCTGGCCGCCGGCGCCCTGCCGTCCGGCTGGCCCGCGGCCGTCGCGCGCTTCCCGGCGGACGGCCCGGTCGCCGACCTGCGCGCTCCGGTGTGCGACGCCCTCGCCCGGCTCGGCGCCACGACCGCGACCCCGGTCGCCGAGGCGGCCGCGCTCGCCCTCACCGAACCCGGCCCCTTGCGGCTGCGGCGCACCGCCGCCAACCGGCTGCACGCGGCCGTCGCCCGCGCGGCCCACGCCGCCCTGCTGGAGGCCGGCGCGTTGTGCCTGCCGCCCGCCTGCGGGTTCCATCTCTACGCCGACTTCACGCCGTTGCGCCCCGCGCTCGCCGCGCACCGGATCACCGGGCCGGACGAGCTGGCCCGCCTGCTGCCCGGCGCCTCACCCGGCCACCGCTTCGGGGACGAGCCGCGGGCGCCCCGGGTGCGGATCGCGATGCCGGTGTTGTACGGCGACAGCCCTGAGCAACGCGAGGCCGCGCTGGCGTCCGCCGATCCGCTGCGCGTGCCACATGTCGCCTCGGCGTTGGCCGCGCTCGGCAGAGCCTTCACCGAACTGACGGACGCCTGAACTACCGTCATGACGCCTGAACTACCGTCATACGGTCCGTCCGCACGGCGCCACCCGCGCCGCGCCCCCACCGCACCCCACGTCCGCCACCGCACCCCCGTCTCCCACCGCACGCCCGACCACAGCCCCGACCACAGCGAGGCCGCCCGGTTCCCCCACCGATTGGAGTCCCGATGACGGATCAGACCGACCGGACGGATCACCCGGACCGCGTGCCCGCCGCCGGCGATCGCCTGCTCGCCGGGACACGCCCCGCCGACGAGACGGGCCCCGCCGACGAGACGCGACCCGCCGACGTGACCCGCCCGCTCGGGGAGACGCGCACCTGGCCGCGTTCCTTCGCCGACCGCATGACCGCCCCGCTGCCGGGCTTCGCGGCGATGGTCCGGGCGGGCTGGTCCGGCGGCCTGCGCCCGCGCCGCGCCGACGTCGTCGCGGACCTGCCCGCGCTGCCCGTCGCCCCGGGACCGCTGCCCGAGGTGGACGCCGACACGATCGCGGTCACCTGGGCCGGGCACGCCAGTTGGGTGGTGCGCGTCGGCGGCCTGACCGTGCTGACCGACCCGGTGTGGTCCCGGCGCATCCTCGCGACCCCGCCGCGCGTCACACCGGTCGGGGTGCGCTGGCAGGACCTGCCGCCGGTCGACGCGGTGGTCATCAGCCACAACCACTACGACCACCTCGACCTGCCGACGCTGCGCCGACTGCCGCGCCGCACCCCGCTGTTCGTGCCGGCCGGGCTCGCTGCCTGGTGCCGCCGCCGGGGCTTCACCCGGGTCACCGAACTCGACTGGTGGGAGGGGGCCGAACTCGGCGGCGTGCGCTTCGACTTCGTGCCCGCGCACCACTGGAGCAAGCGCACCTTGTCCGACACCTGCCGCAGCCTGTGGGGCGGCTGGGTGCTCACCGACCGCGGCGGGCGGCGGGTCTACTTCGCCGGGGACACCGGCTACGGCCACTGGTTCACCGAGATCGGCCGCCGCCTCCCCGGCATCGACATCGCGCTGATGCCGATCGGCGCGTACGCCCCCCGGGCGCTGCTGCGGCCCGTGCACACCGACCCGGAGGAGGCCGTGCGCGCCACCCTCGACCTCGGCGCCCGGATCATGGCGCCGATGCACTGGGGCACGTTCCTGCTCTCCTGCGAGCCGCCGTTGCAGCCGCTGCTGCGCGTCCGGCAGGCGTGGGCCGCCACCGGCCGCCGCCGCGCCGACCTGTGGGACCTGGCCGTCGGAGCCTCCCGCGTTCTGGAGGACGGGTCCGGGACGGTGTGACCGGCGGCGCGACGGTCCGGCGACTGCGGTGTGATCCGCGCGCCCCCGGCGCCCCCGAAGTGCCGGGTGGGTGAACTCCCGGGGAATTCGCGGCTCCGTGGCCCGGAAACATGTTCGTGGAGCTTTGGTGAGCCTAAGCTGATCGCCGTCCGCGCCGACCCCTGGGAGAGCCGCCAGTGACCCGCATATCCCGCACCCCCCGGGCACCCCTGACCGCCGCCACCGTGCTGCTCGCGGTCGGTGTCCTCGGCGGGGTGCTCACCGGTTGCGGGACGGGCCACCGCGCCTCCGCCGCCGCCTCGGCTCCCTCGGACGGCCTGCCGCACACGGCGGTACGCGTCTCGCTCGGCGTCTGCGGCCAGGGCTGGACCCGTCCGCACGCGGGGCAGCAGGTCTTCGACGTCACCAACGCCTCCGACGGGCCGACCGAGGTGGACATCGTCGACCCGAAGTCCGGCGCGGTCTACGGCGAGATCGAGGGCCTGGCGCCGAACACCACCCGCACCCTGGACGTGACGCTCGGCGGCGGCTCCTACGCGTTCAAGTGCCTGCCCGACGACGCCGACGCGATGACCGGACCGACCGTGCACGTCCCCGGGCACGCCGCCGCGGGCCCGGCCGCCGCGGCCGTCAGCGAGCAGGACCTGATCCCGCCGACCCTCGCGTACCAGAAGTGGATCGGCGGCCGGATGAGCCAACTCGCCCAAGATGTCGGCACGTTGAAGGACGACATCGACGGCGGCGACCTCGGCCCGGCGCGCTCCGACTGGCTCACCGCGCACCTGGTCTACGAGCGCATGGGCGCCGCGTACGACACCTTCGGCGACGCCGACGGCAAGATCAACGGGACCACGGCGGGCCTGGTCAAGGGCCTGGACGACCCGGACTTCACCGGCTTCCACCGCATCGAGTACGGCCTGTGGCACGGCCAGAGTGCCGACCAGCTCAAGGGACCGGCAGCCCAGTTGGTGAGCGACGTGAACGCGCTGAAGGCGTCCTGGCCGCAGGCGCGGATGGATCCGCTCCAGATGGGACTGCGCGCCCACGAGATCCTGGAGAACGCCGTGCAGTTCGAGCTGACCGGCCGCACCGACTACGGGAGCCACTCCAACCTCGCCACCGCCCGCGCCAACCTCGACGGCACCCGGACCGTCCTCGGCTACATCCGCCCGCTGCTGACCAGCCGCGACCCGGGTCTGCCCGCGCTGGACAAGTCGCTGGACCGGTTGCAGAGCACCCTGGACGGCTTCGACCACGACGGATCGTGGACCCCGCTGAACAGCCTCAGCCGCGACCAGCGCGAGCAGCTGGACTCCGCCGCGGGCGGCGCGGTCGAGCAACTCGCCGACGTGGCGGCCATCTTCGACGTACGGAGGACTTCGTGAGCGGCATCGGACGCCGGTGGTTCCTGCGGGGCGCCGCCGCGGCGGGCATCGGGACGGCGGCCACGGCGAGCGCGGCCGGCGCCTCCGCCGCGTCCCCGTCGCCCGCGGCGGACGACGGACCGCCCCGGGCCGTCCCGTTCCACGGCGTCCACCAGGCGGGCATCGTCACGCCCGCGCAGCGTGCCTCCACGCTGGTCGCGCTCGACGTCACCGCCGACGACCGAGCGGACCTGACCGGCCTGCTGCGCACCATCACCGACCGCGCCCGCTTCCTGACCGCGGGCGGCGCGCCCGCCCCGCTCGGCATCACCGCACCGCCCTCCGACTCCGGCACCCTCGGGCCCGCCGTCCCGGCCGACGGCCTGACGGTGACCGTGGGCGCCGGTGCCTCGCTCTTCGACGACCGCTTCGGGCTCGCCGCGCGCAAGCCAAGCAGGCTGCGGCAGATGGAGTCGTTCCCCAACGACGACCTCGACCCCGACTGGTGCGGCGGCGACCTGAGCCTGCACCTGTGCGCCGACTCCACCGACACCGTGCTGCACGCGCTGCGCGACATCACCCGCGCCACCCGCGGCGCCGCCCAGGTGCGCTGGCGGATGGACGGCTTCGTCAGCCCGCCGCGCCCCAGCGGCACACCGCGCAACCACATGGGGTTCAAGGACGGCACCGCCAACCCGGACATCACCGACGCCCGGGCGATGGACCAGCTGGTGTGGGTCGGCGCGGGCGGCGGCGAGCCCGCGTGGGCGACCGGCGGCAGCTACCAGGTGGTCCGGCTGATCCGGATGCTGGTGGAGTTCTGGGACCGGGTCTCCATCGTCGAGCAGGAGCGGATGTTCGGCCGCGACCGCGACACCGGAGCCCCGCTCGACGGTGACCGCGAGACCGACGTGCCGCAGTACGCCAAGGACCCCAAGGGCGACGTCATCCCGCTCGACAGCCACATCCGGCTGGCCAACCCGCGCACCGCCGCCACCGCCGACCAGCGCATCCTGCGCCGTGCCTACAACTACGACAACGGCATGGACTCCAACGGCAACCTCAACATGGGCCTGGTCTTCCTCTGCTACCAGCAGGACCTGGACCGGCAGTTCACGGCCGTTCAGAAACGACTGCTGGATGAGCCGTTGGTGGACTACATCTCGCCGTTCGGCGGCGGGTACTTCTACGCGCTGCCCGGCGCGCGCGACACTCACGACTGGCTCGGGCGCACGCTATTGACGTGAACTGTTCACCTGGAGATCATCGAGGCTCTTTCCGCCAGGCGCACCGAAGCACGAGCATCACCGCTCGAAACGCGGCAACACCGCAGCATACGGAGGACTAGGCATGGTCGGCAGAGGCAAGGCACCGGGCGCCACGCGCCGTTGGGCAACGGTGGTCGCGGCCGCCGCGCTCGCGGTGGCGGGCGGCGGCGCCACCGCGGTGGCGGCTCCCGCGCACCATCACCCGGGGCACGGCGGATCCACCGCCACCCCGATCAAGCACCTGGTGGTGATCTACGACGAGAACGTCTCGTTCGACCACTACTTCGCCACGTACCCGCAGGCCGCGAACACCGACGGTACGAAGTTCACCGCCGCGGCGCACACCCCGAAGGCGAACAACCTGCTCAACGCCGGGCTGCTGAAGACCAACCCGAACGAGTACGCCCCGCAGCGGCTGAGCCCCTCGCAGGCCCTGACCTGCGACCAGAACCACTCGTACGGCCCCGAGCAGTACGCGTACGACGGCGGCAAGGCCGACCAGTTCGTGCAGAACACCGAGACCAGCAAGTGCTCGGGCAACCTGTACGGCGAGCCGGGCCTGTCGACGGACTACTACGACGGCAACACGGTCACCGCGCTGTGGAACTACGCGCAGCACTACTCGCTGGGCGACAACTTCTTCGGGTCGGCGTACGGCCCGTCCACCCCGGGCGCGCTGGAGCTGGCCTCCGGCCAGACGCACGGCGTCATCTCCACCGACCCGACGTCGAGCACCACGCACCCGAAGCAGACCAAGACCCCGGACTCGTACACGGTGGCCTCGCCGAACGCCAAGGGCGTCGGCACCGTCATCAACGACCCGGACCCCGCCTACGACGACTGCTCGGACACCGACCACACGGCGAAGAACGCCCTGGGCGAGATGACCGGCAAGAACATCGGCGACCTGCTGAACGCCAAGGGCGTCAGCTGGGGCTGGTTCCAGGGCGGCTTCCGGCCGAGCACCGCGTGGGACGGCAAGCAGGGCGACTACGCCAAGTGCGCGGGCACCACGCACGCCAACGTCGGCGGTGACGCCTCCGAGGACTACAGCCCGCACCACGACCCGTTCCAGTACTACGCCTCCACCTCCAACCCGCACCACCTCGCGCCCAAGTCCGTGAACGAGATCGGGCACGCGGGCCGCGCCAACCACAACTACGACCTGACCGACTTCGACGCGGTCGTGAAGGCCGGCAAGCTGCCCGCGGTCAGCTTCCTGAAGGCGGGCGAGTACCAGGACGGTCACGCGGGCTACTCCGACCCGACCGACGAGCAGCACTTCCTGGTCAAGGAGATCAACGAGCTGCAGAAGTCCCGCCAGTGGCAGGACACCGCCGTCGTCGTCGCCTACGACGACTCCGACGGCTGGTACGACCACGTCTACGCCGCGCCGAAGAACGGCTCGAAGGACAGCACGGTCGGCTCCAACGGCAAGGCCACCGACAGCCCGGCCTGCCAGTCCGGCCCGAAGGCCGTCGGTGGCTACCAGGACCGCTGCGGCCCCGGCCCGCGCCTGCCGCTGCTGGTGATCTCGCCCTACAGCAGGGTCAACTCCATCGACCACGCGCAGACCGAGCAGGCCTCGATCACCAAGTTCATCGAGGACAACTGGAGCACCGGCCGCATCGGCGACGCCTCCTTCGACCAGCGCGCGGGCTCGCTGTCGGGCATGTTCGACTTCCGCCGCCCCAACGACCGGCAGGTGCTGCTGAACTCCGACGGCTCGGTCGCCTCGGTCAAGCCGATCCACCCGGTCGCCGACCCGGACGCCGGTGACCGCACGACCGGCAACCCGGTCAGCACCGACGACCTGTCGACCCAGGCGCTCGCCGACACCGGATCCTCCTTCCCGACGCTGCCGATCGGCATCGGGGCGGCCGTGGTCGTCGCCCTCGGCGCGGGCGTCGCGATCACCATGCGGGTACGCAAGGGCGTGAACTGACGCAGCGTCACGCCGGAGGGACGGCCGGGGTTGGCGGCGGCGGGACGGCCGGTGTCGACGGCGGCGGCTGAACTCCTGACGTAGCGTCAACTCGCTTGGGGCGCACGGCACTCACCCGGTGCCGTGCGCCCCTTCGTCTTCCCGGTGTGGCGCCGCGCGGCGGGCCCGGCCGCGTATCAGGCGCCACGCGTACGGGGCCACGCTGATCAGCAGCGTCAGGCCGACCGCCAGCGCCACGCCCTCCCACGGCCGGGCGAAGAGCGAACCGCCCAGTATCCCGATCGCCTGGTACGCGACGGCCCACGCCACCACCGCCGCCACGTCACCACGCACGAACGACCGCAGCGGCACCCGCGCCAGCAGGCAGGCGACCATCACCGGTATCCGGCCAGCCGGGACCAGCCGGGACAGCACCAGGACCACGGTGCCGTGCTGTTCCAGCCTGCGCCGCGCCGTCTCCAGGTGGTCCGGGTCGGCCCGTTGCCGCAGCCGCTCCAGCCCCCGCGACCCGCCCGCGGAACGGGCGCCGCGCTGTCCGAGCCAGTACAGCGCGACGTCGCCCACGAACGCCGCGAGGGCGGCCGTCAGGAAGACGAACAACAAGGCCAACGGGTCGGTGCCGTGCGTCGTCTGCTGGAACGCGACCACCGCCGCGCCGCTGACCAGCGCGCCGGTCGGCACCACGGGCACCAGCGAACCGAGCGCCACCAGCAGGAACAGCGACGGATACCCGATCGCCCGTCCCGTGGAGGCGGCCGGCGCCCCGGCGGTCACCGCCTGCGCGAGCCACCCGGTCACCGCTTCGCCTCCCACTGGACGCTCTCGCCGTGCGCCGGGGTGCGCACCGTGACACCGGGCGCCTCACGGGCGGCGAGCCGGGCGAACTCCGTGCCGGGGGAGTGGAATTCGTGCGGGCGCACCGCGTCGAGACCGATCGGCCAGTACGTGCCGTAGTGCACCGGCACCGCGAGGCTCGGCGCCAGCCCGGCCAGCGCCCGGGCGGCCCGGCCCGGGTCGAGGTGGCCGTGGCCGAGGAACGGCCCCCAGCCGCCGACCGGCAGCAACGCGACGTCGCACCGTCCGACCTGCTCGGCCATGCCCGCGAACAGCCCGGTGTCACCGGCGAAGTAGGTGACCGCCTCACCGTGCACCACGTAGCCCAGCGCGGGCACCGTGTGCGAACCGAACGGGAGCCGCCGACCGTCGTGCGCGGCCTCGACCGCGCGGACGCGCAACGCCCCGGCGTGGACTTCGTCGCCCGGCCCGACCTCGACCACGTCCAGTTCCCGCAGTCCCCGCAGTCCGCGCAGCTTCGGCACCGCGGCGAGGGCGCCGCGCGGGACGACGACGAGGGTGCCCGGCGCGAGCCGGGCCAGCGAGGGCAGGTGCAGATGATCGGCGTGCAGATGGGAGACGACCACCACGTCGGCCAGGGTCGCGGAGGCGGGCGGCAGGGCACCGCGCCGCCTGCGCAGGTGTGCCAGGCGCGAGGCGAAGAGCGGGTCGGTCAGCACCCGCGTCCCGGAATCGCTCAGGGTGGCGCTGGCATGTCCCCACCACGTGATCTCCATGCGTGTCCGCTCCACCGGGTCGACGAAGGTCCGGGCCGCCCGCCCCACGCCCTGGCGACCGCGCGACGCCGACCCATGGCCCGAGGGTAGGCGCTGCGGGTGCGGAGGAGGCGAGCGGGCCGCGGAAGCTTTGCCCTGTGGATAACTCCGGCCCCCCGTCGCTCCTGTGACAGTCTGAGGGGGAGCGATCGCGGGAGGTGAGCGGCGATGGATGACGGACGGACCGGGCGGGCCGGGCGGCCGGTGTGGTGGAGACGGGCGTGGTACCGGGCCGGGGCGGCGGCGCCGTCGTTCACCTGGCGCGGCGTGGCCCGCGCGCTGCTGCGGGTGCTCGCGGTGTGGGCGGTGGGCAGCGCGACCCTGGCCGTCCTCGCCGGACTGCTGCCCGACCTGACCTTGGAGTCCCCGCGCGGCGGCAGCCCGACCGACATCGTGCTCGCCGCCACCGCGGGCGCGGGCACCTTCGGCCTGCTCAACGCCCTGGTCTGGCCGCTGTTGGTGCGCGCCCTGCTGCTGGTGCCCGCCTACGTCCTGGGCCTGTCGACCTTCATGCTCAACGGCCTGTTGTTCCTGATCGCGCTCAGCGTCGTGCCGTACGGCGACACCGCCGCGTCCACCCCGGAGACCGCCGTCGTCGTGGCCGCCGTGATGTCGGCGACCTCGTCCGCCGCCAGCACCTGGCTCGCGGTGCGGGACGACGACGCCCACCGCAGACGCCTGGCCCGGCTCGCCGGACGCCGCCGCGCCGACCGCGCGCACACCACGACCACGCCCGGCACGGTGATCATCCAGCTCGACGGCGTCGGCCACGACGTGCTGCGCGACGCGATGCGCGTGCGCCAGGGCGGGAGCCGGGGCAACGCGCTCAAGCCGCCGCTGATGGAGACGCTGACCCGCTGGACGGCCACGACGCACACGCTGACGCCCTGGCACACCGACTGGAGCAGTCAGACCGGCGCCAGCCAACTGGGCATCCTGCACGGCAGCAACGAGGACGTGCCCGCGTTCCGCTGGTACGAGAAGGAGACCGGGCAGGTCATGGTCTGCAACCGGCCTTCGTCCGCCGCCGAGTTGCAGCGCCGTGCCGTCCACCGCACCGGCGGCCCGGGCCTGCTCGCCGTCGACGCGGCCAGCCGGGGCAACCTGTTCACCGGCGGCGCGGACCAGTTGGCGCTGGTGCTGTCGGTGGCCGTCCGCCGCGATCGCGGGCACCGCAGCAGATCCGGGTACTTCGCCTACTTCTCCGACCCGGCGCACGCCGCGCGCACCGCGATCTCCTTCGCCGCCGAGGTCGCCCGCGAGATCGGGCAGTCGCTGCGAGCGCGGATACGCGAACGGCGGTCCCCGGTCGGCCGGGGCGGGCTCTACCCGGTGCTGCGGGCGTTCGCCACCGTGGTCGAGCGGGACGTCGTGGTGGCCGCCGTCATCGGCGACATCCTCGCCGGCCGCCGCACGGTCTACGCCGACCTGGTCGCCTACGACGAGGTGGCCCACCACTCGGGGCCGCGCGAGCGGGACACCGACCAGGTGCTGCGGCGGCTGGACCGGACGATCGGCCTGATCGCCGGGACCGCGCGGTACGCGCCGCGCCCCTACCGGTTCGTGCTGCTGTCCGACCACGGCCAGAGCCCGGGCACGCCGTTCGCCGCCGCGTACGGGATCTCGCTGCGCGACCTGGTGCGCTCCGGGTGCCGACTGCCCGGCGGCGGGCGGGTGCGGGGCGCGGCGGAGGAGGAGCGCGAGTCGAGCACCGCCGCGCGTGCCGCCCTGCGCCGCCCCGAACGCGGGGAATCGCGCGGGACCGGAGGTGGGGAGATACGTGGCCACGGAGGCGGGGAGTCGCGCCGACCCGGGCGCGACGGGGAGGTGGGCGGGCGCGAGGAGGAGGCGGGTCGGCGCGACGGGGAGGCCGGGCGTCGGGAGCACCGGGTTCGTGGGCGGGACGCCGGGCCGGTGGTGCTGGGCTCCGGCAACCTGGGCCTGATCTCCTTCCCCGAGGCTCCCGGCCGGCTCACCCGGCAGCAGATCGACCGCCTGCACCCCGGGCTGCTGCGGAGGCTGGCCGACCACCCCGGTATCGGCTTCGTCCTGGTCCGGGACGCCCGGTGCGGACCGGTCGTGCTGGGGGCGGACGGCGCCGAACACGAACTGGCCACCGGGCGGATCACCGGGGCCGACCCGCTGGCGCCGTTCGGGGAGGGCGCGGCGCGGGCCGTGCTGCGCACCGACGGCTTCCCGCACGCCGCCGACATCATGGTCAACTCCGCGTACGACCCGCGCACCGGTGAGGTGCACGCGTTCGAGGAGCAGGTGGGGTCGCACGGCGGGCTGGGCGGGGAGCAGTCCCGGCCGTTCCTGCTGTACCCGCGCGAGCTGTCCGCGCCGCCGTCGCCGCTGGTCGGCGCCGAGTCGGTGCACGCCGTGCTGCGGGACTGGATCGCCCTGGAGGACCTGCGGTCCGACGCCGCGCCGACCGCAGCTTTTCCCGGTCAGCGGGACGCGTACGGCATAAAAGGCGGTGATTTGGTGCAAGGTGACGCCTGAGGGGAGCATGGGGGCCTCCCCATCCGGAGGATGATCCTCCTTTTCGCCCCGCCGGGCCGTGCCCACCCTTGCGCGGACACCGGTGGCAACGGCGTGCCCGGGGAGGAGAGGAAGGCGCACCACCCCATGCACGACACCGCCACCGAGGCCCCGGCTCCCACCGCCCCGGCGCAGGCTCCCGCCGCCGCGGGGCACGCCGCACACGGCGGCGGCGCGGGTCATTCGCGGCGCTTCGGGCTGCCCACCGCGACCGCGCTGGTCATGGGCAACATCATCGGCGGCGGCATCTTCCTGCTGCCCGCGTCGGTGGCGCCGTACGGCACGGTGAGCCTGCTGGCGTTCGTGGTGCTGACCGTCGGCGCGATCGCGCTGGCGCTGGTCTTCGGGCGGCTCGCGCGACGGCACCCGCGCACCGGTGGCCCGTACGTCTACGCGCGCGAGGCGTTCGGGGACTTCGCGGGATTCCTGTCGGCGTGGTCGTACTGGGTGATGACCTGGGTCAGCAACGCGGCGCTCGCGGTCGGCGCGGTCGGCTACGTGGACGTGGTGGTCCCCGGTCACTTCTCGACGCCCGAGCGGCTGGCCGTGGCGCTGGCCTCGCTGTGGCTGCCCGCGCTGGCCAACCTCGCCGGGACCCGCTGGGTGGGCGCGGTGCAGATCGTCTCGACCGTGCTGAAGTTCCTGCCGCTGCTGTTCGTCGCGGTGGCCGGGCTGTTCTTCTTCGACCCGCGCGACCTCGGGCCGTTCCACCCCGGCGGCGGGAGCTGGGTCGGCGGGCTGTCGGCGTCGGCGGCGCTGCTGCTCTACTCCTACGTGGGCGTGGAGTCCGCCGCGATGAGCGCGGAGGAGGTGCGCGATCCGGAGCGCAACGTCGGCCGGGCCAGCGTGCTGGGCACCATCGGCGCGGCCTTCGTCTACCTGCTGGGCACCGTCGCCGTCTTCGGCACCGTGCCGCACGCGGCTCTGGTGAAGTCGGGGGCGCCGTTCTCCGACGCGGTGGACACCATGTTCGGCGGTCACTGGGGCGGCACCCTCATCGCCGCCGCCGCGGTCGTCTCCATCCTCGGCGCGCTCAACGGCTGGACCCTGATGAGCGCGCAGGCCCCCTACGCCGCCGCGCGCGACGGGCTGTTCCCTGCGGTCTTCGCCCGCAAGGCGCGCGGGGTGCCGACGTTCGGCGTGCTGGCCGGGGTGGTCCTCGCCTCGCTGCTGACGGTCGTCAACTACGCTTGCGGTTCCTCCGCGGTCTTCAACACGCTCGTGCTGATCACCACGTTCTCCGCCACCGTGCCCTACCTGCTGGCGGCGGCAGCGCAGGTGTACTGGCTGCTGTCCGGCGAACGCGACCGGGTGCGGCCGGGCGCCCTCGCCCGCGATCTGGTGCTCGCGCTGGGCGCGTTCGCCTTCTCGGTGTGGCTGGTCGCGGGTGCCGGGTACGCGGCCGTCTACCAGGGTGTCCTGTTCCTCTTCGTGGGCGTCCTGGTCTACGCCTGGCTCGCGGCCCGGCGCACGCGGGCGTGACGACGCCGGGCCGGCCCCGGTCCGCCCGGGGCCGGCCCGCCGCTCACGCCACGCAGACGATCTCGCCGTGCAGCAGCGAGAACCAGCCGTCGGGCGAGGCGGCCCAACTGCGCCAGCCGTCCGACAGGCGCCGCAGGTCGTCCGCGGTGGCGTAGCCGTCGCGCACCGCCTGCTCGGCCATCGCGGACTTCACGACCCGGTCCGCCCACATGCCGCCCCAGTACGCCCGTTCCGCGTCGTCCGCGTGACACCACGTGGTGGACGTCGCCGTGACGTCCGTGAAGCCCGCCTGCCTCGCCCACGACAACAGCCGCCGCCCCGCGTCCGGTTCGCCGCCGTTGGCGCGGGCGCACCGCTGGTACAGCGCCATCCACTCGTCCAGCTCCGGCAGCCGCGGGTACCAGACGAAGCCGTGGTAGTCCCCGTCCCGCGCCGCGACGATCCCGCCCGGCCTGCACACCCGCCGCATCTCGCGCAGCGCCAGCACCGGATCGGCCACGTGCTGGAGCACCTGGTGGGCGTGGACGACGTCGAAGCTGTCGTCCGGGTGG
This sequence comes from Streptantibioticus parmotrematis, assembly GCF_019890615.1. Lineage (GTDB taxonomy): Bacteria > Actinomycetota > Actinomycetes > Streptomycetales > Streptomycetaceae > Streptantibioticus_D > Streptantibioticus_D parmotrematis. The sequence continues at coordinate 131,679 of NZ_JAINVZ010000017.1, read as the reverse complement.
TCCAGCGCGTGGACGTCGGCGGTCGCGAACTCCACGTTGTCCAGCCCGCGTTCGGCCGCGAGGCGGGCCGCGGCCCGCAGCACGTCGTCCGCCGCGTCCGCCGCGGTGACCCGCCCGCCGGGGGAGACCAGTTCCGCCAGGTCCGCGGTGATGGTCCCCGGCCCGCAGCCGACGTCCAGCACCCGCAGGCCCGGCCGCAGGCGCGGGATCAGGTACGCGGCGGAGTTCTCCGCGGTGCGCCAGCGGTGCGAGCGGAGCACCGACTCGTGGTGCCCGTAGGTGTACGTGCCGTGGTGGTCGCTCATGGGACCCGCCCCTTCGCCGAGGTGACGTCTGACGTACGTCACCCTAGGACGAGGTCTCACTATCCAGGAACGGCGTTTCACATCATGGACGCGACGGCCCGCTGGAGCAGATCCCGTGAGCGATGACCGGTCCCGCGTGCGAGCGGGGCGCTGCGGTCAGCCGGTGGTGGGACGGTAGGAGTAGACGGTCGTCGCGACCTCGCAGACGCTCGGCGGGACGATCTCCACGCGCAGCACGCGGGCGTTCGGGTCGTAGTCGATGCCCTCGGCCTCGAAAGTGCCCGAGCAGATGCTCTGATGCGGCACCTGGAAGAGCGTGGTGACGTGACCGGTCACCGCCGAGCCGTCCAGCGCGTGCGGCAGGTCGACCTGGATGACGTCCTTCGCCGCGTCGTCGGAGCTGCACACCAGCCGGGTGCCGGAGACGAAGTCGCAGCCCTGGATGTCGCTGACCGTGCGGTCCAGCGAGATCTGTCCGGCCTGCGCGAGGGTGCCGCCGGTGCGCGGCGTCGAGGGGTTGAGCAGCGGGGCGGGGAAGACCTCCAGGCGGTTCATGTCGCCCCACTCGCCGGAGACCATCCACTGCCCGTCGGGCGAGACGGTGTCGAAGGAGTTGTTCAGCTCCTCGCCCGCGTCCAGCGGATGTGTGTACTCGTAGCGCTGACCGCCCGGCGTGGTGACCGCGTACATCTTGGAGGTCGCCGAGTCGCCGCCCTGGTACGCGTCGAAGACGTAGCCGTCGGCGATGTCGGGGTCGCCGACGTGGTTCCAGCCCGCGATGCGCAGCGACAGCGGGATCGAGCCCAGGCCCCTGGTCAGCAGCGATCCGTCCGCCTGGGTGGCGATGCCCTCACCGCCGGTGAGCGAGTTGACGGTCGAGGTGCCGGTCTCCACCCAGCCGCCGGGGGAGTCGGCGTGCGCCGTCGCGGTACCGGCGGCGGTCAGGGCCGCGGTGGCGAGCAGGAGGGCGGCGGCACGGGCGCGCAGGGTGGACGAGGTCACGGTTCCCCCAGGGATTCGGGTGACGGTCGGGTCACGAGCGGCACGAAGCGTAGACCGCGCCCGAACCGCGCGACTACGCCCCGGTAACCAACTCGGCCTGAATTCACCGTGATCCGCACGGGACGGCGGGGTGCGGCCGCGGGAAGCCGCACGGGAACGCAGCGGTGCCGCCGGGGGAATCCACACGGGACGGCAGCGGTGCCGCCGGGGGAATCCACACGGGACGGCAGCGGTGCCGCCGGAGGAATTCACACGGCATCACACTGCCGCCACCAGGGAACGGAACCGGATCGGCACCTCGTCCGTCACAACCACATGAACGGACGACTTCTCTCCCTGGGCGCGGCGGCCCTCGTCGCCGGCGCCGTCCTGACCGGCTGCGGCACCAAGACCGTCTCCACCGGCACCGGCTCCGCGCCGATGAGCCCCGGCCCGTCCCATAGTGCGAGCTCCGCTCCCTCCGGGGGCACCGGCAAGACCGTCAAGCAGGCCATCGCCGCGCCGGTCGCCGTCTCGGGGCAGGACCGCAAGCTGACCGTCACGACCTCCGTGGGCGGCTGCAAGCACGCGCAACTGCTGTCCCAGGAGACCGCCGGCAAGGTCACCCTCACGCTCGAAGTGGTCAACACCCAGAAGCCGGGCCAGATGTGCCCCGACTTCGTCAAGGACGCCCCCGTCAGCACCACGCTGAAGGCCCCGCTCGACCACCGCCAGGTGGTGGACGCCACGACCGGCAAGACGGTCACCACCCACGGCTGACGCCCGCCCCATCAGCCGGAGGGTGTTCCGTCATCGTCGCCCATGGGCTCGTCGGGCTCATTGTGGCGACGGCGGCCTCGGGCGCCTCCCCATTTTCACGGGAGCGCCCGGGGCCGCCGTTCGCGCGACGGGCTCCGGGCCACGTCGAAGGCGGGCTGAAGCCGCGTCGGAGGCGACAGGCTCAGGCCATGTCGAAGGTGGCCGGGTCCGGGCCCAGCCGCTCGCCCCGGTCCAGGCCCGCGAAGGCCGCCAGGTCGTCGGTGTCCAGCTCGAAGCCGAACACGTCGATGTTCTCCGCGATGCGCGAAGGCGTCACCGACTTGGGGATGACCACGTTGCCGGTCTGAAGGTGCCAGCGCAGCACCGCCTGGGCCGGGGTGACACCGTGCTTGGCCGCGACGGACTCGATCACCGGGTCGGTCAGCAGGTCCTTGCCCTGGCCGAGCGGGGACCACGCCTCGGTGGCGATGCCGTGCTCGGCGTGGAAGGCGCGGGCCTCGGCCTGCTGGAAGTACGGGTGCAGCTCGATCTGGTTGACCGCCGGGACGACGGTGGCCTCGTCCAGCAGCCGCCGCAGGTGCGGGATCTGGAAGTTGGACACGCCGATCGCGCGGGCCCGGCCGTCCGCGTAGACCTTCTCCTACGCACGCCAGGTGTCCAGGTACAGGTCACGCGAGGGCAGCGGCCAGTGGATCAGGAACAGGTCCACCCGTTCCACGCCGAGCCGCTTCAGCGAGTCGTCGAACGCGCGCAGCGTCGAGTCGTGGCCGTGCTCGGCGTTCCACAGTTTCGTCGTGACGAACAGGTCCTCGCGGGGGATGCCGGAGGACGTCAGGGCCTTTCCGGTGCCTTCCTCGTTCTGGTACGCGGCGGCGGTGTCGATGCTGCGGTAGCCCGCCTCCAGCGCGGTGGTGACCGCGCGGGTCGCCTCGTCGTCCGGCACCTGCCAGACGCCGAGACCGAGCTGCGGCATCTTCACGCCGTTGTTCAGGGTGATGAAGGGGACCTTGCTCACGAGCAGTGGCTTCCTTGTCTCGTCTCGTCATCGTGACTGCTTTCCGCAGCTCACAACACTTCTCGACCCCACTCGCATTCCCGCGCCCGGCCGTCTCACGCGTGGTAAAGCGCCTCGATCTCCGCCTCGTACGCCTTCTCGATCGCCTTGCGCTTCAGCTTCAGCGACGGCGTGAGCAGGCCCTTCTCCTCGCTGAACCGCGCCGCCAGGATGCGGAACGTGCGGATGGACTCGGCCTTGGACACCAGCGTGTTGGCGGCCACCACGGCACGCCGTACCTCGGTCTCCACGTCCGGGTCGCGCACCAGCTGCTCGGGCGGCATCGACGGCTTGCCGCGCATCGACAGCCAGTGCTCCACCGCCTCCGGGTCCAGCGTGACCAGGGCCGCCACGAACGGCCGGTCGTTGCCGACCACCACGCACTGCGCGACCAGCGGATGGGCGCGCACCCGGTCCTCCAGCGGCACCGGCGAGACGCTCTTGCCGCCGCTGGTCACCAGGATCTCCTTCTTGCGCCCGGTGATGGTCAGGTAGCCCTCGTCGTCCAGCGCGCCCAGGTCCCCGGTGGCCAGCCAGCCGTCGTGCAGCACCTCGTCGGTGGCCTTGGGGTTGTTCAGGTATCCGGCGAAGACCTGGCCGCCGCGCAGCCACACCTCGCCGTCATCCGCGATGTGCACCGTGGTCCCCGGAACGGGCTGACCGACGGTGCCGTAGCGGGTGCGTTCCGGAGGGTTGGCGGTCGCGGCGGCCGTGGTCTCGGTCAGCCCGTAGCCCTCGTAGACCGTCACCCCGGCACCGGCGAAGAACAGCCCGAGGTCGCGTTCCATCGCCGAGCCGCCGGACATCGCGTGCCGCAGGCGTCCGCCCAGCGCGTCGCGCATCTTCGCGTAGACCAGCTTGTCGTAGAGCTGGTGCTGCACGCGCAACGAGGCGCCGGGTCCCGGGCCCGTGCCGAAGGCCTTCGCCTCCAGCGCCTCGGCGTAGCGCACCGCGACCTCGACCGCCTTGTCGAACGGGCCCAGTTTGCCGCCGAGTTCGGCCTTGCGGCGGGCGGCGCCGAAGACCTTCTCGAAGACGTACGGCACCGCCAGCATGAACGTCGGCCGGAACGCGGCCAGGTCGGGCATCAGGTCGTCCGCGGCCAGGCTCGGCTGGTGGCCCAGCCGGACCCGGGCCCGGATCGCGGCGACCTCCACCATGCGGCCGAAGACGTGCGCCAACGGCAGGAACAGCAGCGTGGAGGCCTCGTCGCCCGCCTTGGAGTGGAAGACCGGCTCCCAGCGCCCGACGACGTTGTCGGCCTCGGCCATGAAGTTGGCGTGGGTGAGCACGCACCCCTTGGGGCGGCCGGTGGTGCCGGAGGTGTAGATGACGGTGGCGGTCGCGTCGGGGGTGACGGCGAGCCGATGGCGGGCCACCACCTCGTCGTCGATGTCCTCCCCGGCCGCCATCAGGTCCGGCACCGCGCCCGCGTCCAGTTGCCACAGGCGCTCCAGCTGCGGCAGCTGGTCGACGACGGCGCCGATCGTCATCGCTTGGTCCTCGTGCTCGACCACGCAGGCCACCGCACCGGAGTCGTGCAGCATCCAGCGCACCTGGTCGGAGGAGGACGTCGGGTAAACCGGCACCGGCTGCGCGCCGATCGCCCACAGCGCGTAGTCGAACAACGTCCACTCGTAGCGCGTACGGGACATGATGCCCACCCGGTCACCGAACCGTACGCCGTCGGCCAGCAGGCCCTTGGCCAGCGCCAGCACCTCGTCGCGGAACCGCGCCGCCGACACGTCCCGCCACTCGCCGTCCACCTTGCGCCCGAGCACGACCGCGTCCGGCGCCTCGTCGGCGTGCGTGAACACGGAATCCGCCAGCCCTCCGGCCTGGGGCGCCGTCTCCCACGGCGGCACGGTGAACTCGCGCACTGAACGCTCCTCGGCGGCGCTCCGCACGGCGCCTCGATGGTGGTGCTGTGCCGACGCGGATCCGTGACCGGCTGGTCGAGGGCCGGAACTGGCGGGTGCGCCGGGCGGGGCCCGTAAGCTACCTGATCCCGCGCGCGCGGGGGAGGGGCCCGCCGCATCCCGAGACGTCCGGATTCTCCCGTCGGCTTACGCCCGTTGTGCGGTGATCGCGACGCAATCGCGTGAACTGCCGTGCGGCTACGCAGTTGTCACGCACCGTGGATCTGCACCGAATCTGCTCCACGCGCTCACCCCCGCATTACAGCGGGCGACCCGGACGACAGCGGGGCGAAAGGGACCACCGCCTGTCGTCCGGGCCGAATGGGGCGCATCGCACCACGCGTGCGCCCGTACCGCGCTCCGTCACACTCTCGATTCCGTCGCACCCTGGGCTTCGTCACGCCCTCGGCTGCCTCACACCCCGCTGGGCGCCGCCTGCCGTTCGGCCGGAGCGGGGGCGGCCGGGTGCCGCTGCGGCGCGTTGCGCACCATCAGCAGGACCAGCACGCCCGCCACGACGCCCACCGCGCCCGCGGTCAGCGCCGCCGCGTCCAGCCCGGAGGCGAAGGCCGCGTGCACCGCGTGCGTGGCCGCCGGGCGGGCGGCCGGCGGGGTGTGCGCCAGCAACTCCGGCGCCGCGCCACCGGCCAGCGCGCTCGCGGCGCCGTGCGGGTCGGCGACGTGCCCGGTGAGCGAGTGCGTCATGCGGGAGGCGGCCAGCGTGCCGAACAGCGCCACGCCGAGCGCGTAGCCGAGCTGCCGGAAGGTGTTGACCGCGCCGCCCGCCATGCCCGCCCGGTGCGGCGGCACCGAGGCCAGTGCGGCCTGCGACATCGCCGGGGTGGCGAGCCCGACGCCGAAGCCCGCGATCGCCAGCCCCGGGGTGAGCGCGGCCCAGCCCGAGCCCGCGCCCAGGACCGCCTGCGCCATCGAGCCCGCGCCGATCAGCAGCAGGCCGACGCCGACCGTGTACCGGGCGGGCACGCCGTGCAGCAGTCGCCCGCCGACCAGCGCCACCACGAACGCGCAGGTCGCCAGCGGCACGATGACCAGACCACCCTTGAGCGGACTGAAACCGAGCACCGTCTGCAGCCATATCGAGGTGTACGGCAGCACACCGAAGGCCGCCGCGTTCAGCGCGAACGCCGCTGCCATCACCGCCACGAAGGACCCGCTGCGAAACAGCCGGGGGTCCAGCATCGGGTGCGCCGCGTTCCGCTCGGCCAGCAGGAACGCCAGCAGCGCCACGGCCGCCACCGCAAGGGTGCCCAGGGTGCGCGCCGACAGCCAGCCCACCGAGTCCGCCCTGATCACCGCGTACGTCGCGGCGCCCGCGAAGGCGGTCCAGGTCAGGGTGCCGCCGATGTCGAGGCGCTGCCCGGCGTGGCCGCGCGACTCCTTGACCACGCGCAGCGTGAGCGCCACCGCCAGCACGGACACCGGCAGGTTGACGAAGAAGATCCAGCGCCAGTCCAGGCTCTGGGTGAGCAGGCCGCCCAGCACCGGCCCGAGCGCCGCCGCGGCGCCGGAGACCGCGCCCCACACGCCGAACGCCAGGCCCCGGTCGCGGCCGGAGTAGTTGGCGCCCAGCAGGGACAGCGTGGTGGCGAACATCGCGGCGCCGCCGATCCCCTGCACGCACCGCATCGCCACCAGCATCGTGGCCCCGGAGCTGAGCCCGCAGGCCAGCGAGGCGCCCGCGAACAGCACGGTGCCGATCACGTAGACCCTGCGGCGCCCCCAGGCGTCCGCCGCCGAGCCCGCGCCCAGCAGCAGCGCGGCCAGCGCCAGCGCGTAGATGTCGATGACCCACTGGAGGTCGGACAGCGAGGCGTGCAGCGCCTTCGCCATGTCGGGCAGCGCCACGGTCACGATCGTGACGTCCAGCAGCAGCATGAAGGTGCCAAGACAGACCGCGGTCAGCGGTCCCCACTTGCGCATGGGATGTTCCTCGTTCCCCTTGGTTCGTCGTACGTCGATACGATGACCTCAAGGCATGGAAAGCTGACAATCAGCGCCGAGTATGCGGCGGAAACCGACACCCTGAGGACCGGTGCGCATGAAATCCCACGCGCTCGACACACTGGACCTCCAGCTGCTCCAGGCCCTCCAGATCGACGGGCGGGCGCCGTTCAGCAGGTTCGCCGCGGTCCTCGGTGTCTCCGACCAGACCGTCGCCCGCCGCTACCGCAGGCTGTGCGAGGCGGGCCTGCGGGTGATCGGCGTCGGCGACGAGGAACGCCTCGGGCAGACCCGCTGGTACGCGCGGCTGCGCTGCACCCCCGACGCGGCCGAACCGCTCGCCGACGCGCTGGCCCGCCGCCCCGACACCTCCTGGATCGGCCTGACCTCCGGCGGCACCGAGGTGATGTGCACCATGCGCGCCCGCGACCGGGGCGAACGCGACGAGCTGCTGTTCGGCAAGCTCCAGCGCACCCCCAGGATCGTGTCGCTCAGCGCGCACAGCCTGCTGCACACTTTCTACGGCGGCCCGCTCGGCTGGTTCAGCAAGTCCGACGCCCTCGAACCCGCCCAGGCGAAGGCGCTCGCCCCGCCCCCGGTCGAACCGGCGTCCGGCACCATCACCCTCGACCTGGTCGACGAGTCGCTGCTGGAGGCGCTCGGCCGGGACGGGCGGGCCACCCTCGCCGAACTCCAGGCGGCCACCCATCAGTCGGAGTCCGCGGTCAAGCGCAGGCTGGAGCACCTGCGCCGGATCGGGGCGCTCTACGTCGACGTGCAGTTCGACTCGGCGCTGTACGGCTACGAGGTGCGCGCGGTGCTGTGGCTGACGGTGGCGCCCTCCGCGCTGGCGTCGGTCGGCGAGGCGCTGGCCGGGCACCGCGAGGTCGCGTTCGCCTCGGCGGTCACCGGGCAGGCCAACGTGGTCGCGGTCGCCCTCTTCCGCGACAACGGCGAGCTGTACCGGTATCTCAGCGAGAAGATCGGCGTCCTGTCCGGTGTCCAGCAGGTCGAGACGGCGCCGATCCTGCGGCAGGTCAAGCAGCTGACGTACGAGGGCCGCCGCTGAGGGCTGCCCTGGGCCTCCGGAGCCCGTGCCCTGGGCGCCGCCGCCGTCCCGTCACAGCGCGCGGTGCAGCCGGTCGCCCGCCGCCAGGATCGCGCGGGCCAGCGCGTCCGCCGGCTCGTGGCCGCCGCGCCGCCGGTCGTCGCGCGGCCCGCGCAGCAGCACGAAGTCGACGTCGCCCAGCTCCGGCAGGCCGTACGCGTGCGGCGGCAGGCGGCGCAGCCCCGGCGGGACGAGGCCCTGCGCGTGCGGCACCACGCCGAGCCCGGCCAGCGCGGCGGCCCGCACGCCGCTCAGGCTGCCGCTGGTGCAGGTGATGTGCCAGCCGCGCCCGGCCCGTTCCAGGACGTCCAGCGCCCGGGCCCGGGTGATGCTGGGCGGCGGGTAGACGATCAACGGCACCGTCTCGCGCGGGTCCTCCGTCAGCCGCAGTCCTGGTCCCGCGATCCACACCAGCCGGTCGCGCCACACCAGCCGTCCGTGCGTCTCCCCGGCGCCGCGCTTGCCCAGCACCAGATCGAGCCGCCCGTCGGCCAGTTGCTCGTGCAGCGTGCCGGACAGCTCCACGGTCAGCTCCAGGTCGACCTCCGGGTGGTCGCTGCGGAAGCGCTCCAGGATCTCCGGCAGCCGGGTGAGCACGAAGTCCTCCGACGCCCCGAACCGCAGCCTGCCGCGCAGCCGCGTACCGGTGAAGAACGCCGCAGCGCGCTCGTTGGCGTCCAGGATCGTGCGCGCGAACCCGAGCATCGCCTCGCCGTCCTCCGTCAGCTCGACCCCGTGGGTGTCGCGCAGGAACAGCTGCCGCCCGGCCGCCTCCTCCAGCTTCCGCACGTGCTGGCTCACCGTGGACTGCCGCAGGTCCAGGCGCTGCCCGGCCCGCGTGAAGCTCAGCGACTGGGCGACCGCGAGGAACGTGCGCAACTGCGCGGGATCGAACATTCCCCCAAGCTATCGCGCTCCGTGATGACAGTCAGCGCGGCGAACGTACTTCACAATGATCGCGGCAGGCCGCAGGCTGGACCACGAGCCCGTCGGCTCCCCTGTCGTCCGCGCCACCGCCGCCCCTCCCGAGAGAAGCCATGCGCCGCCTGACCAAGCCGTCCTGGTTGCCCGTCGATCCGTACATCGCGCTGCTGGTCGCGACGGTGGGCCTGGCCGCGCTGCTGCCCGCCAGGGGCGGCGCGGCGACCGGCGTGGGCTGGGCCTCGTCCGTCGCCATCGGGCTGCTGTTCTTCCTCTACGGCACCCGGCTGTCGACCCGCGAGGCGACGCAGGGGCTCAGCCACTGGCGGCTCCACCTCACCGTCGTGCTCAGCACCTTCGCGGTCTTCCCCCTGCTGGGGCTCGCCGCCCGGGGGCTGGTGCCGTACGTGCTGACCCCGCAGCTGTACACCGGGCTGCTCTACCTGTGCGTCCTGCCGTCCACCATCCAGTCCTCCATCGCCTTCACCTCCATCGCCCGCGGCAACGTCCCGGCGGCGATCTGCGCGGGCACCTACTCCAGCCTGCTGGGCATGGTCGGCACCCCGGCGCTGGCCGCGCTGCTGATGCACTCCAGCGGCGCCGGGTTCTCCGCGCACGGGCTGCTGGACATCGGCGCGCAGCTGCTGGCGCCGTTCCTCGCCGGACAACTGCTGCGGCGGTGGATCGGCGGCTTCGTGGCCCGGCACAAGAAGGTCCTCGGCCTGGTGGACCGCGGCTCGATCCTGCTGGTCGTCTACACCGCGTTCAGCGAGGGCATGGTCCGCGGCATCTGGCACCAGGTGACCGCGGTGCGGCTGCTGGCCCTGCTCGGCGTCGAGGCGGTGCTGCTCGCCGTCGTGCTGAGCCTGACCGCGTTCACCTCCCGGCGGCTCGGCTTCGGGCGCGGCGACCGGATCGCGATCGTCTTCTGCGGCTCCAAGAAGAGCCTGGCCAACGGGCTGCCGATGGCCAGTGTGCTGTTCGGCGGGCAAGCCGGGCTGATGATCCTGCCGCTCATGTTGTTCCACCAGATGCAACTCATGGTTTGCGCGGTGATCGCAAAGCGGTGGTCAAATGACGGCCACGCCGACGGGGAAGGTAGCCTGCCTGAAGGGCCGTCGTCGGCCGACACCGGGTCCGCCCCCGGTGGCGCCGCCCCGGCCCGTCCTGTCCCAGCCTGAGGAGCCCCGCGTGATCCGCGACCTGTTCACCCCGACCCACCTGCTGATCGTCGCCCTCGTCGCGATCGTCCTCTTCGGTGCCAAGCGCCTGCCCGACACCGCCCGTTCGCTGGGCAAGTCGCTGCGGATCCTGAAGGCGGAGACCAAGGCGCTGCGGGACGAGACCCCGGCGGGCGAGCAGCGCACCGTCGCCGGCCAGGTCGTCGACGGCACTCCGGCCCAGGAAGCCCGCGCCGCCCGCTGACCCGGGCGGGGCCTCACGGCAGAGGGCCGCGTCCTCTACGCCTCGACTTCCACCGGCACCCGGTGCTCGCCCGCGTAGACGTTCATCGACGGCCCGCGCAGGAAGCCCACCAGCGTCAGACCGGTCTCCGCCGCCAGGTCCACCGCCAGCGAGGACGGCGCGGAGACCGCCGCCAGCACCGGGATCCCGGCCATCACGGCCTTCTGCGCCAGCTCGAACGAGGCGCGCCCCGACACCAGCAGCACGGCCCGCGACAGCGGCAGCAGCCCCTGCTGGTACGCCCGGCCGATCAGCTTGTCCACGGCGTTGTGCCGTCCCACGTCCTCCCGCACGTCCAGCAGTTCCCCCTCAGGGGTGAACAGCGCCGCGGCGTGCAGCCCACCGGTGCGTTCGAACACCTGCTGGGCGGCGCGCAACCGGTCCGGCAGGGCGGCCAGCGTCTCCGGCGTGATCCGCACCTCGGGATCGTCCGCGACCGGCCACCGCGCGGTGGTGCGCACCGCGTCCAGACTCGCCTTGCCGCACAGCCCGCACGAGGACGTCGTGTAGACGTTGCGCTCCAGCGTGATGTCGGGCAGCGGCACGCCGGGCGCGAGCGTCACGTCCACCACGTTGTAGGTGTTGCCCCCGTCGGACGTCGCCCCGGCGCAGTAGACGACGTTCGCCAGGTCGCCCGCGTCGCCGAGCACGCCCTCGCTGACCAGGAATCCGGCGGCCAGCGCGAAGTCGTCGCCGGGGGTGCGCATGGTGATGGCCAGGGGCTTGCCGCCGAGCCGGATCTCCAGCGGTTCCTCGGCGACCAGCGTGTCGGCCCGGTGACCGACGGAACCGTCCCGGATGCGCAGTACGCGGCGGCGCTCGGTGACCCGTCCCATGGTGATCAGTCCCGCTTCCCGGCAGTGTGGACGACGTGCGCCCGTTCGGCGCACAGCCCGATCATGACACCCTTCGGGCGCGGCGGATCCGGGCGGGCGGAGTGGGGCGACCGGTCCCGGGACGGGCGGCCCTAGCGGCGGGCGGCTCTCGCGGCGGGTGGTGGCTCCCGTGGTGGGCGGCCCCCGTGGTGGTGGCTCTCCTGGTGGGCGACGGCCGCTCAGCCGATGCCCTGCCGGTCGGGCCGCAGCGCGAAGTCGCGTTCCGCGGGCTCCGGCACCGCGCGTTCCACCGCCCGGGCCAGCAGCGCGCGGTGCCGCTCCAGCGGTGTTTTGCGCCCGGCCGGCGCCAGCCGCGTCAGGTCGTCCAGCGCCGCGACCAGCCGCCGGGTCACCTGGGGGTTGCCCACGGCCGCGATCCGCACCTCCGCGAGCCCGAGGTCGACCAGGTCCGGCCAGTCCGGCACGTTGCGCACCAGCCGCACGACGCCGGTGCGGTCCCGGTGGTGCACCGCGCCGAGCGGCCGCTCCGCGAGCGTGGCCAGGACGTGCGTGATGCGGTCGACGGCCTGCACGGCGGTCGTCGGGTCCTGGATCGCGGGGGAGGAGGCCCGCAGCGCGATGTCGGCGAGCTGGCGCAGGCCGAAGCCGAGGTCCTCGCGGTAGGTCCGCTCGACGCCCACGAAGACGGCGCGGCGCAGCGACCGCGCGGGCGGGACCGTGCCGCCGTGCGCCGTGAGCAGCGGTGTGCCCGGCACCACGAAGTCCCCGGCGCGCGGCTCGAGGCGCAGGACGGTGCCGTACCGCCGGGCGACGCGGACCAGGCGAGCGGCGTTGACGTCCCGCACGACACCGGCGCGGCCCCGGTACGCGATCACCCCGACCGCCTCCGGGAGCGGCGCGTCGCCGGGACGCCCGAAGGCGTGTGCGCGGGCGGCCCGGAAGGACTCGCGGGCGATGCGGTCGATGATGTGGCTGACGCGGGTCAGGCGCAGCGTGGAATTCACGTAGGCGACGAACAGCACGAGGCTCACCATGACCAGCAGCACCGCGCACAGGCTGGACAGGAACGGCACCGTGCCGACCGTCGCCGGGTCGGTGTCGCTGTCGTACGAGCTCTGCACCAGCAGGCAGAACAGGAACGTCGCCAGGAACACCGAGAAGGTGCACTTGGTGATCCGGCTGCGCACGTACAGCCGCACGACCCGGGGTGAGAACTGCTGCCCGGCCATCTGGAGGGCGACGAGGCTGATGGAGAAGACGACGCCGATGAAGGTCAGCATCGCCGCGCCGACGGTGGTCACGATCGATCGTGAGTCGTCGGCGACGGAGATCAGCCGCTTGACGGCGTCCAGGTCGCCTTCGTGCCGCAGCGCCGAGACCAGCCAGGCGTCGGCGGCTGTCGACAGCCACGCCAGCAGCGCGGCCCCGACGAGCCCGGCGGCGGGCGCGAACCAGAAGGTGTCCCGCAGGTACTCCCGCACGGGCGCGGGCGCCCGCCGCCTCGTCGCACCGGAGGGACGGATACGGGATGAACCAGGCGCACCACCCATAACACCCATGCGCGAAGCTTAGGCCGCCACCCCCGCCCCACCCCGGCGGAAGCGCAGGTGAAACGCACTCCGAATCCTTGGTATCGTTGACCCAGTCGCCGCGGCCACGCCGCGCGACGACACCTGGTCCGGGTGGCGGAATGGCAGACGCGCTAGCTTGAGGTGCTAGTGCCCTTTATCGGGCGTGGGGGTTCAAGTCCCCCCTCGGACACTGTGCGAGAGCGCCTGGTCGGTATACCGACCAGGCGCTTTCTGTGTCCGGCCGTGGTCAGAACGGGAAGCAGTTGCCGCCTCCGGTCGCGGTGACCGTCTGCACCGGGCCTGTGCCGACCCGGTACTGGACGGCGGTCGCGTACGAGACGCTGGTGATCTTGTAGCTGCACTGCTCGTCCGCGGCCGCTGTGGTGGCCGTCAGCTGGGTGCCGGAGGTGACCGCCTGCGTAGTGCTTGCCACGACCGTGCTGGAACTGCCCCCCGCGCCACTCATGTTCTTCGTCAGGGTCACCTGGACGATGGTGACCCCGTTCCCGGTGTCCGCCGTGCCCTGACCGCGGATCTGCGGCGCGGTGGTGGAGTCGCCCGGCTGCTCCTGGACGTGCGCGCACACGTTCACCGCGCCCGGCGCGCACACGACGGCGAGGTCCTCGTACCCTCCCGTGCCCGTCGCCGCGACGGCGTTGCTCGCGCCCGTGCCGAGTGCCAGTGCGGCCATCGCCACCGCGCCCGCCAGTGCCGGCCATCGACTCGTCATGGTTCCTCCTCGTGGTCGTCGAGGCCGCGACCCTGCCCCGGGTCCCTTGAGGGCGACTCGACGCCATGAGGCCGCACCGTTCACGTACAGTGCCGTGGGGCTTTCTCCTGGAACGGGGTGGGGACGCGGATGCCGGTGACGCCCGATAGCGCCGGGCCCCCGCCCGGTGAGCGCCTGACCGCTTACGGGGACGTCGCCACGGCCCTGGCCCTGCGCAGCGACCGGGCGCTGCGCGAACTCGTGGAGAACGCCACACCACTCGGCTCCGGCATCGGTGGCAGGTCGGCGCTTCTGGAGGTCGCGGGGACGCCGGTCTTCGTCAAGCGGGTTCCGCTCACCGAGGTGGAACTCCGCCCGGAACACGTCCGGTCCACGGCCAACGTGTTCGGCCTGCCCGTCTTCTGCCACTACAACATCGGCGGGCCGGGCGGCGGGGCGTGGCGGGAGGCCGCCGTCCACACGATGACCACCAACTGGGTGCTCTCCGGGCAACATCAGGGATTCCCGTTGATGTACCACTGGCGCGTCCTGCCGGACACACCAGCGCCCCTCGCGGAGGAACTCGCCGACGTGGAACGGGCCGTCGCCTACTGGGGCGGCGGGGCGGAAGTGCGCCGCCGCATCGAGGCGCTCGCGCAGGCCCCGGCGAGCCTCGTGCTGTTCCTGGAGTACATCCCGCGGACGCTGCACGACTGGCTCACCGAACAGGTGCACCTCGGCGACGAGGCCGTCGACCGGGCCTGCGTCCTGGTCGAGAGGGAACTCGAAGCCGGTACCTCCTTCATGAACGACCGCGGCCTGCTGCACCTCGACGCCCACTTCGAGAACATCCTGACGGACGGCCGCCGCCTCTACTTCGCCGACTACGGCCTGTCCCTGTCCTCCCGGTTCGACCTGAGCCCGGCCGAGACCGACTTCCTGGCGAGGCACCGGACCTACGATCGCGCCTACGCACTCAGCTACCTGGTCAACTGGCTGATCAAGGGCTTGCATGGCCACGAGCGGGCGGAACGCGAGGCGTTGATCCGCGAATGTGTCGCCGGCGCGCCCCTTCCCGCCGGGCCGCCGGAGGTCCAGGCGGTGCTCGCCCGCCACGCGCCGCTCGCGGCAGTCGTGACGGACTTCATCGGAAGGCTGGAGCGCGAGAGCCGGGAGACCGCGTACCCATTGGCGGCGATCCGTGAGGCTCTTCCTCAACTGCCTTGATTCGACGATGAATTGACAGCTCGTCAATCATGCGGTGCCTCATCCCGACCCAGTGCCGCCGTCACGAACGACGCAACCAGCGGCCGCCGTTCGTGTTCGGGCCAGGCCAGTACGAGGCGGCTGGGCGGGGTGTCGGTCACCGGGACGCCGCGCAGGCCGGGCGGTAGAGGCTCCACCAGGGAGCGGGGGAGTACGCCGATCATCCGGCCCACCGTGATCATCTGGAGCAGCTGCACCACGTCGGCGACCTCGGGTCCGTCGCCGTCGCCTCCGCCGCCGGGGATCCCCTTCCAGCGGGGCAGCGTCTCGCCCTCCAGGTCGGACATGAGCACGGACGCGCGCCCGGCCAGCCGGTGTCCGGACGGGAGGATCGCCACGCGGTCCTCGGTGTGCAGGGTCTCGTGGGCCAGGCCGCCCAGGTCGTCGAAGGGCGCGTAGAGCAGGCCGACGTCGGCTCGTCCGTCGCGCAGGAAGTCGGCGCGGTCGGCGGGGCCGCTGAAGAGGATGTCCACCTGCCGGGCGTCGGGCTGCTGGGCGTACCGTGCCAGGATTCCGGACAGCAGCCCCGCGTCGCCACCGGGCTTGAGGACGAGCCGCAGGCGGGACCGGGCGTCCCCCGCGCGTTGCGCGTGCCGTACGGCGGCGCCGACCGCGTTGAGCGCGTGCCTGCCGTGCTCCCGCAACGCCTCCCCGGCGGGGGTGAGTTCGACGTGCCGGCTGGAGCGGACGAACAGCGGCACGCCGAGCCGCGTCTCGACGCGCCGGATGGCCTTCGACAGCGCGGGCTGGGCGATCGAGAGCCGGGCCGCGGCCCGGCCGAAGTGCAGCTCGTCGGCGAGCGTGATGAAGTACTCCAGCTCGCGCGTCTCCAGATCAGTCATGCCTCCAGGTTATCGCCACCTGCCGAACAGGTCTTGGACACCGGCGGCGTCGTCGGTCGAGAATCGACACATGATCCACCACACGATGATCGTCTCCTTCGATCAGCCCCTGCCTTCTACCGCGCTCGATCAATACCTCGCGGATATCGAACGCGTCATGCTCGACAGCGGCTTCGTCCAGTCCGTGGCGACCCGGCGCCACCTCCCCGTCCCCGGCGAGGAGGCCATCCCGGCGCTGATCGCCACCGCGATCGTGCGGGTGGCCGTGGCCGACACCGAGGCACTGGCGAAGGCGTTCACCGCCCCCGGCATGCACGAGGTCATCGACCGCTGGCAGGCGCGGCACCCGTACAAGGTCGGCTGGGCGAACCACGAGCCGCTGGCATGAACGACGGACCTCGCAACGCGAGCGAAAAATCCCAGGACATGGGTGACGACTCCCAGGACATGAGCGACGACTCCCAGGACATGAGCGACGACTCCCGGGACATGAGCGACGAGCCCCAGGACACGGGTGACGACTCCCAGGACATACGCGCCGCCTTCCCGAAGGCCGGGCTCGTCACCGGCGCCGGTAGCGGGATCGGCCGGGCGGCGGCCCTGGAGTTCGCCCGGGGCGGCGCCGCCGTGGCCGTCCTCGACATCGACGCGGACTCGGCGGCCGAGACCGCCGAGACGATCAGGAAGGACGGCGGCCAGGCGCTGGCCGTCACCGTCGACATCGCCGACGAGGACTCCGTCCGGGCGGCCGTCGAGCGCGTCGTCGCGACGTACGGCGGTCTCGACTTCGCCGTGAACAACGCCGGGATGGCCTCGCACCACCGCAGGCTCGACCTGATGACCTCCGACGAGTTCGAACGCGTGGTGCGCGTCAACCTCACCGGCACCTTCCTGTGCATGAAGTACGAACTGCCCGCGCTGCGGCTGCGCGGCGGCGGCGCGATCGTCAAACGTGGCCTCCAACGGCGGCCTGTACGCGATCCCGACCGCCCCCGCCTACGTGGCCGCCAAGCACGGCGTCGTCGGCCTCACCAAGGTCGCCGCGGTCGACTACGCACCGCACGACATCAGGGTCAACGCCGTCTGCCCGGGCCCGACCCTCACCCCCGGATTCGAGGAGGTGGCGGCAGGCACCGACATGGTCGCGCGGCAGTCGGCGGTCACCCCGCTCGGACGACTCGCCACGCCGGAGGAGGCCGCCGCCGCGGCGGTCTGGCTCTGCTCGGACGCCGCGTCCTACGTCACCGGGATCGCGATGTCCGTCGACGGCGGGAGGCGCGCGTGAGGATCGTCGCCGTCGAGGAGCACATCGCCACCGAGGCGTTCCTGAACGTCGCGCACGGCCTGGACGTCCTGCCGGGCGACGAGACCGAGATGGCCCTGATGCGCACGGTGGAGAGCCCTTCCGGCCTGCGTGCCCGGCTCACCGGCCTCGACGCCCGGCTGCGGGAGATGGACGCGCTCGGGCAGGACATGGCGGTGCTCAGCCTCAACCCGCCCGGCGTCCAGCCGTATCCGGCGGCCGACGCGGTGCCGCTGGCCCGGGAGTTCAACGACGCGCTGTCCGCGATCGTGCGGCGGCACCCGGACCGGTTCGGCGGGCTGGCCACCGTGGCACCGCAGGACCCGGCCGCCGCGGCCGCCGAGATCGAACGGGCCATGGGCCCGCTCGGACTCAACGGCATCATGATCAACTCGCACACCGGCGGACGGTACCTGGACGAACCGGAGTTCACCCCGCTGCTGGAGGCGGCCGAGGCCCACCGGGCACCGGTCTACCTCCACCCGCGGGCACCGAGCATGCTCGCGGCCTACCGTGACTACGGGATGCCCGGGGCGATCTGGGGCTACCAGGCGGAGGCCGGGCTGCACGCCATGCGGCTCATCCTCAGCGGCACCCTCGACCGCCACCCGGGGCTGACCGTCGTCCTCGGCCACCTCGGCGAGGGCATCCCGTACTGGCTGCGGCGCATCGACAACCGGCACGCGTTCGCGACGCGCATCGCCGGGGCGGCGACACCGATGCCCCGGCTGTCGCTCACCCCGAGCGAGTACTTCCGCCGCAACTTCGCCCTCACCACCAGCGGCATCGACGATCCCGACGTGCTCGGGCTGGCCCTGCGCGCGGTCGGCGAGGACAACATCATGTTCGCGATCGACTCGCCCTACGAGGACCCGGCCGCCGCCGTGGCCTTCCTGCGCGAGACGCCGCTCACCGAGGAGCAGCGAACGGCGCTCGCCCACCGCACGGCCGAGCGGGTCTTCGGCATCGGCTGAGCCCCGGGCGTCGAGGGCGTCCCGGTCGGCCGCCGGACGCTACCCGGCCGGTGTGTAGTGGGAGGCGTCGCCCGTGACGGCGTGGCTGCGCCTTCCGTCGATGCCGACCGGGACGTCGCCCGCCACCGTCACGCGGTGCAGGCGGCGGGGGCGGTCGTCGTAGTTGTCGATGGCGTAGTGCTGGGTGATGCGGTTGTCGAAGAGCACCAGCTGATCGGGGGACCAGCGCCAGCGCAGGACGTTCTCCGGACGGGTGACGTACGCCTGGAGCAGGTCCAGGATCGTGCGGGACTCGGCCTTCGACAGCCCGACGACCCGCTGCGCGAATCCGCCGATGAACAGGCCGCGTTCACCGGTGAGCGGATGCACCCGTACCACCGGGTGCGCGGTGCGGAACGTGATCGACGTGAACTGCGCCCGCCGCGCGGCGCCTTCGTCGTCCACGTCCTCCTCCGGCACCGCGTAGTCGTAGTCGTTGGTGTGCTCGGCCCACAGCGTGTCCGCGAGGTCCCGCAGCGGGTCGGGCAGGTCGCGGTACGCGCCGGCCGCGTCGGCGATCAGGGTCTCGCCGCCGTACGGCGGGACCACGATGCTGCGCAACGTGCTCGCCTGCGGCGGGTTGACCACGAACGTGACGTCCGTGTGCCAGTGGTTGGACCGGCCGCGTTCGCTGTCCACGGGCAGCACGTTCGGGGCGCCCTCGACCGCCGGGACCGTGGGGTGCGCGGTCGTCAGCTCGCCGAAGTGGCGGGCGAAGCGCTGCTGCCCCTCGTCGTCGAGGTGGACGTCGTCGAAGACGAGGGCCTTGTGCTCGTTGAGCGCCGTGCGCAGATCGGCGACGACGTCCGGGGGAAGCTCCCGGCCGAGGTCGACGCCGGAGACCCGGGCGCCGATGCGGGCGGTGAGCTTCTCGACGCGCAGACCGGTCGCGGTCCGCTCGGCGGGGGTGGGCAGGACGGTGGTCATCACGATCTCCTGTTCGGTCGGTGGTGTTCAGAACGTGGCGGGCGGATTGAGACGGGAGGTGGGGATGCCCGTGCCGGGGACACCCCACTTGGCGAAGATCTGCTTGTACGTGCCGTCGGCGATCAGCTTGTTGACGGCGTCGCTGAGCGCCTTGCCGAGCGGCGACCCCTTGCGGGTCACGAAGCCGACCGGCGTCGTGCTGATCTGGCCGAGGAACTTCGTGCCGGCGATGTGCGCCGCGTCGTACTTCAATCCCAGCGTCGGCCCGAAGTAGACGTCCACCGTGCCGTTGGCCAGGCCGAGGAAGATCGGCGCGGTGTCGGTGAAGTACCGGACGCGGTACGGCTTGCGGCCCACCGCCGCGCACTCGGCGGCGCCGCTGGTCAGGATCTGCTGGAACGTCGATCCCGGACTCGTGGCGACGGTCAGCCCGCACAGGTCGGTGAGCTTGCCGACCGACGGGATGGTGGTGTCCCGGCCGCCGAGGAACGCCTGGCCGTCGTCGAGGTACGTGGCGAAGTCCACGACCTTCTCGCGCGCCGCGGTCACCCCGAAGTTGGCCTGGCCGACGTCGAACCGGCCGTTCTGCACACCGGGGATGATGGTGGGAAACGTCCCGTAGTCCACCTTCCAGCTGACGCCCAGCACCTTGGCGACCGCGTCGCGCAGGTCGACGTCGAGGCCGACGGTACTGCCGTCCGGCGCCTGGCCCGCGTGCGGCAGCCCGGAGGTGCCGACCGCCTGGACGGTGCCCAGTGACAGGGTGCCGCTGTCGCGTACGGCGGCGGGCAGTTCGGCCCTGAGCGCCGGGTCGGCGCGGACTCCGGAGACGACGTCCCGGGTGGGGACGGCAGTCGAACTCCCGTCTCCGGGAACTGACTTGGCTGCGGGTCCCGCGCCGGAGTCCGAGTCCGAGCCGCTGCCGCAGGCGGTGAGCACGGCGAGGCCGGTGGCGGCGGCGAGCAGGGCAGCGGCCAGGCGTGGGATGCGGTGGCGATGAGGGTGGTGGGGGCGGTGGGGGCGTCCGGCGGTGGTCACGTTCGTGCCTTTCGGTGGTGGTGGGATGGGAACGGAGTTCGCGCCTCGGGGGAACGGCGCCCGCGCCTCACGGAACGGCGCCCGCGCCTCACGGAACGGCGCCCGCGCCTCACAGGACCGCCGCGAAGAACGCGCGGGCGCGTTCGTGGCGTGGGGCGGTCAGGACCACCTCCGGCGGACCGGACTCGACGACGCGGCCGCCGTCGAGGAAGACCACCGTGTCGGCGACCTCGCGGGCGAAGCCGATCTCGTGGGTGACCACGATCATGGTCATCCCGCTGAGCGCGAGGTCCCGCACGACCGCCAGCACCTCGCCGACGAGTTCGGGGTCCAGCGCGCTGGTCGGCTCGTCGAACAGCATCAACCGCGGCTCCATCGCCAACGCCCGGGCGATCGCCACCCGTTGCTGCTGTCCGCCCGACAACTGCCGGGGGTAGGCGTCCTCGCGCCCGGCGAGACCCACCCTGGCCAGCAGCTCGCGCGCGTGTTCCGCCGCCCGCTTCCTCGGCGTGCCGCGTACGGAGACCGGCGCCTCGGTGACGTTCTCGATCACCGTCAGGTGCGGGAAGAGGTTGAACTGCTGGAAGACCATGCCGATCCGGGACCGCTGCCGCACGATGTGCCGCGGGCGCAGTTCGTGCAGCCTGCCGCCGCTCGCGCGGTAGCCGACGATCTCACCGCCCAGCTCCACGAAACCGCCGTCCGGCTTCTCCAGGTGGTTCACGCAGCGCAGCAGCGTGGACTTGCCCGAGCCCGAGGGGCCGAGCAGGACCGTCACCTCGCCCTCGCGCACGTCCAGGTCGACGCCGTCCAGCACCACGTGGCCGCCGAAGCTCTTGCGCAGCCCCCGCACCCGCACCAGCGGGCGATCGGCGCCGTTCACGGCGTCACCGTTCAGGGCGTCACCGTCCAGGGCGTTCAGGGCGGGCCGCTCGCCCCCGGTCACGACAGACCCGCCAGGTCGCGCCGGGTGGCGCCGAAGAGCGAGAGGTTGGCCCGCGCCACGTCCCACACACCACGTCCCGCCCGAGCGGCACCTCCGCCACCACCCGCCCCGCGGCGGCCGCGCGCGTAGTGGCGTTCCACGTAGTGCTGCCCGACCGACAGCAGCGTGGTGAGGACGACGTACCAGATGGTGGCCACCAGCAGCAGCGGGACGATCAGGAAGTTCTGGTTGTAGATGAGCTGCGCGGAGTACAGCAGGTCCTGCACGGCGATGACGCTCACGATCGAAGTGGCCTTCAACAGGCCGATCAGCAGGTTGCCGGAGGCGGGCACGATCGCGGGCATCGCCTGCGGCAGCACGATCCGGCGGAAGACCCGCGAGCGGCCGAGGCCGAGCGCCTGCGCCGCCTCGGTCTGGCCGCGGTCGACGGACAGGACGCCGCCCCGGACGATCTCGGCGGAGAACGCGGCCACGTCCAGCGTCAGCCCCACGTACGCGGCGAGCACACCGCTGAACATGTGCGCCGTGCGGAACGTGACGAACTCCCGCCCGAACGGAATGCCGAGCGACAACGTCGGGTAGAGGGAGGCGAGTTCGTACCAGAAGAGCAGCTGCACCAGCGGCGGCACCGAGCGGACGATCCACACGTAGCCGAAGCTGAGCGCGCGCAGGACGCGGTTGCCGGACAACCGCATCGCGGCGATCCCCACGCCCAGCAGGTAGCCGCTCGCCATGACCGCGGCGGTGAGCCACAGGGTGAGCGCGAGACCGTGCAGGATCGGGGCACGGGTGAAGTACCGGCCCACCACGTCCCACTGGAAGCGGTCGTTGGTGAGCAGCGTGTGCACGAGCATCGCGAACAGCACCAGCAACACCACCGCCGAGACCCACTGCCCCGGCCTGCGCAACGGCACCAGCCGCGCGGCGAGCAACTGCTCGTCGGACGGCCGCCGGTCGAGCACGGGAACGGGCGGGTCGCCCGGCGCGGCCCGGGAACGCTCCGGCGTGGGCGGCTCCTTCGGCGTCCTGTCCTCCTTCGCCGTCGTCATCGCCGGCTCCATTCCTCCGCCAGGAGCCGGTACGAACGCACCCGGTCGGCGTGGTCGTGGGTGATCGTGGTGACGATCAACTCGTCGGCCCCGGTGGCCTCCTGGAGCTGCTCCAGCTGGTCGGCGACGCGCGCGGGCGATCCCACGAACTGCGTCTCCACGCGGTCGGCGACCAGTGACCGGTCCTCGTCGGTCCACACGTGCGCCCGCGCTTCGTCCGGCGTGGGGAACGGGATCGCGCCCTCGGCGCTGCGGATGCTGCGGACCCACAGGCCGTAGCCGGTGGCGAGTTCGCGGGCGGTCGCGTCGTCCTCGGCCACGACCACGCCGGCGGAGACGGTCACGTACGGCTTGGCGAGGTCGTCCGACGGTTCGAACTCGGCCCGGTAGCCCTCGGCGGCCTCCAGCACGGTGGCCGGACTGACGTGGTAGTTCGCCGCGAACCGCAGGCCGTTGCGCCCCGCGACCTGGGCGCTCGTGCCGCCGCTGCTGCCCAGGATCCACACCTGGACGTCCGCTCCCTCGCCGGGGACGGCGTGCGCCTCGACACCGTCCGCCGAGCGGTACCCGCCGCGCAGCAGCGCGAGGACGTCCTCGACCTGCTCGCCGTACTCCTGCGGCTCGGCGTTCGGCTGGCGCAGCAGACGTTGGTGGAGCGCGAAGCGTGGCGACCCGAGCAGGTGCTCGAAGGAGAAACGCGGGGGTATGCGGAGCCCGTTGGGGGTGCGGCCGTCCATGACCGGTGTGGTGGTCGGCGTGGGCCCGTTCGAACGCGCCGGTGGGCGCCCGCCCGAGCGGCCGAGGCCCAGGTCGAGCCGCCCCGGGTACAGCGCGTCGATCAGCCCGAACTCCTCCACCGACGACAACGCCGTGCGGTGGCCCAGCTGGAGGGCGCCGGAACCCAGCCGGATCGTGGAGGTCGCGGCGGCGGTCAGCGCCAGCACGACGGCGGGAGACGTCCCGGCGACTCCGGGGTTGAGATGGTGTTCGGCGAACCAGTAGCGCGCGTAGCCGAACTCCTCGGCGCGCTGGGCGAGATCGATGGAGTTGCGCAGTGCGTCGGCGGCGGTCGCGCCGGAGGGGATCGGGACCAGGTCGAGGATCCCGAGGGGTGTGTCCGACATGGCCGGATGCTCCTCAGTCGTCGGTCGTCGGGGGATGTTCGTCACGGGCGGCGGGCGTCAGTCGTCGGTGGGGGCGGGCGACGCCGGGCCCCAGGCGAACGGCGGGTCGGGGATCTCGCGGCGCAGGACGGGCGCGACGTCGGACTGGAACAGCTCCAGCGAGGCGCGGTGCTCCTTCTGCGGCAGCCCGCTCGCGTCGGCGGTCAGGTGGAGCACGGTGTGGCCGAACGCCTCGTGGTAGCGGTGGACCTTCTCGACGATCTGCTGCGGACTGCCGACCAGCGCCGAACTGCGCTCCACGAAGTCCTCCAGGGTGGGAAAGACCGGTTCCAGGCCGAGTTGACGCTGGAACGCGAGGCGGGAGGCGAACACCGGTCGGTAGGTGGCCAGCGCCTCCTGCGAGGTGCGGGCCGCGTAGTACCCGGCGGTGCCCGCGCCGACGACCGCCAGCGCGGGATCGTGCCCGTAGTGCTCCCAGCGCTCGCGGTAGTGGCGCACGAGTCCGGCGTACGGCTCGATGGGATGGGTGACGTTGGCGGAGAACAGCGGATCGCCGTGGCGGGCGGCCAGGTCGGCGGACTCACGGCTGGTGGCACTGCCGTGCCACACCCGCACCGGCCGCTGCCGCGGTCTCGGCCACACCTGGGCGTCGACCAGTTCCGGGCGGAAGCGCGGCGAGGCGGTCACCTTCTCCTCCCGCCAGAACCGGCGGAAGAGTTCGTACCCCTCGGCGTTGCGTTCCCACTGGTCCTCGGGCGTGACGTGGAACAGCTCCCGCTGCGCCGTGCCGTTGCCCTTGCCGATGATCAGCTCCAGGCGCCCGCCGGACAGGTGGTCCAGCGTCGCGTAGTCCTCGTAGGCGCGTACCGGGTCGAGCAGGCTGAGCGTGGTGACGCCGGTGAACAGCCGGATGCGCGAGGTCAGCGCGGCGATGTGGCTGAGCACCACCGGTGGCGAGGAGGACAGGAACGGCCACTCGTGGCGCTCGCCCACCGCGAAACCGTCGAAGCCGAGCTGCTCGGCCTCCAGCGCGCTGTCGACGACCTCGCGGAAGCGTTCGGCCGTGGAGACGCGCTCGCCGGTGACCGGGTCGGGCGCGTTGGCGATCAGGGTGAGGGCGAGAAACCTCACGACGCCGCCCGGCCGTCGAGCGACCGCGCCCGCGCGTCGGCGAGCCGTTCGGCGTCGGCGCGTTGTCCGGCGTCCGCGAGCCGTTCGGCGTCCGCCCGGCGCTCCGGGTCGGCGGCCGTTCGCGGGTGGTACAGCCCGAGGTGGTCGCGCAGCGTCGTGCCCTCGTACTCGGTCCTGAACACCCCGCGTTCCTGAAGCAGCGGCACCACGGTGTCGGCGAACCCGTCCAGGCCGCCCGGGGTGATGTGGGGGACGAGGATGAAGCCGTCGGCCGCGTCGGCCTGCACGAACGCGTCGATGCTGTCGGCGATGGTGGCGGGCGATCCCACGAAGGACTGGCGGCCGGTCTTCTCGATGATCAGTTCGCGGATCGACAGCTTGTGGGCCTCGGCGTACTCGCGCCACTCGCGGGCCGTGGCGAGCGGATCGCGGAACATGCGGACGCTGGCCCGGC
This sequence comes from Streptantibioticus parmotrematis, assembly GCF_019890615.1. Classification (GTDB taxonomy): domain Bacteria; phylum Actinomycetota; class Actinomycetes; order Streptomycetales; family Streptomycetaceae; genus Streptantibioticus_D; species Streptantibioticus_D parmotrematis. Next base: position 106,976 of record NZ_JAINVZ010000017.1, on the reverse strand, counting down.
CGCGGGCGATGGTGTGTTCCGTGGTGTCCGGGTCGACGTCGGGCAGCGGCCCGTCCGGATCGTACGAGGACAGGTCGCGGTTCCACACGTGCTCCAGGTAGCGGATCGCGGTCTGGCCGCTGACCTGCTGCCGCCTCACCTCGTGGGCGAGTTCGCGTGCCTCGGCGTCGGTGTCGCCGAGCACGAAGGTCGCCGCGGGCAGGATCAGCAGCTGGTCGTGGGTGCGGCCGTAGTGTGCGAGGCGGCGCTTGACGTCGGCGTAGAACTCACGGCCCGCGTCCAGCGTGCTGTGCCGGCTGAAGATGGCGTCCGCGTCGGCCGCCGCGAACTCACGGCCCTCGTCGGAGTCCCCGGCCTGGAAGATGACCGGACGGCCCTGCGGACCGCGCGGTACGTCGAACCGCCCGGCGATGTCGAAGTGCCGGCCGGTGTGCCGGAAGGCGCCGGCCCGCGCGTCGCGCAGGAAGACGCCGGTCGCCTGGTCGGCGACGAGCTCGTCGCCCGTCCAGGAGTCGAACAGCTCGTTGGCGGTGGACAGGAACTCCCGCGCCCGCGAGTAGCGCTCCTCGCGCGGGAGGAAGCCGCCGCGCCGGAAGTTCTCGCCGGTGAAGGCGTCCCAGGAGGTGACCACGTTCCACGCCGAACGCCCGCCCGACAGGTGGTCGAGGCTGGCGAACTGGCGGGCCACCTCGTACGGCTCGTTGAACGTCGAGTTGATGGTGCCGGTCAGGCCGATGCGGTCGGTGACGGCGGCGAGCGCGGCCAGCACGGTGAAGGTGTCGGGTCGGCCCACGACGTCCAAGTCGTAGATCTCCCCGCCCTGTTCGCGCAGTCGCAGTCCCTCGGCGAGGAAGAGGAAGTCGAACTTGGCGCGCTCGGCGGTGCGCGCGAAGTGGACGAAGGAACTGAACTCGATGTGGCTCCCGGCTCTCGGGTCGCTCCACACGGTGGTGTTGTTGACGCCGGGGAAGTGTGCGGCGAGGTGGATCTGCTTGACGGGCTTGCCAGGTGTGACGGGCTTGCCGGTGGTCGGCTTGCTCATTTTGCGGCGGTCCTTCCCGGGTCAGGCGGTGGCGGCGTAGCGGTTGGCGGGGCGGGCGAGACCGAGCAGTCCGCGCAGGGTGTCGGCTTCGTAGGCGCTGCGGAACAGGCCCCGGCGCTGGAGTTCCGGCACCAGACCGCGGGTGATCCCCTCCAGGTCGTGACCGGCGACCGCGGGACGCAGCCGGAACCCGGACAGTCCAGCCGCGCTCAACTCCTCCAGCAGATCGGCCAGTTGGACGGCCGTGCCGGTGAAGATCCGCGCGTCGGAGGCGTACGCGGTGCCCGCGAGGTCGTCCAGCCGTTCCCGGCGCGCGGCGGCCGTCGCGGCGTCGTCGTCGAGGAACACCACGAGGTCGCCGAAGACGTGCACGGGATCGTCCGCCCTGCCCGCCGCCGTCCGTTCGGCGTGCACGGCCTCGACGGCGGCCTCGGCCCCGGCGGTGTCGTGCGGGGTGACGAAACCGACGTCGGCGGAGCGGCCCACCAGCCGGTACGCGGCGGGACCGTGCGCCAGCGCGGCGACGACCGGCTGGCCCTGCGGCGGGCGGGGAGTGATGGACGGGCCCTTGACGCTGAAGCGGGCGCCCTCGAAGTCGATGTAGTGCAGTTTGTCGCGGTCGACGAAACGCCCGGTGGCCGCGTCGCGGATCTCCGCGTCGTCCTCCCAGCTGTCCCACAGCCGCCGCACCACCTCGACGTGGTCGGCCGCTTCGTCCAGCAGATCGGCGGCCAACTCCGGTGGAATCACGCCTCCTTCGCCGACTCCGGGGAAGGTGCGGCGGCCGAAGTGCGCGGCCTCGTGCGGTCGCGCCGACACCCGGACGCGCAGTCCGGCGCGGCCCGAGCTGACGTAGTCGAGGGTGGCGACGGCCTTGGAGATGTGGAACGGCTCGGTGTGAGTGGCCACGACGGTGGGCACCAGGCCGATGTGGCGGGTCAGCGGTGCGATCCGGGCGGCGACGAGGACCGCGTCGAGCCGTCCGCGCACTTGGTCGGTGCGTTCGTCCGCTGCCGTGGGATGCGAGGACTGGAGGCTCAGCCCGTCCTCGAACGTCACGAAGTCGAGCAGGCCGCGTTCGGCCTCGGCGACGAGGCCGGCCCAATAGGCGGCGGTGAACAGGGCGTTGGGTCGCGCGCCGGGTTCGCGCCAGGCGGCGGGGTGCCAGCCCGCGCCGTCGAGCGCGACGGCGAGGTGGAGCGGGGACGCGGATGCGGAGGGGGATGCTGACACGGAGGGGTTGCCTTCCTGATCGGCCGGGTGGGATCGCCTGACCGGTGACGCGGGGCCTCGGCGGCGCGGAAACGGGTCGTCCTTGGCGTCCGTCGCGGTCACCCGGGGCTCTCGGGGACGCGCACCAAGTCGAAGGTGGTGCGGCGGCGCAGGATGAATCCCATCGACTCGTAGAGCCGGATGGCGCCCGTGTTGGCCGCGCCCGTGTGCAGGAACGGCAGCTCCCCGCGCTCACGGATGCCCGCGGCGACCGCGCGGATCAACCGGGTGGCCAGGCCACGGCCCCGGTGCGCGGGGTGGGTGCACACCGCGCTGATCTCCGTCCAGCCCGGCGGCCGCAGTCGCTCCCCGGCCATGGCGACCAGGCGGCCGTCGTGCCGGATCCCGAGGTAGCGCCCGAGTTCGACGGTGCGTGGCAGGAATGGCCCGGGCTCGGTCAGCGCGATCAGATCGAGGATCTCCGGCACGTCGGCCGGGCCGAGCACCACGGCCTGCGGTGCCGCCTCGACGGTCACGTCCTCACCGGTGAGCTGCACTCCCGCGATGCCGCGCGACAGCTCCCAGCCCGGCGGCCGGGTCGCCACCCCGGGGACGACGACCTCGGCCCCGGGACCGGCGAGGGCCGCCAGGTCGTGCCAGGCGCCGGGGTCGAGGGCGTCGGCGAGCGCGATGAAGGGGGAGACGTCGGCCTGGTAGCGGGCGGCCCGGCCGACGCGTTCGGCGAAACGGGCGTGCGCGCCGGTCAGCGAGGCCCACGCGGGGTTGTCGAGGACGTGGGGGAGCGCGGGAGTGTGCGGGCCTGGGGTGTCGAGTGCGGTGGACATGGGATGCCGGGTCTCCCTACGGGTCTCAGGAGGCGGGTCGGGGACTGGCCGGACGTACCGGGCGGTGCGGAGGGCCGCGTCAGGAATCGCCGAGCGGCAGCCCCGGCGGGTTGACCCGCGAGGTGGTGACGGCCTCGTTCGACAGGTTCCAGGCGGCCAGCCAGCGCGCGTACTGACCGTTCTTGATCAGGTAGTTGATGGCATCCGCGAGTGGCTTGACGAGACCGTCGCCCTTCTTCGTGGTGGCGGCGATCAGGCCCTGGAGTGAAGCACCCGCGCCGGAGTACGTGCCCGCGTCGCGCGTCGCGCTGGTGGTGTTCGCGTCCTGCCTGACGTGGTACGCGACGTCCGGGTTGGGGCCGAAGTAGGCGTCGATGCGCCTGCCCGCCAGCGCCAGATAGGTGCTGTTGTCGTCGGGGAAGTATTTGACGGTCAGCGACTTGCCCTGAGCTGCCAGCTTCGCCTTCCACGCCAGCAGGATCTTCTCCTGGTTGGTGCCCGAGCCCACGGCGACCGTCTTGCCCGCGAGGTTCTCGTAATCGCCGTCGAAGTTCCAGGAGTTGCCCTTGAGCACCTCGAACGCGACGTTGTCCTGACGGTAGGAGGCGAAGTCGTACTTCTCCTTGCGCTGCTCGGTGTCGGTCACGTTGGAGAACGCCACGTCGGTCCTGCCGCTGTCGATGCCGACGAAGAGGTTGTCCCACGTGGAATTACGCACCACCGGCTTCAGGCCCAGGACGGCGGCGACCAGCCGGCCGAAGTCCGGCTCCGAGCCGACGAGGGTCCTCTGGTCGCTGCCGACGTACGCCAGCGGCGGGAATCCTGCGGGCAGGGCGCCGACGCCGATCACCAACTGGCCGCTTGCGGCTACCGACTTGGGCAGCTCGGCGTGGAGGGAGGCCACCTCGGGGACCTTGAGTGCCACCTGCTGCGCGGCGCCGTTGGACAGCGCGCCGACGGTGACCGTGCCGGGTGCGGTGTCGGCGGTGCTGTCGGACGCGGCGGTGGTGGCGCCGCAGGCGGCGAGCCCGGCGACGAGTCCGGCGACGACGGCGCCGACCGCGAACAGGCGCGGAAGGCGGTGGCGCGGAAGGGATCTGGCGGCGGTGGTGCGGCTGGACATGGTGGTCCTTCGTTCAGGGCCGGAAGCGGGAGGGAAAGGACGGGGAAGGATGAGTGGCGGCGCGGTCGCCGGACGTGGCGCGGTCACAGGACCCGGCGCGGTCACAGCACCCGGCTGAGGAACTCGCGGGTGCGGCCCTCGCGCGGGTCGTCCAACACCTGGGCGGGAGTGCCCTGTTCGACGACACGGCCGCGGTCGAGGAAGACGACGCGGTCGGCGACCTCGCGGGCGAAGCCGATCTCGTGGGTGACGATGACCAGGGTCGTGCCGCTGCCGGCCAGGTCCTTGACGACGTCCAGCACCTCGCCGACGAGTTCGGGGTCGAGGGCTGAGGTCGGCTCGTCGAAGAGGATCACGCCCGGCCGCAGCGCGAGAGCGCGGGCGATCGCCACCCGCTGCTGCTGGCCGCCGGACAACTGCCGTGGGTACGCGGTGGACTTGTCGGCGAGCCCGACCTGACCGAGCAGGGTGCGGGCCAGTTCGCGGGCGGCGGGCTTGCGGAGCCTGCCGGTGGCCACCGGGGCGGCGGCCACGTTGTCCAGCACGGTCAGGTGCGGGAAGAGGTTGAAGTTCTGGAAGACGAAGCCGATCCGGCCGCGCTGGGTCAGCAGGGCCCGCTCGCCGAGTTCCTTCAGCCGGTCGCCGTGGCGGCGCACGCCGACCAGTTCCCCGCCGACGCTGACGTGCCCGCTCTCCGGCCGCTCCAGGTGGTTGATCACCCGCAGCAGCGTGGACTTGCCCGAGCCGGAGGGACCGATGACCGCGGTCACCTCTCCCGGCCGGACGGTCAGGCTGACTCCGTCGAGGACGTGGTGGGTCCCGTACCACTTGTGCACGTCGCGTACCTCGACCCCGGCCGCCGCCCGTTCCTCGGTCACCGTGGTCATATCGCCGCCTCCCGGGCGATCCGGGCCCGCAGCGCACGCAGGTTCGCCCGGGCCTTCCGCAACGGGGTGGGCGGCAGCGTCCGCAACGCGCCGCGCGAGAAGTGGCGTTCGACGTAGAACTGGACGACGGACACGACGCTGGTGAGAAGCACGTACCAGGCGGTGGCGACCAGCAGCAGCGGCACGATGTCGCCCGGGTAGGTGCTGCCCATGCTCTGCACCGACCCGAACAGGTCGAGCAGCGAGACGTAGAAGACCAGCGAGGTGCCTTTGACCAGGCCGATCAACTGGTTGACGTAGGACGGCACGATGGCGCGCAGGGCCTGGGGGAAGACGATCCGGCCGAACTGGTAGCCCTTCGGCAGGCCGAGCGCGGCTGCGGCCTCGTGCTGGCCCTGGTCCACCGACAGGATGCCGGCCCGCACCACCTTGGCGGCGTAGGCGGCCTCGTTGAGGCTCAGCCCGACGACCGCGATCACCAGGTCACTGGCGAGCCGCGACTCGTCGAACCGCACGAACGCCGGACCGAACGGGATGCCGAGGCTGAGGGTGTGGTACAGCGCGCTGAAGTTGTACAGGAACAGCAGCACGACGATCAGCGGCACCGAGCGGAACAGCCAGACGTACGTCCAACTGGCCGCCCGCAGAACAGGGTTGGCGGACAGCCGGGCCAGCGCGAGGGCGATGCCGCCGAGCAGCCCGAGCACGGCGGCCAGCGCGGTCACCTCCAGCGTGATGAGCAGGCCGTCGAGAATGACCGGGCGGACCGACCAGTAGGCGAAGCGGTCCCACGCGAAGAAGCGGTTGGTCACCAGGCCGTGCAGCACCTGCGCGACCAGTACGAGGACGACGGCCGTGGTGATCCAGCGGCCGGGGTGCCGCCTCGGCAGGACGCGGCGCGGCGGTGCGGGGACGGCGACGAGGGACGGCGGGCCCGGATCGGCCTGCGAGACCGCGCCGGGTGGCGCGGCGGTGGTCAGGGGTTCGGTCATGGGGAGGCTCCCGGGGAAGGCGTTCGCGCGGAACCGGCCGGGCCGCCGACGGCGGCCGACGCGTGGGCCGACGACGGCCGACGCGTGGGCCGACGACGGCCGACGCGTGCGCCGACGTGGCCGACGCGTACGCCGAGGTGGCGCACCCGGCGGTTCGTGCGGGAACACGGGACGAGCGGGGGAGGGGAAGGCGCGGGCGGAGCCCACCGATCACGGGCGGTGCCCAGTGATCGCGGCGCGGCCCACTGATCACGGGCCGGCAGACGCAGCCGGTCGCTCAGGGGCGGGCGAACGGGCGTGGTCCGGTGCCGTGGACGAGTGGGACGGGCCCGGGCGGGCGGACCTCACCGCCTGGGCGGCCGGGCCTCCTCAGCGCGCGAGCGGTGCCGTGCGGGAGGTCAGCGCCGCGGGGCGGCGGGGAGTCCGGCGGCGGTACACAGGGCGCTGCTGACCCGCAGCAGGTCGACGCAGCGGTTGGCGACGAGGTGCGCCGAGACCCGGCCGTGGCGCCGCCGTGCGGTCGCTCCCGGTCCTGTCTCCATCGCCGTCACCCGTCCGCTCTCGCGTTCACTGCTCATGACCGTTGTGGGCCGTAACGTAGGCAGGGCGCGGAACGAATGTCAATGCGCCCGCCCCGCTGACCACGCGCTCCCGGCCGCCGTCCGGCACACCTCGGTGGCCGGTGTCGTCCCGCCCCTCGGAAGGCTTCTTGACGCCCCGACAGGGCGCGGTCACACTCGTGGGCACGGTCATGATTGTCAGCGCCGGCGTCGCGGGGGTCCCGTGGCGGCGGTCACCGGCCCCGGCCCGCTGACAGGCAACCCTTCCACCGCGACGGGGTACCCCGGGTGACGACCGGGTCCCGCCGGTGCGGCGGGGCAAGCGCGGTCTCGCGTCCCCGCGAGCCCGTGGGAGGGACCGGTGGAGATGTCCAGGCTCCTGACCAGAAGGTTGCACATCGATCTGCTGCGGGTGTGCAGCGCCTACGACGACGTGAGCTGACCCGCCCGTCATCCGTCGTCCGTGTCACGGGCGTCGCGTCAAGCGCCGCCCGCGCCGCCGCACGCGTCCACGCTTCCGGGCGTGAGGGCCGCCATGCCAGGTGCCGTCGATCGACCGCACCTGACGTGACGTCACTTACCATCGCGCGTCACGGCGTTCCGGCTCCGTCGCCTCCACCGTCCCGTGGCCGAGGTCCGCCACGCGGGTCGCCGGGAGGCTTCCACCACGCCCTTGGAGAGTCATGTCCCGTTCCGTTCCCTGCTGTTCGGCACCGTCTCGCAACCTCCAACTCGCCCCGGCCGGAGTCACCTTGACGGAAGGCGCGACCCCCGAGCGGTTCCGCGCCCGGATCGGCGACCTGCGGGCGCGCGGCTTCTACCCGGCTCCGCACCGCTACCACCTCTACCTGGAGCAGGACTGCCCCCGCTCACTGCGCGTGTCGATCACCCTCGCGCTGCTGGGCCTCCAGGACGCGGTCGGCGCCACCGCGCTGTCCCCGTGCGAGGGCGGGGGCGAGGCCGCCTCGGCGCTGCGCCGGGCCTACGACGCCACCTGGTACCGCTACCGGGGGCCGCTCACCGTGCCCGCGCTGTGCGACCGGTGGACCGGCCGGGTCGTGAGCAACCACACCCCCGACATCCTCCGCGACCTGGCGGAACGCCTCGGTCCCCACGGTGCCCGTGCCTCGGTGCGGTTGCGTCCCGAAGCGCTCGCCGCCCGCATCGACGCCTTCCGCGAGTTCCTGGACGAGGAGGTCACGCGGGCGCCGGAGCGGCCGGAGCGGTGGGCCGCGGCGCTGGACTCGCTCGACCGGCAGCTGAGCGGCCAACCGTACGCCCTGGGTGCGGAGTTGACGGCCGCCGACGTCGATCTGTGGGTGGCCCTGGTCCACTTGGACGGGTGGGAGCCGGGCGTCGGCGCCCCGGACGGACGCCACGGGCACCTGTCGGCCTACGTGCGGCGGATGCTGGCGCGCCCGGAGTTCGCGGACGCGTACCGTCAGTCCAGCCCGGCCAGGAGTTCCCTGAGGAACGGCACGGTGCGGTCCGGCGGTTCGGCCGTCGCGCACAGGCGGTCCATCACCGCCATGTAGTCGTCCACCTCGTCCGGGTTGTCGAGGTAGAGCGCGCTGGTGAGCTGTTCGAGGTAGACGACGTCCGGCAGGTGCGGTTCCTGGAAGCGCAGGATGGTGATCGGGCCACCCGCCGCGGCCAGCCCGCCGGAGGCGAACGGGGCCACCTGGAGGATGACGTTGGGCAGCTCGGCGACCTCCAGGAGGCGGCTCAGCTGCTCCCTCATCACCGCGACGCTGCCCGGCACCCGGCGCAGGGCGGCCTCGTCCACCACCGCCCACAGCGTCGGCGCGTCCGGACCGGTCAGCAACTTCTGTCGTTCCATGCGCAGTTGGACCCTGCGCTCGATCAGCCGCTCGGGGTCGTCCGGGTGGCCGAGGAGTATGACCTCACGGGCGTAGTCCGCCGTCTGCAACAGGCCGGGGACGAACTGGACCTCGTAGGTGCGGATGAAGTCGGTCGCCTCCTCCAGACCGATCAACGTCTCGAACCAGTCGGTCATCACGTCGCCGTACCCCTGCCACCAGCCCGGCACCCGGGAGCGCCGGGCCAGGGCGAGGTAGTCGGCGCGCTCGGTCTCGTCGGCCACGCCGTAGAGCGTGAGCAGGTCCGCGACGTCGCGCTCCTTCAGGCCGACCTTGCCGAGTTCCAGGCGGCTGATCTTCGCGTGCGAACCGCGGATCGCCTTGCCTGCGTCCTCCGGCGTGATGCCGCGTTCCTTGCGGAGCCTGCGCAGTTGGCTGCCCAGGACGATCCGCAGGACCGTGGGGCCGCTGCCCGGATTCTCCAGGTAGCGCCGCATGGGCTGCTCGCTGTTCGGCAGCGGCATGGCGGTCATTCCGGCTCCCCTGAGTTGCTGGGCGAGCACTCAGTCTGGCACCCACGGTCCCGTCCCGTACAGTCATCTGGTGCGGGTGTGCCCCGAACCGGGGTCACTGACCACCCGTCACCATGGCGTCGAAGTCGCCGTCCTTGGCGCCGCCGATGAACGCCACCATCTCCTCGCGCGTATAGACGAGCGCCGGCCCCTCGGGGTGACGGGAGTTGCGCACGGCGAAGCCGCCGTCGGGCAGCGGGGCCATCTCCACGCAGTTGCCGTTGGGGTTGCTGCGCCGGCTCTTGGTCCACACGGCGTCCTCGATCCGGGTGGCGGGCACCCCGTTGTCGTACGTCCGCATCGTCAGATCTCTCCTTCTGTGGTGGTTCCGGTGATCGCGCACGATCAGCTGACAGCCCGTCAACTCTGCGTGTACGTGCATCTGTACTTGCATGTGTGCTTACCGATGCACTTACAGATGCGTTTACGCCCGACTGTAATTGCAGATGTGCTTGCAGGGGGAGCCGGGCGCGCGGAATAGTGGGGTTCGGCAGAGAAACCGTTCGTGACGACTGCCCCAGGGTCTCCGCGGAGACTTCCGTGGGGCCTCCGCGGAGAACGTGATGACAACGCATCCGGTCAGCTCACCGGCTGACCCCGCACAGCACGGATCAGGCAGGCACTGGCTGGCGTTGGCCGCGCTCAACGCGCTGCCCGCGGACAGCGGCGAGCCCGGCCCGACCGGATTCGCCGCCTGCGGTCTGGAGGGCGAGCTCCAAGCGCCGTGCCACGCACGGCGGTTCACCCGCTCGACGCTCACCGGCTGGGGCATGCAGCCCCTCGTGGACGACGTCGCCGTCATCGTCTCCGAGCTGCTGAGCAACGCGTTGCGCTACGGGCTGCCCTGCGCCCAGGCCGGCGTGCCGGCACCCGGCCGTATCTGGCTCGGCCTGCTGCGCCGGGGCGCGGGCGTGCTGTGCGCGGTCTCCGACCCGAGCAGCACCGCGCCGGTCCGCAAGGACCCCGACTACCTGGCCGAGTCGGGCCGTGGACTGCACGTCATCGACTCGCTCAGCGACACCTGGGGCTGGACGGCCCCGGACCGCTCGGGCAAGACGGTGTGGGCGTCGCTGTCGCTGAAGTGACGACGCCCGGATCGCGCGGCGGGCGTCCGCGCCGCGTGTCCCCTCCCGGCCGGCCGGTCAACTGCGGTGCCGTTCCCTGTCGTTCGGCGGGCGGCGACATCAACGCCCATAGCCTCCGACGGAGGCGCCCCCGCGCGGACGGCCCGGGTATGACGAGAGCGCGGGTGCCGGGAGGTCGTCCCGGCACCCGCGCTCTCATCGGTCTTCACCGGCCGCCGATCGGGAGGTCAGGCCGATCGGCGGCCTCCGGACGGACCGGTCAGCTGCCCAGCAGCTTCGCGGCCAGCGTCGAGGCGTTGTACGAGCCCCAGCCGGTGGTGAAGTCCCAGCCCTTGGCCGCCTTGTAGGCGCCGTTGCTGCCACTGGTGATGTCGTGGAAGCCGGTGCCACCCGCCGCGTACAGGGTGGGGTTGGCGAAGCCCAGGTTCGCCTTGCCCTTGGCCGCCGCCTGCTGGTTGTACAGCGCGGCGAAGCCCGCCCACTCCGGCGCCGCGGCGCTGGTGCCGCCGACCGGCTCCCACGTGCCCTGGGAGTAGATCGACACACCAGGGGTCGGGTCGGCCTCGGCCGAGACGTCCGGCACCTGGCGGTAGCCGCCGCCCTGGCTCTGCTGCACCGGGGTCTGCCAGCTGGGGATCTTGAAGACCGACGACTTGCCGCCGCCACCGTCCGACCACGCGGTCTCCTTGCTCCACGCGTTGGAGGAGGTGACGGTCAGCTTGGTGCCGCCGACGCCCGTGACGTACGGGTCGCTCGCCGGGTAGTCCACCGACGTGCCGCCGTCGCCCGCGTCGTCCGAGCCGTCGTCGCCGGAGGCCGCGTAGAAGCCCAGGCCCTCGGCCGCGCCCTGCTTGAAGACCGCGTCCACCGCGTTGATGTTGCTGGTGGTGCGCTGCGACTCGGCCGCGCCCCAGCTGCTGGACGTGGTCGGGATGCCGCTGTCGACGATGGCCTGGTAGGTGTCCACCTCGCCCGCGTCGGTGTTCGGGCCCTCGAAGACGGTGACGTTGGCCTTCGGGGCGATCGCGTTGATCACCTCGATGTCCAGCTCGACCTCGACCTGGCCGTCGCCGAGCGCGCCGGAGCCGCCGTCCACCTGCTGCACGGTGGGCGCGGGCGAGCCCAGGCCGTAGTGGCTGTCGTAGGTGCTGATGTTGGACTGCTGGAAGCCGTCGAACTCCAGCAGGGCGACCTTCTGCCCGCTGCCGGTGTACGAACTCGGCACGTTGTAGCCGCCCTTGAGCTGCGCCGGGGTGTAGCCGCCGTTCGGGCCGTTGTGCGGGGAGGCGGCCTTGGCGACCGGCGCGTGGGTCAGCTGGGCGTGGTTGTTCAGGCCCGAGATGTCGCTGACGATCGACGCGATGGCGGAGGGCAGGGTGGGCGCCGAGTCGTTGGCGTAGAAGGAGCGCCCGGTCTTCGCGTCCTTGTACGTCGACAGCTTGGTGCCGAACGCCTTCTCCAGCTGGGCGGCGGTGCCGCTGGCGTCGATCAGCAGGTTGCCGGAGTGGACGGTGCCCACGGTCAGGCCCTGCGAGCGCAGGTAGTCCTTGACCTGCGCGACCTCGGCGTCGCTGCGGCCGAAGCGGGCGGTGAACTGAGCCTTCGTCAGGTAGTGCCCGTACTGGGCCGAGTGCGGGTCGGTGACCTGGGCGACGAAGGTGTCGAGGGCCTTGTCGCTTCTGGGCGCCAGGCTGACGGCGACCGATATGCGGTTGTTCGCCGACACGCTGCCGGTGCGGTGGGCCTGCGTGCCCAGGCCCGACACCACGTCACCGGCGACGGCGGCGCGGGCGGTGTGCGACTGCGGGACGGCGGCGTAGGCGGCGGGGACGGCGGCGAGCAACAGGGCGGGGGTCGTCGCCAGGGCGAGCAGCTTCAGACGTGACGTCACTTGACGTTCCTCCATGGGGGGATGGCGTTCACGAGCGGAGCGGGACGACCACCACGCTAGGAACGCGGAGCCCTCGCCATAAGCGGGGGAACCCTTGCCCCATGTGTTAACGGTGCGTGTCGTATGACGTACGCGTATCGCACGACGGACTTACGAGGGCATGGCGTGACGTTCGTGCGACGAAAGGGGGAGGCGCGCCGGGGCCCGCGCGGGACGTGCGAGGTCGCGGGCGGGTCAGCCGTGGACCGGCGGCACGGCGGTCAACTGCCGTACCACGCGGCCCGGTTCGGCCGGTTCCTGGCCTTGCGCCGACCGGTCCTCGCCGCCCACCGCCCGCGCCGTGCGGGCCGAGGACATCACCCGCGACAGCGCGGTGCGCGAACGCACCCCGAGCTTGCGGTAGACCCGCGACAGCGTGCCCTCGACGGTCTTGACGCTGATGAACAGCTCCGCCGCCACCTCGCGGTTGGTCGCACCCTCGCCGACCAGCTCCGCTATCCGCGCCTCGGTGGGCGTCAGTTGGGGCCCGCCGCCACGCTCGACCGCGTCCAGCCGGGCCAGTTCCTCACCGGCCCGGGCGGCCAGCGGCACGGCCCCGGTGCGTTCCGCGATCTGGAGCGCCTCGGCGAGCGCGGCCCGCGCCGCCGTACGGCGCCGGGCTCTTCGCTCCACCGCGCCCAGCGCGATGAGGGTACGGGCCAGGTCGACCGGCAGCGCCAGCTCCCGCAACCGCCCGGCCGACGACAGCAGCAGCGCCGCGCCCTCCCGGGCCCGCCCGACCGCCGCGGCCCGCAGACCCTCGGCCCGTTCCAGGGACGCCAGCACGCTCCCCGGCACCTGCTCGGACGCGCGGCGGTACGCCTCCTCGACCACGGCGGCCGCCGCGTCCGTCTCGCCCAGCATCACCAGCGCCTCGGCCAGATCACCGTGCCAGTGCAGCAGCGGAGGATCGGCGGCGCCCATCGCCTCGCCGATCTCCCGCACCCTGCGCAGCGCCCCCACCGCCTGCGCCGCGCCCTGCGGCTCCCCGGTCTGCAACGCCGCCTGCCCCAGCACCGCCAGCGCCCGCAGCAGGAACAGCCGGTCGCCGTCCGCCTCCGAGGCCCGCACCGCCCGCTCGGCCAGGTGTCGCGCCTCGTCGGGGCTGCCGCCGGTGGTCGCGGCCAGCGCGGCGGCGTACAGCGCGGGCGCCGACTCCACCCCGGCCTCCTCGACGGTACGGGTGCAGCGCTCGGCGGTGCGCAGCGCCTCCCGGCACTCACCGGCCCGCACCTGGACGCGCGTCAACGCCACCAGGGCCGCGGTCACCTCCTCGAAACCGGCGAACTCGTCCATCGACGCCAGCAGTTGGCCCACCTGCTCGCGAGCCTCGGCGACCCGGTCCGCGTCCAGCGCCAGGACCGCGCGCATCCGCAGCAGACCCCAGCTGCCGGGCCCGCCGTCCTCGCCACCGGCCAGCGCCAGCGACCGCTCCAGCGCGTGATCGGCCGCGGCGGTCTCACCGGACAGCGACCGCGCCCTGGCCAGCGTGAACAGCGCGGTGATCCGGGCCTGGACGTCGCCCGCCGCCGCCGCGCGCCGCGCCGCCCGCTGCGCGTGGTCGGCGGCCTGCTCCAACTCCCCGCACAACAGCCCGCGCACCGCGGCCCACTGCCGCAACCACGCCTCCAGCTGCGGATCGCCGTCGGCGTCCCGCAGGCCGTCCTCGATCAGCCCCTGCGCGCCCTCCAGCGCCTGGCCCACGTTGCGCAGCAGCACCAGCCGGGCGCGCACCCGCTGCCGTGGCGTGAGCGCGTCGGCGAGCACGGTGCGGGCGACGCGTTCGGTCTCCTCGCGGTCCCCGGCGTCGCAGGCGTACTCGGCCGCCGACAGCCACCGCTCGACGCGCTCGCCCGGGCGGTCCTGCGGGGTGCGGCGGGCGGCCAGCGTGGCCAGTTCCGCCGCGGTCGCGGGCGCGCCGCGGTGCCGGGCGGAGCCGGCCGCCGCCATCAGCGTGGCGGCGGTCGCCTCGTCCTCGTGCGGCCGGGCGAGCGCCAAGTGCCGTGCCTGCTCCACCGGTTCGGTGACCGCCGCGGCCAGCAGGGCGTGCGCCTGGCGGCGCTCCTGGCCGGAGGCGTCGGCGTAGACGGCGGCCCGCAGCAGCGGATGGCTGAAGCGCACGGCACCGGCGGCGTCCGCGCTCGCCACCCCGAGCCGTTCCGCCTCGGCCAGGCCCGACCCGGCGTCGTCGAGTCCCGCGGCGCGCAGCAGGGTCAGGCTGGGGCGGGCGGCGGCGCTGCTGACCAGCAGGGTGCGACGGGCGGAGTCCGGCAGCGTACGGACCCGCTCCAGCAGCAGGGTACGCAGCCGGGGCGGCACCGCGAGGGCGCCGCCGTGCTCGCGGGGACCGCCGTCGCGCAGCGCCGCACGGCCCAACTCCAGTGCGTACAAAGGGTTCCCGGCCGCGGTGCGCTGGATGGCGCGCAGCAACGGCAACGGCAGGTCCCCGCCCGCGACGCCCCCCAGCAGCCGGGCCACGTCGTCGGCGGCCAGCGGCGGCACCGGGATCTCGGCGGTCCCCGGCGGGCAGCAGCGCAGGCGTTCCGGCTGACCGCCCTCGGACACCCGCTCGGCGGCCACCACGCGCACCGGCAGGCCGTCCAGGCGGCGCGCCACGAAGGCCAGCACCTCGGCACTCGGCTCGTCCAGCCACTGGAGGTCGTCGACCACGAGCAGCACGGGACCGGTCCGCGCGAGGCGGCGCAGCGCCTCCAGCACGGCCAGGCGCACCGCGAGCCTGCTGTGGCCGCCGTCCGGCTCCACGCCGCGCAGCAGTGCGGCGCGCAGGGCGGCGCGGGGCTGCGGGGGCAGGCCGTCCACGACCTCTTCCGGCACGTACGCGAACAGGTCGATCAGCCCGACGAACGGCAGCCGCGCGTCCTCCGGCGCGGGCGCGCACCGCAGCACGGCGCCGCCCGAGCCCTCCGTGGCCCAGGCGACCAGCGCGGCCAGAAGTGTCGACTTGCCGATACCGGCGGGCCCGCAGAACAGCACCGCCCGGTCCGCCGCGAGGCGCGCGTAGGCGTCGTCCAGTAACTCCCTGCGGCCGGTGAGCGAGGCGTGGCCGTCGCGCCCGCCCGTCCCCGGCAGCGCGAGCAGGGCTCCGGGGCGGGTGAGGTCAGGGGCCGCGGGAGGCATCGGCAGGGCGACGTCGCGCCCGGAGCCGTCGCGCGGGCCGCCGGACCCGGAGGCGGGGGAGGTGGTGCTCCCGATCGAGGGCACGGCGGAACCCGGCCCCGTGGATCCGCCGCGCCAGGCGGCCGACTCCCGCATGACAGCTGCCCACCCTTCGCCCGGCCGGACGTGACGACGTGACGACGTCACGGACACCGTTGGACGGCACCGGTCGGGTGCCCCTCGTGCCCACGTATGTGCTCATGACAACCTTGCGGGAAACTCGTTGTCAATGAGGCGTTTCACGCCCGCAACATTGCGGTGGGCGCCCCGCGCGGCCGACGGATCTTCGGCACCGCTCAGCGCGGCCACCGCGAACGGTCGCGTCCTGACCGCCGGTATGGCGGAATATCGCGGTCCACCGGCCAGTACGGCGGGACGTCGCGGCCCGGCTGGTAGTGCGGGCCCTGGCGCAGATGGTGGACGATCACCGTCAGGTCGACCGCCGCCACCAGCGCGATCGCGGCGAAGACGGCCACCCAGCCGGGATGGCCGGCGGCGAGGAAGATCGCCATCCCGCCGAACGCCCACACCAGGCCGAAGACGGTCAGCGCGAGCCGCGCCCGCAGCGGACTGCGGGCCTGAGTCGGTTCGCTTCCGGTACGCATCGGTACACAGCTCCTCCTTCAGCGTACGTCCGTACGCCGAGGAGGGAAGAGGCCGCGAGGCCGGGGAGGGAAGAGGCCGCGAGGCCGGCGAGGGAAGGGGGCCGCGACCGCCCACGCGGTCAGGCCCGCAGCGTGGCCTGGAGGACCCGGGACCACTGGGCGACGACCGCGGTGCGGCGCGCGGTGTCGTCGCGCAGCAGCGTGGCGAGTCCCAGCCCGCGGGCCATGTCCAGCGTGCCCTGGACGGTCTCCCGCACCCCGGGCGCGCTCTCGTCCGCCTCCAGGAGCTCCACCGCCACCCGGTGCGCCTCCCGCCCGATGCGGCCCTCCAGCGCGGCGACCCGCGGACGCAGCCCCGGCTCGTCGGCCGCCGCGACCCACAGGTGCAGCGCCGCGCGGAACAGCTCGCCGGTGAAGACCTCGACCAGCAGCTCCACGACGGCCCGCGTGCGGTCGGGGCCGCTCGGCGCAAGCGGCCGCTCCCGCCGCCGGATCGTGGTCAGCCACTCCTCGGCGACGTGCTCGACGGCGGCGGTGAACAGGTCCTCCCGGGTGGGGAAGTGGTGCTGTGCCGCGCCGCGCGTCACGCCCGCGCGCTCGGCGACCACGGCGACCGTGCTGCCGCTCCAGCCACGTTCCGCCAGGCACGCGACCGCCGCCTCCAGCAGCCGCCGCCGGGTCGCCCGGCTGCGGTCCTGCTTGGGGGAGCGGTCCGCGTCGGCGGACGCCGCCCTCACAACGCCCAAGGCGCCTCCCGTCGTTCGAGGAACGCGCGCACGCCCTCGGCCGCCTCGGCGGAGGCGAACAGCCGGGCCGACTGCTCGGCCAGGACGCGTGCGTCGCGGTCGAAGGACCGTAGCACCGCCGCGCCGGTCAGCCGCTTGGACTCCGCGAGCCCCTGCGGCGAGGCGGCCCGCAGGCCGTCCAGGATCCCGTCCAGCGCCTCGTCGCCCGCGCTGACCAGGCCGGTGCGCACGGCCTGATCGGCGTCGAAGACCTCGCCGGTCAGGTAGTAACGCTCGGCGTCCCTGGGCCTCATCCGCGGCAGCACGGTGAGCGAGATGACCGAGGGCGCGAGTCCCAGCCGCGCCTCGGTGAAGGCGAACGTGGCGCGGGGACCGGCCACCGCGATGTCGCAGGCCGCCAGCAGCCCGAGACCTCCGGCGCGCACGTGTCCGGTGGTGCGGCCCACCACGGGCTTCGGCGACTCCACCAACGCCCTTAGCAACGCGGTCAGTTCGGCGGGCCCGGTGGGATGCCGCTCGGTGAGGTCGGCGCCCGCGCAGAAAGTGTTGCCGGTGTGCGTGAGCAGCACCGCCCGGGTGCCCGGGGCGCCGGCCGCTTCGTCGAGCGCCGCGCGCACCCCGGACACCAGGGCGGACGACAGCGCGTTGCGGTTGTGCGGCGAGTCGAGGGTGACGACCGCGATCCCCCGGTCGTGGGACACGCGAACGGGTGCGGCGGGGTCGGTCATGCGGGGCGTCCTCCGGCTTCCTCGGTACGACCTGGGCGGCTTCCTAGGTACGACCTGAGCGGGTTGCTCAGTGGGACCTGGACAGGTTCCTCAGTACGACCTGGGCAGGCCGAGGGTGTGGTGGCAGACGAAGTTGAGGATCATCTCCCGGCTCACCGGCGCGATCCGCCCCACCCGGGACGCGGTGAGCAGCGACGCGAGACCGTATTCCGTGGTCAGGCCGTTGCCGCCGAGGGTGTGCACGGCCTGGTCGACCGCGCGGGCCCCGGCCTCCGCCGCCGCGTACTTGGCCATGTTGGCCGCCTCGCCCGCCGCCATGTCGTCGCCCGCGTCGTACAGGAACGCCGCCTTGCGCGTCATCAACCCGGCCAGCTCCAGGTCGATACGGGCCTGGGCCAGCGGATGCGCGATCGCCTGGTGTGCACCGATCGGCGCCTTCCACACCTGCCGGACCCGCGCGTACTCGACGGCGACCTGAAGCGCGTAGCGGCCCATGCCGAGGGAGAACGCGGCGGTCATGACGCGTTCCGGGTTGAGCCCGGCGAACAGTTGCAGCAGCCCCGCGTCCTCGTCGCCGACCAGCGCGTCGGCGGGCAGCCGCACGTCGTCGAGGAAGAGCTGGAACTGCTTCTCGGGGGCGGTCAGTTCCATCGGTATGTGCCGGAACTCGAAGCCCGGTGTCTCGCGTTCCACGACGAACAGGCAGGGCTTGAGCCTGCCGGTGCGCGCGTCCTCGGTGCGGCCGACGATCAGCGTGGCGTCGGCGATGTCCACCCCGGAGACGAAGACCTTGCGGCCGGTGAGCACCCACGTGTCGCCGTCGCGGCGGGCGGTGGTGGTGATCCGGTGCGAGTTGGAGCCCGCGTCCGGCTCGGTGATGCCGAACGCCATCCGCCTCGTACCGTCCGCGAGTCCCGGCAGCCAGCGGCGTTTCTGCTCCTCGGTGCCGAAGCGGGCGATGACCGTCCCGCAGATGGCGGGGGAGACCACGAGCAGCAGCAGCGGACAGCCGGTCGCTCCCAACTCCTCCAGCACGATGGCGAGTTCGGACAGTCCCGCACCGCCGCCTCCGTACTCCTCGGGCAGGTTCACACCGAGGTAGCCGAGCTTCGCGGCCTCCTGCCACAGCTCGTCGGTCTGGCGGCCCTCGCGGACGGCGGTGGTGAAGTACTCGCGGCCGAAGCGGCGGCCCAGTGCGGCGACCGAGGCCCGCAGCGTGCGGCGCTCCTCGCTCTCCAGCAACGCGTTGTCGAAGGTGACGCTCATGGCAGGTGCCTTCCTTCTCCGTCGGCTACGCCGGGCTCTGCGTCGGCTACGCCGGGCTCTGCGATTCCCGGTCCGTGCTCCCCGGTTCCGTGACGACCGCCAGGACGGCGCCCAGCTCCACCTGGCGGCCCGGTTCCGCGTGCAGGGCGGTGAGGGTCCCGTCGGCGGGGGCGCTGACGCGGTGCTCCATCTTCATCGCCTCCAGCCACAGCAGCGGCTGCCCGGCGGTCACCCGGTCCCCGACCGCCACGTCGGCGATCCGCGCCACCGTGCCCGGCATCGGCGCGAGCAGCGAACCCGGCGCGGTGCGCGCCTGCGGCTCGGGGAAACGCGACAGCGCGGTGAACGCCCGGGCGCCCAGCGGCGAGTCCACGAACACCTGGTCCCCGTAGGCGGACACCTCGAACCGCCGCCGCACGCCCGCCACTTCGAGCACCACGCCGTCGTGCGCGTACGACAGCACCCGCACGTCCTCGTGACCCTCGGGCACCGGGCCCCGGCGGGTGTGCCGGTAGCGCACCTCGTGGACCGCGCCGTCCCGCACCGCCGCGTACCGCTTGAGCTGCGGTTGCGAGGGGACGTTGCGCCAGCCGCCCAGGGGGTGGCGTCCGGCGGCGTCGGCGAGCGCGGCGGCCAGAGCGGACAGGGCCGTGACCGACGGATCGTCAGGTCCGGCGAGGTCGAAGTCGGCGAGGAACGCCGTGGACACCCCGCCGCGCACGAACCGCGGATCGCGCGCCACCCGCACCAGCAGGTCCCGGTTGGTCAACGGGCCGTGCAGCCGGGCGCGTTCGAGCGCGCGAGCCAGCAGACGCAGCGCCTCCTCGCGGGTGTCGGCGTGCGCGACGACCTTCGCCAGCATCGGGTCGTAACGCACCCCCACGACGTCACCGTCCTCCACCCCGGAGTCCACCCGCAGCCCAGGGCCCGGATCGATCCGGAAGCGGTGCACGGTGCCGGTCTGGGGCCGCCAGTCGTGCGCCGGGTCCTCCGCGTACAGGCGGGCCTCCACGGCGTGGCCGCGCGGCGTCGGCGGCTGCCCGGTCAGGCGCGCGCCCTCCGCGACGCGGATCTGCTCGCGCACCAGGTCCAGCCCGGTCACGCACTCGGTCACCGGATGTTCCACCTGGAGGCGGGTGTTCATCTCCAGGAAGTACGGGCGGCCCGCACCGCAGACCAGGAACTCCACGGTGCCCGCGCCGACGTAGCCGATCGCCTTGGCCGCGTCGCGCGCCGCGTCGTGCAGGGTGCGGCGCAGGTCGTCGCCGATGCCGGGTGCCGGGGTCTCCTCGATCACTTTCTGGTGGCGCCGCTGCACCGAGCAGTCGCGCTCGCCCAGCGTCCACAACGTGCCGTGGGCGTCGGCCAGCACCTGCACCTCGATGTGCCGGCCGTCCTCCACGTACGGCTCGACGAAGACCTCGTCGTCACCGAAAGCCGCCCGCGCCTCCGCCCGCGCCGCCGCCAACTCCTCGTCCAGCGAGGCGAGTTCACGCACCACGCGCATGCCCCGGCCGCCGCCGCCCGCGGACGCCTTGATCAGCAGCGGGGGCGGCGCGCCCGTGCCGTCCAGTACCGGCACCCCCGCGTCGCGCATCAGCCGCTTGGCCCGGGTCTTCGACCCCATCGCCTCGATCGCGTCCGGCGACGGGCCGATCCACACCAGCCCCGCCTCCAGCACGGCCCGCGCGAAGCCGGCGTTCTCCGACAGGAACCCGTACCCCGGGTGCACCGCGTCCGCGCCCGCCGCCAGGGCCGCCGCCACCACGGCCTCGCCGCGCAGATACGTCTGAGCCGACGACTCGCCGGGCAGCCGCACCGCCGCGTCGGCCTCGCGCACGTGGGCCGCCG
Source organism: Streptantibioticus parmotrematis (assembly GCF_019890615.1). Taxonomy (GTDB): domain Bacteria; phylum Actinomycetota; class Actinomycetes; order Streptomycetales; family Streptomycetaceae; genus Streptantibioticus_D; species Streptantibioticus_D parmotrematis. Next base: position 86,535 of record NZ_JAINVZ010000017.1, on the reverse strand, counting down.
AGGCATCCGCGTCGGAGTGCACCGCGACAGTGGCGACGCCCAGGTCGCGGCAGGTGCGGAAGACACGGCGCGCTATCTCGCCGCGGTTGGCCACCAGGACACAAGAGATCGTCATCGTCCGCTCCCTCACATCCGGAAGACGCCGAAGCCGCCGCGCGCGCCCTCGACCGGCGCGTTGTGCACCGCGGAGAGGCACACGCCCAGCACCGTGCGGGTGTCGCGGGGATCGATCACCCCGTCGTCGTACAGCCGCCCCGACAGGAACGCGGGCAGCGACTCCTCCTCGATCTGCCGCTCCACCATGGCCCGCAGGCCCGCGTCGGCCTCCTCGTCGTACGGCATGCCGCCTGCCGCCGCCGACTGCCGCGCGACGATCGACAGCACGCCCGCCAGCTGCGCGGGTCCCATCACCGCGGACTTGGCGCTCGGCCAGGCGAACAGGAACCGCGGGTCGTAAGCGCGGCCGCACATGCCGTAGTGCCCGGCGCCGTAACTCGCCCCGATCAGAAGGGAGATGTGCGGGACGCGGGAGTTGGAGACCGCGTTGATCATCATCGCGCCGTGCTTGATGATGCCGCCCTGCTCGTACTCGCGGCCCACCATGTAGCCGGTGGTGTTGTGCAGGAACAGCAACGGGATGTCGCGCTGGTTGGCCAACTGGATGAACTGCGCGGCCTTCTGAGACTCCGGGCTGAACAGCACGCCCTGCGCGTTGGCCAGCACGCCCAGCGGATAGCCGTGCAGCTCGGCCCAGCCGGTGACCAGGCTCGGCCCGTACAGCGGCTTGAACTCGTCGAAGCGCGAGCCGTCCACGATCCGGGCGATGACCTCGCGCGGGTCGAACGGGGTGCGCAGGTCGCCGGGGACGATGCCGAGCAGTTCCTCCTCGTCGTACCGCGGCGGTTCGGGGGCGAGGCGTGGACTCGGGCCCTGCTTGCGCCGGTTGAGGCGGGCGACGATGCTGCGGGCGGTGCGCAGCGCGTCCGGCTCGTCCAGCGCGAAGTGGTCGGCGAGCCCGGAGACCCGCGCGTGCATGTCGGCGCCGCCCAGCGACTCGTCGTCGGCCTCCTCGCCGGTGGCCATCTTCACCAGCGGCGGGCCGCCGAGGAAGACCTTGGCGCGCTCCTTGACCATCACGACGTGGTCCGACATCCCCGGCACGTAGGCGCCGCCCGCCGTGGAGTTGCCGAAGACGACGGCGATCGTGGGAATCCCGGCCGCCGACAGCCGGGTCAGGTCGCGGAAGAGGGCGCCGCCCGGGATGAAGATCTCCTTCTGGCTCGGCAGGTCGGCGCCGCCCGACTCCACCAGGCTGACCAGCGGCAGCCGGTTGGCGAACGCGATCTCGTTGGCCCGCAGCGCCTTCTTCAGCGTCCAGGGGTTGCTGGCACCGCCGCGCACGGTCGGGTCGTTGGCGGTCACCACGCACTCGGTGCCCTCGACCACACCGATCCCGGTCACGATCGAGGCGCCCACCGGGTAGTCGCTGCCCCAGGCGGCGAGCGGGGAGAGTTCGAGGAACGGAGTGTCGGGATCGAGCAGCAGCTCGATGCGCTCACGGGCCGTCAACTTGCCCCGGTCGCGGTGACGTTGCACGTACTTGGGGCCGCCACCCGCGATCGCCTTGGCGTGTTCGGCCTCCAGCTCGGCGAGGCGGTCAAGCATGATCCGCCGGTCGGCCTCGGCGTCGGCGGTGGGATGCGCGTCGGCGGTCGTGGTCACGCCGCACCTCCTCGGGGAGTCCGGCCCGCTCCGGGCGGCCCGGCGAACGCCTGCGCGACGTCCAGCCAGCGGTCGGCGTCCGGCCCCTGCGCCCGCAGCGCGAGGTCGTCGCGATGGCGGCGCCGAGTGGCCAGCAGACACAGGTCGAGCGCCGTCCCGATCACCCGCTGCGGGGAGTCGTCGGGCCCGTACGTCCACAACGCGCCGTCCGGCGCGGTCAGTTCGACGCGGAACTCGGGCGCGGGCGGGGGTAGACCGCGGACCCGGAAGGCGAAGTCCCGGGTGCGCACGGCGATCCGCACGACGTGACGCAACCGGGCGGTGGGCTCCCGCACGACCCCGAGCGCGTCCGCGACGTCCTGGCCGTGCGCCCAGGTCTCCATCAGCCGCGCGGTCGCCACGGACGCGGTGGCCATCGGGGGACCGAACCACGGGTGCCGGGCGCCCGGCGGCTGCTCGGCGAGGGTGCCGCGCAGGACGGCGCGTCCGTCCCGCCACCGGCGCAACAGATCGGCGGGCGGTCCCGCGGCCCCCTCGGCGGCGGTGTCGTCCACGAGCGCGGGCCTCGCCCGTTCCGCCTCGCGCAGGAAGGTGCCGGGGGCGGTGACCGCCAGGACGGCCTGGCGGTCGGACCAGGCCAGGTGCGCGATCTGGTGGCCGATCGTCCAGCCCGGCGCGGGCGTCGCGCGCCGCCACTCCCACTCCGGCAGCCCCGCCACCAGCCGGTCGAGCTCCTCGCCCTCGTCCCGCAGGTCGTCCAGCACCTCGCACACGGCACGCGTCTGCACCACGCAGGCCCCTCGTCTGACGAACGGTCACCAACGCCACGCTCCCGAGCAGGCTGGCACCGGACGCGATAACAATCAAGCGTGCTTGCATGATTTCCGGACCCGGTCGCCCGTGACCGCCTGCCCGCACCTCGTCCGGCCGCCCCCTCCGGCCGGCCCCGGCCCTGACTCCGATGGTCAGGTGACGGCCCTGGTGGCCACGTGCGCCCGATAGGATCTGCCCCCTTATGACTGCCACCCTCGTCGCCAAGGACCTCGCCGCCGCGCACGGTGACCGTGTGCTCTTCTCCGGGCTCGATCTCGTCGTCGCGCCCGGGGACGTGGTGGGGCTCGTCGGGGCCAACGGTGCCGGGAAGTCCACGCTGCTGCGGATGCTCGCCGCAGTGGTGCGGCCCGAGGGCGGCACGCTGCGGCTCTCGCCGTCCTCCGCGGTCGTGGGCCACCTGCCCCAGGAGCCGGAACGCCGTCCGGACGAGACCGTGCGGGACTTCCTGGCCCGCCGCACCGGAGTCGCCGCCGCCCAGGCCGCGATGGACGCCTCGACCCAGGGGCTCGCGGACGGCACCCCGGGCGCGGACGACGCCTACGCCGCCGCGCTGGACCGCTGGCTCGCCCTCGGCGCCGCCGACCTGGACGAACGCGCCGAGCAGGTCACCGCCGACCTCGGCCTCGCCGTCGGGCTCGACCAGCCGATGACGTCCCTGTCCGGCGGCCAGGCGGCCCGCGCGGGGCTGGCGTCACTGCTGCTGAGCCGCTACGACGTCTTCCTGCTGGACGAGCCCACCAACGACCTCGACCTGGACGGACTGGAGCGCCTGGAGGCGTTCGTGCGCGGCCTGCGCGCCGGCACGGTCGTGGTCAGCCACGACCGCGAGTTCCTCACCCGCACGGTCACCCGGGTCGTCGAGCTGGACCTCGCCCAGCAGCAGGTCAACACCTACGGCGGCGGCTACGCCTCGTACCTGGAGGAACGCGAGGTGGCCCGCCGCCACGCCCGCGAGGAGTTCGAGGAGTACGCCGACACCAAGGCGTCCCTGGAGGCCCGCGCCCGCACCCAGCGCAACTGGCTGGAACACGGCGTGCGCAACGCCCGCCGCAAGTCCGGCGACAACGACAAGATGGGCCGCAAGCTGCGCGCCGAGTCCACCGAGAAGCAGGCCGCCAAGGCCCGCCAGACCCAGCGCATGATCGAGCGCCTCGACGTCGTCGAGGAACCCCGCAAGGAGTGGGAACTGCGCATGGAGATCGCCGCCGCGCCGCGCTCCGGCGCGGTGGTGGCCACCCTGCGCGGCGCCGAGGTCGCGCTCGGCGGCTTCCGGCTCGGCCCGGTGGACCTCCAGATCGACTGGGCCGACCGGATCGCCGTCACCGGCGCCAACGGCTCCGGCAAGTCCACCCTGCTCGCCGCGCTCCTCGGCCGCCGCCCGCTGGACGCCGGGAGCGCCACCCTCGGCCCCGGTGTGGTGGTCGGCGAGGTGGACCAGGCCCGCGGGCTCTTCCACGGCGACGCCACGCTGCTCGACGCGTTCTGCGCGACCGTCCCGGACACGCCGCCCGCGGACGTACGGACACTTCTGGCCAAGTTCGGGCTGAAGGCCGCCCACGTGCTGCGGCCCGCCGGGACGCTGTCGCCCGGCGAGCGGACCCGGGCCGCGCTGGCCCTGCTCCAGGCGCGCGGGGTGAACCTGCTGGTGCTGGACGAGCCCACCAACCACCTGGACCTGCCCGCCATCGAGCAGCTGGAATCCGCCCTCGCCTCCTATGACGGCACGCTGCTGCTGGTCACCCACGACCGGCGGATGCTGGAGGCGGTCCACACCACCCGGCGCTTCGAGGTCGAGGCCGGAAAGGTCACCGAGGTCTGAGCCCGGTCGCCACCCGCCCGGCCGTGTCCGGCATGATCGTGCCACCGGCCGACTCCGAGGGGGACCGATGAGCGCCGTGGCGCTGGAACTGATACCCGTGGCCGCCGCCGCGGGCTGGATCGACGCGGTGGTGGGCGGCGGCGGGCTCCTCCAGCTCCCGGCGATGCTGATCGCGTTCCCCCACCTGCCGACCGCCACCGTCCTGGGCACCAACAAGGCCGTCGCCATCACCGGCACGTCCTCGGCCGCCACCACCTACCTGCGCAAGACCGACGTCGACTGGAGCTTCCTGGGCCTTGCCGCGGCGGTCGCGCTGCCCGCGGCGGCCGGCGGCGCCCTGGTCGCCACCGCGCTGCCCAGCTCCGTCTTCCGCCCGGTCATCATGATCGCGCTGCTGGCCGTGGGCGCCTTCGTCACGCTGCGCCCCGACTTCGGCCGCACCCACACCCCCGTGCGGCTCAGCAGGCGCAAGGCGCTCACCGCGGCTCTCCTGTGCGGCGGCGGCATCGGCTTCTACGACGGCGTGATCGGCTCCGGCACCGGCACCTTCCTGATCATCGCGTTCCTGCTGGTGCTCGGCGCCGACTTCGTGCACGGCTCGGCGATGGCCAAGGTCGTCAACGTCGGCACCAACCTCGGCGCCCTGATCGTGTTCGTCGTCGAGGGGCACGTCATGTGGCTGACGGCGGCCGCGATGGCGGTGGGGAACGTCACCGGGGGCGCGCTCGGCGCCCGGATGGCCCTGAAACGCGGCGCGTCCTTCATTCGTTACGCACTCATGGTGGTGGTCGTCGCGCTGGTCGCGAAGCTCGGCTACGACCAGTGGGGCTGACGGAGCGAGGCGGTCGCTGACCTCGGCCGGGGGCGCTATCGTCGGCAGCACTTCGACAAGCCGCCGGTGCGGTGCGCCCGGCTCGCTGGGAAGGTGACGTCGTGGCCGTGTTCCTGCTCGGTATCGGCGCCGCGTGCTGCCTCGGCTTCGGCTTCGTGCTCCAGCAGCGGGCGGCCCAGCGCGCCCCGCTGGCCGACTTCCTCTCCTTCCGGCTGCTGCTCGACCTGCTGAAGATGCCCGAATGGCTGCTCGGCATCGCCTCCATGGTCGCCGGACAGGTGCTCGGCGCGCTCGCCCTCACCCACGGCGAGGTCTCCCAGGTCGAACCGCTGCTCGCCACCAACCTGCTGTTCGCCATGGCGCTGTCGCGCTGGCTGAGCAACCAGCCGCTCGGCCGCAGCGGCTGGGGCGGGGTGGTGGTGCTGGCGCTCGGCGTCACCGCGTTCATCGTCGCCGGGCGGCCCTCCGGCGGCGGCCACCTCGCCTCGCCGCTGCGCCACTGGCTGGTCTTCGGGGTCGTCGTGGGACTCGCGATGCTGCTGACCGCCATCGGCAAGCGGCTGCGGCCCACGCGCGAGGCGACCCTGCTGTCGCTGGCCGCGGGCTCGCTCTACGGGCTCCAGGACGCCCTGACCCGGGTCACCGGCACCCTCGTCCACGACGGCGGCATCGCCGCGGTCTTCACCCACTGGCAGCCGTACGTCATCGTGGGCTGCGGCCTGACCGGGCTGCTGCTCGTGCAGAGCGCCTTCGAGACCGCGCCGCTGCGCTCCTCGCTGCCCGCGCTCACCGCCGCCGAGCCCATCGTCGGCATCGCCTGCGGCGTCGGCTTCCTCGGCGACCGGCTGCGGGTCACGCCCGGCGCGCTGGCCTGGCAGGTCATCGGCCTGATCGCCATCGTCGTCGGCGTCGTCCTGCTCGGCAGCCACCCGGCGATGCCGGAGGGCCCGTGCGCCACCCGCGACCCGCACCAGGTCCAGCCGCGCCAGCACCTCGGCCGCCGCGCCTCCGCCCGCCACTGAGCCGTCCCGCCCGCCACGCAGCCGTACGCTCGCCACTGAGCCGTCCCGCCCGGCGCGGCCGCTACCGTCCCCTGGGCACGTAGACCGCCCAGCCCGCCCCGAGCCCCTTGCCGCTCAGCGGGCGCCGCTGCCAGCCGCGGGCGTAGGCGGGCGGCGGGGAGCCGGGGTCGACGAGGACCGCGACCGTCTCGTGCCGTGCCGCCCGCAGCACGTCGGCCGGGGAGGGCACGGAGGCGTCGGTGTCCAGGTAGGAGGTCACCGACGAGGCGCAGCGCGCGTCGTAAGCGATCGGCTGGGTCCACCCGGCGAGCAGGCACGGCGGACGGACGCCCGCCCGGCCCACCGCCTCGGCGAGTGCCTGGTAGTGGTCGACCGTGCCCCGGGCCGAGACGATCTGGCGGTCCAGCAGCCGCAGCTGCACCGCCCAGTGCCCGACGAGCAGCGCGCAGGCCAGCGCGGCGGCCGCCAGGCGCCACCCGGTCGGCCGCAGCCGCACCGCCCGCACTCCCCGGGTCAGCAGTCCGGCCACCGGCAGCGCCAGCAGCGCGTAGGCGGGCAGCAGGAAGCGCGGGGCGGCGTACGGGATCAGGAACAGGTACGGGACCGACAGCGCGACGGCGCAGACCACCGGGAGCACCGCGCTCGCCGTGCGCCCGGTGCGGTGCGCCACCACCAGCCCGGCCACCGCGAGCACCGGCAGCGCCAGCCACCAGGCGGTGTCGAGCGCCGGGGGATAGCCCACGTCGCACGGCCGGCACAGCAGCGGGCCGTCGGCGCTGCGCAGCGCGTTGCCGACGTTCCACGACAGCCCCATGCCGCCCTCGATCACGCTGGAGTCGTACAGCCGCTGCCCGATGCCGCCGAACCGCGCGTACGCCTCGGCGACCCACTCCGCCAGCCCGGCCGCCAGGCCCGCCGCGATCGCCGCGGCGGGCCGCACCGAACGCCAGGACGGCACCAGCACGACGGCCGCCAGCAGCGGCAACGCGAGCCAGACCCCGTCCGGCGCCCGCACCAGCGTCGGCCACCCGACGCTCAGCGCCAGCCCCAGCAGATACCGCCCGCGCGGCCCCTCGCGCACCGCCAGCAGCAGGAACCCGGCGGCGGCCACCGCGCCGAAGGCCACCCACAGGTTCGGCATCATCTGGGCGCCGTACTCCAGGCTCACCCACAGCGTGCCGAACAGCAGCGCCGCCAGTGCCGCCGTCCCGCCGCCCACCAGCCGCCGCCACACCGCGAACGCCCCGAACAGCGCCAGGCCCGACAGCACGGCGAGGAACACCCGGATCGCGAGCGGATCGGAGGTGAACAGCGCGACCGGCGCGCCCAGCAGCGTCACCCCGCGCGACCGCGGCGCGCTGAAGAACGCGGCGGGCGCGCGCGGGTCGACCTGCGAGAAGTAGATCGACTCGTCCCAGGCCAGTGACCGCCCGGGCGCCGCCAGCAGCAGCTGGAGCACGGTGTACGTCAGGCACACCAGCGCGAGCCGCGGGTCGCGGGCGGTGGTGCCCGCGCGGCGCCAGGCCGGCGAGAGCGGTCTGCGCCGGGCCGGCGCTCCGGCGAGTGTCATCCTCGTAACCCTTCCGGGGCCCGTGCGCGGGCCGTCAGCCCTTGCCGAGGTGCTTGAGCGGCAGCGCGTCCGCCGCGAGCACCGCCTGGGTGAACGGTCCGGCCAGCTCCATCAGCCGTTCCGCGTACTCGGCGCCGAGGTGGCGGTACGGCGCGAAGCCCAGCCGGTCGGTGTCCTCCTCGACCTCGCGCCGCAACTCGGCGCCGCGTTCGGTCAGTTCGCCCTCCGCGTCCAGCAGCCCGCGCTCGCGCAGCCGGACCTCGGCCGCCGCCCACTGCTGGGCCGACCAGCCGCGGGTGGCCTGGAAGAAGTACGAGGTGAAGCCCTTGCCGGTGGCGGTGTGCGTCACCAGCGCCTCCAGGCCGTCGAGTTCGGCCGTCGCCAGCGCGATCAGATGCCCGTCGCCCCGGTGCTCGCGCAGCAGGGTGACCGCGTGCCACAGCGCGAGGTGCGGCTCGTCCGGCACCGGCAGGTCGGCGTTGGCCGCGTACAGCGGACGGCCGGGCGCCTCGCACGCCTCGGCGGCGCGCAACGCCAGCTCGGCGGCCTCCGTCATCCGCCGCGACCCCACCGTCTCGTCGCCCAGCAGCCGCCGCAGGTAGGCGTCGGTGATCCGCAGCCGCGTCTCCAGGACCTCCACCGGGGTGGTCAGTTCCCAGGCGCGCGGGATGTCGCGGGCCACGAGGTCGGGGCTGAAGTTGTAGAACGTCGCGGTGACCGTCCCCGCGCCGACCGCCCCCATCGGGGCCGACCGCCCGGCGAAGTAGGCCATCGAACCGCGTTCGAGACCGAGGGCGGCCAGCTGCTCGTCGTGCTCGGGCGCGAAGTAGAAGGCCGAGTGCAGCGGGTTGAGCGCGTTGTAGCAGCGCCGGGCCGCCCGCAGGGTCAGGGTAGTCATGCGCCTCACGTTACCCGGGGGTATTCCGTACGGACGCGGTCCACGCCCACTGTTGCCGTGCCGTCGGCGGGCGGCGTCACGCGCTCCACGTGAACCGCGGCTCGCGTCGCTCCAGGAACGCGGCGACGCCTTCCGCGCGGTCCCCGCTGCCGCGTGCCTCGCGCTCCCAGTGCGCCACGCGGTCCGCGCTCGGCTCGCCCCGCAGCGCCTGCGCGGTGAACTCCTTCGCCGCGGCCTGGGTCAGCCGCGACCGGCCCGCCAGCACGGCGGTGAACCGCTCGACGCGCGCGGCCAGTTCACCGGCGTCCAGCAGCTCGTCGACCAGTCCGGTGCGCAAGGCCCGTTCGTCGTCGATCAACTCGGCGGAGAACAACAGGTACTTGGCGGTCGCGGGCCCGACGAGGGAGACCAGCCGCCGGGTGGAGGAGGCCGGGTAGACGATGCCCAGCCGGGCCGGGGTCACCCCGAACCGCGACCCGCGCGCCGCGAACCGCAGGTCGCAGGCGGCGGCCAGCTGGCACCCGCCGCCCACGCAGTAGCCCCGGATCACCGCGAGCGTGGGCTTGGGGAAGGCGGCGAGCGCCTCCTCGGCGACGGCCGCGGCGCCCTCGGTGCCGGGCTCGCTGAGCGCCGAGATGTCCGCGCCCGCGCAGAAGGTCTCGCCCGCGCCGGTCAGCACCAGCGCCCGCACCCGCGGCTCGGCGGCCAGGGCGTCCAGCAGCACCGGCAGTTCCCGCCACATCCCGGGCGTCATGGCGTTGCGCTTGGCCGGGTTGGCGATGGTGACGGTGGCGACGCCGTCCCGTCGTTCCAGCAGCAGACCGGGCTCCGCCATGCGCGCACCTCCAGATGATCGCCCGCCCGGATCCTAACCGCAGCCGGGCGAGCGCCCCTTGGACTGCGACCACCACGCAAGAAGAACAAAAGCCGCACAACCGCTCGGTCCAGCCGGTGAATACGTTCATTACCGGTCACGACACGCCAAGAGGTACAGACTTGCGGTCAGCGCTTCGGTAAGCGCTTCCTGCGTTCAACACTCATGGGGAGTGAAGCGGTTCCACATCGGCGGAACTGCGGGGAACGTCACGCGAAGCGGGTGCTGCTGTCATGACGGTCTGCGGAAGAATCCCACCCGATCCGGTCCCGGCCGACCCCGTCCCGTCCGGCCCGGTGCCCAGGGCGGTCGGCGCCGCCGTGCCCGCCGCCGCGCCGCGGGTCCCGTACGAGGGGACCTGGCGGTTCACCGCACCCGCCCTGGACTCCTCCGTGCCCCAGGTCCGGCACGCGGTGCGCGACCTGCTGGCCCGGCAGCGGGTGCCGGTCCGCGACGAGACCGCCGACGGGCTGCTGCTGATCGTCTCCGAACTGGTGACCAACGCCGTGCGGCACGCCGCCGTGCTCTCCCCGCGCATCACCGTCGAGATCGCCGTGACCACCGGCTGGGTACGGATCGCGGTCGCCGACGACCATCCGTACCGGCCCAAGGCGCTGGAGGCCGACCACGTCAGGACCGGCGGGCGCGGGCTGCTGCTGGTGAAGGCGATCACCGTCGAGGCGGGCGGCAGCTGCGACGTCGAGCACACCCCGGAGGGCGGCAAGGTCGTCTGGGCGGCGCTCCCCCTGCACGCCGCCTCCTGACGCACGGCGAACCGGCCGGGCGGGGAACGAACGCCCGCCCTCCGGCGACGCCCGCCGCGCCGGATCAGCCCGTCACCGGCCCGCTTCCGCGCCGGTCACCAGCCCGCTTCCGTGCCGGTCAGCTCACGCGCCGCCGGGCGCGCCGCGTCCAACACCGTGCCGAACCACGCCGACAGCGTCGCCCCCGCGCCCAGCTCGGCCAGCTGCGCCGGGGTCACGAAGGCGGTCTCCATGACCTCCTCCGGGTCCGGCCGCGGCTCGGCGCGCACCAGACCCACGAACAGGTGGTTGAACTCCTGCTCCACCAGCCCGGAGGCCGGGTCCGGGTGGTTGTAGCGCACCGTCCCCGCCTCGCGCATCAGCACCGGGGCGACCCCCAGCTCCTCCGCCGTGCGCCGGGCGGCGGCCACGAACGGTTGCTCGCCCGGGTACGGGTGACCACAGCAGGTGTTGGACCACACCCCGGGGGAGTGGTACTTGCCCAGTGCCCGCCGCTGCATCAGCAGCCGCCCGGCGTCGTCGAACAGGAAGACGGAGAAGGCGCGGTGCAGCCTGCCGGGAGGCAGGTGCGCGGAGAGTTTCTCCGCGGTCCCGATCGTCTCGCCGGTCTCGTCGACCAGTTCCAGCAGGATCGCCTCCGCGCTGCCGTTGACGGTCGAGCTGCCGTGGGAGGCCGGCCCGGTTGACGCTGAGCCGGTGGCGGGAGAGATCGGCATGGCCATCCTTCGTTGTTGAACCTCGGTAACGCCCTGCTTCTTGTCGCTCACACCGTGACGTTCACGACGTACGCGAAGGCCCCAGTCTGCCCCACTCCACCCCGCCCGTGAGAGTGATCACGCCCGGCTTCACCCCCGTGTCAGCCCGCGCTGCTCCCCTCCGGCCCGCACAGCGTGGCGTGCCATGATGCGCCTGCCGAGCCCGGGGTGAACCTGCGGTGAACGTCGCCTTCCGCCGATCCGATAGCCTCTGCCGTCGAGCCCGTTCCGGCGTCACGGGGGCGTGGTGGCCGTCGCGCCCGCGTCCCGGCCGTGCCGCGGGCGGCCTCGCACCAGATCACATCCAGGGGAGTGAGTTCGTCTGTCGACCGCCATCCTCACCGGCCCGCCGGTCGCCGGCTCGCCGCTCACCGAGGACCTGCGCGCCCTCGGCTTCGACGTCACCGTGGCGGACGGCCCCGGGCGGCTGGCGGCCGAACTGGCGGCGGCGCCCGCCGGTGCCAGGGTCGCCGTGGTCGACCCCCGGTTCACCGGCCACCGGCACGCCCTGCGGCTGGCGCTGACCGACCCCCGCTTCCCCGTGGGCGCGGTCCCCGGCGCCCTCACCGCGACCGGTGCCGCCCGCGCCGAGCTGGCCTCCGCCGCCCGTGAGCCCGCCGCGGCGGCCGCCGGCAACGGCACCGGCTTTCCCGCGGCGCCCACCCCCGACGCCCTGGCCACCGCGCTGGAGGACGCCGGGATCGACGTGCACCGTCCCGAGCTCGGCGTGCTGGTCGCCGCCGTGCCCGCCGACGACAGCGCCCGCACGCGGGCCCGCGAGGCCACCGAGGCCGTGGACGACGAGGCGGTGCGGCTGCGCGGCGCGGTCAAGTCCCGCGACGGCTTCTTCACCACCTTCTGCATCAGCCCCTACTCGCGCTACCTCGCCCGCTGGTGCGCCCGGCGCGGCCTCACCCCCAACCAGGTCACCACCGCGTCGCTGCTGGTCGCGCTGATCGCCGCGGCCTGCGCCGCCACCGGCACCCGGCCCGGCTTCGTCGCCGCCGGCGTGCTGCTGATCGCCTCGTTCGTGCTGGACTGCACCGACGGCCAGCTCGCCCGCTACTCCCTCCAGTACTCCACGCTCGGCGCCTGGCTGGACGCCACCTTCGACCGGGCCAAGGAGTACGCCTACTACGCGGGCCTGGCCCTGGGCGCCGCGCGCGGCGGCGACGACGTGTGGGCGCTGGCCCTGGGCGCGATGGTGCTCCAGTCCTGCCGCCACATCGTGGACTTCTCCTTCAACGAGGCGAACCACGACGCGACCGCCAACACCAGCCCGACCGCTGCCCTGTCCGACCGGCTCGACAGCGTCGGCTGGACGGTGTGGGTGCGGCGCATGATCGTGCTGCCGATCGGTGAGCGCTGGGCGCTGATCGCCGTGCTCACGGCCGTCACCACGCCCCGGATCGTCTTCCTGGTGCTGCTGGTCGGCTGCGCGCTGGCCGCCTGCTACACCACCGCCGGACGCCTGCTGCGCTCGCTGACCCGCCGCGCCCGGCGCACCGACCGCGCGGCTCAGGCCCTGGCCGACCTCGCCGACAGCGGCCCGCTCGCCGAGGCCGTCGCACGGGTCGCCCCGAAGCGGCTGCCGTCCTTCGCCGCCCCCGCGGTCGCGCTGCTCGGCACCGCCGCCGTGGTCGCCACCGCCTGGCTGACCCCCCGCGGCACCTGGTGGCCGGTGCTCGCCGCCGCCGTCTACGCGGTCACCTCGGGCGTGGCGGTCGCCGCGCCGCTCAAGGGCGCGCTGGACTGGCTGGTGCCGCCGCTGTTGCGGGCCGCCGAGTACGTGACGATCCTCGCGCTGGCCGCTCGCTCGGGCCTGCACGGAGCGGTCCCGGCGGCGTTCGGGCTGGTCGCGGCCGTCGCCTACCATCACTACGACACGGTGTACCGCATCCGCGGCGGCACCGGCGCGCCACCGCGGGCCCTGGTCCGCGCGACCGGCGGGCACGAGGGCAGGGTGCTGGTCGTGACCGTGCTCGCCGCCCTCCTCGCGGACCGTACGACGTTCACTTGGGCGCTGGCGGCCCTGGCCGGGCTGCTCGCGCTGACGGTGCTCACCGAGTCCATCCGTTTCTGGGTCTCGGCCGGGGCGCCCGCGGTACACGACGAAACAGGAGAACCCACATGATCGGCCTCGTGCTGGCGGCCGGCGCCGGACGGCGTCTTCGCCCCTACACCGACACCCTGCCGAAGGCCCTGGTGCCGGTGGACGGTGAGACCACCGTCCTGGACCTGACCCTGGGCAACTTCGCGGAGGTCGGGCTGACCGACGCGGCCGTCGTCATCGGCTACCGCGGCGAGGCCGTCGTCGAGCGCAGGGCCGCGCTGGAGAAGAAGTACGGCGTCAAGCTCCACCTCGTCGAGAACGACAAGGCCGAGGAGTGGAACAACGCCTACTCCCTGTGGTGCGCCCGGGACGTCATCAAGGAAGGCGTCATCCTCGCCAACGGCGACACCGTGCACCCGGTCTCCGTCGAGCAGACCCTGCTGGCCGCGCGCGGCGCCGGACAGCGGATCATCCTGGCCCTCGACACGGTCAAGTCGCTGGCCGACGAGGAGATGAAGGTCATCACCGCCGAGGGCAAGGGCGTCCAGCGGATCACCAAGCTGATGGACCCGGCCGCCGCCACCGGCGAGTACATCGGCGTCACCCTGATCGAGCCGGAGGCCGCCGAGCCGCTCGCCGACGCGCTGCGCGCCACCTACGAGCGCGACCCGCAGCTGTACTACGAGGACGGCTACCAGGAGCTGGTCGACCGCGGCTTCACCGTGGACGTCGCGCCGATCGGCGAGGTCTCCTGGGTCGAGATCGACAACCACGACGACCTCGCCAAGGCCCGGGGGATCGCGTGCCAGTACTGACCCGGCTGATCCCCTCGCCGGTCGTCGTCGACATCCGGCGCGGCGCGCTGGACGACCTGGCGGGTCTCCTCGCCGACCAGCGCATCTCCAGCTCCGGCAGGCTGGCGGTGGCGATCAGTGGTGGCTCCGGGGCGGCGCTGCGCGAGCGGCTTGCCCCGGCGCTGCCGGACGCCGACTGGTTCGAGGTGGGCGGCGGCTCGATCGACGCGGCGGTGAATCTGGCCGACGCCATGCGCGGCAAGCGGTACGACGCGGTGGTGGCGCTCGGCGGCGGCAAGATCATCGACGCCTCGAAGTACGCCGCGGCACGGGTCGGCCTCCCGCTCGTCGCGGTCGCCACCAACCTGTCCCACGATGGCATCTGCTCGCCGGTCTCGACGCTGGACAACGACAACGGCCGCGGCTCCTACGGGGTGCCGACGCCGATCGCCATCGTCATCGACCTGGACGTCATCGGCGCGGCGCCCAGCCGCTTCGTGCGCTCCGGCATCGGCGACGCGGTCTCCAACCTCTCGGCCCTCGCCGACTGGGAGCTGTCGCACCGCGAGACGGGCGAGCCCATCGACGGCCTGGCCGCCGCGATGGCCCGCAGCGCGGGCGAGTCGGTGCTGCGCCACCCGGGCACGGTGGGCGACGACGCGTTCTTGGTGACGCTCGCCGAGGGCCTGGTGATGTCCGGTATCGCGATGTCCATCAGCGGTGACACCCGCCCCTCGTCCGGCGCCTGCCACGAGATCAGCCACGCCTTCGACCTGCTGTACCCGCAGCGCGCCGCCTCGCACGGCGAGCAGTGCGGCATGGGCGCGGCGTTCGCGATGCACCTGCGCGGCGCGGTCGAGGAGTCGCGGCAGATCGCCGAGGTGCTGCGGCGCCACCGGCTGCCGGTGCTGCCGGGCGAGATCGGCTTCAGCGACGAGGAGTTCGTGGCCGCCGTCGCCTACGCGCCGCAGACCCGCCCGGGCCGCTACACGATCCTCGAACACCTCGACCTCGACTCCGACGCCATCAGGGATGCGTACGCGGACTATGTCAAAGCCATCGGTAGCTGAACTGCGGCCGGTCGTGCACCCCGCGGGGGTCAAGGACCGGCGCAGCGGTGAGCACTGGGCCGGGCGCATGTACATGCGGGAGATCTCGCTGCGCATCGACCGGCACCTGGTCACCACCCGGGTCACGCCCAACCAGCTGACCTACCTGATGACCGTCTGCGGCGTGCTGGCCGCACCGGCGCTGCTGGTGCCGGGCATCCCGGGCGCCGTGCTGGGCGTCGTGATGGTCCAGCTGTACCTGCTGCTGGACTGCGTGGACGGCGAGATCGCCCGCTGGAAGCGGCAGTTCTCGCTGTCGGGGGTCTACCTCGACCGGGTCGGCGCCTATCTCACCGACGCCGCCGTGCTGGTCGGCTTCGGCCTGCGCGCCGCCGACCTGTGGGGCTCGGGCCGTATCGACTGGCTGTGGGCGTTCCTCGGCACCCTCGCGGCGCTCGGCGCGATCCTCATCAAGGCCGAGACCGACCTCGTCGGCGTGGCTCGGCACCAGGGCGGGCTGCCGCCGGTCAAGGAGGCGGCCGCCGAGCCGCGTTCGTCCGGTGTGGCGCTCGCCCGGCGGGCCGCCGCCGCGCTGAAGTTCCACCGGCTGGTGCTCGGCGTCGAGGCGTCCCTGCTGATCCTGGTGCTGGCGATCGCCGACCAGGTCCGCGGCGACCTGTTCTTCTCGCGGCTGGGCGTGGCGGTGCTCGCGGGCATCGCGCTGCTCCAGACGCTGCTGCACCTGGTGTCCGTCCTGGCGTCGAGCAGGCTGCGGTGAGCGCGGCGATGCGGCTCGGCGCGGTCGTGCTCACCATGGGCAACCGCCCCGACGAACTGCGCGCGCTGCTGGACTCGGTGGCCGGGCAGCACGGCGACGCCATCGAGGTCGTCGTCGTCGGCAACGGCTCCCCGCTGCCCGAACTCCCGGACGGCGTACGGACGGTGGAGCTGCCGGAGAACCTCGGCATCCCGGCCGGGCGCAACGTCGGCATCGAGGCGTTCGGCCCCGGCGGCAGCGAGGTGGACGCGCTGCTGTTCCTCGACGACGACGGGCTGCTGCCCCGGCAGGACACCGCTCAACTGGTGCGCGAGGCCTTCGCCGCCGACCGCAGGCTGGGCATCGTCTCCTTCCGCATCACCGACCCGGAGACCGGCAGCACGCAGCGCCGTCACGTGCCCAGGCTGCGTGCCTCCGACCCGTTGCGCTCCTCGCGCGTCACCACGTTCCTCGGTGGCGCCAACGCCACCAGGACGGCGGTCTTCCAGCAGGTCGGCGGGCTGCCCGACGAGTTCTTCTACGCGCACGAGGAGACCGACCTGGCCTGGCGGGCGCTGGACGCCGGCTGGCTGATCGACTACCGCGCGGACATGGTGCTGGAGCACCCGGCGACCGCGCCGAGCCGGCACGCCGTCTACCACCGCATGGTGGCCCGCAACCGGGTCTGGCTGGCCCGCCGCAACCTGCCCCTCCCGCTGGTGCCGCTGTACCTGACCACCTGGATCCTGCTGACGCTGGCCCGCCGCCCGTCCCGTCCCGCGCTGCGGGCCTGGCTGGGCGGGTTCAAGGAGGGCTGGACGAAGCCGTGCGGACCGCGCAGGCCGATGCGCTGGCGCACGGTGTGGCGGCTGACCCGGCTGGGACGGCCGCCGGTCATCTGAGCACCCCGGCGTCACGCGCCTGGTTGGGCGGCTGCTCGGCCGCAGTCCGCCTCGCGTTCACCTTTCCCTGATGTGCTGCCCACCGCGGCACTTCAGGGGAAGGTACGGATGACGGACGCGGTACGGGACGAGCGGGTGCCCACGGTCGTCGTGCAGAAACTGCACATCGTCTACCGGGTGCACGGCGGCGGTGGCGGCAGACGCAGCGCGTCGGCGGCCCTCGGCCGTCTGGTGCGCCGCCAGGCCCCTGCGCACCTGCGCGAGGTGCACGCCGTACGCGGTGTCAGCTTCGTCGGGTACCGCGGTGAGGCGGTCGGGCTGATCGGCACCAACGGCGCCGGCAAGTCCACGCTGCTGCGGGCGATCGCCGGGCTGCTGCCGCCGGAGCGCGGCCGGGTCTACGTCGAGGGCCGTCCGTCGCTGCTCGGGGTCAACGCGGCCTTGATGAACGACCTGAGCGGCGAGCGCAACGTCGTCCTCGGCGGCCTGGCGATGGGCATGGGTCACCACGAGATCCGCGAGCGCTACCAGGACATCGTGGACTTCTCCGGCATCGACGAGCGCGGTGACTTCTCCTCGCTGCCGATGCGCACCTACTCCTCCGGCATGGGCGCCCGGCTGCGGTTCGCCATCGCCGCGTCCAAACGGCACGACGTGCTGCTCATCGACGAGGCGCTGGCCACCGGCGACGTGGCGTTCCAGCGGCGTTCGCTGGAGCGCATCCGGGAACTGCGCGAGCAGGCCGGCACGGTCTTCCTGGTCAGCCACAACAACCGCTCGATCCGTGAGGTGTGCGACCGGGTGCTGTGGCTGGAACGCGGTGAACTGCTCATGGACGGCCCGACCGAAGCGGTGCTGGCCGCCTACGAGGAGCACACCCGCGGCTGACCGAACGCGCCGGTGTCGACCCGATCGTGAGGGAGCCGTCGCGCATCCGTTGCGTCAATCGCGTCGTCCGTGCGACCCCGTGCCGATACGGTCGGCAGGGGCCGTACGTGTGACAGCGATCAACTCGTGTGGCGGAAGGGAAGATTCGCGGCCCTCATGGTGTTCGACGTCGTGGGTGAATGACCGGGACACCCGGGCGTACGCCGGATCCCTGTACGGCGTACGCTGAGTCAATGCCCACCGCCGGACCGCCCACGACCTGCCCTTCGGCGCGCGGGGTGCGGGCGCGCACGGTGGCGACGGCAGGAACGGAGGGCGGTATTGGGTGCGGCGTGTCCGAAATGGGAAGAACCTGAGGATCAGTGTAGAACGGGGGGTGTGGCGGCCATGAACACGGAACCCATCCAGCTCCGGGGCACGTCCGCCGCTGCGACATGGGGCCACCCATGGTGACCGCGGGGACGGAGGAGACCCAGTCGCGCGCCGTCCTCGACAAGGCCGCCCGGGAGAACTTCCCCGTGGCGCCGTTCTTCCTGCCGCGCGCCTGGCGTGACGACCTGATGGCGGTGTACGGCTACGCCCGCCTGGTCGACGACATCGGCGACGGCGACCTGCCGCCCGGCCGCGACGACGCCCGCTGGCTCGGCCTCGACCCGGCCGCCACCGACGACCGGCTCGCCATGCTGGACGCCCTCGAGAAGGACCTGCGCCGGATCTTCGACGGCGACACCCCGGGCCATCCCCTCCTGCGCACCCTCGCCCCGGTCGTCCGCGCCCGCGGACTGACCCCCGAGCCATTCCTCGGCCTGATCGAGGCCAACCGCCAGGACCAGCGGGTGCGCCGCTACGCCGACTACGACGAGCTGCTCGCGTACTGCGAGCTGTCCGCCAACCCCGTGGGCCGCCTGGTGCTCGCCATCACCGGCACCGCCACCCCGGAGCGCATCCGGCACTCCGACGCGGTGTGCACCGCGTTGCAGATCGTCGAGCACCTCCAGGACGTCGCCGAGGACCTGGCCCGCGACCGGATCTACCTGCCCGCCGACGACATGGCGCGGTTCGGCGTGACCGAGGCCGACCTCGCCGCCCCCACCGGGGGCGCGCAGGTGCGTGCGCTGGTGAAATACGAAGCGGAACGCGCCCGCGATCTGTTGAATGAAGGCACCCCGCTGGTGGGTAGCGTCCACGGCAGGCTGAAGCTGCTGCTCGCGGGATTCGTGGCGGGGGGCCGTGCCGCGCTCGCGGCGGTCGAGGCGGCCCGCTACGACGTCCTGGCGGGAGCGCCGAAGGCCACCAAGCTCGGGCTGCTGCGCGAGGTGGGGTCCACATTGCGACGAGAGGGGTGAGCCGGATCGTGGACGGTTCCGCGCACACGTCCGCACCGGTACTGGCCGCGTACCGGTACTGCGAGACCGTGACCGGGCAGCAGGCACGCAACTTCGCGTACGGCATCAGGCTGCTGCCGCAGGAGAAGCGGCAGGCCATGTCGGCGCTGTACGCGTTCTCCCGCCGGGTCGACGACATCGGCGACGGCGACCTGGACCCCGCCACCAAGCGGGTCCGGCTGGAGGAGACCCGGGCGGTGCTCGGCCGGGTACGGGACGGCGAGGTGTCCGAGGACGACACCGACCCGGTCGCCGTCGCGCTCGCCGACGCCTCCCGCCGCTTCCCGATCCCGCTCGGCGGGCTCGACGAACTCATCGACGGCGTCCAGATGGACCTGCGCGGCGAGACCTACGAGAGCTGGGACGACCTGAAGGTCTACTGCCGCTGCGTCGCCGGCGGCATCGGCCGGTTGTCGCTCGGCGTCTTCGGCACGGTCCCCGGCGCCCGCGACGCGGAGCACGCGTCGAGCTACGCCGACACGCTTGGCTTGGCCCTGCAACTGACCAACATCCTCAGGGACGTTCGCGAGGACGCGGGCAACGGACGCACCTACCTGCCCGCCGAGGACCTCGCCAAGTTCGGCTGCTCCGCCGGGTTCTCCCAGCCCGTGCCGCCCGCCGGGGCGGACTTCGCGGGCCTCGTCCACCACGAAGTGCGGCGCGCCCGGGCCCTGTTCGCGGAAGGCTACCGGCTGCTGCCGATGCTCGACCGGCGCAGCGGCGCCTGCGTGGCCGCCATGGCCGGGATCTACCGCCGCCTGCTGGAACGCATCGCCGCCGACCCCGAGGCGGTGCTGCGCGGCCGGGTCTCGCTGCCCGGGCGCGAGAAGGCCTACGTCGCGCTGCGCGGGCTCGCCGGGCTCGACACCCGGCACGCGGCCAGGGGGCGTGCCTGAGATGAGGCCCTCCCCAGCGCCGGCGTTCCGCCCGGCCCACCGCGCCGGGCGCTCAACCCCGCCGACGATCATCGCGTCCCTCCTGCCGACGGCACCCGGGGACGCCGCGAAGGGGGAGAGCGCATGAGCCGGACATCGATGCCGCGGGACGACCACCGCGACCAGGCCGCCGCGGCCACCGCCGTCGTCGTGGGCGGCGGTCTGGCGGGCACCACCGCCGCGCTCACCCTGGCCGAGGCCGGAGTGCGGGTCACGCTGGTGGAGGGCAGGCCGCGCCTCGGCGGTCTCGCCTTCTCCTTCCAACGCGACACCCCGGCAGGGGAGTTGACGGTCGACAACGGCCAGCACGTCTTCCTGCGCTGCTGCACCGCCTACCGCTGGTTCCTCGACCGGATCGCGGCGAGCGACCTGGTCACCCTCCAGGACCGGCTGGACGTGCCCGTGCTGGACGCGGGCCGTCAGCGGATGGGACACCTGCGGCGCACCGCGCTGCCCGTCCCGCTGCACCTGGCCGCCTCCCTCGCCACCTACCCGCACCTGTCGCTCGCCGAACGGGCCACGGTCGGCCGCGCCGCCCTCGCGCTGCGCGGGCTCGACCTGGACGACCCCGCGCTCGACGCGGTCGACTTCGCGAGCTGGCTGCGCGCCCGCGGCCAGTCGCGGCGCACCGTCGAGGCGCTGTGGGACCTGGTCGGCGTCGCCACCCTCAACGCCACCGCCGACCAGGCCTCGCTCGGCCTGGCCGCCATGGTCTTCAAGACCGGGCTGCTCTCCGACCCCGGCGCCGCCGACATCGGCTGGGCCCGCGCCCCGCTCGGCGACCTGCACGACACCCGCGCCCGCGCCGCCCTGGACGCGGCCGGCGTCACGACCGTGCTGCGCGGCCGCGTCGGCGGGCTGCGCGCCGCCCCGGACGGCGGCTGGCTGGTGGACGTGGCCACCGGACCCGGCCGCGCCGAGGAACTGGCCGCGGGCACCGTGGTGCTCGCGGTGCCGCAGCAGGAGGCGCACGGCCTGCTGCCGGACGGCGCGCTGGCCGACCCGGACGCCCTGCTGCGCATCGGCACCGCGCCGATCCTCAACGTCCACGTGATCTACGACCGCCCGGTGCTGCGCGAGCCGTTCCTCGCCGCACTGGACAGCCCCGTGCAGTGGGTCTTCGACCGCACCGGCGCCTCGGGGCTCACCGAAGGGCAGTACGTGGCGCTGTCGCAGTCCGCCGCCCAGGACGAGATCGACCTGCCGGTCGCCGAACTGAGGGCCCGTTACCTGCCGGAGCTGGAGCGGCTGCTGCCCGCCGCTCGCGCCGCGACCGTACGGGACTTCTTCGTCACCCGGGAACGCACCGCCACCTTCGCCCCCACGCCGGGCGTCGGCAGGCTGCGCCCGGCCGCCCGCACCCGCGCCCCGGGCCTGTACCTGGCGGGCGCGTGGACCGCTACCGGGTGGCCCGCGACGATGGAGGGCGCCGTGCGCAGCGGGCTGCGGGCCGCCCGGGACGCCCTGACGGAACTCGGCCGACCGGCCCCCGACGGTGCGCTGGAAGCCGTATGAGCCAGAAATCAGCAAGCGAAGGAGAACCCGTGACACCGGCCCACGAGCAGCTGGCAGCGCCACAGGCGCAGCAAGGCGTCACCGCGCTGCTGGAGCGCGGGCGGACCCTGTCCACCCCCGTCCTGCGCGCGGCGGTGGACCGGCTCGCGCCCCCGATGGACACCGTCGCCGCCTACCACTTCGGGTGGATCGACGCGGCGGGCAACCCCACCCACGGCGACAGCGGCAAGGCGGTCCGCCCGGCGCTCGCGCTGATGTCCGCCGAGGCCGCGGGCGCCGCACCCGAGGCGGGCGTGCCCGGCGCGGTCGCGGTGGAACTCGTGCACAACTTCTCGTTGCTCCACGACGACCTGATGGACGGCGACGAGCAGCGCAGGCACCGCGACACGGTGTGGAAGGTGCACGGCCCGGCGCAGGCCATCCTGGTCGGCGACGCGCTGTTCGCACTGGCCAACGAGATCCTGCTGGAGCAGGGCACCGTGGAGGCGGGCCGGGCCACCCGGCGGCTGACGGTGGCCACCCGCAAGCTGATCGACGGTCAGGCGCAGGACATCTCCTTCGAGCACCGCGAACGGGTCACCGTCGAGGAGTGCCTGGAGATGGAGGGCAACAAGACCGGCGCCCTGCTGGCCTGTGCCTGCTCCATCGGCGCCGTGCTCGGCGGCGCCGACGAGGCCACCGCCGACGCGCTGGAGAGCTACGGCTACCACCTCGGCCTCGCCTTCCAGGCCGTCGACGACCTGCTCGGCATCTGGGGCGAGCCCGCGGTGACCGGCAAGCAGACCTGGAGCGACCTGCGTCAGCGCAAGAAGTCCCTGCCCGTGGTGGCCGCGCTCGCCGCCGAGGGTGAGGCGGCGGAGCGTCTGGGTGAACTCCTGGCGGCGGACGCCAAGAACCCCGAGATCGGGGACTTCAGCGAGGAAGAATTCGCCGACCGCGCCGCGTTGATCGAACAGGCCGGTGGCCGGGAATGGACCTCGCGCGAGGCCCGTCGCCAACACGCCACCGCCCTCGCCGCACTTGACGGAGTGGCGATGCCGGAGGAGACCAGGCGAAACCTCTTCGCGTTGGCCGACTTCGTTGTGGTACGAGAAAGATGACAACTGCAACTGCCTGAGCGCAGTCGCCGACCGCGTCGCGTGCGACGCCGGCCGACGGACGCCCCACCGGCGCAGTGCCACACTGCAGAAGGGGAAGCCATGACAGCGACGACCGACGGAAGCGCGGGACCACTTCCACCTCGTGCCACCTCGGCCAGTGAACGGACCGACCGGGCCGCCGGCCCGGCGGCCGCCGGACCGCTCGACCCCGTGGAGCGGGTCGCCGCCCGCACCGCGGAGCGCGCCACCGCCCACCTGCTCGCCGCCCAGCATCCGGACGGCTGGTGGAAGGGCATCCTGGAGACCAACGTCACCATGGACGCCGAGGACCTGCTGCTCCGTCAGTTCCTCGGTATCCAGGAGCCCCGGGTCCTGGAGGCCGCCGCCCGCTGGATCCGGTCCCAGCAGCGCGAGGACGGCACCTGGGCCACCTTCCACGGCGGCCCCGGCGAGATCTCCACCACCGTCGAGGCCTACGTGGCGCTGCGCCTCGCCGGTGACGAGCCCACCGACGCCCACATGGCCACCGCCGCGGCCTGGGTGCGCGCCCACGGCGGCGTGGCCGCCACCCGGGTCTTCACCCGCATCTGGCTGGCCCTGTTCGGCTGGTGGAAGTGGGAGGACCTGCCGGAACTGCCGCCGGAGATCATCTACCTGCCGAAGTGGTTCCCGCTGAACCTCTACTCCTTCGGCCAGTGGGCCCGGCAGACCATCGTGCCCCTCACCGTCGTCGGGGCACACCGGCCGGTGCGGCCCTCGCCGTTCCCCATCGACGAGCTGCACACCGACCCCGCGGTGCCCAACCCGCCGCGCCCCGCCGCCCCGCTGCACAGCTGGGAAGGCGTCTTCCAGCGCCTCGACAAAGCCCTGCACGCCTACCGCAAGGTGAGCATCAGACCGCTGCGCCGCACCGCGCTGGGCGTCGCCGCCCGCTGGATCATCGAACGGCAGGAGAACGACGGCTGCTGGGGCGGCATCCAGCCACCGGCCGTCTACTCCATCATCGCCCTGCGGCTGCTCGGCTACGACCTGGACCACCCGGTGATGCGGGCCGGCCTCGCCTCCCTCGACCGGTTCGCCGTCTGGCACGAGGACGGCAGCCGCATGGTCGAGGCCTGCCAGTCCCCGGTCTGGGACACCTGTCTGGCCACCATCGCCCTCGCCGACGCGGGCCTGCCCGCCGACCACCCGGCGCTGGTCAAGGCGGCCGACTGGATGCTCCAGGAGCAGATCGGCAAGCGCGGCGACTGGTCGGTGCGCAGGCCCGAACTGACACCCGGCGGCTGGGCTTTCGAGTTCGACAACGACAACTACCCGGACATCGACGACACCGCCGAGGTCGTGCTCGCCCTCAAGCGCGTCGAGCACCCCGACCGGGCCCGGCTGGCCTCCGCCATCGAACGCGGCGTGCTGTGGAACCTCGGCATGCAGTCCAAGAACGGCGCGTGGGGCGCCTTCGACGTCGACAACACCAGCCGGTTCCCCAACCGCCTGCCGTTCTGCGACTTCGGCGAGGTCATCGACCCGCCGTCGGCCGACGTCACCGCGCACGTCGTGGAGATGCTCGCCGCCGTCGGCCTGCGCGACGACCCGCGCACCCGGCGCGGCGTCGACTGGTTGCTGGCCGAACAGGAGCGGGACGGCTCGTGGTTCGGGCGCTGGGGCGTCAACTACGTCTACGGCACCGGCTCGGTGGTGCCCGCCCTGATCGGGGTCGGCCTGCCGGTAGAACACCCCGCGATCCGCCGCGCCGTGGCCTGGCTGGAGAGCGTGCAGAACGCGGACGGCGGCTGGGGCGAGGACCTGCGCTCCTACCCCGACCAGGAATGGGCGGGACGCGGCACCTCGACCGCCTCGCAGACCGCCTGGGCGCTGATGGCGCTGCTGTCGGCGGGGGAGCGGGACGGCAAGGCGGTGGAGCGCGGCGTCCGCTGGCTCGCCGACACGCAGAACGAGGACGGGTCCTGGGACGAGCCGTACTTCACCGGCACCGGCTTCCCCTGGGACTTCTCCATCAACTACCACCTGTACCGGATGGTCTTCCCCGTCACCGCGCTCGGCCGCTACCTGCACGGCGAACCCGCCCTGCTGGCCGCCCCGCTGGGGGAGGCCGCCTGATGCCCCGTCCCTCACGCTCCTCCTCCCGCTCCCGTGCCGATCCGGTCCCACCGTCCGCGCCGCCGCGCGAACCCCTGCTCGTCGTCTGCGCCCTGGCCGTCGAGAAGACGGCCCTGCGCGGCGGCGCGGCCGGCTCCCCGGCAGCGGCGGTGACGCTGCTGCGGACCGGCATGGGGCCGCGCGCCGCCGAGCACGCCGTCGCCGACGCGCTGCGCGGTGATCCCGCGCTGCGCGGCGCCGCCGTGCTCGCCACCGGCTTCTGCGCCGGAGTGGCGCCCGGCCTGCTGCCGGGTGACATTGTCGTCGACGAGCGGTCCGAGTCCGCCGGGCCGCTCGCCGACGCCCTCACCCGGCACGCCCACGGCCGTGCCCGCGTCCACACCGGGCGCGTCGCCGAGTCCGACCACGTCGTCCGCGGCGCGGAACGGCTGCGGCTGCGGGCCCGCGGGGCGCTCGCCGTCGACATGGAGTCCGCCGCCGTCCGCCGCGCCGCGCTCGCCGACGCGCCGCGTCCGGTGGCCGCCGTCCGTGTCGTGGTGGACACCCCTGAGTACGAACTCCTGCGTGTCGCGACGCTCCGCACCGGAATCACCGCGTTCCGCGTGCTGAGGTCAGTCTTCCCCGCCTTCCTTGATTGGCACCGTAACCACGCTCTCCCCTGGAGGTGAGCCAGATGGCCATGCCGCTCCGACAGTCCGTCCGGGTCGGGACGTACCTCTTTGAACAGAAAATGCTCCGCAGGCGCGAGAGGTTCCCGTTGATCGTGGAACTTGAACCGCTCTTTGCGTGCAACCTCAAGTGCGAGGGCTGCGGCAAGATCCAGCATCCCGCCGGAGTGCTCAAGCAGCGCATGCCCGTGGCGCAGGCGGTGGGTGCCGTGGTGGAGTCCGGCGCGCCCATGGTCTCCATCGCGGGCGGCGAGCCGCTGATGCACCCGCAGATCGACGAGATCGTGCGGCAGCTGGTCGCCCGCAAGAAGTACGTCTTCCTGTGCACCAACGCGATGTTGCTCCGCAAGAAGCTGGAGAAGTTCACCCCCTCCCGCTACTTCGCCTTCGCCGTCCACATCGACGGGCTGCGGGAGCGGCACGACGAGTCGGTCGCCAAGGAAGGCGTCTTCGACGAGGCGGTCGCGGCGATCAAGGAGGCCAAGGCACGCGGCTTCCGGGTCACCACCAACTCGACCTTCTTCAACACCGACACCCCGCAGACCATCATCGAGGTGCTGAACTTCCTCAACGACGACCTCCAGGTCGACGAGATGATGATCTCGCCCGCCTACGCCTACGAGAAGGCGCCCGACCAGGAGCACTTCCTCGGCGTCGAGCAGACCCGCGAGCTGTTCCGGAAGGCGTTCGGCAACGGGAACCGCAAGAAGTGGCGGCTGAACCACAGCCCGCTCTTCCTGGACTTCCTGGAAGGCAAGGCGGACTTCCCCTGCACCGCCTGGGCCATCCCGAACTACTCGCTCTTCGGCTGGCAGCGGCCCTGCTACCTGATGAGCGACGGTTACGTCCCCACGTACCGGCAACTCGTGGACGAGACCGACTGGGACAAGTACGGGCGCGGCAAGGACCCGCGGTGCGCCAACTGCATGGCGCACTGCGGCTACGAGCCCACCGCCGTGCTCGCCACCATGGGTTCGCTCAAGGAGTCGCTGCGCGCGGCCCGGGAGACCGTGGCCGGGAATCGAGGCTGATCGCCATGACCACCACCAACGAACCCGTCGCCCTCGGCATGCCGTCCGTTCCGTTGAAGCTCGCTGAGCGTCGTAGGAGCCGGAAGATCCAGGTGGGGTCGGTGGCGGTGGGTGGGGATGCTCCGGTGTCGGTGCAGTCGATGACGACGACGGTGACGGCGGACGTGGGTGCGACGTTGCAGCAGATCGCTGAGTTGACGGCGTCGGGGTGTCAGATCGTGCGGGTGGCGTGTCCGTCGCAGGACGACGCGGATGCGTTGCCGGTGATCGCGCGGAAGTCGCAGATTCCGGTGATCGCGGACATTCATTTCCAGCCGAAGTACGTGTTCGCGGCGATCGACGCGGGGTGTGCGGCGGTGCGGGTGAATCCGGGGAACATCCGGCAGTTCGACGACAAGGTGCGGGAGATCGCGAAGGCGGCCTCGGATGCGGGGACGCCGATTCGGATCGGGGTGAACGCGGGGTCGTTGGACAAGCGGTTGCTGGAGAAGTATGGGCGGGCGACTCCGGAGGCGTTGGTGGAGTCGGCGTTGTGGGAGTGCTCGTTGTTCGAGGAGCACGGTTTCCGGGACATCAAGATCTCGGTGAAGCACAACGATCCGGTGGTGATGGTGAATGCTTACCGTCTGCTGGCGGAGAAGTGTGATTACCCGTTGCATTTGGGGGTGACGGAGGCGGGTCCGGCTTTTCAGGGGACGGTGAAGTCGGCGGTGGCGTTCGGTGCGTTGTTGTCGGAGGGGATCGGGGACACGATTCGGGTGTCGTTGTCGGCGCCTCCCGCGGAGGAGGTGAAGGTGGGGATCCAGATTCTTGAGTCGTTGGGGTTGCGGGAGCGGCGGCTGGAGATCGTGTCGTGTCCGTCGTGTGGTCGTGCGCAGGTGGATGTGTACAAGCTGGCGGATGAGGTGACGGCGGGTCTTGAGGGGATGACGGTGCCGTTGCGGGTGGCGGTGATGGGGTGTGTGGTGAACGGGCCGGGTGAGGCGCGTGAGGCGGATCTCGGTGTGGCGTCGGGCAATGGCAAGGGGCAGATCTTCGTGAAGGGTGAGGTCATCAAGACCGTGCCGGAGTCGAAGATCGTGGAGACCCTGATCGAGGAAGCCCTCAAGATCGCCGAACGGATGGGGGTGGACCCGCAGGAGGCGGACGGCACCGGCCCCACGGTCACCGTGGCCTGAGCCGTCGTCCGAGCCGCCGCCGGGGCCGTGGCCCGAGCGGCGGCGCACGCCCGGTTGGGGAGAACCAGCGAAAGGAGGCCCCACCATGTCGTTGTTGGAGAGCATCCGAGGCCCGCAGGACCTCAAGGCGCTCGACGCCGGACGACTGGACGAACTCGCAGGTGAGATCCGGACGTTCCTGATCGACGCGGTCGCGCGGACCGGAGGCCACCTCGGCCCGAACCTCGGCGTGGTCGAGCTGACCATCGCACTGCACCGCGTCTTCGAGTCCCCCCGGGACAAGGTCCTCTTCGACACCGGTCACCAGTCCTACGTCCACAAGCTCCTGACGGGTCGTCAGGACTTCTCCAAGCTGCGCGCCAAGGGCGGCCTGTCCGGCTACCCCTCGCGGGCCGAGTCCGAGCACGACGTCATCGAGAACAGTCACGCCTCCACCGTGCTGGGCTGGGCCGACGGCCTGGCCAAGGCCAACCAGGTGCTCGGCAGCCGCCACCACGTCGTCGCGGTCATCGGCGACGGCGCACTGACCGGCGGCATGGCCTGGGAAGCGCTCAACAACATCGCCGCGGCCCGCGACCGTCCACTGATCATCGTGGTCAACGACAACGAGCGCTCCTACGCCCCCACCATCGGCGGCCTCGCCAACCACCTGGCCACGCTGCGCACCACCAACGAGTACGAACGCGTGCTGTCCTGGGGCAAGCAGGTGCTCCAGCACACCCCGGTCGTCGGCCGCCCGCTGTACGAGTCGCTGCACGGGGCCAAGAAGGGCTTCAAGGACGCCTTCGCCCCGCAGGGCATGTTCGAGGACCTGGGCCTGAAGTACGTCGGCCCGATCGACGGCCACGACATCGGGGCGGTGGAGTCCGCCCTGCGCCGCGCCAAGCGGTTCCACGGTCCCGTCCTCATACACTGCCTGACCGAGAAGGGCCGCGGGTACGCCGCCGCCGAGCAGGACGAAGCGGACCGCTTCCACTCGGTGGGCGCCATGGACCCGTTGACCTGCACCCCGCTCACCCCTTCGGCAGGGCGCTCGTGGACGTCGGTGTTCGGCGACGCCATGGTCGAACTCGGCCGGGAGCGCGAGGACGTCGTGGCCATCACGGCGGCCATGCTCCAGCCGGTGGGACTGGCCGGGTTCGCCGAGGAGTTCCCCGACCGCGTCCACGACGTCGGCATCGCCGAGCAGCACGCCGCCGTCTCCGCGGCGGGCCTGGCCACCGGCGGCCTGCACCCCGTCGTCGCCGTCTACGCCACCTTCCTCAACCGCGCCTTCGACCAGGTGCTGATGGACGTCGCGCTGCACCGCTGCGGCGTGACGTTCGTCCTCGACCGCGCCGGGGTGACCGGTACCGACGGCGCCAGCCACAACGGCATGTGGGACATGTCGATCCTCCAGGTCGTGCCCGGCCTGCGGATCGCCGCGCCGCGCGACGCCGACCAGTTGTGCGCCCAACTGCGTGAGGCCGTCACGGTGGACGACGCCCCCACCGTCCTGCGCTTCCCCAAGGAGACCGTGGGCGAGCCGCTGCCCGCGATCGACCGGGTCGGCGGCATGGACGTGCTGCACCGCGGGGAGCGCGAGGACGTGCTGCTGGTCTCGGTGGGCGCGCTGGCGTCCACCTGCCTGTCCGCCGCCGCCCTGCTGCGCGACCGTGGCATCGGCGTCACCGTCGTCGACCCGCGCTGGGTCAAGCCGGTGGACGAGGCGCTGCCGGGGCTCGCCGCGCGGCACGACCTGGTCGCCGTGGTGGAGGACAACGGCCGGGTCGGCGGCGTCGGCTCCGCGGTCTCGCAGGCCCTGCGCGACGCCGAAGTCGACGTTCCCGTCAGGGACTTCGGTATTCCTCCGCAGTTCCTGGCGCACGCCAAACGCAGCGAGGTGCTGGCCGACCTCGGGCTCACCCCGGCCGAGATCGCGAGCCGCGTCGGTGCCACCCTGGCCCGCGTGACCGCCCCCGCGACCCCGAACGCGACCGGCACCCCCACCCCGACCGTGACCGGCAGCCCGGCCACCGCCACCGTCATAGAGAAGGAGGAAGCCGATGGCCGATGAAGCCGGGCCCGAGGCGAAGGGATTCGACCTCGCGAGGCTGCTGGCCGAACGGGGCGCCGAGCGCTACGAACTGCACGCCAGGCACCTCAACCACCAACTGCCGCGCATGCTGCACACCATCGGCTTCGACAAGGTCTACGAGCGGGCCGAGGGCGCGTACTTCTGGGACGCGGACGGCGACGACTACCTCGACATGCTGGCCGGGTTCGGCGTGATGGGCCTGGGCCGCCACCACCCCGTGGTCCGCAAGGCGCTGCACGACGTGCTGGACGCCGGGCTCGCGGACCTCACCCGGTTCGACTGCCCGCCGCTGCCCGGCCTGCTCGCCGAGAAGCTGCTGTCCCACACCCCGCACCTGGACCGGGTGTTCTTCGGCAACAGCGGCACCGAGGCGGTCGAGACCGCGCTGAAGTTCGCCCGTTACGCCACCGGACGCCCGCGCGTGCTGTACTGCACGCACTCCTTCCACGGGCTGACCACCGGTTCGCTGTCGGTCAACGGCGAACCCGGCTTCCAGGACGGCTTCGCGCCCCTGCTGCCCGACACCGCGATCCCGATGGGCGATCTGGGCGCGCTGGAACGGGAGTTGGGCAAGGGGGACGTCGCCGCGCTCATCGTCGAGCCCATCCAGGGCCACGGCGTGCACATCGCCCCGCCCGGCTACCTGGCCGCCGCGCAGGACCTGCTGCACCGGCACAAGGCCCTGCTCATCTGCGACGAGGTGCAGACCGGGCTGGGGCGCACCGGTGAGTTCTTCGCGTACCAGCACGAGACCGGCGTCGAACCCGACCTGGTGACCGTCTCCAAGGCGCTGTCCGGCGGCTACGTTCCGGTGTCCGCGACGCTCGGCAAGGAGTGGATCTTCAAGAAGGTCTACTCCTCGATGGACCGGGTGCTGGTGCACTCCGCCAGTTTCGGGTCCAACGCGCAGGCGATGGCGGCGGGCCTGGCGACGCTGAGCGTCATGGAGGACGAGCGGGTCGTGGAGAACGCCCGGGTCACCGGCGACCTCCTGCGCACCCGGCTCGCCGCCCTGACCGACCGCTACGAGATGCTGCACGAGGTGCGCGGCCGGGGCCTGATGATCGGCATCGAGTTCGGCCGCCCCCGGTCGCTGAAGCTGCGCAGCGGATGGGCGATGCTCCAGGCGGCCCGCAGGGGGCTGTTCGCGCAGATGGTCGTGGTGCCGCTGCTGCAACGGCACCGCATCCTCACGCAGGTCTCCGGCGACCACCTGGAGGTCATCAAGCTGATCCCGCCACTGATCATCGGCGAGCGCGAGGTCGACCGGTTCGTGGACGCGTTCGCCGACGTGATGGACGACGCCCACAAGGGCAGCGGCCTGATGTGGGATTTCGGCCGCACCCTGATCAGGCAGGCGGTCGGCAACCGCTGAACCGCGCCGGTCCCGTCGGCGGCCCGGGGAGGGCCCGCCGACGGGACCGTGCGGTCGATGTCCTGACGGATCGTCAGGACGTGAGGCCGCGTCGGGCCAGCAGCGGTTCGATGCGCGGCGGACGGCCCACCACCGCCTCGAACGCCTCCATCAGGTCCACGCTGCCGCCCCGCGACAACAGGCCCTCGCGGAACGCCTGACCACTCTCGCGCACCGGACGGCCGTTGGTCTCGAACCACTCCACCGTGTCGGCGTCGAGCACCTCGCTCCAGATGTAGGAGTAGTAGCCCGCGCTGTAGCCGTCGCCCGAGAAGACGTGGCTGAAGTACGTGCTGCGGTAACGCGGCGGAATCTCCGGCATCGCCAGCCCCGCGGCCTCCAGCGCGGCCGCCTCGAACTCCTCCACGTCGCCGGGCTGTTGGCCGTCCGCCAGCGAGTGCCAGGCCCAGTCGAGCACGGCGGCGCCCAGGTACTCCACGGTGCGGAAGCCCTCGCCGAAGCGGCGCGCCTCCTTCAGCCGGTCCACCACCGCCTCCGGCAGCGGCTCGCCGGTGGCGTGGTGGCGGGCGTAGCGGGCGAGCACCTCGGGCCGCAGCATCCACATCTCGTTGACCTGCGAGGGGTACTCGACCACGTCGCGCGGCACGTTCGGCCCGGAGAACGACACGTTGCGCACGTCGGACAGCAGGCCGTGCAGCGCGTGACCGAACTCGTGGAAGAGCGTCTTGACCTCGGCGACCGTCAGCAGCGTGGGCTCACCGGCCGGCGGCTTGGTGATGTTGCTGTTGTTGACGACGACCGGCCGGGTGCCCAGCAGCCGCGACTGCTCGACCAGCGAGTGCATCCACGCGCCACCGCGCTTGGAGCCGCGCGCGTAGAAGTCGGCGAGGAACAGCCCGACCGGGCTGCCGTCCTCCTCGAAGACCTCGAAGACCCGCACGTCCGGGTGGTATCCCACCAGGTCGGGCCGCTCGGTGAAGGTGATCCCGTACACCTGCCCGGCGGCGAAGAACACGCCGTCGCGCACCACGCGTTCCAGCTCGAAGTAGGGGCGCAGGGCCGCCATGTCGAGGTCGTAGCGCTCCTTGCGGACCTTCTCCGCGGCGAACGACCAGTCCCACGAGGCGAGTTCACCGCCGGCTGCCTCGCGCAGCGCGTCGGCCTCGGCCCGGGCGTTGGCGACCGCGGGCGGGACCAGCCGGGCGAACAGGTCCTCGACCGCCTTGGTGCTGCCGGCCGTCAGGTCGTCCACCGCGTACGCGGCGTGGCTCGGGTGGCCCAGCAGCGCGGCACGGGTGGCCCGCAACGTCGCGATGCGGGACACGAGTTCACGGGTGGAGTCCAGGCCCCGGCTCAGCGAGGCGGTCATCAGCCGCTCCCGTACCGACCGGTCCTCCAGCCAGGCCAGCTCGGACTGGTTGGTGAACAGCTTGAGGCTCAGGACGTAACCGCCCTCGTGCCCCAGCGACCTGGCGTTCTCGGCCGCCGCGGCGATCGCGTCGTCGGAGAGCCCGGCGAGGTCGTCGGCGCTGTCCAGCACCAGCGCCCCGGCCTTGGTGTCCGCGAACAGGTTCTGCTGGAACGCGGCCGTGGCGCGGGCGAGTTCGCCGTTGAGGTCGCGCAGCCGCTGCTGCTGATCCTCCGTCAGCCCCGCCCCGGCACGCAGGAAGTCGCGGTGGTAGCGCTCCAGCAGCCGCAGGTCCTCGCCGTCGAGGCCCAGCCCGTCGCGCTCGGCGAACAGCGCGTCGATCCTGCCGAACAGGGCGCGGTCCAGGTGGACGGCGTCCTGGTGGGCGGCGAGCTTCGGCCGGTACTCCGCGTCCAGCTCCTGGATCCGCGGTGAGGTGTCGGACGACACCATCGTGTACAGGACGCACTCCACCCGGCGCAGCAGCTCGCCGCTGCGCTCCAGGGCGACGACGGTGTTGTCGTAGGTGGGTGGCGACGCGTCGCCGGTGATCGCGGCGATCTCGGCGAGCTGCTCGGCCATGCCCTTGTCCAGCGCCGGAGCGAAGTGCTCGACGCGTATTTCCTGGAAGGGCGGCAACTCGTAGGGAAGCTTGCTCCTGGTGAAGAACGGGTTCGCGGTCACCCGGCCGACCTTAGCCGCTGTGCTCCTCCAGGAGGAGGGCGCGCAGCCTCGCCCGGCGCTCGTCGGACAGGCCCAGGCCGTCGGCGAGATAGCGGTCGGCGGAGCCCCAGCGCTCCTCGATGGTGTCGAAGGCGGCTGTCAGGTAGTCGATCCTCGCCTCGAACAGCGGGCTGAGCAGCGCCATGACCTCGGGCGTCGTCGTGGGCTGAGCGTGCGCGGCGCGCTGCACCCGGTAGCGGCGGTGCGCGTCGTTGCTCAGCAGGTAGTCCGCCTCGATCTCGTCCCGCCGCACGCCGAGGGCCAGCAGGATGATCGCCACCGAGGTGCCCGCCCGGTCCTTGCCCGCGGCGCAGTGCAGCAGCACCGGCACCGACCCGGCGTCCGCGATCAGCTCCAGCATCCGGCCGTGCTCGGCGGTGCGCTCCAGGATCAGCGCGCGGTAGGCGCCGATCATCCGGCGTTCGCCCCGCCCGTCGCCCAGCGCGGCGTGCAGCGTCTCCAGGTCGCCCTCGCGCACCGACATCCAGAAGTCGGCGCCGGCCGCCGGGTCGCTCAGCGGCATGTTGACGTTGCGCACCCCGTCGAGGCCGACGTCCGGGCCCTCCAGCGCGATGTCGGAGGAGTTGCGGAAGTCCAGGATGGTGTGCAGGCCCAGGGTGGACAGGAACGCGGCGTCCTGATCGGTGGCGTGCGCGAGGTGACCGCTGCGGTAGAGCCTGCCGCGGGCGACCCTGCGTCCGTCCGTGGTGGCCAGTCCGCCGACGTCGCGGAAGTTGCGCACCCCCGTCAGCTCGGGCTCGGGCTGTGCCGTCGCGGACTGC
Source organism: Streptantibioticus parmotrematis (assembly GCF_019890615.1). Taxonomy (GTDB): domain Bacteria; phylum Actinomycetota; class Actinomycetes; order Streptomycetales; family Streptomycetaceae; genus Streptantibioticus_D; species Streptantibioticus_D parmotrematis. Next base: position 52,707 of record NZ_JAINVZ010000017.1, on the reverse strand, counting down.
GGCGTCTGCTGGGTCACCGGGGCTCCTTCTGGACGGCCGACGGTACTGGTCACCGCCGCTCAGCCAATTCCGACGATACGACAAGATGACCAGATGCGTACCAGCCGGTATGTGCCGGGCGGGGTGCCCGTCCGGCGGTGCGCCCCCGGAGTCCGCCGCACGCCGCCGCGATCCGTGTGTCATGCACCTTCCGTCTTATTCCCGTTCCCCGGGCCTTGGGCCGGGTGGGATGAATCACGTCGCGTCAACCCCTCATTACGGTCGCGTAGGTCACGTCGCGCGGTGAAAGATGTCGCGAGTGGCTGATGTGAACACTCCTGACTCCCCGTCCATGTCGGGTGCGGCGGCCGTCGGGTCGTACGCGGCGATCGGCGACAGCTTCACCGAGGGCGTCGGCGACCCTGGCCCCGACGGCACCTTCGCCGGCTGGGCCGACCGCCTCGCCGTCCTGCTCGCCGACCGCCGTCCCGAGGGCGACTTCCGGTACGCGAACCTCGCCGTGCGCGGCCGTCTGCTCGACCAGATCGTGGCGGAACAGATCCCGCGCGCCGTGGAACTCGCCCCCGACCTGGTGACGTTCTGCGCCGGCGGCAACGACATCCTGCGCCCCGGCACCGACCCCGACGACGTCGCCGAGCGCTTCGAGGCGGCCGTCGCGACGCTCGCCGGCGCCGCCGGGACCGTGCTGGTGGCCACCGGGTTCGACACCCGTGGCGTCCCGGTGCTCAAGCACCTGCGCGGCAAGATCGCCACGTACAACGCCCATCTGCGAGCCATCGCGGACCGTTACGACTGCCCAGTGCTCGACCTGTGGTCGCTGCGCTCGGTGCAGGACCGGCGGGCCTGGAGCGAGGACCGCCTGCACCTGTCCCCCGAGGGTCACACCCGGGTCGCGCTGCGGGCCGGGCAGGTCCTCGGCGTCCCCGTGCCGGCCGACCCCGACCAGCCGTGGCCGCCGCTGCCCCCGGTCACCGCGGCCGACGCGCGCCGCGACACCATTCACTGGGCGCGCGACTTCCTGGTGCCGTGGATCGGCCGCAGGCTGCGCGGCGAGTCCAGCGGCGACAACGTCACCGCCAAGCGGCCGGACCTGCTGCCGCTGTAGTTACCGGCCGCCGCCGGGGTATCGGGAGCGGAGAACCCGGCGGGAGCGCGGAGGGGCCGGGGTATCGGGAGCGGAGGGGCCGGGGGGTCGGGGAAGCGCGTCTCAGGCCTTCGGGTTCGGCGGCTGCGCGCTCGCGTCCGTGTCGCGCAGGAGCGCCCAGACCAGGCGTCCCGTGCCGTCCGGACAGGACTGCACGCCCCAGGCGGTGGCCAGCGCGTTGACCAGCAGCAGGCCGCGTCCGCCCTCCTCGTCGACCTCCGCCCTGCGCGGCTGAGGCTCCGTCAGGCCTCGCCCCTGGTCGGCGACTTCGATACGGATCACATCGCCGATGACGCGCAGGGCGCACGATATGCGCTCGCTGTCGCTGTAGCGGACGGCGTTGGTGAACAGCTCGGAGAGCACCAGGCCGGCGTCGTCCCCGATCTCGCCGTGGACACCGCGCTCGGCCAGCAGGGCGCGGAGCCTCCCGCGGGCCTCGCCCACGCACGACCCGAGCGCGGGCAGATGGAACACGTCCGTTCGTGACGTGCACGGCTGCCGCCGGGCTTCGAAGCCGGCCGGGCGCTCCAACTTCAGAGCGTCGTGGGAGGAAGGCACTCCGACACTATGCGTGGTGCGCTCAACAGATGGCAAGATGCGTTCTGTAATTTGCAGAATCCGAAACCCCGACCGGCCATCCATCTGACGACGTGACACACTGCGTTGTCCGTAGGGGAGTTGACCGTTCGAGCAGGGACAACAGGATCCAGGGTCCGTGGGTGCGGGGACCCGAGAGCTACAGGATCAAGGAGCGGCGGTGGCGGAGTCCCGGGGTACAGGTGCGCCGACAGTCCTGCGCGTGGTGCTCGGCAAGCGTCTCGCCGATCTGCGGGAGAAGGCGGGAATCGGCTACGAGCAGGCCGCCGCCGCGCTGGACGTCACGCACGCGACGATCCGCAGGATGGAGAAGGCCGAGACCGGCCTGAAGATCCCGTACGTCGAGAAGCTGCTGACGACTTACGGTGTACGCGACCCGGAGGAGGTCGAGGGCTTCCTCGTGCTGGCCCGGGAGGCCAACCGGCCCGGCTGGTGGCACCGCTACCGCGACGTGCTGCCCGAGTGGTTCAGCGCGTTCGTCAGCCTGGAGGGCGAGGCGAACCTGATCCGCGCCTACGAGCCGCACTACGTGCCCGGCCTGCTCCAGACCGAGGACTACGCCCGTGCCGTGCTGCGCGCCGGACTGCCGCACGCCTCCGACGAGGAGATCGACCGACTCGTCGCGCTGCGGCTGGCCCGGCAGGCCCGGCTGGCCGGGGACGAACCGCCGCTGCTGTGGGTCGTGATGGACGAGACCGTGCTGCGCCGGCCGATCGGGGGCCGGGCGGTGATGCGCGCCCAGGTCGACCGGCTCATCGAGGCCTGCGCGATGCCGAGGGTCAGGCTCCAGGTCATGCCCTTCGCCGCGGGCCCGCACCCCGCCATGTACGGACCGTTCCACATCTTCCGGTTCGAACTCCAGGAACTGCCCGACATCGTCTGCTCGGAGAGTCTGGTGGGCGCCGTCTACTTCGACGAACGCGAGGACGTGTCGACCTACCTGGAGGCGCTGGACCGGATGTGCGCGCAGGCCACGCCCGCACAGAGCACCGAGGCCTTCCTCGGCGGCGTTCGCAAGGAGATCTGACCGATGGACCGCAGGTTTGACGGGGACCGCAATCACCCGGGCAGGGAACACCTGTACGGGGAACGCATATACAACGGCATGCCCGCCGCCGAACTGGGCACCGAGGGCTGGCGCAAGCCATGGAGCGGCGGCAACGGCGGCAGTTGCGTCGAGGCCATGAGGCTGTGCGACGGCCGGGTGGCGATCCGGCAGTCCACCGATCCTGACGGGCCGGCGCTGATCTACACGCAGCACGAGATCCAGACGTTCATCCAGGGCGCGAAGGCCGGCGACGCCGACTTCCTCCTCGCGTCACCCACCAAGTGCACCGAACGGAGCAAGGCGTGAGCGAGCAGAACCCCACCGGAGCCGGGTTCCCCGTCGAGCGGATCGACACCAGCAAGCCCCATCCCGCCCGGATGTACGACTACTACCTCGGCGGCTGGGACAACTACGAGGTCGACCGGGTGGCCGCGGAGCAGGTCATCACCATGGCCCCGGAGGCCAGGGCCAGCGCCCGCGCCAACCGGGCCTTCCTGGGCCGCGCGGTGCGCACCGTCGTGCGTTCCGGGATACGCCAGGTCATCGACATCGGCACCGGCATCCCCACCTCGCCCAACACTCATGAGGTCGCCCGCGAGATCGACCCGTCGGTGCGGGTCGCCTACGTCGACAACGACCCCATCGTCGCCACCCACGCGGGCGCCAAGCTGACCGACACCGGTCAGGCGGGCTTCGCGCTGGCCGACGTGCGCGACCCCAAGTCGATCCTGGACAGCCCGCTGGTGCGGGAGTTGATCGACTTCGACCAGCCGGTCGCCCTGCTGTTCGTCGCCGTGCTGCACTTCATCAAGGACGCGGAGGACCCCGTCGGCATCCTGCGCGCCTTCACCGAGCGGCTCGCCCCCGGCAGCCACCTCGTCCTCACCCACGGGACCACGGACTTCCACCGGGACGCCGAGGGCGACGCGCGCGAGGTGTACAGGAACGCCACCGCCCACCTCACGCTGCGCGGCTACGACGAGATCCTGCCGTTCTTCGACGGCTTCGACCTGCTGGAGCCCGGCGTCGTCCAGGCCCCGCTGTGGCGCCCGGAAGGCGCCCTCCCCGAGGCGTCCGAACTGCACCGCATCGCCTTCTACGCGGGAGTCGGCGTCAAGGAGTGAGGCGGTAAGGAGTGAAGTGTCAAGGAGTGAGGCGGTAAGGGCGTCAGGCGGTCAGGGTGCCGGGCGGTCAGGGCGTCAGGTGCTTGGCGAAGAAGTGATCGGCGTACGGCCCGTCGTGGTACGCGGGGACCTCCGCGTACCCGCGCGCCGCGTACATCGCCCGTGCCTCCACCAGGTCGGAGCGGGTGTCCAGACAGAGCCGCGCTGCTCCCAGCCGCTCGCGTGCCGCCCGTTCGGCGGCCGTCAGCAGGCGTGACCCCAGCCCGCCGCGCCGGGCGGAGGGCGCCACGTGGACCCGCGTCAGCTCGGCCGTCCCCGGTGCGAGCAGGTGAACTCCCGCGCAGCCGTACGCCGTGCCGTCACGCCGGGCGACCAGGAACAGCCCGTCCGGCGGCGCGAGATGGCCGCTGGGCTCGGCGGTCATGGCCGCGTCCACCTCGGCGGCGGTCGCCGCGCGGCCGTGGTGGTGGCGGTGGTAGCGGTCGACGATGTCCGAGTAGTACGCGCGCAGCAGCGCGCCGGAGTCGTCCGAACCGACCGGCTCCGGCGCGATCTCCCATACGGGAGCGCCCTGTTGGGGCGTCGACGCCGTACGGCGGGGCGTTGATGCCATGCGGCGATTATGCGGGACTGCGGATCAGCGGCGGTGGCTGCCCAGGCGGATCAGTGGCGGTGGCTGCCCAGTTCGAAGAGCAGGAAGAGGAACGCCGCGAACAGGTGGGAACCGGCGAGGTAGATGGCGAGCCGCACGACCAGGCCGCGGTTGAGCCACTTGCGGTTCAGTGACGGGATCGTGGCGGGTTCTGCGGCGCGCTGCGTTCCGGTTTCGGGCATGGCGGAAGCGACCTTCCTGCGTGAACGGCCCGTGGTGACGGGCTCGGCGGGCTGAAGGGCTCGGAGGCCGAGGGGCTCGGCCCTGGTGAGGGGCCCGGGGATCAGTGGGCGTGGCCCGGCGGATCGACGCACAGCGCGCCGGCCGGAGTCTGCAACAGCGTGTGCACGAACAGCACTTCCGCGTGATCGGCCGTCGCGGAGGCCAGCCGGTGCGGAGTCAACGAGTCGAAGTGCGCCGCGTCGCCCGGGTCGAGCAGGTGGACCGCCTCGCCCAGGGTCAGCCGCAGCCTCCCGGACAGCACGTACAGCCACTCCTCGCCCGGGTGTACCCGTACCACCGCGTCCTGCACCGACGGCGGGATGCGCAGTCGCAGCGCCTGCATCGCCCGGTCCGGCGCGCCCGCCCTGCGGTAGCCCCAGCCGCCCGCGCGGCCGGGTTCGATGCGGCCGGCGCGGATGACCGGATCACGCGGAGCGGTCTCCTCGCCCAGCAGTTCCGCCACGGTCGTGGCGTACGCTCGGGAGAGGCCGAGCAGGACCGGCAGCGAGGGCTGACGCCGTTCCGTCTCCAGGCGGGAGAGGTACGCGGGCGACAGCCCCACCCGGGACGCGGCGGCCTCCAGGGTGAGCCCGCTGCGACGGCGCCGCTCCCGGAGCCTGCTGCCGAGGCCGGTCAGCTCGGGGCCGGTGGGCTCGGCGGCGTCCGTGGATTCGGTGACGGCGCTCGCCGCGGGGGAGGTCATACCGCAAGTGGACACCCGGCGCTGCCTCTCGGGCAAACATTGTGCCTCAGAGGCAAAAACGCTCGCTCCCTCCCCCGGAGGGGGATGCTCCGGCGGATTCAGGCCGAGGCGGTGGCCTGCTGGTAGAGCGTCTCCACGTCGTCGCCGAAGACCACGCTGTACGACACGTCGGACGTGTCGCCGCCCTGCTCGTAGCCGCCGATGACCCCCATCACCGTCGTGCCGCCGGTGACCCAGGCGGTCCCGCTGGTGCCGCCGCTGTAGTCGGTGCAGGCGATGCGCAGCTGCGTGGCGCTGAACGACGAGGCGCGGTTGACGCAGGTGAGCGGCGCGTCCTCGACCTTGGGGTAGCCCGTGAGCCGCACGATGCTGTCCGGGCTGCGCCCGATGCCCAGCGTGTAGCTGCCGACCGCCGACTCGAGCTGCTGACCGTTCAGCGGGTCCACGGTGACGAACGCGACGTCGTGGTCCGGATCCTGGCCGCTGGTCCAGCGTGAGTCCGTCGTCGCGTGGTCCAGTTTCCACACCCCGTACGGAGCGACACCGTCGTGGTAGCCCGGGGCGAAGTACAACGCGCTGGTCCCGTCGCTCATGCAGTGCGCGGCGGTGACGATCAGGTTCCTGCCCGGGCTGTCGATCACGCTTCCGGTGCAGAAGTGGTCACCGGAGGAGGAGACCTGGCCGCTGAAGATGGCGCCGACCATGGCGAACGACCGGGTGTCGTGGATCTCCTTGGAGACGCCCGTCGACGACGAGGAGTCGGTCAGGGCGACGGCGCTCGCGGTGCTGCCCACGGCGACCAGGACCAGCCACGACAGGGTCAGGGCGGAATTGCGGCACAGGTGTTGGACGACGGCGCGCCCGAGACGGGAGCGCCGGAGGGATGACCACCTGTACGGCATACGGAGCCCTTCTGCGTCGAGGGCGGCTGGGGCGGCGAGTGTGTTCGCATGAATGATCATCGACGACGTTTATGAAAATCCAGTGTGAAGCCCGTCAGAGCCAGGTGATTCTCGGGATCGCGCGGGTGATTATTCCGGTCGGCGCCCCTCGGGAACACCGTTTCGACGCCCCGTGTTGGCGATCGTGTCGCATGATCGAGGACAGGCGGGCAACGCGCCCCGGACACCTGCGGCGTCGTCCCCGTATCCAGGGGGTCGCCGGTTGCCCGCGGCGTGGCGTCCGCCACCGGCGGCGCGGGAGTCCACCCGCGGCGCAGCGCCCACCGGCAACCGGATCACCGGAAGCCGGACCACCGGAACTCGGATCACCGCACCTCAGGAGGTATCCCGTCGTGGCCACCACCCGTACCGCGCACACCGTCTGGGAAGGCAACCTGCTCGAAGGCAAGGGCACCGTCAGCTTCGACTCGTCCGGCATCGGCTCCCAGCCGGTGTCCTGGCCCGCGCGCTCCGAGCAGCCGGGCGGCCTGACCAGCCCCGAGGAGCTGATCGCGGCGGCCCACTCCAGCTGCTTCTCCATGGCGCTCTCGCACGGCCTGGCGGGCGCCGGAACCCCGCCCACCCGGCTGAACACCCGCGCCGACGTCACCTTCCAGCCCGGCGAGGGGATCACCGGCATCCACCTCACCGTCGAGGCTGACGTACCGGGCCTGGACGCCCAGGGCTTCGAGTCGGCGGCGCAGGACGCCAAGAAGAACTGCCCGGTCAGCCAGGCGCTGGCCGGCACCACGATCACCCTGACCGCGACCCTGGTCTGACCGGTCTGACCGGTCTGACCGGTCCGCCCGGCGGGCCCCGAGGGGCGGGCGCCGGGCCGGACGGGGCGTGCGCCGGGCCTGGAGGGGCCCGTACCGGTGGGAATCACCCGTTCGGGGAACATGTGTACGGGAACCTCCAGGTCCCTGGCGGCGTTGGACAGGCAGGGCGGATGATGGATCCGCGGTGTCGCGGCCGGTGCCGCGGACGGAAGGACGATAGCGATGTCGAAGCGCACGGGGTATGTAGTCGGGGGCGTTGCGGTCGGTCTGGTGCTGCTGTGGGTGCTGCCGCTGTGGGCCGCGCTGCTGATCATCATCGGCGTGCCGGTCGGTGGCTATCTCGCGCTGGACAAGTCCCAGCGGGCCCGCCTCAAGCGCGTCACCCGCAAGGAGATAGGCCGCTAGCCGAGTCGTTCCGGCCGCCCGGGCCGTCCTGCCGGGGCGCGGTGCGGCATCCGTGTCGGCGGCCCCCGCGGGGCGCCTGCGGACCGCGGGCCTCAGGTCAGGGTGAAGCACGCCAGGCTGCCCAGGCCCGCCACCGTGCAGTAGATCGCGAAGGGGGTCAGCGTCCGGGTCTCGAAGTACTTCGTCAGGTACTTCACGGCCACGTATCCGGCGACGAAGGCCGCCACGCTGCCCGCGACCACCTGGCCCCGGATGCCGTCCCCGGCCGGGCCGAGCAGCGAGGGCACCTTCAGCAGCGCCGCCGCGCCGATCACCGGGGTGGCCAGCAGGAAGGCGAAGCGCGCCGAGTCCTCGTGGTTCATGCTCCGGAAGATGCCCGCGCTGATGGTGGAGCCCGAGCGGCTGATGCCGGGGCACAGGGCGAGGATCTGTGCCGCGCCGATCCAGGTGGCCTGGCCGAAGCCGAGCCGGGTGATGCGCCGGTCCGAGCGCTCCTCCTCGCTCAGGTCCTCCTCACCGGGCGCGGGCGCCGCTCCGGCGCGTCGGCGGCCGGTGCCGCCCCGGCGCAGCCGCTCGGTGACGTAGAGGACGATGCCGTTGAGCGACAGGAAGACCGCGGTCGGTACCGGCTTGCCCAGGGTGGTCCGGAAGACGCTGTCGAGCGCCAGCCCCGCTATGCCCACCGGGATCGTGGCGACCACCAGCAGCCAGGCGAGCCGCTGCTCGACGGTGGCTATCCGCCGCTCCCGCACGGAGGTGAACAGCCCGCGTACCACCCGGGCCCAGTCCCGCCGGAAGTAGACCACCAGCGCCAGCGCGGTCGCCAGGTGCAGGCCGATCAGGACGTTGAGGTACGGCGATCCGTCGGCCGAGACGTTCAGGTCCCGCTCGACCTGCCCGCCGATCAGCGCCGGCACCAGGATGCTGTGGCCCAGGCTGGAGACCGGGAACAGCTCGGTGACGCCCTGCAGCAGGCCGACGCCTATGGCTTCTGGGTAGGTCAGGACGGACATCGGCGGCCTTCGGTCAAGGAGGGGGAGACGCCCGGAGGACGACGACGCCGCACGCGGGGGAAGCCGCAGGACGTGCCGGGGCAGCAGCGAAGCTACTACAGGGAAAGATCACCTCCGACGGCCCGGAGCAGTTGTTCACCTGGTGCTCCGCGCGTGTTCACGCGGGGTACCGCGACGGGTTCGGGCGCGGCCGGGAGCGTGGGGCGCATGATGCCCCGCGTGACCTGGAACACCTGGTCGGGGCCGTGCGTTGAGGGCGGTATGACGGGAACCGACGAGCGCGACGACGCGCTGCTGCGACTGCTCAGCGAAGTGGACGGCGGGGTGCTGGTCACCCTCAAGAAGGACGGGCGGCCGCAGCTGTCCAACGTCAACCACCACTACGACCCGGACACCCGTGTCATCCGGGTCTCCCTCACCGACGACCGCGCCAAGACCCGCAACCTGCGCCGCGACCCGCGGGCCACGTACCACGTGACCAGCGCGGACCGCTGGAGCTGGACGGCGGCCGAGGGCGTCGCCGAGCTGTCGGCGGTGGCCGCCGCGCCCGACGACGAGGCCGTCGAGGAACTGGTCGACCTCTACCGCGCGCTGCGGGGCGAGCACCCCGACTGGGACGAGTACCGCGCCACGATGGTCGCCGACCGGCGGCTGGTGCTGCGCCTGCGGGTGGAGCGGGCCTACGGGCAGCCCGGGCGGGCGTCATGAGCGCCCCGCGTCCGCTGTCCTTCGGTGCCCCGCCGAGCGGCGAGCGGCTGGCCCGCATCCGCCGTTCGCCGAACTTCGCCGACGGCGTCTTCGTCAACCCCGCCGGCCCCGCGAAGCCGCCGCGCGGTCCGGGACCGGGCCTGCTGCGGACCATGCTGCGCAAGGCGGACCGGGTCCGCAGGCGCCCGGCGGGAGACGTGCCGGTGCACCCGTTCACCCTCTCCGACCTGGCCGCGCCCGCCGCCTCCGGACTGCGGCTGACCTGGATGGGGCACTCCAGCGTGCTCGCCGAGATCGACGGCCACCGGGTGCTGTTCGACCCGGTGTGGGGCGAGCGCTGTTCACCGTTCTCGTTCATAGGGCCGCGCAGGGTGCACCCCGTGCCCGCGCCGCTCACCGAACTCGGGCCGCTGGACGCGGTGGTGATCTCGCACGACCACTACGACCACCTGGACCTGCCGACCATCCGCCAACTGGTGCGCACCGGCACGCGGTTCGCCGTGCCGCTGGGCGTCGGCGCCCACCTGGAGCGCTGGGGGGTGCCGGAGAAGCAGATCACCGAACTGGACTGGAACGAGTCGGTCGCCGTCGGCGGTCTCACCCTCACCGCCACGCCCGCACGGCACTTCTGCGGCCGGGGCCTGCGCAACCCGCAGCACACCCTGTGGGCGTCGTGGGTGGTCGCCGGATCCGAGCACCGGATCTACCACAGCGGTGACACCGGGTACTTCCCCGGCTTCGCCGAGATCGGCGAGCGGCACGGCCCGTTCGACGCCACCATGATCCAGATCGGCGCGTACAGCGACTTCTGGCCCGACATCCACATGACGCCGGAGGAAGGACTGCGCGCCCACCTCGACCTGTCCGGCGGCACCCCCGCGGGCACCCTGCTGCCCATCCACTGGGGCACGTTCAACCTCGCCCCGCATCCGTGGGAGGAGCCGGGCGAACGCACTCTCGCCGCCGCCGAGTCGGTCGGCGCGCGGGTCGCGGTGCCGCCGCCGGGCAAGCCGTTCGAGCCGGACGGCGAGCTGCCGGTCCACCCGTGGTGGCGCGCGGTCGCCGTACCGGGCCCGCGGGCCGTGCCGCTGCCGGTGCCGCCCGCCGCCGCGACGGCACCGGGCGAGGCGGGGGAGCGGCCGGACGCCGACGTGGGCGCGCACCCGGCGGGCGGCACCGTGCCGCAGCCGGACGGGGCCTCGGCCTGAGGCAGACCCCTGGCGGGCGGGGCGTTCGGTGCGAACGCCCCGCCCGCATCCTGTTCGCCGCGTGCAGCCACCGCGTCCCATTCCCCGCACGCGGTCGCCGCGTCCCGTTCCCCGGGCGTGGTCGCCGAGTCCCGCTCCGCGCGGCTCAGTTGAGCGAGCGGAACGTGAACGCGAAGTGCGCCGGACGCGCCAGGAGCCGGTGGCGCGGCAGCACCCCCGGGCCGCAGGAGGCACTGCCGAGTCCGTGCTGCGCGTGGTCGAGGGTGACCCACAGCCGCTCCTTGTCCGGCACCAGGTCCCCGGTGTGCGTGGCGGCGTCCAGCGCCTCGCTGGTCCAGCGCCGCACGGTGAACCAGAACACCGGATCGCCCTCCACCAGCAGCCCGCTCCCGTCGGGACGCCCCAGTCTCAGCCACCGCACGTCCGCCCGCGCGCCGTTCTCCTGCGGGCGGACGTACGGGGTCTGCAACGCGTCGACCGGCATGGCGTACCGCCCGATCCGGGACGCGGCCCGGCTGTCCGGGTAGGCCTCGCCGGGACCGCCGCCGAACCACTCCGCGTGCTCCAGCGTCCCGCACGTCCCCATCCGCACCCCCAGCCGGGGCAGCGGCACCCGCCAGTCGCCCTCCGGTGTGACATCCACGTCGAGCCGCAGCCGGTCGTCCCGCGCGGTCCAGGTGCGCACCGTGCGCAGCCCCAGCGACGCGGCCGCCGGGGCGACCCGGGTGATGACGGTCAGCGCGTCCCCGCCGACCGACACCCGCACCGTGCGGTGGCGCATCCGGTGCAGTCCCAACTCCCGCCAGCGCGGCTCCAGTCGGCCGGCCGGAGGTGCGGCGAAGCCCGCGTCGTTGTCGGTCGGCGCCCGCCACACGTCGAGCCGGGGGCCGGACACCTCGAAACCGCCCAGATACCGCAGCTCCCCGCTCGCGGCGTCGAACGTGCCGGGTCCCAGCACGACGACCCCTCCCTCGGCCCGGCGCGGCGTGCGCGGCTTGCCCCGCAGTACGCGGCCGGTTACGCCCTGCCCCAGGGCGGCCCGCCCCGCCACCGCTGACCCCGACCCCGACCCCGACCCCGGCGCCGCGCGTCCGTCGTCGGCCGGGAACTGCGCCCACGCCACCTCGTGCCCCGCCGGTGCCCACGCCGTCGCGGTCCCGAGGACGGCCCGTACCGTCCACCACGCCTCACCTGACGGCGCGTCACGTGGGGGACCGGGCAGGGGTACGTCCGCCGACCCGCCCGGATCCAGTACGGGGACCGCGAGTTCGCCGCTGCCGATGGCGCGCCCTTCCACCTCGTAGACCCAACGGAAGCCCAGATGACGGGAGTTGACGGTGTCGTAGCGGTTGGTGACGCGGAGCGTGCCGAGGGGGACACCGGACGTGGTCGACGGTGCCTCGACGCGGACCGGCTCGATGACCTTCTTGTACTCCACCAGGCCCGGCGAAGGGGTGCGGTCGGGGAAGAGCAGCCCGTCGCAGACGAAGTTGCCGTCGTGCAGCTCCTCCCCGAAGTCGCCGCCGTAGCCGAAGCGCCGCTCGCCCGGATCGCCGCCGAGGCGCAGGCCGTGGTCGATCCACTCCCACACGAAGCCGCCCTGGCAGCGCTCGTAGGTCTCGAACAGCCGCTGGTACTCGGCGAGTCCGCCGGGCCCGTTGCCCATGGCGTGCGCGTACTCGCACAGCACGAACGGCATCGCCCGGCGCCGCGCGTCCGCACCGGCGTCCGGCAGGGGCTCCTCCTCACGGCGGCCGATCCGCTCGACCTCGGCGTGGTCGGCGTACATCCGCGAGTAGACGTCGGTGTACGCGCAGGTGGGATCGCCCTCGTAGTGCAGCGGGCGGTCCGGGTCGCGCTCCCTGATCCACGACGCCATGGCCCGCAGTCCCCAGCCCGTGCCGCACTCGTTGCCCAGCGACCACATGACGACGCTCGGGTGGTTCTTGTCGCGTTCCACCATGCGCTCCGCGCGGTCCAGCAGCGCGGGGGTCCAGCGCTCGTCGTCCACCGGGTTGCCCGGATTGGCCGGGTGGACGAAGCCGTGCGTCTCCAGGTCGCATTCGTCGACCACCCACATCCCCAACTCGTCGCACAGGGACAGGAATCGGGGGTGTGGTGGGTAGTGGCTGGTGCGGACGGCGTTGATGTTGTGACGCTTCATCAGGACCAGATCGTGGCGCATCGTGGCCGCTCTCATCACCCGCCCGCGGTCCGGATCGAACTCGTGCCGGTTCACCCCGCGCAGCAGCACGCGCCTGCCGTTGACCTTCAGCACGCCGTCCTCCACCGCGACGGTGCGGAATCCGATGCGCAGGGGTATCCGCTCGCCGGGCAGCACGAGTTCGGCCTCGTACAGCGTGGGCGACTCGGCGCTCCACGGCTCCACCGGCACCGTCGCGGCCCGGCCGGTCGGCAGGTCGAGGCCGAGCGCGGGCACCCTGACGCGGCCCGGCGGCTCGCTCTCCACCCGCAGTGTGCCGGTGCCGTCCCGGTGGTCGTACGAGGCGTGCGTGAAGAAGTCCGCCGCCGGGCCTGCGGGCCGGTGCAGCAACGCCACCTCGCGGAAGATCCCCGGCAGCCACCACATGTCCTGGTCCTCCAGGTAGCTGCCGGACGACCACTGGTGGACGCGCACCGCGAGCACGTTGCCACGCGGCCGCAGCACCGCGCCGATCGCGAACTCGTGCGGCAACCTGCTGCCCTTGAAGACGCCCAGCTCATGACCGTTGAGCCAGACGCGGGCGCAGGACTCGACCCCGTCGAAGCGCAGGACCGTTTCGCCACCCGAGGGCCAGTCGGACGGCAGGTCGAAGACGAGGCGGTGGTCGCCGGTCGGGTTCTCGGTCGGCACGTGCGGCGGCTCGACGGGGAACGGATAGCGCGTGTTGGTGTACGCGGGCGTGCCGTGGCCCTCCAGCACCCAGTGCGCGGGAACGGGCAGCAGGTCCCAGCCCGACGTGTCGAACCCCCGCCGCGCGAAGCCCGCTTCGGGATCGTGCGCCTCGGCGGTCGGGGCGAGGCGGAAGCGCCAGAGGCCGCACAGGTCCATGCGCGGGGCGGAGGAGTCGGCGTACCAGGCGCGGGCCGGCAACGTGCCGTGCCCGGGGGAGGGATCCTCGTAGTACGGGAGGAACGGGAGGGGGCCTGCGTCGGGGAGCGGTGGTTCCGGATCGTGAGGCGTGCGTTCCGGATCGCTGGTCATCGAACTCCTAGCTTCGGGAGGTGCGCGAACGGTGCGACAGCTGCGGGGGGATGAGGGACGGCGGGGACCGGTGAGGCCCGCCGTCTCCTGATGAGGCGTCAATCCTGCTTCGTGCGAATGGACTCGAGGCTGCCGAAAGGCGACGATGGTGTGAGCGGAGCCGAGTGCGGCCGGCTGCTCACGCCCGCAGTTCCGTGCCGTCGGGGAATCGGATCACCACCTCACCGTCCGTCGGTTCCACCGCGACTCCCTCCCGTGTCCGGCGCAGACACCCCTCGTCCAGCGGCACACCGGACAGGCCGACGAGTGACACGTAGACGTGCCCGTGAGGCGTCGTCCTCGGGGTGTAGTCGCGGTCGCCGTCTCCGCGCCCGGTCGTCGCGGTCAGATACGGCACGGCCGAGTGGCGCCCGAAGGCGTTCGCGTCGGCGGCGCGCTCGACGCCCACCGCGTCCCAGCCGTACAGCGCGACGACAGCGCTGGTCAGGCCGTCACGGCGGCGCACCAGTGCCCAGCCGTCCCCGGCGGCCACGACCGGTTCGGCGGCGTCGGCGAGGGCGTGGCCGCCTTCGCGGGCGGCGGGACGGACGACGGCGCGGCCGTCAACCGGTCCGGCGACGAGGTCGTCAACCGGAGGCCCGGCGCCGAGGTCGCCAGCCTGAGCGACGCCAGGCCCAACGAGTCGCACTCGGTGCACCCGCAACTCCCAGGGCCCGTACGGCACCGCGGTCGTCTCCACGCGGTAGGCGGCCGAGGGCGTCGTGCCGGGGTAGGAGTGCGTCGCGCCCGCGTCGTGACCGATCGTTCCCACGCGTGCCGTGTGCCAGGAGGACACCGCCCGGGTGGTGACCGTGATCGGGTGGACCGTGGTGCGCGAAGAGGGAACGCCGTCGGGGGAGAGCAGGGCGAAGTGGTTGTCGATCCCGCGCCGCCAGGCCTCCGGCGCGGACTGCGGCGCCGTACGGGAGGAGTAGGCGAGCTTGGCGTAGTGCGGGTCGCCCGCGACCGCGTCGGTGAGGGCACCCGCGTCCCCGGTCGCGTCCGGCGTCGCGCTTCCCACTCCGCCCGCCACTTCGTGGTCGCTGCCATGGTTGAACAGGCGGACGATCCCGTCGCGACGCATCCCGTGCAGCAGCCACCCCGGCCCGCGCAGAACCACCGTCACGTCCGACTCCTCGATGGGCGAGGGGAGTTCGCGTTCCGTCCACACCGGGTGCGTGGCGGGCAGCAGCAGACCGAGGAAGCCCTTGCTCGCCCAGTACGGCGACCCGGGTCCCGAGTACGTCTGCGTCACCGGCAGGAACGGCCCGTACCAGCCGAGCCGCAGCAGGCCGTCCGCGTCGGGGGCGCCGCGCTCCGCGAAGTGCCGCAGCGCGCCCGAGGCGATCCGCCGGGTCAGCCCCGGCGCCAGCGGCGTGGCATCCGCGAGCGCGCCCATCCACAGCGGCGCCGCCGTCGCAAACCGGTAGGTCAGCGAGCGCCCTTGGTGCACCGGTGCGCCGTCCGCCCCGAAGAAGTACCGGTAGCCGTCGAGGAACAGCCGCAGGCGCTCCCGGTACACCGCCGCCCTCGCTGGTTCGGCCCCGCCGCCCGGGGTGGAGCCGGCGATCCGCGCCCACAGCAACGGGTAGAAGTGCAGCGCCCAGGCGTTGTAGTAGTCGAAGTGGCGTCCCTCGCCGTCCGAGTACCAGCCCTCGCCCACGTACCAGTCCTCGACCCGGTCCAGCCCGCTCTCGATCGCGTCCCGGTCGTACGGCGCGCCCACCGAGGCCAGGAACTGCTCCACGACCACCTGGAAGAGCCGCCAGTTGTTGTCCCAGGTGTGCTTGCCGGTGAAGCCGGACAGCCAGTCGACGACACGTTCGCGCTCCTGTTCCTCCAGCCGGTCCCAGATCCACGGGCGCGTCTCGTGCAGCCCGATGGCGATCGACGCCGCCTCCACCATGGGTTGCGAGCGCTCGGCGATGGGCGGCCAGGCGTCCGGGCGGGACGGGTCGGTGCCCGTTGTCAGACCCCGCGCGTAGCGTGTGATCAGTGCTTCGACCGGGCCGTGCGCGGGGAGCGGGTGCCCGGTCGTGGCGGGCGCGAGCGCGCCCGCGATCCGGAAGGAGGCGAGCAGGAATGACCGGGCGAACCCTTCGAGTCCGTCGGACTGCGGCCCCGACCGGCTGGCGCGCCCCGGCAGGTCGTAGCGCGCGAAGCCCGGCGAGGCGTACGGCACGAGCGCGTCGAGCAACCGGTCGGCCACCGCCTCCCAGTGCGCGCGGGTCCACCCGGTGCGGGGTGACAACTGCCAGTCCTGCGCGGGCAGTCGGATGCCTGGGGGAGCCTGGCGCGCGGCGGCGGGCCAGCCTGCGGCGGGGGTCTGATCTGCGGCGGCGGTCAGACCTGCGGCGGCGGTCTGGCCTGCGGCGGCGGTCTGGCCTGCGGCCGCCTGTCGCTTCGCGGGGGCGGCCCGGTGTCCGGCGGAGGGCCGCTGTCTGGCGGGTGTCGGGTCGCCTGAGGACTCGCCGCCATTGGTCGGCGTGGGCCCGTGCGGGCGTTTCGGCGTGGGCGCGGACGGGCGTTCGGGCATGCGCGATCTCCCGGGGGCGCGGCGATCGGGTCGGCGTGCGTCCCGCACCGGACAACGGATACCGGACCTATCCTGTAAGCGCTTGCTGTCCTCGGCAAGAGCCCCGGCCTCTTCCGGCGCGCGAGTCGTGGACGGGGCGGACGCGTGGGGCGGCAGGGGCGTGACGGGCGCGGCGGTGCCCGCACTGGTCACCCTGCGCGGGCGCGGCTCGTCGACGTGGGCGGGACTCCTGAGAGTGCGGTGCGCCGGTGGGCGGCCGACCATGGGGTGCGGTGCGCTGGTGGACGGCGGCCGTGCGCTGGTGGACGGCTGACCGTGCGGTTCGTCGGTGGGCGGCGGCCGTGCGGTGCGTCGGTGGGCGGCCGGTTCCCGTCCGCTCGGTGTGCTGGAGTGGGACGGGCTCTCGATCGTCGCGCACCCGACCGATACCCTCGGACCGTGAGCGAAGACCACGAGCTTGAGGGCCGGAACACCCCCGTGTTCGAACGAGGTACGGACGGTCCGAAGGTGATCGTCGCCGGGGTGGACGGCTCCGACTCGTCCTGGCGGGCCGCCGCGTACGCGGCAGGGCTCGCCCGCCGCCAGCGGTCCTTGCTCGCGCTGGTCTACGTGCAGCCGATCGCGATGGCCGGCACCGCGGGCCTCGGCGTGCCCATGGCGGAGGCCACCTCGCAGATCGCCGAGGAGATCGTCGCCCAGGTCAGGGAGGCCGCCGACCGGCTGGGGGACGACTTCGCCCTGCGGTGGGAGTTCCACACCTTCTCCGGCGATCCGTTCAGCGGCCTGGCCCAGGCGGCCGACGACCTGCGCGCCGACGCGGTGGTGGTCGGCGCCTCGGAGCAGGCGGGACACCGCATCGTCGGCTCGCTCGCGGTGCGTCTGGTGAAGGCGGCCCGCTGGCCGGTGACGGTGGTCCCGTAGCGGGACCCGGGCCACAGCCCGGGCCCCGGCCACGGCTCAGACGCAGGAGGTGAAGGTCGGGCTGGTGTGCGCGACGTAGATCGTGGCGCCGCCGCTCGGGTCGTCCTTGAGCGGAACGGTGATGGTGTCGGCCGCCGTCCACGGGAAGCCGCGGGCGTCGAAGGTCCAGGTGCCGGTCACCTTCTTCGCCAGCTCCGACAGCGTCACCCAGCCGTACTGCCCGGACGGCACCGGCACCGTGACGCTGTTGTTGACGCTGGTCGACCCGCTCCACACGTTGGAGAAGGTCAGGCTCGCGGAGACCATGGTCTGCAACGCGCCCGCCGCGCCGCCCGACAGGCTGCTGGAGACCGTGCTGGAGATGGTGTCGGACCATCCGGTGGTGTTGGTCACGGCGAAGGCCTGCGAGATCGGGCCGCTGGTGTCGTTGTACCAGACCGCCGAGGCGCAGATCTCCGGCAGCGGGGCCGCCGCCGACTCACTCGACTCCGCCCAGGTGCAGGTCGAGGTGTTCTGCTGGCACAGCGCCGCGGCGTGCGCGACCGCGAGGTTCCAGGCCGCGGTGGCGTCCGCGGCGGGAGCGGACGAGGACAGCGTCCACTGCTGGTTGACCGTGCCGTTGCAGGTGTACTGGTCGGTCCAGGCGTCGTCGTACTGCCCGCCCATCAGCAGGTCGAGGCAGGTGTTGTCGCCCTCGTGCCGCAGCATGAACGTCCGGGTGCCGCCCGCGACCGGCTGGAAGTACCACTCCTGGCTCGCCTGGCCCCCGCAGGTCTCCTGCCGCAGGGCGGGGAAGCTGACGTCGATGCACTTGCCGGTGTCGTTGTTGACGATGGTGAACGACGAGTCGGCCGGGTTGACGTTCAGATGCCACGCCTGGTGGTAGCCGGGTGCGGAGTTGGTGACGATGTAGGCGCCGTCACTCGTGGTGCCGTTCTGCACGTCGAGTTGGCGGCCGTTGCTCGCGGAGGTGAAGCCCACGCACTGCAACGCCGTGCCGCAGTCCGCCGCGGGCCGTGCGGCGGCGGACGCGGGCGATGCCACGAACCCCAGGGCCGCGCAGCAGACGGCCAGGAGAGCGGCGATCGGGCCCAGGCATCTGGCCAGGACGCGCTTCGGTGAACGGGACGCGGCACGCGACGAGGGCGTGCGGGGACTGCGGGGTCCGCGGAGTCTGCGGGATAAAGCCACGGTTCAACTGCCTTTCTCGGACGGTGTGTTGTGTGCCTTCGTTGGCGGTGGGGCGTCAGGAGCGATGCGCGGCCGGAGCGGCCTGGGCCGTGGACGCCGAGGCGAACGCGGCTTCCAGGCGCGGGACGAAGTCCACGAGGTCCTGCCCCCAGCAGCCCGGCGTGTGGCCGCCCTGGCAGTCGCCGCCCCACTGGGACCCGCCGCCGTAGTCCAGGAAGTGGTACGGGATTCCCAGCGCGTCCAGGTGGTCCTTGACGTGGTGCGCGGCCGACTCGACCCAGAACTCCGGGTCGGTGGGATTCCCGGCGCCGTCGCCGGTGTAGAGCGAGATGCCCATGCCGGCGAGCGCCGCCATGTGGGTCGAGGGGTCCGCCGCGTTCCAGCGCCAGTCCGCGTTGAGCACCGGGTACGGCGTGCCGAAGATCGCGTCGCTGGAGACCGGCGGCCCGAAGTCGAGCGCGCAGCCCGCGCCGGACAGCGAACTGGAGCCGCACAGCGGCACCCCCGCGTCGGTGAGCGTCGCCACGACCGCGCCACGGATCACCGCCTCGTCCCCCGACAGGTCGTCGGCCCCGGAGAACGTGGCGACCTGGCCGAAGAGGTCCGGGTGGTCCTGCGCGTAGTGCAGCGCGCCGAAGCCGCCCATCGAGATGCCGCCGACGGCCCGGCCCTGCCGGGTGGCGATGGTGCGGAGGTTGGCGTCGATGAACGGGATCACCTGGTCGATGTGGAAGGTCTCCCAGTTCTGCGCGCCCGCGGCGGTGGTCTGGTCGAGCCAGTCGGTGTACCAGCCGCGCAGGCCGCCGTCCGGGATCACCGTGATCATCGAGGCGGAAGTCAGCGCCGGGAAGGCCAGCCCCGGGTCGGCCGGATCGTCGGACGCGCCGTGCAGCAGGTAGAACACCGGGAAGCGCTTCGTGGGATCGGCGGCGTAGTCGGCGGGCAGGATGACGCGAATGTGGTGCTGTCCCGCCACCTCGGCGGTGGTCACGGTAATCACGAAATCGGTGGCCGTGCCGGTCGCGGCGCCGACCTGGGTGAGGCCGTAGGCGTCGGTCAGGGCCGGCGGCGCCTGTTCGTCGGCGTGCGCGGACGGCGCGGTGAGCAGCATCGCCAGCAGGGTGACGGCCGCGGCGAACAGGGCCTTGACGCGTGGGCCGACGGAACGGGACGGTTCGCGGCGCAGGTCGAGTGGGCGCGGGCCGGGTAGGCGTGCGCCGGGAAACGTCGAACTCATCATCCCCCCTTGAGAGTTTGCGTTCGCGGGAACCATCCCAGCGCACGACCCCCTCCCCGCGCCAGAACATGATCCGGCCCATCTGGGCCATCGGCGCACACACGCCAACCGTGCGGTAACGTCAGCCGGTTGACCCGTACCGTTCGCCCGACCGGTACCGACGCCGATGGTGGGGTTGCCGTGCCCGACTTACTGGACCCAGGCTCCGACCGCGGCCGGGTCTACCGGGCCCTGGTGCTCCACCCGTGCGCCACCGCCGACGCGCTGGCGGCCCGTACCGGACTCCAAGTGGACGCCGTCCGGCGGCAGTTGGAGGGGCTGGTCGCGCAGGGCGCCGTCGTGGCGATGGAGGACGGGGTGTGGGACGCGCTGCCGCCGGTCCAGGCGGTCGAGGCGGCCCTGCGGCGCGAGGCCGACCGCCACGCGGGGCTGCGGCGGGCGGGCGAGGAACTGGAGCGGCTCTTCCGCTCGGCCCGTCGGGACGCCACCCGGTATCCGGCCCTGGACGTCGCCTACGGCACCGCCCGGGTACTGGGTGCCATCCAGCGGTTGCAGCGCTCCGCCCGGCAGCAGATACGGGTCATCGACGTGCCGCCGTACGCGGGGACCTCGGACTACTACCTCGACCAGGAGACCACGCAACGCGACCGGATGGCGGCCGGTATCGTCTACCGCACGCTCTACGACGGCTCCGCGTTCGACGACCCGGTGGCCGGGCCCAACATGGCCCGCATGATCGCCGCGGGGGAGCAGGCCAGGACCCTGGACGAGCCGCCGATGAAGCTGCTGATCGGCGACGACGACCTGGCCGTGGTGACGCTGAGGGCCGACGACCACGACGGCATCGTCGCCCTGCTGGTGCGGCCGTCCGGCCTGCTGACGGCGTTGTCCAACGTGTTCGAGACGCTCTGGACGCTCGCCGTGCCCGCGTCGGCGGCGGGCGCCCATCCGGAGCTGGACGCCCGCGACCACCAGATCCTCACCCTGATGGCCAGCGGCGCCACCGACGACGCGATCGCCAGACGGCTGGGCCTGGGCCGCCGCACGGTCGTGCGCCGGGTCTCCGCGTTGCAGGCCAGGCTCGGCGCGACCACCCGCTTCCAGGCGGGGGTGCAGGCGGCGCGCAGGGGGTGGCTGTGAGGGGGCGCGTTGGCCTGACGAGCCGCTTTCGGCGCGAGCGGGGGCGCGGGCGGCGCGGGCTCAGCGCAGGAAGGCGGTGGTCCGGCACCGGCTCAGCGGAGGAAGGCGGTGATCCGGCACCGGCTCAACGGAGGAAGGCGGTGATCCGGCTGCGCAGCCCGGCCGGGTCCAGGCCGTGCGCCGTGACGTGTTCCGCCCATGTGCCGTAGCGGCGCAGTTCCCGCCGGGCGGTGCCCAGGCCGAGCAGGCGGTGCGGGGTGTCGGCCAGTGCCTCGGCCGCGTACGGCACCGAGGTCCCCGCGAGGTACGGCTCGACGAGCACCACGTCGGCGGCCCCGGCGCGGCGCACCTCGGCCCGCAGAGTGTGGGCGTCGAAGGGCCGCACGGTGGACGCGTACAGCACGCTGACGTCCAGCCCCTCGACCGCTTCGAGCGTCGCGTCGAGCATCGGCCCGACCGCCAGGACGACGCCCGCCCCGCCGGTGCGGACGGTCCGGAAGACGCCGGGCGGCACGTGGAGGGGATCGCGGTTGGACTGTTCGCCGAGCCGCACGTAGACGCGGTGGTCGCCGTCCGCCGCCGCGTGCCGCAGCAGCGCCTCCGCCTCGTCCGGGTGACCGGGGACGTGCACCGTCCAGCCGTCGAGCGTGTCGAGCAGGGCGACGTCACCGGGCGCCTGGTGGGTGCGACCGCCCGCCGCGATGTCGTACGAACCGCCCGCGCTGACCAGCACCGCCCCCACGTCCTGGTGGTCCAGGTCCAGCTTGACCTGCTCGAACGGGCGCTCCACGAGGAAGCTGGCGAAGGTGTGGGCGATCGGCCGCATCCCGGCGAGGGCCAGCCCGCCGGTCGCGCCGACCAGCAGCTGCTCGCGGATCCCGACGTCGATCACCCGGTCGGGATGGGCGCGGGCGGCGTCCTTGAAGCGGTCCGACGAGATGACCGCGAGCACCACGGCGAGCCGGGGGTCCTCGTCGAGCAGCCGGGAGGCGGTGGTGGCGAAGCGTTCACGCATGGTGTCCATGGGGTCCTCGTGGGTGGTGGGGCTGGTGACCGCGGAAGGAGGTAAGTCGACAAGTCGCCGTACGTTGATCAGGCGGGACCTGGCGTTGATCAGGTGGACCTGACGTGGATCGGGCCGAGGCGCGGAGCGGAGCGGGAGCCGGGCGAACCCGGGCCGGGCGAACCCGGGCCGGGCGGGCCCGGGCCGGAGGGTCAAGCCCTCTTGGGCTCGACGCGGGCGATCACGGCGTGCGGGCGGCCGGGGTGCGGGGCGGTGAACGCCTCGTACAGCGCCGCGTGGTCGCGCCCGTCGACCGTGAGTGCGGACCAGCCCTCGGCGGTGAAGCGCGAGGCGAGGCCGCCGCGCCAGCCGTAGGTGGCGGAGGAGTTGTCGACGGCGACGACGCGCAGGCCGTCGAGCCCGACGGCGCCCGCGAAGGCGATCGCCTCGTGGTTGCTGCCCTCGTCCATCTCCGCGTCGCCGACCAGGACCCAGGTGCGGGCCGCGTCGAGCCCCTGGGCCCGCAGGCCGAGCGCGGTGCCGACGGCGAGGGGCAGGCCGTGCCCCAGCGAGCCCGACCCGATCTCGACGCCGGGCACGAGGGTGCGGTCGGGGTGGTGGCCGAGCGGCGAGTCGAAGCCGCCGAAGCCGGACAGCCACGCCTCGGGCAGGAAGCCCTTGGCGACCAGGACCGCGTAGTACGCCATCGGGCCGTGCCCCTTGGACAGCAGGAAGCGGTCCCGGTCGGCGGCGTCGGCGGTTTCGGGGGAGACGCGGAGCACGCGGTCGTAGAGCACCCACAGGACGTCGAGGGTGGAGGTGGCGGCGGGCCCGTGCTTCTCGTCGCCGGTCATGAGTGACATCAGGCGGCGCAGGTCGTCGTACGAGTACGGGGAAGTGGCCTGCGGGGAAGGCCACTTGACGGTGGTGGACGTCGGTGTCGAGGTCATGGGTGAAGCCTGCAACTTCAAGCGAACTTGAAGTCAAGCGCTAGCATCACGGCATGTCCGCCCCCGACCGCCTGACCATCGGCGAACTCGCCGCCCGCAGCGGCCTCGCCACGTCCGCGTTGCGCTACTACGAGGACCTCGGCCTGATCCACGCCGAACGCACCGCCGGCGGCCAGCGCCGCTACCCCCGCCCCACGCTGCGCCGGCTGGCCTTCATCAGGGCCGCGCGGCAGGTAGGCCTGTCGTTGGACGAGGTCCGCGCGGCGCTCGCGGAACTACCGGCCGACCGCACGCCGAACGCCACCGAGTGGGCGAAGGTCGCCCGCTCCTGGCAGCGCCGCATCGACGCCCACATCGAGTCCCTGCGCGCCCTGCGCGACCGCCTCACGGGCTGCATCGGTTGTGGCTGCCTGTCGCTGACCAAGTGCGCCCTGTACAACCCGTCCGACCAGGCGGCGACGAAGGGCCCCGGAGCCCGCTACCTCCTGGGCGACACTCCGCCCCGCCCCCGCGAACGCTGAGAGGTGCGGCGATCACGCTCCGTGCCACCTCGATCACCCGCCCGGGGTGCGAGCGACCAGCCTCCGGAGTGCGGTATTGTTCTCGTGCGCGGTCAGCCGGGGACACCCCCGACCGACACGAGCACCGGGACGTGGCGCAGCTTGGTAGCGCACTTGACTGGGGGTCAAGGGGTCGCAGGTTCAAATCCTGTCGTCCCGACGGTGCGAGAAGCCCGCTGGCGGAGGTCGAACCTCCAGGCCAGCGGGCTTTTTCGTGCTCTCGGCGCACGATGCGGAGGTGGCGAACGGCGGTTGCCTCTGAGACCAGTTTGGGGCCCATCGTGGCGCTGGCGGGGTGCCAGGGCTCGTCGGGAGCTGATGCGAAGACCGCCTCGGAGGTTCGCCAGGCCGGGCGGTGACCGCGCTCGGAGAACTGCGGGTGTCGCCGGAGGCCCCGGTCCGCTGCTACGACCGGGTCAAGGACTTCGGGCCGGCCTGGAGCGACGACACCAGCGCGCCGGGTGGGCACAACGGCTGCGACACCCGGGATGACATCCTGCGTCGCGATCTGACCGGCATCCGGCTGGACGGCCGGTGCAAGGTCGTCTCCGGGACCCTGGACGACCCGTACACCAACCGCACGATCCACGTCACCCGCGGCCGCGAGACGTCGAGCGCGGTGCGGATCGACCACATGGCGGCCCTGGGCGACGTATGGACTACCGGTGCCGCAAACCTGACGCAGGCGCAGCGCGAAGAGCTGGCCAACGACCCGTTGAACCTGGACGCGGTCGACGGGGCGGCCAACGACGACGAAGGCGATGACGACGCCTCGCGATGGCTCCCGCCGGCCACCGGGTACCGGTGCGAGTACGTGGCCCGGCAGATCGCGGTCAAGGTCAAGTACCGGCTGTGGGTGACACCGTCGCAGAAGTCGGCGATGAACAAGGTGCTGGCCACCTGCCCGAGCCAGCCTCTGCCGACCGGGAGCAGCCCCGAGGTCGCGCTCAGGAGCTGAGGAACCCGCGCGGCCTGGGCTACGCGGCCGAGGCGGCCCGGGCCGTCGCGGGGCAGGTGTTCGACGAACTGGCCGTGCACCGACTGTTCGCCCGCCTCGACGTGCTCAGCGCCAGCTCGGTGGAGCGTGTGCGAACGCCTGGGCACGCGGCGGGAGGTGCGTCTCGTCGACCGCGACCTCGACGGCGAGCGCTGGAGCAGTGAGTGTGTCTGCACGGTCCTCGTAGACGGGTTGTCGGCCAAGTCCACCTGTCCGCCTGGAGCTTCACGTGTTTGTCCGCTCAGCGGAGATCGACCTGCCCGGCTCGGCCCTGAGTGGTGCGATGGAACCCTCGTCGTGGGATCCGGCGCATGCTCGGGGCCGGGCGCGTCCTGGACGGACGGCAACTGCCGCTACCGACACCGGATGTGGAGTCCGGTACGGCAGCGGCAGTCGCGGGAACACGGCCGTCACGTGGCCTTCAGGGTTCAGCCCTGGGTGCTGAGCTTGCCGACGGAGTGGACCTCCATGATGTCACCGGTGTTGAAGAAGTCCCACGGGACGGTGAAGAATCCGCCGTCGCCCCAGCTGGTGCCCCAGCTGTTCTCGATCTTCACGCCCTGGCTGTTGTACCCCACGATGGTCACCTCGTGACCGCCGAGGATCGGGTCGCTGGAGGAGTCGCCGGGCAGGTAGCTGTAGTCCGACGCGGTCTGGGAGTTGAGGTCCTCGAAGCTCTGGTGGACCTGGAAGCCGATCACCACGGGCTCGCCCTGGGAGATGGCGTTCTCGATGCCCGAGCGGGCGGAGCTGCCGCTGGTGGGAAGCGTGTTGAAGCCGGAGAGCTTGTAGTGGGCCGCGTTGGCCCGCTCGTTGGCGTCCGGCTGGGTGGTGTAGTCGCTGGTGCCCTGCCAGTAGTCGGACTGGGTGTCGATGCCCTGCTTCCGCTCCATGGGCAGCGCCACGCTGGCGGTGGTGCCCTCGTCGTCGCCCTTGGCGATCTGCGCGTAGATGTACATGGGGGCCATCGGCGCGCCGCTGATGCCCTGTTCGTTCATCACGATGCCGTAGGCGGAGTAGCCGGTGGCCCAGGCGACGCAGGCGCCGACCTGGCCCTGGTCGCCGGGCGAGAGGGCGTACTTGCTCAGGTCCGCGCTGGCCGGCGCGGCACCGGAGCGCTGGAACACGGCCTGCGCGTGGCCCGCCGTGACGGCGTTGGCTTGTTCGGCGCGCACCTCTTTGAGGTTGAGGCCCATGCCGTGCACCAGGTGGTGGGCGTGGGAGGCGGTGGTCTGGTCGGCCGCCGTCGCGGTGGCCGCCGTGAGGGCGGGGGTCAGGCAGGACAGGGCGATCGCGGCGGCGACGCCAACGGCTATGCGCGGACGCATCATTTCTCGCTCCTCGACACTCAGTGGGGGCCGTGTCGGCACTCCGCCCGGTGAAGGGCGGAGTGCCGACACGGTGAGCTCGCCGGAGCGATTCCTTGGTGTTGCCTGTGGATCGCTCGCGGTGCCGAGGAACCTAGGCCTACGGGCATGAACCTGTCATGGGAAAAACAAGACAGTGGCGTAAAGATGACAACACGATGAGGTGGGAAACCCGGCACACCGGCGGAAACCGGTACACCGTCAGGGATTGCCGACCCGGGCCCACCCGGCCTGGGGCCGTCACCACGGCCAGAGTCGCCAGCTGGGCCTGCCCGTCATCGAGGCGGGCATGCGGCCGGTAGCCCCGGTAGCCGAGGAAGAACCGCACTAGGTGCCTGGAATTCTGCCGCTACTTGCGCAGCCTCTACCCGCCCAAGATCCGTATCGCGATCGTGCTCGACAACTTCTCCCCCCACCGAAGAACGGGTCTTCGCGGTCGTCGCGGATCGTCACCCGTGCCTCGTCGAATCGGTGCAGGCCGGTCGGGCCTCGAAGCGCACCGTCAGGCGCAGATCGAGCCCGCCGCCGATGCGCAGCGCCAGGCGGGGAGTCAGTTCTCCGTGCCACCGGTCGCGTTCGATCGTCGCCACCGCGTCGGCCGTGCTGCGGGCGCGTTCTGCGGTCACCCAGGAGCCGCCGGCCGCCACCGCTGGTCGACGGCCCGCCGTTGCCGGTGCCGGACTGCGCGACGTCGCCGGGTGTGATGTCCGGGCGCAAGCGGATCAGGCGAACCGGGTGCCGCCACCGGCCTTCGTCGACCGCGGCGCCGGCGCAGATTTCGGCGACCTGGGCCGGGGCGACCAGCGCGGAGGAGGAGGGCGGCCGACTGTATGTCCTCGGATTCCAGGGCCTGCGACCCGTGGTGAAGGTGGGATCCACCGGCAAGCCGGAGCAGCAGTTCGACACGTACGGCCTTGACCGGATCGGCGCACGGTCCGCACCTCGTGTCGGTGTGGGCCTGCTTGACGGCGCGGAGCACGGGGAGTTGGCCGTCGCTGGTCGTACCGGGCGCGCCGTTGGTACCGGGTGCGTCGAACCGTTGGCTACGCGGTGGTCGCGCCGAGGCGGGTGGCCAGGCCGTCGAGGATGCGGTCGAGGCCGTAGGCGAAGCCCTCCTCGCGGGCCGCGCGAGGGGACTTGCCACGCTGCTGCGCGTAGGAATCACGAAGACGCGGGTAGGACTGCGCGGCCTCTTCCGCCGCGGGCCACAGGCGTTCCACCCACTCCTGCTCGTCCTGGCCGCTGCGGGCGAGCACCGTCAGCCAGGCGGCCTCGCTGGTGGCCATGCCGGTGACGTACGCGATGACCGTGGCCACCGCGTGGTCGGCCTCCTCCGTGGGAAGGCCCGCCCGCTCGAAGGGGGCGAGGAGCGCGTCGGACAGCTGCATCCAGTTCGGCCCGAGGTAGGACATGCCCATCTCGCCGAGTACGGAGGCGATCCAGGGGTGGCGCAGGATGGTCGCCCGCAGGCTCTGCGCGCACGCGACGACGGCCTCGCGCCACTGGGCGTCCTCGGCGGGCGGCGGGAACTCGACCTCGCCGTAGGTCTCGTCCACGGCCAGCTCGATCAGCTCGTCCTTGTTGGCGACGTGCCGGTACAGGGAGGTGGCTCCGGCGCCGAGTCGGTTGCCGAGCTTGCGCATGCTGAGCGCGTCGATCCCCTCGGCGTCGAGCAACTGCACCGCCTGGGCCACGATCTGCTCCCGGCTCAGCGCGGGCTGTTCTCTCACGCGCCGGGGCCGGGTCCACACCGATGGGATCACCTGCGCATCGGAAGGCATGCGAACCTCCTCCTCTTCGGCTGACGACTCTGCGTTCACTTTAGCGCACACCATACGCATCTGCGTACGGGTGAATCGGTCCCGTCGCGATGGTGATGGCCGTGACGCCGGTGCCGGCGCGTTCCGGACGTGTCCGGAAGGTCACGCCTTGCGAGTGCCGAAGGGCTGTGCGTACAGTGTGCGCATCAGGGTACGGCGTACCGAAGAACGGGGGCCGTGCGATCGCGAGGAGGAGCCATGCCGGAAACCGTGAGCTGGGACGCCAGGGGGAATTGGCAGGCGAAGGGCCGCTGGGGGACGCGCGACTCGGCGGGCCATGCCTTCTACCTCGATCACTGGCAGGCCAGGCTCGACCGGCTGCGCGACACCTACCAAGTTCCCGGTGCCTCCGTGGCGGTCCTGGTGGACGGCGACGTCCACGAGTTCGCCAGCGGACTCCTGCACCGCGGCACCGGCGTCGAGGCGACCACCGACTCCATCTTCCAGCTGGGCTCGCTCGCCAAGGTCTACACCGCGTCACTCGTCATGCAACTGGCCGACGAGGGCCGGATCGACCTGGACGCGCCTGTCAAGGACGTGCTGCCGGACTTCGTGGTCGGGGATCCGCTCGCCACGGAGACGATCACGCCACGGCAGCTTCTGTCCCACCGCAGCGGCCTCACCTGTGACTTCACCTTCGACTCCGGGCGCGGTGACGACTGCCTCGCCCGGTACGTGGAGGCCGCCCGGCATGTCGGCCTGGATTGCCCGCCCGGCACGGCCGTCTCGTACAGCAGCCTCGGGTACAACGTCCTGGGCCGGGTGGTGGAGGTGCTGACCGGGCAGACCTGGGACGACGCGCTCAAGGAACGGCTGCTGACGCCGCTCGGGCTCACCGGGACGATGACGCTGCCGGAGGAGGCGCTCGCCCACCGGGTGGCGATGGGCCACCTCGGCGAACTCGGCCACGACCCCGACCCGGCGCCCGCCTGGGATCTCATGCCGCGCTCGGCGGGTCCCTACGGCAGGGTGCTGGCCACCGCGGGCGACGTCGCCCGGTTCGCGCGGATGCACCTCGCGGACGGCACGGCGCCGGACGGAACGCGGCTGCTGGGCGCCGCGAGCGTGGCGGCGATGCGGCACCGGGAGGCCGACGTCCCGGACAAGTGGACCGTGAGCGCGGACGGTTGGGGCCTGGGCTGGACGCTCTACGACTGGTCCGGCACCCCGGGGTTCGGCCATGACGGCGCCTCCATCGGGCAGTACGGCTTCCTGCGCGTGGTGCCGCGGGCCGGCGTCGCCCTCGTGCTGCTGACCAACGGCGGTGACGCCCGCCGTCTGTACGAGGAGCTGTTCGGCGAACTGCTGGACGAGCTGGCCGGAGTGCGGATGCCCGAGCCCTTCGGGCCGCCCGAGCAGCCGCCGGCCGTGGACGTGGCGCCGCTCGTCGGCACCTATCTGCGCGAGGGCGTGCGCATCACCGTCACCGACCGCGACGGCACCGCCCACCTGGTGTACGAGTTCGTCGACGGGATGAAGGACTTCTCCCCTCCGCTGGAGATGGACCTGGCGCCGGTGTCGGAGAAGGTGTTCGCCGGTCCGGGCTCCGGCGCGTACAGCGCCGACTGGATGCCGGTCGTCTTCGCCACGCTCTCCGATGGGACCGACTGCGTCTACATCGGCATGCGGGCGGCGCCGAAGACGGCGTGAGGGCGGCGCCGAAGACCGCGTGAGGGCGAAGTCCCCCGCGCAGGCCGACGGGCGGTCGCGCGGGGGACTTGACCATCCGGCGTCAGGTGGCCCTCGGCGAGGAGGTCACCGGTGTGCTCACTCAGCTCGCGGAGCAGGAACAGCAGGCAGAGCCTGTCCAGCAGGAAATGGGCCTTGGAGCCGCTCGCCCGGGCGACCGCGGCCAAGAACGCGTCCGCAGCCCGCAGGCGGGTGTGGGCGGAGACCATCTCCAGCGCGGAGGCGCAGGCACCGTTCCAGCGGCCCACCGGATCGCCGGAGGGGCCCTCGCGTGCTGTCCACCCTGACGAAGCACAGCGGCTGGGGCGTACTGGCCGGCGCGATGGGCCTGATGGGCGCGGGCAGCGGTCTGGCGATGCCCGTGGCGATGGCGGCCATGATGGGCGCCATCCCCGAGGAGCACGCCGGAGTCGGCTCCGCGCTCAACGACACCATCCAGCAGGCGGGCGCCGCGCTCGGCGTGGCCGTCCTGGGCGCTGTCCTGTCCAGCACCTTCACCTCGCACATGCCCCGGACGGCGTCCGCGGCGGCCCGGCACTCGGTCAGCGACGCGCTCGCCACGGCCGGTCGCACCGGTGACAAGACGCTGGTCACCGCTGCCCACAACGCCTTCACCCACGCCATGTCCGTCAGCTTCCTGATCGGTGCGGCGGGCGTCGTGGGGGCCGCGGTCCTCGCGCTCTTCCTGATGCGCGGCGGCGCGGACGGCGCGGCGGCGACCGGGCAGGAGACCGCTGACGGCCAGACCGGTGGCGGGGACCAGGACGAGAGCGCCATGGCACGGTTCGCCGAGGCGTGACCATCGACCCGGAGGAACGGCGCTGTCAGCCTCGTGCCTCCGCTGCCAGGGTCCCCCGCCCTGGAGCAGGACCGCTCACACCGGGCCCTTCCCGTGGCCCGCGTGTGAGCGGTCCTCGCGTTGTCCCGCCCGCCGGACGCGCCCCCGGCCACGGGACGAGCAGCACGGTGCGGCGCATCCCGGACGGTTGGGCCGGCGGCGTGCTGTGCCTGCGCGCTATGTCTGCCGCAGCGCCGACCCCATCGCCGTCAGTGCGGCATCGCGCATCGCTCCGATCGGCGCTTCGGGGCAGCCCGTCTGGAGGACGACCTGGCGTGCGGCCTGGTGGATGAGCATGGGGAGGCCCGGGACCACCGCGCTGCCCGAGCGGGTCGCCGCCCTCGCCAAGGGGGTCGGCCAGGGGCGGTAGACGACGTCCATCAGGGCGCCCGCGGTCGTGGGCCACGCTTGCGCCAACCGGTCCGCCGCGGCGGGCGGGACGGCGGAGACCACCAGGGCCGCGGACAGGCCCTCGTGGGCCCGCGTCCACGGCCTGACCTCGGCCGCCACACTCAACCGCCGGGCCGCGGCCATGAGCGGGCCCGACCGGGCCGGGTCGCGTGCGAACACGGTCACCTCCTCGCAGCCCAGCGCGTGCGCCGCCGCGAGGGCGGTGCAGGCCGTGGCGCCCGCGCCGAGCACGGTGACCGAGGCGGGCCGGGTGACCCCGGCCTCGCGCAACGCGGTCACCATGCCGTGCACATCGGTGTTCTCGCCGATCAGCCGTCCGTCCCGCACCACCACCGTGTTCGCGCAACCGGTCCGCACCACGAGGTCGGACACCTCGTCCAGGAGCGGGACCGCCGTCCGCTTGAGCGGCATGGTCAGGGACAGTCCCGCCCAGCCGTCGTCCAACGAGCCGAGGAACGACGGCAGTTCGACCACGCCGCAGTCCACCGCGCCGTAACGCCAGGGGAGTCCGAGCGCGGCATAGGCGGCGCGGTGCAAGGCCGGCGAGAGAGCCTGGCCGATCGGCCGCCCCAGCACGGCCAGTCGCTTCACACTGGGCCCTTTCGACATGAGCTCCCCTCATTCCCCCTGACCAGGCCGCCCTCAGTGGTGCAGCATGGACGAGACGCCGGAGTCGTCGCGCGCGTAGACGACGCCGCGCAGCACGGCCACCGGGGCTCCCCGGCCGCGCTGGCCGAGCAGGATCCCGGCCGCGCCCGCCAGCAGGTCGGTGAAGGTCTCCTCCTGCCGCTTGGTCCTGCCTCCGGGCTCGGTGTGCTCGGTCACCCGCAGCGGCGCGATCCCTGCCGCGCCGATGGAGATCACGGTCGCGCCGCGGCGGTCCGGCCGTCCGTCGGAGTCGGCGATGACCACGGCGACCCGGGCACCGGTCGCCGTCGCCAGCGCGTCCCGCAGTGCGCGGGCGGACGCGTCGGGGTCAACGGGCAGCAGCCAGGCCCCTGTTGTCCCCTCGCGGTCGATCCCGGCGGAGGTCAGCTGGTGGCCCAGCTTGTGGCGGGCGATGATGGGGCCGCGTTCGGTGGCCAGATAGTGGTCGGTCGACTCGTCGAGGATGAGTTGCACGATCTCGGCCGGTTTGCCGGTGCGCGCGGACAGTTCGAGGGCCTGCTCGCCGGGCGTCACCGTGGCGAGGTCCACGTGGCGTCGCTCCGCCATCGAGACGACCTTGGACGCCACGACGACGACGTCCCCGTCGGCCAGGGCGACGCCCTGCGCGTCCAGGACGCCCGTGATGGCCTCTACGAGGTCGTCGCCCGGGGCGATCCGCGGGAAGGGTTCGAGGGTGAAGGCGGAGAATGCCGTGGTCGGCGCTGCGCTCATGAGAGGTCTTTTCCCTGGGGGATCTGGGGCCTTGGGACGGCCGGTGTGACGGGGGTCGATATCCGTGTCATGGCAATGCCGTGCCCGTCGTGCTTTCCGGGCGATAGGCTCGGCCGCGTGATCAGTGAATTGTCTGCCTGGTGTCGATCGACCTTTCCGGATATGCGGGTGACCGCATCCCACGACCGTCCCGACGGGACGACCGCGGTGTGCGAACTGGCGGGTGACGACGGACGGCACTGGTTCGCCAAACGGCACGCCGCTCCGCAGGCGTACCGCCGCGAGGTGACCGCCTACCGCGACTGGGTCCCCGCGCTCGCCGGAAGCGCGCCTGGCCTGGTCATGGCTGACGATACGTCGCTCACCCTCGTCGTGACGGCGGTGCCCGGCACCCCGGCGGACGCCACGCCGCTGACCGTACGGGACGAGCGCGCGACGCACCGGCGGGCGGGGGCACTGCTGCGGGCATTCCATCAGGCGGCGCCCCCCGCCGTCACGACCGACTTCGCCGAAGTGATCCGCGAGCGCTACGAGAAGTGGCGACCGCGTGCCGAACGAATTCTCCGCACCGAGGAGTTGCGATTCGTCGAGAAAGCGGTCCACGCGCTCGCGGATCATCCGGAAGCGGAACTGGCACCGTGTCACCGCGACTATACGGCACGCAATTGGCTGATCGACGGCGACCGGGTCTACGTCATCGATTTCGAGCATTCCCGTACGGACGCGCGGATCTGGGATTTCCTCAGGCTGTGCCACCAGGTGTGGCCGCACCGCCCCGACCTGCGGGAGGAGTTCATGGCCGGGTACGGGCGCGACTTCACCGAGGCGGAACGCGCGCAACTGGAACTGTGCGGTGTCCACCACGCGATGACCACGATCGTCTGGGCCCGCGAAGTCGGGGACACCGACTTCGAACGGGTGGGCCGTGACGTACTGACCCGCTTGCGGGCCGAGGCCCGCGACCCAGGAAATTGACACGACGTCGGCGAAGCTCGTGCCTCAGCGCCTGAACCGCTGCACCAGCAGATCGCCCGGCACCTGGAAGGCCGCCATCCGCTCCTGCACGAAGTCGGTCAACTCCCGGTCGCCGGGCCCTTCTCCGGGGGCCAGCTCGATCCACACGTTGCGCGGCGGCAGCAGGGGGAAGCCGTTGGGGCTGGTCAGCCACACGCTGCAGGCGACGCCGAAGCGCTCGTGCACGTCGTCGGCGAGCTGCTGGGCGAGATGGCCGTACACCTTGCCGGTGTGGTACGCGGGGTTCTTGCCGAACGGGCTCTCCATCGACCGCGGGCGCAGCGGGTTGATCAGGCCGTTCAGCGCGTTGCCGCGGCCGACGACGCCCTCCTCGCCGCACTCGATGCAACTGCCCAGCGCCAGCATGTACTCCCGGTACCCCTCGCCCGAAGTCGTCGGGTTGACCCGCGTCCGCACGTCGAGCCGTCCGTCGGCGAGGGTGTCGGCGATGCCCTGCAGCTCGGACTCCAGATGGCGGATGCGTTCCTGGTACGCGTCGTGCGACGCCACCGAGTCCGACAGCAGCGGCACGCACGCGGTGACGTCCAACGTGCGGCCCTCGCGCCAGCCGAAGACCTTCACGTCCTGACCGACGTCGGAGAAGCGCGGCCGGGGGGTGTCGCCGGACCAGTCCCACAACGCGTACTCCAGCTCCCGCACGACGTGTTCCGTGGGGCTCGCCGGTGCGTGGGCGACGCACAGCGCGGTGTCGCTGGCACGCGGGTCCTTGGCGTCGGGCACGTCGTCCAGGCTCTTGGGGGTGAACCAGTCGGGCCGGTTGGTGTGCTGGGTGGCGTTGGGCTCGATGACGATGCTCTCGCCGACACGGTAGTGGGGTGCGAACACCGACAGGTAGCGCTCGGCCGCCTCGGCCTGGATCCGCTCGATCCCCAGGTCCTCCCCGGCGAACGACGCGCTCATGCGGCCGTTGATGCGCACCACGGCGGGCTTGAGCAGCTCGTGGGCGCCGTACCGCCGGGTGATGTGACCGGCGCCGATGTAGACCTTGTCCACGTTGTGGTGGAGCACGGCGCCGGGCGCGCCGTCGAGGCAGGCCCGGCTGAACGCCAGGGACACGGCTTCCGCGATGCCGTCGGCGAGTGTGTCCGGATGCCCGAAGCCCTTGCGCTCCACCGTCTCGACGGGGAGGTCCTGCACCGGGGTCATGGTCCTGGAGATGTGCATGGCAGTCCTTGTCTCACGCAGTGTGTCGGTGTATCGCACGGGGTGTTCGGTCGGGGCGGGACGGCCGCCCCGGGAGGTCGCCGGTCAGCCGGTGCGGACCGGAAGCAGGAGCCGCCGGACGCGTTCGGCCTGGTCGACCAGGGCTTGTTCGGCCTGGCCCAGGCCCTCGCGGTCGGCGGCCAGCCAGAAGCTCGTCGCACGGACCGCGAACAGCGGGGCGAGCGCCCGGGCCCCCTCGGCCGGACGAGCGGCCCCCTCGCGGGCGGCGCGCAACTCCCGTGCGAGCGCCGGAGCCCAGGCGTCCGCCGCCCACCCGGGCAGTGCGGGATCGTCCCACCCCGGCACCGCCGTGCCGGAGGCGGTGAGCGTCTCGCGGGCGCGGTCGAACAGGGCCCGGGACTCGCGCCGATGGGTCCACTCGCCACGCCACAGCCGTACGGGCCCGGGGGTGGTCAGTGGCGCGGCGCTGCCGGGGAAGCGCACCGATCCGGCGAGCCGCAGCGCGCTCTCCGCCACCTGGCCGAAGACCTCCTCCAGGTGGAAGAAGCTCGGCTTGTGGCGTTTGACGCCCGGGTCGACCAGGCCGATCCGCCCGGCGTCGCGCAGCATCTCGAAGGTCAACGCGATGTCCACGCCGAAGTGCAGCGTGCTGCCGGTCCACTCGACGCGTTCCGGCGCGACCGCGCGCAGGTCGATGCCGAACTCGCCGCCGATCGGCTGCGGAACGAGCCGGCCGGTGCACGCGTACACCACCGGCACCGCGAGGTGGTTGGTCGCGCTGGCCTCGTAGACGCTGCGCGGATACGACGGCAGCACGGCCCCGGCCCGCCCCGACAGCAGCGGCTCGGCGAACCGGGCCACCCACCGCGGGGTGATCGCGGTGAGGTCGGTGTCGAAGCTCAACGCGTACCGCGCGTCCAGCTCCCGGCACACCGCGAAGAACTCGCGCAACGCACTGCCCTTGCCGCGCGCGGCGGTTCGCTGCACCGTCGGCACCGGCAGCCGCAGCGCGGCGAACCGCTCGACGGTGCGGTCCGGGCTGCCGCAGTCCACGTGCACCAGCGTCACGCGGGCCCGGTCGCCCAGCCCTCGCAGCCCCTCGGCCACCGCGGTCGCCACCGCGCCGATCGTGGCCTCTTCGCCGTACGAGGGCAGGCACACGGCGATCAACGGCGGTGTGCTCATCGGACGGCCTCCGCGATGTGCGCGGCCACCGCGGCGGCGGGGCCGGAGACGTAGTGGATGCCCAGCTCGGTGGCGAGGTGCTCGATCACCCGGACCCGGTGCAGGTAGAAGCTCTCGGTGTCCAGGCTCGGCAGGTAGCCGAGCGGACGGCGGGCCCGCCCGTGCAGGACGTGGGTGGCGGTGCCGCGGACGTAGCGGGCGGCGTTCTCGTGCAGGTGCAGCAGTGTGGCCGCGTCGTCGACCGCCTCGACGCGCAGCCCGTCCTGCGACTCGTCCACGTGCACCGAGAACACGTGGTCCAGCGGACGCGGGCCCTCGGCGACACAGATGCCCGCATCGGCCGGGTCGACCATCCACTTGGTGCGCCACGAGTCCAGCCCGGTCCGGGCGGGGGCCGGGAGGTCCAGGGCGCGCATCGACCGGCTGACCGACGCCTGGCGCAGGAACAGGAACCGCGTCCCGGCCGCGATCTCGTAGCGCGGGCCCGGGCCGCCGATCACGCTGAGGTCGTTGCCGATCAGCTCGGCGCCCCGCGCGAGGCACAGGTGGGTGAGGACGCTGGTCTTGCCCGCGCCCTCCTTGCCCAGCAGCAGGACCCCGGACCGGCCGAGCGCCGCCGAGGCGGAGTGCAGGGTGAAGTAGCCGTGCCGCTGGCGGTCCCGTTCCATCAGGACCGCGGCGACATAGCCGATCTCGGCGCCGCCCGCGGTGTCCTGCCACGGCAGGCGCACGCGCACCCCGCCGTCCTCCCAGCACAGCCCGGCCGGACCAGCGTCCTCGTACCAGCAGGTCAGCACCTCGGGACCGGCCGCGTCGCGCTCGGCGTCCGGCAGCACCCGCAGTCCCGGGCTCCACGGCGCGGCCGGGGTCGCCGCGGGGTCGAACGGGCGCGCCGACACCAGGCGGCACAGGCCGTGGGCGGACTCCAGCAGAACGACGCCGGGTTCGGCGCTCACCGCGGTCACGCGGCCAGTTCCTTCCCGGCTGCCAGCCGCACCGGGGCCCCGCCCTCGGCCGCCGACCGCTCGGCGGCCTCCAGGACCCGCGCCGTCTCGATCGCGTGCCGCGCGCCGGTGCGCGGCGTCTCACCGGTGCGGCAGCACCGTGCGAAGTGCTCCACCTCGGCCTGGAGCGGCTCCCGGTAGCGCACGCCGCCGTCGGCCAACTCGCAGCCCTCGTAGAGCAGTTGGCGCAGCGCGTCCTGGTCGGCCGCCGCGGGTCCGCAGTCGAGCGCGAGGTGGTCGCCGCCGGACCGGTTCAGGTACTCCATCGACCACGTCTCACCCAGCACGGACAACGCACGGCGCTTGCCGGCGCTGCGCCAGGAGACCTGCACCGCGGCCGCCGCGCCGGACTCGAAGGTCAGGTCGACGCTGGTCGCGTCGTCGTGGCCGGCGGAGCCGCCGGAGCGGAAGACGTGGCTGCGGGCGGACACCTCGGCGACCGGCGAGTCCAGCAGATGCAGCAGGATCGACACGTCGTGCGGCGCCAGGTTCCACAACGCGCCGCAGTCGGCGCGCCTGCGGCTGCCCAGCCGCTCGCTGCGTACGAACACCGGTGCGTCCAGCAGGCCTTCCCGCAGGATCCGGGCGATGTTGAGCACCGGCTGCGCGTACAGGAAGGTGTGCCCGGCCATCGACACCACGCCCGCCGCGCGCGCCCGCCGTGCCACCTGCTGCGCGTCGCGTCCGCGGGTCGCGAACGGCTTCTCGACCAGCACGTGCCGCCCGGCGGTGACGACCTCCTCGGCGACCCGCGCGTGGGTGTGCGCGGGCGTGGCGACCACGACCGCCTCCACCTCGGGATCGCGCAGGGCGGCAGTCGCGTCCCGCCACACCGGGACGTCCGGGTGCGCCGCACGGGCGGCCTCGCGGCGCTCCGGGTCGGGCTCGACTATCCCGCTCAACCGCGCGTCGCCGGTGGACGACAGCACACGTGCGTGGTTGCCGCCCCAGGCGCCGTAGCCGAACAGGGCGACGCCGACCGGGCGGAAGCGCTCCGGCGGCTGTCCAACTGTCGTCATCCGCTCGTTCCTCTCGTACGTCACTTGACCGCGACCGGGTTGACGGGCGAGGCCACACCGCCGTCGAACGGCAGCGGGGGAGCGCTGAACAGGAAGGTGTAGCGCCCGTCGCGGGCGCAGTCCTCGGCCAGTTCGTCCAGCGCGAACATCTCGCCCAGCAGCAGCCCCATCGACCACACCAGCACGATGTGCAGGGGCTGCATGACCGCGGGCGTCTCGTTGGGCAGCACCTCCGCCGCCCAGGTGTCGACGGCCACCGCCGCCACACCGCGCTCGGCCAGCCAGTGGGCGCTGTCGAGGCTCAGGCCGGGCGCGGGTCCCGCCACGTAGTCCGACCACGCCCCGGCGCTCCGGTAGCGCTGGAGGTGGCCGGTCCTGATCAGCAGCGCGTCGCCTTCCTCGACCTCGCACCCCTGTGCCCGGGCGCAGGAGCGGAGTTCGTCGGCCCCGACGGACCGGCCGGGGGCGAGCGGCCGGCCGTCGTTCAGGTGCCGGGGGAGGTCCAGCAGGACGCCGCGGGTGACGACGTGCGCGGCGGCCCGGCTGATGGCGTTGCGGCGTGCGCCACGACTGCTGACCTCGGCCGCGGGGCGGTCGTTGTACATCCGGCCCTCGAACATCACATGGCTGAGCGCGTCCCAGTGCGTTCCGGCCTGCAACGGCAGGATCACCAGGCCGTCGGTGCCGCGCATGTGGCGGTCCCGGCCGTCGTAGAAGTCGTCGACCATCGCGCCGGTCACCACGTCGCCGCCGTCGCGCAGCATGAGGTGGACGGGGTTGAAGCGGCCCAACGTGCCGTTCTGCGGGCCGTCCTGGCCGAGCGGGAGCGCGAGCGAGAAGACCCTGCCGTCCAGCACGCTCGCCGCGCCCCGGCCGACCGCTCGTGCGTCGGCCAGGTTGAGCGTGCCCAACTCGTCGTCCGCGCCCCACCGGCCCCAGTTGCTGTGGGCGGCGGCCAACTCGCGCACGAGGTCGAGTTGTTCTCGTGGCGTGCCTTTTCGGGCGGCGTCGAGCCTCGTGGAGGTCACGCGGTCACGACCTTGCGCAATGCGGTGAGGGAGGCGCGCACGCCCTCCTCGTCGCCGCGCAGATGGGATTCGAGCGTGACGAACCCGTCGTAGCCCAGGTCCCGCACGCGGCGCAGGATGCCGGACCAGTCGAACGTGCCCTGCCCCACCGGCACGTAGCGTCCGTCGCGGCGGTCCTTGACGTGCAGGTCGACCGCGCGCGCCACGAGGTGCGGGGTCATCGCCGTGGGATCGACGGAACCGCCCGCGAGGTGGTGGTTGGACAGGTCGAGGGCCGCGCCGAACCCCTCACCGCGTTCACCGAGGAAGTCCTGCAACTCGGGCAGCGTCCGGATGTGGCACACGTGCTCGTTCTCCATGGCGGCCACCGTGCCCGGCGGCATCGCGCCCGGAATCCGCGCGAGCTCGGCGTACGCGGCCTCGGGCAGGCGGCCGGGAGCGGAGATGCCGTCGGGGAGGCCGGGGAGGCCAGGCAGGTCGGGGAGGTCGGGGAGGAGGAACGAGAACAGGCGCAGCACAGGCGCCCGGAGCCTGCCGGCGGTGGCGGCGAGCGCCCCCACCCGGTCGAGGTGGTCGCGCGGGTCGCGGGAGAAGCCCACGAAGTGCGGGTCGTGGTGCGGCCGGTCGGGCCCGCCGGGCAGATGGCATTTGAACAGCGGGGACAGCACACTGGAGACGCCGACGTCGTAGGTCTCCAGGAGCGCTTCCAGGCGCTCCAGGTGGGCGTCTTCGAACTCCGCCACGTTCAGGCCCCACGCGGACCTGATCGCGAAGTGCCGGATGCCGAAGTCGAGACCGAGCCTGATCGCCTCCTCGACGTCCTGGCCGACCTCATCCGTGATGAGCGCGAGCTTCATTCGCCGCTCCTCTCCTTCTCACATGCGGTGTCCTTCCGGCGCAGCGCGGCCGACACGGCCGCGGGCCGCCGCGGGTCCACCGGTTCGCTGCCGACGAGCAGGAAGTCGCCTATGGGTGTGCGCAGCACGAGTTCGTCGCCGAAGCGCTCGTACCGGGAGACCGGCCATGGGCGCACACCGAGGTCGCCGAGGGGAAGCCCGTGGAGGGGGAGCCCCGCGTCGAGACGCTGCATGACCGACAGCCCGTCGACCTCACCCGTCTCAGGCTGTTGTGCGCTGTGCCTGGTGCGCCGGTCGCGCTCCCACGCCGCGGCGTCGGCGAGTGCCGTGCGAACGCGCTCGGGCAGCAGCGCGGGCAGCCCCAGGACGTCGGCGGTGCGGTCCGTCAACTCGCCCAGTTCCGGGGCGAGTCGGTACTCGGCTGCCGTGACCACCAGGTCCGCGAGGTCGGGAGCCTCGGCCGAGGTGAGCACGAGGGCGACGTCCAGCAGGTCCTTGACCGCGAACTCCCGTTGGAACCGCTCCTCCGCGAGCGCCAGCAGGTCCGCTGCCGTCTGGTCCCCCGGCAGTCCCGCCCGCAGTGGCACGGCACTCCCGTCGCCCGCGTAGCCGAACGTGGAGACCTCGACGTTCAGGCCCCGGTCGAGCAGCGGATCGGCGGACGGCCAGTAGACGCCGACGATCAGGTGGTCCGTGCCCTGCGCCCACAGGGTGGCCAACTCCACGTGCTCCAACGGGTGTTCGCGCAGCAGCCTGCGCACCACGTCCCACAGGGCGGGCTCGTCGGGGGCCACGAGATCGAGGTCGCCGACCGGGCGCACCATGTCGGCGGGGTACCAGCGGGCCAGCGACGGGCCCTTGAGCGGCCGTACGCCGGTCCCGGTCACCGAGGCGAGGACCGCGTCGTACACGGCGGCCCGCTCCCGGGCGCGGCGCAGTTCGTCCGCCGAGCCGGAACCGAGCGGGACGCCCTCGCGGGCGAGCAGCGACAACAGCAGCGGCGGCATCGTCCACGCACGCGATCTCAGCCGTCTCAGCACCGCGCGCGGCGTCTCGTCCTCGTTGCCGCCCAGCAGCCGCAGCAGCAGGCCCGACGTCGGCCGGAACGAGCCGTCCGCACCAGCGGCGTCCGTCGAGCCGGTGCGTCGCGCGGCCGGGGTGACGGCGCCGGGGAAGGGCCCGGCGGGAGCGTCGGTCATGTCCGGCTTCCTTCGTCGCCTTGGGGCGCCGACCAGTAGCGATGGCTCGTACGCCAGCCGTGCGCCTCCAGCCCGGCGACCACCTGGGCCGACCGCGGGTCCGGCGGCAGTCCGTGCACGACGTTCCCGAC
The DNA here is from genome assembly GCF_019890615.1 of Streptantibioticus parmotrematis. Taxonomy (GTDB): domain Bacteria; phylum Actinomycetota; class Actinomycetes; order Streptomycetales; family Streptomycetaceae; genus Streptantibioticus_D; species Streptantibioticus_D parmotrematis. Next base: position 12,257 of record NZ_JAINVZ010000017.1, on the reverse strand, counting down.
CAGCGTGTGGCCCTCCCGTGTCGCCACCGACGTCGCGGCGGCCACGAGCCGGGCCGAGACGGCGCGCGCACGGTCGGAGGGCTCCACCAGGACGTCGAGCAGCTCCACGAAGCGCAGCCCGCTCACGTCGTCCACGGCCTCCGTGAGCAGCGTGGCGTGTCCGACCGGTCGCCCCTCGGACCAGGCCATCAGCGTCACCCTGTCGGGCTGGTCGAGCACCGCGCGGGCCTGGTCGAGCGCCGCGCCCTCGTCGACGGCGGAGCCGCGCGCCGTCCCGGCCGCGCGGAAGGCGCGGACGAGCCATCCCACGACCACCGGGTCGTCCGCCTCGCCCGCGGTGGCGATGGTCACGCCGTCGGTCCCGGCCTCCTGCCCGGCGGCCGCGTCGCCCTCGCCCGTCCACCGCAGGTACGTGAGGTACGGAGCCCACGGTTCGGGCATCGTCAGGCCGCCCGGGACGCGCACCACGACGCGGTCGACCGGCAGCCCGCGGTCGGCGACGAGGGCGCGTACCGTCCTGGCGAAGGCCGGGGCGTCGGCGAGCAGGCGCGGCGAGGCGTATTCGACGAGCAGTTGGCGTTCCCCGGTGAAGGGCTCCTCGGTCAGGTCGGCCACGCAGTCGCCGAGCACCGAGGCGGTCAGCAGCCCGGCGGCGCGCGCGCCGCGCAGGAACGCCTCGCTGACCGGCTCGCCCTGCGAGGCGCTTGAGGCTTGTGAAGTCCCTGAAGTCCCTGACGTCTCCGAAGTCCCTGACGTCTTCGACGTCGACGCGTTACGTGAAGTCCGTGCGGACGACGGGCTGTTCATGACGCCTCCGGGCGCACGATGACGTGGAGGCCGTCGAGCATCCGCGCTGCCGCGTCCCGCACGTCCCGCGCGGTGACCTGGTGCAGCAGTTCCAACTCCCGCTCCAGCGACCAAGGTGGGCCCTCGCCTGTGGGTGCGACGTGGGCGGCGAGTTGCAGCACCCGGTCCTGCGGCTGCTCGGCGGCGAACACCAGCGACATCCCCGCCTGGGTCCGCGCGGCGTCGAGCGCGGCCTCGCCGGGGCCGCGTCCGGCCAGCTCGGCGAGGAGTTCGCGGGCCACCTCCAGCGTGGCCGGGCCGCGTTCGGCCTCGACGCCGACGATCATGTACCAGACGCCCGACTCGGCGTAGCCGCGTTGCTGGGCGTGGAAGAGGTAGGCCAGCCCGCGTTCGTTGCGCAGCCGCTGGTAGGCGAGGGACGCCGGGCTACCGCCCATCAGCTGTGCCAGCACCTTCTCCGCCGCCCGCAGTTCGCTGTCGCGGGGCGCGGCGCGTGCGCACAGGACGAGCCAGCAGAACTCGTCCCGCGGCCATGCCGGCCGGTCGCGGCGTACGACGGGCAGCGACGGCGCCACGCGTGGCCCGTCGGGGGCGGTGCGGGCGGGCGGCAGGGCACCCAGCGGGGTGGCGCGGACGGCGGGCAGGATCTCGTCCATCGCCTGCGGTCCCACGCAGATCAGCAGGTGGCGGGAGGCGAGGAACCGCTCGGCATGCGTGTCGAGGACGTCGGCGACGGTCACCCCGGCCAGCTCCTCGGGCGTGCCGCCGACGACCCGGCCGAGCGGGTGCTCCGGGAACAGCTCGGTGTAGACCGCCTCGCGCACCGCGTCGCTCGGGTCGGCGGCGGCGGTCGCCAACTCCCGCAGCACCACTTCGCGTTCGGCGTCGAGCCGGTCCTTGGTCAGGTCGGGTGCGACCGCGGCCTCGGCCAGCCAGCCCAGCACCCGGTGGGCGTCCTCGGATCGGGTCCTGGCGTGCACCAGCAGGAAGTCCGGCCCGGTCATCGCGTTGCAGGAGCCGCCCGTCGCCTCCACCCGCTCGCTCAGGCCGGGGCCGCCGTCCACCGGGACCGACATCAGCAAGTGTTCCAGCAGGTGTGCGATGCCGCCCTTGCCGACCGGATCGTGCCGGGCGCCGAATCCGGTGCGCAGGCACCACGTCGTCGTCCGCAGCCGCGGGTCGGTGTCGCACACGACCGTGAGGCGGTCGTCGAGCTGGTGGACGGTCATCGGGGACGACATGGGCGCTCCTCGTTCTCGTGTACCGGCGGCCGTTCCCGTCGGCGCCGGCCGGCTGGGGGCCGCCGTGGAGCCCTGGGGACTCCACGGCGGCTGTGACTCACTCCCCGTCCTTGACGACGAGCTTCTGCAGGCGCGGGCGCATCAGCGCCACGTGGTTGCGGGTCATGGGACACCTCCTCTCATCTGATGGGCCGTCACCTCGACCCGGTCGAGGCCGCGCCGTCGCCCTGGGGGCTGACGGACACGGCCGCGCCGGACCGGTCCTCGGGGCGTGGGCCGGAGCGCTCCGGCCCACGCGGGCGGGAAGTCTTCGAAGGCGTCCGGTGGCGCCCGGTGCGCCGCCTCGGGGCCCTCATATGGAGAACTCGATCGATCCGCTGCGGCGCCCGCGTTCGCCGACCCGGCGGAAGGCCGCCGCCGCGAGCAGGAACCACAGGCACCCGGCGAGCACGGTCCCGCAGGCCCAGGCGGCCGCCGTGGCGACGGACTGCCCCGCGGACAGCGCCTGCACGGCGCGGATCCCGTACGTCAACGGCAGCCCGTACGCGACGACTTGGACCGGAAGCGGCCAGAACGCGACCGGCACCTGGACCCCGCAGACGGCCATCATCGCGATGTACCCGGCGTTGGCAGCCACTCCGCGCAGGCTGGTGTGCGAGAGCACGAGGCCCGAAAGCGCGAGCCCCAGGCAGTAGTTGGCCAGCGCCGTCAGGATCACCGCCGGCACCGCGAGCAGCGCGGACGACCACGACCAGCTCACCCCGTACAGCGGCCCCAGCGCCAGCAGCGCCACCACCGACGTCAGCGTGCCGCTGACCACGTGCTGCGTGCCGCGTCCGAAGAAGACCCAGATCATGCTGGGCGGCGCGGCGACCAGCAGCGGCAGGGTGCCGTCGCGCCGCTCGCGGGCGCTGGTGCTCACCACGGCCATCGTCTCGATCACGCAGGCCGTGACCGCGTTGGAGACCAGCAGCTGGTGCTGGGTGTGGGTCGCGCCGAGCGCGCGTCCCGCCACCACGAAGAACACGACCTGGGTGAGCATCCGGGCCAGCCAGCCGAACGTCCAGCTCTTCCACGTGTACGTGGCCCGGAAGTCCGCCGCGCCGTTGGCGGCGCTGTGGCGCACGATGCGCAGGATGTACGCGATCCGCTTCATGCCCGCCCCAGCGTTCCCAGACGGCGGACCCGGATCGTCACCCGGTGCAGCAGCCACGCCCCGGCCGCGGAGCCGATCAGGCCCAGTCCGAGGATGACCGCCACCCGCTGCCAGGCGTCCGGCACCGGCGCGTCCCGCAGCGAGTCGCGCAGCAGATCGGACGCCCAGGACAGGAACACCACCCGGGTCAACGGACGCAGCCACTCGGGTAGTTGGCTCGCCGGCAGCACGACCCCGCCGAGCAGGTAGAACGGATAGCTCAGGGTGTTCTGGTACGTGCGGGCCGAGCGCGCCAGCACGAACACCGCCGACATCACCGACGCCGTCCCGGCCATCGCCACCACGCTGGCCGCCAGGGTGAGCGCGAACCATCCGGGGTGCGCCACGGTGATGGTCAGGCCGAACAGCACTTTCGCCACCAGCCAGGTCTCGGCGAAGGCGGCGAGCCCGGTGACCACGACCGCGGCGATCCGGCCGAAGACCACGAGCACCAGTCCGGCGGGCGCAGCGATCACCGGCTCCAGCGTTCCCCATGCCCGGTCCTGGCTGATCATCTCCCCGGCCACCACCAGCGCCATGCTCCACAGGCCGATGAGCGGGGGTGCGAGCGCGGCCCTGGCGGCCGTCTGCGGGTGCTGGGAGGGGTCCGCCATGGCGAGGAAGACGATCGCCAGCAGGGGGATGGTGACCAGGACTTGGACGTCGCCGGGTGACCGCCTGATCAGCGCCCACTGGAGCCGGGCGGCGGCCGTGACGGTCACGGCGGTACGCCGCAGCACCGGCCCGGGGGTTCGAGGGGTCATCGGCCCACCGCCATGCCGCGGTCGCCGATGACGTGCAGGTAGACCTCTTCCAGGGTGGGGCGGTTGACGCTCATCGTGGTGACGCCCGCGTCCAGCAGGGTCCGTATGACGACGGCGCTCGCGCCCTGGGCGGTGGTCTGCACGCGTATCCGGCCGCCGGGGGAGCGTTGGAGCGATCCCACCCCTTCCAGTTCCTCCAGCCGGTCGGCGACGGCGGACGGCACGCCCTCCGCCTCGACCCGCTCGTAGCGGCTGATCCACTCGCCGAGCGCCTGGGGGCGGTCGGTGGTCAGGATCCGCCCGTTGTCGATGAGCGTGACGCGGGAGCAGAGCGCTTCGGCCTCGTCCATGTCGTGGGTGGTCAGCAGCACGGTGCACCCGCTGCCGCTGACCTCCCCGACCAGGGTGCGGAAGTCCCGCGCCGCCACCGGGTCCATGCCGGTGGTGGGCTCGTCCAGCAGCAGCAGTGTCGGCTCGTGGACCAGGGCCCGGGCCAGGTGCAGCCGCTGCTTCATGCCGCGGGAGTACTCCTCCACGCGGTCGTCGGCGCGGTCCCGCAGCCCGACCCGGTCCAGCACGGCGTCCACCCGCGCGGCGCTGCCGCGTCCCGACAGGCCGCTCAACGCGGCCCAGAACGACAGATTCTGACGTGCCGTCAGTCGTGTGTAGAGGCCGCGGTCGCCGCCGAAGACGATGCCGATCCGCGCACGGACCCCCCGCACGTCGGTGACCACGTCGAGCCCGCAGACCCGCACCGTCCCCGAGGTCGGCAGCAGGATCGTCGAGAGGATCTTGCACAGCGTCGTCTTGCCCGCCCCGTTGGGGCCGAGCAGGCCGTGCACCTCGCCGCGCGGCACCGTCAGGTCGACGCCGTCCAGCGCGAGCACGTCCGCCCGCTTGCGGCGCACACCGCGCCCGGGCGTGAAGGTGCGGCTCAGCCCCGACACCTCGACCGCGAGGGCGAATCCGCCGGCCGGCGGGATCGCGTTCACACCGGCCTCCCGCTCGGCTCGGGCAGCGGCTCGGCGCAGCCGAGCGCCGCGGTCACCTCGCCCCAGAAGCGGGCGAAGTCACGGTTGACGTCCGCTCCGTAGACGACGCGCACGACAGGCAGGGCGCGCAGCGCGGGCAGGACGTCGGCGACGCCTGCCGGGCGATCCTGCGGCAGCAGCCCCAGGAAGTCCGTCACGTACTTCAACTGGCGGGTGCGCGCCCGGTGTTCGGTCAGCCAGCCGGTCTCGCCCGGTGCCAGCCGCTCGATCCGCCAGCCGCGTTCCTCGTGCCGGGCGACCGGCAGCACGACCCCGGCCGGACGGGCGTCGGAGGCCGCCTGCGCACCGGTGATGGCCAGGAACTCGCCGAGGTCGCAGTGGAGCCGCACCCGGTGCTCCGCGCCCCACGGCCGGGCCGGGTCGAGGTCGAGGCGGCCGGGGGCGCCGCCGTGCCCCCGCAGCGGGGTCTGCTCGAAACGCTCCCGCGCCCGGTGGCCGTCGAGGGCGGCCACGCTGACCCCGATGCGCTTCGGGAGCCCGATGACGCGCGGCTCGCCGCTCGCCGGATCGCGGTACGGCAGGATGACGTCGTCCGAGACGAACCGCCACCCGAGCAGCGTCGTCGCCAGAAGCATCAGCGAGGACTTTCCGGAGCCGCGGCTGCCGAGCACCATGACCGCGCGGCCGTCCGCCGCCACCGCGGACCCGTGCAGCGCCGGCAGCCCGGCCGACGTGAGCTGGGCGCCCATGAGGAACCGCAGGTGGCGCGCCACCGCACGCCGTGCGGCGGGGGAGTCCTCCGTCACCTGGATCTCGACGTGGCGTCCGCCGCGTTCGCCGAGGACGGCCATCGGCGCCGCGTCCCCGTCACCCGGTTCCAGCAGCGCGTACCGGCTGCCGAACTCCGCGACCAGGAAGCGGCTCGCGTCCAGGTCCAGCACCGGCGTCTCGTCGCGGTGCCGCCAGGTGTCGGCGGGGACCTCCAGGCGCTCGGTGCGCGAGACGCGCACGGTCACCCGGGGCTCGTGCGGAAAGTCGTCGAACGAGAACAGCGGGCTGCACCGCTCGCGCGTTTCGGCGTGGACCCCGGAAATCTCCGAATCCACTCGCACCGAGGCGAAGGCCGCTCCCATGGGGAAGGATTCGACCGCGGTCCGCGTGCCCGAAGTGGACGTCGTCACGAGGACGCCTCCTTTCTCCTGTCGGAATCGGCTGCCGGAACGGGCCTGCCGGAATGGCCTGCCGCAATGGCACGGGAATCCGCCTCCGGCTCACCGGCCGGGGCGACAGGAATGACGCTAGAGCGGCGCGATAGGCGTGAAATCTATTGCCGATCAACGCACTCGGGGTTGCCGCGCCGACCCGGTGGGCATCACGCGGGCGCCAAGAAGGGCGTGGCACACCGCCCGTAACGCCCCTCCCACCAGGGCGTTGATCGCCCGTTGATCGGCATGCGGCAGGGTGAACCACACATCAGCACCAACGCGCCACAGTAGGAGGCTCCCGCCGTGACTTCGAGGAAGACCGACGCAGCGACGCTCGTCCGCGGTGGGGCCGCGGTGTTCGGACTGATCGCCGTACTGGCCGCCTTGCCGGGGTCCGCCGTCGCGGCGCTCGCGGCCCCCGCCCCCGGCGGCCACACCGCCCGGGTCGAGCGGGCTGTCGGCGTCTACGGCCAGCAGCTGTGGAACAGCACCGGGTCGAGCTGCGAGACCTGCAACCCGAAGAGCTGATCCGCCGTGCGGCGCCCGTCCGTTCCCGTCCCCGCGCCCGCCCGGGCCGCGGAAGGACCGGTCCCCTCAGCCGTCGGAGGCCGCGCCCTGGGGGATCAGGGCGAGCAGCCGGGAGACGTCGGCCGCGTCGGGCAGGCCCAGCCGCGTGAAGATCCCCAGCGCGCGGTCGAGTTGGACGCGCGCCTCCCCGGCTCGGCCCAGGTCGCTCCGGGCCTGCCCGAGCACGGTCAGGGCGTGCGCCAGGTCGCGTTCAGCGCCCATCTCCTCGCACCGGGCGACGGCCGCCCCGGCGTGCCGGGCCGCCTCCTCGCACCGCCCCATCCTGCGCAGCGTCTCGGCGAGCCGGTACAGCGCGTGCGTCTCCCGGTCCCGCAGCCCCGCCGACCGGCACACGTCCAGGCACTCGGTGTACCGCGCGACCGCGTCGTCGTACCGCCCCTGCTCGTGCAGCGCCAGACCCAGCACGTACAACGCGTAGGCCACCCCCGAGAGGTCACCCAGGCCGCGCAGCACGGTCAGCGCCGCCTCGCAGTCCGTGATCGCCTCGTCCGCCCGGCCGTCGCGGACCCGGGCCAGCGCCGCGTTGATGGTGGTCGCCGCCTCGCCCGAGCGGTGGCCCAGGGCCCGGGCGATCGCGATCGCCTCGTCGTAGCAGGCCACCGCCTCGTCGAACCGGCGCAGGAACTGCGCGGCCAGCCCCAGGTCGTTGAGCGCCTGCCGGAGAATGACCGTGTCGCCGGTGGCCCGGGACGCCTCGATGGCCAGCCTGGCGTGCTCCTCCGCGTCGGCGGGCCGCGCGGTCTGCAACGCGATCGTGCTGCAGAGCGACCGGGCGCGTCCCGCCGTACGCCGGTCGCCGCGCAGCTCCGCGGTACGGGCCAGGGCGAGCGCGGTCGGTGCCAGCCGCCCGTACCGCACGTCGCGCGCGAAAGGGCTGACCGCGATCAGCAGGTCGACGGCGACCCGCAGGTGTTCGCCGTCGGTCCGCAGCGGCAGGCCCGCGGCGGCGAGGGCCACCGTCGTGACCGAGTCGATCTCCCCGGTGACCCACGAACGCGCGGCGTGCACGTCGGCGAACGACAGACCCGGCGCCCGCAGAGGGCCCAGGGCGTCGGCGACCGGGTCGCCGGGAACGGCGTGCGAGAAGGCGCTGCACGCGGTGGTCAGCAGGAAGTCCAGCAGTCGCCCGAGGGCGTGGGCGGCCTCGTCGGGCTCGCCCCCGGCGCCGTGTTGCAGGGCGAACACCCGCAGCAGGTCGTGGTAGCGGTACCGGCCCGGTTCTGGCGACTCCAGCATGGCGGCGTCCACGAGGGACTCCAGCGACTCCTCTGTCGTCTCCTCGTCCAGGGCGAGCAGCGCCGCCGACGCGACGAGGCCGATCCCCGGCGCCCCCGCCACGGCCAGCAGCCGGAACGCCCGGGCCTGCGCCGAGGTCAGCTGCCGGTAGCCGAGTTCGAAGACGGCGTCGATGGCCATGCCGCCGACCCGCAGTTCGCCGATGCGCCGTTGCTCGTCGGCCAGGCGCGCGGTGAGCGTCGCGATGCTCCAGCCGGGCCGGGCCGCGAGTCTGGTGGCCACGATGCGGATGGCCAGCGGGAGATGTCCGCAGGCGGCGACCAGATCGAGGGTGTCGGACCGCTGACTCGCCAGACGCCGAGGCCCGATGACCGCGCCCAGCAGGGCGAGCGCCTCGTCGGGCTGGAAGGGGTCCAGGCTCAGCTGCGCGGTCAGCGGCAGCCCGAACAGCCGCGACCTGCTGGTGGCGATGACCCCGCAGCTCGCCGAGCCCGGGATCAGGTCGACGAGCTGCGTCGCGTCCCGCGCGTTGTCCAGCACGATCAGCACCCGGCGGCCGTCCAGCAGGGTGCGGAACATCCGGCAGCGATCGGCGAGCGCGTCGGGCACCGCCTGCGCGGACACCCCCAGCGCCGCGAGGAACCCGGCCAGCACGATGCCGGGGTCCGCCGGATTGCTGTCGCTTCCGCGCAGGTCCGCGTGGAGCTGCCCGTCCGGGTACGCGGAACGGACCCGGTGTGCGATGTGCACCGCCAGGGACGTCTTGCCGACCCCGCCCATCCCGGCCACCGCCACCACGGCGGGCGCGAGCCGGCCGGACGCGGTCAGCACCCGGCACAACTGGCCGACCTGGGCCTCGCGTCCGGTGAAGTCCGGTGTATCGGGCGGGAGTTGGGCGGGCGGCGGACAGGACGGGATCTCACCGCTCGGCCCGCCGGGAATCCGCGCCTCGGCATCAGGGCCGGGATCGGCCGGGTGCTCCTCCCGCTGGTCGGCGGCCCGCGCCTCCCCGGCGACGGCGGCCGTCAGCGCCGGATCGCCCTCCAGGATCCGCCGGTGCACACCGCTCAGCTCCGGCCCGGGATCGATGCCCTGCTCCTCGGCGAGCAACTGCCGCACCCTGTTGAACACCGCGAGCGCGTCCGCCTGTCGCCCCACCCCGTACAGCGCCCGCATCAGCAGGCCGTAGGGGCGCTCGCGCAGCGGGTGCGCTGCGGTGAGTTCGGTCAGGCCCGGAATGGCGAGACGGTGGCGGCCGAGGGCCAGATCGAGGTCGAAGTGCTCCTCCAGCGCGGCGACCCGCAACTCCTCCAGCCGGTCGCGCTGCCGCTCGGCGAAGGGGCCGGGCACGCCCGCCAGCGGCTCGCCGCGCCACAGGCCGAGCGCTTCGCCGAGCAGGCGGCCGGCCCGGGCGGGCTGCCCCGCGTCCCGTTCCCGCGCGGCCTGCCCGATCAGGGACTCCGCACGCCAGGCGTCGATCACGGACGAGGCGACGGCGAGCCGGTAGCCGTCGCCCACCGACACCAGCACGCTCGGCGCCGTCCGGTCCGGCTCCAGGGACCGGCGTACCTGCCAGGCGTAGGTGCGGATCGTGGTGACCGCCGCGTTCGGCGGCTCGTCCCCCCACAACGCGTCGATCAGCTGGGCCATCGACGCGGTGTGACCGGGCCGCAGGAGCAGGACGGCCAGCATCGCCTGCCGCTGCGGCGGGCCGACGCGCAGCTCGGCGTCGGCCCGGTACGCCCGCACTGTTCCCAGCACGTCGAAGCGCATCGCATCCGGCATTCCGCCCTCACCTCTCTCCGCCCCCGCTCGCCTTCGCCATGAAGATGATCACGGTAACGTCAGGGTTCCAGGACTTTCGCCCGCGCGCTTCTGACTGCCGCTCAAACTCCTGCTTATCGGTGGTCCGAGCCTCCGCGTTTCGGCCACCGTGCGCCACAACGGGCCATGGCTCCTTGGCTCCACCGGGACCGCGAAGACGGCGATTGAACCGCTCTCAAGCCATCGCGACGGCGGCCGGTCGCAGGGGAACGGTTGCGTGAGAATGACCACAGCGGGGTCGCGCTGCGGGCTGTTCCGGCGCCCCGGCGGGTCGCGGAGCCCGGGGGCTACCGGTTCACCGCTGTCGGCCGGTTCACAAGGTGGCGGGCGGCGGGGTGAGTTCGAGGGGGAAGTGGACGGTGATGGTCTTGCCGGTCCCGGTCGGGGTGATGGTGATCCGGTCGGCGAGCTGCTGGATGATCGGCCAGCCCAGTCCGCCCTTGCCCGCCAGGGGTTCCTGGTCGGTCGCGGTCTTCGGGAGCAGGGGAGTGCCGTCGGTGATGTCGACGCGGAGGGTGTCGTCGGCGACGGCGGCGTCGAAGGCGGTCAGTCCTTCGCCGTGGCGTATGGCGTTGGTGGCCAGTTCCGAGACGGCCAGCAGTACGTCGGCGTGCGTGCGGAGGGAGACGGTGCGGCCGGTCTCGGTGCCGTAGCGTGCCAGAACCACCTTCACCCGGCTGCGCGCCTCCCCGGCTGTCCGCGGAACCGCCCCCACATCGACGGTCCGCAGGATGCCATGGTGAATCTCCTCGGCAGCGCTCATGCCGGATATCCCCTTTCCCTCCCTCGCGGATCTTTGTCCTTTTTCGGCGCCTGCCCGAGTCCGTGCCCTATACACCGGAGCAATGGGTCCCGGCCGGGGTAACGGATCCCGCTCCGGGCTCAGACGCCGTCCGCGGTACCGAGAACGTACAGGGGGAAGAAGCCGAGGGTTCCGGTGACCTCCAGCAGCCGTTCGACCGGCAGTTGGAACGGGCCCGCCAGGAAGAAGGGCCGCTCGGCGCGCTGGTGCGCAAGACGTGCGGCGAGGAGCAGGTGGAGCACGGTGGAGTCCGCGAAAGTCATCTGGGACAGGTCGACGACGGTACGTGCTCCGGACGCTGTGGTGGCCTTCAGCAGCGCCTCCTCGAACTGCTCGCAGGAGTCGGCGTCGAGTTCGCCTTGCACTCGCAGTACGAAGTCGTCTCCGCGTATCGCGCTGCTTGTCCGCACCGTCTCGTCCTCGTACATGCCGTCCACTGTGTCAGAGGGGGATCGAAGGTGCGGCGGCGGGACGGGCCGTGCTGGAGGTGCAGATCCCTTGTGGGCGGTCCGCCCCGCCGTAATCATGTGTCTACCCGGGCTCGCGATGTCGAAGCCATGAACTTCTCGCATCGCCGCTTTCCGTGGGCAGGTCCCGCCGTCCCGTCTTGGAGGTGCGGAGGAATTCCCCGAAAACGTCACGCGCATGGGAATGGCCGGGGCGACACTCCGGAAGGAGTGTCGCCCCGGCCATCGGCCTGACGTGCTGACGTCAGGTCACCATCGGTACCAGCGACTGCGGCCGGCGCCTTCACCGCTGCGGACCAGGAAGCCGAGCAGCCACACCACCAGGACGACGACCGCGACCCACCACAGGATTTTGAGGGCGAAGCCCGCACCGAAGAGAATCAGAGCGAGAAGCAGAACCAAAAGCAAGGGACCCATTGTCCAATCACCTCCACGACGACCTGTGCCCTCGCCTTCAGCGATCATTCCCTCGAATTTTCGGGTTTGACGACGGTCCCTCCGGTGAGGAAGTCCGGCAGGACGAACCGACCTTTTCAAGGAGGCCCGGAATGAGTGCGGAGCAGAAGGCCAAGGCCAAGGGCGAGCAGGTCGCCGGTGCGGTCAAGAAGACCGCCGGCGAGGCTGTCGGCAACGAGAGCATGCGGGTCAAGGGCGAGGCCGAGCAGACCAAGGGCGACGCCCGCGCCGCGAAGGAAAAGGGCAAGGACGCGCTGCGCCCGTAGGACAGCCCACGGCGGGCATACGCGAACACAGGGTGGGACGGCTCCTGGAAGCCGTCCCACCCTTGTGTTCGCACGCGTGTGTTCGCGCGTACTCCGGTTTGTGACGCACGTCACGCATAGTGCCGGGTTTCGGGGGTAAGCGAGCCTCAGTTTCGGCGTTGTCGCTGGTCAGGCTTAGGAGGGGACATGGTGGCGCAGCTCAGCCCGATGATCGGTCACGCGTCGGACACCGCGGAGGAGACCGTTCCTGCTCACCTCGATGAGGTGGTCCTCGACGCAGGCGCGTCGGTGAAGGACATCCGGGCGATGTCGAAGACCATGTTCGCCCGGCTCCAGGTCCTGGAGGAGGGCACGCACGAGTACCAGTACGTGCGCAACTGCCTGATCGAGGCGAACATGGCCCTGGTCCGCTAC
>NZ_JAINVZ010000016.1 GCF_019890615.1 Streptantibioticus parmotrematis | reverse complement strand
TTCTCCAGCTTATCAGATCTTTTCGGACCCGATTCCCGCTGGCGGGATTTTGTTTCGCGCCTTCCGGCGTGTCCACTACGTTAGCGGATTTCCCCGCCGACTCATAATCGAGCCGATCGAATGCAATTCCGGGCAAGCCAAAATGCATCCGGTGAGGAAGGCCGTGCGGTAGTGGTTTGGCCGCCTTCCCGGGGGGTCTGCGACTGGCCTGACGGCCACGTCGGACGGCTCACCCGTTTCCAGCGACTCGGACTACGTTAGGGGCCGGGCGGGCCGGAGTCAAGCCCCTGCCCGCCCTCTTTCCCGCACGGTTCCGACCGGGCCCCGCTCGGAACCCAAACCCCCTGGTCAGGGGTGCGACGCCATCAGGCGCCGGGCGTCAGCTCCACGGCCGCCAGGTTCTTCTTGCCCCTGCGCAGCACAAGCCAGCGCCCGTGCAGCAGGGCGTCCGCCGACGGCACCTCGTCCTCGGTGGCGACCTTGACGTTGTTCACGTAGGCGCCGCCCTCCTTGATGGTGCGTCGTGCCGCGGACTTGCTGGCGACCAGACCGACCTGCGCGAGCAGGTCGGCGACCGGGGCCAGTTCGGTCACCCGGGCGTGCGGCAGCTCGGCGAGCGCCGCGGCCAGGGTCGGCGCGTCGAGGTCGGTCAGCTCGCCCTGGCCGAACAGCGCCCTGGACGCCGCGACCACCGCCGCGGTCTGGTCGCCGCCGTGCACCAGCGTGGTCAGCTCCTCCGCCAGCGCGCGCTGGGCGGCGCGGGCCTGCGGGCGTTCCTCGGTGAGGCGGTCGAGCTCCTCGATCTCCTCGTGCGAGCGGAAGCTGAAGATGCGCAGGAACGTGGCGACGTCCCGGTCGTCCGCGTTCAGCCAGAACTGGTAGAAGGCGTACGGCGTGGTCATCTCCGGGTCGAGCCACACCGTGCCGGACTCGGTCTTGCCGAACTTGGTGCCGTCCGCCTTGGTGATCAGCGGGGTGGCCAGCGCGTGCACCGAGGCGCCCTCGGCCTTGCGGATCAGGTCGGTGCCCGCGGTGAGGTTGCCCCACTGGTCGCTGCCGCCGGTCTGGAGCGTGCAGCCGTGCCGCCGGTACAGCTCCAGGAAGTCCATGCCCTGGAGGATCTGGTAGCTGAACTCGGTGTAGCTGATGCCCGCGTCGGAGTTGAGCCGACGGGCGACCGCCTCCTTGGCGATCATGTTGTTGACCCGGAAGTGCTTGCCGATGTCGCGCAGCAGGCTGATCGCGGACATGCCGGACGTCCAGTCGAGGTTGTTGACCATGACGGCGGCGTTCGGACCCTCGAAGGAGAAGTAGGGCTCGATCTGGCCACGGATCCGGTCGACCCAGCCGGCGACGACGTCCTCGTCGTTCAGGGTGCGCTCGGAGGTCGGCTTGGGGTCGCCGATCAGGCCGGTCGCACCGCCGACCAGCGCCAGTGGCCGGTGGCCGGCCTGCTGGAGGCGGCGGATGGTGAGGATCTGCACCAGGTTGCCGAGGTGGAGGCTGGGCGCGGTCGGGTCGAAGCCGCAATAAACCGTGACCGGGCCGTCCGCGAACGCCTTGCGCAATGCGTCCTCGTCGGTGGACTGGGCGATCAGCCCGCGCCACCTCAGCTCGTCGACGATGTCCGTCACGGTCTTCGTGTCTCCTCGTGTCGCTGTTGCTCGGGCTGTCGTGGCGTCCACGCAGCGTGTTTGAGGGTACGCGGTCCGGGCCCCCGTGGTCTTCCCGGTTGTCAGGGGCCCTCCCGGTTGTCAGCGGCGGCGCCTGGGCACGTGGGCGCGGTAGGGGCTCACGGTGGGGTCGCCGTCGATCCAGAAGCGCCAGGGGTGGGCGGCTCCTTCGCCGCCGACACCGGTGCGCGGGCCGTTGCGTACGGCGTCGGGGCCGGCCGGTGCGCCGGTGAGCATGCGGAACGGTTCGGGCCGCGCGGGGCACGCGTCGGCGCCGTTGAGCGCGCGGTCGACGCCGAGGGCGGTGGCGAGGCGGGCCGGGCCCTGGGCGAGGTCCCTGTCCCGGCGTGAGGTGCTGCGGCGTTCGCGGGCAAGGTCGGCGCCCTCGGTGATCTCGCCGGCGCGCAGCAGGACGGCGCTGGCGGTGCCGGGCGGGCCGCAGACCAGGTTCATGCAGTGCCACATGCCGTACGTGAAGTAGACGTAGACGTATCCGGGCGGGCCGAACATGACCGCGTTGCGGTCGGTCCTGCCCCGGTAGGCGTGCGAGCCGGGGTCGACCGGGCCGGCGTAGGCCTCGACCTCGGTGAGCCGCAGGGCGATGGGGCCGTCGTCGGTCTCGCGTACGAGGACGCGGCCGAGCAGGTCGGGTGCGACGTCCAGGACCGGGCGGTCGAAGAAGGAGCGGTCGAGCGGTGTGCGGTCCAGCGGTCCCGGGGCGGTGATCATGTCGTACGAGCGTAGCGGGCGACTCGGACAACGCGTCGGCGACGCGGGCCGGGCCCGGGGTCCTAGGGTGGCTGGGGCAACAACTTCTGGCCAGGAGGTAGTCAGTGACCGAGCACAAGAGGCGGCCGCTTCCCCACGACTTCCACCCTCCGGTGGCGTCGTTCACCGTGGTGAGCGACGACGTACGGGACGGCGGGACGCTGGGGGACGCGCACGTCTTCGCGAAGGGCAACACCTCGCCGCACCTGCGCTGGGAGGGCTTCCCGGCGGGGACCAGGAGCTTCGCGGTGAGCTGCTACGACCCGGACGCGCCGACCGGCAGCGGCTTCTGGCACTGGATGGTCTTCGACATCCCGGCGGACGTCACCGAGCTTCCGGCGGGCGCCGGTTCGGGCGACTTCAAGGGGCTGCCCGCGGGGGCCGTGCACGTGCGCAACGACTACGGCACCCGGGACTTCGGCGGTGCCGCGCCGCCGCCCGGGGACGACCCGCACCGGTACGTCTTCACCGTCTACGCGGTGGACGCCGAGAAGCTGGGTCCTGACGCGGACGCGACGCCCGCGGTGGCCGGCTTCAATCTGCGGTTCCACACGCTGGGCCGCGCCCAGCTGATCGCGGAGTACGGCGAGCCCGCCGAGGGCTGACCGTACGGATCGCCTCGTGCCGCGGGGCAGGTGACCCGCGCCGGTCCTCGTGCGCCCCGGGTGTCCCGTCGTCCCGACGGCGGACGGACACCTGGGGCGTCCGGCGTTCCGGGCCGGGTCAACCGTGGTGCGCGGGGCGGAAATTGCGTTGTCGGGCCGGACGGTCGCGGACCACAGTGGGTGCCACCTCGCCGCGTGGCGGGGCGGACCCGGCGGAGGTGGGTGGGATGCGCGAGACGTTGGTGCTCAACGCGAGTTTCGAGCCGTTGTCGACGGTGTCGCTGCGGCGTGCGGTGGTGCTGGTGCTGCGGGACAAGGCGGTCGTCGAGCAGGCGCACCCCGGGCTGCGGGTCCGCGCGGCGGCGGTCGAGGTGCCGGTGCCGCAGGTGATCAGACTCCGCAGATACGTGCGGGTGCCGTTCCGAGAACGGGCGCCGTGGTCGCGGCGGGGTGTGCTGGTGCGTGACCGGCACCGGTGCGCGTACTGCGGGCGCAGGGCGACCACGGTGGACCACGTCCTGCCGAGGTCGCGGGGCGGTCAGGACACCTGGCTGAACACGGTGGCGGCGTGCGCGGACGACAACCACCGCAAGGCGGACCGTACGCCGGAGCAGGCGGGGATGCGGCTGCTGACCCGGCCGTTCGAGCCGACTCCGGCGGACGCGCTGCTGCTGGCGCTGGGGATGCGGGACGGGGCGAGCGGGCTGCCGCAGTGGCTCCCCGCGCCTGCGCCCGCACCGGCCGGGATCGCGTAAGGGCCCGGCGTGTGAAGCCCCGGCGTGTGAAGGCCCGTAGAGATCCGGCGCGGTGAGGCCTCCGGGTGGTCAGTCGTTCTCGATGCCCGGGGCCTCGCGGCGCGGGGGGACGGTCTTGGCGGTGCCGTTGCCCGCGGAGGTGGCGTTGCCGCCGCCTCCGGGGGCGAAGTTGCCGATGGCTCCGCCGAGGCCCTTGAGGGCGTCGCCGAGTTCGCTGGGGACGATCCAGAGCTTGTTGGCGTCGCCCTCGGCGATCTTCGGCAGCATCTGGAGGTACTGGTAGGCCAGCAGCTTCTGGTCGGGGTCGCCCGCGTGGATGGACTCGAAGACGGTGCGGATGGCCTGCGCCTCACCTTCGGCGCGCAGGGCGGCGGCCTTGGCGTCACCTTCGGCGCGCAGCACCGCGGACGCCTTCTCACCCTCGGCGGTGAGGATCTGGGACTGCCTGATGCCCTCGGCGGTGAGGATCGCGGCGCGCTTGTCACGGTCGGCGCGCATCTGCTTCTCCATCGAGTCCTGGATGGAGGTGGGCGGCTCGATCGCCTTGAGCTCGACGCGGTTGACGCGGATGCCCCACTTGCCGGTGGCCTCGTCGAGGACGCCGCGCAGGGCCGCGTTGATCTCCTCGCGGGAGGTCAGGGTCCGCTCCAGGTCCATGCCACCGATGATGTTGCGCAGGGTGGTGACGGTCAGCTGCTCGATCGCCTGGATGTAGCTGGCGACCTCGTAGGTGGCGGCGCGGGCGTCGGTCACCTGGTAGTAGATGACGGTGTCGATGTTGACGACCAGGTTGTCCTGGGTGATCACCGGCTGCGGCGGGAACGGCACGACCTGTTCGCGCAGGTCGATGCGGTTGCGGATGCGGTCGATGAACGGGACCACGATGTTGAGGCCCGCGCTGAGGGTGCGGGTGTAGCGGCCGAACCGCTCGACGATGGCGGCGCTGGCCTGTGGGATCACCTGGACCGTCTTGATGAGTGCGATGAAGACCAGGATCACCAGGATCACCAGGACGATGATGATGGGTGTCACGACCACTCCCCGTGCCACGCGCCGCGGTACGAACGTTTGATGATCAAGTCTGTCAGACGGCCGGGGGTGCGCGCTCCGGCTTCGGTGAATTGGCCGAGGGCGCACGGTGGTTCGGGCCGGGGCATGCCGGTGCGCGGCGGGGTCACAGGACCACCGCGGTCGCTCCCTCGATGTCGACCACGTCCACCTCCTGCCCGGCCTCGTAGACCCGGGCGGTGTCCAGCGAACGGGCCGACCAGATCTCACCGCCCAGTTTGACGCGTCCGGTGCGGCCGTCGACCCGTTCGACGACGAGGGCCTGGCGGCCCTTGAGCGCCTCGACGCCGGTGCGCAGGTTCGGGGCGGTGGTGTCCTGCCGGTTGGCGACGACGCGGACGACCGCGACCAGCGCGACCGAGACCACGGCGAAGACCAGCACCTGCGCGACGATTCCGCCACCGAAGCCGCAGACCACGGCGGCGCTCGCGGCGCCGATCGCGCACATCCCGAACTCGGGCATCGCGGTGATCACCAGCGGGATGCCCAGTGCCCCGGCGGCGGCGAGCCACCACACCCATGCGTTCACAACTCCCATGGTAGGGCTGGCGCGTGGGGTGCGACAGGCCGTGGCCGGGTGCCGGGGCTACGGGCGTCCGTACCGCGTCACGCCGGTGGCGGGCGGGAGTTACGCGAGCGGCAGGCCCTGGGCGGTCCAGCGGTCGCCGTGCCGTTCGACGACGAGCGGCAGGCCGAAGCAGTGCGAGAGGTTGCGGCTGGTCAGTTCCAGGTCGATCGGGCCGGCGGCGACCACCTTGCCCTGACGGATCATCAGGACGTGGGTGAAGCCGGGGGCGATCTCCTCGACGTGGTGGGTGACCATGATCATCGAGGGCGCGATCGGGTCGCGGGCCAGTCGGCCGAGGCGGCGCACCAGGTCCTCGCGTCCGCCCAGGTCGAGGCCCGCGGCGGGCTCGTCGAGCAGGAGCAGTTCGGGGTCGGTCATGATGGCGCGGGCGATCAGGGTGCGCTTGCGTTCGCCCTCGGAGAGGGTGCCGAAGCGGCGGTCGGCGTACTCGGACATCCCCAGGCGGTCCAGGATGAGCCGGGCGCGCTGCTCGTCGGACTCCTCGTAGCTCTCGCGCCAGTGCGCGGTCATGCCGTACGCGGCGGTGAGCACGGTCTCCAGGACGGTCTGGCGGCGCGGCATCTTGTCGGCCATGGCGGCGCCGGCGACGCCGATGCGCGGGCGCAGTTCGAAGACGTCGACGCCGCCGAGCTTCTCGCCGAGGATCGCGGCGGTGCCCGACGTCGGGTAGAGGTAGCTGGACGCGACGTTGAGCAGGGTGGTCTTACCGGCGCCGTTGGGGCCCAGGATCACCCACCGCTCGCCCTCGGCGACCGACCAGGAGACCTGGTCCACCAGAGCCCGTCCGTCGCGGACCACCGATACGTCCACCAGCTCCAGCACATCGCTCATGAGCGCGTTGTCTCCCCTGCCTCTTCATGTCTTGCGTTTCGTCGTTCGACGGTGCGACGTCTTGTGCGGCACGTGCGACTCGTACGGCATGTACGACGTGCCGGCGGCGGTCGGCGTTCCGGCCGGACGTGGGCGGCCCGGTCGGCGGGCCCCGAGGGAAAACCTACGCCACACGCCGGGCGGTCCAGTCCATAGGCTGGGTGGATGCTTCAGGAACCTCGCTCAGGACGCATGACGGCATGGGGAAACGCCCTACTTGGGGGTTTTGTCTCCCCGGACGACGCGGCGCAGGAGATCACCGCCGGGGACACGGCGCACCGGATCGCGGATCTGCCCGGGGAGGACGGCCCGGTCGGGCTGACCTACGGGCTCGGGCGGCTGCGGGCGCTGGGGGTCTCGGGCCTGCGGCTGGCGCTGCCGGTGCCGGGGCATCCGCTGGGGCTGAGCGGCCCGCCGGAGTTCAACGCGCGGGCGCTGGCGGCGGGCGAGGCGGTGGTGGGGACCGGTGCGCCGCTGGGGCTGGTGCCGGAGGTGACGCGGACCGGGCCGCGCGGGGAGGTGCGCGTCGAGGTGGTGTGGCGGTGCGCCGGGGTGCGGGACGCGCCGCCCGCGGACGTGCCGTCGCTGGGCGAGGCGGAACGCGAGCTCGCGGAGGCGATGCGGGACGCGACGGCGGCGCTGTCCCGGCTCGACGTGGCCGGTGCGGGTCCGGCGGCGCAGGCCGCGCTGGACGCGTACCGGGCGCGGGCGGAGCGCGGGCGCGAGGTGCTGGCTCCGGGGTATCCGCCGCGGGCGGTGCGGGTGCTCGAACTCGCGCAGCGGGTGGGCGCGTTGACGTCGATCGCGACGGGGGCGGAGCACGGCTCGGCGGTCAGCGCGTCCGAGATCGCGGCCCGCGCTGAGCTGTTGCGCCCGGTGGAGCGGACCGCGCGCCGCGCGCAGGTGGCGGCGTACAACGCGTACGTGGAGGAGGCGGAGCGGCGCAGGGAGCACTGACGCGGCGCGGGGGCGCGCGGGGGGTGGACGCACGAGGGCCCCGCGGCGGTGTGCCGCGGGGCCGGGGAGCGCGTGCTCGGTGCGCTACGGGCTCAGTGGTTGAGGCCGTGGTTGCCGAACACCGGGTTCAGCAGACCGACCACGTTGACGGTGTTGCCCACCACGTTGACCGGCACGTGCACGGGGACCTGGACCAGGTTGCCCGAGGCCACGCCCGGCGACTTGACGGCGACACCGTGGGCGTCCGCGCTGTGGGCGGAGGCGACACCGGCACCGGCGACGGCAAGGCCACCCGCTACGGCACTGACGACGGCGACCTTCTTCAGGTTCTTCACTTCGTATGACCCTTCTGGCGTGATGCGCCCCCGCACGTCGCGGGTGGCGCGCCCTGAAGAACGGGCGGGGCGCGGCCGGGTTGCGCCATTCGGGTTACATACACACGACGGTATGAATCTCAGCCTGGAAGGCGACGTTCCGCTCCGAGGGCGGGCACGGCCGGAGACTCGGCCCTGCTCAGCCGCCGACGCCGTGCCGGACCGCCCACAGCGCGGCCTGGGTGCGGTCGGCGAGGTCGAGCTTCATCAGGATGTTCGACACGTGCGTCTTCACGGTCTTCTCGGACAGGACCAGGGCGCGGGCGATCTCCCGGTTGGAGCGCCCGTCCGCGATGAGTCCGAGGACTTCCCGCTCGCGCTCGGTGAGGGTCCCGGCGCGGCCGGTGCCGCCGGGTGCCTCCTCCCGGGACAGCAGCGCGTCGGCCACCTCGGGCTGGAGCAGCACGTGTCCGGCGTGCACGGAACGGATGGCGCCGGCCAGGGCGTCGGGGTCGATGTCCTTGTAGACGTACCCCGAGGCGCCCGCCCGCAGCGCGGGGACGACCGTGCGCCGCTCGGTGAAGCTGGTGACGATCAGCACCCGCGCCTTGCTGCCCTCGTCGCGCAGGGTGCGCAGCGCGGTGATGCCGTCGGTGCCGGGCATCTTGACGTCCATGAGGATCACGTCGGGGCCCAGCTCCCGGGCCCGCGCGACGCCTTCCTCCCCGTCGGCCGCCTCGCCGACGACCTCGATGTCGGGCTGCACCTCCAGGAAGGTGCGCAGGCCCCGGCGGACGACCTGGTGGTCGTCGACCAGCAGCACCCTGATGGCGCTCTCGCCCGACGTCCGGGTCTCAGCCACCCGGCACCTCCATCTCGATCAGGGTGCCCTCGCCGGGCGCCGAGTCCACGGTGAGCCTGCCGCCGACGCCCGCCGCCCGGTCGCGCATCGACACCAGGCCCAGGTGGCGGCCGGCGCGGCGGACCCGGGAGGCGTCGAAGCCGCGGCCGTCGTCGCGCACCCGCAGCACGGCACCCCTGCCGCGGCCTTCCAGTCGGACGTCGACGCCGGTGGCGCCGGAGTGGCGCAGCGCGTTGTGCAGGGCTTCCTGGGCGACGCGCAGCAGGGCTTCCTCCTGCTGGGCCGGCAGGGCCCGTACCGCGTGCGCGGTGAAGGCGATGCGCGCGGCGTGGGCGCGGTCGAGCACCTCGACCTGGTCGCGCAGGGTGGCGGTCAGGCCGTCCTCGTCGAGGGCGGCGGGGCGCAACTCCACGACGACGGCGCGCAGTTCGTCGGCGGCCTCGGCGGCGAGCCGGGCCACCTCGCGCAACTCCCCCTTGGCGCGCGCCGGGTCGCGGTCCACCAGCGTGGCGGCGGCCTGCGCCGTCAGCCGCAGCGAGAACAGCTTCTGGGCGACGGCGTCGTGCAGGCCGTGGGCGATCCGGGCCCGCTCCCCGGCGATGGTCAGTTCCCGGCTGCGTTCGTGCAGGCGGGCGTTGGTGAGGGCGAGGGCGGCGTGCGCGGCGAGGATCCGCAGCAGTTCCTCGTCGTCCTCGGTGAAGCCGCAACCGCCTTGCGGCTTCGGGCAGTTCTTGTTGGCGAGGAAGATCGCGCCGAGCACCTCGTCGTCGTCCACGATGGGCACGCCGAGGAAGTCCGACAGCTCGGGGTGGGTCCTGGGCCAGCCCTCGAAGCGCGGGTCCTCGCGGACGTCGGCGAGCCGCTGCGGGGTGGCCTCGCGCAGCATCACCGCGAGGATGCCGTGCTGCCGGGGCAGCGGTCCGATCTCCTTCCACTGCCGCTCGCTGACGCCGTCCACCACGAACTGGGCGAAGCCGCCGTGGTCGTCGGGCACGCCGAGTGCCGCGTACCGGGCGTCGAGCAGCTCGCGCGCGGAGGCGACGATGGTCTGGAGCACGTCGTGGACCTCGCGGTGGCGGCTCATCGCCAGCACCGCGGAACTCACCGCCGCGATCTGGTCGCGCGTGCTCCGCGTGGACATGTGTTCACCGTACCGGCGGCCTCCTCGGGCGGCATCGGCCGCCCGACCGGTCGGGTCCCGGGCCCTCCGCCCTAGGTCCGAGGGCTCCCGCGCCCCCGACGAGCAGGGCTCCACGCGAAAGCGGCGGCCCCCGTTCCCGGGTGACCGCCGCCTCGTTCCGACGCGTGGACGGAAGACGGGCCGCGTGCGCCCGCCGCGCTCACTTCTCCCGCATGACCTCCGGCTCGTGCCGGCGCAGCAGCCGGGAGACCGCGAAGCCGCAGATCACGCCGAGGGCGAGCAGCACGAACAGGTCGAGGAACCAGATGCCCGCGGAGTGCTTCCACAGGGTGTCGGGGTCGGTCGGGTCCCACGGCATCAGCACGTTGAGCTGCGCGGTGGTGGCCAGGCCCGCGAGCGCCCAGCGGGACGGCATCAGCCAGGCGACCTGCTCGATGCCGGGCTTGGCGTACAGCTGGAAGAGGATGCCGGTGAAGACGACCTGCACGATGGCGAACATCACCAGCAGCGGCATGGTCTTCTCGGCGGTCTTCACCAGCGAGGAGATCACCAGGCCGACCATCATCGAGGTGAAGCCGATCCCGATCACCATGACGGTCATCTCGACGGCGGGCGCGTTGTGCAGGATCACGCCCTCGGTGGGCATCTTGCGGGGCGCGAAGCCGATGCCGCAGATGATGACGCCCTGCAACGCGGTGATCAGGCCGAGCACGATGACCTTGGACATCAGGTACGCGGAGCGCGACAGGCCGACGGCGCGTTCGCGTTCGTAGATGACGCGTTCCTTGATCAGCTCACGGACCGAGTTGGCGGCGCCGGAGAAGCACGCGCCGACCGTGAGGATCATCAGGATGGTGCCGGCGTCCTTGTTGAACAGGTGCGCCTGCGGCGGGCCGAAGCCCAGGCCGTACTTGGCCGGGATGACGACGCTCACCACGCCGAGCACCGCGGGCAGGATGACCATCAGGCCCAGGAAGCCGCGGTCGGAGGCGATCACCGACAGGTAGCGCGCGATCAGCGTCCACAGCTGGGATCCCCAGCTCTGCGACTTCTGCGGGCGGGACATCTGCATCTGCTGCGGTACGACGGGCGCGGCCTGCGGCGCGGGCGCGGCGTCGAGGTCGGCCGCGTACAGCTGGTAGTGCTGGGAACCGCGCCAGCGGCCGGACCAGTCGTAGTCGCGGTAGTTCTCGAACGCCTGGAAGACGTCGGCCCAGGTGTCGTAGCCGAAGAAGGTGAGCGCCTCGTCCGGCGGGCCGAAGTAGGCGACCGAGCCGCCGGGTGCCATGACCAGCAGCCGGTCGCACAGCGCGAGTTCGGCCACCGAGTGGGTGACGACCAGTACCGTGCGGCCGTCGTCGGCGAGTCCGCGCAGCAGCTGCATGACGTCGCGGTCCATGCCCGGGTCGAGGCCCGAGGTGGGCTCGTCGAGGAAGATCAGCGACGGCTTGGTGAGCAGTTCCAGGGCGACCGAGACACGCTTGCGCTGGCCGCCGGACAGGGAGGTGATGCGCTTGTCGGCGTGGATGTCGAGCTTCAGCTCGCGCAGGACCTCGTCGATGCGCGCCTGCCGTTCGGTGGCGTGCGTGTCGCCGGGGAAGCGCAGCTTGGCCGCGTACTTCAGCGCGGTGCGCACGGTCAGTTCCTTGTGCAGGATGTCGTCCTGCGGAACGAGGCCGATGCGCTGGCGCAGTTCGGCGAACTGCTTGTAGAGGTCGCGGTTGTCGTAGAGCACCTCGCCGACGTCCGCCGGGCGGTAGCCGGTGAGCGCGCGCAGCAGGGTGGACTTGCCGGAGCCGGACGGGCCGATGACACCGATCAGCGACTTCTCCGGGACGCCGAAGGAGACGTCCTTGAGGATGGTCTTGGTGGTGTTGCCCTGCGGCACCTGGACGGTCAGGCGGCGCGCGGAGAACGAGACGGCGCCGGTGTCGACGAACTCCTCCAGGCGGTCGCCGACCAGCCGGAAGGTGGAGTGGCCGACGCCGACGATGTCGTTCGGGCCGATGAGGTGGCGCTGCACCGGCTGGCCGTTGACGTAGGTGCCGTTGTGGCTGCCGAGGTCGACGATCTCCATGCGGCCGTCGGGGTGCGCGTGGAACTCGGCGTGGTAGCGCGAGACCTGGAGGTCGGAGACGACGAGTTCGTTCTCCAGCGCGCGGCCGATGCGCATGACGCGGCCGGCCGCGAAGTGGTGGAACGTGGTGGGGCTGCGGTCGCTGTGCGCGCTGCCGGTGGCGGGCCGCGCGGCTGACGCCGCGCCCTGCGCCTGCGGGTCGGCGGCGTGCGGCGGCTGCGGCGCCTGGGGCTGTGCGTGCGGCGCCGGGGCGGCGGCCTGCGGCTGCCGGGCCTGCGCGGGCTGCTGGTTCCAGCCGGCCTGCTGCGGGAACTGCGGTTGCGCGGGCGGCTGTTGGGCGTGCGGCGCGGGTCCGCCGCCCTGGAGTTGCTGCGCCCACCCCGCCGGGGCGGACTGGGCGGGCGCCTGCGCCTGGTGCGACCGCGCGGGCGCGCTCCGGGCGGAATCGGCGTGGCTCCCGACGGCGTCGGCCGCGACCGGCTGGGCGGCGGGCGTGTGCGCGGGCGCGCTGAACGCCAGGCGCGGGCCGTCGGTCGCGTTGCCCAGGTGCACGGCGGACCCGGGGCCGACCTGCGCCTCCTGGACGCGTTGGCCCTGCGCGTAGGTGCCGTTGGTGCTGCCGAGGTCCTCGACCACCCAACCGCCGCCGTTCCAGCGGATGGTGGCGTGCCGCCAGGAGACTCTGGCGTCGTCGAACGACACGTCCCCCTGCGGGTCGCGACCCAGGCTGTATGACCTGGACGCGTCAAGCGTCCAGGTTTGTCCGTTCAGTTCAAGTACGAGTTCCGGCACTCCATGCCCCACAAGGTTGTCCCCCGAGTAATCCCCCATGCCGGGGAGTCTAGGGATGTCGAACATCGAAGAGGCACTATTCCAGGCCCGCGCACGTGACGGAAAGTCGCCTCCGGCCCACCCCCGTACCGGCTTCGTACCGGCTTCGTAACGCGTCGCCGGGACGCTCCGCGCGGCCGCCCGCCGCGCCCGGGCGGGCCGTCCCGCGTTGCCGGGTCACGGGCCGCCCCGGAGAGTGGACGAAAGGGATGGTTCCCGGCGGATCCTCAGCGGAAGGCGGCCATGACCAGCAGCGCCACGCCCGGCCCCGGCGGCGACCGGCGCGGAGGGACGAGCCCGCCCGCGAACGGCGGCGCGCGCCGGGTGCCGTGGGGTGGCGCACTGCTGACCGCGCTCGCCGCGGTCGGCTGGGCGTACCTGGGCATGGCGGCGGTGGCCGCGCTCGCGCTGCACCTGCTCGGCGCGGACACCGCGGGCTCGCTGGGGCCGATGACCGCCGCGCTGGTGACCATGGCGGTCGGCGGCAAGGTCAGCCCCTCCGGTGACGTGTCGGTCTTCGGCATCAGCGGCGCGCAGGCCACCGGGACCGTCGACGTGCTGCCGCTGGGCGTGGGGCTCACCGGGGCGTTGCTGCTGGCCTGGGTGTTCCTGTGGTCGCTGCGCCGCGCCGGTGCGGTGGTCGGCGTCGCGGAGCTGCTGGTGCGGGCGCTGGCCGTGGTGGTCCTCTTCCTCGCCGCGCTCGCCGGTCTCGGCTGGGCCGGGCACGACACCGTCTCGCTCAGGGGCGGCGGCCCGGGGCGCGGCGGCTCGATCAACGGGGGCTTCCCCGGCATCGGCGACCTCGGGGACCTGGGCTCGTTCGGCAGCGGCCTGCTGAAGGGGCTCGGCACGCTCGCCAGGGACCACGGCACGGTCGGGTTCAGGGTCGACACCGCCGCGTCGATGGGCGGTGGCGTGGTGTGGGTCGTGCTGGTGCTGGCGATCGCGCTGCTGTCGTCGCGGTACGGCCCGCTGCCGCGCGGCTGGGCGGCGCTGCACCGCACGGTGCGCCCGGCGGCGTCCGCGGTGCGCTCGGTGCTGGTGATGGCGGTGTGCGCCGGGCTGCTGGTGGCGCTGTACTCGGCGTTCACCGACGACCACCCGGGCCGGGTGGTGGGGGGCGCGCTGGCGGGGGCGCCGAACGGGGTGTGGCTGGGCGCCGCGCTGGGGCTGTTCGTGCCCTGGCACGGCGCGGCGACCGGCCCGCTGGCGCTGCTGCTGCCGCACCCGCTGGACGAGGTGCTGCGCGGCGCGGGCTCCGGGCGCGCGATCACCATGCCGGAGCTGGCGCGGTACGACGGGCGGGTGTGGCTGCTGACGGCGGCCGCCGCCGTGATGATGCTGGCGGCGGGGGTGCTGACGGCGGCCCGTACCCCGGTCGGCGGGACGTCGCGGTGGGGGTTCGCGGGCCGGTGCGCGGTGCGGCTGGCCGTCGCGTCGGGCGTGGCGCTGTCCCTACTGGTGTGGATCACCGGCCTGTCCCTCGACGCCGACCTGTCCGTCTTCGGTTTCGACGCGGTGGGCGCGAGCGTGACGCTGCACGGCAACCCCGCGTGGGCCCTGCTGCTGGGCGCCGGATGGGGCGCCGCGGCGGGCGCGGTCGGCGCGCTGCTGGCGCACGCCACCGGGGCGGCCGGCACCTGGGCGGCACCCCTGACCGCGCTGGGGACGGAGCCGGGGCGGCCCGTGCGGCCGGGCGGCGACGCGCCTGCCCGGCATACGGGACGGCGCGACGGGGTGTGAACGCGGGCGGATACCGTAAGAGGCACCATGGACGACGCATCGCAGCAGCAGCTTCCTGCCCCTGCCACTGAGACGGCCGCCACCGCCCAGGCCTCCGCCGACCAGGGCGTGGCACGGGATGCCGGTCCCACCCTCCTGGTCAAGATCTTCGGCAAGGACCGTCCCGGCATCACCGCCGGGCTCTTCGACACGCTCGCCGCGTACGGCGTGGACGTCGTCGACATCGAGCAGGTCGTCACGCGTGGCCGCATCGTGCTGTGCGCGCTGGTCACCGCTCCGGCGGGCGCCCCGGGCACCGAGGGGGAGCTGCGTGCCACGGTGCACAGCTGGGCCGAGTCGATGCGGATGCAGGCGGAGATCATCTCCGGCATCGGTGACAACCGCCCGCGCGGCACGGGCCGTTCACACGTGACCGTGCTCGGGCACCCGCTGACCGCCGAGTCGACCGCCGCCATAGCGGCCCGGGTCACCGAGGTCGGCGGCAACATCGACCGCATCTTCCGGCTCGCCAAGTACCCGGTGACGGCCGTGGAGTTGACGGTCTCCGGCGCGCCGACCGAGGCGCTGCGCACGGCGCTGGCCATCGAGGCGGCGCAGCGCGGTGTGGACGTGGCGGTGGTCGCCTCGGGGTTGCACCGCAGGGCGCAGCGGCTGGTGGTGATGGACGTGGACTCCACCGTCATCCAGGACGAGGTCATCGAGCTGTTCGCGGCGCACGCCGACTGCGAGGCGCAGGTCGCCGAGGTGACGGCGGCGGCGATGCGCGGGGAGCTGGACTTCGAGCAGTCGCTGCACGCGCGGGTGGCGCTGCTGGAAGGGCTGGACGCGTCGGTGGTGGACAAGGTCAGGTCCGAGGTGCGGCTGACGCCGGGCGCCCGGACGCTGATCCGCACCCTCAAGCGGCTCGGCTACCAGGTCGGCATCGTCTCCGGCGGCTTCACGCAGGTCACCGACGACCTCAAGGAGCGTCTCGGGCTGGACTTCGCCGCCGCCAACACCCTGGAGATCATCGACGGCCGCCTGACCGGCCGGGTCACCGGGGACGTGGTGGACCGGGCGGGCAAGGCGCGGCTGCTGCGCCGGTTCGCCGCCCAGGCCGGGGTGCCGTTGTCGCAGACGGTGGCGATCGGCGACGGCGCCAACGACCTCGACATGCTGAACGCGGCCGGGCTGGGCGTGGCGTTCAACGCCAAGCCGGTGGTCCGGGAAGCGGCGGACACCGCGGTGAACGTGCCGTTCCTCGACACCGTGCTGTACCTGCTGGGGATCACCCGCGACGAGGTCGAGGCGGCCGACCTGCACACCGAGTCGTAACGCTCCCGGCCCCCGGCCCCTCGGTCCGGAACGTGACGCGGCCCCCGTCGGTGCTCGACGGGGGCCGCTGTCCGCCGCGGTGCCTGCTGCGGGGGGTCAGTCGTGCGGGGCCCAGTACGCGGTGAGGGTGCCGACGCCGTGTTCGACGGTCTTCCACGAGCCGGAGAACGTCACGACCGCCACCGAGCTGGTCGGGAAGCCGCCGCGGTTCATCCGGGACAGCAGGTCGCCCTCGGCCTTCCCGGACAGGGCGTCGGCCAGCGCGTGCATGCCGGGGTTGTGGCCCACCAGCAGCAGGTCGGCCACCTCGTCGGGGGTCTCGTTGAGCAGCGCCAGCAGATCGCCGAGGGTGGCCTCGTACAGCCGCTCCTCGTAGACGGTCCTGGGGCGCCGCGGCAGTTCGTGGGCGGCGAGCTTCCAGGTCTCCCGGGTCCGCACGGCCGGGGAGCACAGGGCGAGGTCGGGAACGATGCCGGTCCCGGCGAGCCATCGGCCGGCGCCGGGCGCGTCATGGCGGCCGCGGTCGGCGAGCGGCCGCTCCAGGTCGGGCACCGAGGGCCAGTCGGCCTTGGCGTGCCGCAGCAGGACGATCCTTCGGGGCGTTGCGTCGCTCATGCCCATCAGCTTTGCAGAAAATCGGCCGCCGGGCGCGGGCTGCGCCGGGGCTCCGCCGTGACGGGACGCCACCGCGCGCAGGCGGGGTCCGGCGTCACAGCAGGTTCGCCAGGGACTGCGGCAGGAGGTCGCGTACGTGGCCGAGCAGGTCGGCCAGCGGCTGACCGGCCGCCGCGGGATCGGCGTGCGCGGGGCCGGCGACCACGGCGAGCAGCGTCACGAAGGCGATCACCGGCGCCACGACCCCCCACCACGGAAGGCGGGCCGGGCGACCGGCAGGGGTCCCGCTCGCCGTCCGGCGCGCGGAGCGGGGGGCCTCCCCCGCCGCGGACAGGATGTGGCTGTGGGCTGCCATGGGAAATCGCCTCCGGATGCGCGTCACCGCTGCGTCGTGCGCCGCGGTCGGCGTGCACCGTGCGGCGTACCGAAGACGTTACGGATCCGGCGCGGCCCAACCCATCAGGTGAGCCACCCAGTTGCCCCTGACCCTGGCCCCCTAAGGGGGGTGGGGTTGTCCCCACCCCCGGCCCGGAGGGCGGGCGGTCAGCCGAAGTGCGACCCGATGGTGGCGATCACGGCGACGAGCGCGGGCACGCCCATCATCAGGCCGAAGACGAGGAGGAGCTTCTTCTGCGGCTGCGGGGGATTCGGTTCGAGGACTGGCATGGCGCCAGTGTCGCACCCGTTCCTGAGCCCCTCCCACCGGCCCCCCGGTGCGCCGCCGCAGTGCCCCCGTACGGCCGCTGACTCCGTACGGCCGCTGGGCCTGTACAGCCGCTGGGCCCGTGCCGTCAGGCCTCGTCCTCGACGTGGCGGGCCCGGCCGGCGAGCAGGCCCGCCGCCATCTGCGGCACGAGCAGCGCCGCCATCAACGCGATGGGCAGCCGCCAGCCGCCGGTGTGCTGGTAGAGGGCGCCGACCAGGATGGGACCCGGGATGGACAGCAGGTAGCCGGTGCTCTGCGCGAAGGCGGACAGCCGGACCACGCCGTGACCGCTGCGCGACCGCATTCCGATCATGGTGAGCGCCAGCGGGAAGCTGGAGTTGGCGACCCCGAGCAGCACCGCCCACAGCAGCGGCAGCGCGGCGGGCGCCAGCCACAGCCCCGCGTAGCCCGCCAGCCCGAACGCGCCCAGCACGACGACCAGTCCGCCCTGGTGACGCATCCGTCCGGCGATCGCGGGCAGGGCGAACGACAGCGGCACGCTCATCGCCATCGTCACCGCGAGCAGCACGCCCGCCGTACTGGCGGACACCCCGGCGTCCCGGAAGATCTGCGGCAGCCAGCCCATCACGATGTACGCGCCGGTGGCCTGGAGGCCGAAGAAGACGGCCAGCGCCCAGGCGGTCCGGCTGCGGGTGATGCGCAGCGCGGGCGCGGCGGCGTTCGGTGTCGCCGGTGCTCCCGGCCTCGCGGGTGCGTCCGCGCCGGACCGGTCGCGCACCAGGGCGAGCCACGGCAGGACGCCGAGCGCGCCCAGCGCGGCCCAGGCGCCCAGGCCGAGGCGCCAGTCGTCGCCCGCGGCGTGCGTCAGGGGGACCGTGACGGCGGCGGCCAGCGCGGTGCCGACGGACAGCGCCATCGAGTACAGGCCGGTCATCGCGCCGACGCGGTGCGGGAAGTAGCGCTTGACGATCACCGGCATCAGCACGTTGGTCAGCGCTATCCCGGCGAGCGCGAGGGCACTGGTGACGAGGAAGACCGCCGTGCCGCCCGCGAAGGGCCGCAGCAGCAGGCCCACGGTGATCGCCGCCATCCCGGCGCAGACCACCGCCCCGGGTCCGTACCGCCGGGCCAGCCGGGGCGCGGTCGCCCCGAACACGCCGAAGCAGAACATCGGCATCGACGTCAGCAGCCCCGCCACCGTGCCGCTCATGCCGAGGCCGTCGCGCACCTCCTCCAGCAGCGGCCCGAGGCTGGTGACCGCGGGGCGCAGGTTGAGCGCGGCGGCGATCAGGCCGACGACGACCAGGCGCCGCGTCCAGACGGGCAGCGCTCGGGGGTCGGCGGCGTCGGTGCCGACGGCGTCGGTGCCGGCAGCTTCCGTGCTGACGGCTTCGGGGCCGCGCGGCAGCGCGATCCGGTCTTCGCTCAGGGTGGCCTCGTCGTCTCGCATGCGCCCATCATAGAATCATGGGATGAATTGTTGTCCAGTCCGATCGCGGCGAGCGGACCGCCTCCGCCAGAATTGACCCCGGCCCCGACCCAGGCCCCGGCGTCCGTAGGCCACCCGCCACCCGCCACCCGCCACCCGCAGACGAGAGCGAGCGACCCCATGCCCCTGACCTCCCCCCGGCGCTCCGCGCTCGCCGACCAGGTGATCGCCCAGCTGCGGGCCCAGATCACGTCGGGCGAGTGGCCGGTGGGGTCGCGCATCCCGACCGAACCCGAGCTGGTCGAGCGGCTCGGGGTGGCCCGCAACACCGTGCGGGAGGCGGTCCGCGCCCTCGCCCACAACGGCCTGCTGGACATCCGGCAGGGTTCGGGCACCTACGTGGCCGCCACCAGTGAGCTGGCCGGGGTGATGCACCGCAGGTTCGCCGACACCGACCCCGGGCACGTCGCCGAGCTGCGCAGCGTGCTGGAGGCCTCGGCCGCCCGGCTGGCCGCCCGCCGCCGCACCGAGCGCGACCTGCGGCAGCTGGACGCGGTGCTCCAGCGACGGGAGCGGGCCTGGGAGTCGGGGGACGCGGCCGCCTTCGTGGACGCGGACGCCACGCTGCACCTGGCGGTGGTGGCCACCGCCCACAACGACGCGCTCACGGAGATGTACGCGGACCTCGGCGAGGTGCTGCGGGCGATCCTGCGCGCCGACGTGGGCGAGGTGCTCAGGCCCGAGCAGTACGTGGACCACTCCGGGCTGGTCGAGGCGATCCGCGCCGGGGACGTGGAACGCGCGGGCACCGAGGCGACGGCGTACGTGATGAGGTGCGGGCGCGCCGGCTGAGGCACCACCCGTGCGGGTGTCGGCGCACCGTACGAGGGGTCAGCGCACCGTCGTCCAGACCGCGCGGATCTCCTTCCAGCAGCGGCCGGTGAGGGTGACGGTCTGCGCCGGGCCCACGGCCGCGGGCACGGTGTCGGTCGCCGGGTCCCACCAGCGGCGGCACGCTATGTGCAGCGCCACGTGGGCGGTGTCCGGGTCGGGGTTCTGGCAGTCGGCGACGGCGGTGCTGCCGTGCACGGCGGTGAAGCACTGCGGCAGCGGGGGCGCGGGGGTGTGCGCCGGGGCGCCGTCGGGGGCGTAAGCGATCGCGGATCCGGCCGGGGCGGCCCGTACCGCCGTCTCCGGCGGTTCCGTGGCCCGCGCGGCGGGGGCGGTCAGGCCCGCGGCCAGTGCGACGAGGAGCACCGCGGCCCTGCCGTGCCACGGGGTGGGCTGACCGGTGCACGGGCGCATGGCGGGACCTCCTCGTTCGGGAGTCGTCCTGACTCGTCCTGACGCGATCCGGGCTCTGGCCTACGGCTCTGTCGCACCGGAACGTACCTGGTCGTACCTGGTCGTACCGGCCCGCCCGTCCGCGTTCGCCCGGCGCGTGCGGATCGCGCGTCGCGCGCGTGCCGCTCCGGTCGCGCAAGTGCCGCACCGGGGAGATCGGTTGCGGGTCGGTGGGCGTGCCGCCCCCTGGTGCCATGGTGCCCGGCGCACCTCCCCCACCGCCCGGTCTGATCCGCCAACCGGGGGAGACGGAGGTCGTCGCACATGCCACGGCCCCGGCCCGCCGTGAGGGCGGAACCGGGGCCGGAGGGTGAGGGCGCTCAGGCGCCCATCATGTGCACGCCGCCGTCGACGTGGACGATCTCGCCGGTGGTCTTCGGGAACCAGTCGGACAGCAGGGCCACCACGCCGCGGCCGGCGGGCTCCGGGTCGGCCAGGTCCCAGCCGATGGGCGCGCGGTGGTTCCACACGTCGGCCAGCTCCTCGAAGCCCGGGATGGACCTGGCGGCCATCGACTTGATCGGGCCGGCGGAGATCAGGTTGACCCGCAGGTTGCGCGCGCCCAGGTCGCGGGCGAGGTAGCGGGAGGTCGACTCCAGGGCGGCCTTGGCCACGCCCATCCAGTCGTACTTCGGCCAGGCGATCTGCGCGTCGAAGGTCAGGCCGACGACCGAGCCGCCGCGCGGCATCAGCGGCTGGAGCGCCATGGTGAGCGCCTTCAGCGAGAACGCGGAGACCTGCACGGCGGTGGAGACGTCCTCCCACGTGCCGTTCAGGAAGTCGAACGCGCCCGCCGGGCCGAAGGCGATGGAGTGCACCACGCCGTCCAGCTCGACGCCCTCGCCCAGGTGCTCGGCGACCCGGCCGGGCAGCGCGTCGAGGTGCTCGGGATTGGTGACGTCCAGCTCGATCACCGGCGCCGGCTTGGGCAGCCGCTTGGCGATGCGCTCGACGAGGCTGAGGCGGCCGAAACCGGTCAGCACGACCTCGGCGCCCTCCTCCTGGGCCAGCTTGGCGGCGTGGAAGGCGATCGACGACTCGGTGAGCACGCCGGTCACCAGGATGCGCTTGCCTGCGAGGATTCCACTCATGCTGATCAGTGACCCATGCCCAATCCGCCGTCCACGGGAATGACGGCTCCGGTGATGTATGCGGCCTCGTCGGACGACAGGAAGCGGACCGACGCGGCGACCTCCTCCGGCTGCGCGTAGCGGCCGAGCGGGACGCCGGTGAGGATGTTGGCACGCTGCTCGTCGCTGAGCGCGCGCGTCATGTCGGTGTCGACGAAGCCGGGGGCGACGACGTTGATGGTGATGTTGCGGGAGCCCAGCTCGCGGGCGATCGAGCGGGCGAAGCCGACCAGGCCCGCCTTGGAGGCGGCGTAGTTGGCCTGCCCGGCCGAGCCCAGCAGCCCGACGACCGAGGAGATCAGCACGATGCGGCCCTTGCGGGCGCGCAGCATGCCGCGGCTGGCCCGCTTGACGACCCGGAAGGTGCCGGTGAGGTTGGTCTCCAGGACGGAGGTGAAGTCCTCCTCCGACATGCGCAGCAGCAGCTGGTCACGGGTGACGCCCGCGTTCGCCACCAGGACCTCGACCGGGCCCTGCGCCTCCTCGATCTCCTTGTACGCCCGCTCGACCTGCTCGGGGTCGGTGATGTCGCACCTGACCGCGAGGAAACCGGCGGGGGGCTCACCGGAGCGGTAGGTGATCGCGACCTTGTCCCCCGCGTCCGCGAAGGCACGGGCGATGGCGAGGCCGATGCCCCGATTGCCTCCGGTGACGAGAACCGAGCGGCTCAACGGCCCACCCTTTCGTTAGTCGACTGCGTCAATCGTCTGCTCGTTAGGAAACTATCGGGCGGTGACGTGGTTCGGAGAATCGGCCCCTGACAGGGGCGCACGGCACCCGCTGTGGGGTCCCTACAGAAATCCACAGGCCGCCCCGGATGTCACAGCGGCATGATTCACTGCGGGCAGTCGCCGAGAGCGGTACGCGACGGGTGGATACGTGACGGGCGAGAAGGGGAGGCCGCCGTGCCCCAGGAGATCGACGAGTCGTTTCTGGCGCTGCCGCTGAGGGCGCTGGCCGACGCGGCGCTGGCGCGGGCCAGGGCGCTGGGCGCCGACCACGCGGACTTCCGGTTCGAGCGGGTCCGCAGCGCGTCCTGGCGGTTGCGCGACGCCAGGCCCTCCGGCTCTTCCGACGTGACCGAGACCGGTTACGCGGTGCGCGTCGTGCACGGGGGCGCCTGGGGATTCGCCTCCGGTGTCGAGATGACGATGGACGGCGCGGCCCGGGTGGCGGGCCAGGCGGTAGCGATGGCCAGGCTGTCCGCCGAGGTGAGCGCGGCGGCCGGGACGGACGACCGGGTGGAGCTGGCCGCCGAGCCGGTGCACGCGGACCGGGTGTGGGTCTCGGCGTACGAGGTCAACCCGTTCGAGGTGCCGGACAAGGAGAAGACCGGGCTGCTGGCTCAGTTCAGCTCCCGGCTGCTCGGCGCGGACGGCGTCAGCCACGCGGACGCGTCGCTGATGACCGTGCAGGAGAACAAGTTCTACGCGGACAGCGCCGGGACCACCACGACCCAGCAGCGCGTGCGGCTGCACCCGGAGTTCACGGCGGTCGCGGTGGACGCCGACGGCGGCTTCGACTCGATGCGCACGGTCGCGCCGCCGGTCGGCCGCGGCTGGGAGTACCTGACCGGCACCGGCTGGGACTGGGACCGCGAGCTGGCCGAGATCCCCGAGCTGCTGGCCCAGAAGATGGCCGCGCCGAGCGTCGAGCCGGGCTCGTACGACCTGGTCGTCGACCCGTCGAACCTGTGGCTGACCATCCACGAGTCGATCGGCCACGCCACCGAGCTGGACCGCGCGCTGGGCTACGAGGCGGCCTACGCGGGGACCTCGTTCGCCACCTTCGACCAGCTGGGCACGCTGCGCTACGGCTCGTCCGTGATGAACGTGACCGGCGACCGCACCGCCGAGCACGGCCTGGCCACCGTCGGGTTCGACGACGAGGGTGTGGCCGCGCAGTCCTGGGACCTGGTCAAGGACGGCACGCTGGTGGGCTACCAGCTCGACCGCCGCATCGCCCGCCGCTGCGGCTTCGAGCGGTCCAACGGCTGCGCCTTCGCGGACTCCCCGTCGCACGTGCCGGTGCAGCGGATGGCCAACGTCTCGCTCGCCCCCGCGCCGGACGGGCCGTCCACCGAGGAGCTGATCGGCCGGGTGGAGCGCGGGCTGTACCTGGTCGGTGACCGCTCCTGGTCCATCGACATGCAGCGCTACAATTTTCAGTTCACCGCGCAGAGGGCGTTCCGTATCGAGAACGGTGAACTCGCGGGCCAGGTGCGGGATTTCGCCTATCAGGCGACCACCACGGATTTCTGGGGCTCGATGGAGGCGGTCGGCGGACCGCAGACGTATGTGCTGGGCGGCGCTTTCAATTGCGGCAAGGCGCAGCCGGGGCAGGTGGCGGCTGTCAGCCACGGCTGCCCCTCGGCGTTGTTCCGCGGCGTCAACATTCTCAACACCACGCAGGAGGCGGGTCGTTCATGAGTCGTTCCACCCCCGCGCACGAAATCGTCGAGCGCGCCCTGGAGTTGTCGCGGGCCGACGGCTGTGTCGTGATCGCCGACGAGGGGTCCACCGCCAATCTGCGCTGGGCCCGCAACGCGCTCACCACGAACGGCGTGACCCGGGACCGCACGGTCACCGTCATCGCCACGGTGAACGGCGCGCAGGGCACCGCGTCCGGTGTGGTGTCGCGTTCCGCGGTCGGCGTGGACGAGCTGGAGGGGCTGGTGCGCCTGGCGGAGGACGCGGCGCGGGACGGCGGGCCCGCGGAGGACGCGCAGCCGCTGGTGGCGGGCGGGGCGGCGCAGGCCGGGTTCACCGAGCCGCCGGCCGAGACGTCCTCCGAGGTGTTCGCCGCGTTCGCGCCGGCGCTGGGCGAGTCGTTCGCCGCCGCGCGCGAGGGCGGCCGGGAGCTGTACGGCTTCGCGTACCACTCGGTGGTCTCCAGCTACCTGGGCAGCTCCACCGGTCTGCGGCTGCGGCACGACCAGCCCACCGGGACGCTGGAGCTGAACGCCAAGTCGCCGGACGGTTCCCGCTCGGCGTGGGCGGGCGCGGCCACCCGGGACTTCGCCGACGTCGATCCCAGGACGCTGGAGGGGGACCTGGCGGAGCGGCTGCGCTGGGCCGAACGCAGGGTGGAGCTGCCCGCGGGGCGCTACGAGACGCTGCTGCCGCCCAGCGCGGTGGCCGACATGATGGTGTACCAGTTCTGGTCGTCGACCGCCCGCGAGGCGGCGGAGGGGCGCACGGTGTTCAGCAGGCCGGGCGGCGGCACGCGGATCGGCGACGAGCTGTCCGGGCTGCCGGTGGACCTCTACAGCGACCCGCACGCCGAGGGTTTGGAGGCGGCGCCGTTCGTCCTCGCCCACTCCTCCGGCGACAGCGCGTCGGCGTTCGACAACGGGCTGCCGCTGGAGCGCACCGACTGGGTCCGCGACGGCGTGCTCAACCGCCTGATCACCACGCGGCACTCGGCGGAGCTGACCGGACTGCCGGTCGCCCCGGCCCACGACAACCTGATCCTGGACGCGGGCGGCACGAAGTCGCTCCAGGAGATGGTCGCGGGCACCGAGCGCGGGCTGCTGCTGACCTGCCTGTGGTACATCCGCGAGGTGGACCCGGCGACGCTGCTGCTCACCGGCCTGACCCGGGACGGCGTCTACCTCGTGGAGAACGGCGAGGTGACCGGCGTGGTCAACAACTTCCGCTTCAACGAGTCCCCGGTGGACCTGCTCGGCCGGGCGACCGAGGCGGGCCGCACGGAGCGCACCCTGCCGCGCGAGTGGAGCGACTGGTTCACCCGCGCCGCGACCCCGGCCCTGCGCGTCCCGGACTTCAACATGAGCTCGGTGAGCCAGGGGGTCTGAGCGGGGGACGGCTCAGCGGGTGGAGCGTCTGGCGGTGCTCTTGTTGCCACGGAGGGACAGGTAGAGCGGGGTGCCCACGGCGACGATGAGGACCGCGCCGGCCAGTTGGAGGATGTGGCGGGTCCAGTCGATGCCCTTGGTGCTGTTCACGCCGGCCCAGGTGGCGACCGCGTTGCCCAGGATGCTGCCGAGGATGCCGTAGACCGTGGTCAGCCACAGCGGGATGGGCTGCCTGCCCGGCAGGATCGCCCTGGCGATCACTCCCAGCACCAGCCCGACGATGATCGCCCACAACCAGCCCATGGTCTCTCCTCACGTCCGGCGTCGGCACGCCCTTGGGGCCAGTGTGGGTCCGGGTCGGCCGGGCCGCATGCGGGCCTGCGCCGTACGCCGTACGGCGCAGGCCGGACGCCGCTGACCGGGCGCACCCCGGTCTCGTAGCCTGCGCATCCGCGGCGTACCGTGTGAGATGTCCGGACGGGGAGGATTCCGGCATCGACCAGCGGACGGTGGAACGTCATGTGGAAGCGCAGTGCCCCCGACGTCTTCCCCATCTCGGGGGCGCGGGTGGGTCTCACCGCCGACGTCCGCGGCCGGCAGCGACGCTATGTGATCTCGATGTCGATCCGCACGGTCTGCGTGCTGCTCGCCATCCTGCTGTGGCACGTCGCGGTGGTGTTCGCGGCGATCGCCCTGGTCCTGGGCGCGGCCCTGCCGTATATCGCGGTGGTGATCGCCAACGCCGGGCGGGAGAACGGCTCGCCGCTGCCTCCGGCGATGGTGCCCGCGCCCACCCGCAGGCTGCTGGAGGCCGGCGAACCGCGCGCTTCGCAGGACGTCGCGGAATGCGAGGCGGAGTCCGGTGCGGAACGCGACGAGTGGAGCTCCGGCGGCGGACCTCGCTGACCTGGCCGCTTACCGAAAGCTCAAGAAAAGCTCAGATCAATCCCGTCGTTCGGCTGCCGCCGCGGGGTGGGTGCGTGACATACTTCGTACGCGCTCCGCATCCCCCGTCGGAGCGACGGACCGACGCCGGGCGGCTCCCCCCGTGGCTGCCCGGCGTCGTCTTCATCTCCCACCGCGATCCGCCCTCTGACCGGCCCGCCTGTAGGGTTTCGGGCATGGATTCCGTCGCCGCCGAGAAGCCGATGTGCTCAGCCAAGGGCTGCCGGGCCGACGCCGAGTGGGTCCTCGCGTGGAACAACCCGAAGGTGCACACGCCCGAGCGGCGCAAGACGTGGCTGGCGTGCGAGGAGCACCGGGAGCACCTGTCGAAGTTCCTGGGCGTCCGGGGTTTCCTCAAGGACGTGGTCCCGCTGGCCGAATGGCACTCCGACAGCCCGGCGTGAAGCCCGGGCGCGGGCGGCGGCGCTGATCCCGCGTCAGCACACAGCGGCGGCGCGCGGGGCCGACCCGCGCACCGCTGACCCCCGTCAGCCGCCGATCGCCGACATCGGGCGCTGCGGCTGGAGGAACGTCGGGTCGTCGAGTCCTGAGCCGGCCTTCTTGCCCCACATCGCGGCCTGCCACAGCCGGACCATCTCCTCGTCGCTCGCGCCCTCGCGCAGCGCGGTGCGCAGGTCGCTCTCCTCGCGGGCGAACAGGCAGTTGCGGACCTGGCCGTCGGCGGTGAGCCGGGTGCGGTCGCAGGCGCGGCAGAACGGCCGGGTGACGGAGGCTATGACGCCGACCCGGGCGGGGCCGCCGTCCACCAGCCAGCGTTCGGCGGGGGCCGAGCCGCGTTCGTCGGACCGCTCCGGGGTGAGGGCGAAGCGCTCGCCGAGGGAGCGCAGGATCTCCTCGGCGGTGACCATGTCCTCGCGCTGCCAGCCGTGCTGGGCGTCCAGCGGCATCTGCTCGATGAACCGCAGCTCGTAGCGGTGCTCCAGCGCCCAGGCGAGCAGGTCGGGGGCCTCGTCGTCGTTGACGCCGCGCATCAGCACGCTGTTGATCTTCACGGGGGCGAGACCGGCCGCGCGGGCGGCGTCGAGGCCCGCGATGACGTCGTGGTGGCGGTTGCGGCGGGTGAGCCGGTGGAAGACCTCGGGGCGCAGGGTGTCGAGCGAGACGTTGACCCGGTCGAGCCCGGCGTCCCGCAGCGCGTCGGCCGTGCGGGCCAGGCCGATGCCGTTGGTGGTCAGCGATATCGAGGGGCGCGGGCGCAGGGCGGCGCAGCGCTCCACGATGCCGACGAGCCCCGGCCGCAGCAGCGGTTCGCCGCCGGTGAAGCGCACCTCGGTGACGCCGAGCCGGGTGACGGCGATGGTGACGAGCCGGACGATCTCGTCATCGGTCAGCAGCTCGGGCTTCGCCAGCCATTGCAGCCCCTCTTCCGGCATGCAGTACGTGCAGCGCAGGTTGCAGCGGTCGGTGAGCGAGACCCTCAGGTCGGTGGCGACCCGCCCGTAGGTGTCGAGCAACATGGGCTCCGCCTCCCCTCATGGGCGCCTGACACGCCCGATACCCCTGATGTCCTGCTTCGTGAACCAGCGTAGATCCACCGTCGGACATTCCCGGCCGGACGCCCGCAGCGTACGCGACGACCAGCGCTTTACAACAGATTGTTGAAGGAATTGGTGATGGCGCCGAGGGTCCGGCGGCGGCACCGGGAGGTCCTCGCGGCGACACCGACGGCCTTGCGGATCGTTGTACGGGGTGTGAGCGCGTCGCAGACCTCCCCGCCGCCGGTCCCGGGCAAGCGTCCGTACGGAGCCGTGCGGCTGCCCTGTCCCGTGCCGGAGCCGGCCCGCCCGCAGGAGCCGGCCCGTACCAGCGGCCGGGCGCCTCGCGGTGCGGGCGCGGCGCCCGGCGGCTGGTACGGGCCCGAGGTCACGCTGCCCCTGCTGTCCTGGGGCGCCCTGCGCGACGGCACGCGCGAGCGCGGGGCCTGACGGAGGCGCCCCCGGACGCCCGGGCGCCCCCCTCGCGGGCGCAGCCCTCCACAGGCGTCGTTCGCCCTACAGCTTGATCAGGACCTTCAGCGCCGTCCGTTCGTCCATCGCGCGGTAGCCGTCCGGCACCGCGTCCAGGTCGACCTGGAGGTCGAAGACCGGTGCCGGGTCGATGGCGCCGCTGAGCACGTCCGGCAGCAGCTCGGGGATGTAGGTGCGCACCGGCGCCACGCCGCCGCGCAGCGCGATGTTGCGGCCGAACATCTCGCCGAGGTCCAGGCCGGTGCCGCTGCCGTGCGGCACGCCCACGTAGCCGATGGCCCCGCCGTCGCGGGTGATGCCGACCGCCGTGCGCATCGACTGCTCGGTGCCGACCGCCTCGATGACGGCGTGCGCGCCCTCGCCGCCGGTCAGCTCGCGCACCGCCGCGACGGCCGCCTCGCCCCGTTCGGCGACCACGTCGGTGGCGCCGAAGGTGCGGGCCAGGTCAGTACGGGCCTGGTGGCGGCCGAGCGCGATGATCCGTTCCGCGCCGAGCCGCTTGGCGGCCAGCACGCCGCACAGCCCCACGGCGCCGTCGCCGACCACCGCGACCGTCGCACCGGCCCGCACGCCCGCGCCCACGGCGGCGTGGTGGCCGGTGCCGAGCACGTCGGAGAGGGTGAGCAGACCTGCCAGCAGGTGGTCGTCACCGGCCGCTTCGGCGGGCAGGCCGACCAGCGTGGCGTCGGCGAACGGCACCCGCACGTACTCGCCCTGACCGCCGTCCGAGCCCGGCGTGCCCCAGAAGCCGCCGTGCGGGCAGGAGGTGGTCAGTCCGTCCTTGCAGTACGCGCACACGCCGTCGGACCAGACGAACGGGGCGACGACCAGGTCGCCGCGGGAGAAGCCGGACACCTCGGAGCCGGTCTCCTCGATCACTCCGAGGAACTCGTGGCCTATACGCTGCCCGGGCTCGCGCGCCGCCTCGCCGCGGTACGCCCACAGGTCGCTGCCGCAGACGCAGGCGCGCAGCACCCGTACGATCGCGTCGCCGGACCGCTGGATCACCGGGTCGGGCACCTGGCGTACCTGGATGTCGTGGGGGGCCTGGATGACGGTCGCGCGCATGGTGGTTCCTCGGCGTTGGGGGACTCGCGGTGCGGCCGGTCGCGAGGACCGGCCGGAGGGTGTCAACCGGCGAGGGGCCCCGCTTGTTCCGGCCCGCCGGTGTCGAACCGGCCACATCGCCGGTTGACGTCGCGTCAGCTCGCGGCCCGTCGCACGCGTCGGCGACGGTCGTCCCACACCCCCGCGAAGTCCGGCAAGCCGGACGGATCGGACGCAAACCGGACCGAAAGCCCCTCAGTTTCCTTGCGCGGTCGGCCTCGTGGAGCCGGGCGCGGCGGTCCGCGAACGGATCCGGTCGGTACGGGACTGTCAGTGGGTGCCCGTATTCTCAGGGCCATGCTGGACGATCACACCGAGCCGCCGCCGCTTCCGCCCTCCCCGTGGCCGACCGCCTACCCGGACGGGTACGCGGTGGTGGACGTGGAGACCACCGGTCTCGGCCGCGACGACCGCATAGTGTCCGCGGCGGTCTACCGGCTCGACGCGCACGGCCACGTCCAGGACCAGTGGTACTCGCCGGTCAACCCGCAGCGTGACCCGGGTCCGGTGTGGATCCACGGGCTCACCAGCGACGCGCTCGCCGACGCGCCGCTCTTCGCCGAGGTGGCCGACCAGTTGGCGGAGCGGCTGTCCGGCCGGGTGCTGGTCGCGCACAACGCGGTGTTCGACTGGTCGATGCTGGCCCGCGAGTTCGCCAGGGCGGACCGCTCGGTCCCGGTGGAGCACCGGCTGTGCACCATCGTGCTCTCCAAGGAACTGCGGCTGCCGCTGGCCAACCACAAGCTGGAGACGCTCGCCGCGCACTACGGCGTCGTGCAGCGCCGGGCGCACCACGCGCTGGACGACGCCCGGGTGCTGGCCGAGGCGTTCCGCCCCACGCTGTACCTGGCGGCCGCCGCCGGGATGCGGCTGCCGCTGCACGCCTGCCGCCCGCTCACCGAGTGGTCGCCCGCCGGGGGGCCGTTGCGCTCCGCCGGTTACGCGCCGACGAGTTGGCGCAACCACCGCAAGCGCCCGTCCTGCCCGTTCCCCAACCCGGGGCGGCTGGCGCCGGGCGGGCCGCTGGTGCAGGGGATGCGGGTGGCGTTCTCCGGCGACACCGGCGTCGACCGCGAACTGCTGGAGGACCGGGCGACGGAGGCCGGGCTGCATGTGGCGTCCAGCGTCTCGCGGCTGACCAGTGTGCTGGTGACCAACGATCCGGACTCCGCGACCGGCAAGGTGGTCAGCGCCCGGCGGTTCGGCACGCCGGTGGTGGACGAGGCGCGCTTCCGCGAACTGCTGGTGGCCGTCGAGCGCGCCCCCTCGGTGCCCGAGCCGCGCGACGGCGCGGGCGGCTGACCCCGGGACCCGGCAGGCCGTACGCGGACGCCGGAGCGCCGGTAGGCCGTACGGGCGGAAGTCGCGGCGACCCGCCCGGCACGCCGTTGTCACCGCCCGGCGCCGCCCGCACCCTGGCGCCATGGCACGTTGCGAGGTCTGCGGAAACGACTACGGCATGAGCTTCGAGGTGCACGCGCAGGGCGCGGTGCACGTCTTCGACTGCTTCGAGTGCGCGATCCACCGCATGGCGCCGATCTGCGAGCACTGCCGGGTGCAGATCGTCGGCCACGGCGTCGAGGCGAGCGGCCGGTGGTTCTGCTGCGCCCACTGCGCCAAGGCGGAGGGCGCCGACGGCATCGTGGACCGGGTGGGCGCGCTGCCCGCGTGACGGCCCGCGCTCTGTCCGGTACGGGTCCGCGAGCAGGGCGGACGCGGCCCGGCGCCCTTCGCTGAAACCGCGCGGCGCCCCTCTCCGGAACCGGGCGGCGACCCTCGCTGAAACCGCGCGGGGACCGAGTTGTACCGTCGTGGGGTGTACCGCTTCCTGTTGACCAGGCAATGGGTGATCCTCACCCTCGTCGGTCTCGTCCTGATGCCCGTCATGGTGGAGCTGGGCATCTGGCAGATGCACCGCCACGAGCGGGAGAACGCCAACAACAGCCTGATCGCCCGCAGCCTCGCCGCGCCCTCCGTGCCGGTGGAGAAGCTGACCTCCCCGGGCACGAAGGTTCCGGCGGACGACAACTTCCGCACCGTCACCGCCACCGGGCACTACGACCCGGCGCACCAGGTGGTGGTGCGGCACCGCACCTCGGCCGACGACTCCACCATCGGCTTCTACCTGGTCACCCCGCTGATCCTGGACGACGGCAAGGCCGTGCTGGTCAACCGGGGGTGGATCGCCTCGCAGGAGGACCCGACCAGCTTCCCGACCGTGCCGGCCACGCCGAAGGGCCAGGTGACGATCACCGGGCGCATCCGGCCGGACGAGACCACGGCGAGCACCAGCATCGAGGACAAGAAGGGGCTCCCGCCGCGGCAGATCATGCTGATCAACAGCGACAAGCTGCGCGGTCAGCTGTCCGAGCCGCTGCTGCACGGCTACGTCGAGGTCACGCACACCTCCCCCGCGGCGCCCGCGGGCCAGCCGCAGCAGGTGCCGCCCCCGACCCCCGGTGACACCGACGGCGGCTACAGCCCGCCGCACCTGGCGTACGCCTGGCAGTGGTGGCTGTTCGTGATCATGGTGCCGGTGGGCTGGCTGATTCTGGTCCGCCGTGAGCACCGCGACCAGGTGGCCAAGCGCGACAAGGCCCGGGCCGAGGCGGCCGGCGGCGACGACCCGCCCACCGATGACGAACCCCGGGCGAACGCCGACGACGCCGCCGACCAGAGCGGCAAGGAGCCGCAGACGGCCGCCGCCGGGGCCCCCGCCGACCAGCGCGCCGCCGCGCCGGACGCCGAGTAGCCGGTCCGCGGCCGCCGTCCCGCCCACGTCATGACGGCCGCGGCAAGTATCCTTCGGGACTCACTCGGTCGGACATCTGCGAGGAAGGCGGCACCGTGACGGGACGTATCGAGGACTACGCGGTGATCGGCGATCTGCAGACCGCCGCGCTGGTCGGCAGGGACGGTTCGATCGACTGGCTCTGCCTGCCCCGGTTCGACTCCGCCGCCTGCTTCGCCGCCCTCCTCGGCGACCACGACAACGGGCACTGGCGGATCGCGCCCGCCGGCAGCCACGGCACGCACTGCACCCGCCGCGCCTACCGGGACGACAGCCTGGTGCTGGAGACGTTCTGGGAGACGCCGTCCGGCACCGTCAAGGTGATCGACTTCATGCCGCAGCGCGACCACCGCCCGGACGTGGTCCGCATCGTGGAGGGCGTCTCGGGCACCGTACGGATGCACGGCAGGCTGCGGCTGCGCTTCGACTACGGCAACGTGGTGCCGTGGATGCGCCGCACCGACCACACCCGGGTGGCGGTCGCGGGCCCGGACTCGGTGTGGTTCCGCAGCACGCCCGAGGTGCACACGTACGGCAAGGACTTCACGACCCACTCCGAGTTCGAGGTGGGCGCGGGCGAGCGGGTCGCGTTCGTGCTGTCCTGGCACCCGTCGCACGAGCCGCGCGCCAAGCTGGTCGATCCGTTCCGGGCGCTGGAGCAGTCCCTGAAGGACTGGCACAAGTGGG
This sequence comes from Streptantibioticus parmotrematis, assembly GCF_019890615.1. Taxonomy (GTDB): domain Bacteria; phylum Actinomycetota; class Actinomycetes; order Streptomycetales; family Streptomycetaceae; genus Streptantibioticus_D; species Streptantibioticus_D parmotrematis. The sequence continues at coordinate 149,631 of NZ_JAINVZ010000016.1, read as the reverse complement.
CCGACCGCTGCCGGTACGAGGGCCCGTGGCGGGACGCCGTGGTGCGGTCGCTGATAACGCTCAAGGCGCTCACGTACGCGCCCACCGGCGGCATCGTCGCGGCGGCCACCACCTCGCTGCCGGAGGAGATCGGCGGGGTGCGCAACTGGGACTACCGCTTCTGCTGGCTGCGGGACTCCACGCTGACGCTGGGCGCGCTGGTGGAGAGCGGCTACCTGAAGGAGGCGGCCGCGTGGCGCGACTGGCTGCTGCGCGCGGTCGCGGGCGATCCGGCGGACCTCCAGATCATGTACGGCATCGCGGGTGAGCGGCGGCTGCCGGAGTCCGAGGTGCCGTGGCTGTCCGGCTACGAGGGCTCCGCGCCGGTGCGCATCGGCAACGCGGCCGTCAACCAGCTCCAACTGGACGTCTACGGCGAGGTCATGGACTCGCTGCACCTGGCGTCCACCGCGGGACTGCCGCACAAGAAGCACGCCTGGAACCTCCAGCGCTCGCTGATGGACTTCCTGGAGTCCAACTGGCGTGATCCGGACGAGGGGTTGTGGGAGATCCGCGGGCCCCGGCAGCACTTCACCCACTCCAAGGTGATGGCGTGGGTGGCCGCCGACCGCGCGGTGCGCACCGTCGAGGCCTTCCCCGAACTGCGCGGCGACGTCGACCGGTGGCGGGCGATGCGCGACGAGGTGCACCGCGAGGTGTGCGAGAAGGGCTACGACCCGGAACGCAACACCTTCACCCAGTCCTACGGCTCCACCGAACTGGACGCGGCGACCCTGCTGATCCCGCAGGTCGGCTTCCTGCCGGCGAGCGATCCGCGGGTGATAGGGACGGTCGACGCGGTACGCGACGAGCTGGACCACGGCGGTTTCGTGCGGCGGTACTCCACCGGAGAGGACGCCGCCGAGGCGGTGGACGGACTGCCGGGTGACGAGGGCGCTTTCCTGGCCTGCTCGTTCTGGATGGCGGACGCGCTGGCCGCGACCGGGCGGCTCAAGGACGCCCGCGAGCTGTTCGAACGGCTGCTGTCCCTGCGCAACGACGTGGGTCTGCTGGCCGAGGAGTGGGATCCGGTGGCGGCCCGCCAACTGGGCAACTATCCGCAGGCGTTCAGCCACGTCGGCCTGGTCAACACCGCGATCCGGCTGACCCGGGCGGAGAACGGCGGCCACGACCTGCCCTCGCACCGGGCGCACGGCGGCAAGAAGCACGAGCACGCGCGCAAGGAGGCGTGAGGGCATGGACCTCGGCCTGGACGGCAGGGTCTACGTGGTCACCGGCGGCACCCGTGGCCTCGGGTTCGCGACCGCGCGCGAACTGGCCGCGGACGGCGCCAGGGTGGTGGTCAGCGGCCGGGACGAGGCATCGGTCGACGCGGCCGTCGCCGGACTCGGCGGCAGCGAGCGGGCGTCGGGCGTCGCGGCCGACAACGCGGACCCGGCCACCCCCGACCGTCTGGTCGCGGCGGCCGTGGAGCGGTTCGGGCGCTTCGACGGCCTGCTGGTGAGCGTGGGCGGCCCGCCGGCCGGACCGGTCACCGCGATCGGCGACGAACAGTGGCGCGACGCCTTCGAGTCGGTCTTCCTCGGCGCGGTGCGGCTGGCCAGGACGGCCGCGCGGCGGCTGGGCGAGGGCGGCGTCATCGGCTTCGTGCTGTCCGGTTCGGTGTACGAGCCGATCGGCGGCCTCGCGGTCTCCAACGGGCTGCGCCCCGGTCTCGCGGGCGTGGCGAAGACGCTGGCCGACGAACTCGGGCCGCGCGGCGTGCGGGTGGTAGGTCTCCTGCCCGGGCGGGTGGACACCGACCGGGTGCGAGAGCTGGACGCGCAGCGCGGCGACGACCCGGCGCTCGTGCGCGACCGGGCCGGTGCCGCGATCCCGCTGCGCCGCTACGGGACGCCGCAGGAGTTCGGCAGGGCGGCGGCGTTCCTGCTCTCGCCCGCCGCCTCGTACGTGACGGGCACGACGCTGACGGTGGACGGCGGCGCCCGCCGCAGTTTCTGACGTCGCGTCAACTCGCGGGACGGGCAGGGCTATGCGAGCCGTCCGCCGCGCTCGCCCCCGGCGCGCAGCCGTACCTCGGCGGGCAACGCGTCGAGGCCCGCGCTCTCCCGCGCCCGGGCCAGCACGACCGCGTCGAGGTCGCGCACCACGTCGGTCGGCACCGCGCCCGGCTCGACCAGCAACGCCGCCCGGACCGCGGGGGCGGTGGCACGGCCGGTGAGGGTGAAGCGGGCGCGGGCCACTCCGGAGAGTTCCTCGGCGTCGGCGGCCAGCATCTCGGCCAGCGCCCGGCCGCCCAGCACCACGTCGCCCTCCGGCGCCTCCTGGAGGGTGATCCGCCCCGGCCTGCGAGTGCGGGCCTGCGCCAGCAGCCACCACAGCGCGACCACCACCAGCACCGACAGCACCGCGATGACGGCGGGCCACCACCAGGAGTGGCCGCGGTAGCGGGTGCGGGCGTGGTGGCTGAGCAGCACCGAGTGCGGGCCGCGGTACGGCCACCAGGACGGCAGGGTGAAGCCCAAACGGTGCGGCAGGTCGAGTCCCGGGACCAGCACCGCGACGCCGACGGCCAGCAGGACCAGCCCGATCAGGAACAGCAGCGTGCGGTTCGCGCGTGTCCGCATCCCCGGCTCACCTCCGCCCGGTCCGGCGCAGCGACAGCGTCACGAGCGGCGTGCCGGCCAGACCGAGGTCGCCCAGCGTCTCCGCGAGGGCCGCGTCGAGGTCGCCCCGTACCTCGTCCAGGTCACGGAAGTGGGAGTGCGCCCTGACCTTGATCCGCCGCCGGGTCACCGTGGCCCGCGCCGCGAACACGCCCGGCACCGACAGCACCCGCTGCCGCACCACCCCGGCCGCCGCGGTCCGGTCGAGCCCGGCGCGCACCGGTGCGGCGACCTGCCGCATGCGCAGCACCCCGCGCACGCCCGGGGTGAGCGCGAGCACGATCAGCCACAGCCCCAGCAGCACGGCGACGCCCGCGCCGATCAGCACCCACTGGTCGCGCAGCTGCCGGGTGGACAGCTGCCCGGCGAGCCGCACCCGCCAGGCCAGCGCGTGGCGTCCGGCGCGTACCGACGCCACGTCGTACAGCAGTGGCCCGGTGACCGCGAGCGCCAGCGCGGCGGTGACGGCGGCCGGGACCCTGCGGGCCGACCAGAACCGCCGGGCCCGGCTCGTCGGCGCCGCCTCGTAGGCGGTGGCACCGGCCGCCGGGGGCTCCTCCGGAGCGCTCATCGCACCCTCCTGCGCTCACTCCGGGCGGTGGCCGCCGAGTGGAGGCGTTCGACCTCGACGGAGACCTCGGGGACGTCCATGTCCACCAGTTCGCCGACTCGGGCCGCGACCCGCCCGCGCACCTCGGCGCACACGGCGCGGATGTCGGACGGGTAGCCGAGTTCGACGGCGAGCCTGACCCGGGCCAGGCCGCGGCCGCGCGCCCGCAGTTCGGCGGGGACGACGGTGACCATCGCCTGCGGCACCCGGCCGGGCGGCACGAGGTCGACGCGGGGTGCTCGGGCCAGGGCCTCGCGGGCCGCCTGCGCGGCGATCTTGGCGACCACCCGGTCCGCGACACGGGTGGCTCCGCGCTCGGCCGCGGGCAGACGGCCGAGCGGCAGCCCGGTGGTCACCGCAGCCTGTCGCGGTCGCGGGACCGGTGGTCCCGGGAGCGGAAGTCGCGGGACCGGAAGAAGTCGCCCGGTTCCAGGTCGCCGTCGAGGAACCGGCCGACCACGAAGCCCACCGCGCCCAGCGCGGCGACCAGCAGGAAGGCGGGGAAGCCGCCGAAGTACCCGGCGAATCCCAGGGCCATCCCGGCGATCATGCCCACCAGGGCTGTACTCATCCTGTGCTCCCCGTCGTCGGTGTCCCGGTCACTGCCGCCGCCGGTCGTCCGCGTCGTAGCCGTCGTCGCCGTCGATCTCGTCGGGCAGCTTCACGTCGGCGACGGCCACGTTGACCTCGACGACCTCCAGGCCGGTCATCCGCTCGACGGCCGCGACGACGTTCTCCCTGACGGCGCGGGCCACGTCGGCGATGGAGACGCCGTAGTCCACCACGATGTCGATGTCGACGGCCGTCTGCACCTCGCCGACCTCCGCCTTCACCCCCCGGATCGGGGTCCTGGAGCCGCCGGGCACCCGGTCGCGCACGGCGCCGAGGGTGCGGGCGAAGCCGGTGCCGAGGGTGTGCACGCCGACCACGTCGCGGGCGGCGAGCCCGGCGATCTTCTCGACCACGCCGTCGGCGATGGTGGTACGGCCGCGCAGCGCCGGATCGCCGAGGTTCACGGAGCCGACGGCACCGCCCGGCGTCCTGCCGTGGTCGTCCACGTTGAAGCCTTCGAGCTGTTCCCGGTGCGCGGGCTCGGTCATCGCCAGTCGTCCTTCCGGTCGGTCCGGCCGTGCGGAGGCGTCCCGTCCAGCCTATGCACGCCTACCCGGACCCGCGTGGGGTTAGCGCAACCGCCGCGCCCGACCAGGTGACCGCGCGATCGCGGCGGCGCGGCGGGGCAGGATGGAGGGGCGAGCGGGTCGGACGAGGGAGGCGACGATGGCCACGGACGGCCTGACCGGCGCGGTGCGTGAGCGGATCGGCCCGGGCAGGCTGCTGCCGCTGGGCGACGCGGCGGACACGGCGTGGATCGCGGAACGGGCGGCGGTACGGGTGCTGCGCGCGGCGCTCGCGGGCTTGCCGGGCGCGGCGCTCGCGGACCTGCGGATCGACCCGGCGGAATGGCCGGCGCGGGACGGTGCCTCTCCTCCGGTGCCCCCGGTGCCCCCAGTGCCTCCGGGCGGGCTGCCGCCGGGGCCGCTGCGGATCGAGGCGGCGTTCGCGGCGACCCGGTCCCGGCCGTTGCCACGCACGGCCGCGATGGTCCGCGAGGCCCTGGCCACGAGCGCCCTGCGGGACGTCGGGCTGGTCGTGGCGGCGATCGACCTGCGGATCGACGACCTTCTGGAGGACGAGGAGGAGGGGGTCGGGGCGCCCGAGGCGGATGCCACGCGGGACGCGGACACGCCCGTGGCGCCGCGTGAGGGCGAGGAGCGCGAGGAGCGGGACCCGTTGCGTGCCGCCGTGCTCGCGGTCCCCGGTGTCGCCGCCGTCGCCTCGGCCGCGCGCCACTCGGTGGGCGGCACCCGGCTGGAGGTCGTCGTGCGCGAGGGCTACCGTGCGCTGGACGTGGCGCGGGCGGTACGCGACGCGGCCGTCGCCCTCGGCGGGACGGCGGCCGCGGTCGTGGTCACGGACGTACGGGCCTGACCCGGGAGGACCGGCTACTCCCCCAGGCCCGCCAGGTCCCGCAGCCTGCGGCCCTGGGCGGCGCGCTCGGCGACGCGCTGCTCCTCGTACGTGCGCGTGGACGCCTCGCGCAGCAGCGCCTTGGTCTCCACGACCGCGTCGCGCGGGGCGGCGAGCAGGGCGGCGGTGAGGTCCCGGGCGGCGGCGTCCAGGTCGGCGGCGGGCACGACGAGGTTGGCGAGGCCGGTGCGCTCGGCCTCCTCGGCGCGCACGAAGCGGCCGGTGGCACAGATCTCCAGGGCGCGGGCGTAGCCGACCAGGTCGGTCAGCGGCTTGGTCCCGGCCAGGTCGGGCACCAGGCCGAGGCTGGTCTCGCGCATCGCAAACTGCACGTCGTCCGCGCAGACCCGCAGGTCGCAGGCGAGGGCGAGCTGGAATCCGGCACCGATGGCGTGGCCCTGGACGGCCGCGACGCTGATGACGTCGTTCCGGCGCCACCAGGTGAACGCCTCCTGGTACTCGGCGATCGTCGCGTCGAGTTCCGCCTCGGGGCCGCGCGCCATGTCGAGGAAGGACGGCTCGCCGTCGAAGCCCTCGGGGGTGAACGCCTGCCGGTCGAGCCCGGCGGAGAACGAGACGCCCTCGCCGCGCAGCACCACGACGCGCACGTCGCCCGGCAGCAGGCGGCCGGCCTCGGTCAGCGCGCGCCACAGCGCGGGCGACTGGGCGTTGCGCTTGGCCGGGTTGCACAGGGTGATGGTGGCGACCGCGCCGTCCTCGACGGTGAGCCGTACCCCGTCCCGGTCGAGCAGCGGTCCGGTGGACGTGGCGGTGGTGGGGTCGGACATCGGGCACCTCCGGGCGGGCACAGACGGGATTACCGGTCGGTAATGAACCGAACAGTAACCACTCGCCCACTGGAGCGTCCGGCCGGGTACCGATTCCCGCGCCACGCGGACAGGCGCACCCGTCGCGGTGTCCGGCCCAGGCCGCCGACGAGCGCACGCCCGGGCGACGGGCAGAAACGCGGCCCGGGCGACGGGCAGAAACGCGCACCGGGCGACGGGCAGGTGAGCGATACGCCCACGCGGCGGCGCGGGAGTTCCACGCAGGGGCGGACGGACGCGCACCCGGCCAAGCCCCACAGGGCCCCGCACCCCCGCCGCCGAGGCGTACCCGGCGCGGGGGCGTCCGCACGCACCGCGCTCACGACGGCACGCGTGCCGTGCGTGTCGCATTGCGCTCCGGCGGACGACGGGCCGCCGGGCCCGGTGGGTCAGGTCAGACTGATGCCGCCTTCTTGCCCCGTGTCGCTCCGCCGCGACCGCGCAGAGTCACGCCGGACTCGCTGAGCATCCGGTGGACGAATCCGTAGGAACGGCCGGTCTCCTCGGCCAGCGCCCGGATACTCGCACCGGAGTCGTACTTCTTCTTGAGGTCAGCCGCGAGCTTCTCGCGCGCGGAGCCGGTCACCCGGCTGCCCTTCTTCAGAGTCTCGGCCACCCGTGCCTCCTCCAGGGAAGTGCGCTCTGTGACTCTCATGATCACCCCTACCGTGCTTCCTGGCCACCCATTCGACAAGACCTGTGAAACAACATCGGCGGCGTGCGGGAGCGGGCGCGCGGGGTGAAGCACACCGCACGCCCGGTTTTCGCGCTGTGACGTTTCTGCGGCTCTGTCCCGGCGTTCGCGAAAGCGCTGGTCATCACGGTGAGTAAGGACCACGAGGGCGGGTCGGCACTGATCGGTGAGTCGACTTGACGACAATCGGTTCCGCGTCAACCCGGGTACCAGCCCGGCTCACGCAGATGAAGGATCAACCGTCGGCCGAATGATCCATCAGGCTGACGGACCGGCCCCGCCGCCGCTGCGGGCGGCGGTCGGGGACGGCCGGAGGTGGACGGGAGAAGGGCGGCGCGGGGCGTCAGGCCAGGGCGACCAGGTCCGCGTAGTCCTCGCCCCACAGGTCCTCCACGCCGTCCGGCAGCAGGATGATCCGCTCCGGCTGGAGCGCGTCCACCGCGCCCTCGTCGTGGGTGACCAGTACGACCGCGCCGGTGAAGGTGTGCAGCGCGCCGAGGATCTCCTCGCGGCTGGCCGGGTCGAGGTTGTTGGTGGGCTCGTCGAGCAGCAGCACGTTGGCGCTGGAGACCACCAGCGTGGCGAGCGCCAGCCGGGTCTTCTCGCCGCCGGACAGCACGCCCGCGGGCTTGTCGACGTCGTCGCCGGAGAACAGGAACGAGCCGAGGATCTTGCGGATCTCGACGAGGTCCATGTCCGGGGCGGCCGAGCGCATGTTCTCCAGGACCGTGCGGTCCGGGTCGAGCGTCTCGTGCTCCTGCGCGTAGTAGCCCATCTTGAGGCCGTGACCGGGCTCGACCTTGCCGGTGTCGGGCTGCTCGACGCCCGCCAGCAGCCGCAGCAGGGTGGTCTTGCCCGCGCCGTTGAGGCCCAGGATGACCACCCGGGAGCCGCGGTCGATGGCGAGGTCGACGTCGGTGAAGATCTCCAGCGAGCCGTACGACTTCGACAGTCCCGAGGCCATCAGCGGGGTCTTGCCGCACGGCGCCGGGTCGGGGAAGCGCAGCTTGGCGACCTTGTCGGACTGCCGGACCTCGTCCAGCCCGGCGAGCAGCTTCTCGGCGCGGCGGGCCATGTTCTGCGCGGCGACGGTCTTGGTGGCCTTGGCGCGCATCTTGTCGGCCTGCGAGTTGAGGGCGGCGGCCTTCTTCTCGGCGTTGGCCCGCTCGCGCTTGCGGCGCTTCTCGTCGGCCTCGCGCTGGGCCAGGTACAGCTTCCAGCCCATGTTGTAGACGTCGATGACCGAGCGGTTGGCGTCCAGGTAGAAGACCTTGTTGACGACCGTCTCGACGAGGTTGATGTCGTGGGAGATGACGACGAAGCCGCCGCTGTACGTCTTGAGGTAGTCGCGCAGCCAGAGGATGGAGTCGGCGTCCAGGTGGTTGGTCGGCTCGTCCAGCAGCAGCGTGTCGGCGTCGGAGAAGAGGATGCGGGCCAGCTCCACCCGGCGGCGCTGACCGCCGGACAGGGTGTGCAGCGGCTGGCCGAGCACGCGGTCGGGCAGGCCGAGCGCGGCGGCGATGGTGGCCGCCTCGGCCTCGGCCGCGTAGCCGCCCTTGGTGAGGAACTCGGTCTCCAGGCGGCCGTACTTCTTCATCGCGTTGTCGCGTGTGGCGCCCTTGCCGGTGGCCATCCGCTCCTCGTTCTCGCGCATCTTGCGCAGCACGGTGTCGAGTTCGCGGGCGGACAGGATGCGGTCGCGGGCGAGGGTGTCGAGGTCGCCGGTGCGCGGGTCCTGCGGCAGGTAGCCGATCTCGCCGGAGCGGGTGACGGAACCGGCGGCGGGCTGGCCCTCGCCCGCGAGGACCTTGGTGAGCGTGGTCTTGCCGGCGCCGTTGCGGCCGACCAGGCCGACGCGGTCGCCCTTGGCGATGCGGAACGAGGCGGATTCGAGGAGGACACGGGCGCCGGCGCGCAGCTCGAGGCCGGTGGCGGTGATCACGGAAGGAACTCCAGGGCATGGTGGACGGCGGACTGGAAGGGGGTGCGCGCGTGGCGCGGGGTGCGCGGGGCCTGGCCCGCTTCGCCGCCGTCTAATCCGTGAGAAGTACTGCCATGGGAGGCAGTCTACCGGGGCCCCGCAAACCGTTTTGCCCGCGCGGCGGCGCCCCGGTCCCCCGCGCCGGGACCGGCCCGGCGCTCCTCACTCCCCGCCGCGGTGCACCTCGAAGGCCGCGCGCCGCACGGCCTTGGCCAGCGCCGGGTCGGGGTGCGCGGAGGCCAGCGCCACCAGGACCTGGACGGTGCGCGGGTGGCCGGTGGCGCGCACCTCGTCCAGCAGGCTGGGCAGCGAGTCCTGCACGGCGGTCTCCAGGTGGCCGACGAGCAGATGGCTCTCGCCGTGGTCGGCGACAGCGGCGGCGGTGTCCACCCACAGCCAGGTGGCCTCCTCGCGGGTGAGCAGCGCGGCCTGTTCGTCCGGCTCGCTGCCCTCTTGTTCTGCGAGCCACAGCAGCGCGTACGGGCGCAGGACCGGTTCTCCGGTCACCGAGCGCACCGCGGGCTCGGCGGGCGCGCCCACCGTGCGCAGCGCCTCGAAGGCCAGCCCGCGCAGTAGTGGGTCGTCGCCGCGGGCCACCTCCAGGAGTTCGCCGACGGCCGCGCGGACCGGGCGGGCGGCCAGCCACGCCTTGTACTCGACGCGGGCGGGGCCGGGCGAGTACTGGGCGCAGGCGCGCAGCAGGTCCTCGGCGGACTGCTCGATGTGGCCGGCCGGGCCCTGGGCGGCCACGCAGATCTGCTCCAGCTTGACCCACACCGCCCAGTTGCCCAGCGCGGTGAGCGCCACGTCGGCTCTCTCGTCCGCTCTGGGCCGCAGCGCGCCGACGGCGACCAGCGCGTCCAGCGTCCACCCCAGCAGCGCGGCGAGCGGGTCGGCGGTGCCCGCGGGGTCGTCGGCGGGCGGCTCGTGGCGTTCGGTGCGCAGTTCGGCGACGCGCTGGCGCAGCAGGTCCAGCAGGACCGGTACGGCGACCGGTCCTGAGGACAGGTGGAGCAGCGACAGCAGCTGCGGGGCGGCTTCGATGACCTCGGCGACGAGGGAGGGGTCGGCGTCGGCGGGCGCGAGGTGGCACAGCGACCAGGCGTCGAAGAGGGCGACCCAGCCGCGCAGCGCCGCGGTGTCGTCGCGGTCCCAGGCACGCAGCCGCCAGCCGGGGCGGGCGGTGCCGTCGTACAGCTCGACCAGTCCGGCCAGCCGCGCCCTGTCCCATGCCGCCCGCGCCTGATCCTCCGTCAACTTCGTTGCCGAGGCGGCCTGTTGGAGCGAATCGGCGGGCAGGGCGCCGTTCGGCGCGGGGTGGCGGACGCGTCCGTCGGCCCAGCGGGCGAGGCGCACCGCGTCGGCGAGCACCGCCCGCGCCCTGGCGGCGAGTTCGGCGGACCCGGGGGTGCCCTCGGGCGGACGGGGCGGCCCGGTGCGGCGGGCCGACGCGGCCCTGCGCACAGCCGCGATCGGCTTGTCGTCGACCAACCGGAGCCTGGTGTCACGCTGGGAACGGGACGTCACAGGAGAAGTCTTACGGGTGAGCCCCCGGATTCCCAAACGAGCGTGCGTCCGGTCGCGCGCCGCGAGCCCCCGCGACGCGCTCCGCTTCGCCGTGCGGGCGGGCCCCTCGGCCGGGTGCGCGCCGCGCGTCGGCCTCACATCAGCGGGGTGAGGAAGCGCCGCAGCGCCTCCTCGTAGCCTTCCGGTGCCACGTTCCACATCTCCTGGTGCCCGGCGCGCGGCACGGTGTGCAGGGTGACCAGATCCGGCCGCCGCCGGGCGAACTCCAGGCTCGCACGGTACGGCGAGACGGTGTCGCCGGGGCCGTGCGCGAGGAGGACCGGCAGACGCAGCCGGGCCGGGTCGGCGGAGCCGGTGAGCCGCTCGGCGTGCAGTCCGGTGCGGCCCGCGGCGGCCCGGGTGGCGAGCGGCAGCAGCGCCTGGGGCATGCCGCGCTCGCGTGCCACCGCGCGGACCACTGCCTGCCAGTCGAGCACCGGCGAGTCCAGCACCAGGCCGGTGATCCTGTCGCGCAGCGGGGAGTGGTCGGCGACCCGCAGCGCCATGGAGGCGCCGGTCGACCAGCCGTACAGGACGACGTGCTCGGCCCCGTAGCGCACGGCGTGCCGGACGGCGGCGTCCACGTCGCGCCACTCGGTGTCGCCGAGGTGCCCGATGCCGTCGGGCGACTTGGGGGCGCCGGGGTCATTGCGGTAGCTGACGTGCAGCACGGGGAACTTGAGCCGGTACAGCAGGGGCAGCACGACCATCGGGTGTTCCCTGGTGGTGCCCAGGCCGTGCACGGCGATCACCCAGGTGGCGCGGGCGCCGGGGACGAACCACGCGGGCAGCGGCCCGAGTTCGCCCTCGACGCGGTCGTCGGCGTACTCCAGGCCCAGCGCCTCGCGCGGGTCGACCGCGTACACCTGCGGGGTCAGCCGTACCCGCTCGCCGGGCTCCAGGGTGCCGTACTGCACGCGTTCCAGGCGGCGGGTGACGCTCGCGGGCGCGGTGGCCAGCACGTCGCCGACGGCGGCGTGGCAGTGGGCGCCGGTCAGGCCCAGCAGGCCGGGGCGGGCCGAGGCGAGGGAGCGGGTGAGGGTGACCCGGTCGCCGGTGACCTCGTGGACGGTGAGGCTCTCGCCGGAGCCGTCGAGGGAGACGTCGGGGCGGGGCCTGAGCGCGAGGCCCGACGCGTACCGGCCCGCCGCCACCGCGGCCGCGCCGGCACCCACACATGATGCGGCGACGGTGGCCGCTACACGGATGCGCATCCCTCCCAGTGTCGGCGTCTTCGGGCGCGTACACCAGTGGGCGGGCCCGGTCGGGTGAGCGGGCGGCGCGGTCCGGGTCGGTCAGGCTCCGGGCTGGCCGTAGCCGCGCAGCCGCTCGACGACGCGGTCGATCTCCTGCGGGGGCAGCACCGCGGGCGTCCCGGCGGCGGAGGCCAGCAGCCAGACGCGGCACATCCACTCCAGTTGCGCGGTGTCGTCGAAGGCGCGGCGCAGGGTGGAGGCGTGCACCAGGGTGCCGTGGTTGCGCATCAGGCACCCGGTGCGGTCGCGCAGCGCGGTCAGCACCGCGCGGGCCAGGTCCCCGGTGCCGTACGTGGCGTACTCGGCGACCCTGACCGGTCCGCCGAGCGCGGCGCACATGTAGTGGACAGCGGGCAGTTCGGCCACGAGGGTGGAGACGGCGGTGGCGTGCGGGGCGTGGGTGTGCACGACGGCGCGGGCGTCGGTGGCGCGGTAGACCGCCAGGTGCAGCGGCAGTTCGCTGGTGGGCCGCAGCCGTCCGGCGCGGATCCCGCCGTCCAGGTCGACGGCGAGCAGGTCGTCCGGGCCGAGCCGGTCGTAGGGGACGCCGGTCGGGGTGACCAGCACCAGGTCGCCGACCCGGGCGGAGACGTTGCCCGAAGTGCCGACCACCAGCCCTTCCTCGGCGGTCCGCCGGGCGGTCTGTACCAGTTCGTCCCGGGTCTCGCGCAGCTCGGTGTCCGCGTCGCGCGGCCCGGCGGCGTCCGGCGTCTCGTCCGTCACCCGCCGCACTCTAGCGGTCCCGGCGGCGGTGTCCGGATCGGCGCCCGATCCTGACAGGTTGACCGTTGCCGGGCCCGCGGCAGGGCAGTAACGTCCCGCCCACCAGCAGCTTCACCGGTGTGCGCACCGGTCGCGACTCGACGCAGGGGCATCCCATGACGACCGTCAACGGCGGCATCTCCTTCTGGTACGCGGACACCGGCGTCCCCGTGCCGCGTGAGCCGCTGCCCGGGGACATCTCGGCCGACGTGTGCGTGGTCGGCGGCGGCTACACCGGGCTGTGGACGGCGTACTACCTGAAGAAGGCGGTGCCGTTCCTGCGGATCACCGTGCTGGAGCGGAAGTTCTGCGGTTACGGCGCCTCCGGGCGCAACGGCGGCTGGCTCTACAACGGCATCGCGGGCCGCGAACGCTACGCGAAGCTGCACGGCCACGACGCGGCGGTCGCCCTCCAGCGGGCGATGAACGAGACCGTGGACGAGGTGATCCGGGTCGCCGAGGAGGAGGGCGTCGACGCCGACGTCCACAAGGGCGGGGTGCTCGAAGTCGCCTACACCCCGGCGCAGTTGAGCAGGCTGAAGGCGTTCCACGAGGCGGAGGCGGCGTTCGGGGAGACCGACCGGCTGCTGCTGGGGGCGCGCGAGACGGCCGAGCGGATCCGGGTGGCGGGCACGGTCGGCGGTTCGTGGACGCCGCACGGCGCGCGGATCCACCCGGTGAAGCTGGTGCAGGGGCTGGCCCGGGCGGTGGAGGAGCTGGGCGTGGTGATCCACGAGTCGACCCCGGTCACCGAGATCAGGCCCAAGCACGCGGTCACGCCGTACGGGACGGTGCGGGCGCCGTACGTGCTGCGCTGCACGGAGGGGTTCACGGCGGCGCTCAAGGGCCAGAAGCGGTCCTGGCTGCCGATGAACTCCTCCATGATCGCCACCGAGCCGCTGCCGAAGGAGGTCTGGGAGACCATCGGCTGGCAGGGCCGCGAGACCCTCGGCGACATGGCGCACGCCTACATGTACGCCCAGCGCACCGCCGACGACCGGATCGCGCTGGGCGGGCGCGGGGTGCCGTACCGCTACGGCTCGCGCACCGACAACGACGGACGCACGCAGGCGGCCACCGTCGAGGCGCTGCGGGAGATCCTGGTGCGGTTCTTCCCGGCGACCGCGGGCGTGGCGATCGACCACGCGTGGTCGGGTGTGCTGGGCGTGCCGCGCGACTGGTGCGCGAGCGTCGAGCTGGACCGGGCGACGGGCCTCGGCTGGGCGGGCGGCTACGTGGGCAGCGGCGTGGCGACCGCCAACCTGGCGGCGCGCACGCTGCGGGACCTGGTGCGGCTGGACTCCGGGCAGGCCGGGCCGACGGAGCTGACGGCCCTGCCCTGGGTGGGCCACCGGGTGCGGCGCTGGGAGCCGGAGCCGCTGCGCTGGCTGGGCGTCCACGGCCTGTACGCCGCCTACCGGCTGGCCGACCGCCGCGAACTGGACGCGTACAGCGCGCAGACGGACCCGGTGGCGCGGGCGGCGGACCGGGTGTCGGGGCGCGGCTGACAGCGGGCGGACGGCCTTCGGCGGCGAGTGACGCATCACACCCGGGTGGGCCGCGAGCCCCGGGGCAGGCGGGTCCGCGGGAGCCGTCCGGCCGTGCCGCGCACGGCTCACGCGGCCCTTCCAGGTGGGCCGCCCGGAGGCGTCGTTGAGGGGATCCGGCGCGTTCCCGACCCCCCGCACCCGGAGGTCGCGGCCAGTTCACCTTCCGTTCACCATGGGTCCGTACGGTCGCCGCGTCTCTGATCGTTCAAACGATTGTCCGGGTGAATGGAACACCTCACGCTGCTCATCGGAGTCGTGATCGTCACCGCCCTCGCGTTCGACTTCACGAACGGGTTCCACGACACCGCCAACGCCATGGCGACCACGATCTCGACCGGCGCGATGTCACCCAGACTGGCCGTGGCCATGTCGGCGGTGCTCAACCTGGCCGGTGCCTTCCTGTCCGTCCAGGTCGCCAAGACGATCTCCGGCGGCATCATCGACGAGAAGTCCGGCATCAGGCCGGAAGTGATCTTCGCGGGTCTGGTCGGCGCCATCGTCTGGAACCTGGTGACCTGGCTCGCGGGCCTGCCCTCCAGCTCCTCGCACGCGCTGTTCGGCGGCCTGATCGGCGCGACGCTGGTCGCCGTCGGCGCGCACGGCGTGCACGGCGAGGCGGTCGTGATGAAGGTCCTGATCCCGGCGGTCGCCTCGCCGTTGGTCGCCGGGGCCGCCGCCGCGCTGGCCACCCGGCTGACGTACCGGATCGGCCGGAACGCCGACCCGGAGTCGACCCGCAAGGGCTACCGCGCCGGGCAGATCGCCTCCGCGGGCCTGGTCTCGCTGGCGCACGGCACCAACGACGCGCAGAAGACCATGGGCGTCATCACCCTCGCGCTGATCACCGGCGGCATCATCGCCCCCGGCTCCAACCCGCCGGTCTGGGTCATCCTGTCCGCCGGCACCGCGATGGCGCTGGGCACCTACATCGGCGGCTGGCGGATCATCCGCACGCTGGGCAAGGGCCTGACCGACGTCCAGCCGCAGCAGGGCTTCGCCGCGCAGTCCGGTGCGGCCACCGTCATCCTCGCCTCCTCCCACCTCGGTTTCGCGCTGTCCACCACCCACGTGGTCTCCGGCGCGGTGCTGGGCTCGGGCGTGGGCCGCAAGGGCGCGGTGGTGCGCTGGGGCACCGCGGGCCGGATGGGGCTGTCCTGGCTGATCACGCTGCCCGCCGCCGGTCTGGTCGCCGCGGGCGCGACGGCCGTGGCCGACCAGGGCACGTGGGGCGTCGGCGTGGTCGGCGTGCTGGGCCTGCTGGTGTGCGCCGGGGCCTACGTGCTCGCGCAGCGCAACCGCGTCGACCACACCAACGTCAACGACGTGGCGCCGGTGGGCGGTTCCGCGCCCCTCACCCCCGCCGTCGCCGGGGCGGGCGCGTTCGACGCGTTCGGCGGCGAGCTGGCGGCGACCATCCCGGCGCCCGCGCAGGCGGCGCCCGTGACCCGGAAGGCGGCGCTGTGAGCATCGACTGGGGAGCGCTGGGCTCCGTCTTCGGCGTGAGCATCGCGGTGACGGTGGGCCTGGTGGGGCTGTTCACCCTCGGCATCGTCGGCCTGGGCGACCGGGCCACCGCGACCGCCTCGACCGCCTCGACCACCTCGACCACCGAAGGACGAGGCGCCGAAGGACGACGTGCCGACGGCCGGAGCGGTGGTGGCCGCGGGCCGCTGGTGCGCGCCGGCGCGTACGCGTGCTTCGCGGCGTGCGCCGTGGCCGTCGCCTACGGGATCTGGCTGATCGCGGGCTGAGAACCGCGTCCGGGGCCGCCCCGGTGCTCCCCCCGCGCGGGAGCACCGGGGCGGCCTCTCGTCGTGTCGCCCGCCGTGCCGCGTGTGGGCCTGCGCACACTCTCCCGCCGCAGGTCAAGGGGAAGTTGACGGCCGATGCCGGGCGTGGTGGACTGCCCGGTGCCAAGCGGCGACAGGAGAGGAAGCCGGTGCGAGTCCGGCGCGGTCCCGCCACTGTCACCGGGGAGCGCGACCCCCTCCCGAGCGCCACGGCCGTGCGAACGCGGCTGGAAGGCCGGGGGCCGCGCGGATCCGGGAGCCAGGAGACTCTCGTCGCCGGTCACGTCGAACCAGGGCGCGGACCCTGAGTGAGGACTCCCGCCATGCCCGGCACCCGGCACGCCCTGACGTACGCCTGCGGCGCCGCGCTGGGGTACGCGGGCGACCTGCTCGCCGGTGATCCGCGCACGGGCCATCCGGTCGCCGCGTTCGGCCGCGCGGCCGGGGCGGTCGAACGCCGCCTGTGGCGCGACGACCGGGGACGCGGCGCACTGCACACGCTCGCGTGCGCGGGCGGCGCCGTGGCGCTGGCCGCGGGCGCGCACCGGCTGACCCGCGACCGTGCGACCGCCTCCGTCACGCTCACCGCCGCCGCGACCTGGGCCGTGCTGGGCGGCACCTCGCTGGGCCGGGAGGCGCGGGCGATCGGCGCCGCGCTGGAGGCCGGTGACGTCGAGGCGGCCCGCGCGCGGCTGCCGCATCTGTGCGGGCGCGATCCGCAGGCCCTGGACGGTCCCGGGATCGCCCGCGCGGTGGTGGAGTCGGTGGCCGAGAACACCTCGGACGCGGTGGTCGGCGCGCTGGTGTGGGGCGCGGTCGGCAGCGTGCCCGGGCTGGTCGGGTTCCGCGCCGCCAACACCCTCGACGCGATGGTCGGTCACCGCTCGCCGCGCTACCGCCGCTTCGGCTGGGCGTCGGCGCGACTGGACGACGTGCTGGGCTTCCCGGGCGCACGGCTGACCGCGGCGCTGGCGGCGCTGGCCGGTGGCGACCCCGAAGGCGCGCGGCGGGCCCGGCGCGCGGACGCGCCGCGTCACCCGAGCCCGAACGCGGGCGTCGTCGAGGCGTCGTTCGCCGGGGCGTTGGGGGTGCGGCTCGGGGGGAGGCTGTCGTACGGCGGCCGGATCGAGGACCGCCCGGTGCTCAACGCCGCCGGGCGCGCCGTGGAGCCGGTGGACATCGAGCGGGCGGTGCGGCTCTCGCGCCGGGTGGGCGCCCTGGCGCTCGCCGGCACGGTGGCCGCCCGGCTCGCCTGGTCGGCGGCGCGCCGCCGGAAAGGAGCGGCATGACCGGGGGCGGGACGATGGGGGCCGGGCGGACCGGGGCGGGCGGCGGGCTGCTCGTCGCGGGAACGACGTCGGACGCGGGCAAGAGCGTGGTGACGGCGGGCATCTGCCGCTGGCTGGCCCGCCGGGGTGTGAGCGTCGCGCCGTTCAAGGCGCAGAACATGTCGCTCAACTCCTACGTCACCCGCGAGGGCGCCGAGATCGGCCGGGCGCAGGCCATGCAGGCCCAGGCGGCCCGGGTCGAGCCCAGCGCGCTGATGAACCCGGTGCTGCTCAAGCCGGGCGGGGACAGCAGCAGCCAGGTGGTGCTGCTGGGCAAGCCGGTCGGCGAGCTGAGCGCGCGCGGCTACCACGCGGGACGGCAGCGGGAGTTGCTGGGCACGGTCACCGACTGCCTGGCCGAGTTGCGGCGCACCCACGACGCGGTGATCTGCGAGGGCGCGGGCAGCCCGGCGGAGATCAACCTGCGCGCGACCGACATCGTCAACATGGGCCTGGCGCGCGCCGCGCGGCTGCCGGTGGTGGTGGTCGGCGACATCGACCGCGGCGGCGTCTTCGCCTCCTTCTTCGGCACGACCGCCCTGCTGAGCGCCGAGGACCAGGCGCTGATCGCGGGCTACGTCGTCAACAAGTTCCGCGGCGACGTCTCGCTCCTCGAACCCGGTCTGGAGATGCTGCGCGACCTGACGGGGCGTCAGACGCTCGGGGTGCTGCCGTACGCGCACGGCCTGGGCATCGACGAGGAGGACGGCCTGCGCGTATCCATGCGCGGCGCGGTGCGCGAGTCGGTGGTCGCTCCCCCGTACGGCGACCAGGTGCTGCGCGTCGCGGTGGCCGCGGTGCCGTTGATGTCCAACTTCACGGACGTGGACGCGCTCGCCGCCGAACCGGGCGTCGTGGTGCGCTTCGTGGACCGCCCCGAGGAGATCGCCGACGCCGACCTGGTCGTGCTGCCGGGCACCCGCGGCACCGTGAAGGCGCTGCGCTGGCTGCGGGAACGCGGGCTGGCCGACGCGGTCGCGCGCCGCGCCGCCGAGGGCCGCCCGGTGCTGGGCGTCTGCGGCGGGTTCCAGGTGCTGGGCGAGACCATCGAGGACGAGGTGGAGTCGCGCGCGGGCACGGTGGAGGGCCTCGGCCTGCTGCCGGTGCGGGTGCGCTTCGCGCGGGACAAGACGCTGGCCCGCCCGTCCGGCAAGGCCCTGGGCGAGCCGGTCGAGGGCTACGAGATCCACCACGGCGTGGCCGAACTCCTCGGCGGCGCCGAGGAGTTCCTCGACGGCGTGCGGGTGGGCGCGGTGTGGGGCACGCACTGGCACGGCTCGCTGGAGAGCGACGGCTTCCGCCGGGCGTTCCTGCGGCGCGTCGCCGCCGACGCGGGCCGCCGCTTCGTCCCCGCCCCCGACACCACGTTCGCGGCGCTGCGCGAGGAGCAGTTGGACCGCCTGGCGGATCTGATCGAAGAGCACGCGGACACGCGGGCGCTGCTGCGGCTCATCGAGGACGGCGTGCCGGAAGGCCTGCCGTTCCTGCCGCCCGGAGCGCCCACGGCACCGCACCCGACCCAGGAGCCCACCCGATGAAGAACTACCCCTTCACCGCCGTCGTCGGCATGGACGACCTCCGGCTGGCGTTGCTGCTGAACGCGGTGAGCCCAGCGGTGGGCGGCGTCCTCGTACGCGGCGAGAAGGGCACGGCCAAATCCACCGCCGTACGGGCCCTGGCGGCCCTGATGCCGGACGTCGACGTGGTCGAGGGCTGCCGCTTCAGCTGCGACCCGGCCGCTCCCGACCCCGCCTGCCCCGACGCCCCGCACGGCAGCGGCCGGGCGACCGCCCGCCCCACCCGCATGGTCGAGCTGCCGGTCGGCGCCTCGGAGGACCGTCTCGTCGGCGCGCTGGACATCGAACGGGCGCTGGCGGAGGGCGTGAAGGCGTTCGAGCCGGGTCTGCTGGCCGCCGCGCACCGCGGGGTGCTCTACGTGGACGAGGTCAACCTCCTCCACGACCACCTGGTCGACCTGCTGCTGGACGCCGCCGCGATGGGCGCCTCCTACGTCGAGCGCGAGGGCGTCTCGGTGCGGCACGCGGCGCGTTTCCTGCTCGTCGGCACGATGAACCCCGAAGAGGGCGAGCTGCGCCCGCAGTTGCTCGACCGCTTCGGCCTGACCGTCGAGGTGGCCGCCTCGCGGGAGACCGACGAGCGGGTCGAGGTGGTCCGCCGCAGGCTCGCGTACGACGAGGACCCCGCCGCGTTCGCCGCCCGCTGGGCGCACGAGGAGGAGGAGTTGCGCCAACGCGTCGTCGCGGCACGGGAGTTGCTCCCCTCGGTGCGGCTCGGTGACGACGCGCTGCGGCAGATCGCGGCGACCTGCGCCGCGTTCGAGGTGGACGGCATGCGCGCCGACATCGTGATGGCCCGCACCGCGACCGCGCTGGCCGCGTGGGCCGGGCGCGATGCGGTGACCGAGGAGGACGTGCGGCGGGCGGCGCTGCTGGCGCTGCCGCACCGGCGCCGCCGCAACCCGTTCGACGCGCCGGGCCTCGACGAGGACAAGCTCGACCGGACGCTGGAGGAATCGCGCGGCGACACCTCCGAGTCCGACGACGGCCCGCACGACGGTCCCGAGGACGACCCGGAGCCGGACGGGCCGGGCCCCGACGGGCCGGGCGGCGGAGGCGGCGGGCTGCCGCCGCGGGGCGGCCCGGACGACGCCGCTCCCCCGCGCGAGCCCGCCGAGCCCTCCGACCCCGCCGAGGGCGAGAGCCCCGCGCTGCCCCGGCAGTCGCAGGGCTCGCCCGCGCCCGAGCAGGCCCCGGTGGCCGCGGGCGAGCCGTTCAGGGCGAAGGCGCTGACGGTGGCAGGACTGGGCGAGGGGGTCGCAGGTCGCCGCTCCCGGGCCCGTACCGACCACGGCCGCACCACCGGCGAGCGCCGCCCGCAGGGCGCCCTGACCAAGCTGCACCTGGCCGCCACCGTGCGCGCCGCCGCGCCGCACCAGCGAGCCAGGGGCCGCAGCGGTACCGGGCTCGTGGTACGCCGGGACGACCTGCGGCAGGCGGTGCGCGAGGGGCGGGAGGGCAACCTCGTGCTGTTCGTGGTGGACGCCTCCGGCTCGATGGCGGCCCGGCAGCGGATGTCGGCCGTCAAGGGCGCGGTGCTGTCGCTGCTGCTCGACGCCTACCAGCGCCGCGACAAGGTGGGCCTGGTGACCTTCCGCGGCTCGGGCGCCGATCTGGCGCTGCCGCCGACCTCGTCGGTGGAGGCGGGCGCCGCGCGGCTGGAACGTCTGCCGACCGGAGGCCGCACGCCGCTGGCGGCCGGGCTGCTCAAGGCCCGCGAGGTGCTGCGGGTGGAGCGGCTGCGCGATCCGTCGCGCAGGCCGCTGCTGGTCGTGGTGACCGACGGCCGGGCCACCGGCGGTCCCGACCCGCTCGCGCTGGTCTCCCGCGCCGCGCGGCTGCTGGCGGCCGAGCAGGTGGCCTCGGTGGTCGTGGACTGCGAGAGCGGCCCGGTGCGGCTGGGTCTCGCCGCGTCGCTGGCGGACCGGTTGACCGGGACCGTGGTGACGCTGGACGAACTGCGCGCGGACACCGTGTCCGGGCTCGTCCGTGACGTGAGGAGGGCAGCGTAGTGCCGCAGGGCAAGCCGAGTGTCGTGCCGGACGACGGCCTGACGACCCGTCAGCGCCGCAACCGTCCGTTGACGATGGTGCACACCGGGCCGGGCAAGGGGAAGTCGACCGCCGCGTTCGGGATGGCGCTGCGCGCCTGGAACCAGGGCTGGCCGGTCGGGGTGTTCCAGTTCGTGAAGTCCGCCAAGTGGCGGGTCGGCGAGGAACGGGCGCTGCGGGTGCTGGGCGAGTCCGGCAAGGGCGGCGCCGTCACCTGGCACAAGATGGGCGAGGGCTGGTCCTGGGTCCAGCGCGACCTGGACAGCAGCGAGGAGGCGGCCCGCGAGGGCTGGGAGCAGGTCAAGCGGGACCTGGCCGCCGAGACCTACCGCTTCTACGTGCTGGACGAGTTCGCCTACCCCCTGCACTGGGGCTGGGTGGACACCGACGAGGTGATCGCGGTGCTGGGCGAGCGCCCCGGCACCCAGCACGTCGTCATCACCGGCCGCAACGCGCCCGCCGCGCTGCTGGAAGCGGCCGACCTGGTGACCGAGATGACCAAGGTCAAGCACCCGATGGACGCCGGTCAGAAGGGCCAGCGGGGCATCGAGTGGTGAACGCCGCCCCGTCCAGCGACGCCGCCCCGCCCGGCGACTCGGTGCCGCCCCGCGAGGCCGCCCCGCCCCGCCTGGTCGTCGCCGCGCCGTCCTCCGGCAGCGGCAAGACCACCGTCGCCACCGGCCTGATGGCCGCGTTCACCCGCGCCGGGCTGACCGTCTCGCCGCACAAGGTGGGCCCGGACTACATCGACCCCGGCTACCACGCGCTGGCCACCGGCCGCCCGGGCCGCAACCTCGACGCCTACCTGTGCGGTACGGAGCGGATCGCGCCGCTGTTCCTGCACGGAGCGCGCGGGGCGGACCTGGCCGTGGTCGAGGGCGTGATGGGGATGTTCGACGGCGCGGCCGGGCAGGGCGAGCTGGCCTCGACCGCGCAGGTGGCGAAGTTGCTGCGGGCGCCGGTGGTGCTAGTGGTCGACGCCTCGTCGCAGTCGCGGTCGGTGGCGGCGCTGGTGCACGGCTTCGCCGCGTGGGATCCGCAGGTGCGGCTCGGCGGGGTGATCCTCAACAAGGTGGCCTCCGACCGCCACGAGGAGTTGCTGCGCGACGCGCTGGACGAGGCGGGCGTACCGGTGCTCGGTGTGCTGCGGCGCGAGGGGCGACTGCACACCCCGGCACGGCACTTGGGGCTGGTCCCGGTGGCCGAGCGGCGCACGGACGCGGTGGAGGCGGTCGACGCGCTGGCGGACCGGGTGCGGCGCGGGTGCGACCTGGAAGCGCTGCTGGCACTGGCGCGCGGCGCGGGCGAGCTGACGGACGAGCCGTGGTCCCCGCAGGGACCGGCGGACGCCCTCGGGGGGCCTCCCCCGGTGATCGCCGTGGCGGGCGGGCCCGCGTTCACCTTCGCGTACGCCGAGCACACCGAACTGCTGGCCGGGGCCGGGGCCGAGGTCGTCGCGTTCGACCCGCTGCGCGACGAGACGCTTCCTGAGGGCACGGCGGGGCTGGTCGTCGGCGGCGGCTTCCCGGAGGTGTACGCGCCGGAGCTGTCGGCGAACGCGCCGCTGCGCGAGGCGGTGGCCCGGCTCGCCGCGACCGGTGCGCCGGTGGCCGCCGAGTGCGCCGGACTGCTGTACCTGGCACGGGAGTTGGACGGAGCGCCGATGTGCGGCGTGCTGGACGCGTCGGCGCGGATGGGCGAGCGGCTGACGCTGGGCTACCGGGAGGCCGTGGCGCTGTCGGACAACGTGCTGGCCGCCGCCGGGACCCGGCTGCGCGGGCACGAGTTCCACCGCACGGTGACCGAGCCCGGCGCGGGCCCCGATCCCGCCTGGGGCCTGACCGGTCCGCAACGGCGCGTCGAGGGCTTCGTACGCGGCGGGGTCCACGCCTCGTACCTGCACGTCCACTGGGCCGCCGAACCGTCGATCGCGGCCCGCTTCGTCGGCGCCGCGCTGCGCGCCCGGCGCCATGACGCCCCGCGCTGACCCGCGCCGCACGCTCGTCGTCGGCGTGGGCGCGGCCCGTGGCGTGAGTGCCGATGAGGTGCACGCGCTGGTGCTGAGCGCCCTGGCGGAGGCGGGCCGCACGCCGGACGCGGTGGCCGTACTGGCGACGGTGGACGCGAAGGCGGGTGAGCCGGGGCTGCTGGGCGCGGCGGAACGCCTGGGCGTGCCGCTACTGACGCACTCCTCCGAGGCACTGGCGGCGATCGTCGTGCCGAACCCCTCGGAGGCGTCCCGTGCCGCGCTGGGCACCGCGAGCGTCGCGGAGGCCGCCGCGCTGGCGTCCGCGCCCGGCGGCGAACTGCTCGTCCCCAAGCGCAGGTCGGCCCCCTTCGGCCGCGCGTCGATGGCGACGGCCGCCGTGGCCCGCCGGATCACCACGACATCGAGGAACCGCACCGACCCCATGGACACCCATGACCTGCGCCACCACGGCGACGCCGAAGTACGCGACGACGGCGCGAAGTTGACCGACCTGGCCGTGAACGTCCGCGCCGACACGCCGCCTTCGTGGCTGCGCGAGCGGATAGCGGACAGCATCGGCTCGCTCGCCGCCTACCCGGACGGCCGGGCGGCGCGCGAGGCGGTCGCGGCGCGGCACGGCAGGCCGCCGGGGCAGGTGCTGCTGACCTCCGGCGCGGCGGAGGCGTTCGTCCTGCTGGCCCGGGCGTTCGCGCCGCGTCACGCGGTGGTCGTGCACCCGCAGTTCACCGAGCCGGAGGCGGCACTGCGCGACGCGGGCCACGCCGTGCACCGGGTGGTGCTGCGGGTGGAGGACGGCTTCCGGCTCGACGCGGCGGCGGTGCCGGACGAGGCGGACTTCGTGGTGGTCGGCAACCCGACGAACCCGACCTCCGTGCTGCACCCGGCGGGGGCGCTGGCCCGGCTGGCACGGCCCGGGCGGACGCTGGTGGTGGACGAGGCGTTCATGGACGCGGTGCCGGGCGAACGCGAGTCGCTGGCGTCCCGGCGCGACCTGCCGGGCCTGGTGGTGCTGCGCAGCCTGACCAAGACCTGGGGGCTGGCCGGCCTGCGGATCGGCTACGCGCTCGCGGGGGCGGAGACGGTCGCCGCGCTGGAACGGGCCCAGCCGCTGTGGCCGGTCTCCACTCCGGCGCTGACCGCCGCGCTGGCCTGCTGCGAGCCCCGGGCGCTGGCCCACGCGGAGGCGGCCGCGCACCGGATCGCCGCCGACCGGGCCCATCTGCTCATCCGGATCGCCGGGTTGAACGACACCGCCGAGGCGGCGGACGCGGGCGGCGTACGGGTCGCGGGGCCGGCGGCCGGCCCGTTCGTCCTGCTGCGGGTGACGGACGGGCTGGGGGTGCGCGAGCGGCTGCGGGCGCTGGGGTTCGCGGTGCGCAGGGGCGACACGTTCCCCGGCCTCGGGCCGGACTGGCTGCGGGTGGCGGTGCGCGACCGGGACACGGGCGACCGCTTCGTCACGGCGCTGGGCGAGGCGCTCACCGCACGCTCCGGCTGACCGGGTTCACCGCACGCTCCGGCTGACCGGGTTCCTGGAGGCTCCGCGGCCGGCCGGGGCGTACGGCCCGGCCGCTGCGCGGGGACGCGTCACGGCCGTGCGGCGGGCGGTGCCGGACGTGTCACCGCCCGCCGCGGTCGGGAGGCGGCCCCGCGCGGGGGCCGCCGGGGGTCAGCCCTCCGTCGAGGACTTGCGGCGCCGGGCCACCAGGACACCGAGGCCGCCCGCCACGACCAGCGCGCCCGCGCCGCCCGCGAGATAGGGCAGGTCGGAGTCGGCGCCGGTCTCGGCGAGGTTCTGGTTCTGGCCCGCCGCGCTGACCGTCTGGGTGTGGGTGCCCGAGCCGCCGGAGGAGCCGGAGCCCGCGGTCGAACCGCTGCCACCGCTCGCGCCGGACGTCGAGCCGCCGGACGAGCCGGTGGAGCCCGACGAGCCGCTGCCGGACGTCGAGCCGCCGCTCGTACCGGCGCTGGCGCCGCTGGACGAACCGCCGCCGCTCGCACCGCCGTTGGACGACCCGCTGGACGAACCGCCGCTGGCACCGGCGGAGTTGCCGCCGGAGTTCCCGCCCGAGGCGCCGCCGGAGGACGAGCCGCCCCCGCCGTTCGGCGTCTCACAGGTGGCCTGGACGAGGGTGACGTCACCGGTGATGTGGGCGATGCCCAGCTTCAGCGGGTCGATGTCGACCTTGAGGTCGAGCGCGGTGGCCGCCGCGGTGCGCGAGGTGGTCTGCCTCTGCGACAGGCTCAGGCGCACCTCGCCGACCCCGGCCACCCGCACGTCGACCGGACCGCCCACGGTGACCTGGACCGGCTTGCCCAGCACGTCGACGGTGCCCACGAAGTCGGTCGACGCCTGCGGGTGCCGCCCGGCCACGCAGGTCGCGCGGGCGGTGGCGGCGTGCACGGTGGCCAGCGGCGGCAGCAGGCCGGGCAGGGACACCTTCGCGTTGACGAGGTTGACGTAGCCCTCCGCCTGGTGGGCGTCGGCGGTGGCGCGGGAGGTGGCGACGTCGGCCCGCAGCACGTCGAAGGGGTTCCCGCCGTTCACGCCGCCGAGCCGGGCGCTCAGCGCGGTCCGCGCGACGTCCGCGGGGGCCTGGACGTCGTCGAGCGAGACGTTCAGCGGCACGTCGACCGTCCTGCCGAGCAGCGCCACGTCGAGTCCGGCGCGCAGCACCACGGCGGTGGCCCGGCCGCCGTTCGCGCCGCCGTGGTGGTCGGGAGTGGCCGCCAGGGCACCGGGGGCCAGGGTGAGGGTGGTCGCCGCCAGGGCGACCGCGGCGCCGATCGCGGCTGCGGAACGGCGCGTGGGCATGCTGAGGACAGAGCTGTACAAGTGGAAAACCCCCACGAAGACAGGGGTCGCCGGTGCCGCTGCGGGGACAGCGCGTCAGCCGACGACCTCGGGACCCGGCAATATTTACGCACCGCCCGTGTCAGAACAGCT
Organism: Streptantibioticus parmotrematis; assembly: GCF_019890615.1. GTDB lineage: Bacteria > Actinomycetota > Actinomycetes > Streptomycetales > Streptomycetaceae > Streptantibioticus_D > Streptantibioticus_D parmotrematis. The sequence continues at coordinate 124,008 of NZ_JAINVZ010000016.1, read as the reverse complement.
ACCTGGCGCTACTTCACCCCAAAGGGTGGTTTCCGGCCTCGTTTTCGATTCTTTCGCCTCAGAGACGCACACACGTCACCCTGTCACCGTCAATTAATGGTTGACGATGAGCGCTTCGACAACCTACGGTTGACGTATGACTCAGCAACCCGTACGACTCGACGACCTCATCGAGCACGTCCGCAGCCGGCACCCGGACGGCGACGCGCTCCAGCACCTGTCCGACGCCATGGAGACCTCCGCCCACCTCGGCGAGGTCTCCGACCACCTCATAGGGCACTTCGTGGACCAGGCGCGGCGCGCGGGCGCCTCCTGGACCGAGATCGGCCAGTACATGGGGGTCAGCAAGCAGGCCGCGCAGAAGCGCTTCGTCCCCCGGGAGAGCGAGGTGGACGAGATCGACGACATCAGCAGCCCCGGCCGTGGTCCCGGCCTGTTCACCCGCTTCACCCAGCGTGCCCGGCACACGGTGAGCGAGGCCCGCGCCGAGGCGGAGCGGCTCGGCCACGGTCACGTGGAGAACGGCCACCTGGTGCTCGGCCTGCTCGCCGAGCCCGAGGGGCTGGCGGCCCGCGCGATGGAGACGCTCGGCGCCCCTTCGGCCGAGGTGCGCGAGGCGGTCGTCGCCCAGCTCGGCCCGGGCAGCAAGCAGTCCGGACGGCTGCGCTTCAGCCGCAACGCGAAGAAGACCCTGGAGCTGGCGCTGCGCGAGGCGCTCCACCTGGGCCACAACTACATCGGCACCGAACACCTGCTGCTCGGCCTGCTGCGCAACGACAAGGACCCGGCGGCCCGGACGCTGAACGGCTTCGGGATCACCCGGCAGCGCACCGAGGAGTGGACCCGCGAGGCCCTGGCGGGGTACACGAAGGCGCTCCGCGACCAGAAGTGAGCGCTCCCGGTGGGGCCGCGCCCCACCGACGGACCACCCGCCCCCGCACCACCCCGCCGGCCGCCCGCCTCCGCTAGCCGACCACCCGTCCCCGCAGCACGATCGCGCGGGGCGCGGCGAGGACCCGGACGTCGGCGCGGGGGTCGGTGTCGTGGACGACGAAGTCGGCCGGGTCGCCCTCCTCCAGCAGCGGGCGGCCCAGCCAGCGCCGGGCGCCCCAGGTGGCGGCCGACAGCGCGTCCAGCGCGGGGATGCCCGCGGTCACCAGTTCGGCGACCTCGTCGGCGACCAGGCCGTGCGGCAGGGAGCCGCCCGCGTCGGTGCCGGTGAAGACGGGGATGCCCGCGTCGTAGGCGGCCCGCACGGTCTCGTAGCGCCGGGCGTGCAGCTGCCGCATGTGCGCCGACCAGGCGGGGAACTTCGCCTCGCCACCGGCCGCGAGGTCGGGGAAGGTCGCGATGTTGACCAGCGTGGGGACGATGGCGACGCCGCGCTCGGCGAACAGCGGGATGGTCTCCTCGGTCAGGCCGGTCGCGTGCTCGACGCAGTCGATGCCCGCCTCGACCAGGTCGGCCAGCGAGTCCTCGGCGAAGCAGTGCGCGGTGACCCGGGCGCCCTCCTCGTGCGCGGCGGCGATCGCCTCGTCGATCGCCCAGCGCGGCCAGCAGGGGGTGAGGTCGCCGGCCTGGCGGTCGATCCAGTCGCCGACCAGCTTGACCCAGCCGTCGCCCCGCCGGGCCTCGCGGCGGACGTAGGCGGCCAGGTCGCCGGGCTCGATCTCATGGGCGTAGTTGCGGATGTAGCGGCGGGTCCTGGCGATGTGGCGGCCCGCCCTGATGATCCGCGGCAGGTCCTCGCGCTCGTCGATCCAGCGGGTGTCGGCGGGCGATCCGGCGTCGCGCAGCAGCAGCGCGCCCGCCGAGCGGTCGGTCAGCGCCTGCTTCTCGCTGGTGGCCTCGTCGACCGCGCCGTGGGCGTCGAGGCCGACGTGGCAGTGGGCGTCCACCAGTCCCGGCAGGGCCCAGCCCGTCAGGACCGGCGCGTCGGCGGCCCCCGCGGGCCGTTCGTACGTCACCCGCCCGTCGACCACCCACAACCCGTCGCGTACGTCGTCGGGTCCGGCCAGGACCCGCCCCTTGAAGCGCAGCACCGAGGCATCCGTCATGGACGAGACTCTACGAGAGGCGGCGTTCCGCGCGATCTGCCCCCTGGCCGGGCGGACAAACCCCCGAAAGCCAATTGAATGATAAACGCGTTATGCTTGCCCTCACATTCTCCACAGAATTACCGGGACAGCATTCGCCCGGACTCTTCTGCCCAGTCGATCCGGGGCTAAACGCAAAATTTTCCGAACCTCCCCGAACGGCTCGCGCCGCGAGTCAGGGAGATCTCAGATCTGTTACGAAGGTGTGACCGACTCCACACCGCGCCCGTTTTGCACCGGTTCTATCCAGGCAAAACGCCATAACTTGCGCATCTGCCGGTCCTGCGCACGCGCGCGATAACACATCCTCCGGCTCAGCGTAACCCCCTCCGGCGATGCATCAGCCATTCAATATCGGTAAATTCAATTGCCATGACCGCCGCACAAGCCGCGAATTCACGACGATCGACCGATTGCCGTCTGGACACCCCTACGGTGGACGACGGAGCCGCCCTGTGGCGCATAGCCCGTGACTCCAAGGCCCTCGACCTGAACTCCTCGTACAGCTACCTGCTGTGGTGCCGCGACTTCGCCCGCACCTCGGTCGTGGCCCGCGCGGACGACGGCGCTCCGGTGGGCTTCGTCACCGGGTACGTGCGCCCCGAGCGGCCCGAGACGCTGGTCGTCTGGCAGGTCGCGGTGGACGACGCCTACCGCGGCCGCGGACTGGCCGCCTCGATGCTCGACGAGCTGACCGAGCGGGTGACCGCCCAGGGCATACGCCACGTCGAGACCACGATCACTCCGGACAACGACGCCTCCAACCGGCTGTTCACCTCGTACGGGGAACGGCACGGGGCCACCGTGGAGCGCGAGGTGCTCTTCCACGGCGTGCAGTTCCCCGACGGACACGACCCCGAGGTGCTGTACCGCATCGGCCCGCTCGGCTGACGCGACCCGCCGCCGACGACGAACCCTCTCCGCCCACTTCTCCCGACAGGAGCCCACGGTGACCATCACCCCGCCCGAACTGAGCGTCTTCGAGTCCCTGGAGTCCGAGGTCCGCAGCTACTGCCGCGGCTGGCCCGCCGTGTTCGACCGCGCGCAGGGCAGCTGGATGCACGACGAGGACGGCCATGCCTACCTCGACTTCTTCGCCGGTGCCGGAGCGCTCAACTACGGCCACAACAATCCGGTGCTCAAACGGGCGCTCCTGGACTACCTGGAACGCGACGGCGTCGTGCACGGCCTGGACATGTCGACCACGGCCAAGCGCGCCTTCCTGAGCACCTTCCAGGACGTCGTGCTGCGCCCGCGCGACCTGGACTACAAGGTCATGTTCCCCGGCCCGACCGGCACCAACGCGGTGGAGGCCGCGCTGAAGCTGGCCCGCAAGGTCAAGGGCCGCGAGTCGATCGTGTCCTTCACCAACGCCTTCCACGGCATGTCGCTCGGCTCGCTCGCCGTCACCGGCAACGCCTTCAAGCGGGCCGGCGCCGGCGTCCCGCTGGTGCACGGCACGCCGATGCCCTTCGACCACTACCTCGACGGCCAGGTCCCGGACTTCCTGTGGTTCGAGCGCCTGCTGGAGGACTCCGGCTCCGGGCTCAACCGGCCCGCCGCCGTGATCGTGGAGAGCATCCAGGGCGAGGGCGGCATCAACGTCGCGCGTCCCGAATGGCTGCGCGCGCTGGCCGAGCTGTGCAAGCGCCGCGACATGCTGCTGATCGTCGACGACATCCAGATGGGCTGCGGGCGCACCGGGCCGTTCTTCTCCTTCGAGGAGGCGGGCATCACCCCGGACATCGTCACCCTCTCGAAGTCCATCGGCGGCTACGGGATGCCGATGTCGCTGACGCTGTTCAAGCCGGAGCTGGACGTGTGGGAGCCCGGCGAGCACAACGGCACCTTCCGCGGCCACAACCCGTCCTTCGTCACCGCGACCGCCGCCCTGGACACCTACTGGGCCGACGGGCAGATGGAGAAGCAGACGCTCTCCCGCGGCGACCAGGTCGAGGCCGCGCTGCGCGACATCGCCCGCGAACACCAGGACGCCGGGGTGGACTTCCGCGGCCGCGGACTGGTGTGGGGCATGGAGTTCGCCGACAAGTCCCGCGCCTCGCGGGTGTGCGCCCGCGCCTTCGAACTCGGTCTGCTGATCGAGACCTCGGGCCCGGAGAGCGAGGTCGTCAAGCTGCTGCCGGCCCTGACCATCTCCCCCGAGGAACTGGACGAGGGCCTGCGCACCCTGGCCCGCGCCGTCCGCGAGACCGCCTGACCCCCGCGCCGCTGCCGCAGCCGCGCTCACGCATCACAGAAAGGCACAACCCACGTGATCGTCCGATCGCTGAACGACATCGAGGGCACCGACCGGCACATCAAGGCCGCGTCCGGCACCTGGGAGAGCAAGCGCATCGTGCTGGCCAAGGAAGGCGTCGGCTTCTCCCTCCACGAGACCGTGATGTACGCGGGCACGGAGACGTCGATGTGGTACGCCAACCACATCGAGGCCGTCCTGTGCGTCGAGGGCGAGGCCGAGCTGACCGATGAGGAGACCGGCGAGACCCACTGGATCAGGCCGGGCACGATGTACCTGCTCAACGGCCATGAGCGGCACACCATGCGACCCAAGACCGACTTCCGCTGCGTGTGCGTGTTCAACCCCCCGGTCACCGGACGGGAGGAGCACGACGAGAACGGCGTCTATCCGCTGCTGACCGAGGAGGCCTGACAGATGACCACGGTGACGAAGCCCCCCGAGACCACCGACCTCTACCCGACCCGCGGCACCGCCGAGGTCACCACGCCCCGCCAGGACCCGGTGGTGTGGGCCAAGCCCGGCGCCCCCGGCCCGGTCCAGCCCTCCGAGCTGCGCGACTTCGACCGCGACGGCTTCCTGGCGGTGGACCAGCTGATCACGCCGCAGGAAGTGGACCGCTACCGCGCCGAACTCGACCGGCTGGTCGCCGACCCGGCGGTGCGGGCGGACGAGCGCGCGATCATCGAGCCGAAGTCCAAGGACGTACGGTCGGTCTTCGAGGTGCACCGCATCAGCGACGTCTTCGCCGAACTCGTGCGCGACCCGCGGGTGGTGGAGCACGCCCGGCAGATCCTGGGCTCCGACGTCTACGTGCACCAGAGCCGCATCAACGTCAAGCCCGGCTTCGGCGCCAGCGGCTTCTACTGGCACTCCGACTTCGAGACCTGGCACGCCGAGGACGGACTGCCGCGGATGCGCGCGGTGTCGGTGTCGATCGCGCTCACCGAGAACCACGACACCAACGGCGGCCTGATGATCATGCCGGGGTCGCACCGGACGTTCCTGGGCTGCGCGGGCGTGACGCCCAAGGACAACTACAAGCGCTCGCTGCAGATGCAGGACGCGGGCACGCCGTCCGACGCGGCGCTGACCGAGATGGCCGGCCAGCACGGCATCAAGCTGTTCACCGGCAAGCCCGGGTCGGCCACCTGGTTCGACTGCAACTGCATGCACGGCAGCGGGGACAACATCACCCCGTTCCCGCGCAGCAACGTCTTCATCGTGTTCAACAGCGTGGAGAACACCGCGGTGGAGCCGTTCGCGGCCCCGGCCCGGCGCCCCGAGTTCATCGGGGCCCGGGACTTCACACCGGTGAGCTGAGGGTCACCCGGCTCCTGTGCCGGTCAGGGACGTTACAGCCCCTGCGGCCACGGGTAGGAGCCCGGGACCTTGACCGGCGTGTCGGCCGGTCCGTAGACAAGGGCGATCTCGTCGTGCGCGTGGAGGGTGAGCGCGGCGGGGTCGCCCTTGGTCTCGTGTCCGTCGACGTACGCGCGCAGGGTGTCTCCGTGACCGGTCGTCAGGCCGCCGAGCCGCCCGGCGTCCAGCGCGACGTCCCACTCGGTCATGAACTGGCCGAGGGTGAAGACCGCCTTGACCGGGGACTCGATGTGGATCACCCCGGAGGTGTCGTGGGTGTGCAGCGGACTGATGCGCTGCGCCTGCTCGTCGATGCCGATCAGCGCGGGCACCACCACGGGCCTGCCGTCCACCAGCACGTCGAGGTGGGCGTGGATGTGCATCACCTGGCCCTCGGCGCCCATCATCGGCAGCCCCGCCGCCGCCACCCGCGCCGCCGGGTCGGCGGGCACCGGCCACGGCGGCGTCGTGGTGCGCCCCTCGGCGGTGCGGCGCGGCACGGTGGGCACGGCGGTGGGCGCGGACGCGGGGCCCGAGGCGGTGTCGGCGACGCTGCTCGCGCTGATCCGGGCGGCGGGCGCGCCGTCGTGCGCGCCGCAGGCGGTCAGGCCGAGCCCGGCGAGCGCGGACAGCGCGGCGAGCAGGCCCGCGGTCCGGCGTCGGCGCGATGTCGTGGGGGTGGCGGGGGTGCGCTGAGACACGGCGGGCGGTCCTTCGGTACGGAAAGGGAGCGGTACGGGCGTGCCGTGCGGACGGCCCGTACGGCGGCGTCAGCCTAGCCGCGCCGCCGCCCCGCTCCCGGCCTCCCGGCGGCCGTCGACGCGGCGCGCGAGGCCCAGCGGGTTGTCGTCGCGCAGCTCGGGCGGGAGCAGCGCGGCGGGCGTGTCCTGGTAGGCGACCGGCCGCAGCCAGCGCTCGATCGCGGCGGTGCCGACCGAGGTGTACGGCGAGGTGGTGGCCGGGTAGGGCCCGCCGTGGTGCTGGGCGGGCGTGACCGCGACGCCGGTCGGCCAGCCGCCCACCAGCACGCGTCCGGCCAGCGCCGACACCCGCGCGACCAGCTCGGCGGCGCCGTGCCCGCCTTCACGTTCCGCGGTGGACAGGTGGAGGGTCGCGGTCAGGTTGCCCGGCAATCCGGCGAGCACGGCTTCCACCTCATCGGGTGACCCGTAGCGAGCGATCACGGTGACGGGACCGAAGCACTCGTGGGTCAGCGCCGCGTGGCTGTCGGCGGCGAGCAGGCTCGCGGGGACGCTGAGGAAACCGGCGCGCACGTCCAGTCCCTCGCCCTCGCCCGGTTCCACGGGGGCGGTGACGCCGGGCAGCGCGAGGCGTTCGCGCACCCCGGCGAGGAAGGCCTCGCGGATGCGGCTGTCGAGCAGCACACGGGGCGGGACCTCGCGGGCCGCGTCGGTGAGCGTGATCAGCAGGCGGTCGCCGTCCGTGCCCTCGGGGACCAGGACGAGACCTGGCTTGGTGCAGAACTGCCCGGCGCCCAGGGTGAAGGAGGCGGCGAGCCCGGTGGCGATGTCCTGCCCGCGCTCCGCCGCCGCGGCCTCGGTGACCAGCACCGGGTTGAGGCTGCCGAGTTCGCCGTGGAACGGGATCGGCCGCGGCCGGGTCGCCGCCGCGTCGTACAGCGCCCGGCCGCCGCGCACCGAACCGGTGAACCCGGCGGCGGCGACGAGCGGATGCCGGATCAGCGCGACACCCGCGTCGAACCCGTGCACCACGCGGACCACGTCCTGCGGCAGTCCGGCGCGGGCCGCCGCCCGGCGCAGCAGCGCACCGGTCAGCTCACTGGTCGCCGGGTGACCCGGGTGGGCCTTCACCACCACCGGGCAGCCCGCGGCCAGCGCGCTGGCGGTGTCGCCGCCGGGCACCGAGAAGGCGAGCGGGAAGTTGGAGGCGGCGTAGACGGCCGCGACGCCCAGCGGGACCTTGGTCCTGCGCAGGTCGGGGCGGGGCGCGGGGGCCGCCGCCGGGTCGGCGTGGTCGATGACGACGTCGAGGAAGGCGCCGTCGTCCACCACGTCCGCGAAGGACCTCAACTGGTGGGCGGTACGGGCGAGTTCACCGGTCAGCCGGGGCGTGCCGAGGGCGGTCTCCGCGTCGGCGGTGGCGATGACCCGCTCGGCGTCGCCCTCCAGCAGTTCGGCGGCGGTGCGCAGGAAGGCGGCGCGCGCGGCGAGGTCGGCCAGGGCGCTCGCCGCACCGGCGGCGGCGGTCACCGCGGCGTCGACGTCGGCGGGCGCGGCCTCGGCGGTCACCTGCTCGCGGCGCTTCCCGGTCCTGGGGTCGACGCTCCAGACTGGTTCTGCTGCCGCTGTCACCGCGAGACCTCCCATGCCGTTCGGTATACTGAACGGCATCCGTGAATGTGAATATGGTCGTCGGCGAGCCTACGTCCGGCGCACCGTGCGGACAAGAGGGGTCGAAGGAGTCGAACGATGGGCGGCGTCGAGAGCGGCACCGCGAACGGTGGGGCGCAGGTCAAGTCCGCCGTCCGCACGGTGGAGTTGCTGGAGTTCTTCGCGGGCCGGCCCGGCATGCACACGCTCGCCGCCGTCCAGGAGTCCGTGGGTTACCCCAAGTCCAGCCTCTACATGCTGCTGCGCACGCTCGTGGACCTGGGCTGGATCGAGACCGACGCCACCGGCACCCGTTACGGGATCGGGGTGCGCGCGCTGCTGGTCGGCACCTCCTACATCGACGGCGACGAGGTGGTGGCCGCCGCCCGGCCCACCCTGGACCGGCTGGCCGAGGACACCACCGAGACGATCCACCTCGCCCGGCTCGACGGCACCGACGTGGTCTACCTCGCGACCCGGCAGTCCCAGCACTACCTGCGCCCCTTCACCCGGGTCGGCCGCAGGCTGCCCGCGCACGCCACCTCGCTGGGCAAGGCGCTGCTGGCCACCCACGACGACGAGCAGGTGCGACGGCTGCTGCCCGCGACGCTGGAGGCGGTGACCGAGCACACGATCACCGACCGCGAGCGGCTCATCGACGAACTGCGCGCGATCCGCGAGCGCGGCTGGGCGGTCGACCGCGAGGAGAACACCCTCGGCCTGCGCTGCTTCGGCGTGGCGATCCCGTACCGCACCCCGGCGCGCGACGCGATCAGCTGCTCGGTGCCGGTGGCCCGGCTCACCCCGGGGCACGAGCAGATGATCAGGGACGCGCTGCTGGACGCCCGGGACCGGCTGACCCTGGCCACCCGCCGTCTGTGACCCCCGCGTCCGCATTCGCCACGCAACGCGGGCAGCGACCGGAACGCGGGCAACGGCCGGTCTAAAGTCCTTGGTATGACCAACGACACCCAGAACCCCTCGGCCCCCGACGCGGGACAGCGCGCCCGCCGCGCCTCGTCGTTCGGTGCGGAGGCGGGCGCGTACGCCGCGCACCGGCCGGACTACCCGCGCGAGGCCGTGAGCTGGCTGCTGGAGCCGGTCGCCGCCAGGCCCGCCCTGAAGGTGCTGGACCTCGCGGCGGGCACCGGCAAGCTCACCGCTGTCCTGCTGGGCATGGGCCTCGGTTCCGACGCGGTCGAGGCCGTGGAACCGGACGCGGGCATGCTCGACCAGCTGCGGCGCGACCTGCCCGGCGTCCCCGCGCGGACCGGCACCGCCGAGTCGATCCCGGCCCCGGACGCCTCGTTCGACGCGGTGCTGGTGGGCCAGGCCTTCCACTGGTTCGACCCGGAGCGCGCGCTGCCGGAGATCGCCCGGGTGCTGCGGCCCGGCGGCGTGCTCGGCGCGCTGTGGAACGCGGACGACGACCGGGTCGAGTGGGTGGCGGGACTGCGGGACCTGCTGGTCAGCATGCCGTCGCTGTCCCGCTCCGGGGACCGGTCGAAGCCGTTGATGGGGCACGAGGCGTTCGGCGCGACCGAGGAGCGCAGGTTCACCCACGGCCAGCCGCGCACCGTCGAGTCCCTGACCGCGACCGTCGCGACCCACTCCCACCTGCTGGTGATGGACGACGCCGAGCGGACGGCGACCCTGGAGAAGGTCCGCGCGTACCTGGGCGCCCGCCCGGAGACCGCCGAGGGCGAGTTCACCCTCCCCCTGGTCACCATCACGGCGCGCGGCGTCAGGACCGAGGGCTAGGGTCGGCGGACGAAGGGTGACGAAGCGGCGTCCGCGCGGGCGCCGAGGGGCGGAAGGGGCGGGAAGTGGCCGGAATGGAAACGGAGTTGGCGGCGCTGGCGACGTCCGGGGCGACCACGCTGGTGGGGCTGATGGTCAGCGACGGCTGGTCGCAGGCCAGGACCCGGATCGCGGCGCTGTTCGGCCGGGGCGACGCGGCCCGTACCGAGGGGGCCGCCGGTGAACTGGAGCGTTCCCGGACGGAGTTGACCGTCGCGAGGGACGCGGGGGACGCCGACGCGGTGGCCGCGATCCGCGGCGAGTGGGAGGCGGACCTGCGCCGCCTGGTGCGCCGGGAACCGGAAGCGGTGGCCGAACTGCGCGCGCTGGTCGAGGAGTTCGGCCCTCGCGTCAGCGGTGTTCACAACGAGATCAGCGGCAACGCCCGGGTCACCGGCACGGTGATCCAGGCCCACACGGTCACCGGCCTGACCCTGCCGCCCCCACGCGCCTGACCGCTGGGGCCCGGGGCCTGGGGCCTTGGGGCCGCCGCGCGACGGCGGTCCCAAGGACTTCCCGGGGGCGGTTACGCGTGGCCGGCGATGTCGCGGGCCGTGTAGTGCGCCTCCAGGCGGGCGCACTCCTCGTCGGTCAGCGTCAGGTCGACGGACGCCACCGCGTCGTCCAGGTGCTCGGGCTTCGTCGCGCCGACGATGGGCGCCGTGACCCCCGGCTGCCGCAGTAGCCAGGCGAGCGCCACCCGCGCACGCGGCACCCCGCGCTCCGCCGCCACCTCGGCGACCGCGTCCACGATGGCCCGGTCGGACTCCCGGTAGAGCCTCTTGCCGAACTCGTCGGTCTCGCTGCGCGCGCTGCCCGTGTCCCAGTCCCGGGTGAGCCGGCCGCGGGCCAGCGGGCTCCACGGGATGACGCCGACGCCCTCGTCCCGGCAGAGCGGCAGCATCTCCCGCTCCTCCTCGCGGTACAGCAGGTTGTAGTGGTCCTGCATGGTGACGAACCGCGCCCAGCCGTGCCGTTCGGAGGTGTGCAGCGCCTTGGCGAACTGCCACGCGTACATCGAACTCGCCCCGATGTAACGGGCCTTGCCCGCCCGTACGACGTCGTCGAGCGCCTCCAGGGTCTCCTCGATCGGCGTCACCGGGTCCCAGCGGTGGATCTGGTACAGGTCGACGTAGTCGGTGCCCAGGCGGCGCAGGCTGTGGTCGATCTCGCTGAGGATCACCTTGCGCGACAGGCCGCCGCCGTTGGGTCCTGACCGCATCCGCCCGTGCACCTTCGTGGCGAGCACGATCTCGTCGCGGTTCGCGTACTCGGCGAGCGCGCGGCCGACGATCTCCTCGCTGGAGCCGTCGGAGTAGACGTTGGCGGTGTCGAAGAAGTTGATCCCCGCCTCGACGGCCCGGCGGATGAACGGCCGGCTGGCCTCCTCGTCCAGCGACCAGGGGTGGTTGCCGCGCTTGGGATCGCCGTAGCTCATGCAGCCGAGGCAGATCCGCGACACGTCGAGGCCGGTCGTGCCGAGCTTTGCGTAGTCCATGAGTGCCCTTCAGTCATGAATGCATGAATGCCTTCGGGTCCGCCTCCAGTCTCCCCCGGACCGCGCCCCGGCGCGATCACGCGCTCAGCCGGGCCAGCTCGCGGGCGGCGAGCGCGAGGTCCGCGTCGGCGGCCACTCCCGCGTGGTAGAGCCGCAGTTGGCTGGCGCCGAGCGCGGCGGCGTGGGCGGCGTCGTCGGCCAGCGTGCCGGGGCTGCCGCCCATGCCGGAGACGACGGTGAGGTTGGCGGCGATCACCGGCTCGTCACCATCGCGGCGGCGCCCCTCGACAGCGGTACGGAACGGCCGCAGCACGTCCTCGCGGACCGCCTCGGGCCCGGTGCAGGGCAGCACCACGCCGTCCGCGTGCGTGAGGACGTCGGCCGCGTCCACCCCGGCGTTGGAACCGCTGCGGTGCGGCGCGGGGTCGGCGTGCAGCAGGACGGGGAAGTCCGGTCGCCCCGCGCGCTCGCGCACCGCCGCCACCGTCGCCCGCTGGAACGCGCGGGCCGCACGGGTGCGCCAGGCAAGCGTCAACGCGGCGAACCCGCTGCCCAGCAACGCGACGACCTCCGCCCACTCCCCCTCGCGGTCGTCGGGCCCGGGGCCCGGCCCCCGCTCCCCCGACCACACCGGGGCGAGCGCCGCGCGCACCGCGTCCCGCAGCTCGTCGGGGTCGGCGCCCAGCTCCGCGTAGCCGTGGCGGCAACTGCCGCAGAAACAGAGCGACGTCAGGTAGCGCGCGGCCCCGCCGAGCGGTACGCCCGCGGTCTTGTCGTGCGCGTGCGCGTGCTCCACGCCGAACCAGCCGCACGCCTCCAGCTCGGCCCCGCGCGCCCCGGGCCGCGCCCCGGCCTCCGCCGCGAGGGCGACCGCGTACCGCAGCACCTCGGGCCGGGCGACGCAGAGCGCCCAGGGGTAGGAGTCACCGTAGGCGTTGCGCACTGCGGCCCGGGGATGCTCGCCGCCCAGAAGGGAGTTGTGGGTCAGCACGACCCAGGTGGACGCCTCGATCCCGGCGTCCGCCAGCATCGCCGCCGCCTCGCCCCACGGATCGGCGCACTCCAGCCAGCGCTGCGCACGCGGTCGCAGGGGCACGTCCCGCCAGTGTTCCGGGGAGGGCGGATACAGGACGGCGGAGTGCGCGGCGGTGACCAGCCTGCGGTGCGGGTGCCTCGGGGTGAGCGCGCGCGTCGAGTGGTACGCGGAGGCCAGCGTCACCCGGCCGATCCCGAGGTCGGCGAGCCGCCGCGGGGCGTCCGGATCCCCGACGACGTCCCAGGGGTAGAGGAAGGCGGAGACGTTCAACGGGGCTCCTGGGGCGGGGACATGGCGTGGGCGGCGCGGCCCGCGACGGCGCGCGGCAGACGGGGCGATGCGCGGCGGGCGCGGTCGGCGGTCGGGGCGTGGCGGTCGGTCGGGGACGCGGGAGCCCCTACCCCTTCAGCTCGTCCACCAACGTCAGCCCCTGGTCGATGAGTTCGGCGAGGCGGGCGACGTGCCGCGGGGCGGGCTCGCTCAGCGGGGAGCGGACCTCCCCGACCTCGCCGCCGCGCAGCCGCACGCCCGCCTTCACGAGGGAGACCGCGTATCCCGCGCCCTGGTCGCGCAGTTCGGCCAGCGGCCGGTAGAAGACGTCGAGCAGCCGGTTCACGGCCGCGTCGTCGGCGCCGGTGCCGTCGCCCTCGTCGCCGAGCAGCGCGCGGTGGAAGGCGAGCGCGATCTCGGGGGCGAAGCAGAAGACGGCCGAGGAGTAGAGGTGGACCCCGATGCCCCGGTAGGCCAGGCCGGTCAGTTCGGCGGTGGGCAGCCCGTTGAAGTACAGCGGCTCGCGGCCCGGGCGCGCGGAGCGGACCGCGGAGACGACGCGCTGCATCAGGTCGAGGTCGCCGACGCCGTCCTTGAGCCCGATGACGCCCGGGACCTCGGTCAGCCGTACGACGCTCTCGGGGGTCAGCACGGCGTTGGCCCGCTGGTAGACGATGACGTCGAGCGCGGTGCCCTCGGCGAGTGCCGTGTAGTGGCGCAGCAGGCCGGGCTGGTCGGCGGCGACCAGGTACGGGGGCAGGGCCAGCAGGCCGTCGGCGCCGGCGCGTTCGGCGAGTCCGGCGTAGTGCAGGGCGAGCGCGGTGCCGTAGCCGGTGCCCGCGACGACCGGCACGCGCCCGGCCGCCTCCTCGACGGCCGCCGCCACGCAGGCGTGGAACTCCTCGGGCGCCAGGGCGTGGAACTCCCCCGTGCCGCAGCAGGCGAAGACCGCGCCGGCGCCCGCCTCGATCCCGGCGCGCACGTGCGCGCGGAACGCGTCGAGGGCCAGGCCGCCGTCGGGGGCGAAGGCGGTGACGGGGAAGAACAGCGGGCCGCGCAGACGCCGGGCCAGCGGGAGTGCGGTCATGCGGAACCCCTTCGTCGTACGGTCCTCGTCGCCGCCACCCCCTCGGGCATCGGCGCGTGTCGTTCGAAATGATGACCGTCGTCCATACTTGTGAACGCACACCACGCTAGGCCGCCACCACGACGCCGGTCAAGGGGAACCTTGACCGCGATGTGAGCGCTTCCTACGCTGGCCGTCCGTATGCGTGAACCACGTCCGGGTGACTGACCCGCGCGACCGACCGGAGGAGAGCCCATGACCGCCGCCCGCCGCACGCTCCTGCTCACCGGCGCCGCGGGCGCGGTGGGCGGCATGATGCGGGAGTTGCTGCCGGAGCACGGCTGGGACCTGCGGCTGCTCGACGTCGTTCCGGTACCGGGCGAACCGGACGCCATCACCCTCGACCTGGGCGATCCGGAGGGAGCCGCGGCGCTGCGCGAGGCCGTGCGCGGGGTGGACGGCGTCCTCCATCTGGCCGGGATCTCGCTGGAGTCGACGTTCGAGAAGATCCTGCGCGCCAACGTGCAGGGCACGTACCACCTGTACGAGGCCGCCCGCGCGGAGGGCGTGCGCCGGATCGTGTTCGCTTCCAGCAACCACGCCGTGGGCTTCACCCCGCGCCCGGAGCCGGGCGAGCCGCTGGTCCCGGCCGACACTCCGCACCGCCCGGACACCTTCTACGGCCTGTCCAAGTGCTTCGGCGAGGACCTGGCCGACCTCTACTGGCACAAGCACGGCGTCGAGACCGTCTCGGTCCGCATCGGCTCCTGCTACCCCGAGCCGACCACCGTGCGGATGCTGTCGCTCTGGCTCAGCCCCGGCGACGCGGCGCGGCTGTTCGACGCGGCGCTCACCGCGCCGGACGTCGGCCACACCGTGGTGTACGGCAGTTCGGCCAACACCCGGGCGTGGTGGGACCTGTCCTCCGCGCGGGCGCTCGGCTACGCGCCACGCGACGACTCCGAGCCGTACGCGGCCCGGCTCGTCGCGGAAGAGGGCGAGTTGTCGCGGGACGACCCGGAACACACCCACCTGGGCGGCCCGTTCTGCGTCAACCCGCCGATCTGGCCGCGATGACGAACGGGTGATCGAGCGCATCGCGCGCTGACGGCTGGAACCGCGCGCGACGGCCGGGCGTTCCTAGGGGCATGACCGCTATGACGCCCGGCTCCAACATCCCGCTCCCCGCGGCTCGCGTGACCGTCGAGGTGACCGCGCCCGTCGCGCTGGACGTCTCCGGTCTGCTGCTGACCGCGGACGGCAAGGTCCGCTCGGACGACGACTTCGTCTTCTACAACCAGCCGTCCGCCCCCGGCGTCACGCACCGCGCGGGCGCGATCGAGGTGGACACCGCCGCCGTGCCGGACGGCATCGAGAAGGTCGTGGTGACCGCAAGCCCCGACGAGGCGGGACGCAGCTTCGCGGGCACGGAGCCGACCGCGACGATACGTGACGCCGACGGCGGCGCCGTGCTGGCGACGTTCACCCCGCCCGCGCTGGGCAGCGAGACCGCGCTGGTGGTCGTCGAGGTCTACCGGCGCGGCGGCGCCTGGAAGGTGCGCGCGGTCGGGCAGGGCTACGCGGACGGACTGGCGGGCATCGCCACGGACTTCGGCGTCACGGTGGAGGAGCCGACGGCGGAGGCCGGGTCGGCGACGGCTCCGGCGAGCGCGCCCGCGGCGCCGACGCCTCCGGTGAGCACGCCTCCCGTGAGCGCGGCTCCGGCGTCCGAGCCCGCGGTGGCCGCGCCGCCGCCCGCGCCGTTCCCGGCCGCCCCCGCCGCACCTTTCACCCCGGCCGCGCCGCCGCCTCCCCCCGCGCCCTTCACGCCCCCCGCTCCCCCGCCCCCGCCTCCGCCGCCCGCCGGGGCCGTTCCGGCCGGGTTCCCTCCGCCGTGGGCGAGCGGCACCCCGGCTCCCGCACCGGCCGCGCCGCCCGCCGCGTCGTTCCCGCCCCCGCCGGCGCCCGCGCCCGCCGCGGGACGGATCAACCTGGACAAGGGCCGCGTCAGCCTGACGAAGAACCAGAGCGTCTCGCTGGTCAAGGGCGGGCGCCCGCTGCTGTCCACGGTGCGGATGGGCCTGGGCTGGGAGCCCGCCCGGCGCGGCCGCAGCATCGACCTGGACGCCTCGGTCATCGCGTACGGGCCGCGCCGCGACCACCGCGACTCCTGCTACTTCGGGAAGCTGACCATCCTCGGCGGCGCGGTCCGGCACGCGGGTGACAACCTCACCGGGCGCGGTTCGGGGGACGACGAGTCGATCACGGTCGACCTCGGCGGGCTGCCCGCCGACGTCACCTCCCTCGTCTTCACGGTCAACTCCTTCTCCGGGCAGAAGTTCACCCAGGTCGCCAAGGCCTACTGCCGGTTGCTCGACGACGCGAGCGGCGAGGAGCTGGTGCGGTTCGACCTGACCAACTCCGAGGCGCAGACCGCCGTCGTGATGTGCAAGCTGGTCCGGCAACCCACCGGGGAATGGGAGATGACCGCGATAGGCCAGTACGTGAAGGCCCGCACGGTACGCGGCATGGTCGACCACGGAGCGGCCGCGCTCTGAGGGCACGCCGCGGCACGGCACGGCTCCCGGTACGGCGCCGCGGCCCGAGGGCGGGGCGGAAGACGCGACCCCGCCCCGGCACGCCCTCCGGGCTCAGCCGCGCGGTGCCTTCGACCGCGCCTTGAAGGCCGCCTTGCGGGCCTCCTTCGCGGTGCGCTTGTCCGGGTGCAGCCGGCCCATCGCGTCCAGCACCTCGGCGGTGGCCGGGTGGTCGACCCGCCAGACCGCGTCGAAGAAGCCCTCGTGGCGGGCGACCAGGTCGCGGACCAGCTCCCCCAGCAGTTCGGGGTCGTCGTCCATGGCGAGCTGCGCGGCGAGGGTGTCGACGGTCAGCCAGAAGACCATCGCCTCGTCCGGCGCGGGCACGTCGGCCGCCCCGCGCTCGACCAGCCAGACCCGGGCCAGGCCGCCCAGCTCGCGGTCGTCCAGCACCTCGCGCAGCGCCGGTTCCGCCTCGGGACCCAGCCTGCCGAGCGTCTGCTGACCGATGAGGCGGCGCGCCGGGGCGTCGAGGCCGTCACCGCGCGCGGCAGCCAGCAGTTCGCGGGCCGCGTCCACCGGTTCGCGGCGCTCCAGCCACCGGCCGCCCTCCTCGTACGCCGCCGCCTGCGGATAGGACACCAGCGCGTCCAGCAGCCGGTCGGCGCTCGCGTCGGTCAGGTCGCCGACGACGGGCGCGGGGACCCCGCGCTCCAGCAGCCGCTCGCGCACCCCGAGCACGCCCAGCGGGGTGAGCCGCACCATGCCGTAGCGGGAGACCTCGTCGGCGGCGAGTTCGCCGGACGCGTCGGGAAGCTCCTCGTCCGACGCCTCGCCCGCAGCCTCCTCGGCGATCAGCGCGTCGTCGACCGGCTGGTAGTCGACCAGGCCGGTGGGCGCGAGCAGCCGGAAGTGGTCGTCCAGCCGCATCATCGCCTCCGACACCTCCTCCAGTACGGCGTCGGTCGGCACGTCCATGTCGTCGGGGACGACCATCGAGGCGGCCAGCACCGGCAGCGGCACGGGCTTCGCACCCCCCGCGCCGGCTTCGGCCGACGCGCCCTGCGCCGGGCCGGTCTCCTCCAGCGCGGTCAGCAGATAGAGGTTGCCGAGCGCGCCTTCGAGGAAGGCGGCCTCCTCGCGCGGGTCCCACTCCGGGCCGTCCTCGTCCCACGCGTCCTCGTCCGCGCCGTCGGCGGCGCCCGCCGCGTCCGGGTCATCCGCATCACCGAAGAGATCGGCGAGGCCCGCGGAGGCGGTCTCGGTGAGTACCGACTCCAGTCCGGTGCGCCACACCTCGATGACCTCGCGGGGGTCGCCGCCGTCCAGCAGGCCCAGCGCCTTGCCGGGTGACGCGGTGCCCGCGGGTGCGTCCAGGTCCTCCGCGCGGGTCGCGTCCTCGTCGAGTTCGACCTCGACCAGTCCGGTGTCCACCGCGAACGCCCATGCCTCGGCGGTGTGCGCGGCGCCCTCCGGGTCGTCGCCGAAGCCCAACTCGACTGTCGCACGGGCGAGTTCGTCCTCGACCAGCTCGGCGGTGGCGTTCACCCCGACGCGCGGCGCGGTCCAGCGGGCCAGCCGCGCGGCGTGGTCGAGCAGCGGTGCGGTGAGCGCGAGCCGCGCGAGTTCGGCGTCCGGGAGCAGCCGAACCGGGGGCATGTCGCGGCTGTCAGCGGCCATGGGGTGTTCTCCTCGTACGAGTCGCATCCGGCGCGCGAGGGCACGCCCACCCAGCGTAGACGCATAACGGGCGGACCCGCCCGGTTCACCTTCGCGTCAACGGGAGTTACGGGCTGTTCCCTTGACAACTCCCGCGCCCCGGCAGCAGATTTACGCGCGTAGAGGTCGTGTCCGCGACAACTTTTCCGGTACGACCACCGGCCGCCCGCAACGGTGGCCGGGGCTCCCGCACGTCCGGATCCCGCGAGCACGACCGCGTACCACCGAGCGCCGCCCGACGCGCCGCCACGCCGACCCGGCGCGGGCCGACCGCGTCACCGCAAGCCGCGTCACCCGTAAGAACCCGTACGAATCCGCAAGAAGAAGAAACCCTCACCGTCCTCGGAGGACCCCAAGTGACCCCTCGCCGCAAGCGTTTCGTGCGCAGACCGGCCACCGTCGGAACCCTCGGCGTCGTCGCGCTGGCCGCGGGCCTGCTCGTCGCGCCGCAGCAGGCGTCGGCCGCGCAGATCCGCATCCACGACATCCAGGGCTCGACCCGCGTGTCGCCGCTGGCCGGCCAGGCCGTGACCGGTGTACCGGGCATCGTCACCGGCGTACGGACCTACGGTTCGTCCAAGGGCTTCTGGTTCCAGGACCCGAACCCGGACGACAACCCGGCCACCAGCGAGGGGATCTTCGTCTACACCTCCTCCACCCCGAAGGTGCAGGTGGGCGACAGCGTCACGGTGGACGCCACCGTCTCCGAGTACTACCCGGGCGGCGCGGACACCGGCGTGCAGTCGGTCACCGAGCTGACCAAGCCGACCGTCACCGTGGTCTCCTCCGGCAACGCAGTGCCCGCCCCCGTCGTGCTGCGCCCCCGCGACATCCCCAGCGCGTACGCGCCGCAGGCCGCCGGCGGCGACATCGAGCCGCTCACCCTCCAGCCGAAGAAGTACGCGCTCGACCTGTACGAGTCGCTGGAGGGCATGAACGTCGAGATCGACAACGCCCGGGTGGTCGGCCCGACCGACGCCTACAGCGAGCTGTGGGTCACCGCGAAGCCGGACCAGAACCCGACGAAGCGCGGCGGCACGATCTACGAGAACTACAACGACCCCGACTCCGGCCGCATCCAGGTGCAGTCGCTCATCCCGACCACGCAGGCCGCCTTCCCGCAGGCCAGCGTCGGCGACGAGCTGACCGGGGCGACCAGCGGTCCGCTGGACTACAACCAGTTCGGCGGCTACACCATCGTCGCCAACGCGATCGGCGCGCTGAAGTCCGGCGGCATCCAGCCCGAGGTCACCCGCAAGCAGCACGACGACGAACTCGCGCTCGCCACCTACAACGTGGAGAACCTGGCGCCCAGCGACCCGGACAGCAAGTTCACCGCGCTGGCCAACGGAGTCGTGCACAACCTCTCCTCCCCCGACATCGTCGCCCTGGAGGAGATCCAGGACAACGACGGCGCCACCGACGACGGCGTGGTGGACTGCGACCAGACGGTCGGCAAGTTCATCGCCGCGATCAAGGCGGCCGGCGGCCCGTCCTACGACTGGCGCTCCATCGACCCGGTCAACGACCAGGACGGCGGCGAGCCCGGCGGCAACATCCGCCAGGTCTTCCTGTTCAACCCGGCCCGCGTGAGCTTCGACGACATCCCCGGCGGCTCCTCCACCTCCGCGGTCGGCGTCACCAAGGTGAACGGCAAGGCGCAGCTGACCGCTTCGCCGGGCCGCATCGACCCGTCGAACTCCGCCTGGAACGCCAGCCGCAAGCCGCTGGTCGGGCAGTTCACCTTCCGTGGCAGGACGGTCTTCGTGATCGCCAACCACTTCGTGGCCAAGCTGGGCGACCAGGGTCTCGATAGCCGCTTCCAGCCGCCGACCCGCTCCAGCGAGGTGCAGCGCATCCAGCAGGCGCAGGACGAGAACGCGTTCGTCAAGTCGCTGCTCGCGGTCGACAAGCACGCCGACGTGATCGCGCTGGGCGACCTCAACGACTTCCAGTTCTCCCCGGCGCTGAAGGCGCTGACCTCGGGCGGCGTGCTGAAGGACCTGATCACCACGCTGCCGGTCAAGGAGCGCTACACCTACGACTACGAGGGCAACTCCGAGGTGCTGGACCACACGCTGACCAGCCCGGCGCTGCGTAACCCGGACTACGACGTCGTGCACATCAACGCCGAGTTCGCCCACCAGACCAGTGACCACGACCCGCAGGTGGTCCGCGTCAAGCCGTAGCGGCGGCCCGCGCGAAAGCAGGGGCCCTTGAGGACCGAACCCGTCCTCGAGGGCCCCTAGCGTTGTCGTTGTCCGAAAGGGCGAGAACGATGGCAACGACGGCGTGGGCACGCCCGCGCGGGGAAGCGAGGACGTCATGGTCACCTTCGTGGGCGAGGGCAACGACGAGCGGGAGACGCTGCTGATGTTCGTGGCAGAGCAGCGTGCCGCGGTGATCAGGGCCGCGTTCGGCCTCACCGACGAGCAGGCGGCGGCGCGGCCCACGAAGAGCGAGCTGTCGGTCGCCGGGCTGATCAAGCACTGCACCGAGGTGGAACGGCACTGGATCGTCGGCATCCTGAGCGGCCGCCCGCAGGACCTGGTGCCGCGGGACGAGAGCAACTGGCACGACTCGTTCCGGATGGTCGGCGACGAGACGCTCGACGGGCTGATCGCCGCGTACCGCGCGGCCGGGCGGGAGACCGAGGAACTGGTGCGGGCGCTGCCCGATCTGGAGGTGACCGTGGCGCTGCCGGACCTGCCGTGGTTCCCGCCGGGCGCCAAGCGCTCGGCGCGCTGGATCCTCGCCCATCTGATCCAGGAGGCCGGACGCCACGCGGGGCACGCGGACATCCTGCGCGAGAGCCTGGACGGCGGCACGTCCTTCGCGCTGATCGCGGCGGAGCGGCAGGCGCGGGAGGGCGACGAGCAGGAGGCCGCGACGAGTTGAGCGGGCGGTGACCGCGTGACGGTCCGGCACGAGGCGGGGCGGGACGCCCTCGGCCCCGCGCCGGACCGCACGCGGCGGGCGCGCTAGTTGTGGCTGTGCAGCACCGCGTTCAGGCCGCCCCAGGAGCCGGTGCGCTGGAGGACCTCGACCGTGCCGGTGACGGAGTTGCGGCGGAAGAGGAGGTTGTCGGCGCCGGACAGGTCCTTGGCCTTGACGACCTGGCCGTCCGGCAGCGTGACCCGAGTCCCGGCGGTGACGTAGAGGCCGGCCTCGACCACGCAGTCGTCACCGAGCGAGATACCGATGCCCGCCTCGGCGCCGAGCAGGCAGCGCTGCCCGATGGAGACGATCTCCTTGCCGCCGCCGGAGAGCGTGCCCATGATCGACGCGCCGCCGCCGATGTCGGAGCCGTCGCCGACGATGACACCCTGGCTGATGCGGCCCTCGACCATCGAGGTCCCCAGGGTGCCCGCGTTGAAGTTGCAGAAGCCCTCGTGCATCACGGTGGTCCCGGCGGCCAGGTGGGCGCCGAGCCGGACGCGGTCGGCGTCGGCGATGCGGACACCGGCCGGGACCACGTAGTCCGTCATGCGCGGGAACTTGTCGACGCCGTACACCGCGAGGTGCAGGCCCTCGGCGCGGGCGGCGAGACGCGCGCGCTCCACGCCGTCCACCGGCACCGGGCCGAGCGAGGTCCACACCACGTTGGCCAGCAGGCCGAAGATGCCGTCCAGGCTCTGCCCGTTGGGCCGCACCAGGCGGTGGCTGAGCAGGTGCAGCCGCAGGTAGACGTCGTGGGTGTCGAGCGGCTTGTCGTCCAGCGAGCCGATGACCGTGCGGACCGCGACGACCTCCACGCCGCGCCGCGGGTCGGGACCGAGGGCCCGGGGCGCGGCCTCGCCCAGCAGTTCGGCGGCGCGCTCGGCGGTGAGCCGCTCGGTGCCGGCCGGGCCCGGCTGCTCGACCAGTTCGGGCGCCGGGAACCAGGTGTCGAGGACGGTGCCGTCGTCGGCGACGGTGGCGAGGCCGGTGGCGGCGGCGCCGAGGGGGCGCAGGGTGGTCGTGTCAGTCATGCACCGAACGCTAGTCGCTGGCCCGCCGGGATGCCCAACCGGCCCGCATCCCGGAATCCGCCTTCCGCCGCAGGTCGCACGCATCGGCGCCGGACGCGCGTCGGCACGGGCCGCTCGGCGCGAGGCGCTCAGCGCGGGCCGATGACCCGGGCGAAGACCGCCCGCGCCTCGTCCTCATCGTACGGGCGGCCCGTGAGCAGGCTCTGGAGCGCCAGCCCGTCGATCAGGGCGACCAGCGCCCGGGCGGTCTCCCGGTCGACCCGCACGGCCAGCACCTCCACCGCGGCGTCCACGAACTCGGCGGCCACCGGCCGGACCGCCTCGCGGCGCAGCGCGGTCAGGTAGATCTCGTACTCCAGCACCGCGCGGGAGTGCTCGCCGCGCAGGAACTCCCCCGTCAGCCGGGCGACTTCGGTGGCGAGGTCCGCGTCCGGGTCGGCGAGGCCCGGGTGGGCCCGCAGGTCCTCGATGAACCGCTCGTCCAACTGCCGCAGCGCCGCCACCAGCAGGTCGTCGAGCGTGGCGAAGTGGTACGTGGTGGAGCCCAGCGGCACGTCCGCCTCGGCGGCGACGGCCCGGTGGCTGAGCCCGGCGATGCCGTCGCGGCCCACGACCCGCAGGGCGGCGTCGATGATCCGCTGCGCGCGGTCCGGATCGTGGCGACGGCGGGTCATCCGTGCGACGCACCGCCCAGATTGAGCACGACGACCCCGGCGATCACCAGGGCCACCCCGAGGAGTTTGACGGCGCTGACGCTCTCGCCGAGGAACGCCATCCCGATCCCGGCGATCACCGCGGTGCCGACCGCGGACCATATCGCGTAGACGGTGCCGATCTCCATGGTGCGCAGGGTGACCGACAACAGGTAGAAGGACAGCACGTATCCGGCGGCGGTCGCCGTCGACGGCCACAACCGCGAGAACCCGTCGGTGTACTTCAGAGCCGTGGTCGCCAGCACCTCGGAGAGGATCGCGCCCGCCAGCGTCACGTATGGCATGTGTACGAGCGTACATAGCGATGCGTACGCTCGTACACACCTCCCTCACATTCATGGAGACCCGGTTGGTGCGGGCTCACTTCGTTCGGCTCAGCCGTTCAGCGTGAACCAGGTAGTGCGGGACTTCTGCCACTCGCTCTGGTCGAGGTCCTTGGCCTCGGTGCCGTCGCCGTACAGGTCGGCGGAGCCGTCGTCCTGGATCAACTGGACCTGGGCGCCCGGCGCGGACAGGTCGGGCACCGAGATGACCGACTCCCAGGCGCCGTACTCGGTGGGCACGGTCATCAGCTTCACCGGCTGGTCGCCCGCGACGCCGTCCCAGGAGTACAGGACGTACGGCTCGCTCGGGTCGTCGGCCGCGTAGGACCCGGCGACGATCAGGTACTGCCCGGCGTCGTTGCGGCGGATGTCGCGGACGCTCAGGCCGCCGAGGTCCAGCTCGATCGGGTCGGCGAAGGTGGCGTGCGTCGCGGTGTTCTGACCGGAGGCGGCCAGCTGGTCGATGTTGGTGACCGGGACCAGCAGCGCCTTGCCGCCGTCCTGCGGGGGCACCAGCGGAGCACGGAAGCCGAGGTACGCGGTGGTCGAACTGCCCGGTGCGAACTCCAGGCCCTCGACGTTGAACCCGTTGACCTCCTTGGGGATCTGGCCCTTGGCGGCCCCGGCGGCGAAGCCGAGCCGGTTGCCGTTGGCCTGGTCCCAGGCGATCAGGTCGTCGCGCAGGCCCTGGTAGGAGCCGCCGAAGGTCAGCTGGGTGTCGGCGCCGGAGCCGCTGACGGTCGTGGTGAACAGCGTGGAGCGGTCCGGCTCCAGCTTGCCGTCCTTGTTGTTGCCCATCGAGCCGGTCCAGTAGACGGTGTCGCCGACCCGCGCGGCGGCCTCCAGGTCCATCTCGTCCGGGTTCCCCAACTGGGCGTCGAAGTCCCAGGTCCTGACCGGCGCGCCGGAGGTGTCGTCGCGGTACAGCCGCAGGGTGTTGCTCTCGTCGTCCGCCACGACCGTGTAGCCGCCGCCCACGTCGACGGCGGCCGACGCGTCGGCGGCACCGGTGAAGTAGCGGGTGTCGGCGGAGTCGGAGACGGACTGCGAGGCGGCGTAGTGCAGCGTGGTGGTGGCCGTCTTGCCGCCCGCGCCGGTCACCTTGAGGGTGAGGTCGGCGTACCCGACGCCTTCGGCCTCGACGGCGACGGTACGGGTGGCGCCGGTACCGGTGACGGTCACGTCGGTGGCCGCGGCCACCGACGCGTCGCTGCTCTTGGTCGCGGCGACCGTCAACTGGCTGGCGTCCGCGCCCTTCTGGGCGAGGGTCACGGTGACGGTCGGATCACCGGTGGCGCCGACCGCGCCGCTCAGGTAGGCGTCGGAGAGCGCGATGCTCGGAGTGCCGTAACTCGACGCGTGGGCGGGGGCGTTGACGACGCCGAGCGCCAGGGCTGCGGCGGCCACGACGGCGATACGGGCAGGGCTGTGCGGCACGAGGGTCCTCTCGTCGGCGGGCACGTCGCGTAGAGAGTGGCGCGAACGCGCCAACTACGAACGTACGACGGGAGAACGAAGCGCTACACACTGGTGACTACGGCACGTTGTGTTTTTTTGGGGGCGCGGGGGGTTGTGTCTTTTGGGGGCGCGGGGAACTGCGCGCTCAGCCCCCACTGGCCGGTGATCCAGGAACGACCGTAGGACCCCGGGCCGGTGGCTCACCACAGCTTTCGCCGTGCCTGGTCGCGCAGTTCCCCGCGCCCCTAGAAAATCCGCGTCAGACGTTGAAGCCCAGGGCGCGTAGCTGCTCTCGGCCCTCGTCCGTGATCTTGTCGGGGCCCCACGGCGGCATCCAGACCCAGTTGATCTTCAGGTCGTTGACGATGCCCTCCGTCGCCGACTTCGCCTGGTCCTCGATGACGTCGGTCAGCGGACAGGCCGCCGAGGTCAGCGTCATGTCGAGCGTCGCGATGTTGGAGTCGTCGACGTGGATGCCGTAGATCAGCCCGAGGTTGACGACGTCGATGCCCAGTTCGGGGTCGACGACGTCGTACAGCGCCTCGCGGATCTCCTCCTCGGAGGCGGGCGTGGTGGTGGTGACGTTCTCGCTCATGCCGACTCCTGGGCTTCCTTGGCTGACAGCGCCTGCGCGGTCGCGTCCTTCCACGCCATCCAGCTCAGCAGCGCGCACTTCACACGCGCCGGGTACTTCGAGACGCCGGCGAACGCGACCGCGTCCTCCAGCACCTCCTCCATCGCGTCGTCGGGCTCGATCCGGCCCTTGGACTGCATCAGTTCGAGGAACTGCTCCTGGATCCGCCGGGCGTCGGCGAGTTCCTTGCCGACCAGCAGATCGTTGAGCACCGACGCGCTGGCCTGGCTGATGGAGCAGCCCTGGCCCTCGTACGAGACGTCCTCGACGATGTCGCCGGAGATCCTCACCCGAAGGGTGATCTCGTCACCACACGTCGGGTTGACGTGGTGCACCTCGGCGTCCCCGTCCCGCAAGCCCCGGCCGTGCGGGTGCTTGTAGTGGTCCAGGATGACGTCCTGGTACATCGAATCCAGCTTCACAGGTGCGGCCCCTATCCGAAGAAGTTCCGGACGTGCTCCAGTCCGTCGACCAAGGCGTCCACCTCGGCCGGCGTGGAGTACAGATAGAAGGACGCCCGCGTGGTCGCCGGAATTCCGTACCGCAGGCAGACCGGCCGCGCGCAGTGGTGGCCGACGCGCACCGCGATGCCCTGCTCGTCCAGCACCTGGCCCACGTCGTGCGGGTGGATGTCACCGAGGGTGAACGAGATCGCCGCGCCGCGGTCCTCGGCCGTGGTGGGGCCGATGATGCGCAGGTCGGGCACCTCGCGCAGCCGCTCGACCGCGTACCGGGTCAGCGCGTGCTCGTGCTCGGCGATCCGGTCCAGGCCGATCGACGTCAGGTAGTCCACGGCCACGCCGAGCCCGATCGCCTGGGCGATCGGCGGGGTGCCGGCCTCGAACTTGTGCGGCGCCGGGGCGTAGGTGGACGAGTGCATCGAGACGGTCTCGATCATCTCGCCGCCGCCCAGGAACGGCGGCAGGTCCTCCAGCAGCTCCTGGCGGCCCCACAGCACGCCGATGCCGGTCGGGCCGCACATCTTGTGGCCGGTGAAAGCCACGAAGTCGGCTTGGAGCGCCTGCACGTCCAGCGGCATGTGCGGTGCGGCCTGCGAGGCGTCGACCACGACCAGCGCGCCGACCTCCTGCGCCCGGCGCACGATCGCCTCGACCGGGTTGACGGTGCCGAGGATGTTGGAGACCAGCACGAACGAGACGACCTTGGTCTTCTCGGTGATGACCTGGTCGATGGTGGACAGGTCGAGCCGTCCGTCGTCGGTCAGGCCGAACCACTTGAGCTTCGCGCCGGTGCGCTGCGCGAGCAGCTGCCACGGCACGATGTTGGAGTGGTGCTCCATCTCCGTGATGACGATCTCGGTGTCGCTGTCCACCCGGTAGGGCTCGTCGGCCCAGCCGAGCATGTTGGCGACGAGGTTGAGGGACTCCGAGGCGTTCTTGGTGAAGATCACCTCGTCGCGGCTGGGCGCGTTGACGAACGCCGCGACCTTGTCCCGGGCGCCCTCGTACGCTGCCGTGGCCTCCTCGGCGAGAACGTGCACGCCGCGGTGGACGTTGGCGTTGTAGCTCTCGTAGTACTCGGTGAGGGCGTCCAGCACCTGGCGGGGCTTCTGCGAGGTCGCCGCGTTGTCCAGGTACACCAGCTTCTTCCCGTCGTGGACCAGCCGGTCCAGCACGGGGAAGTCCTTGCGGATCGCCTCGGTGTCGAGAAGACCCGGCAGCGTCGGGCTCACTCGGATGCGCCGCCCTTCGTGTACGCCTCGTAGCCCTCGTTCTCCAGCTTGTCCGCCAGCTCCGCGCCACCGGACTCGGCGATGCGACCCGCGGCGAAGACGTGGACGTAGTCGGGCTTGATGTAGCGCAGGATGCGCGTGTAATGGGTGATCAGCAGGGTGCCGACGGTGCCGGTCTCGCGGACCCGGTTGACGCCCTCGGAGACGATCCGCAGCGCGTCGACGTCCAGACCGGAGTCGGTCTCGTCGAGGATCGCGATCTTCGGCTTGAGCAGCTCCAGCTGGAGGATCTCGTGGCGCTTCTTCTCACCGCCGGAGAAGCCCTCGTTGACGTTGCGCTCGGCGAAGGAGGCGTCCATGTGGAGCGCCTCCATCGTCTCCTTGACCTCCTTGACCCAGGTGCGCAGCTTGGGGGCCTCGCCGCGCACGGCGGTGGCGGAGGTGCGCAGGAAGTTGGAGACCGAGACGCCGGGCACCTCGACCGGGTACTGCATGGCGAGGAAGACGCCGGCGCGGGCGCGCTCGTCCACGCTCATGGCCAGCACGTCCTCACCGTCGAGGGTGACGGTGCCGCCGGTGACGGTGTACTTGGGGTGGCCGGCCAGCGAGTAGGCCAGGGTGGACTTGCCGGAGCCGTTGGGGCCCATGATGGCGTGGGTCTCGCCCTGCTTCACGGTCAGGTCGACGCCGCGCAGGATCTCGCGGGGGCCGTTCTCCGCCTCGACGGAGACATGCAGGTCGTGGATCTCAAGCGTTGCCATGGGTGCCTCAGGACTCCTGGGTCACGGAGATGAGCACAGTCGCGTCCGCGCCCTCTCCTTCGATCTTGACGGGGTATACGGGGACGGGCCGCGTGGCGGGCAGCCCGGACGGCTTGCCGGTCCTCAGGTCGAAGCTGGAGCCGTGCAGCCAGCACTCGATCTGGCAGTCCTCCACCTCGCCCTCGGACAGCGAGACGTTGGCGTGCGAACAGGTGTCGTTGATGGCGAACACCTCGCCCTCGGTGCGCACGACCGAGACGGGCACGCCGTCGATCTCCACCCGCTTGGGGGTGTCGTCCTCCAGCTCGCCCAGCGTGCAGGCGGCGACGAATCCGGGGGCGCTCATCCGACGGAAGCCTCCAGCTCCTGCTCGATCTTGGCGAGAAGGCGCTCCTCCAGGTCGGCCAGGCCGATCTGCTGGACGAGTTCGGCGAAGAAGCCACGCACCACCAGGCGGCGGGCCTCGTCGGCCGGGATGCCGCGGGCCATCAGGTAGAACAGCTGCTCGTCGTCGAACCGGCCGGTCGCCGAGGCGTGTCCGGCGCCGACGATCTCACCGGTCTCGATCTCCAGGTTCGGCACCGAGTCGACCCGGGCGCCGTCGGTGAGGACCAGGTTGCGGTTGAGCTCGTAGGTGTCGGTGCCCTGGGCGACCGCGCGGATCAGCACGTCACCGATCCACACCGCGTGCGCGTCCTGGCCCTGCAACGCGCCCTTGTAGGCGACGTTGCTGCGGCAGTGCGGCGTGTCGTGGTCGATGAAGAGCCGGTGCTCCTGGTGCTGCCCGTTGTCGGTGAAGTACAGGCCGTACAGCTCGGCCTCGCCGCCGGTGCCGCCGTAGACGACCCGCGGGTGCAGCCGGACCAGGTCGCCGCCGAAGGTGACGACCACCGACTTGAAGGTGGCGTCCCGGCCGACCAGTGCGGTGTGCTGGGCGACGTGCACCGCGGTGTCGTCCCAGTCCTGGACGGAGACCACGGTGAGCTTGGCGCCCTCGCCGACGACGAACTCGACGTTGGCCGCCAGCGTCGCGTCGCCGGTGTGGTCGATGACCACGACGGCCTCCGCGAACCGGCCGACCTCGACCAGCTGGTGGGCGTAGACCGTGCCGCCCTCGCCGTGCACGGTGATGCGCACCGGCTCGCTCAGCACCGCGTCCTTGGGCACGGTGACGACCGAGGCCTTCTCGAAGGCGCTGTACGCCTGCGCCGCGACCCGGTCGACCGGCTTGCCGGCCCGGCCCAGGCGCGTGTCGCCGCGGTCGACGGTCTCGACGGTGACGCCCTCGGGCGCGGCGACCTCGACCCGCAGGCCCCCGGTGGCCTCGGCGGTGCCGTCGTGCAGGCCGCGCAGCCGGTCCAGCGGGGTGAACCGCCACTCCTCCTCGCGCCCGTGCGGCACGGGGAAGTCGGCCACGTCGTAGGACGCGGCGGCGCTCACCCGCGCGTCGGCGGGCTGCGCGCTCTGGCCTACCTGGATGGCACCGTCGGTGGTGCTACCGGCGGGAATGCTTGTCGCCATGGCTGTCGTACAGCTCTCTTTCTGAGGGGCTCGTCGAAGGTCGTCGTCGCGAGTGCGCGCTCGCGCCAGGGTGCGGGCGGCGGGTCAGCCGACCGCGCCTTCCATCTGCAGCTCGATCAGCCGGTTGAGCTCCAGCGCGTACTCCATCGGCAGCTCGCGGGCGATCGGCTCCACGAAGCCGCGCACGATCATCGCCATGGCCTCGAACTCGGTCATGCCGCGGCTCATCAGGTAGAAGAGCTGGTCCTCGCTGACCTTGGAGACGGTCGCCTCGTGGCCCATCGACACGTCGTCCTCGCGGACGTCCACGTACGGGTAGGTGTCGGAGCGGGAGATCGTGTCGACCAGCAGCGCGTCGCACAGCACGTTGGACTTGGAGCCGGGCGAGCCCTCGCCGATCTCGATCAGACCGCGGTACGAGGTGCGGCCGCCGCCCCGGGCCACCGACTTGGAGACGATGTTGGAGGAGGTGTTCGGCGCCATGTGGACCATCTTGGCGCCGGCGTCCTGGTGCTGGCCCTCGCCGGCGAAGGCGATGGACAGCGTCTCGCCCTTGGCGTGCTCACCCATCAGGTAGACGGCCGGGTACTTCATGGTCACCTTGGAGCCGATGTTGCCGTCGACCCACTCCATGGTGGCGCCCTCGTAGGCGACGGCGCGCTTGGTGACCAGGTTGTAGACGTTGTTCGACCAGTTCTGGATGGTCGTGTACCGGCAGCGGGCGCCCTTCTTGACGATGATCTCGACGACCGCGGAGTGCAGCGAGTCGGACTTGTAGATCGGCGCCGTACAGCCCTCGACGTAGTGGACGTAGGCGTCCTCGTCCACGATGATCAGCGTCCGCTCGAACTGGCCCATGTTCTCGGTGTTGATCCGGAAGTAGGCCTGGAGCGGGATCTCGACGTGCACGCCCTTCGGCACGTAGATGAACGAACCGCCGGACCACACCGCGGTGTTCAGCGAGGCGAACTTGTTGTCGCCGGCCGGGATGACCGTGCCGAAGTACTCCTTGAACAGCTCCGGGTGCTCCTTGAGAGCGGTGTCGGTGTCCAGGAAGATGACGCCCTGCTCCTCCAGGTCCTCGCGGATCTGGTGGTAGACGACCTCCGACTCGTACTGCGCGGCGACACCGGCGACCAGGCGCTGCTTCTCCGCCTCCGGGATGCCCAGCTTGTCGTAGGTGTTCTTGATGTCCTCGGGCAGGTCCTCCCAGGACTCCGCCTGCTTCTCGGTGGAGCGCACGAAGTACTTGATGTTGTCGAAGTCGATGCCGCCGAGGTCGGAGCCCCAGGTCGGCATGGGCTTCTTGCCGAAGAGCTTCAGGCCCTTCAGACGCAGGTTCAGCATCCATTCCGGCTCGGACTTCTTGGCGGAGATGTCGCGGACGACGTCCTCCGACAGGCCGCGCTTGGCGGACGCGCCGGCCGCGTCGGAGTCGGCCCAGCCGTACTCGTAGGTGCCCAGGCCTTCGAGCTCCGGGTGAGTGGTCTCCGTGGGAGCAGTCATGCGGGGTTCCTCCCGGACTTCGCGGCGGTTTCGGTGGTGGCTGCTGTGGTGGCTTGCTGGGTGGGTCTCGGTACGAACGTCGTGCACACCCCGTCGCCGTGGGCGATGGTGGCCAGACGCTGTACATGCGTTCCGAGCAGGCGGGAGAAGACCTCGGCCTCCGCCTCGCACAGCTGCGGGAACCGCTCGGCGGTGTGCGCCACCGGGCAGTGGTGCTGGCAGAGCTGCTCCCCGGCGGAGGAGGCGTGCGCGCCACGCGTGGTAGCAGCGTACCCGTCCTCGGTCAACGCCTCGGCGAGCGCCCTCGCGCGCTGCTCGGGCGGCAGTGCCTCGATGCGCGGGCGGTACTTCTCCATCTGGGCGGCGACCCGGGCCCGCGCGAACGCGGCGACCGCGGCGTCACCCATCCGGCCGCCGCCCGCGGCCTGCGCGATCCAGCGCAGCGCATCCTCGGCGAGCTGGTCGTACGCCTGGTAGAAGGCGTCGCGACCGCAGTCGGTGAGAGCGAAGGCCTTGGCGGGGCGGCCCCGGGAGCGGGATCCGTAGACCCGCTTCTCGCGCGGCTCGACGATGCCCTCGGCGACCAGCGCGTCCAGGTGCCTGCGCACCGCGGCGGGGGTCAGCTCCAGGCGTTCCGCCAGGTCGGCGGCGGTGGACGGGCCGTGGTCGAGGATGGAGCGGGCGACCCGGTTGCGGGTGCCGCGGTGCCCCTCGGCCTCGCCCGTCTGCCCGTCGACGGGTGCCTCGGCGGGCAGACCCGAAGCGACGGCCGACCCGGCCGTCGTCTCCCGCGATCCCTCGCCCGCGTTTTTCACAACACCATTGTTGCGTAATTCCGCGGCAAGCGACAAGTGACACCTTGATCGCGTTCCGGTGGCTTCCATCACGTAAGGTCACCCTTACCGACGCTCCGGACAGGGCGTTTCAGCGCCACCCGAGCACGGCGCGGCACCGGGACGAGGGGAATTCCGGGCCGCCTGCCGGGCCCCCGCGAGCGCTCCTTAGACTCGGGCCCATGCAGAGCACCCCCGCGGTCGAGGTCGTCGGCCTGGTCAAGCGGTACGGCGGGAAGACCGCGGTCGACGGGCTCGACCTCACCGTCCCGCGCGGCACCGTCACCGCGGTCCTGGGACCCAACGGAGCGGGCAAGACCACCACCGTCGAGACCTGCGAGGGCTACCGGAGGCCGGACGGCGGCTCAGTGCGGGTCCTCGGCCTCGACCCGGTCACCGAGGGCGGCGCGCTGCGCCCGCGCATCGGCGTCATGCTCCAGAACGGCGGCGTCTACCCGGGGGCCCGCGCCGAGGAGATGCTGCGGCACACCGCGAAGCTGCACCGCGACCCGCTCGACCCCGCGATGCTCGTCGAACGCCTCGGCCTCGGCACCTGCGGACGCACCCCCTACCGGCGGCTGTCCGGCGGCCAGCAGCAGCGGCTCGCGCTCGCCATGGCCGTCGTCGGCAGGCCCGAACTGGTCTTCCTCGACGAGCCGACCGCGGGCCTCGACCCGCAGGCCCGCCGCGCGACCTGGGACCTCGTCTCCGAGCTGCGCGCCGACGGCGTCACCGCCGTGCTCACCACGCACTTCATGGACGAGGCCGAGCACCTCGCCGACCACGTCGTGATCGTCGACGGCGGCCGCGCCATCGCCTCCGGCACGCCCACCGAGCTGTGCCGGGGCGGCGCCGAGGGCACCCTGCGCTTCACCGGCCGCCCGGGCCTGGACCTGATGTCGCTGCTCAACGCGCTGCCCGCGGACAGCGCCGCGCTCGAACCGACCCCGGGCAGCTACCGCATCGAGGGCAAGGTGGACCCGCAACTGCTGGCCACCGTCACCTCCTGGTGCGCCCAGCACGGCGTGATGCCCGACCGCATCGCGGTGGAGCGCCGCACGCTGGAGGACGTCTTCTTGGAGCTCACGGGTAAGGAGCTGCGCGGATGAGCGCGACGACCGGGACCGATGCGACCACCGGCGTCTTCACGCCCGCGCCGGGCGCCGCGCCGCTGCCGCGCATGATCCGCGCGCAGGCCGCGCTGGAGACGCGGATGCTGCTGCGCAACGGCGAGCAACTGCTGCTGACCGTCGTCATCCCCACCGTGCTGCTGGTGCTCTTCAGCGCCGTCCCGATCGTCGACGTGGGCGGCGGCAAGCGGGTGGACTTCCTGGCGCCGGGCCTGCTGGCGCTCGCGGTGATGTCGACCGCGTTCACCGGGCAGGCCATCGCCACCGGTTTCGAGCGCCGCTACGGCGTGCTCAAGCGGCTCGCCGCCTCGCCGCTGCCGCGCTGGGCGCTGATGACCGCCAAGACCTGCTCCGTGCTGGTCACCGAGGTCCTCCAGATCGCGCTGCTCGCGGTGATCGCGCTCGCCATGGGCTGGTCGCCGCACGGCGATCCGGCCTGGGTGGTGGTGCTGCTGGTCCTGGGCACCGCCGCGTTCTCCGGGCTGGGGCTGCTGATGGCGGGGACGCTGAAGGCCGAGGCCACGCTCGCCGCCGCCAACCTGGTCTTCCTGCTGCTGCTCGTCGGCGGCGGGGTGATCGTGCCGCTGAGCAGGTTCCCGCACGCGGCGCGCGAAGTGCTGGACCTGCTGCCCGTCTCGGCCCTGTCCGACGGCCTGCGCGGGGTGCTCCAGCACGGCGCCGGGATGCCGTGGGGCGACCTGGGCGTGCTGGCGGTCTGGGCGGTGCTGGGGCTGGGCGCGGCCGCGCGCTGGTTTCGCTGGGAGTAGGCCGTCGCGTTGGGGCGACCCCTCGTGAATCCGTGCACAAGCGCTGACCTACGATGACCGGGTGCCGAAATCGCTCAATCCCCTCGCGCTGCTCGCCGACCGCTGGCAACCGCCGTCCAAGTGGGTGGAACGGGTCGCGCTGGCCACCGTCGTGATGGCGGTGCTCATCGTGGTGGGCGGGGGCGCGGTCCGGCTCACCGACTCGGGCCTGGGCTGCCCGACCTGGCCGACCTGCACCGCGCAGAGCCTGACGCCCACGAAGGCGATGGGCATCCACGGTGTCATCGAGTTCACCAACCGCATGATCACCGACGTGCTGTGCGTGGTGGTCGGCGCCGCGATCCTCACCGCGCGCTCCCGCACCCCGTGGCGGCGTTCCCTGACCCGGCTGGGCTGGGGGCAGTTCTGGCTGGTCATGGGCAACGCGGTGCTCGGCGGCATCGTGGTGCTGACCGGCCTGAACCCGTACCTGGTCGGCTCGCACGACGTGCTGGCGTTCGCGCTGCTGACGGTGGCGCTGCTGATGTGGCAGCGCGCCCGGGAGAGCGACGCGCCCGCCCGTGACCTGGTGCCACGCCCGGTGCGGCAGTTGACCTGGGTGCTGGCCGCGGCGACCTGTGCGCTGGTGCTGGCCGGACTGGTGACCACCGGCGCGGGCCCGCACGCGGGCGACGCGCGGCACGTGCACCGCATCCCGGTGAACTGGCGTGAGATCACCCAGCTGCACGTCGACTTCGTGTACATCGTGGTGGGCCTGACGGTGGCGCTGTGGTTCGTGCTGCGCGCGATCGGAGCGCCCGCGCTGATGCGCCGCCGGGTGGTCGAGCTGTTCGCGGTGCTGATGAGTCAGGGCGTCGTGGGGTATGTCCAATATTTCACGCACCTGCCCGTGGGCGTGGTCGAGGTGCACATGCTGGGCGCGTGCCTGGTGTGGATCGCGATGGTCCGCGTCGTCCTGGCGATGCGCGAGCGCCCCGAGGTGACGGCCGCCGCCGCGGTCCCGCCGCAGGAGTCAGCGGTCGCCGCCGGGGTCTGACAGCCCGTAGACCCGCCGCGCGTTGCCGGAGACCAGCAGGGCCGCGACCCGGTGGGCGTCCGGCGCGGACCAGGCGCCCTCGGCGACCCACTCCCCCAGCAGCCGCCGCAGCGCGCCGGTGAACAGCCGGGCGCCGGTCACGTACAGCTCGGGCAGCCCGTAGGCGTCGGTGGAGAACATCAGCTTGCCGAAGGGCGCCAGTTCCAGCGTCTCGGCGAGGACGGCGGCGGCCCGGGCGCCGGTGTGGGCGATCGCGAGCCCGACGTCCGCGTAGACGTGCGGGAAGACGTTGGCCAGGTAGGCGGCCTGGCGGTGGTACGGGTAGCCGTGCAGGAGCACGAGGGCGGAGCCGAGGCCGTCGGTGGCCTTGACGAAGTCGGTGAGCAGCGCGGGGTCGGCCCGGTCAAGTCTGAGGTCGGGATCGCCGAAGCCGGTGTGCAGTTGCAGCGGCAGCCCGGTGGCGACCGCCGACCACATGAGGTGGCGCAGCAGCACCGGGTCGTGGAGCCGGCCGCCGCTCTGGCGGGCGGCGAGCCAGTCGGCGGCGGCGCGTCGCACCTCGGCCGGTCCTGGCGGCTCGGGCTCCAGGGCGAGGCCGTGGCGGTAGGCGGCGACCGACTTGAAGCCGATCGCCGCTCTCGCCGCGTCGTGCACCGCCTCCGCGAGCGCGGTGACGAAGGCCTCGGGGGTGCCGCAGGTGTCGGCGACGCCTTCGGCCAGCGTCTCCAGCCGTACGACCTCGTGCGCGATCGCCCCGGCGGAGGCGGCGAGTTCGGCCGGGCCGGTCAGGTCGCCGGGGATGCCGGTGTCGACCAGGTAGGTGCCGATGCCGGTGCCGCGCAGCAGCAGCCGGGTGCTCTCGTACGCGCCGATCTCCCGGCGCCTGGCGAGGTAGTGGGCGGGCGGGCAGTGCGGTTCCAGGCCGAGCAGCGGCGGGCACCAGCGGCGCACCGCGAACCCGGTCTGGGTGTCGAAGAACGTGGTGCCCGCGGCGGCGGGCGCGTGCGACTCGGTGAGGTACGGCTCGAAGGAGCCGAGCCCGAGTTCCGCCGTCACGACCCCGTGGCAGTGGTGGTCGACCAGCGGTGGCAGCGGCGGCGCCGCGGGCGGGACGGCCATCAGTAGCGCCACCGGGTGGCGGCGGCCACGGCCTCGGGGTCGCGTCCGTCGAGGCTTTCCGCCTCGGCCCTGCGCACCGCGAGCACGGCGCCGTGCAGCGTCTCGCCGAGCGCCGCCCGCAGCACCTCGCTGGCCGCGAAACGGTCGGCGGCCTGGGTCAGCGACCTCGGCAGCCGGGGGGTGGCCGGCGCGACCACGGCCGGGTCGCCCTGCACCGGCGCGGGCAGGCTGCGCTTCGCCTCGGCCCCGGCGAGCCCGGCGGCGAGCACGGCACCGGCCAGCAGGTAGGGGTTGGCGGCCGCGTCGAAGCACTTGACCTCGGCGTTGGCGCTGCCGGACTCGTCGGGCGGCCCGGGGATCAGCCGCAGCGCGGCCTCCCGGTTCTCGAGGCCCCAGCAGTGGTACGCGCCCGCCCACACCGACGGCGCCAGGCGCAGGTAGCTGGCGGGCGAGGGGGCGCCCACGGCCAGCAGCGCGGGCAGTTCGTCGAGGATCCCGGCGAGGAACCCTTCCGCGGTCTCGTCAAGCCCCTGCGGCCCGGGGCCGCCGCGGAAGAGGTCCTGGTCGTCCTGACGCAGGCTCAGGTGCAGGTGGCAGCCGTTGCCGACGCCGCCGGCGACCACGGTGGGCGCGAAGGTGGCGCGCAGCCCGTGCCGCAGGGTGACGGCGCGGATGGTCTCGCGGACGACGAGGAGTTCGTCGGCGGCGCGCAGGGGGTCGGCGGGGGCGGTGGAGACCTCGAACTGGCCGGGCGAGTACTCCGGGTGGATCTGGAGCACTTCCAGTTCCTGGTCGCGCAGCGCGGTGACGATGTCGCGCAGGTAGTCGGACATCTCCACCAGCCGGCTCATGCCGTAGGCGGGTCCCGCGCCCGCGGCGACCGGGGGCTCGTCGTCGCCGGGGCGGCAGACCACCCATTCGGTCTCGTAGCCCATGCGTGGCTCGAAACCGCTGTCGCGGGCGGCGGCGGTCATCCGGCGCAGGAAGTGCCGCGCGCAGCCGGGGTGCGGGACACCGGACTGGTCCTGGCGGTCGGCCGGGACCCAGGCCCAGCCGGGCTGCGCGGCCAGCACCGTGAGGCGGTCGAGGTCGGGGACGAGCCGCAGGTCGCCGTCGGGTCCGCCGCTGAGCGGGGAGGCGGTGATGGCGTCGTCCGAGGTGAAGACGTCGAAGACCGGGGAGGCGCCGACGCCGTGCCGGGCGGCGTGCGCCAGGCGGCCGGTCGGCACCGCCTTGACCCGGGCCACCCCCGAGGTGTC
Organism: Streptantibioticus parmotrematis; assembly: GCF_019890615.1. Classification (GTDB taxonomy): domain Bacteria; phylum Actinomycetota; class Actinomycetes; order Streptomycetales; family Streptomycetaceae; genus Streptantibioticus_D; species Streptantibioticus_D parmotrematis. The sequence continues at coordinate 87,292 of NZ_JAINVZ010000016.1, read as the reverse complement.
GACCCAGCTGAGCGCGACCGCGTGCACGCCCTCCGCGGTCAGCCGGGCCGCCTCCTGGCGGGCCCGCCGCCGCAGTTCCTCACGTGCCGTACGCTCTTCCGCCCCCGCGCCCATGCGCATCTCCTCGTCCAGCCGTCCATGGTTGTGTGGTCCATGGTGCTAACGGGAGATACGCCTGTCAGGTGTTGGGCGATCCTCCCACCTGAATTCCGGCCATCCTCTTCCACTCGTACGGGCCGGTGCGCACCTTGGCGGCCATCTCGCCGTCGAAGCTGTCCTGGCGGGCGATCCCGGAGGCCTCGACGGCCCGCTCGGCGATCTCGTACGAGGGGGCCACCAGGTCGCCCCAGGTGCCGTCGGAGCCGACGAGGAGGATGCGGGTACCGACCTCGCCGACGTACGCGATCTGGCCTTCGGCGCTGCCGCCGTGGCTGCCCGCGAAGGCGCCGATCCGCTTGGCGAGCCGGGCGACGTGACGCTCGGCTCGGGCGTCCGCGGCGGGCTGGTCGGCCTGCTCGGGCTGCGAGGGGGACTGAGAGGTCTCTGCCATGAGCCCGATGCTACTCGCGGGTAACGGCGCACGGAAGGGCGGCCCGCCCGGCGACGCTCCCGTACGCCGTCGGAGCGGGGAGTCGCGGGCAGTGCGCCGTCAGCGCAGGAACGGGTCGACCGCGACGGCGACGAACAGCAGCGTCGCGTAGGTGATCGACCAGTGGAAGAGTCGCATCTCCTTGAGCTTGGCGCCGACGACCCCGGCCTTGGCCCGGGCCTGCAGCGCGTGCGCCTCCTTGAGCCAGAAGGCCCCGGCGAGCACCGCCACCATCGGGTAGAACCAGCCGGTGGCGCCCAGCGGCCACCACAGGGTGAGCGAGACCAGCACCATCACCCAGCTGTAGAGCACGATCTGCCGGGCGACGACCTTGTTGCCCGCGACGACCGGCAGCATCGGCACGCCGACCCGCTCGTAGTCGTCCTTGACCTTCATCGACAGCGGCCAGTAGTGCGGCGGGGTCCAGAAGAAGAGGACCAGGAAGAGCACGAAGGGCGCCCACGCCAGGTCGTCGCGCACGGCCGACCAGCCGATGAGCACCTGCATGCAGCCCGCGATGCCGCCCCACACGATGTTCTGCGCGGTGCGACGTTTGAGGCCCAGCGTGTAGACGAAGACGTAATAGAGGATGGCCGTCAGGGACAGAGCGGCGGACAGCCAGTTGACCAGCAGTCCGAACCACACCGTCGAGACCACCGACAGGGTGATACCGAAGACGAGGCATTCGGTGGGCGAGACCATCCCGGTGACCAGCGGCCGCTGCTCGGTGCGGTGCATGAGCGCGTCGATGTCGCGGTCGATGTACATGTTGAGCGCGTTGGCGCCACCGGCCGACATGTAGCCGCCGAGCATGGTGACCACGACGAGCCACAGGTCGGGTACGCCCTTGGCGGCCAGGAACATCACCGGAACCGTGGTGATCAGCAGCAGTTCGATGATGCGCGGCTTGGTCAGCGCCACGAACGCCTTCACACGGGCCCCGAACGGCCGGTGCTTCGGGCTCGCCCCGATGACCCCCGAGGGGCGGGTTTCGACGGCCGTCACGAACACCTCTGGGAGGGAGAAAGACCAGCGAGACCATCCCAGTTGCGACGACCGGGTGAGTCTCAGCGCGTACCACGCCACTGTAGACGTTGCCATCCCGTGGCCTGTCGCGGGGGCCCCTCGTGTTGGCTCCGACAGGCGGGGCGACCCCCGATGACTCAGGCTTGGGGAGGCGGTAACAGAATATGTACCAGGAATGAACAAAGTCGTTCCGGTGTTGCGCCGAACGTAGCCGAACGCCTGCCCGCGCAAGGGTAGGCTCGAAATCGCCCGGTGGGCGTAGGGCCGACCGGCGTTCGATCATTGTGGAGAGGAGCCCTGACCCAGGGTGAGCACGAAGCCGACCACCACAGATCTCGAGTGGACCGATCTGGACAAGCGGGCCGTGGATACTGTCCGGGTTCTGGCCATGGACTCTGTCCAGAAGGTCGGGAACGGCCATCCGGGCACGGCCATGAGCCTGGCGCCCGCCGCCTACCTGCTCTTCCAGAAGCTGATGCGCCACGACCCCTCCGACCCGGACTGGACCGGCCGTGACCGGTTCGTCCTGTCGCCCGGTCACACCAGCCTGACGCTCTACATCCAGCTCTTCCTGTCCGGCTACGGGCTCGAACTCGACGACCTCAAGTCGTTCCGCACCTGGGGCTCGCGGACCCCGGGCCACCCGGAGCACGGCCACACCACCGGCGTCGAGACCACGACAGGGCCGCTCGGCCAGGGCATCGCCAACGCGGTCGGCATGGCGATGGCCTCCCGCTACGAGCGCGGCCTGTTCGACCCGGACGCGCCCGAGGGCACCTCGCCGTTCGACCACACCATCTGGGCGATCGTCTCCGACGGCGACATCGAGGAGGGCATCTCCGCCGAGGCCTCCTCCCTCGCCGGCCACCAGAGGCTCGGCAACCTCATCGCGCTCTACGACGACAACCACATCTCCATCGAGGGCGACACCGAGACCGCCCTGAGCGAGGACGTCGTCAAGCGCTACGAGGCGTACGGCTGGCACGTGCAGCGCATCGACCAGGCGCCCGACGGCGACTTCGACGTCGAGGCCCTGCACAAGGCGCTGCTGGCCGCCAAGGCCGAGACCTCCCGCCCGTCGCTGATCGCCGCGCGCACCATCATCGCCTGGCCCGCCCCGCACGCCCAGAACACCGGTGCCGCGCACGGCGCCGCGCTGGGCGAGGACGAGGTCGCGGCCACCAAGAAGGTGCTGGGCTTCGACCCGGACAAGCACTTCGCCGTCGAGGACGCGGTGCTGGCGCACGCCCGCGAGGTCGCCGACCGCGGCCGCGAGGCGCACGCCACGTGGACCAAGAAGTTCGAGGAGTGGCGGGCCAGCAACCCGCGGCGCGCCGCCGACTTCGACCGGATCGACTCCGGCGAGCTGCCGGACGGCTGGGAGAAGGCGCTGCCGGTCTTCGAGGAGGGCAAGGCGGTCGCCACCCGCAAGGCCTCCGGCGAGGTGCTCGCCGCGCTCGGCGAGATCGTGCCGGAGCTGTGGGGCGGCTCGGCCGACCTGGCCGGCTCCAACAACACCACGATCGACAAGAACTCCTCGTTCCTGCCGGAGGGCAACCCGCTGCCCGGCGCCTCCCCGTACGGCCGCACGGTGCACTGGGGCATCCGCGAGCACGCCATGGGCTCGACCATGAACGGCATCGCGCTGCACGGCAACACCCGCATCTACGGCGGCACGTTCCTGGTCTTCTCCGACTACATGCGCCCCGCGGTGCGGCTGGCCGCGCTGATGCAGCTGCCGGTCACCTACGTGTGGACGCACGACTCCATCGGCCTGGGCGAGGACGGCCCGACGCACCAGCCGGTCGAGCACCTGTCCGCGCTGCGCGCCATCCCCGGCCTGAACGTGGTGCGTCCGGCCGACGCCAACGAGACCGCGATCGTCTGGCACGAGATCCTGCGCCGCCACACCGCCAAGCCTGCCCCGCACGGCCTGGCGCTCACCCGGCAGAACGTGCCGACCTACGCGCCCGACCCGCAGGCCGCCAAGGGCGGTTACGTGCGGGCCGAGGCCGAGGGCGGCCAGCCGCAGCTGATCGTCATCGCCACCGGTTCCGAGGTCGAGATCGCCCTCGCCGCCCGCGACGCCCTCCAGGCCGACGGCGTGCCGACCCGCGTGGTCTCGATGCCGTGCGTGGAGTGGTTCGAGGAGCAGGACCAGGCGTACCGCGACCACGTGCTGCCGCCCAACGTCAAGGCCCGGGTCGCCGTGGAGGCCGGCATCGGCCTGACCTGGTACCGGTTCGTCGGCGACTCGGGGCGCATCGTGAGCCTGGAGCACTTCGGCGCCTCCGCCGACTACAAGGTGCTCTACCGCGAGTTCGGGCTGACCCCCGAGGCCGTCGTGGGCGCCGCGCGCGACTCGATCGCCGCCGCGTCCCGCTGATCAGCTCACCGTAACTTTCGAGGAGATGTACATCCCATGACAGACGCACTCAAGCGCCTCTCCGACGAAGGCGTCGCGATCTGGCTCGACGACCTGTCGCGCAAGCGGATCACCTCCGGCAACCTCGCCGAGCTGATCGACTCCAGCCACGTGGTCGGTGTCACCACCAACCCGACCATCTTCCAGAAGGCCATCTCCGGCGACCCGGCCTACGACGAGCAGGTCGCCGACCTCGCGGTGCGCAGGGTCACCGTCGAGGAGGCGCTGCGCATGATCACCACCTCGGACGTGCGGGACGCGGCCGACGTGCTGCGCCCGGTCTTCGACGCCACCGACGGCCAGGACGGCCGGGTCTCCATCGAGGTCGACCCGCGTCTGGCGCACAACACGGCGGCGACCGTCGCCGAGGCCAAGCAGCTGGCGTGGCTGGTGGACCGGCCGAACACCTTCATCAAGATCCCGGCGACCGAGGCGGGCCTGCCGGCCATCGCCGACGTCATCGGCCGGGGCATCAGCGTCAACGTCACGCTGATCTTCTCCCTCGACCGGTACCGCGCCGTGATGGACGCCTACCTGACCGGCCTGGAGAAGGCGAAGGCCGCCGGGCTCGACCTGTCGCAGATCCGTTCGGTCGCCTCCTTCTTCGTCTCGCGCGTCGACACCGAGATCGACAAGCGGCTGGACAAGATCGGCGGCGACCAGGCCAAGGGCCTCAAGGGCAAGGCCGCGGTGGCCAACGCCCGCCTCGCCTACCAGGCGTACGAGGAGGTCTTCTCCTCCGACCGCTGGGCGGCCCTGGAGAAGGCCGGCGCCCGCAAGCAGCGTCCGCTGTGGGCCTCGACCGGCGTGAAGGACCCGGCCTACCCGGACACCCTCTACGTCACCGAGCTGGTCGCGCCGAACACCGTCAACACCATGCCGGAGGCCACCCTCCAGGCCACCGGCGACCACGGTGAGGTCACCGGCGACACCATCACCGGCAACTACGCCGACGCCCAGGGCGTCCTCGACGCCCTCGCGGGCGTGGGCGTCGACTACGACGACGTGGTCAAGGTGCTGGAGGACGAGGGCGTCGAGAAGTTCGAGGCGTCCTGGAACGACCTGCTCAAGTCCACCGAGGCCGAGCTCAAGCGCCTCGCTCCCTCGGAGGCCTGACCACAGTGACCACCAGCAGCAACCCGCTGCGTGACCCCAGGGACCGGCGGCTCCCGCGTATCGCGGGGCCGTCCGGCCTGGTCATCTTCGGCGTCACGGGTGACCTGTCACGCAAGAAGCTGATGCCCGCCGTCTACGACCTCGCCAACCGCGGGCTGCTGCCGCCGGGCTTCTCGCTCGTCGGCTTCGCCCGGCGCGACTGGGAGGACGAGGACTTCGCCCAGGTCGTGCACGACGCCGTCAAGGAGCACTCGCGGACCCCGTTCCGCGAGGAGGTGTGGACCCAGCTCGCCGAGGGCTTCCGGTTCGTGCCCGGCGAGTTCGACGACGACCAGGCGTTCGAGACGCTGCGCACCACCATCGACGACCTGGACAAGGCCCGCGGCACCGGCGGCAACTTCGCGTTCTACCTGTCGGTCCCGCCGAAGTTCTTCCCCAAGGTGGTCGAGCAGCTCAAGAAGCACGGGCTGTCCGAGGGCCGCGGCGACTCCTGGCGGCGTGCCGTCATCGAGAAGCCGTTCGGCCACAACCTGGCGAGCGCGCAGGAGCTCAACAAGGTCGTGCACAGCGTGTTCGACCCCAACGAGGTCTTCCGCATCGACCACTACCTGGGCAAGGAGACGGTCCAGAACATCCTGGCGCTGCGCTTCGCCAACACGATGTTCGAGCCGATCTGGAACCGCTCCTACGTCGACCACGTGCAGATCACCATGGCCGAGGACATCGGCATCGGCGGTCGCGCGGGGTACTACGACGGCATCGGCGCGGCCCGTGACGTCATCCAGAACCACCTGCTCCAGCTGCTGGCGCTGACCGCGATGGAGGAGCCGGGCTCCTTCCACCCCAAGGCGCTGGTGGCCGAGAAGCTGAAGGTGCTGGGCGCCGTCGAGCTGCCCGAGGACCTGGGCAGGCACACCGTGCGCGGCCAGTACGCGCACGCCTGGCAGGGCGGCGAGGAGGTGCTCGGCTACCTGGAGGAGGAGGGCATCGACCCCAAGTCCAAGACCGACACCTACGCCGCGATCAAGCTCACCATCAACAACCGCCGCTGGGCGGGCGTGCCGTTCTACCTGCGCACCGGCAAGCGGCTCGGCCGCCGGGTCACCGAGATCGCGGTGGTCTTCAAGCGCGCCCCGTACCTGCCGTTCGAGTCCGGCGCCACCGAGGAGCTGGGGCAGAACGCGCTGGTCATCCGGGTGCAGCCGGACGAGGGCGTGACCGTGCGGTTCGGTTCCAAGGTGCCGGGCACCTCGATGGAGGTCCGCGACGTCACGATGGACTTCGCCTACGGCGAGTCCTTCACCGAGTCCAGCCCCGAGGCGTACGAGCGGCTGCTGCTCGACGTGCTGCTGGGCGACGCCAACCTCTTCCCGCGGCACCAGGAGGTCGAGCTGTCCTGGACCATCCTCGACCCGATCGAGGAGTACTGGGACAAGCACGGCAAGCCCGCCCAGTACGCCGCCGGGACCTGGGGGCCCGCGGAGGCGGACGAGATGCTCGCACGAGACGGCAGGAGCTGGCGTCGGCCATGAAGATCGATCTCACGGACACCACATCGTCGAAGATCAACGCCGGCGTCATCCAGGCCCGCCGTGCCAGCGGCACCCCGGCCGTCGGCATGGTCCTCACCCTGGTCATCGTCACCGACGAGGGCAACGCGTACGACGCCCTCAAGGCGGCCGGCGACGCCTCCCGGGAGCACCCGTCCCGCATCCTCGCGGTGATCAAGCGCCCGGGCCGCTCGCCCCGGGACCGCGCCAAGTCGCGTCTCGACGCCGAGATCCGCGTCGGTTCCGACGCGGGCACCGGCGAGACCGTGATGCTGCGGCTCCACGGCGAGCTGGCCAACCACGCCGAGTCGGTCGTCCTGCCGCTGCTGCTGCCGGACGCGCCGGTGGTGGTCTGGTGGCCGGAGGACGCCCCTGGGAACCCGGCGGAACACCCGCTGGGCAAGCTGGCGCAGCGCCGGATCACCGACGCGGCGGCGGCCGAGGATCCGGTGGCGGCGCTGCGGGTGCGGGCGGACACCTACTCCCCCGGCGACACCGACCTGGCGTGGACCCGGATCACCCCGTGGCGCAGCATGCTGGCCGCGGCGCTGGACCAGAAGCACTCGGCCGTCACCGCCGCGATCGTGGAGGGCGAGCCGTACAACCCGAGCACCGAGCTGCTGGGGATGTGGCTGGCCGACCGCCTGGAGGTGCCGGTCGAGCGCAGGGTGTCGGACGGGCCGGGGCTGACCGCGGTGCGGCTGTCGACCGCGGACGGCGAGATCTGCCTGGACCGCGCGGACGGGGCGCTGGCGGAGCTGGCGATGCCCGGCCAGCCGGACCGGCACGTCGCCCTCAAGCGGCGTGACACCGCCGAGCTGATCGCGGAGGAGTTGCGTCGGCTGGATCCGGACGACATCTACCGCGAGACGGTCCGGGTCGGCGTCAAGCGGCTCACCGGCCACGACCACCCGGCGGGTGACGGCCCGGAGGTCGCCGCGGGCCAGGCGCCCGAGGTGGCCGACACCGCGCCCGCGGCGCGCAAGACCACCGCGCGCAAGACCGCAGCGTCGGGCAACTCCCGTACGGGGAAGTCGAAGTGACGGCCCCCCAGGTCGTGGTGCACCGCGACAAGGAACTGATGGCGAAGGCGGCGGCGGCCCGGCTGATCACCCGGATCGTCGACGCCCAGGCCGCCCGCGGTTCCGCGTCGGTGGTGCTCACCGGCGGGCGCAACGGCAACGCGCTGCTCGCGGCGCTCGCCGAGGCGCCCGCCCGGGACGCGGTGGACTGGGGCCGCCTCGACCTGTGGTGGGGCGACGAGCGCTACCTGCCCGAGGGCGACCCGGAGCGCAACGTCACGCAGGCCCGCCAGGCGCTGCTGGACGCCGTGCCGGTCGATCCGGCGCGGGTGCACCCGATGCCCGCCTCCGACGGCGGTCACGGCTCGGACGCGGACGCGGCGGCCGAGGGTTATGCGGCGGAGCTGGCGAAGGCGGCCGGTCCCGAGGACCACGCGGGCGTGCCGTCGTTCGACGTGCTGATGCTGGGCGTCGGCCCGGACGCGCACGTGGCCTCGCTCTTCCCCGAGCACCCCGGGGTACGGGAGACCGAGCGCACCGTCATCGGTGTGCACGGCTCGCCCAAGCCGCCGCCCACCCGGATCTCGCTGACCCTGCCGGCGATCCGGGCGGCGCGTGAGGTGTGGCTGCTGGCCGCGGGCGAGGACAAGGCGAACGCGGCGGCCATGGCGCTGTCCGGGGCGGGCGAGATCCAGGCCCCGGCCGCGGGCGCGTACGGCCGGGGCCGCACGCTGTGGCTGCTGGACCGCACCGCGGCGGCCCAACTGCCGCGGGAGCTGTACCCGCCGGCCTCGGCCTGATCCGGTACGAAGGCCTGCGGAAAGCGAGAGGGTGTGGGAGGCGGTCGCCTCCCACACCCTCTCGTCGTCAGATCTCCCCGCGCAGTTTCGCCAGCGCCTCGGCGAGGATCGCCTCGCCGTCCGCGTCGCTGCGGCGCTCCCGCACGTACGCCAGGTGCGTCTTGTAGGGCTCGGTGCGCGGCGGGTCCGGCGGGTTGTTCTCGTCCTGGCCGGCCGGGAAGCCGCAGCGGGGGCAGTCCCAGGTGTCCGGGATCTGCGCGTCACTGGCGAAACTCGGCTGCGTCTCGTGCCCGTTCGAGCACCAGAAGGAGATGCGAAGACGCGGCGCGGACTCGCCGCGCTCCGCCTCCCCCATCGGCCCCGCTCCGACCCGACTGCCACGGATCGCGTTGCCACTTGCCACGGTCGTAACTCCCTGCGTGATGGTGCTGCGAGGTCGTCCAGTTTACGGAGACCTTACGTCTCGTCCAGCGGGAGGCCAACCGGCCCGGCACCTCGCGGACGCCGTCCCATGATAAGCCGCGGGGGCGACGGGCCGTCAGTTACGCCCGAACCGGGCGCGGTACGGCCGCAGGGTGGGCCCGGGTCACTTCTGGAACTTCAGCACCAGACCGAGGCCGACGACGCACGCGAACCACAGCAGGCCGATGATGACGGTGATGCGGTCGAGGTTGCGCTCGGCCACCGAGGAGCCGCCGACGGAGGACTGCATGCCGCCGCCGAACATGTCCGAGAGACCGCCGCCCTTCCCCTTGTGCATCAGCACGAGCAGCATCAGCAGCAGGCTGAACACGATGAGGGCGATGGAGAATCCGGTGACCACGGCTGGACCAACTCTCTGGGGGAACCTACGACGGCGCGGGGACCGACCGCGGCAGTCCGCGCCCGGTCCCCGACAGGGTACTTCGGATCGAGTCCGTCAGCCTACTGCCTGATCAGCGAAGCGGACGATCCTGACGAACTCGTCGGCGTCCAGCGAGGCACCGCCGACCAGCGCGCCGTCGACGTCCGGCTGCACCATGATCGCGGCGATGTTGCCGGCCTTGACCGACCCGCCGTACTGGATGCGGACCTGGTCGGCCAGCTCCTGGTCGTACAGCTCGGCCAGCCGCCCGCGGATCGCGCCGCAGACCTCCTGGGCGTCCTGGGGCGTGGCGACCTCGCCGGTGCCGATCGCCCACACGGGCTCGTAGGCGATGACGATCGTGCGCGCCTGGTCGGCCGGGACGTCCCCCAGGGCGCCGTCGACCTGGGCGAGGGTGTGCGCGACCTGGTTGCCGGCCCTGCGCACGTCCAGGCCCTCGCCGACGCACAGGATCGGGGTCAGGTCGTGCCGGAACGCGGCCTTGACCTTGGCGTTGACGATCGCCTCGTCCTCACCGTGGTACTGGCGTCGCTCGCTGTGACCGATCGTCACGTAGGAGCACTTGAGCTTGGCGAGCATCGGGCCGGAGATCTCGCCGGTGTACGCGCCGGAGTCGTAGGCCGAGACGTCCTGGGCGCCGTACTTGATCTTCAGCTTGTCGCCGTCGACCAGGGTCTGCACCGAGCGCAGGTCGGTGAAGGGCGGCAGGACGGCGACCTCCACGGCCGCGTAGTCCTTGTCGGTCAGCGCGAAGGCGAGCTTCTGGACGTGGGCGATGGCCTCGAGGTGGTTGAGGTTCATCTTCCAGTTGCCCGCCATCAGCGGGGTGCGGGTGGTGCTCATGTGGTGGTCAGTCCTCCAGTGCGGCGAGGCCGGGCAGCGTCTTGCCCTCGAGGTACTCGAGGCTGGCGCCGCCGCCGGTCGAGATGTGGCCGAAGGCGTTCTCGTCGAAGCCCAGGATGCGTACGGCCGCGGCCGAGTCGCCGCCGCCGACGACGGTGAAGGCCGGGCTGTCCAGGAGCGCCTGGGCGACCGCGCGGGTCCCGTCCGCGTAGTCGGGGTGCTCGAAGACGCCCATCGGGCCGTTCCAGAACACGGTGGCCGCGTCCGCCAGCTTGGCGGCGAACAGCTTGCGGGTCTCCGGACCGATGTCCAGGCCCTGCACGTCGGCCGGGATGGCGTCGGCGGGCACCACGACGGGGTGGGTCGGGGCCTGCGCCTTCAGGTCGGGGAAGTCCGGCGCGGCCACCACGTCGACCGGCAGGACGAACTCCACGCCCTGCTTCTCGGCGCGGGCCAGGTACTCCTTGACCGCCGGGATCTGGTCCTCCTGCAACAGGCTCTTGCCCACCTCGTGGCCCTGGGCGGCCAGGAAGGTGTAGGCCATGCCGCCGCCGATCAGCAGGCGGTCGGCCTTGCCCAGCAGGTGGTCGATGACGCCCAGCTTGTCGGAGACCTTGGCGCCGCCGAGCACGACGGCGTACGGGCGCGCCACGTCCTCGGTGAGCTTCTTCAGGACGCCGACCTCGGTGGCGATCAGGCCGCCGGCGGCGTGCGGGAGGCGCGCCGGGAGGTCGTAGACGGAGGCGTGCTTGCGGTGCACGGCGCCGAAGCCGTCGCCCACGTAGGCGTCGGCGAGCGCGGCCAGCGCGTCGGCGAAGGCACCGCGCTCGGCGTCGTCCTTGGCGGTCTCGCCCGCGTTGAACCGCAGGTTCTCCAGCAGCGTGACCTCGCCGTCGGCCAGGGCGGCGACGGTGGCCTTCGCGCTGTCGCCCACGGTGTCGGTGGCGAACGCGACGTCCTTGCCCAGCAGTTCACCGAGGCGCGCGGCGACCGGGCGGAGCGAGAACTGCGGGTCCGGCGCGCCCTTGGGGCGGCCGAGGTGGGAGGCGACGATCACCTTGGCGCCGCGTTCGGCGAGCTTGGTGATGGTCGGGACGGCGGCACGGATGCGGCCGTCGTCGGTGATCCCGTCCCCGGAGAGGGGGACGTTGAGGTCGGCGCGGACGAACACCCGCCGTCCGGCGACATCGAGATCGTCGATCGTCTTCATGTGTGGCTCCTGGAATACCCGGAGTAGGGACGAGGCCCGTACGACGGCGGCGTCGTACGGGCCTCGTCCTCGTGCATCGCGGTGCTACCGGCTCCGTGTCAGAGCCGGCCGCCGATGAAGGTGGTCAGGTCCACCAGGCGGTTGGAGTAGCCCCACTCATTGTCGTACCAGCCGATGACCTTAACGCTCTTGCCCTGCGCCATCGTCAGGGAGGAGTCGAACGTGCACGAAACGGGCTGGTTGACGATGTCCGAGGAGACGATCGGGTCCTCGGTGTACTCCAGGATGCCCTTCAGCTGACCCTCGGCGGCCTTCTGGAACGCGGCGTTGACCTCGTCCTTGGTGACCTCGCGCTCCAGCTCGACCACCAGGTCGGTGACGGAGCCGGTGGGGACCGGCACGCGCATCGCGATGCCGTCCAGCTTGCCCTTGAGGGCCGGGATGACCAGCGCGGTGGCCTTGGCGGCACCGGTGGTGGTCGGGATGATGTTCTGCGCGGCGGCGCGGGCGCGGCGCAGGTCCTTGTGCGGGAAGTCCAGGATGCGCTGGTCGTTGGTGTACGCGTGGACCGTCGTCATCAGGCCCTTGACGATGCCGAAGTTCTCCAGCAGCACCTTCGCCATCGGCGCCACACAGTTGGTGGTGCACGAGGCGTTGGAGATGATGTTGTCCTTGGCGGGGTCGTAGGCGTCGTTGTTGACACCCATGACGATCGTGATGTCCTCGTCCTTGGCGGGGGCCGAGATGATGACCTTCTTGGCGCCGCCCGCGAGGTGCTTGGCGGCGTCGTCCCGCTTGGTGAAGATGCCGGTGGACTCGATGACGATGTCGACGTCCAGCTCGCCCCAGGGGAGGTTCGCCGGGTCGCGCTCGGCGAGGACCTTGATGGTCTTGCCGTTCACGGTGATGGAGTCGGAGGTGTGGCTGACCTCGGCGTTGAGGCGGCCCAGAATGGTGTCGTACTTCAGCAGGTGCGCGGTGGTCGCGGTGTCGCCCAGGTCGTTGACCGCCACGACGTCCAGGTCGGCGCCCTGCTCAAGGGCGGCACGGAAGAAGTTGCGACCGATGCGGCCAAAGCCGTTGATACCTACGCGGATCGTCACGAACCGATCTCCTCGTTGATGCGCCGGAATACAGTCCGGCTGCGCCGTTTGGTTGTCCCCGACCACCACCGACCCTACCTCGCCGAGGGGTCCGGAGTGACATCGGTGACAGTGCCGTGTTCGGCGATGCGCGACGGCCGTCCTGGCTGGTATAGGACGCTTTGCTTATGAGCGGAGGACGGCACAGGAGAGCACGTCAGTACGGCGGGAAAAGGCGGGAGATGTCCGTCTCCGCGCGGCGGGTGTCCGTCTCCGCGAAGCACGACGCCCCGGCGCGCGCGAGGGCGCCGCCGGGGCGGGTGTGACGTACGGGACGCGTACGGATGACGGCGGTTGGGGCCCGCCGGGCGTCAACCGACCATTTCCTCCGTCAGGTTGGACTCCGTGCCGGGGATGCCCAGGTCCGACGCGCGCTTGTCGGCCATCGCCAGCAGGCGGCGGATGCGGCCGGCGACCGCGTCCTTGGTGAGCGGCGGGTCGGCCAGCGATCCCAGCTCCTCCAGCGACGCCTGCTTGTGGTCCATGCGCAGCCGGCCCGCCGCGGCGAGGTGTTCCGGTACCTCGTCGCCGAGGATCTCCAGCGCCCGCTGCACCCTGGCTCCGGCGGCGACCGCGGCGCGGGCGGAGCGGCGCAGGTTGGCGTCGTCGAAGTTGGCCAGCCGGTTGGCGGTGGCCCGCACCTCGCGGCGCATCCGGCGCTCCTCCCACGCGAGCACCGACTCGTGCGCCCCCAGCCGGGTCAGCAACGCGCCGATCGCGTCGCCGTCGCGCACCACGACCCGGTCCACCCCGCGCACCTCGCGGGCCTTGGACGGGATGCCCAGCCTGCGGGCGGCGCCGACCAGGGCGAGCGCGGCCTCGGGGCCGGGGCAGGTGACCTCCAGCGAGGAGGAGCGGCCGGGCTCGGTGAGCGAGCCGTGGGCCAGGAAGGCGCCGCGCCAGGCGGCCTCGGCGTCGCAGGTGGCACCGGAGACGACCTGCGGGGGCAGCCCGCGGATCGGCCTGCCGCGCCCGTCGACCAGGCCGGTCTGCCGGGCCAGCTGGTCACCGCCCGCGACCACCCGCACGACGTACCGGCTGCCTCTGCGCAGCCCGCCGGGGGCCATGACGACCAGGTCGGAGGGGTGGCCGAAGATCTCCAGGATGTCCTTGCGCAGCCGGCGCGCGGCGATGCCGGTGTCCAGCTCCGCCTCGATCACGATGCGCCCGCTGACCAGGTGGAGCCCGCCCGCGAACCGCAGGATCGACGACACCTCCGCCTTGCGGCAGCAGGTCCGGGTGACGGGAAGCCGGGAGATCTCGTCCTTCACCGCTGCCGTCATCGCCATGGGCCGATCCTTCCATACATCCGAAAAACCCGGTCATACGCGGCGGCCAGCCGCTCCGGGTCGTGCCGGGGCCCGTCCGGAGCGGCGACCGGGGCCAGCTCCACCGTGCCCGCCAGCCGCTCGGCGGCCAGGCTCAGGCTCTGGCGGTCGGGCACGGCGGCCTCGTCGGCCAACACCACGTCGATGGTGAGTTTAGGGGCGTGTCGGGCCAAAACCTCCAAGTGACGCTGCGGAGAAAATCCCTCGGTCTCGCCCGGCTGGGGTGCGAGGTTGAGGGTGAGCACCCGGCGTGCGCGGGTCTGGGTCAGCGCCTCGGCCAGTTCCGGCACCAGCAGGTGCGGTATGACGGAGGAGAACCACGAGCCCGGTCCCAGCACCACCCAGTCGGCGTCCATGACCGCCTGGACGGCCTCCGGGACGGCCGGCGGGTCGCTCGGCACCAGCTGGACCTGGAGCACCTCGCCGGGGGTGAGGGCCACCGTGGCCTGGCCCCGCACGGTGTCGGTGTCGTTCGGGCGGGCCGGGTCGTGGCCGCGGACGATCGCCTCCAGGTCGAGCGGCACCGCGGACATCGGCAGCACCCTGCCGTGCGCGCCGAGCAGCCTGCCGACCCACTCCAGGGCGGCGACCGGGTCGCCGAGCTGTTCCCAGAGGGCGACGATCAGCAGGTTGCCGACCGCGTGGCCGTGCATCTCACCCTTACTGGTGAACCGGTGCTGGATCACCCTTGACCAGGTGCGCCCCCACTCGTCGTCCCCGCACAGCGCGGCGAGCGCCTTGCGCAGGTCGCCGGGGGGCAGGACGCCCAGCTCGCTGCGGAGCCGGCCGCTGGAGCCGCCGTCGTCGGCGACGGTGACCACGGCCGTGAGGTCCTGGGTGATGCGGCGCAGGGCGGCGAGGGACGCGGACAGGCCGTGTCCCCCGCCGAGGGCGACCACCTTGGGGGTGACGCCGGAGCGGCGATTGGTGCGCAGCAACCGCCGGGCGGTGCGGGTTCTGATCACTCGCGCCCCATGTCGCGGTGGACCACCACGGTCTCGACGCCGTCGGAGGACAGCCGTCCCGCCAGCCGCTCGGACATCGCGACGCTGCGGTGCTTGCCGCCGGTGCAGCCGACCGCGATCGTCACGTAGCGCTTGCCCTCGCGGCGGTAGCCGGAGGCGACGATGCGCAGCAGCTCGGCGTAGCCGTCCAGGAACTCCTTGGCGCCGGGCTGGTTGAAGACGTAGGTGGCCACCTCGTCGTTGAGCCCGGTGTACGGGCGCAGCTCGGGCACCCAGTGCGGGTTGGGCAGGAAGCGGCAGTCGACCACCAGGTCGGCGTCGACGGGCAACCCGTACTTGAAGCCGAAGGACATCACCGTGGCCCGCAGCTCCGGCTCCTCCTCACCGGCGAACTGGGCGTCCATCTTGGCCCGCAGCTCGTGCACGTTGAGGCTGGAGGTGTCGATCACCAGGTCGGCGTCGCCGCGCAGCTCGCGCAGCAGGTCGCGTTCGGCGGCGATGCCGTCCACGATGCGGCCGTCGCCCTGGAGCGGGTGCGGCCTGCGCACCGACTCGAAGCGGCGCACCAGCGCGTTGTCGGACGCCTCGAGGAAGAGCACCCGCCGCTTGACGTTCTTGGTGTCGAGGGCGGCGAGCGACTCGCGCAGGTTGTCGAAGAAGCGCCGGCCGCGCACGTCCACGACGACCGCGATGCGCGCCACGTTGCCCTGCGAGCGGGCGCCGAGGTCCACCATCGTGGGGATCAGCGCGGGCGGCAGGTTGTCCACGACGAACCAGCCGAGGTCCTCAAGACACTTGGCCGCGGTGCTGCGGCCCGCTCCGGACATGCCGGAGATGATCACCAGTTCGGGGATGGCCTCCGTGGCCTCGCCCGCTCCGCCCGTACTCACCTGTGCTCCGTCTGTGTCGTGCTTGCTGTGCGTGCTGTGCGTGTCGATACCGGTCATTCCTCCGGCCCCCGTTCCTCCCCCGGGTCGCCGGGGGAACCGCCGGGGACGGCGCTCCGGTCGGCCGCCCCCTCCTCCTCAATGATCTCTCCGGTGGCGGTGTTCACAGCGGGAACGGAGGGTGAAGCCTGGGCGAGCGCGACGGCCAGGGACTCGGCCGTCCTGCGGCCTATGCCGGGCACCTCGCACAGTTGCTCGATGGTCGCCGCGCGCAGTCGCTTGACCGAGCCGAAGTGCTTGAGCAGCGCCTGCTTGCGGGTCTCGCCCAGACCCGGCACGGAGTCCAGCGCACCGGCGCGCATCGCCTTGCCACGCTTGCCGCGCTGGTAGGCGATGGCGAAGCGGTGCGCCTCGTCGCGGACGCGTTGCAGCAGGTAGAGGCCCTCGCTGGTACGCGGGAGGATCACCGGGTCGTCGTCGTCCGGCAGCCAGACCTCCTCCAGCCGCTTGGCCAGGCCGCACACCGCGACGTCCTCGACGCCCAGCTCGTCCAGCGCCCGCTTGGCCGCCGCGACCTGCGGCTTCCCACCGTCGACGACCAGCAGCTGCGGCGGGTACGCGAACTTGCGCGGGCGGCCGGTGTCGGGGTCGATGGGCCCACCACGGCCGAGGTCGTCATCAGCGGTGGCGACGGTTGCGGCGGGCGTGTCGCTGTCGGCGGACCGGGGGACGGCCGGGTCGCCGTCGGCGGGCTGAGGGGCGGCAGAGGCACCGTCGGCGGGCGTCGCGGCCAGGGCACCGTCGGCGGGCGGGGCGGCCGGGTCGCCGTCGCCCTGCTCCTCCCACTCGCCCGCGCGCTGCATCTCGCGCAGGTAGCGGCGGAAGCGCCGGGAGACGACCTCGTGCATGGACCGTACGTCGTCCTGACCCGCGAAGGTCTTGATCTGGAAGCGGCGGTACTCGCTCTTGCGGGCGAGGCCGTCCTCGAAGACGACCATGGAGGCCACCACGTCGTCGCCCTGGAGGTGCGAGATGTCGAAGCACTCGATGCGCAGCGGCGCGGTGTCCAGGTCCAGCGCCGCGGCGATCTCCTCCAGCGCGCGCGAGCGGGTGGTCAGGTCGGACGCGCGCCGGGTCTTGTGCAGCGCCAGCGCCTGCTGGGCGTTGCGCTGGACGGTGGCCATCAGGTCCTTCTTGTCGCCGCGCTGCGGGATGCGCAGGCTGACCGCGGAGCCCCGGCGGTGCGACAGCCACTCGGTGACCGGCTCGGAGGGCTCCGGCACCGCCGGGACCAGCACCTCCTTGGGCACCGCGTCACCGCGCTCGTCGCCGTACAGCTGCTGGAGGGCGTGCTCGACCAGGCCCGCGGTGTCGACCGCCTCGACCTTGTCGGTGACCCAGCCGCGCTGGCCGCGCACCCGGCCGCCGCGCACGTGGAAGATCTGGACGGCCGCCTCCAGCTCGTCCTCGGCGACCGCGATCAGGTCGGCGTCGGTGGCGTCGGTGAGCACCACCGCGTTCTTCTCCATCGCGCGCCTGAGCGCCTCGATGTCGTCGCGCAGCCTGGCGGCCTTCTCGTACTCCATCTCGCCGGCCGCCTCGCGCATCGCGGTCTCCAGGCGGCGCAGGTAGGTGCCGGTGCGGCCGGCCATGAAGTCGCAGAACTCCTCGGCGAGTTCGCGGTGCTCCTCGGGGGTGACCCGGCCGACGCAGGGCGCCGAGCACTTGCCGATGTACCCCAGCAGGCAGGGGCGGCCGATCTGGCTGGAGCGCTTGAAGACGCCCGCCGAGCAGGTGCGCACCGGGAAGACCCGCAGCAGCAGGTCGACGGTCTCGCGGATCGCCCAGGCGTGGGCGTACGGGCCGAAGTAGCGCACGCCCCTGCGCTTGGGACCGCGCATCACCTGGACCCGCGGGAACTCCTCGTTCAGCGTGACGGCGAGCGACGGATAGCTCTTGTCGTCGCGGTACTTGACGTTGAAGCGCGGATCGAACTCCTTGATCCAGGAGTACTCCAGCTGGAGCGCCTCGACCTCGGTGGCCACCACCGTCCACTCGACGGCCGCGGCGGTGGTCACCATGGTGCGGGTGCGCGGGTGCAGGTTGGCCAGGTCCTGGAAGTACGAAGACAGCCGCTGGCGCAGGCTCTTGGCCTTGCCGACGTAGATGACGCGGCGGTGTTCGTCGCGGAACTTGTAGACCCCCGGCGAGTCGGGGATCTGCCCCGGCTTCGGGCGGTAGCTGGAGGGGTCGGCCATGTCACCACCCTACTGGCGACGACCGACAGTCCCGGGCCCGCACGGGTGTTGCGGGCCCGGGTCCGTCGGTCAGGCCCGGCCGCTCCTGCGGCGCAGCGCCCGTCCGCCCAGAGCCGCGGCCAGGGTCAGGACCGCACCGCCGCCCGCGAGGGCCGCGGTACCGGTGGCGCCGACTCCCGCCGTGCCGTGGCCGGCCGCCGAGGCGGCCGCCGTGCGGGAGGCCGTGCCGTGGCCCGCCTGGTCGCCGGCCTGGCCGCCTGCCGCCGAACGGGTGGCCGCGCGGGCCGCCGCGTCGGGGGCCGTGTTGCCGAAGCCGCCCGCGTAGCCCTGCTTGTCGTACGCCGAGCCGGGCAGCATGTGCCCGTACGCGGTGCGCACGTGCCGCTGGTACGCGGCGACGGTCGTGCCGTGGGCGCCGACCACGGCCGTGGCCTCGGTGTCGAGCGGCAGCACGCGGTCGCCCCGCAGCACGTACCAGGCGTTGATCTGCGGCTCGCGGAAGACCGTGCCGTCGCCGTGCGCCTTGGCGGTGTACGCGGTCTCGTCGTCGCCGCTGGCGATGTTGACGACCTGCCAGCCCTTGGCGGTCCTCGCGGTCCACACCGACGCGGTCTGGCCGGTGGCGGAGACCGCGTCGGTGGCCACGTAGGACGGTTGGGCGACGGCGGCGCCGGGCGTGCCCGCGACGAAGGCGGGGTCGAGCGTGTAGACGGTGACGCTGGCGCCGGACAGGCGGGGCGCGGCGGCCGTACCCGCGGCGGCCCGGGCCCGCGCGCTGCCGTGGTCGGGGTCGGCGGCGAAGAACTTGCCCAGGACGGCCAGGGTGGCCTGGTTGCCGGCCACCGCGCGCCCGGCGGACACCTGCGAGGCGGTCAGGGCCTGCGGGGCGGCCGGGGTGGCGGCTGCCTGGGCGGCGGCTTCCGGGGTGACGGCTTCCGGGGTGGTGGCGGAGGCGGTGCCCGCGCCCGCCAGGCCGAGGGCCGCGGTGGCGAGCGCGGCGGCGCCCAGGACGCGCAGGGCGGTGGCGCGAGGGGTGGTGGCGTTCATGGCGGTCACGCTCCGATTCCGTAGAGCGTGTGGGTCCAGGAGAAGTCCGAGTTGTCGGTGTAGTAGTTGTACGTCGCCCAGTTGTAGCGGTTGTCGTCCGGCCACGGGTCGCCCCAGTAGACGTAGCCGTCGGAGGTGTCGTAGCCGTAGATCACCTCCATGTGGCCGCCGCCCGAGCTCCACTGGATGCGGGTCTGGACCGGCCGCTTGGCGTTGATCTCGCGCTGGACGCCGGAGTAGCTCAGGGTGCCCTGGATGTAGTCGCCCGAGTCGAGGCCCATCCAGTTGTACGCGGTCTGGTCGTCGGCGAGGGTGGCCTGGTCGTTGGGGCAGCTGGAGTTCTGGCTGTAGCCGAACGCGGCGTCGCAGAACTGGTTCTGGCTGTAGCTGTAGCCGAACCAGGAGGCGATGGTGTCGCCGCTGGCGGCCCAGCACCAGTTGGTCTGCTGCTGCTCCTGCATGCTGATGTTCAGCTGCGCCGCGGGGCTGGCGGCGGGCGTCTTCGCGGAGGCGGGCGTGGTCGCGGAGGCGGGGGCGGTCCTTGTCGCGGAGGCGGGGGCTGCCGCCGACGCGGTGGTGGCCGAGGCCGCGGTCGCCGACAGGGCGGCGGCGATCACGAGGCAGGCCGTGGCGAGTCCACGGCGGCCGAAGCGGCGGGACCCGCGGGCCGTGCGGGCTCTGCGGGGTTGCTCGATGGGGGACATGGCTGCGTTCCTCCCTGGTGAGGGCCTGGTGGGGGCAGGGGAAGGAGCGCGTCCGGACGCTCGTGGACGAGCATCCGGCAGTGACAGAACATGGTCAACGGGGGTTGTCATGGGCCTGGCGCGTCTGTGAACGGCCGAAATACCGTTGTGAACGGCACGGCGTCCGCCGCAGGTAACCTCGCCCCCCACCGGACCGCGGCACGGGCACCGATGTGAACGTTCACGCCGCGGTGGCCGCGTCCGCGCCCGTGCCGGAAGGAGATCGACGATGAGCACGATCGGCGACGCCCAGGGCACTCAGGGCACCGACCGCCCCGCCTCCGCCGAGGCCCGCCTCGCCGACGCGCTCCGCACCGGCCCGTTCCCGGTCGCCCTGCGGGCCGCGCTGGCCGCCCGGGGGCTGGCCCTGCACCGGATCAGGCACCGGCTGGAGCTGCGCGGTGTCCACGTCGGCGTGACCAGCCTCAGCTACTGGCAGCGCGGCGTCCGCCGGCCCGACCGGCCCGAGTCACTGCGCGCGGTCACCGCGCTGGAAGAGGTCCTGGACCTGCCGCCGCACTCCTTGACCCGGCTGCTGGGCCCGCGCACCCCCGACGCCCGGCCGCAGGCCCGCCCGTACCGCGCGGTCCTGGAGGCCGCGGCCGTCGTCGAGTCGCTGCTGGCCGAACTGGAGGCGCCGCCCGACGGCGGTCTGCACACCGTCATGCAGTACGAGTACGTGCGCATCGGCGCCGCCCGGGAGCTGAGCCACCGCCGCTCGCAGCACGTGGTCCGCGCCCACCGCGACGGCGTGGACCGCTATCTGGCCATCCACCTCGGCGACCCCGGCGGCGACGTCGAGCGGGTCCGGGTGCGCGCCACCGACAACTGCCGGGTGGGCCGCGTGCGCCGCCACGCGGCCTCGTGCGTGGTCGTCACCGAGCTGCTCTTCGACGGGCGGCTGCGCAGCGGCGACACCGCGCTGCTCGGCTACGAGGTGGACGACGGCAGCGCCGGACCCAGCGTCGAGTACGTGCGCGGGTTCACCTTCGGCGGCGGCGGTTACGTGCTCCAGGTGGGCTTCGACGCGGCTGCCCTGCCGGTGCGCTGCCGCCGCTTCGCCCGCTCCTCCCCCGACGGCCCGCGCCGCGACGTCGCCGAGCTGACGCTCAACGGCCACGGCACGGTGCACCTGGTACAGCCCGAGGTACGGCCGGGGGTGCTGGGGATCACCTGGGAGTGGGACTAGGGGGCGGTCCTGGGCGGGCGTCGTGACGGACGCGGTCCGGGCGGCCTGAGTGCCCGATGCGGCCGGCAGTCCGGGCGCCCGTTCCCGTCGGCCGCTCAGGAGTCCGCGACCAGCTTGCCGTTCTGGACCGTGACGCCGACCGCGGGCAGCGGGGTCGGCGCCGGGCCCTGCTCCACCGCGCCTGTCAGCGCGTTGAACTGGCTGCCGTGGCAGGGGCAGGTGACGACGTTGTTCTGGATCGAGGCGACGACGCAGCCCTGATGCGTGCAGACCGCGCTGAAGCCCTTGTACGCGCCCTTGGTCGGCTGCGCCACGACCACCTTCTGGTCGCGGTACAGCTTGGCGCCGCCGACCGGCACCTCGTCGGCCGCGCCGAGGTCGACCGGCCCGGTCGGCTGCTTGGGCTTGGCGGCGCAGCCCGCCACGCCCAGGCCGACGCCGGCGACCCCGACGACGGCGGCGCCCTGGAGCACGGTGCGGCGGGCGGTGGGCTGGTCGGTCATGGCGCTGTTCTCCGCTCGGGACGAGGTACGGCGTGGCGGCGCCATGCCGTACCGGCAGGTGCCGAACGCGACGGCGAACCGCCGCCTCCGTACCTTACGACCCGAATATTCCGGCGCTCCGCCAGCCCCCTGCCCACCGCCGCCGCGCCACGCTCACCCCTTCCCGCTCGCCCGCTTCCGCGTCGCCGCGGCCTTCTTCGCGGGCGCCTTGGCGCTCTTCGCCGCGGACTTGGCGGCGGTGGCGGCCGTCTTCGCCGCGCTCGTGGCCGTCTTCGCCGTCTTGGCCGCCGTCCTGCGGGCGGGCGCCTTGGCCGCGGTCGTGCGGGAACCGGCCCGCTTCTGCGCCGGGATCGCCGCGTCGCTCACCCGGTCGCCGAGGATCTCGCGCAGGAACTTGCCGGTGTGGCTGGCCGGGACCGACGCGACCTCCTCCGGGGTGCCCTCGGCGACCACCAGGCCACCGCCGCTGCCGCCTTCGGGGCCCATGTCGACGACCCAGTCGGCGGTCTTGATGACGTCGAGGTTGTGCTCGATGACGACGACCGAGTTCCCCTTCTCGACCAGCCCCGACAGCACGGAGATCAGCTTGCTGATGTCCTCGAAGTGCAGACCGGTGGTCGGCTCGTCCAGCACGTAGACCGTCCGGCCGGTGGAGCGCTTCTGCAGTTCGCTGGCGAGCTTGACGCGCTGCGCCTCGCCGCCGGAGAGGGTCGGCGCGCTCTGGCCGAGCCGCACGTAGCCCAGGCCC
Organism: Streptantibioticus parmotrematis; assembly: GCF_019890615.1. Taxonomy (GTDB): domain Bacteria; phylum Actinomycetota; class Actinomycetes; order Streptomycetales; family Streptomycetaceae; genus Streptantibioticus_D; species Streptantibioticus_D parmotrematis. The sequence goes on along the minus strand of NZ_JAINVZ010000016.1, from coordinate 65,036 downwards.
ACGTCGTTGAGGGTGCGCAGGTGGCGGGCGATGGCCGGGACCGCCTCGAAGAAGTCGAGCGCCTCCTCGATCGGCATGTCCAGCACCTCGGCGATGGACTTGCCCTTGTAGTGGACCTCCAGCGTCTCCCGGTTGTAGCGGGCGCCGTGGCAGACCTCGCACGGCACGTAGACGTCCGGCAGGAAGTTCATCTCGATCTTGATCGTGCCGTCACCGGAGCAGTTCTCGCAGCGGCCGCCCTTGACGTTGAACGAGAAGCGTCCCGGCAGGTAGCCGCGGACCTTGGCCTCCATGGTCTCCGCGAAGAGCCTGCGCACGTGGTCGAAGACGCCGGTGTACGTGGCCGGGTTGGAGCGCGGGGTGCGGCCGATCGGCGACTGGTCGACGTGCACCACCTTGTCGACCAGGTCGTCGCCGTCCACCCGGGTGTGGCGGCCGGGGACCGCGCGGGCGCCGTTCAGCTCGCGGGCCAGGTGGGTGTAGAGGATGTCGTTGACCAGCGTGGACTTGCCGGAGCCCGAGACGCCGGTGACGGCGGTGAAGACGCCGAGCGGGAAGGAGACGGAGATGTCCCGCAGGTTGTGCTCGCGGGCGCCGTGCACCGTCAGGCGGCGCTTGGGGTCGATCGGGCGGCGCAGGTCCGGGATCGGGATGGCCCGCCGGCCGGACAGGTACTGCCCGGTCAGCGACTCCTTGTTGGTCAGCAGCTTGCCCAGCGCGCCGGAGTGCACCACCTTGCCGCCGTGCTCGCCCGCGCCCGGGCCGATGTCGACGACCCAGTCGGCCGTGCGGATGGTGTCCTCGTCGTGCTCCACCACGATCAGCGTGTTGCCCAGGTCGCGCAGTCGCACCAGGGTCTCGATCAGGCGGTGGTTGTCGCGCTGGTGCAGGCCGATGGACGGCTCGTCCAGCACGTAGAGCACGCCGACCAGCCCGGAGCCGATCTGGGTGGCCAGCCGGATGCGCTGCGCCTCGCCGCCGGACAGGGTGCCCGCGGCGCGGTTGAGCGAGAGGTAGTCCAGGCCGACGTCGACCAGGAAGCGCAGCCGCTCGTTGACCTCCTTCAGCACCCGCTCGGCGATGGTCTTCTCGCGGGCGGTGAGGGTGAGGGTGCGCAGGAAGTCGGCGCAGTCGTTGATCGACATGGCCGAGACCTCGGCGATCGACCGCCCCGCCACGGTGACCGCGAGCACGATGGGCTTCAGCCGGGTGCCTTCGCAGGTGGGGCAGGGCACCTCCCGCATGTACCCCTCGAAGCGCTCGCGGCTGGAGTCGGTCTCCGCCTCGGAGTGCCGCCGCTTGACGAACGGGATCGCGCCCTCGAAGGCCGTGGTGTACGACCGCTGCCGCCCGTAGCGGTTGCGGTAGCTGACCTGGATCTGCGTCTTGTGGCCGCCCAGCAGGGCCTTCCTGGCGCGCTGCGGCAGCCCGGCCCAGGGGATGTCGGTGCGGAAGCCCAGTTCGTCGGCGAGCGCGCCGACCAGTCGGCCGAAGTAGTCGCTGGTGTGGCCGTGCGACCAGGGGGCGATGGCGCCCTCGTCGAGCGACTTCTCCTCGTCGGGGACGATCAGCTCCGGGTCGACCTCCATGCGGGTGCCGATGCCGGTGCAGTCCGGGCAGGCGCCGAACGGCGAGTTGAACGAGAAGGAGCGCGGCTCCAGCTCCTCGAAGGACAGGTCGTCGTACGGGCAGTACAGGTGCTCGGAGAACATCCGCTCACGCTGCGGGTCGTCCTCCGGCAGGTCGACGAAGTCCAGGATGACCATGCCGCCGGACAGGCCGAGCGCGGTCTCGACCGAGTCGGTCAGCCGCCGCTTGGCGCTGTCCTTGACGGTCAGGCGGTCGACGACCACCTCGATGGTGTGCTTCTCCTGCTTCTTCAGCTTCGGCGGGTCGGTCAGCTGGACGGTCGCGCCGTCCACCCGGGCCCGGCTGTAGCCCTTGGTCTGCAGGTCGGAGAAGAGGTCGACGTACTCGCCCTTACGCTCGCGCACCAGCGGGGAGAGCACCTGGAAGCGGCTGCCTTCCTCCAGCTCCAGCACGCGGTCCACGATGGCCTGCGGGGACTGGCGGCTGATCGGACGGCCGCACTCCGGGCAGTGCGGCTTGCCGATGCGGGCGAACAGCAGCCGCAGGTAGTCGTAGACCTCGGTGATGGTGCCCACGGTGGAGCGCGGGTTGCGCGAGGTGGACTTCTGGTCGATGGAGACCGCGGGCGACAGACCCTCGATGAAGTCCACGTCCGGCTTGTCCATCTGGCCGAGGAACTGCCGGGCGTACGAGGAGAGCGACTCGACGTAGCGGCGCTGCCCCTCGGCGAAGATGGTGTCGAACGCGAGGGACGACTTGCCGGACCCCGACAGTCCGGTGAAGACGATGAGCGAGTCGCGGGGAAGGTCCAGCGAAACGTTCTTGAGGTTGTGCTCGCGAGCGCCGCGGACGGTGAGTCGATCGGCCACGCCGGTCCCGTACCTTTCGTGGAAACGAAGGGGTAAGCACCCCCCGTTCAGCGTAGCTGGGGCGCGTTCCGCTCTTCTTGCCGAATGCCTTGGAGTCTCGGTGATGTCTCTGCTGACGTCTGGTGACGCCTGGTGGTGTCTCTCTACGAGCGTATAGCACGCACATTCGATTCCCGGTCGGCGGCGGCCATGTTCACCCGACCGAGTGAGCCGCGCTAGCGTCAGAGGTGATCGACAACGAGACGACCCCCAGGAGGCCCTCCTTGTCCGTCCAACGACTCGATCCCGTGAGTGATGCGGCCGAGGTGCGCGACGCCACCGCCGCGCTGTTCGAGGCGGCGTCCGCGCTCGCCCCGGACGCCGTCACCGGCCCCTCGCTGCTGCCGGGCTGGACCCGCGGCCACGTCATGACCCACCTGGCGCGCAACTCCGACGCGCTGGTCAACCTGCTGACCTGGGCGCGTACCGGCGAGGAACGCGCGATGTACGTCAGCGAGGAGGCCAGGAACAAGGACATCGAGGACGGCGCGTCCCGCCCGTTGCCCGAGCAGCTCGCCGACCTGCGCCGGGGCGCGGACGCGCTGGCCGAGGCGATGGACGCCATGCCGCCGCAGGCCTGGGCGGCGCAGGTGCGCACCCGGCACGGCGGGGTGCGTCCGGCGGCCCAGATCCCGATGATGCGGCTGCGGGAGCTGCACCTGCACCTGGTCGACCTGGACGTCGGCCGGACCTGCGCCGACCTGCCGGCCGGCTTCGTCGCGCGGGACCTGGCCGCGCTCGCGGACGGCCTGTCCGGCCGCGAGGGCATCCCCGCGGTGCGGCTGCGCTGTACCGACTCCGGCGAGACCTGGAACATCGGCAACGCGGACGAACCCGAGCTGACGGTGAGCGGCCCGGCCGGCGCGCTGCTGGCCTGGGTCACCGGGCGCAGTCGCGGCGAGGACCTGACGGCGGATCCGCAGGCGCCGCTGCCGGTGCTGCCACCGCTAGGGTGACGCCATGTCGTACACCGGAGCAGTGAAGGTCGGCGGCCCGCCGGACGTGCACGAACTCACCGATCTGATGATCACCAAGGTCGCGGTCGGCCCGATGGACAACAACGCGTACCTGTTGCGGTGCCGGGCGACCGGTGAGCAGGCGCTGGTCGACGCCGCGGCCGAGTCCGCGACCCTGCTGGGCACGATCGGGGAGAGCGGGATCGCGTCGGTGATCACCACGCACCGGCACGGCGACCACTGGGGCGCGCTGCGCGAGGTGGTCGACGCCACCGGCGCCCGCACGTACGCGGGCCGCCTGGACGTGGAGGGCATCCCGGTGCCCACGGACGTCCCGGTGGACGACGGCGACACGATCGCGGTCGGCCGGGTCACCCTGACCGCCCGCCACCTCGTCGGCCACACCCCGGGCAGCATCGCCCTGGTCTACGACGACCCGCACGGCCACCCGCACGTCTTCACCGGGGACTGTCTCTTCCCGGGCGGCGTGGGCAACACCTTCAACGATCCCGAGGCGTTCCGCAGCCTGCTCGGGGACGTGGAGGCGAAGCTCTTCGCCCGGCTCCCGGACGAGACGTGGGTCTACCCGGGCCACGGCAACGACACGACGCTGGGCGCCGAGCGGCCGCATCTGTCGGAGTGGCGCGAGCGGGGCTGGTAGCCGAAGCACGAGAGCGGGGCCGCCCGGCACGGGGGCGGCCCCGCTTCGCTGCCACGACTGCCTCGCGCACGCGTCCCGGCGAGGAACCGGCTCACGCTGTCGGCAATCGGCAGACGCTCGTCAGCGGGACCCGGGCTGCTGCTCGGGCAGCACGGCCGAAGCGTGGCTTCCCGCCCCGGCTTCTACGGCGGCCCGGCTCGCATCACGCCGGTAGGTGTAGAGGACGAGCCCCTCATGGAACCTGCCCAGCCTGTCGTACAGCGCGCGAGCCGGAGCGTCCTCCAGCGTGTTCCAGTAGAGGCCGGGCGAGCCGTTCTCCTCGGCGTCACGCGCGACCCACTCGATCACCGCCGTCGCGACACCCTGCCGCCGGGCTTCCGGATCCACGAACAGGTCGGCCAGATAGCACTTTTCGGAGTACCAGACGCTGGCGTGGAACAGGTAGTGCGCGATGCCGACCATCCTGCCGTCGAGCCGTGCGGCGACCCCGCGTATGCGCTCGTCGTCGAGCAGGCGCCGCCAGGTCCGTTCGTAACTGTCGTCGCTGCGCTCGACCTTGAAGTACGCGTCCTTGCCGCGAGCCAGCGCTTCCCAGCGGACGCGGTCGGACTCGGTCAGGAAACCGATCTCCACCATGGCGCCCATCCTGCTCCCTGCCAGGGGTCACTTGAAGCGCTCTGCGACTTGGGACAGGGCTGGGACAGGGCGCCGAGAGGTGCGCCCACCGCACCTCCACCGTCACCACCGACGTCCCGGCCCACCACTGCGATCCGGCCGGTCGTGGCAGCGCGGCTCGAAACGGGCTGAGCGGCATCGCGGCCGTCGAGCGGCGAAGCGACGGCTGCGTCCTCCCGTTCTCCCGTTCCCCTGTTCTCCTGTTCTCCCTCAGAAGAGATCTCGCGCTTCTACGCTCGCCACATGAATCGTCCCCCTGAGGAAGCCCTCGCGTGCGTGGCGTCCGTGGTCAGGGCGCCGATCACCGAGGTACGAAGGCTGCGGCACGGGGGCGGTCCTTGGCTGCTAGGGGGTCGGCTCTCGGGGTCCTCGGAGCGAAACACTTCGGCCAACTCCCGGACGAAACCTCGGTCTATCGTGGACACTGGAACGCCAAGACGCCGGTTGCCGAGCGGGCGCATTCGAACGCGTGGCGTGAACGGGGCTGGTGAGCGGGGCGGTTGACGCCGGACCGGGTCGTACCGGCTGCGGGCGGCCCCGCGCCGCTGTCCGGTCCCGCGTGGTGGGACTCATTTCAAACGGAAGACACATTCCGTCCATCGCGGTTCATCCACCCCTGCACGGAGCATGTATGGGAGATGGGTAGGCCTCAGGTGGGAAGTAGAGGTGCCTTGTGTCGGATCTTTCGGAACTTCCGGAACTGGAGCCGCGCCGTTTCTACCTGCAACGTCACCTCGACGTGACGGGGGCGTCGGGAACGGGCGTGGTGGCGTGGGGAGTCGCCTGGCCCGACGGCTCGGCGTCCATCCGCTGGGTGCGGGAACCGGCGTCGGTGGTGTTCTGGCCCGGTGGTGTGACGGACGCCGAGTGGGTGCACAGCCACGGCGGCGCGACGGAGGTGGTCTGGATCGACGGGCAGACGAGCGCGCGGGAGGCCGAGGCGTCCTGACGCCTCGACGCCCACGACGCGGCGGAAAGGATTCATCCGGGGCGGGCCCGCGTTCTCACGGGCCCGCCCCGCGTACGCGGTATGCCCACCGGCGGTACGACGCCCACGCGGTACGCCCTCAGGCGTACGCCCGCACGCGGTACGGCGCCCACGCGGTACGCCCGTAAGCAGTACGGCGCCGACCGGCCCTCCCGCGCCCGATTGCCGTCCCGCACCCGAACGCCCTCCCGCGCCTCACAGGCCCGGCAACGGGTCCTGGTCGGCCTCGTGGGCCGGTGGGCGCGGAGCCGCGCGCTGCGCGAGCTTGGCGCGGCAGTCGTCGCCCAGGCCCCACAGCCGTGCCTGCCTGCCGTGCAACGGACGTCCGCACACCCGGCAGGTGACCCGGCGGCGGCCCGTAGGGGCCGACTCGTCATGACCGTCCCCGTCCACGCCCCCGTACGGCAGTGTCGGGTCGTCAGCCACGGCCGCCGCCCGCCGCGGGGCCCTCGCCGTAGACGAAGTGGACCAGGACACGCCCGGAGTTCCTGGGATCGGTCTCCAGGTGGTCGTACATCTTCCTGATGTGTTTCTGGCCCAGGAAGGCCATCACCCGCTTCATCAACTGCCCGCTGCCCTTGCCGGGGATGATCTCGACGACGGTCTCGCGACTGCGCACCGCGGTGAAGATCGCCTGGCGCAGGGCGAGTTCGATATCACGGTTGTTGCGGAAGATGGGATGCAGATCGAGGGTGAGCAACGCGGCCTCCTGTCGGACGACGGTCTGGCCGTCGGAGCCTAGCGGCGGGCCCCGCGGCCGGTGTTGCGGCGGACGCGTTCCGCGACCTCGCCGCTCTCGGTCTCCCACCACGGCCGGACCATCTGCGGACCGCCCGGACCGCCCGGACCGGCGGGACCGGCGGGACCGGCCAGTGCGGCGCCGGGCGCGCCGTCCGTGGTCTCCGCATCGGCCGCACCGGCCGCACTAGCCGCACTGTCTACACCGATCGCGTGGTCCGCGGCGTCCGCCGCGTCCGCCCCGGCGCCCCGCGCGGGTTCCCCGAGCATCGGCGCGGTGTCCTGCGGCGCGGATCCGCCGGAGGCCACCCCCACGGCGACCGGGACGAGCTCGCGGTCGAGCCGCGCGTCCAGTTCGACGGCCTTGCGCCGCTCCTCGCGCCACCACTCCACGAACACCGCGCCCAGGAACGGCAGTCCGATCAGCTCGGCGATGGTGAGCATCAGCCCGCCGCCGATCTGCTGGTCGCGCTGGAGGGTGGGGCCCCAGGTGCGCGGGTGGGCGGCGTACCAGTTTCCGGCCACCAGCGTGCCGCTGAGCATCACCACGATGCCCGGCAGCGAGTCGAAGAGCCCGTCGATGAAGACCAGCAGCGCCCGGATCGGGTGGGTGCACCAGCGCGGCAGCATCTCCTGCTTGGTCAGCATCGGCAGCACGAACAGGCAGCCGCTGAGCAGCAGTTGCAGGTGCATCAGCTGCCGCACGCCGTCCTCGCGCAGCGCGGTCTGGAAGTAGGAGGTGAAGTAGATCGACAACTCGGAGATCAGGACGAGCACCGAGCTGACGAACGGGAACGTCAGCAGCCGCACCACCCAGCTGCGCATCACCGCGTCCAGCCTGCGCCCGCCGGACGGTGACAGCGCGCGCCCGGCCAGCGTCACCGGATCGCCGAGCGCGAGGCCGAGCGGGGCGAGCAGGTCCAGCATGATGTTCTGCACGGCGGCGGGCCAGAACAGCACCCGGCTGTAGACCATCAGCGCGGACATCGTCGCGAGGACGATCACGCCGAGGCCGAGCACCGCGAACGCCGCCGTCCGCGCCACCGGCCAGCTCTCACCGCGTCGCCGCAGCTTCAGCACGGCCGCCGCGTACAGCGCGCCGAGCAGCACCACGAACGCGAGCGCGACCGGGTCGAGCTCCCACGAGGTCAGGAAGCGGGAGCCCGTCAGCTCCGGCAGTTCCGTCACCGCCAACGTCGCCGCCACGGCGCTCACCGGCACCCACCTGCCCTCATATCGGACGCCCTCGTACCGACCGGTGCGATACCGGCTCGATTGCGGCAACCAGGTTAGACGCCCGGTGGGTGGCGCCCGCGCGCCGGGGTGGGAGTCCGGCGTGGCGGGTCCGGCGGAGCGCGGTGGCGTGGCCCGTGCGGTGCGGGGGTCAGACGCGCGCCGCGGTCTCGGGCTCCGGCTGCGGCTCCGACTCCGGCTCGGGTTCGCCCACCTCCGCGGCCTCGTCCCGCGCCGCCTCGGCCTCCGTCCGCCGCCCGGAGGCGATCAGGCTGGTGGCCGTGGTGACCGCCAGGACGGCGCCGATGACGCCGAGCGAGACGGGCACGGATATCTCGGGCACGTGGGCACCGGACTCGTGCATCGCGTGCAGCACGAGCTTGACGCCGATGAAGCCGAGGATGACCGAGAGCCCGTACGACAGGTGGACCAGCCGGTCGAGCAGGCCGCCGAGCAGGAAGTACAGCTGCCGCAGACCCATCAGCGCGAACGCGTTGGCGGTGAAGACGATGTACGGGTCCTGGGTGAGGCCGAAGATGGCCGGTATCGAGTCGAGGGCGAAGAGCACGTCCGTCATGCCGATCGCCAGCATGACGATCAGCATCGGCGTCACCAGCCGCTTGCCGCCCTCGATCACGAACAGCGCGGTGCCGTGGAACCTGTCGGTCGTCGGGATGCGCCGTTCGATGGCCTTGAGCAGTCGGTTCTCCTCGAACTCCGCCTTCTCTCCCGTCGCCGGCTTCCCGTGCGCCGGCTTCCCGTCCGCGGGTGTCCGGTCCGCGCGCGCCTCCCGCAGGAGCTTCCACGCGGTCCACACCAGGAAGGCTCCGAACAGGTAGAACACCCAGGAGAAACTGGCGATCAGCGCGGCGCCCGCGGCGATGAAGACCGCGCGCAACACCAGCGCGATCAGGACGCCCACGAGCAGCACCCGCTGCTGGAGCACACGGGGCACGGCGAACTTCGCCATGATCAGGACGAACACGAAGAGGTTGTCGACACTGAGCGCCTTCTCGGTGACGAAGCCCGCGAAGAACTCACCGGCGGGTCGTCCGCCTCCGAAGACCAGCAGACCGAGCCCGAAGAGCCCGGCCAGGGCGACCCACACCGCCGTCCACAGCCCGGCTTCCTTGAGGGACACGTCATGCGGCTTGCGGCCGCCGACGAGGAAGTCGACCGCGATCAGGGCGCACAGGCCCGCGATGGTGAGCCCCCAGAGGGCGAGGGAAACGTCCACACCGAAGACGGTACAGGAATCACCAAGTGGAGGTAAAGTACTATTCAAATGTGCAGTTCAGTGGCCGGTCCGTCCTTCGCCGTACGCCTGGCGTGCCGCCGCCAGCTCGAGCGCGACGTGTTCCAGCACCCGGCTGCCGTCCGGCACCATCAGCGGCTCGTAGGTCCAGGCGTGCCCGACCCACGGATCCGCCAGGTGATCGTCGGGCAGCGGGGTGAGCCGCAGCAGCGAGCGCCACAACGGGTCCAGCACGGGCCCGAACGCCTGGGCGTCGGCACGGTCCGCCAGCAGCATCACGTGCACCCCGGCGGCGGGCCCCTCGTCCAGCAGATAACGCAGCTGGGTGATCGCGCGGTCGTCCACGCCGTACGGGAAGTCGCCGACGACCAGCAGATGGCGGCCGGGGTCCAGATCGGGCGGCAACGCGTCCGGCGCCCCGGCCCGCAGCGCCAGCTGTACGAGGTCCACGTGCCGCGTCATCGCCGCCAGCAGCCCGGCCGCCTCGTCCCACTGCCGCAGCGACCCCGTCACCCCCAGCGGGCCGAACGCGTCCGACACCGCGTCCCGGTCACCGGCCGCCGCCAGGTGGACCGTGAGCCCGTCCACCGGATGTGCGGCCAGCAGCCGCAGCGCGAGCGCCGCCGCCATCTCGGCGGCCCTGCGGCGCGGCACGTCGGGCTCGGCCGCCGCCGCGGCGCCGTACCCCTGGCCGGTGTCGATCCACAGCCCCTCGTCGAGAGGCAGCGGCAGCAGCATCGGGACGCGCAGTTCCGGCACCTCGGGCAGGTGGAGGTCCCCGAGGCGTACGGCCAGCGGCGTCGCGTCCGCCGCCGACGGCACGCGGTAACCGTGCCACGCGGGGCTCTCCCAGCCGGCCATGGCCGGGGGCAGCGCGGGCTCGACCACCTCGGACTCGGCGGTGAGCCCGCGCAGGTCGTGGTCGAGCGCGGCGCGGGCCTGGTCGGTGAGCGCGTCGCGGCGCGCCTGGGCTCGTTCGCGCGAGGCGTCGTGGGCGGCTCCGGTCCGGTCCGCGGGGTCGGCCAGCAGGGCGTCGAGTTCGGCGTCGAGCCGCGACTGCGCGAAGTCGACAGCGCCCCGGTAGGCGGCGATGCGCCTCGTCAGGTCTTCGAACACGCCGCCGACCTGGTTGTACAGACGTTCCTCCAGCGTCCATCCGACGGCGTCCCCCGCGACGGGCTGACTCGGGTCAGGACGGTCCTCGGCGCTGAGGGCCGCTGCCGGGTGCGGGTCGGCTGCGGCAGCGGGCCCGGGGGGCGGCGTGGCGGACGGGGGCGTGGCGTGCGCGGACGGAGACGTGCCGGGCTGCGTGGGCGGGCCGCTGCGCTGGGCGGGTATGGCGGGGGACGAGCGATCCGAGGCGGTCGTGCCGCGCATCCGCCCGGCATCCCGCTCCGCGTCCGGGACGCCGTACTCCTCCAGCATGCGGCGCAGGCCCGCCGCGTAGCCCTGGCCCACGGCGCGGATCCGCCAGGCCCCCTGCCTGCGATACAGCTCCAGCGCGGCCACCGCTGTCTCCGTGTCGAGGCCGTGCAACGTGAAGCGGGCCAGCTCCTCGTCGCCGACGCCGACCACCGCCACGTGCGGCGGCGGTGTGATCCGGCCGAAGCACGTCGGCGCGTCCTGGCCCTGCGGCAGCGCGAGCAGCACCGTCAGCCGCGGGGTCCCGGGCGGGACCGCGGCCAGATCGACGATGAGCGGCCGGTCCGCGGCCGCGCGGAACTCCACCCCGGGCAGCGCGGGCCCGCCCTGATGTGCCAGGCGGACCGGATCCTGGTCGTCCGTGCCGTCCACGATCACCGCGGTGGGCAGCGGGACGGCCGCCCGCACCCGGATCTCCAGCCGGGTCCGCGTCAACGGACGGTTCTGCCCGCGTACCAGCTCGACGCCCATCCCCTCAGCCCCTCCCCTAGGCCGGCCGCCGTACCGCTACAGGTGCGGCACGATCGACGGCATCAGGTCCTGGAACGTACGGCCGTTCGCCGGAGTGCCGATCGCGGTCATGGACCAGCCGCTGGCGCCGCGGTGCACCTTCGCCATGATCTGCGCGGTGTACGGGCCGCCGCCGTCGAGCGTGTAACGCGCCAGCTCCTGGCCGCATGTCTCGTCCACCAGGCGGCAGAACGCGTTGCGCACCTCGGCGAAGGTCTGGCCGGTGAAGGAGTTGACGGTGAAGACGATCTGGTCGACGTGGACCGGCACCCGCTCCAGGTCGACGAGGATCGACTCGTCGTCGCCGCCCTGTCCCGCGCCGCCCACGAGGTTGTCGCCGGTGTGCCGCACCGAGCCGTCGTCGCTGATCAGGTGGCGGAAGTAGACGACGTCGACCGGCTGCCCGTCCGCGAAGAGCACGGCGGAGGCGTCGAGGTCGATCTCCCGGGTGCGGCTGCCGAACAGACCGCGACGGGGCGCCGCCTGCCAGCCCAGGCCCATCCGCACCGCGCTCAGCGTGCCGCCACCGGACTTCGTCAGGCTGACCTGCTGTCCCTTGGCCAAGTTCACCGTCACGCGCCTGTCCCCTCTGTTCGTCGCGCCGCTCGTCGCAAACCCTACGCAGGCGAGCGCGCGGCGCCCTCCCCCGGGCGCCGTTTGTGGCATTCCTGCGACGATTACCGGCGGCGGGACGTCCCGTACGGCGTCCGGAACGCGCCCGTCAGGCGACCCCCGCCTCCCTCATCTGCCGCAACTCCTTCTTCAGTTCACCCAGTTCGTCGCGGATGCGGGCCGCCACCTCGAACTGCAACTCGGCTGCGGCGGTGTGCATCTGCTCTGTCAACTCCTCGATCAGCTCCGTGAGTTCCGCGGCGGGCAGACTCTTCGCGGCCCGCTTCTCCCCGGCCTTCGCCGACAGCCCCGGCACCGGTGCCTTGCCGCGCGAACGCTGCCGTCCGGAACCGAGCAGCTCCTCGGTGTCGGCGTCCTCCCGGGCGAAGGAGTCGAGGATGCCGGCGATCTTCTTGCGCAGCGGCTGCGGGTCGATGCCGTTCTCGGTGTTGTACGCGATCTGCTTCTCGCGGCGCCGGTTGGTCTCGTCGATGGCGCGCGCCATGCCCGGCGTGACCTTGTCGGCGTACATGTGCACCTCGCCGGAGACGTTCCGCGCGGCGCGGCCGATGGTCTGGATCAGCGAGGTGCCGGAGCGCAGGAAGCCCTCCTTGTCGGCGTCGAGGATCGCGACCAGCGAGACCTCGGGCAGGTCGAGGCCCTCACGCAGCAGGTTGATGCCGACGAGCACGTCGAACTCGCCCGCGCGCAGCTCGCGCAGCAGCTCGACCCGGCGCAGGGTGTCGATGTCGCTGTGCAGATAGCGCACCTGGATGCCGAGTTCCAGCATGTAGTCGGTGAGGTCCTCGGCCATCTTCTTGGTGAGGGTGGTGACCAGGACGCGTTCGTTGCGCTCGGCGCGGAGCCTGATCTCGTGCACCAGGTCGTCGATCTGGCCCTCGGTCGGCTTGACGATCACCTGCGGGTCGACCAGCCCGGTGGGGCGGATCACCTGCTCCACGACGCCGTCGGAGCGGGACAGCTCGTACGGACCGGGGGTGGCCGACAGGTAGACGGTCTGGTCGACGCGCTCCAGGAACTCCTCCCACTTCAGCGGGCGGTTGTCCAGCGCGGACGGGAGGCGGAAGCCGTGCTCGATCAGGGTGCGCTTGCGGGAGGCGTCGCCCTCGTACATCGCGCCGATCTGCGGCACCGTCTGGTGCGACTCGTCGATGACCAGGAGGAAGTCCTCCGGGAAGTAGTCGAGGAGGGTGTTGGGCGCGGAGCCCGGGTCGCGGCCGTCGATGTGCCGGGAGTAGTTCTCGATGCCGGAGCAGGTGCCGATCTGGCGCATCATCTCGATGTCGTACGTGGTGCGCATGCGCAGCCGCTGGGCCTCCAGCAGCTTGGCCTGCTTCTCCTGGGTGGCGAGGGTGGTCTCCAGCTCCTGTTCGATGCCGGTGATGGCACGTTCCATGCGCTCGGGACCGGCGACGTAGTGGGTGGCGGGAAAGACGTACAGCTCCTGGTCGTCGGTGACGACCTCGCCGGTGAGCGGGTGGAGGGTGGACAGGGCCTCGATCTCGTCGCCGAACATCTCGATGCGGACGGCCAGCTCCTCGTAGACCGGGAAGATCTCGATGGTGTCGCCGCGCACCCGGAAGGTGCCCCGGGTGAACGCCATGTCGTTGCGCGTGTACTGGATGTCCACGAAGCGGCGCAGCAGCTGGTCGCGGTCGATCTCCTCGCCGACCCGCAGTCGGACCATGCGGTCCACGTACTCCTGCGGCGTGCCCAGGCCGTAGATGCACGACACGGACGCGACGACGATCACGTCACGCCGGGTGAGCAGGGAGTTGGTGGCGGAGTGGCGCAGCCGCTCGACCTCCTCGTTGATCGAGGAGTCCTTCTCGATGTAGGTGTCCGTCTGGGGGACGTACGCCTCGGGCTGGTAGTAGTCGTAGTACGAGACGAAGTACTCGACGGCGTTGTTGGGCAGCAGCTCGCGGAACTCGTTGGCGAGCTGGGCCGCGAGGGTCTTGTTGGGCGCGATGACCAGGGTCGGCCGCTGGAGCTTCTCCACCATCCACGCGGTGGTGGCCGACTTGCCCGTACCGGTGGCGCCGAGCAGCACGACGTCCTTCTCGCCCGCTCGCACGCGCCGCTCCAGCTCGGCGATGGCCGCCGGCTGGTCACCGCTGGGCTGGTAGGGGCTGACGACCTCGAAGGGCGCCACCTTGCGTTCGATATCAGATACGGGCCGCATGAAAACACCGTACGACCAGCCACTGACAACCGGCCGCCGCCGGACCGAACCTTCACCTCCGATACGCCGCTGACCTGCGCGGAAGCGGAAAATCTCGTCGAGTGACTCGGGTCCCCGGCCCGGACCGGGGACCGCCCCGCTCCCGAAACCGGCGCCCGTTGTCAGTGCCGGGTCCTACGCTGGCGGCGTGACGGAATCGAAGCCTGCCCCGGCCGCCTGGTGGACGGTGCGGGACACCCCGATCGGACCCCTGCTGCTGGCGGCCACGCGGCAGGGGCTGGTCAACGTGGCCTTCCACGCCGACCGGCTCGTCGTCCCCGCGGCCGTGCGGCGGCTGGCCGGGCGTTTCAGCGGCGAGGCGATACGCGTGGGGGACGGCGCCGCGCCCCTGGAGAGCGCGCCGCACCTGGCGGAGGCAGCGCGCCAGATCGACGCGTACTTCGCCGGTCGGCTGAAGCGCTTCACCCTGCCGCTTGACTGGTCCCTCAGCGGCGGCTTCAACCACCGCGTGCTGCTGGAGCTGGCCGCGGGCGTCCCGTACGGCGAGGTCGTCGGCTACCAGACGCTGGCCGACCGGGTGGGCGAGCCCGGCGCGGCCCGCGCGGTCGGCGTCGCGATGGGCTCGAACCCGCTGCCCGTGGTCGTCGCCTGCCACCGCGTCGTGGAGAGCGGCGGCGGCATAGGCGGCTTCGGCGGCGGCCTGGAGACCAAACGCACCCTCCTCGCCCTGGAGGGCGTTTTGCCGGAACCGTTGTTCTGAGCCGTCTGTACCGAGCCGCCTCAGGACGAGCCCGCGCCGTCCTCGAAGCGTGCCGCCCGCAGGTATTCCGGGTTGGCGTCCAGGGCTGCGGCCAGGCGGAAGTGGCGTTGGGCCTCGGTGGGGCGCAGGGCGCGTTCCAGGGTGCGGGCGAGGGCGAAGTGGGCGAAGGCGTTGGCCGGTTCGCGTTCCAGGACGACCTGGAACTCCAGTTCCGCGGCACGCAGTTGGGCCGCCATGAAGAAGGCGCGGGCGCGCAGCAGGCGCGCCGCCGTGTTCTCGGGGTGGGCGGTGATGACGGGGTCGAGCAGCTTGACGGCGCCGCGCGGGTCGCGGGCGGCCAGGAGTTGTTCGGCCGCGCGGTAGTCGATGACGTTCGTCTCCGGAGTGCGGTCGGGCACAGGGGCCTCCCTTCCAGGAGTAGGCAACGGCGTACCACTGCGTGGCATTCCCGGACAAGTGCGCACACGGAGAGTGAAGCTCTCGCTTTCGCCCGGACGGCGACGCAACCTCTGCGGCCCGGCCCGACTCATTGCACTGTGAGGACATGGGACACCGTGGGCACGGAGCGTGCGATGAACAAGGCTGAATGGAATCGGCGGCACTTTCTGGGCGCCGCGGCGGGCGTCGGCGCGGGCGCGCTGGCCGCCGGCTGCTCGGCGGACGGGCAGAACGGCACTTCCCGGGGGACCGCCGCGCACCCGGTCGGCGAGGGCGCCAAGGCGGAGAACGACCTTCCCGGCGACAGCGACTGGCGGCTGCGGAGCCACGGCGACGACCGGGCGGTCGAGGGGTACGCCGACCGGGTGAGCGTGCTGCCCGGCGAATCGTTCCGGCTGCACGTCTCCACGACGTCCAAGGGCTTTCGCGCCGAGGCGTTCCGCATGGGCTGGTACGGCGGGGCGCAGGCCCGAAAGGTGTGGGCCTCGGAGCGAATAGCCGGCGCCGCCCGCCAGGTCCCCGGTCCGAAGGGCGGCACGCGTACCGTGACGGCGGGCTGGGAGCCCACCGTGGAGGTCGCCACCAAGGGCTGGCCGGAGGGCGCCTACCTCATCCGGCTCACCGCCGACTCCGGCGCCCAGCGCTACGTTCCGATGACCGTGCGGTCGGCGAGCACGAGCGGCCGCCTGGTGCTGGTGAACGGTGCCGCGACCTGGCAGGCGTACAACACCTGGGGCGGCCACAGCCTCTACCAGGGGCCGGGCGGCAAGTCCGACTACGCGAACCGTTCGCTGGCGGTCTCCTGCGACCGGCCGTTCGACGACAACGGGGCGCTGCTGTTCACCACCTACGAGCAGCCCGCGATCGCCCTGGCGGAGAAGCTGGGCCTGAAGCTGGCGTACGTGACGTCGATGGACATCGACAGCGAGCCGGACCTGCTGCGCGGGGCGCACGCGATCGTCTCGCTCGGGCACGACGAGTACTGGACCCCGGTGATGCGCCAGCGGGTGACGGCGGCCCGGGACGCGGGCACCAACCTGGCCTTCCTCGGCGCCAACGCCTGCTTCCGCCGCATCCGCCTGGAGGGCACGAGCGCCGGTGACCGGCGGCTGGTGGTCTGCTACAAGACCGACTGGATGCACGACCCGATGTACGGCAAGGACGACGCGGCGGTCACCACCGACTGGCGCGAGCCGCCCGGCGCGCACCCGGAGAACTCGATGACCGGGACGCTGTACGAGTCGAACCCGACGAACGCGGCCTACGTCGTCGCGGAGCCCGGGCACTGGCTCTTCGAGGGCACCGGCGCCAAGCGCGGCACCAGCTTCGCCAACCTGGTCGGCACCGAGTACGACCGGGTCAACTCCGGCTCCCTGACGCCGCGTCCGATCGAGATCATCGCCCACTCCAAACTGGTCTGCCGGGGCGTGCGGTCTTTCTCCGACTCGGCGTACTACACCACCAAGAGCGGCGCCGGGGTCTTCAACACCGGGACCATGCGCTGGGTCGAGGGGCTCAAGGGCGACGGCAGCCACGACATGCCGCACTCCACGGGCGCGTTCACCACTCAGGTGACCAGCAACCTGTTCCGGGCGTTCGCCGAGGGCCCGGCGGGGCTGAAGCACCCGGCGAAGGACAACCTGGACACCTACCACCCGTACGACGGCGACCCGACGTGGGCCAAGCGCGACCTGTGGTGAGCGCCCCCGGGCTGCGGGGCGCCCTCCCGAGGCCCCGGTCGCGGGCGGGCCTGCGGCCGGACCTCAGCCGCCCGCGCCCGCCGCGTCGTCTCGTCCCGGCGCGTCCCGACGGCCGGCCGCGTCGTCCCGTCCCGGCGTTTCCCCACCGTCCGACGCCCGCTCCCGCAGCGTCTCCCAGACCCGCTTGACCCGCGGTTCCAGCGCCTCCAGCGGACCGTCGTTGTCGATCACCAAGTCGGCGACGGCGAGCCGCTGTTCGCGGGTGGCCTGCGCGGCCATCCGGGAGCGCGCCTCCTCCTCGCTCATGCCGCGCAGCCGCGTCAGCCGCTCCAGCCGGGTCCCGGAGGACGCGTCGACGACGACCACGAGGTCGTACAGGGGGGCGAGTCCGTTCTCGGTGAGCAGGGGCACGTCGTGAACGACGATGGCGTCGGGGCCCGCGGCGGCCTCCAGTTCGGCGGAGCGGCGGCCGACCAGCGGGTGGACGATGGCGTTGAGCGCGGCGAGGCGGCCGGGGTCGGCGAAGACGATGCCGCCGAGCCTGGGCCGGTCGAGCGTGCCGTCGGCGCGCAGTACCTCGGGCCCGAACTCGGCGACCACGGCGGCCAGTCCGGGGGTGCCGGGCTCCACGACCTCCCGCGCGATCCGGTCCGCGTCCACGACGACCGCGCCGTACGCCGCGAGCAGCCGCGACACCTCGCTCTTGCCGGCGCCGATCCCGCCGGTCAGGCCCACCTTCAGCATGCCGCCAGCGTAGGCGAAGCCCAGGCTCGGACGGCACCCCGGCCTGCCTTGCCCTACGGGCGTCGTCCGGCGAGCGGTGCCTCGCGAGGGCTGTCCGGCGGGCGCTGTCCGGACGGGCGCGTGGGCCCGCCCGCGACGTCCCGCCGACCAGTGCCCGTGCCCGTCCCGCCGACCGGCGCGCCTGCGCTACTCCCCGTCTGCCTCGCGCTCGGCGAGGAAGCGCTCGAACTCCGCGCCCAGGTCGTCGGCCGACGGCAGGTCGGCGGGCTCGGCGATCAGGCTCTCGCGCCCGGCGGCACCGGCGATCGCGTCGTACTGGCTCTCCAGCCCGCGCACCACGGAGACCAGCTCTGCGTCGCCCTCGGATATCTGGCGTTCGATCTCGTCCTGGACGCTGTGCGCCTCGGACCGCAGCGCGTGGGCGGGTTCGGGCAGCACGAGGCCGGTGGCGGCGGTGATGGCCTCCAGGACGGCGAGCGAGGCGTCCGGGTAGGGCGAGCGTGCGAGGTAGTGCGGCACGTGGGCGGCGACGCCCAGCACGTCGTGGCCCGTGTCGGACAGCCGCAGCTCGACCAGCGCCTCGGCGCTGCCCGGCACCTGGGCCTCGTCGAACCAGCTGCGGTGGCCGGGCATCAGGTCGGTGCGGTTGCCGTGCGGTGTCAGGCCGACCGGGCGGGTGTGCGGCACGCCCATCGGGATGCCGTGGAAGTTGATGGACAGGCGCACCCCGAAACGCTCGACCAGCTCCCGCACGGCGGCGGCGAAGCGCTCCCACTGGCTGTCCGGCTCGGGTCCCGCGAGCAGCAGGAAGGGCGTGCCGGTGCTGTCGTGCACCAGGCGCAGCGCCAGGTCGGGGTCCTCGTACTCGGCCCAGTGGTCGCGGCGGAAGGTCATCAGCGGCCTGCGCGCACGGTAGTCCAGGAGCCGGTCGACGTCGAAGCGGGCCACCACCTGGCTGTCGAGGTTGTCCAGGAGCTCGGCGACCAGCTGCTCACCGGTGTCGCCCGCGTCGATGAACCCCTCCAGGTGGTACAGCAGCACCAGCCCGTCGGTGTCGAGGGCGTCCACCGCCGCCGCACCGTCCGGCTCGAACTCGTACAGATCCCGTGGTTCCAGCATGACGCCCCTTCTCGCTTCCTCCCCGGTACCAACGTAAGCCCGGGCACCGACATTCCCACCCGGCCGACCGCGCCCGGACCGCATAGTTGACGTTGCCTTGACAATTCCGCTCGCGCACGACGGCGTTCCCGCCGATCGCCCGTCGCGGCATACCAATGAGAACGATTCGTACGCCGGTTGGAACCTGACGACCCACCGGGCGCGCGGCTTCACAGATCGCCTTCACCCTGGGCACCGCGCCCTCCGCCCGGGCTGTCGGCTCCCGGGCATGCGTAAGGGCCGCTCTCCATGGAGAGCGGCCCTTACGGCACTGCCTAAGCGACTACCGGGTCAGAGCCTCAGCTCTGGCCGCCCGCGAGCTTCTCGCGGAGCGCGGCAAGCGCCTCGTCCGACGCGAGCGCACCGGAGTTGTCGGCCGACTCCGAGGAGTACGAACCGCCACCGGCGGCCGGGGCCGGAGCGGCGGTGCCGCCCTCGGCAGCGGCCTGCTCGTCGGCCTCGCGGGACTTGATGACCTGCGCCTGGTGCTGCTCGAAGCGCTGCTGCGCCTCGGCGTACTGGCGCTCCCACTCCTCGCGCTGCTTCTCGTAACCGGGCAGCCAGTCGTTGGCCTCCGGGTCGAAGCCCTCGGGGTAGATGTAGTTGCCCTGGTCGTCGTAGGACGCGGCCATGCCGTAGAGCGTCGGGTCGAACTCGACCGAGGCCGGGTCGGCGCCGAAGGACTCGTTGGCCTGCTTCAGCGAGAGGCTGATGCGGCGGCGCTCCAGGTCGATGTCGATGACCTTGACGAAGATCTCGTCGTTGACCTGGACGACCTGCTCCGGGATCTCCACGTGGCGCTCGGCCAGCTCGGAGATGTGGACCAGGCCCTCGATGCCCTCGTCCACGCGGACGAACGCACCGAACGGCACGAGCTTGGTGACCTTGCCCGGGACGACCTGACCGATCTGGTGGGTGCGGGCGAACTGCTGCCACGGGTCTTCCTGGGTCGCCTTCAGCGACAGGGAGACGCGCTCGCGGTCCATGTCGACGTCCAGGACCTCGACCGTGACCTCCTGGCCGACCTCGACGACCTCGGACGGGTGGTCGATGTGCTTCCAGGACAGCTCGGAGACGTGCACCAGACCGTCGACGCCACCCAGGTCCACGAAGGCACCGAAGTTGACGATCGAGGAGACGACGCCGGAGCGCACCTGGCCCTTCTGGAGGGTGGTGAGGAAGGTCTGACGGACCTCGCTCTGGGTCTGCTCCAGCCAGGCACGGCGGGACAGGACCACGTTGTTGCGGTTCTTGTCCAGCTCGATGATCTTGGCCTCGAGCTCCTTGCCGACGTACGGCTGGAGGTCGCGGACACGGCGCATCTCGACCAGGGAGGCCGGGAGGAAGCCGCGCAGGCCGATGTCGAGGATGAGGCCGCCCTTGACGACCTCGATGACGGTACCGGTGACGATGCCGTCCTCTTCCTTGATCTTCTCGATCGTGCCCCAGGCACGCTCGTACTGAGCGCGCTTCTTGGACAGGATCAGGCGACCCTCCTTGTCCTCCTTCTGGAGGACCAGGGCCTCGATCTCGTCACCGACGGCCACGACCTCGTTGGGGTCGACGTCGTGCTTGATCGACAGCTCGCGGGAGGGGATGACGCCTTCGGTCTTGTAACCGATGTCGAGCAGGACCTCGTCCCGGTCGACCTTCACGATGACGCCGTCGACGATGTCGCCGTCGTTGAAGTACTTGATCGTCTCGTCGATCGCGGCGAGGAAGGCTTCCTCGGAACCGATGTCGTTGACCGCCACCTGCGGGGTGGTACGAGGGGCCTCGGTGCTGCTCGTCATTAGGGAAAGGACTCCGGTACGGACAGTAAGTCGTAGGTACTGCTACGCCGGGAGCCCGTATCGCTTCTGCCGATTCCGGACAGCTTCGAGGCGGTGGATCCGCGATGCCACGAGGGCACCGGATTCGCCTCATCAACCGAGGGTCTGCAACAGACGCGAGCGCAGCCTGCTCCGTCCGAGGTGCGCAGGCCCGCAGCGCAACTTGTAGCATACGGGGGCGGCCGTGGTCGGTCAATGCGCGAAGAGCGCACCAGTGACCCAACGGGACGCAACGCCCCATAAACGGCGCGGCCCGAGCCGCACGCGGGTCCGCCTCACGCCGACATGAGAGTACGACGACTGCCGCGATGATCCAAGACTCACCGGGCGCCACGCCGCCGGAACCCGCCGGATTCGCGCAACGGGGCGGAAGCGGGGCGTACGAGTACGCCCACGGCGCGTACGAGGAGGACGGCCCGCCCGCGGACGTCCACGGCGGCTCCGATGACGCCGACGACGCCGACGACGCCGAGGCCACCCGTCGCGCGGTGGACGTCGCCGAGAGCAGCCGGGCCAGCCGGGGCTGGTGGGACCGGAACGCGGACGAGTACCAGGGCGAGCACGGCGCCTTCCTCGGCGACGACCGCTTCGTGTGGGGCCCCGAAGGCCTGGACGAGGCCGACGCGGCGCTGCTCGGGCCCGCGGCGGCACTGGCCGGCGCCCGGGTGCTGGAGATCGGCTGCGGTGCCGCGCAGTGCTCCCGCTGGCTCGCCGCACGCGGCGCCCGGCCGGTGGCGCTCGACCTGTCGCACCGCCAGCTCCAGCACGCCCTGCGCATCGACGACGGGCGGCCCGGTTTCCCGCTGGTCCAGGCGGACGCCGGGACGCTGCCCTTCGCCGACGGCTCCTTCGACCTGGCCTGCTCGGCGTACGGCGGAGTGCCGTTCGTGGCCGATTCCGCCCGGGTGATGCGGGAGGTGCACCGGGTGCTGCGGCCCGGTGGGCGCTGGGTCTTCTCCGTCACGCATCCGGTGCGCTGGGCCTTCCCCGACGAGCCGGGGCCTGAGGGCCTGACGGTGTCGGCGTCGTACTTCGACCGCACGCCGTACGTCGAGCAGGACGAGACGGGTCGCGCGGTCTACGTCGAGCACCACCGCACCCTGGGCGACCGGGTGCGAGAGATCGCGGCGGCCGGCTTCCGGCTGGCCGATCTCGTGGAGCCCGAGTGGCCGCACTGGAACAGCCAGGAGTGGGGCGGCTGGTCCCCGCTGCGCGGCGCGCTGATCCCGGGGACGGCGGTCTTCGTGTGCGTACGGGACTGAGTGCGTACGGGACTGAAGCGTTCCGATTCGGGGGTGGCGGCGTGAGCGGGATTTCAGGGGTGGCGGCGTGAGCGGGATCCGGCCGGAGGGGCTGCGGCTTCCGGTGCGCGACGCGCTGCCCGCGCTGCTGGCGGCCCTGGAGGGCCACGGCGGGGCGGTGCTGGCCGCGCCGCCGGGGACCGGCAAGACGACGCTGGTGCCGCTGGCGCTGGCCGGGCTGACGGACGGCGGCGCGCCGGTGCGCCGGGTGCTGGTCGCCGAGCCGCGGCGGATGGCGGTACGGGCGGCGGCGCGGCGGATGGCGTGGCTGCTGGGCGAGGCGGCCGGGGAGACGGTCGGCTTCACGGTGCGCGGTGAGCGCAGGGTGTCGCGGCGCACGGCCGTCGAGGTCGTCACGACCGGCGTGCTGCTCCAGCGGCTGGGCCGCGATCCCGAACTGCCGGGCGTGGACGCCGTGCTGCTGGACGAGTGCCACGAACGCCACCTGGACGCGGACACCTCGATGGCGTTCCTGCTGGACGTGCGCGCGACGCTGCGGCCGGACCTGTGGCTGCTGGCCGCCTCGGCGACGTCGGACACCGCGGCCTGGGCGGAGCTGATGGGCGGCGTGCCGGTGG
The DNA here is from genome assembly GCF_019890615.1 of Streptantibioticus parmotrematis. Taxonomy (GTDB): domain Bacteria; phylum Actinomycetota; class Actinomycetes; order Streptomycetales; family Streptomycetaceae; genus Streptantibioticus_D; species Streptantibioticus_D parmotrematis. Next base: position 42,771 of record NZ_JAINVZ010000016.1, on the reverse strand, counting down.
TCGAGGCGCGGGACGTCACGCATCCGGTGGAGGTGGTGTGGGCGCCGCCCGGGCGTCCGGTGCGCCCGCCGCACGGCACCCGGGTCGACCCGGCGCTGCTCGACCACGTGGCCTCGGTCGTACGGCGCGCGCTGGGCGAGCGGGACGGCGACGTGCTGTGCTTCCTGCCGGGGGTCGGCGAGATCGCGCGGGTCGCACGGCTGCTGGGCGACCTGGGCGGCCTTGGTGACACGGACGTCCTCCAGCTGCACGGCCGCGCCCCGGCCGCGGTGCAGGACGCCGCGCTGGCGCCGGGCGCACGCCGCAGGGTGCTGCTGGCCACCGCGGTCGCCGAGTCCAGCCTGACGGTGCCGGGCGTGCGCGTGGTGGTCGACGGCGGCCTGGCCCGCGAGCCGCGCACCGACCACGCGCGGGGTCTGAGTTCGCTGGCGACGGTGCCGGTGTCGCGGGCCGGGGCCGACCAGCGTGCCGGACGGGCAGGGCGGGAGGGCCCCGGCACGGTCTACCGCTGCTGGTCGCAGGGGCAGCAGACGCGGGCGCCCCGGCGTCCCTCGCCCGAGATCGCGGTGGCCGACCTGACCGCGTTCGCGCTGGACGCCGCCTGCTGGGGTGACCCGGACGCGGCGGGGCTGGCGCTGCTGGACCGTCCCCCGGCCGGGGCGATGGCGGCGGCCCGCGAGACGCTGCGCGTGGTGGACGCCGTGACGGCGGACGGCCGGGCCACGGAACGCGGTGCGCGGATGTCCCGGCTCGGGCTGCACCCCCGGCTGGCGCGGGCCCTGTTGGACGGCGCGCCGGTGGTGGGCGCCGGCCGGGCCGCCGAGGCGGTGGCGTTGCTGAGCGAGGAGCCGCCCCGGGAGTACGGGGTGGACCTGGCGGCGGCGTGGCGCACCGCGCGCCGGGGTGGCGAAGGGTACGCGGCGCGGTGGAGGACGGAGGTGCGGCGGCTGCGGTCCCTGGCGGACGAGCACGCGCCCGGCGGGGGTTCCTCCGCGGGACTCACCGACGACGCCGCCCTCGGTGCGGTCGTGGCGCTGGCCTTCCCCGAGCGGCTCGCGCGGCGGCGCGGCGCCGGGTATCTGATGGTGTCCGGGACCGCCGCCGAGGTGGGCGAGGGCGCGGGCGCCACGCTGGGCGGCGCCGAGTGGATCGCGGTGGCGGTGGCCGACCGGCCCGCCGGAGCCGCCTCGGCCCGGGTGCGGTCCGCGGCCGTCGTCGACGAGGCGACCGCCCGCACCGCCGCGGCGTCGCTGCTGTCCTCGTACGACGAGGTGGCCTGGGTGGACGGCGACGTGGTGGCCCGGAGCGTGACCCGGCTGGGCGCGGTCGAGCTGGCGTCACGCCCGCTGCGCTCCCCCGCGCCCGAGGCGGTGCGTGCCGCCGTGCTGGACGGCCTGCGCCGGGAGGGCCCGGGGCTGCTGCGGTGGAGCCGGGACGCGGTGACGCTGCGGCGGCGGCTGGCGTTCCTGCGCGAGGTGCTGGGCGATCCGTGGCCGGAGGTGTCGGACGAGGCGCTGCTCGCGCGGGCCGACGAGTGGCTGGGCCCGGAACTGGCCGCCGCCCGCCGCCGCGCCGACCTCGAACGGGTGGACGCAGGCGCGGCGTTGACGCGGCTGCTGCCCTGGGCGAGCGGCGAGGCGGCCCGCCTCGACGAACTGGCGCCGGAGCGGATCACCGTGCCGAGCGGCTCGCGCGTCCGCGTGGACTACGAGGGCCCGCAGCCCGTACTGGCGGTCAAACTCCAGGAGTTGTTCGGCCTGAGCCGGTCGCCGCGCATCGCGGACGGGCGCGTGCCGCTGCTGGTGCACCTGCTGTCACCGGCCGGACGTCCCGCCGCCGTCACCGCCGACCTGGCCTCGTTCTGGGCCAACGGCTACCAGGCCGTACGGGCCGAACTGCGCGGCCGGTATCCGCGCCACCCGTGGCCCGAGGACCCGACGACGGCGCGGCCGACCGGCCGTACGAACACCAGGCGGTAGACGCCGAGCCGTCCACCGGGCCGCCCTGCGAACGCGTCCGGGCCCGCACCGGCGTGCGGTGCGGGCCCGGACGGACTCCCGAGGGCGCGGCGTCAGCTGTGGGACGGGCTCGGGGACGGCGTGCAGGTGCCGCTGGGCGACGGGCTCGGGCTGCCGGTCGGCGACGGCGAGGAACTGCCCGACGGCGACGGGGAGCCCGAGGCCGAACCGCTCGGCGAGGGCGAAGGCGACGGCGAGGCCGGTCCGCTGCCGGAGGGCGACGGGGACGGCGACGGCGAACCGCTGGAGCACGTGCCGGTGGGCGACGGCTTCGGCTTCGGCGACTTCGACGGGGCGGGCCCGATGCTGCCGCTGGCGGACGCGGTCGGCCGCGGGCTGTGGCTCGGCGAGGGCGAGTGCCCGGGCGCGGCGCTGTGCGAGGGCGAGGCGGACGGCGACGGCGTCGCGGTCGGCAGCAGCCCCGGGCCCGAGCCCGCGCCGCCGCTCGGGTCGTCCGGCACCTCGTGCGTGCCGTCGCGGAAGTACTGGAACCACGACATGACGCTGGCGAGGTAGGCGTCGGAGTGGTTGTAGCCCAGGATCGCCTTCTCCACGCCCGCGGTGGTGGTCAGGTCGCCGCCGACCGCGCACAGGTAGTCGCCCGCGGCCAGCGCCGCGTCGAAGACGTTGTTGGGATCCTTCTTGCCGTCGTGGTTGCCGTCCGCGCCCCAGGTCGCCCAGGTCGACGGGATGAACTGCATCGGCCCGACCGCCCGGTCGTAGCGCGGGTCGCCGTCGTAGCGGCCGCCGTCGGTGTCCGGGATCAGCGCGAAGCCGTGGCCGTCCAGTTCGGGACCGTAGATCGGGCGCAGCGTCGTGCCCTGCGCGTCCACGTCGCCGTTGTCGGCCTGGCCGGACTCCACCTGGCCGATGCCGGCGAGCAGTTGCCACGGCAGCCCGCACCCCGGCTCGGTCCCGCGCAGTGTCGCCTCGGCGTTCTTGTACGCGGCGAGTACGGTCGCGGGGATGCCGGCGCCGCCCGGCGTGACGGTGACGCCGGTGCCCGGCTGGGTACCCGGGCTGCCGGGCTTGGTCGGGGAGTTGAGCGGAGGCAGGTCGGTGATGTACGGGGCGGAACCGCCGTCGATCCCGGTACCGGGGGGCGAGACGGCCGAACCGTGCGTCACGCCGGCCGCCAGGCCGGGCGCCTGCGACGCGGTGAGCGCCGCCATCGCCATCGCCGCGACCGCGGTGCCCGCGGCCCCCTTGCGTACCCGTCGGCCGAACCGCACAGCCATACGCCGATCCCCTCCGTACCCCGTCGAGTCGTCGGGCGCGCGCCCCCGGCGCGACACCGGAACGGACCCTACGTCAACTCGGGAAAGGGTTCCACCGTCTGTACACGGGACAACACGGAACAACGGCGTGAACACGGCGAGAACAGGACCAGGACGATGCCTTTCACCTTCAGCCACCCCGCCGCCGTGCTGCCCGCGCTGCGCGCCGCCGGTGACGGATCCGTGCGCGGGCGCGGTCCGCTGCTGGTCGCGGGGCTGGTCGCCGGTTCGCTCGCGCCCGACGTGCCGTTCTTCCTCGACTCGGTGCTGCCCGGCACGTACGGATTCGGCCGGATCACGCACCGCCCGGCGGGCGTGCCGACCCTCGACCCGCTCATCGCGGCGGCGCTGGCCGGGGGTTGGACGGTGGCCCGCGGGCCGCTGACGGAACTCCTGCCGCCGGGAACGCGACTGCTGCCCGCGGCGCGACCGCTGCCGCATACCGGACGGGAGCCGGTGGCCGACGCGGCCCGCTTCTGGCTGTCGGCGACGGTGGGCGCCGCGACGCACGTGGGGTGGGACGCGTTCACGCACGGCGGGCGGTGGGGGGTGCGGCGCTTCCCGGTGCTGCGGCGCGAGGTGGCCGGGGTGCCGCTGCACCACTGGGCGCAGTACGGGAGTTCGGCGGCCGGACTCGTGACGCTCGCGGTCTGGTCCCGCCGCGCGGTGCGTGACGCGCCACGGCCGACGGAGGTGGCGGATTCCGGCGAGCGGTCGTACCCCGGCACGGTCGCGCGGCGTGTCGCGGTCACCGGGGTGGCCGGTTGCGCGGTGGCGGGCGCGGTGCTGCGGTGCGTACGGGACCGGCCGCGCGGCCTGTCGTCCCTGATCGCGTCGGCGACCTTCGGCGCGGGAGCGGCGACGGCCGTGGCGGCGGGCGCGTACGCGGGAGGGGTCAGGACGTGGCGGGCGGTGAGGGGGCGGTGAGTCGCGGGACGCGGAGGCACGCTTGAAGGGCAGGCGAGTCGCGGGACGCGGACGCGTGCCTGAGGGACCAGTGAGCCGCGCGGCGCGGAAGCGTGCCTGAGGGGGCCGCGTCGCCGACGGCCCCCTCACGCATGCGATCAGTGCGCGGCCGACTCCCAGTCGCCGCCCGAACCCACCGACACGTCCAGCGGCGCCCGCAACGGGTACGCCGCCGTCATCTCGTCGCGCACCAGCGTCTCCACCCGCTCACGCTCACCAGGGGCGACCTCCAGCACGATTTCGTCGTGCACCTGGAGCAGGGTGCGCGTGCGCAGGCCCGCCTCCGTCAGCGCCGCGTCCACCCGGAGCATCGCCAGCTTCACGATGTCCGCCGCCGAGCCCTGGATGGGCGCGTTGAGCGCCATCCGCTCTGCCATCTCGCGCCGCTGGCGGTTGTCGCTGTTGAGGTCCGGCAGGTAGCGCCGCCGCCCGAGCAGCGTCTCGGTGTAGCCGGTGACCCGGGCCTCCTCCACCACGCGGCGCAGATAGTCCCGGACCCCGCCGAACCGCTCGAAGTAGGTGTCCATCAGCCCGCGCGCCTCGTCCGGGCCGATGGCCAACTGCTGCGACAGGCCGAACGCGGACAGCCCGTAGGCCAGCCCGTACGACATCGCCTTGATCTTGCGGCGCATCTCCGCGTCCACCGCGTCCTTCGGCACGTCGAAGACGTACGAGCCCACCGTGGTGTGCAGGTCCTCGCCGGAGGTGAACGCGGCGATCAGCCCCTCGTCCTCCGAAAGGTGCGCCATCACCCGCAGCTCGATCTGGCTGTAGTCCGCCGTCAGCAGCGACTCGTAGCCCTCACCGACGACGAAACCGCGGCGGATCGCCCGGCCCTCGTCCGTGCGCACCGGGATGTTCTGCAGGTTGGGCTCGGTGGACGACAGGCGACCGGTGGCGGCGACCGTCTGGTTGAACGTGGTGTGGATGCGTCCGTCCGGCGCGATCGTCTTGATCAGGCCCTCGACCGTCGAGCGCAGCCGCGCCTGCTCGCGGTGGCGCAGCATGATCACCGGCAGCTCGTGGTCGGTCTGCTGGGCGAGCCAGGCCAGCGCGTCGGCGTCCGTGGTGTAACCGGTCTTGGTCTTCTTGGTCTTGGGCAGGCCCAGCTCCCCGAAGAAGACCTCCTGGAGCTGCTTGGGCGAGCCGAGGTTGAACTCGTGGCCGACCGCCCCGTGCGCCTCCTTCACGGCCTGCTTCACGGCGTCGGCGAACTGCCGCTCCAGCCGCTCCAGATGGTCGCGGTCGGCCGCGATGCCGTGCCGCTCCATGCGGGCCAGCAGCACGGAGGTCGGCAGCTCCACGTCACGCAGCAGACCCAGCGCGCCGTCCTGCTCCAGCCTGCCGGCGAACACCTCCGCCAGATCCGCCACCGCGCGCGCCTTCGCCATCAGCTTCTCCGCCTCGGCGCCGTCCTCCACGCCGAACGCCAGCTGACCGCCGCCCTCCTCGGCGTGCTCCAGCTCCCGCCCGAGGTACTCCACCGACAGCACGTCCAGCGCGAACGAGCGGCGACCCGGCTTGATCAGGTACGCGGCCAGCGCCGTGTCCATCGCCACGCCGCCGACGCTCCAGCCGTGCTCGGCGAAGACCCGCATCGCGCCCTTGGCGTCGTGCATCACCTTCGGGCGCCCGGCGTCGGCGATCCAGGCGGCGAACGCCTTCTCGTCCTCCTCCACCAGGTGCGCCGGGTCGAACCAGGCGGCCGGTCCCTCGGCAGTGGCCAGCGCGACCTCGGTCACCGTGCCCGCGCCCAGCGCCCAGGAGTCCACCGTGGCCACGCCCAGCGGGTCCGTGCCGTGCTCCGCCAGCCACGCCGGCAGCTCGCCCGCGCCCAGCACCCGCCCGTCGATCTCGACCCCGGCCGCGACCTGCGCCTGCGCGTCCTGCTCGGCGCCGGGATCGGCCGCGTACAGCCGCTCCCGGAAGTTCGGGTGGCGGAACTCCAGGGCGTCCAGCACCACGTCCAGCCCCGCCCGGTCGTACGGCTCGCGGACCAGGCCCTCGGGGCCGACCGGCAGCTCGACGTCACGCACCATCTCGGTCAGACGGCGGTTGAGCTTGACCGCCTCCAGGTGGTCCCGGAAGCTCTGCCCGGCCTTGCCCTTGACCTCCTCGGCCCGCTCCACCAGCTGCGCGAACGAACCGAACTGGGTGATCCACTTCGCGGCGGTCTTCTCGCCCACGCCCGGGATGCCCGGCAGGTTGTCCGACGGGTCGCCGCGCAGCGCCGCGAAGTCCGGGTACTGCGCGGGGGTCAGCCCGTAGCGCTCCTCGACCTTCTCCGGGGTGTAGCGCGTCAGCTCCGAGACGCCCTTGGTCGGGTACAGCACCGTCACGTGCTCGGTGACCAGCTGGAACGCGTCGCGGTCACCGGTGACGATCAGCACCTCGAATCCGGCGGCCTCCGCCTGGGTGGCCAGCGTGGCGATGATGTCGTCCGCCTCGAAGCCCTCGATCGCGAAGCGCCGCACCCGCATCGTGTCGAGCAGCTCGCCGATCAGCTCCACCTGGCTGCGGAACTCGTCCGGCGTGGCGGAACGGGTCGCCTTGTACTCCGGGTACTCGTCGAAGCGCCACGTCTTGCGGGACACGTCGAACGCGACCGCCAGATGCGTCGGGGCCTCGTCACGCAACGTGTTCGACAGCATCGACGTGAAGCCGTAGATCGCGTTCGTCGGCTGGCCGGTGGCGGTGTTGAAGTTCTCCACCGGCAACGCGTAGAACGCGCGGTAGGCCAGGGAGTGCCCGTCCAGCAGGAGCAGGCGCGGCCGGTCCGCCTTCCGCGTGGTGCCGGTCGCCGCTGTCGTCGTCTTCGATGCCTTCTGTGCCACGTCCCCGATCCTCCCACGGACCACTGACACTCCTGTCCGGCACGGCGCGGTCCCGGTAGAGAACCGGGCGCGTCGTCGGGCGCGGACCCGGGCGCGCCGCAGACGCGGACCCGGGGTGGGGCGAGGCTCGGGCCGGGGCGCGGACCGGCCCGGGCGCGGGTGCGGCGAAGTTATCCACAGGCCCAGGGCGCCGCCGCGCCGCCGTGGGAGGATCGATGCGGACAGGGACGGAAAGCAGCACGACGGAGGGACACGGCGATGGCGACGAAGCCACCCGCAGGGGACCCGGTACAGGACGCGCCCGAGGTGACCGCGCCGCAGCACGCCGCGGCGGGACTGCCCGCGGTCGGCCACTCCCTGCGCATCGCGACCCGGCAGATGGGCGTCAAGCGCACCGCCCTGACCCTCCTGAAGGTCAACCAGAAGGACGGCTTCGACTGCCCCGGCTGCGCCTGGCCCGAGCCCGACCACCGCCATCGCGCCGAGTTCTGCGAGAACGGCGCCAAGGCGGTCGCCGAGGAAGCCACCCTGCGCCGCGTCACCCCCGACTTCTTCGCCCGCCACCCGGTCTCCGACCTCACCCGGCGCAGCGGCTACTGGCTCGGCCAGCAGGGCCGCCTCACCCAGCCCATGTACCTCGCCGAAGGCGCCGACCACTACGAACCGGTCCCCTGGGAACGCGCCTTCGAGATCGTCGCGGACGAACTGCGCGCCCTGGACTCCCCCGACGAGGCCCTCTTCTACACCTCGGGCCGCACCAGCAACGAAGCCGCCTTCCTCTACCAGCTCTTCGCCCGCGAGTTCGGCACCAACAACCTGCCGGACTGCTCCAACATGTGCCACGAGTCGTCCGGTTCCGCGCTCACCGAGACCCTCGGCGTCGGCAAGGGCAGCGTCCTGCTCGAAGACCTCTACCGCGCCGACCTGATCATCGTCGCGGGCCAGAACCCCGGCACCAACCACCCCCGCATGCTCTCCGCGCTGGAGAAGGCCAAGGCCGGCGGCGCCCGGATCGTCAGCGTCAACCCGCTGCCGGAAGCGGGACTCGAACGGTTCAAGAACCCGCAGACCCCCAAGGGCCTCGCAGGCGGCGGCACTTCGCTGACCGACCTGTTCCTCCAGATCCGCCTCGGCGGCGACCAGGCGCTCTTCCGCCTGCTCAACCGGCTGCTACTGGAAGCCGACGACCGCGCCCCCGGCACCGTGCTCGACACCGCGTTCATCGACGAACACACCCACGGATACGAGGAGTTCGCCGCCGCCGCGCGCGCCGCCGACTGGGACGAGACGATACGCGCCACCGGTCTGGAGCGCGGCGACATCGAGCGACTGCTCACCATGGTGCTCCAGGCCCGCAGCGTCGTCGTGTGCTGGGCGATGGGCCTCACCCAGCACAAGCACTCCGTGCCCACCATCCGCGAGGTCGTCAACTTCCTGCTGCTGCGCGGCAACGTGGGCCGCCCCGGCGCCGGCGTCTGCCCGGTCCGCGGCCACAGCAACGTCCAGGGCGACCGCACCATGGGCATCTTCGAGCGGCCCGCCGACGCCTTCCTCGACGCCCTGGAGAAGGAGTTCGGCTTCACGCCACCCCGCGAGCACGGCTACGACGTGGTCCGCGCCATCGAGGCGATGCGCGACGGCGACGCCAAGGTGTTCTTCGCCATGGGCGGCAACTTCGTCTCCGCCTCCCCCGACACCGACGTCACCGAGGCCGCGATGCGCCGCGCCCGGCTCACCGTCCACGTCTCCACCAAGCTCAACCGCTCCCACGTCGTCACCGGCGCCCGCGCGCTGATCCTGCCCACCCTCGGCCGCACCGAGAAGGACCACCAGGCGGGCGGAGAGCAGTTCGTCACCGTCGAGGACTCCATGGGCATGGTGCACGCCTCGCGCGGCGGCCTGGACCCCGCGAGCCCCCACCTGCTGTCCGAGCCCGCCATCGTCTGCCGCCTGGCCCGCGCCGTGCTGGGGCCGGAGAGCGTCGTGCCCTGGGAGGAGTTCGAGGCCGACTACGACCAGGTGCGCGACCGCATCGCACGGGTCGTCCCCGGCTTCGACGACTTCAACACCCGGGTGCGCGCCCCCGGCGGCTTCGCCCTGCCGCACGGCCCGCGCGACAGCCGCACCTTCCCCACCGCCACCGGCAAGGCCAACTTCACCGCCGCGCCCGTCGAGTACCCCGAGGTGCCCGAAGGCCGCCTGCTGCTCCAGACGCTGCGCTCGCACGACCAGTACAACACCACCATCTACGGCCTCGACGACCGCTACCGCGGCGTCAAGGGCGGCCGCCGGGTCGTGCTGCTCCACCCCGACGACGCCGCCGCCCACGGCCTCGCGGACGGCGCGTACACCGACCTGGTCGGCGAGTGGGCGGACGGGGTGGAACGGCGCGCCGAGGGCTTCCGCGTCGTGCACTACCCGACCACCCGCGGCTGCGCCGCCGCCTACTACCCGGAGACCAACGTGCTGGTCCCCCTCGACCACACCGCCGACACCAGCAACACCCCGGCGTCGAAGTCGGTGGTGATACGCCTGGAGCCGACGCGCGAGGCGTAGCCGCCAAGGCGGCCCGGCGCCGGGTACGTGACGGCTACACGCACGTGACGCAGAACACCGGGTGGTGATCGTCTGGCGGCGGCCGACTCCTGATAGGACGGTGGCAGTTCCCGGCCGAGGATGACCGGGCGAGGAGGATCGGAGCCGACCCCCATGGGCGAGCAGGCCACAACCAAGTTCCCGCCGGACGTCGTCGAGGAGTACGCCGGGCTCGGCATCGACCTGCCCGCGCTCTTCTCGGCGGGTCACCTCGGCGAGCGGATGGGCGTGAAGGTCACCGAAGCCTCCGCCGAGCGCGTCGTGGGCATCATGCCGGTCGAGGGCAACACCCAGCCGTACGGCCTGCTGCACGGCGGGGCCTCCGCCGTGCTCGCCGAGACCCTCGGCTCGGTCGGCGCGATGCTGCACGGCGGGCCGCACAAGGTCGCGGTCGGTGTGGACCTCAACTGCACCCACCACCGGGGCCTGCGCTCCGGCCTGGTCACCGGTGTCGCCACACCCGTCCACCGGGGCCGCTCCAGCGCCACCTACGAGATCGTGATCTCCGACGAGCAGGACCGCAGGGTGTGTTCGGCCCGGCTGACCTGCATGCTGCGTCCGGTCGCGCCCAACGGCCCGGCGGCCTGAGCCACGGGGCCCCGTTGCGGCGGGGCCCCGCTACGCCGAACGCCCGCGTCGATCCCGACGCGGGCGTTCGTGGCTTCCGGGTTCCCGGCAGGCGGGTCAGCCGTCGGTGTCGCCGCCGACCTCGTCGATCACGGCCTGGGCCACCGCCTGCATGGACATCCGACGGTCCATCGAGGTCTTCTGGATCCAGCGGAACGCGGCCGGCTCACTCAGCCCGTACTTGGTCTGCAACGCGCTCTTGGCGCGATCCACCAGCTTGCGGGTCTCCAGGCGCAGCGAGAGATCGGCGATCTCGGCTTCCAGGGCACGCAGTTCGGTGAAGCGGGAGACGGCCATCTCGATGGCCGGGACCAGGTCGCTCTTGCTGAACGGCTTGACCAGGTAGGCCATCGCCCCGGCCTCGCGGGCGCGGTCGACCAGCTCGCGCTGGGAGAAGGCGGTCAGCATCAGGACGGGCGCGATGCGGTCGTTGGCGATGCGCTCGGCGGCGGAGATGCCGTCGAGGACGGGCATCTTCACGTCGAGGATGACCAGGTCGGGGCGGTGCTCCTCGGCGAGCTCGACGGCGCGCTGTCCGTCGCCGGCCTCGCCCACGACGGAGTAGCCCTCCTCTTCCAGCATCTCCTTCAGGTCGAGCCGGATCAGGGCCTCGTCCTCGGCGATGACGACGCGGGTGGTGTGCGGCGGCACGTGGTCGCCTCCGGCGGCGGCCGTCTCCTCCGCAGCGGCGGTAGCGAACTCGTCGGGGGCGTCAGCGGCGCTCACTGGGCTCCTCGTTTCGGGGGGCGGGGTGCACCTTCCCGAGCCTACCTGTGTGACTCCCGCCGCTCCCAACCTGTAGGCTGTGGCCTGCGTTCCCTGCCGGGTTGGTGGAATGGCATACACGGATGTCTCAAACACATCTGCCCGAGAGGGCTTGCGGGTTCGAATCCCGCACCCGGCACTCGATCACTCGTTCGGGTAGATGATTCCCCTTTCCATGGCATTCGCCTGACTCTCGGGTCACGCTGTGTACATGAACCAACACAGCAGTTCGATGCGCCACGAGGCCCTCGCCCTCCTCGCCAAGGGCGTCACCAATGCCGAGGTCGCCCGCCTCCTCGATGTCCCCGTGGGCACGGTGGGCTACTGGCTCCATGTGGACCGCGCGGGTCGCGGAGCCCTTCCGGGGCGCCCCAACCTGCTCTGCCCGCGGTGCGGCGGCCGTCCGCTCGACCGCGCCGCGTACGCCTACTTACTGGGCCTCTACCTGGGGGACGGCTACATCATGTGGTCGCCCCAGCAACGCGCCCCGAGCCTGATGATCTCGTGTGACGACAAGTGGCCCGGCCTCATGGACGCCGCCGAGGAGGCCATGCGCCGGGTGTTTCCGCACAACCGACCCTGTCGCCTCCGACGCAAAGGGTGCCACGACGTCAAGGTCTCCTCCTGCCACCTGTGGTGCCTCTTCCCCCAGCATGGGCCGGGCAAGAAGCACGAGCGACGCATTCTGCTCCAGCCCTGGCAACAGGACATCGTCGATGCCCACCCGTGGGAATTCGTGCGAGGCCTCGTGCACTCCGACGGATGCCGCGTCACCAACTGGACGATCAGAAAGGTCGCCGGCGAGCCGAAGAGGTACGAGTACGCCCGATATCTCTTCACCAACAAGTCCGACGACATCCGGCGGCTCTACACGGACACCCTCGACATGGTGGGCGTCGACTGGCGGGTCACCAGGCGGGGCACCGTCGCGTACAACATATCCGTAGCCCGCCGTCCCTCCGTGGCGCTGATGGACGCCTACGTCGGGCCCAAGGGGTGAGGCGCGTGCACCACACGCCCCGCCGCTCGCCTCCTGGGCGCGCACACCACGCGCCCCCGCCGCTCGCCACCCACTGCGCCCCGCCGCCCGCACCCGCCCAACGGCGCGCCCCCACCGCCTACTTGGGCGCGTCGTCCTCGCCGATGTGGTGGACGCGGACCATGTTCGTCGTGCCGGGGATGCCGGGCGGGGAGCCCGCCGTGATGACGACGACGTCGCCCCGCTTGCAGCGGCCGATGCGCAGCAGGTGCTCGTCGACTTGGTCGACCATCTCGTCCGTGGTCTGCACGACCGGCCCGAGGAACGTCTCGACGCCCCACGTCAGGCTCAGTTGCGAGCGGGTCGCCTCCTCGGGGGTGAACGCGAGGACCGGGATGGGCGAGCGGTAGCGGGACAGGCGGCGGGCGGTGTCGCCGCTCTGGGTGAAGGCGACGAGGAACTTGGCGCCGAGGAAGTCGCCCATCTCGGCCGCCGCGCGGGCCACCGCGCCGCCCTGGGTGCGCGGCTTGCCGCGTTCGCTGAGCGGCGGGAGTCCCCCGGCGAGCATGTCCTCCTCGGCGGCCGCGACGATCCGTCCCATCGTCTTGACCGTCTCGACGGGGTACTTGCCGACGCTGGTCTCCCCCGACAGCATGACCGCGTCGGCGCCGTCCATGACGGCGTTGGCGACGTCGGACGCCTCGGCGCGGGTGGGCCGGGACGTCTCGATCATCGAGTCGAGCATCTGGGTGGCGACGATGGCGGGCTTGGCGTTGCGCCTGGCGAGCTTGACGGCGCGCTTCTGCACCAACGGCACGGTCTCCAGCGGCATTTCGACGCCCAGGTCGCCGCGCGCGACCATGATGCCGTCGAACGCGGCGACGATCTCCTCGATGCGTTCGACCGCCTGCGGCTTCTCGATCTTGGCGATGACCGGGACCCGGCGGCCTTCCTCCTCCATGATCCGCAGGACGTCGTCCATGTCCTGTCCGGAGCGGACGAAGGAGAGCGCGATGATGTCGGCTCCGGCGCGCAGGCCCCAGCGCAGGTCCTCGATGTCCTTGGTGGACAGCGCGGGGACGGAGACGGCGACGCCGGGGAGGTTGAGGCCCTTGTTGTCGGAGACCAGGCCGCCTTCGATGACCATGGTGTGGACGCGGGGGCCTTCGACGTCGGTGACCTCCAGGGTGACCCGGCCGTCGTCGACGAGGATGCGTTCGCCTCGGCTGACGTCGGTGGCCAGGCCCTTGTAGGTGGTGCCGCACATCTGGTGGTCGCCGTCGACGTCGTCCATGGTGATGGTGAACTCGTCGCCGCGTTCAAGGAGTACCGGTCCGCCGGCGAAGCGGCCCAGCCGGATCTTCGGGCCTTGAAGGTCGACCAGGACGCCGACGCTGCGGCCGGTCTCCTCGGCGGCCTTGCGCACGCGTCGGTAGCGTTCCTCGTGGTCGGCGTGCGATCCGTGGCTGAGGTTGAGTCTCGCCACGTCCATGCCCGACTCGACCAGGGCCTTGATCTGGTCGTACGAGTCGGTCGCGGGCCCAAGGGTGCAGACGATCTTCGCTCGGCGCATACCATCGAGCCTACGACTTACCGCCCGGTAGGGAGACGGTTGCCGGGGAAGGGCGAACGACCGCTGCGTTAAAGGTTGTTGACCGGCATACGTACATCTTCCGACGACACGCCGCATCAGTGCCTGTGGTCTCAGGTGAGCTGGTGGACGCTCATCCGCGAAGGTCGGGTGGCGTCATGGTGAACACCGCGGTGACCTGCGCGTGAACGGTCTGCGTCTGCGGTACGAGGTCGAGCTCGGCCGGTTCACCGGAGGCGGAGCCGCCCGGGGCCGGTGCCGCGGCGCCGAAGGCCCGGGCGCGGGCACGGTGGACGACTCCGGTGTCGAGGCCCTCGTCGGCGAGTTCCAGGAGTGCGTCGAGCCGGGCGCCGAGGGCGTCGGCGTACTCCCGGGCACGTCGCACGGCGTCGCGGACAGCCTGGGTGCGCGCGTCGCGGTGCACGGGCGAGTCGGGGCGCAGTGACCACCAGGGACCGTCGAGCCGGGTGAGGTCGAGGGCGGCGAGCCGGGCGGCGAGGCGGCCGAGGTCGGTGAAGTCGGTGAGGGTGGCGGTGAGCCGGGCGTGGCCGTGGTGGGCGCGGACCCGCTCGCCGCGGCCCTTGGCGAGTTCGGGGGCGACGACCAGGGCGCCGCTCTCGATCTTCTCCACGGCGGAGTCATGGGTGCGCAGCAGGTCGAGGACGGCGTTGTGGCGGCGGGTCAGGTCGTCCAGGGTGGCCTGGCGGTCGGTGCCGCGGGCGGTGACGGTGATGTCCAGGCGGGCGAGTTCGGGGGCGGTCTCCAGGCGGGCCTCGCCGCGTACGGAGACGTGCGGGGCGGCGGGGGTGCCGTGCGGGGTGGCGGTCGCTGCGGTGGTCGGCTCGGTCGTCATGCGCCCACTGTGCCAGGCCCGGCAACGCACCCGCGCGTCAGGCCGGTTGGTGGCAGGGGCCGCGTTGGGCGCCCAGCCGGGCCGGGCGGTGGCCGGGGTCGCGGTCGGGACTCAGGCCGAAGGTGGTGAAGGCGGTGCGGCGTGGCAGCGGGTAAGGGGCTTGGTCCAGCAGGGAGTTGAGGATGACGGCGGAGCGCCAGGCGCCCAGGCCCAGGTCGGGGGTGCCGACGCCGTGGGTGTACGAGGCGGCGTTGTGCACGTGGACGGCGCCGTGCACCGAGGGGTCGAGGACGAGGCGGTGATCGGCGTCGACACGAGGGCGGCCGCGCGAGTCGCGGCGCAGGTAGGGGTCGAGGGCGGCGAGCAGGGGTTCCATGGGGCGTTCGCGGTAGCCGGTGGCGAGGACGACGGCGTCGGTGGTGAGGCGGGTACGGGTGCCCTGCTGGTCGTGTTCCAGGTGGAGTTCGAGGCGGTCGGCGCCCATGCGTCCGGCGGTGCGGACGGCGACGCCGGGGGTGATGGTGACGTCGGGCCAGTGGGGTGCGCCGGCCGGGTCGGCGGTCAGGGTGCGCTGGTAGAGCTCTTCCTGGATGGCGGCGATGGTGTCGTGGTCGATGCCCTTGTAGAGCTGCCACTGCTGGGGCAGGAGCCGGTCGCGGACGGGTTCGGGGAGGTGGTGGAAGTAGCGGGTGTAGTCGGGGGTGAAGTGTTCGAGGCCGAGTTTGCTGTATTCCATGGGGGCGATGGACTCGGTGCGGGCGATCCAGGCGAGTCCCTCTTGTCCGGCGGGGCGGCCCCGCAGCAGGTCGAGGAAGACCTCGGCGCCGGACTGTCCGGAGCCCACGACGGTGACGTGGGGTGCGGCGATCAGCCGGTCGCGGTGGCCGAGGTAGTCGGCGGAGTGGAGTACGGCGACGCCGGGTGTCTCGGCGAGCGGGCGCAGGGGGTCGGGGATGTGGGGGACGGTGCCGATGCCGACGGCGAGGTTGCGGGCCCTGGCGCGGTGCGGGGTCCCGGTGCCGTCGTCGGTGAGGCGGGTGAAGTCGACGTCGAACTCGGCGCGATCGGGGTTCCAGCGCACGGCGTCGACGCGGTGGCCGAAGTGGCAGCTGGGCAGGGCGTCGGCGGCCCAGCGGCAGTAGGCGTCGTACTCGGTGCGCGGGATGTGGAAGCGCTCGGCGAAGTAGAAGGGGAAGAGGCGTTCGCGGTTCTTGAGGTAGGACAGGAACGACCAGCGGCTGGCGGGTTCGACGAGGGTCACCAGGTCGGCGAGGAAGGGGACCTGGAGGGTGGCCCCGGGGATGAGGAGTCCCGGGTGCCAGTGGAAGGCGGGCC
Organism: Streptantibioticus parmotrematis; assembly: GCF_019890615.1. Classification (GTDB taxonomy): domain Bacteria; phylum Actinomycetota; class Actinomycetes; order Streptomycetales; family Streptomycetaceae; genus Streptantibioticus_D; species Streptantibioticus_D parmotrematis. The sequence continues at coordinate 26,931 of NZ_JAINVZ010000016.1, read as the reverse complement.
GTTGGTCGAGGAAGGCGGTGCGCAGGGCGGGCACGCCGTCGGCGAGTGCGGCGAGGCTGAGGTTGAACGGGCCGATGCCGATGCCGAGCAGGTCGAGCGGTGCGGCGGTGTCGGGCGCCGGGTCGCGGTCCGTGCTCATCAGGGGGTGTGTCCTTCCGGGGTGGCGCCGGCGACCCGGTCGAGGAGGGTGGTCAGGTCGGCGTCGGTGGTGGCGGGGTTGAGCAGGGTGGCTTTGAGCCACAGGCGTCCCGCGGCGTGGGCGCGGCCCAGGACGGCGGTGCCCTTGGTCATCAGGCGGCGCCGGATCGCGGCGACGTGGGCGTTGTCGGCGTCCTTGGGGCGGAACAGCACGGTGCTGGTGACGGGGTGGGCGTACAGGGTCAACGCGGGGTGGGCGTCGACAAGTTCGGCGAGGCGTTGGGCGTGGTCGCAGACGCGGTCCACGAGTTGGCCGAGTCCTTCGCGGCCCAGGGCGCGCAGGGTGACGGCGATCTTGAAGACGTCGGCGCGGCGGGTGGTGCGCAGGGAGCGGCCGAGCAGGTCGGGAAGCCCTGCGTCGGTGTCGTCGGCGGCGTTGAGGTAGTGGGCTTCGTGGTGCAGGGGGCGCAGCGCGGCGGTGTCGGGGACGGCGAGCAGGCCTGCGGCGATCGGCTGCCAGCCGAGTTTGTGCAGGTCGAGGCCGACGGAGCTGGCGGACTGTACTCCGGTGAGCAGGGCGCGGCGGTGGCGGCTGAACAGCAGGGGTCCGGCGTAGGCGGCGTCGATGTGGAGTTCGGCGTGGTGGGCGGCGACGGTCTCGGCGAGCGCGGGCAGCGGGTCGATGGCGCCGGTGTCGGTGGTGCCGGCGGTGGCGACGAGCAGGGCGGGTCCGTGCAGCGCGCCGAGGGCGACGTGGGCGTCGACGGGGTCGAGGGTGCCGGCGGGGGTGGGCAGCACGGTGGGTTCGGGCAGGCCGAGCAGCCAGGTGGCGCGGTGCACGCTGTGGTGGGCGGCGGCGCCGCAGACCACGTGGACGCTCCGGGCTCCGGCGGCGCGGGCGCGTTCCCTGGCGAGCAGCAGGGCGAGTTGGTTGGCCTCGGTGCCGCCGGTGGTGACGAGGGCGTCGGGTTGCGGCAGGTCGGGGTAGACCAGGGCGGCGAGGTCGGCGGTGGTGTCGGCTTCGAGGGTGGTGGCGGCGGGGGCCTGGTCCCAGGAGTCGAGGGAGGCGTTGAGGGCGCTGGCGGCGAGGTCGGCGGCGACGGCGACGGCCAGGGGCGGGCAGTGCAGGTGGGCGGCGCACAGGGGGTCCGCGGGGTCGGCGGCGCCTTCGGTGACGGCGCGTACGACGGTGCGCAGGGCCTCGTGGGGGTCGGTGCCGAGGGCGGGGATGCCCGGGGGCACGGTGTGCCGCAGCCGGTCGGCGACGCGGTCGGGGCCGCCGGGCGGGAGGGGGCCGCGCCGGGCGGTGGCGCCGTCCGCGAGGGCGGCCAGGACGGTGTCGAGCAGCGGGCCGAGGGCCTGGGCGCCGTCCGCTCCCCCGGCGAGCGCGGGCAGGCCGGGTGTGCCGTCGTCGTGCGTCGTCGGCATGGGTGACGGCCGCCCTTCGTCCCGCCGAACGCCGCGGTGCGGCGACGGAGCCCGGCCGGAGGTGCCCGCGGGTGTCATGGGCTCCTCCTGGCCTGGGCGCGTGCTGGTCCGCAGGGCACAACGACGCCGGGCCGGTAGGGGTATCGCCTGGATCGCGCGGAAGCTTCCGATCGGTCCGGGAATCGCGGCGTATCGGGGGTGTTGGGGCGCGCGACGGCTCGAACGCCGGGGCAGCCGCGCGCCCTCCGCACGACGACCGCGATCCGCCGCGCGCCCCCTTCGACTCAAGCCGCCGCGCGCCCTCCGCACCGCATCCGGAGCCGCAGCACGCCCCCTCAACTCAAGCCGCCGCGCGCCCCCTTCAGCGCGAGGCCGTCACGCCTCCCGTACGGGGATCGCCTCCCGTACGCGGATCGCCCGGGCCAGGTCGTCCAGGCAGTCGGTCAGACCGCGGCGGAACGCGGGGGTGAGGTCGTCGCGGTCGAGGTGGGCGCGGCCGGTGGCGAGCACGGCGGGTTCGGCGGCGTGGCCGGGGAAGCCGTGGCGGGTGAGGGCGGCCGCGATGGCGGGTCCGCGCCGGGCGGCGCTCGCGGCGGCGGCGTCGAACCAGCGGGGGACGAACTCCCCCAGCAGCGCGTGCTGTTCGGGCTGCCACAGGCCGGTGGCGAGGGCGATGGTGAGGTTGTTGGTGGTGGTGTCGTCCTCGAACAGGGCGTGCCAGGCGGCGCGTTTGGCCTGTTCGTCGGGGAGCGCGGCGCGACAGGTGGCGGCGGATTCGTGTCCGGTGGAGCTGGGGTCGCGGTCGAGTTCGGCGGCGATGCGCGTCTCGTCGGCGAGGCCCAGCGTGCTGAGCCGGGCCAGGGCCCGCCAGCGCAGTTCGGGGTCGAGGACGAGGCCGCCGGGGGCCTGGCCGGTGCGCAGCCAGTCGTCGAGTTCGGCGGCGCGTTCGCCGGGGGTGGCGCTCGTGATGAGGGAGCGCAGGGCGGCGAGCCGCAGGCCCGGGTCGCCGGCCGTCTCCAGCAGACGCCGGGCGACGCTAGCGATGACGTCCAGGGCGTCGTCGCGGCGGGCGGGGGCGAGATAGGTGTCGGCGAGGACGGTGCGGGCGAAGGTGAGGACGCCGCTGACGACCGAGACGTCCGTCTCCGCGGGCAGGTGGGCGTCGATCAGGTCGAGGTAGGCGGCGGGCGGGAGTTCGGCGTCGCGTACCAGGTCGCGGGCGGTGGTCCACAGCAGGGCGCGGTCGAGCGGGTCGGGGACGGCGGACAGCGACTCGGTGACGGTGGTCCACGAGCCGGGGTCGAGGCGCACCTTGGCGTACGTGAGGTCGCCCGCGTTGGGCAGCACGAGCGCCGGGCGCGGGCCGGAGCCGGCCAGGACGGCGTCGCCGGGCAGGTCGAGCCCGTCCGTCCCGCGCGGTACGAGGGTGCCGTCCGCGGCGCGGTCGTGGAGAGCGACGGCGAGGTGGTGCGGCCGGGAGCCGTCCCGTTCCAGCCGCAGCCGCCAGCCGTCGTCGGTGGTCTCGTCGACGTGGGCGGTGAGGGTGTCGACGCCGGTGGTGCGCAGCCAGCGTTCCGCCCAGTCGCGCACGTCGCGGTCGGTGGCGGCGCGGGCGAGGGAGTCGGTGAAGTCGGCGAGGGTGGCGTTGCCGAAGCGGTGGCGGGTGATGTGGTCGTTGACGCCGGCGAGGAAGGTCTTCTCGCCGAGCCAGGCGACGAGTTGGCGGATCGCGGAGGCGCCCTTGGCGTAGGAGATGCCGTCGAAGTTGCCGAGGGCGGAGGCGGTGTCGCCGACGTCCTCCGCGGAGGGGGCGACGGGGTGGGTGCTGGGCCGCTGGTCGGCGTCGTAGCCCCAGCTCTTGCGGGTGACGGCGAACGCGGTCCAGGAGCCGGTGAAGCGGGTGGCCTCGCTGATGACCTGGAAGCCCATGTACTCGGCGAAGGACTCGTTGAGCCAGATGTCGTCCCACCAGCGCAGGGTGACCAGGTCGCCGAACCACATGTGGGCCATCTCGTGCGCGACGACCATGGCGCGCGACTGGCGTTCGGCGTCGGTGACGGCGGAGCGGAAGACGAACTCGTCGCGGAAGGTGACCAGTCCGGGGTTCTCCATCGCGCCCGCGTTGAACTCGGGGACGAACGCCTGGTCGTAGGAGTCGAACGGGTAGGGCTCGTCGAAGACGCGGGCGTAGTGGTCGTAGGAGCGGCGGGTGATGTCGAACAGTTCCTCGGCGTCGCGGTCGAGGTGCTCGGCGAGGGAGCGGCGGCAGTGCAGGCCGAGGGGGAGCCCGGCGTGTTCGGTGTGCACGCTGTGGTACGGGCCCGCGGCGAAGGCGATCAGGTAGGTGCTGAGCGGTGGGGTGGTGGCGAAGGTGAAGCGGCCCTCGTGGTCGGGGTCGCGGTGGGCGATGCCGTTGCCGAGCGCGGTCCAGCCGGGCGGGACGGTGAGCGTGAGGTCGAAGACGGCCTTGAGGTCGGGCTGGTCGAAGCAGGCGAAGATGCGCTGGGTGTCCTCCAGGAAGCACTGCGAGTAGACGTAGGTCTCGCCGTCGGCGGGGTCGGTGAAGCGGTGGGCGCCCTCGCCGGTGCGCGAGTAGCGCATGTCGGCCTCGACGAGCAGTTCGTTGTCCGCGGCGAGGCCGGTGAGCGGCAGGCGGTTGCCGTCGAGCGCGGCGGGGTCGAGTTCCCGGCCGTTGAGCACGACGCGCCGCAGGGTCGCGGGCTTGACCTGGACGAAGGTCCCGGCGCCCGGTTCGGCGGCGGAGAAGGTGACGCGGGTGGTGGAACGGAACGTTTCGTCGCCCCCGGTCAGGTCGAGGTCGATCGCGTAGTGGTGGACGGTCAGCAGGCGGGCCCGGATCTCGGCCTCGGCACGGGTGAGTGGCGACATGCGCACATGCTGCCCCACACCCGCACCCCGGCCAACGCCCTTTCCCACTCCGGTGGGTTCTCCCGTCGCGAACACCCGCGCGGACGCCGTACGACGCCGCAGCCCGGGCCAGCCGCCCCGCGCCGACCGCCTCAGCCGTCCCGCACCGCCCGCGTCAGCCGCTCCGCGCCGTCCGAGGTGTACGGCGCGGCGGGCGGGGCGCAGCACGTACGCTCGTAAGGGTCGGCGCGGGTGGTAGGGAAGCCGGGGCGCCGGACAGTCGCGGGGGAGGTGGGCGTGACCCGTCGAGCCGAGGATCCGGGGACGTCGGGGCCGGGTGCCGGGCCGATCGTGCACGGGTTCCCGCATCTGGAGACCGTCCGCTCCAGCCTGACCGCCCTGTACAAACGGTTGTCGTACGACACGGTCAGCGCGTTCCCGGCGAGCGTGCTGCCGGAGCAGGTGTGGATCGGGCCCGAGGAGGACGTGCACCTGGGGGCGCAGCGGGTGGCGTCGGCGATGGTGGCCCATCTGCGGCTGCCGCGGGCGCGGGTGATCGTGGCGTTCCGCGACATGGTGCACGCGGGCAGCGTGGAGCTGACGGCGGGCCCGGAGTACTTCGTGGAGCTCAACTCCCGTTTCAAGGACGACCGCAGGGACATCGGCGCGTGCCTGGCGCACGAGGTGACGCACGTCTACCTGCACCGGCTGGGCCTGGAGTACCCGGGCGTGCGGGACAACGAGATCCTCACCGACACCACGAGCGCCTACCTGGGCGCGGGATGGCTGCTGCTGGACGCGTACCGCGAGGAGAGCACCGTACGCGGCGACCGGCTGGTGCGGCAGGCGCTGAAGCTGGGTTACCTGACGCCGGAGGAGTTCGGCTACGTGCTGGCGAAGCGGGCGCTGGCGCTGGGCGACGACATCGAGCCGTGGTTCTCCAGCCCGCAGGCCCGCGACGCCTACCGGGCGGGGCTGGCGCGGGCCAGGGACGACCTGCGGCGCCCGCCGCTGCTGGGGGCGGGGTGGGCGGCCCGCCGCCGGTACGCGGCCGACCGGCGCCACGCCGAGCAGGTGCTGCGCGCGCCGGGGGTGCGGCTGGCGGAGACCCGGCCGGACGGCCCCGGTTACGCGTTCGAGCGCACCGGCGGCGTGCTGCGGGTGTCATTCCCCTGCCCGACCTGCCACCAGCGCATCCGGGTGCCGGTGCGCGGGCGGCTCACCGCGCGGTGCGGGCTGTGCCGCACGGAGCTGGAGTGCGACACCTGAGCGGCCGGGGTACGGGGCAGCGCGTGGCCGGACTCAGCACATGGCAGGGCTCAGCGCGCGGCTTCCCGGTAGGGGCGGAAGAACGCGCGCAGTTCCTCGGCGTACAGCTCGGGCTGCTCGAACGCGGCGAAGTGGCCGCCGCGCTCCGGTTCGGTGATCCGGACGGCGTTGGCGGTGCGTTCCATCCAGGCGCGGGGCGGGCGGACGACGTCACCGGCGAAGATCGAGAAGCCGGAGGGCACCTCGACCCGGCGGGCGAGCTGCGCGGGCGGGATGAGGGAGTTGGCGCGGTACATGCGCATCGAGGAGCCGATGGTCCCGGTGAGCCAGTAGAGCGTGACGTTGGTGAGGATCTCGTCCCGGGTGAAGGCGCGCTCCACGTCGCCGCCGCAGTCGCTCCAGGCGCGCATCTTCTCCACGATCCACGCGGCGAGCCCGGCCGGTGAGTCGTTGAGGCCGACGGCGGCGGTCTGCGGCTTGGTGCGGTGGATCGCCGCGTAGGCGCCCTCGGCCGCGCTCCAGGCCGCCACCTCGTCGAACCAGGCGCGCTCCGACGCGGTCAACTCGGCCGGGTCGCCGGTGTGGACGGGGATGCCGGCGTCGGTGCGGTGGACGGCGACGACCCGGTCGGGGTGGTCGAGGGCGAGGTAGCGGCTGACGTGGCTGCCGATGTCGCCACCCGCGGCGCCGAAGCGCGGATGACCGAGGACGTCCATCAGTTGCGCCCAAAGGCCCGCCACCTGGGGGGAGTTGAGCGGTTCGCCGGCCGGGCGGTCGGAGTAGCCGAAGCCGGGCGCGTCGGGCACGATCACGTCGAAGGCGTCGGCGGGGTCGGCGCCGTGCGCGCCGGGATCGGTCAGCAGGTCGACGACCTTGGTGTAGCGCCAGAACGAGTCGGGCCAGCCGTGGCTCAGGACCAGCGGCAGCGCGGTCCCGGCGGGCGCGGCGGCCTTCGCGTGCACGAAGTGGATGCCGAGGCCGCCGAGCCGTACCCGGTAGCGGGGCAGCCGGGCCAGCTCGGCCTCCCGCGCGGGCCAGTCGAAGCCGTCGGCCCAGTACGCGACGAGGTCGCGCAGGTAGTCGAGGTCCGTTCCCAGCGACCATCCGGCGTCCTCGGGCCGGTCCGGCCAGCGGGTCGCGCGCAGCCGTGCGCGCAGGTCCTCCAGCGCGGCGGGGTCGGTGCGCTGGGTGAAGGGTTCGGGGCGCGGCAGATCGTCCGGCATGGGGCGCACTCTACCGACCGCGCGCTCCCCGCGCCGCGCGCGACGAGGCGCCCCGCTGCCCCGCGCAGCCTGCCCCCGCCGCGAGCCGCCTGCCCCCTGCCGGCCGCGGCGACGTGCCCCGCCCCGTCGCTCAGCCGTGGACGGAGTCCAGGAACTCCAGCAACAGCGCGTTGACCTCGGCGGGGCGTTCCTGCTGGGTCCAGTGGCCGCAGCCGGGCAGCACGACCGGCTCGCGCAGCCCGGGGTGGAGCGCGGTGAGGTTGGGCAGCAGCTGGTCCATGCCGGGGAAGCGGTACACCAGGTCGCGGTCGCCGGTGACGTAGAGCGCGGGCTGCCGGATGGGAGCGTGGTCCCAGGCGGCGGTCAGCTCCCAGTTGCGGTCGAGGTTGCGGTACCAGTTGAGGCCGCCGGTGAAGCCCGCCCCCTCGTACTCGGCGGTGAACACGTCGATGTCGTCCTCGCTGATCCACGGCGGCAGCTTCTCCGGCGCCGGGGCGCTCAGGAAGCCCCGGCCGGGCTTGACCAGCGGCTGGGAGGGCGGGTCGTTGTGCGGGTTGTCACCGCTGGCGGCCCACAGCGTGGTGCGGAACGTGGTGCGCGGGTCGCGGCCGAGTTCGGCGTCGGCGACGCCGGGCTCGGCGAAGTAGTTCCAGTAGAACCGGCCGTCGAACTTCTCGTCCATCGCCCGCAGCGGCGGCACCGCGCCGCGCGGGGTGGGCGCGACGCTCAGGCCCACGACGGCGGTGACCACGTCGGGCCGCAGTTGCGCGGTGGTCCAGGCGACGGGGGCGCCCCAGTCGTGGCCGACGACGACGGCCTCTTCCTCGCCGAGCGCGTGGATCAGGCCGATGACGTCGCCGACCAGGTGCAGCATGGTGTACGCGTCGACGTCGGCGGGTCGGTCGCTGCGGGCGTAGCCGCGCTGGTCGGGGGCGACGACCCGGTATCCGGCGGCGGCCAGCGGCGCGAACTGGTGGCGCCAGGAGTACCAGCACTCGGGGAAGCCGTGCAGCAGCAGGACGAGCGGCCCCTCGCCCTCCTCCGCGATGTGCAGCCGGATTCCGCCCACTTCGATGTCGCGGTGCTCGACCACGGCCCCTCCCCGGTGTGTTGTCGTCAGCGTCGCCAGGCTACGGCGTGACGACGGCGCAGTCCGGGCCGGGGGGTGCCGAACAGGCCGGGGAGGCAGCAGGGTTGGCACGGCGCCTGCCCAGGTCGGGGAGGGCAGGCGCCGCATCGGTTCCGTACGTCGTTGTACGGCCGTCTTCGTGACGGGGTGACGGGTGACAGGGGGCCAGGAAAGGCGTGTCGGGCCGTCAGACCGTCAGGGCCCGGTCGGTGGGGCGGATCGGGGCGGGCAGGGTGCTGGCACCGGTGAGGTAGCGGTCGACGGCGCGGGCGGCGGAGCGGCCCTCGGCGATCGCCCAGACGATCAGCGACTGGCCGCGGCCCGCGTCACCGGCGGTGAAGACGCCGCCGACGTTGGTGGCGAAGTGCTCGTCGCGGGCGATGTTGCCGCGCTCGTCCAGCTCCAGGCCGAGCTGCTCGACCAGGCCGTTCTTGGCGTCGGTGCCGGTGAAACCCATGGCGAGGGTGACCAGTTGCGCGGGGATCTTCCGCTCGCTGCCGGGCTTCGGCTCGAACTTGCCGTCGACGAACTCGACCTCGACGAGGTGCAGCCACTGCACGTTGCCGTCCTCGTCGCCCTCGAACCGCACGGTGTTGACGGCGTAGACCCGCTCGCCGCCCTCCTCGTGCGCCGAGGTGACCTTGTACGTCATCGGGAACGTCGGCCACGGCTGGTGCGCCGGGCGTTCGTCCGCCGGGCGGGTCATGATCTCCAGCTGGGTGACGGAGGCCGCGCCCTGGCGGTGGGCGGTGCCCACGCAGTCCGCGCCGGTGTCGCCGCCGCCGATGACCACGACGTGCTTGCCCTCGGCGGAGATCGGGGAGGTGACGTAGTCGCCCTCCTGGACCTTGTTGGACAGCGGCAGGAACTCCATCGCCTGGTGGACGCCGTTCAGTTCGCGTCCGGGGACCGGCAGGTCGCGGGCGGTGGTGGCGCCCGCGGCGATCACCACGGCGTCGTAGCGCCTGCGCAGTCCGGCGGCGTCGATGTCGCGGCCGATCTCCACGCCGGTGCGGAACTTGGTGCCCTCCGCGCGCATCTGCTCGATGCGGCGGTTGATGTGCCGCTTCTCCATCTTGAACTCGGGGATGCCGTAGCGCAGCAGTCCGCCGATGCGGTCGGCCCGCTCGAAGACGGCGACGGTGTGACCGGCCCGGGTGAGCTGCTGGGCGGCGGCGAGTCCGGCGGGACCCGAGCCGATGACGGCGACCGTCTTGCCCGACAGGCGGTCCGGCGGCTGCGGGGTGACGCCGCCGTTCTCCCACGCCTTGTCGACGATGGTGACCTCGACGTTCTTGATGGTCACCGGCGGCTGGTTGATGCCCAGCACGCAGGCGGCCTCGCACGGCGCGGGGCACAGGCGGCCGGTGAACTCGGGGAAGTTGTTGGTCGCGTGCAGCCGCTCGCTCGCCGCCCGCCAGTCGTCGCGGTAGGCGTAGTCGTTCCACTCGGGGATGAGGTTCCCCAGCGGGCAGCCGTTGTGGCAGAACGGGATGCCGCAGTCCATGCAGCGCCCGGCCTGCTTGGAGATGATCGGCAGCAGGGAGCCGGGGACGTAGACCTCGTTCCAGTCCTTGACGCGCTCCTCGACCGGGCGGGTGGTGGCGATCTGCCGCTCGGTGGTCAGGAAGCCCTTCGGGTCAGCCATGTGCCGCCTCCATCATCTTGGCCGTGGTCTCGGACTCGGTGAGCCCCGCTTGCTCGGCGGCGACCTTGGCGGCGAGCACTGCCTTGTAGTCCCTCGGCATGACCTTGCCGAAGCGGGTGAGGGTCGTTCCCCAGTCGGCGAGCAGCGTCTCGGCGACGGTGGATCCGGTCTCCTCCTGGTGGCGGCGCACCACGTCGTGCAGCCACTTGATGTCGTCGGCGTCCAGTTCCTCGACGCCGACCAGGCCGGTGTTGACCTTGTCGGGGTCCAGGTCGAGCACGTAGGCGATGCCGCCGGACATGCCGGCCGCGAAGTTGCGTCCGGTCTCGCCCAGCACGACGGCCCGGCCGCCGGTCATGTACTCGCAGCCGTGGTCGCCGACGCCCTCGGAGACCACGGTGGCGCCGGAGTTGCGGACGCAGAAGCGTTCGCCGACCCGGCCGCGCAGGAACAGCTCGCCGCCGGTGGCGCCGTAGGCGAGGGTGTTGCCGGCGATGGTGGAGTACTCGGCGAGGTGGTCGGCGCCGCGGTCGGGGCGGACCACGACGCGCCCGCCGGACAGGCCCTTGCCGACGTAGTCGTTGGCGTCGCCCTCCAGCCGCAGGGTGACGCCCTTGGGCAGGAACGCGCCGAAGGACTGCCCGGCGGAACCGGTGAAGGTGATGTCGATGGTGTCGTCGGGCAGGCCCGCGCCGCCGTGCCGCCGGGTCACCTCGTGGCCCAGCATGGTGCCGACGGTGCGGTTGATGTTGCGGATGGCGACCTGGGCGCGGACCGGGGCCCCATTGTCGAGGGCGTCGGCGGCGAGCCGGATCAGCTCCTTGTCGAGCGCCTTCTCCAAGCCGTGGTCCTGGACGACGACCTGGTGGCGGGCGGCGCCCTCGGGCAGGTCGGGCACGTGCAGCAGCGGGGCGAGGTCGAGACCCTGGGCCTTCCAGTGGTCCACCGCACGGCCGGTGTCGATCAGCTCGGCGCGGCCGACGGCCTCCTCGATCGAACGGAAGCCCAGCTCGGCCAGGAGTTCGCGGACCTCCTCGGCGATGAACTCGAAGAAGTTGACGACGAACTCCGGCTTGCCGCTGAAGCGTTCGCGCAGCACCGGGTTCTGGGTGGCGATGCCGACCGGGCAGGTGTCCAGGTGGCACACCCGCATCATCACGCAGCCGGAGACCACCAGCGGCGCGGTCGCGAAGCCGAACTCCTCGGCGCCCAGCAGCGCGGCGATGACCACGTCACGGCCGGTCTTGAGCTGGCCGTCGGTCTGCACCACGATGCGGTCGCGCAACCCGTTGAGCAGCAGCGTCTGCTGGGTCTCGGCCAGGCCCAGCTCCCAGGGGCCGCCGGCGTGCTTGAGGCTGGTCAGCGGCGAGGCGCCGGTGCCGCCGTCGTGGCCGGAGATCAGCACCACGTCCGCGTGCGCCTTGGACACGCCCGCCGCGACCGTGCCGACGCCGACCTCGGAGACCAGCTTCACGTGAATGCGGGCCGCCGGGTTGGCGTTCTTCAGGTCGTGGATGAGCTGGGCGAGGTCTTCGATGGAGTAGATGTCGTGGTGCGGCGGCGGCGAGATCAGGCCGACGCCGGGCGTGGAGTGCCGGGTCCTGGCCACCCACGGGTAGACCTTGTGGCCGGGCAGCTGGCCGCCCTCACCGGGCTTGGCGCCCTGGGCCATCTTGATCTGGATGTCGTCGGCGTTGACCAGGTACTCGCTGGTGACGCCGAAGCGGCCGGAGGCGACCTGCTTGATGGCGCTGCGCCGGGCCGGGTCGTAGAGGCGCTCGGGGTCCTCGCCGCCCTCACCGGTGTTGGACTTGCCGCCGAGCTGGTTCATCGCGACGGCCAGCGTCTGGTGCGCCTCCAGCGAGATGGAGCCGTACGACATGGCGCCGGTGGAGAACCGCCTGACGATCTCGGAGACCGGCTCGACCTCCTCCAGCGGCACCGGCGGCCGCTCGCCCGCCTTGAGGTTGAACAGGCCGCGCAGCGTCATCAGCCGCGTCGACTGCTCGTTGACCCGCTCGGTGTACTTCTTGAAGATGTCGTAGCGCCGCGAGCGGGTGGCGTGCTGGAGCCGGAAGACGGTCTCGGGGTCGAACAGGTGCGGTTCGCCCTCGCGGCGCCACTGGTACTCGCCGCCGATCTCCAGGCGGCGGTGGGCGGGCGCGATGCCGGAGGCCGGGTAGGCCTTGGCGTGCCGGGCGGCGACCTCCTTGGCGACGACGTCGAGGCCCGCGCCGCCGATCTTGGTGGTGGTGCCGTGGAAGTAGGTGTCGACGAACGCCTCGTCCAGGCCGACGGCTTCGAAGACCTGGGCGCCGCGGTAGGAGGCGACGGTGGAGATGCCCATCTTGGACATCACCTTCAGCACGCCCTTGCCCAGCGCCTTGATGAGGTTGCCGATGGCCGCCTCGGCTTCGGTCTCGCCGAGGAACGTCCCCGCGCGCACCAGGTCCTCGACCGACTCCATGGCCAGGTACGGGTTGACCGCGGCGGCGCCGTAGCCGACGAGCAGCGCGACGTGGTGCACCTCGCGCACGTCACCGGCCTCGACGAGCAGGCCGACGTGGGTGCGCTTCTTGGTGCGGATCAGGTGGTGGTGGACGGCCGAGGTCAGCAGCAGCGACGGGATCGGCGCGTGCTCGGCGTCGGAGTGCCGGTCGGACAGCACGATCAGCCGGGCGCCGTCCTCTATCGCGGCGTCCGCCTCGGCGCAGATCTCGGCGAGCCGGGCGGCCAGCGCGTCGCCGCCGCCCGCGACCCGGTACAGGCCGGAGAGGGTGGCGGCGCCGAGCCCCGGCAGGTCGCCGTCGGCGTTGATGTGGATGAGCTTGGCCAGCTCGTCGTTGTCGATGACCGGGAACGGCAGGGTGACGTTGCGGCAGGCCGCCGGGGTGGGCTCCAGCAGGTTGCCCTGGGGGCCGACCGCGGAGATCAGCGAGGTGACCAGTTCCTCGCGGATGGCGTCCAGCGGCGGGTTGGTGACCTGCGCGAACAGCTGGGTGAAGTAGTCGAACAGCAGCCGGGGGCGGGAGGAGAGGGCGGCGATCGGCGAGTCGGTGCCCATCGAGCCGATCGGCTCGGCGCCGGTCCTGGCCATCGGCGCCAGGATGACCCGCAGCTCCTCCTCGGTGTAGCCGAAGGTCTGCTGGCGACGGGTGACGGAGGCGTGGGTGTGCACGATGTGCTCGCGCTCCGGCAGCTCCGTCAGGTCGATCAGCCCGGCTTCCAGCCACTCGGCGTACGGCTTCTCGGCGGCCAGGGACGCCTTGATCTCGTCGTCCTCGATGATCCGGTGCTCGGCGGTGTCGACCAGGAACATCCGGCCCGGCTGGAGGCGGCCCTTGCGCACGACCTTCTCGGGCGCGATGTCCAGGACGCCGACCTCGGAGGAGAGCACGACCAGGCCGTCGTCGGTGACCCAGTAGCGGCCGGGGCGCAGTCCGTTGCGGTCGAGCACGGCGCCGACCAGGGTGCCGTCGGTGAAGGTGACGCAGGCCGGGCCGTCCCAGGGCTCCATCATCGTGGAGTGGTACTGGTAGAAAGCGCGGCGGGCCGGGTCCATGGAGCCGTGGTTCTCCCACGCCTCGGGGATCATCATCAGCACGCTGTGCGGCAGCGACCGCCCGCCGAGGTGCAGCAGCTCCAGCACCTCGTCGAAGGAGGCCGAGTCGGAGGCGTCGGGGGTGCAGACCGGGAAGAGCCGCTCCAGGTCGCCCTTGACCAGCTCGGAGGCGAGCTGCGACTCGCGGGCCCGCATCCAGTTGCGGTTGCCCTGCACCGTGTTGATCTCGCCGTTGTGCGCGACGAAGCGGTACGGGTGGGCCAGTGGCCAGCTCGGGAAGGTGTTGGTGGAGAACCGCGAGTGGACCAGCGCGATGGCGGTGGCGAAGCGGCGGTCGGACAGGTCGGGGAAGAACGGCTCCAGCTGCCCGGTGGTCAGCATGCCCTTGTAGACGATGGTGCGCGCGGACAGCGAGGGGAAGTAGACGTCCGCCTCGCGCTCGGCGCGCTTGCGCAGCGCGAACGCCGGGCGGTCCAGTTCCAGGCCGGTGCGGCCGCCGGTGGCGTCGGCGACGAAGAGCTGGGAGAAGTACGGCATGGTGGAGCGGGCCGTCGCGCCCAGCAGCTCGGGGGCGACCGGGACCTCGCGCCAGCCCAGGACCTCCAGGCCCTCTTCGGCGGCGATCCGGGCGATGGAGTCGACGGCCTTGGTCCGCGCCTGGTCGTCCACCGGGAGGAAGGCGATGCCGGCCGCGTAGCCGCCGGGGGCCGGAAGGGTGAAGTCGACCGTCTCGCGCAGGAAGGCGTCCGGGATCTGGACGAGGATCCCGGCGCCGTCGCCCGAGTCGGGTTCGGATCCGGTGGCTCCGCGGTGCTCCAGGTTGCGCAGGACGGTCAGGGCCCGCTCGACCAGCGCGTGGTCCGCCTCGCCGGTGAGGGTGGCCACGAAGCCGACGCCGCACGCGTCGTGCTCGTTGCGGGGGTCGTACATCCCCTGCGGGGCGGGACGCCCGTCCATGAAGGACCGGCTGGTGCCGGGCCCGGAGTGCGTGGACGCGGAACGCATCGGCTCTCCCGTCGTCGTGGCATGTAGTGCCGCCGGATATGTCACGGCGCAACAGGGACGACGCTGGCCCTCTGCGAGTTCGTGCAGGTTACATGATGGCCGGGATCTCGAAAAGCGGATACCGAATTCCACCATGTGGACAATGAAGGGTTTTCGGGCGGGGGTTCCGGGCCCAGTGGCTCCGGGGTGCGCGCAGGGCGGCGTTGCCCCGGCGCTTGGGTCTGATGCCCCGCCGAAAGCCTGTCGAAACGAGCGGGTAACAACAAGGACCCTGTGGTGCGGCCCACACCCCGCCCATGGGCCGGGTCAGCCGACCGCGGTGCCGAAGAGGGTGCCCAGCAGGAACGTGATGCCCGCGGCGGCCCCGCCCAGCACCAGCTGCCGCAGCCCGCTGAACCACCAGGAGCGCGCCGTCACCCGGGCCACCACGGCGCCGCAGGCGAACAGCCCCAGCAGCGCCAGGATCAGCGCGGGCCACAGCCTGGTGGCCCCCAGCAGGTACGGCAGGACCGGCAGCAGCGCGCCCACCGCGAAAGAGCCGAACGAGGAGACCGCCGCGACCAGCGGCGACGGCAGGTCGGTGGGGTCGATGCCCAGTTCCTCGCGGGCGTGTATCTCCAGCGCCTGCTCCGGGTCCGTGGACAGCTGGCGGGCCACCTCGGCGGCCAGCTCCGGCTCGACGCCCCGGGACTCGTAGAGCTTGGCGAGCTCCCGCAGCTCGTCGTGCGGGTTGCGGCGCAGCTCGCGGCGCTCGATGTCCAGCTCGGCCTGGACCAGGTCGCGCTGGGAGGCGACCGAGGTGTACTCCCCCGCCGCCATGGAGAACGCGCCCGCGGCGAGACCCGCGAGCCCCGTGATGATGATCGTCTTGGTGGCGACGTCACCGCCCGCCACGCCCGTCATCAGCGCGAAGTTGGAGACCAGGCCGTCCATCGCGCCGAAGACGGCGGGACGCAGCCAGCCGCCGTTGACGTCACGGTGGGTGTGGTGCGACACGTGGTAGCCGGCGCTACCGGTCTCGTTCTCGACGGTCGTGGTCATGGTCCCGCGTTCTCCTTCCGGCCGGGCGGCGACCGCGCGGCCCCCTCCTCGACCTCGAAGATACGCATGTCAACGACCCGCTGCCAGCAAGGAAAGGCTGCCCAAAGGGCCTGCTCACGAGGGTCGTGACCGACACCGAGGCCGCCGGAACGAGTCGTTCCGGCGGCCTCGGTCAGGTGGGTCCGGCCGTGCTCAGGTGCGCTTGGACGCCCCCGCGTCGGCGTCCGCCACGGAGTGCGCGGTGCCTTCGTGCGGCTCGCCGTCGTCCCGTACGGGTGCGGCGTCCGGCGTCCCGCCCTCGGCGTCCGCGGCCTCGTCGTTCGCGCCCTCGGCGTCCGCGGCACCGGGCTCGGCGTCGTCGCCGTCGGCCTCCTCCCGCGCGGCCTGCGCGGTGGGCTCCACGACCGCCTCGCGGCCCGGGTGGCGGCGTGCCGAGATCACGATGTACGTGACGGCGAGCAGGAAGACGATGATCGCGGTCCAGTCGTTGAGCCGCAGGCCCAGGATGTGGTGGGCGTAGTCGACCCGCATGTGCTCGATCCAGCCGCGTCCCACGCAGTACAACGCCACGTACAGGGCGAAGGCGCGGCCGTGGCCGAGCTTGAAGCGCCTGTCGGCCCAGATGACCAGGGTCGCGACGATGAGGATGTCCCACAGCGACTCGTACAGGAACGTCGGGTGGTACAGCCCGATGTCGGGGGTCGCGGCCGGCCGGTGCGCCGGATCGATCTTCAGCGCCCACGGCAGCTTGGTCGGGCCGCCGTACAGCTCCTGGTTGAACCAGTTGCCCCAGCGCCCGATGCCCTGCGCGATGGCGATGCCGGGGGCCACCGCGTCGGCGTAGGCGGGCAGCGGGATGCCGCGGCGGCGGCAGCCGATCCAGGCGCCGACCGCGCCCAGCGCGACCGCGCCCCAGATGCCGAGACCGCCGTCCCAGACCTTGAACGCGCCGACCCAGTCCTTGCCCTTGCCGAAGTAGAGCTCGTAGTCGGTGATGACGTGGTACAGGCGCCCGCCGAGCAGGCCGAAGGGCACCGCCCAGACAGCGATGTCGGCGACGGTCGTCTTGACCCCGCCGCGCGCCACCCAGCGGCGCCCGCCCAGCCAGACGGCGACGAAGACGCCGATGATGATGCAGAAGGCGTACCCGCGCAGCGGGATCGGGCCCAGGTAGATGACGCCCCGGGAGGGGCTGGGGATGTATGCGAGGTCCATGGCGACTCCGACGCTACCGTGCCGGGCGGGCGCGGGGGCAACCCGCCCGGCTACGGGTGCGTAACACGTACGGGATCAGCCGGTGCCGACGGCGCTTCCGGGCACCGCGGCGCCGCCCGCTCCAGTGCCCTGTTCCGGGGCCTCGCCACCGCTGCGAGCGGGCCCCGCGACCCCCGATCCCCCGGCGCCCGAGCCGGTCCCTGCCCCGGTCCCACTCCCGGTCTCAGGGCCGGTCCCGGTCCCCGTTCCGGTCACGGTCCGCTCGCCCGAGCCGGTCCGCTCGCCCGTCCCGGTGCGGGGCTCAAGGCCGGGGCCGGTCCCGGCGGTGGCTCCGCTCCGGGTCCCGGTCGTGCCCTCCGTGCCCTCCGTGCCGCGGGAGGCGGTGCCCGTGCGGGTGGGCGAGGCGGCGCCGGGCTGCGGGGCGGAGGCGGGCGACGGGCTCACCGAACCCAGCGGCTTGCCCTTGTTCGCGGCGGCCACCATCGCCTTCAGCTTGTCCGGGGTGAGCGGGTTGCTCTGGTTGTTGTAGATGTTCTTGCCGTTGAGCAGGATGGTCGGCGTCGAGCCGAAGCCCGCGCTGTTGAAGTCGGCGTTGGACTTGTTGACCCAGGTGTTGTACGTGCCCTTGTCCACGCAGGAGGTGAAGGCGGGGGTCTTCAGCCCGGGGACCTTGCCGGCGAGCTGGATCAGGTAGTTCTTGTCGGCGAACTTGTCGTCCTCCTCGTTCGGCTGGTTGTCGTACAGCACGTCGTGGTATGCGCGGAACCTGCCCTCCGCCTGCGCGCAGGCCGCCGCGTTGCCCGCGTTGAGCGAACCGGTGCCGCCGAGGTTGCCGTCGATGAGGCGGACGAGGTGGTACTCGCCGCGCAGCTGCCCGCTGTCCATCAGCTGGTGCACGGTGGTGCGGTAGGTCTTCTCGAAGGCGTCGCAGGCCGGGCAGCGGAAGTCCTCGTACACCGTGAGGGTGGAGGGCGCGTTGGCGGCTCCGACGGGGATCGCCAGGTCGTCCTTGCCGGTGGCGCCGGGCGGGGCGGCGACCGGGCCGCTGCTGGAGCCCGACTTGTTGTTCGCCACGACGACGCCGATCACGGCGGCCACCACCAGCACGGCGACGATCGAGCCGCCGACCAGCGCGGCGCGTTTGCGCTTGGCCCGGGCCTTCTCCCGCTCGCGCTCCTGCTGCATCCGCTCGCGGGCGCTGCGCTTTGCGTCACGGTTGTTCTCAGTCACACCCGTGAACAACGCGCCGGGGACGCGCGATCGCGCGTCCCCGGCACTCAATTCGCCCGAACGAGGGATGGATCCCGGACGGGAGGCGTCAGCCGCGCTTGCGCACCCCGGCGGCAAGCTCCCCGGCGAGGTGCCGGGCCGCCTCGATGCCGGAGGCGGTGTCCGGCGCGTCCAGCAGCCGCTTGACGAAGGCGGAGCCGACGATGACGCCGTCCGCGAAGGCGGCGACCTCGGCGGCCTGGGTGGCGTTGGAGACCCCGAGGCCCACGCAGACCGGCAGGTCCGTGGTGGCCCGGGTGCGCCGCACCAGGTCCTCGGCCGACGCGCCGACCGACGCGCGGGTGCCGGTGACGCCCATCAGCGAGGCCGCGTAGACGAAGCCGGAGCCCGCCGCGGTGATGGTCGCCAGCCGCTCGTCGCGGCTGCTGGGGGCCACCACGAAGACCGTGGCGAGCCCGTGCCGTTCGGCGGCCGCCCGCCACGCCCCGGACTCCTCGACCGGCAGGTCCGGCAGGATGCACCCGGCGCCGCCCGCCTCGGCGAGGTCGGCGGCGAAGCGCTCGGCGCCGTAGCGGTCGACCGGGTTCCAGTACGTCATGCACAGCACGGGCGCGCCGGTGGCGGCGTGCACCTCGCCGACCGTGCGCAGCACGTCCACGATTCTCACGCCGCCGCGCAGCGCGATGTCGTCCGCGGTCTGGATGACCGGGCCGTCCAGCACCGGGTCGGAGTGCGGCAGCCCGATCTCCACGATGTCGCAGCCGCCCTCGATCATCGCCACCGCGGTCGCGACGCCGTCGGCGACGGTCGGGAAGCCGGCCGGCAGGTAGCCGACGAGGGCGGCGCGGTCCTCCGCGCGGGCGGCGGCCAGCGTCCGGTTCAACAGCTCGACGGTGCCGCTCACTTGGCGTCCTCCTCGACCACGGCGTTGGCCTCGTACAGCCCGAAGTAGCGGGCGGCGGTGTCCATGTCCTTGTCACCGCGGCCGGAGAGGTTGATCAGGATCAGGCCCTCGGGCCCCAGCTCCTTGCCCAGCTGAAGCGCGCCGGCGAGCGCGTGGGCGCTCTCGATGGCCGGGATGATGCCCTCGGTGCGCGACAGCAGCCGCAGCGCCTGCATCGCCTCGTCGTCGGTCACCGGCCGGTACTCGGCGCGGCCGACGTCCTTGAGGTAGGAGTGCTCGGGGCCGATGCCCGGGTAGTCCAGGCCCGCCGAGATGGAGTACGGCTCGGTGATCTGGCCGTCCTCGTCCTGGAGGACGTAGGAGCGGGAGCCGTGCAGGATGCCGGGGTCGCCCGCGGTCAGGGTCGCCGCGTGCTCGCCGGAGGCCACGCCGTGCCCGGCCGCCTCCAGGCCGACCAGCCGTACGTCCTCGTCGGGCAGGAAGGCGTGGAAGATGCCGATGGCGTTGGAGCCGCCGCCGACGCAGGCGCAGACCGCGTCCGGCAGCCGTCCGGCGCGCTCCAGCAGCTGGCGGCGGGCCTCGACGCCGATGACCCGGTGGAAGTCGCGGACCAGCGCGGGGAAGGGGTGCGGTCCCGCGACGGTGCCGAACAGGTAGTGGGTGGACTCGACGTTGGCGACCCAGTCGCGGAACGCCTCGTTGATGGCGTCCTTGAGGGTGCGGCTGCCGGACTTCACGGCGACGACCTCGGCGCCGAGCATCCGCATGCGGGCGACGTTGAGCGCCTGGCGCTCGGTGTCGATCTCGCCCATGTAGACGGTGCACTCCAGGCCGAACAGGGCGCAGGCGGTGGCGGTGGCCACGCCGTGCTGCCCGGCGCCGGTCTCGGCGATCACCCGGGTCTTGCCCATGCGGCGGGTGAGCAGTGCCTGGCCCAGCACGTTGTTGATCTTGTGCGAGCCGGTGTGGTTCAGGTCCTCGCGCTTGAGGAAGACGCGGGCGCCGCCCGCGTGTTCGGCGAAGCGCGGGACCTCGGTCAGGGCGCTGGGCCTGCCGGTGTAGTTGACCAGCAGGTCGGCGAGTTCGGCGGCGAACGCCGGGTCGGCCTTCGCCTTCTCGTACTCGGCGGCGACCTCGTCCACGGCGGCGACCAGCGCCTCGGGGATGAACTTGCCGCCGTACGCGCCGAAGTAACCGGCGGGGGTGGGGATCAGACCCTCTGGGTCCGGGATGAAGAAGTCGTTGTCGGTGGCCATGCGGGGACCTCACGGTGGGTGTCTTGAGGGGGGTCGGGCGCCGTGGGGCTCGAGGTGGTCGCTCGACCGCGGGTGGGTTGTGGCTGGTCGCGCAGTTCCCCGCGCCCCTGATGGGGGCGCCCCCGCCCCGAAAGGGGCGCGGGGAACTGCGCGCTCGGCCACAACCGGCCGGTGGGTCCCAAAACGACCGTGAGCCCCTCGGACAGTGGCATCTGCCCGTCCGTCCCCGGACAGTGGCATCCCGCCCGCCCGTGGTGGCTCATCGCGCCCCTATCGGGCGCGTCGCCATCGCATGCCGTTGACCTGGCCCGGTTCGCCGCCGATGACGTAGCGCACGCGTCGGCCCAGCACCCGGCGGGCGGGCGCGCGGCAGCCTCGGGGCTTGCACCCCTTGGCCAGTCGGGCGGCGATACGCATGTCCGGTCCTTCTCCCCGCTCAGTCCCTGCCGTGCCGCAGCGCGGGGTGGGCACCGGCGGCGACCAGGTCGGCGACGGCCGCCTTGGGGTCGCGGCCGGTGACCAGGGACTCGCCCACGAGCACCGCGTCGGCGCCGTCGTTGGCGTAGGCGATCAGGTCGTGCGGCCCGCGCACGCCGGACTCGGCGACCTTCACGATGTGGTCGGGGATCTCCGGCGCGAGGCGCGCGAAGGTGCCGCGGTCGACCTGGAGGGTCTTGAGGTTGCGGGCGTTGACGCCGATGATCCGGGCCCCGGCGTCCAGCGCGCGTTCGACCTCGTCCTCGTCGTGCACCTCGACCAGCGGGGTCAGCCCGATGGACTCGGCGCGCTCGATCAGCGAGACCAGCGCGGACTGGTCCAGCGCGGCGACGATCAGCAGGGCGAGGTCGGCGCCGTACGCGCGGGCCTCCCACAGCTGGTACGAGGTGACGATGAAGTCCTTGCGCAGCACGGGGATGTCGACCTTGGCGCGGACCGCCTCCAGGTCGGCGAGCGAGCCGCCGAACCGGCGCTGCTCGGTGAGGACGCTGATGACGGCGGCGCCGCCCGCCTCGTAGTCGGCGGCGAGTCCGGCCGGGTCGGCGATCGCGGCGAGCGCGCCCTTGCTGGGGCTGGACCGCTTGACCTCGCAGATCACCGTGACGCCCTCGCCACGCAGTGCGGCGACGCCGTCCTTGGCCGCGCGTGCCCTGGCGGCCCGCTCCTTGAGCTCGTCGAGGGAGACGCGGGCCTGCCGCTCGGCGAGGTCGGCGCGGACTCCCTCGATGATCTCGTCGAGCACACTCACGCGAGCGGCCCCCTTCCGGTGGCGTTGCGGTTCACCAGCGCGATCGTGCGCGGGTAATGCGATGGTAACCGCCAGGCGGCGGCAGTCCGTCATCCGGTGACCACGGGTCTCGCTCCGTGGACCCCGGTGGACGGCGGACGACACGGGTCGGGCGCCGGGGCGGCGCGGGTCCGCTCAGGGCGCCAGCGCGTGGCCGAACGGCAGGTTCCGTACGACGGTGAAGGCCAGCACCACGGCGCCCAGCGCCCACCACCCGGCGCGCGGCATCCTCAGCCGTCCGGACGCGCTCCGTCCGAGTGCCTCGCGGCGCAGCCACAGCGCCCACAGCACCGCGCACACCCCGAAGCCGACGACGGCCAGCGCGTTGTCGCGCAGGGCGGTGCCCAGGTCACCGTGGACCAGGGCCCACGCGCAGCGCGTTCCGCCGCAGGCCGGGCAGTACAGCCCGGTGACGGCGTGGAAGGGGCAGCCGGGGTAGTGGCCGGGCTGGTTGGGGTTGACCGCGCCCACGTACGCGAAAGCCGCCCCGGCGCCCGCGAGCGTGGTCAGCGGGACGGCCACCCTGCGGGCGGTCGTGGGGGCGGCGGCGCGCGGCGCGGGGACCGGCGTGGTCCCCGCCCGCGCGACCGGCGGACGGTGCTTCTCGATCGACGGCACGGAGCCGATTCTCCCCCGCGCCCGGCCGAACGGCACGGGGAGGGCGACGTACCGAGCGGGAAGCGGCGTCGGCCGGAAGGGTCAGTGCCCGGCCTTCTGCGTCTTCGGAGTGGCACCCAGGCCCATGCCGCGCATGACCATGCCGACGACGCCGCCGAGGACGACGACGACGAGACCCGCCCAGAAACCGACCGGCTTGGCGGCGACCGTGAAGACGGCCGAGACGCAGAAACCGATGAAGGCGATGGTCACGCCCGTCCAAGCGGCCAGGGTGTGTCCGTGATTGTGGCTGTTTTCCGCCATCAATGCTCCTCGATGTGTGCTCCGGCGCCGTACTCCGCGCGCTCGCCCCCCATTGTCCCCTGCGGGTGGGCTCCGCCGTGCGCGGGGGTGGCACCGCGCGGGCGGGTGTCGCGCGGGGCACCGGTGCGGCGTGCGACGGACCGGTGCCCGGGCCCCGGCCCCGGCCGGAGCGCGGTCAGTCCTCCGTCGGATCCTCGCCGCGGTCCAGCGCCTTCCACATCTCGCCGGGGTTCTCCGGGTCGGGTGCGGTGCGTCCGGGACGCCCGGCGCGCGGGCCTCCGGGGCGTTCGTAGCGGCTCCCCATGGCCGGCCACGCGGCGCCGCGCGCCAGCGCCAGCACCCCGGCCGCCAGCAGCAGCAGTCCGCCCAGCGCGGCGACCCACGGCCAGCCGGTGTGCGCGGCGTGCCGCACGGTGCTGTCGCTCAGCCCTGAGGCCCGGGTGGCCGCGGCGTTGAGCGCGCCGGTGGCCGAGGCGCCGGCGACGCACGCCGCCACCGTGCCCGCGCCGCAGAGCGTGAGGAGCGCGGAGACCACGACGCGCCCGGTGCCGCGCACCGCGAAGACCGCGACCAGCGCGGCGAGGGCGACCAGCGCGAGGGCGTCCGGCAGCCCGGTGACGTCCTTGCCCGAGGCCTTGATCGCGATGAGGCTCCCGGCGGCCAGGGTCGATCCGGTGGCCCACGTCTTGCCCGCCGCGAGCAGGACGACCGAGGCCCCGGCGGCGCCGGAGACCAGCGCGGCGGCGAGGCTGCGGCGGCCGGGGGCACGTCGGCGCGGCGCGGCGCCCGAGGACGGCTGGGCGGACGCGCCGCCCGCAGACGGGTCCGCGGTCCCGGCGGGCGCGGACGGCTCCGCGGTCTCTACGGGTGCGCCGCCCGCGGACGGCTCGGCGGTGGCGGACGGGCGGGGCGGGGGTACGGCGGCGGGACTCACGCCTTCCACTATCGCCCCTGTCCTCGCGGGCCCGGCAGCCGGGGGCGGCGGAACCCCAACGGAATGTCATGCACCGGTAAAGCACACGCAAGGAATCCCAACAGCGTCTTGTTGACGTGTGCTCGTCATAATACGTTCTCCGGCGATCCGCTTCCGCATATCGGACCCGGCTCCGGACCTCCCCGGACCCGCGCCGGGCCCCGCGGACCGGCGGATCCGCACGGGCTCCACGCACGGCCGGACACGCACAGCCGGTTTCGCACCGCGAAACCGCACCGCTGGAAACGCAACGCGACACCGCACCGCGACACCGCACACCGTGCGACACGCACCGCGACACCATTTCGCGGGCCACGCACCGCGACCGCACAGCGCCATCCGCACAGCGCACGTCCGCACCACAGCGCACAACGGCCCCGGGCCACCCCTGACCCGGCCCCGGGCCGTCACCCCCATGTACTCCCGGTCTGACAGCCACAGGAGGCAGTACGTTGCGCAGCTCCATGCCCAAGACGCTCCGTCGCTCCACGCTCTCCCTGACCGCCGTGGCGGGCCTCGCGCTCGCCGGCCTCGCCGCCGCTCCGCAGGCCGGCGCCCAGCCCGCGGGCGCCGCCAGAACCACGCACGGCGTGTCCACCGTCCGCTCCTGTGCCGTGCCGCGTCAGGCCGGCTGGGCGGCGTGCGACGCGCTGAAGGTGACCGGCGGCGCCGTGGCCGCCCACGCCTCCGGCGTCTCCCCGTTCGCCTCGGCGCCGTCCGGCTACGGCCCGTCCGACCTGCGCAGCGCCTACAACCTGCCGGCGAACGGCGGCTCGGGCCAGACCGTCGCCATCGTCGACGCGTACGACAACCCCAACGCCGAGAAGGACATGGCGGCCTACCGCTCGCAGTTCGGGCTGCCCGCCTGCAGCAGCTCCAGCGGCTGCTTCAAGAAGGTCGGCCAGACCGGCGGTTCGGTGCCGAGCGCGGACGCCGGCTGGGCGGAGGAGGAGTCGCTCGACGTCGACATGGTCTCCGCGGTCGCGCCGAACGCCCACATCATCCTGGTCGAGGCGAAGTCGGCGTCGATGGCCAACCTCGGCGCGGCGGTCAACGAGGCCGTGAAGCTGGGCGCGAAGTACGTCTCCAACTCCTACGGCGGCGGCGAGTCGTCCTCCGACACCTCCTACGACAGCAGCTACTTCAACCACCCGGGCGTCGCGGTCACCGCGAGCGCGGGTGACGGCGGCTACGGCGCGGAGTACCCGGCCGCGTCCCGCTACGTCACCTCGGTCGGCGGCACGGCGCTGAGCAAGGCGTCCAACTCCCGCGGCTGGTCCGAGTCGGTGTGGAACACCTCCTCCGACGAGGGCACCGGCTCCGGCTGCTCGGCGTACGACGCCAAGCCGTCCTGGCAGAAGGACACCGGCTGCTCCAAGCGCACCATCGCGGACGTCTCGGCGGTCGCCGACCCGGCCACCGGTGTCGCGGTCTACGACACCTACGGCGGTGACCCGGGCTGGGAGGTCTTCGGCGGCACCAGCGCCTCGTCGCCGATCATCGCCTCGGTCTACGCGGACGCGGGCACCCCGTCCTCCGGCTCGACCCCGGCGTCGTTCCCGTACAGCCACACCTCGTCGCTGAACGACGTGACCTCCGGCTCCAACGGTTCGTGCGGCGGCAGCTACCTGTGCACCGCCAAGCCCGGCTACGACGGCCCGACGGGCCTGGGCACCCCCAACGGTCTGACCGCCTTCATGGGCTGACCGAAGGTCCAGGGCCCGCCCGGGCCCGGACACCGCGCCGTGCCGCTCCCGACCCCCGGGGAGCGGCACGGCCGCGTTCCCGGGGGCGAGGCGCCTCAGCGGCGGCCGGTCACAGGCCCGCCGCCGTGGCCACCGCGCGCAGTACCGCGGCCGCCTTGTTGCGGCACTCGGTGTCCTCCGCGACCGGGTCGGAGTCGGCGACCACGCCCGCGCCCGCCTGGACGTAGGCGGTGCCGTCGCGCAGCAGCGCGGTCCTGATGGCGATCGCGGTATCGGAGTCGCCTGCGAAGTCCAGGTAGCCCACGCAGCCGCCGTACAGACCGCGCCGGGTCGGCTCCAGCTCGTCGATGATCTGCAACGCGCGCGGCTTGGGCGCACCCGACAGGGTGCCCGCCGGGAAGCAGGCGGTGAGCACGTCGAACGCGGTCCGGCCCTCGGCCACCTTGCCGGTGACGGTGGAGACGATGTGCATGACGTGGCTGTAGCGCTCGACGGACATGAAGTCGACGACCTCCACGCTGCCCGGCTCGCACACCCGGCCCAGGTCGTTGCGGCCGAGGTCGACCAGCATCAGGTGCTCGGCGCGCTCCTTGGGGTCGGCGAGCAGTTCCTCGGCGAGCGCGGTGTCCTCCTGCGGGGTGGCCCCGCGCGGCCGGGTCCCGGCGATCGGGTGCACCATCGCGTGCCCGTCCTCGACCTTCACCAGGGCCTCGGGCGAGGAGCCGACCACCTCGAAGCCGTCGAAGCACAGCAGGTACATGTACGGGCTGGGGTTGGTCGCGCGCAGCACCCGGTAGACGTCCAGCGCGCTCGCCGGGCAGGGCGTCTCGAACCGCTGCGAGGGCACCACCTGGAACGCCTCACCGGCCCGGATGCGCTCCTTGACGTCCTCGACGGCCCGTTGGTAGGCCTCCCCGCCCCACAGCGCGGTGTACTCCGGCAGCCGGGAGGGGGGCAGTTCGCAGGCCGAGGCGGGCACCGGGCGGGCCAGGTCGGCGGTCATGATGTCCAGCCGGGCCACCGCGTCCGCGTAGGCCTCGTCGACGCCGGTCGACAGGTCGTTGTGGTTGATCGCGTTGGCGATCAGCAGCACCGTGCCGTCCCAGTGGTCGAGCACCGCGAGGTCGGAGGTGAGCAGCATCGTCAGCTCCGGCAGGCCCAGGTCGTCCTTGGCGTGGTCGCCGACGTGCTTCTCCAGGCGGCGTACGACGTCGTAGCCGAGGTAGCCGACCATGCCGCCGGTGAACGGCGGCAGCGTGCCGTCGGAGTGCAGGTCGCGCGGGGTGTGCAGGGCCTCGACGGTGGCCCGCAGGGCGGCCAGCGGGTCGCCGTCGACGGGCACGCCGACCGGCGGGTTGCCCAGCCAGTGCGCCCGGCCGTCGCGTTCGGTCAGCGTGGCGTCGCTGCGCACCCCGACGAAGGAGTAGCGCGACCAGGAGCGGCCGTGCTCGGCGGACTCCAGCAGGAAGGTCCCGGGCCGCTCCCCCGCCAGCTTGCGGTACAGCCCGACCGGGGTGTCGCCGTCGGCGAGCAGTCGCCGGGTGACCGGGATGACCCGGCGGTCGCGCGCCAGCGCCCGAAACGTCTCAAGATCAGGGGTGACAGTGCCCGTCGTCATGCGAGGCAGCGTAGTGCGTCCCGGAGCCCGCGCCGTCCGGCTCACACGGCGGCGCGGGCCGTCCGGCTCCGCGCGGCTCAGCCCAGCGGCAGCGGCGCGGCGTCGAAGCAGGTGCGCTCGCCCGTGTGGCAGGCGGCGCCGACCTGGTCGACCTTGACCAGCAGGGTGTCCCCGTCGCAGTCCAGCGCCACGGACTTGACGTGCTGCGCGTGCCCGGAGGTGTCGCCCTTGACCCAGTACTCCTGGCGGCTGCGGCTCCAGTACGTGCAGCGGCCGGTGGTCAGCGTGCGGTGCAGCGCCTCGTCGTCCATCCAGCCGAGCATCAGCACCTCCCCGGTGTCGTACTGCTGGGCGATGGCGGGCACCAGGCCGTCGCGGTCGCGCTTGAGGCGGGGGGGGGCGGGCGGGGCGGGGGGGGGGGGGGGGGGCCCGCCCCCCGGGGGGGGGGGGGGGGGGGGGGGGGGGCGCGGGGGGGGGGGGGGGGCCGGGGGGGGGCGGGGGGGGGGGGGCGG
>NZ_JAINVZ010000015.1 GCF_019890615.1 Streptantibioticus parmotrematis | reverse complement strand
GGGGGGGGGGCCCCCCGCGGTCCGACGCGTCGTGCGAACGCGTGGGTCAGGCGTCGCCGCCCGCCGCGCCCGGGTCGGCCGCCGCCACGTCCAGCAGCTGGTAGCGCTCGATCGCCTGCTTCGGCGCCGAGCGGTCGACCTTGCCCTCCTTGGCCAGCTCGGTCAGGACCGCCAGCACCACCGACTGCGCGTCGATGTGGAAGAAGCGCCGCGCCGCGCCGCGGGTGTCGGCGAAGCCGAAACCGTCCGCGCCCAGCGACTGCCAGGTGCCCGGCACCCAGCGGGCGATCTGGTCCGGCACCGCCCGCATCCAGTCGGAGACCGCCACGATCGGACCCTGCGCGCTCTGGAGCTTGCTGGTGACGTACGGGACGCGCTGCTCCTCCTCCGGGTGCAGCAGGTTGTGCTCCTCCACGGCGACGGCGTCGCGCCGCAGCTCGTTCCAGGAGGTCGCCGACCACACGTCGGCGCGCACGTCCCACTCCTCGGCGAGCAGGCGCTGGGCCTCGATCGCCCACGGCACGGCCACACCGGAGGCCAGGATCTGCGCCGGGACCGAGCCCTTCTCGCCCGCCTTGTAGCGGTACAGGCCCTTGAGGATGCCCTCGGCGTCCACGTTCTCCGGCTCGGCCGGGTGCTGGATCGGCTCGTTGTAGACCGTCAGGTAGTAGAAGACGTCCTCGCCGGCCTTGCCGTCGGCGGTCGGCCCGTACATCCGGCGCAGACCGTCCTGGACGATGTGCGCGATCTCGAACCCGAACGCCGGGTCGTAGGCGACGCACGCCGGGTTGGTGGACGCCAGCAGCTGCGAGTGGCCGTCCGCGTGCTGAAGGCCCTCACCGGTCAGCGTGGTGCGACCGGCGGTGGCGCCCAGCACGAAGCCGCGGGCCAGCTGGTCGGCCATCTGCCAGAACTGGTCGCCGGTGCGCTGGAAGCCGAACATCGAGTAGAAGACGTAGACCGGGATCAGCGGCTCGCCGTGCGTGGCGTAGGC
The DNA here is from genome assembly GCF_019890615.1 of Streptantibioticus parmotrematis. Lineage (GTDB taxonomy): Bacteria > Actinomycetota > Actinomycetes > Streptomycetales > Streptomycetaceae > Streptantibioticus_D > Streptantibioticus_D parmotrematis. The sequence goes on along the minus strand of NZ_JAINVZ010000015.1, from coordinate 187,892 downwards.
CGAGCCCGCCGCGATCAGCGAGGCGGTGCAGCCCGCCTCGGTGATGCCGTCGTGCAGCATCTGGCCGCTCGGCGACTCCTTGTACGCCAGCAGCAGCTCGCGGTCGACCGACTCGTAGGTCTGGCCCTGCGGGTTGTAGATCTTGGCGGACGGGAAGAGCGAGTCCATGCCGAAGGTGCGGTACTCGTCCGGCGCGATCGGCACGAAGCGCTTGCCGATCTCCTTGTCCCGCATCAGGTCCTTCAGCAGCCGGACGAACGCCATCGTGGTGGCGATCGACTGGTGCCCCGAGCCCTTCTTGACGGCCGCGTAGGCCTTGTCGTCCGGGAGCGCGAGCGGCTTGGCGCGCACCACCCGGGTCGGCACGTAGCCACCGCAGGCCTTGCGGTGGTCGTGCATGTACTGGATCTCCTCCGAGTTCCGGCCCGGGTGGTAGTACGGCGGGGCGCCGGACTCCAGCTCCTTGTCGGCGATCGGCAGGTGCAGCCGGTCACGGAACCGCTTGAGGTCCTCGACCGTCAGCTTCTTCATCTGGTGGGTCGCGTTGCGGCCCTCGAAGTTCGGGCCCAGCGTCCAGCCCTTGATGGTCTGGGCGAGGATGACGGTCGGCTGGCCCTTGTGCTCCTTGGCCGCCGTGTACGCCGCGAAGATCTTGCGGTGGTCGTGGCCACCGCGACCGAGGTGCAGGACCTGCTCGTCGGTCATGCCCTCGACCATGTTGCGCAGCCGCTGGTCACTGCCGAAGAAGTGCTCGCGGATGTACGCGCCGGTCTCGGTGGCGTAGGTCTGGAACTGGCCGTCCGGCGTGGTGTTGAGCTTGTTGACCAGCAGGCCGTCCCGGTCCTGGGCGAGCAGCGGGTCCCAGCTGCGGTCCCAGATGAGCTTGATCACGTTCCAGCCGGCGCCGCGGAACTGCGACTCCAGCTCCTGGATGATCTTGCCGTTGCCGCGCACCGGGCCGTCGAGGCGCTGGAGGTTGCAGTTGACCACGAAGGTCAGGTTGTCCAGGCCCTCGCGGGCGGCGAGCGAGAGCTGGCCGAGCGACTCCGGCTCGTCCATCTCGCCGTCGCCGAGGAACGCCCACACGTGGCTGTCGGAGGTGTCGGCGATGCCGCGGGACTCCATGTAGCGGTTCATCCGCGCCTGGTAGATCGCGCCGAGCGGGCCGAGGCCCATCGAGACGGTCGGGAACTCCCAGAAGTCCGGCATCAGCCGGGGGTGCGGGTAGCTGGACAGGCCGTCGGGCGCCTTCGACTTCTCCTGGCGGAAGCCGTCGAGCTGGCCCTCGGAGAGCCGGTCGAGCAGGTACGCGCGGGCGTAGATGCCGGGGGAGGCGTGACCCTGGAAGAAGACCTGGTCACCGCCCTTGCCGTCGTCCTTGCCCCGGAAGAAGTGGTTGAAGCCGACGTCGTACAGCGACGCGGAGGAGGCGAAGGTGGCGATGTGGCCGCCCACGCCGATACCGGGGCGCTGGGCACGCGAGACCATGACGGCGGCGTTCCAGCGGGTCGCGTTGAGGACCTTGCGCTCGATCTCCTCGTTGCCGGGGAAGAACGGCTCGTCCTTGGTCGCGATGGTGTTGATGTAGTCCGTGCTGCGCATCTCGGGCACGGCGACCCGCTTCTCACGGGCGCGTTCGATGAGGCGGAGCATCAGGTAGCGGGCGCGCTCACGGCCGCGTTCGTCAATAGCCGCATCGAGCGAGTCGAGCCATTCCGCCGTCTCCTCGGGATCGAAATCCGGGACCTGGCTGGGAAGGCCGCCAATGATGATCGGGTTGCGATCGGATCCGGAAGCCACGCTGTTCCTTCGCTACTAGGTCTTGCTCTGCTGTGTCGCGCCGCCTCCATCGTGTACCGCGGCTGGAGATTCCGTCATCTCTACTGAGTGGTAACCACCACTGGCTGAGACACATCGAGCTGCGACGGTGTTCGGCCCCGGTTCAGCCGGGCCAAATCGCAACTCTACGCCCAGGCCGGAAGCGGTCGGACACCCGTATCGGAAGAGAACTTCCATTCGCTCGCGCGCTGCTCGCGTCGCCCTCGGCCCGGCCGGGCCCGCCGCCGCGCCGCCGGGCCGGGGATCTTCGGGGGGTAGCGGTGCCGCAAATGGGTAAAATCGGCTGTGGCGCCCGTCACGGCCGAGTGTGCGTCTTGCGGCGACACAGCCCCAATAGTCACCGTTTCGGCGATCTCGGCAGCCGGGTACTTGCGCGATCCGTCCCGTCCGTGTGGACTACGGCCAACGCCTCGCGCACGTGCGGGGCCAGTACACATCCCCAAGACAGGAGGCAATCCGTGAGCGCGACCGCGGACCACGCGGAGGAGACCAACCCGGCGAGCCGGTTGGGATTCCAGCCCGGACAGGTGGTCCAGGAGTTCGGCTACGACGACGACGTCGATCACGATCTCCGTGAAGGTATCGAGGAGCTTACGGGTACGGAGCTCGCCGACGAGGACTACGAGGAGCTGCCGGACGCGGTGCTGCTGTGGTTCCGGGACGATGACGGGGACCTCACCGACGCCCTGGTGGACGCCACCCAGGTCGTCGACGACGGCTCGCCCATCTGGCTGCTGACGCCCAAGACCGGCCGCGACGGCTACGTCGAGCCCAGCGACATCGGCGAGGCCGCCACCACCGCCGGTCTCACCCAGACCCGCACCTTCAACGCGGGCAAGGACTGGTCGGGCAGCCGCCTGGTCACCCCGAAGACCGCCAAGGCCGGAAAGCGCTGAGCGGGCCGGACGGCATCCGGAAGCGCTGACCGGACGGCATCCCGAAGCCGCTGAGCCGGTCGGCATCCCGGAGTGCCGAGAAGGCGCCGAGCGCCTCCCCGGCGTCCGCCATGACGCCCCCCGCGCCCCCGCCGGGCCTCTCGGGCCCGCGGGGGCGCGTCGCGTGGCCCCCCGCGCCCGCGGGAGCGGCACACCGCGGTGACAGACTGTCCCGCGACGTAACCGCCCTACCGAAGGGACGCGACCCCATGGCGATCGAGGTCGGCACCAAGGCTCCGGACTTCGCACTGCGCGACCAGCACGGCCAGACCGTCCGGCTCTCCGACTTCCGCGGAGACAAGAACGTCGTCCTGCTCTTCTACCCCTTCGCCTTCACCGGGGTCTGCACCGGCGAGCTGTGCGCCCTGCGCGACGAGCTGCCGAAGTTCGTCAACGACTCCGTGCAGCTGCTCGCGGTCTCCAACGACTCCCCGTTCAGCCTGCGGGTCTTCGCCGAGCGCGAGGGCCTGGAGTACCCGCTGCTGTCCGACTTCTGGCCGCACGGCGAGGCCAGCCGCGCCTACGGCGTCTTCGACGAGGAGAAGGGCTGCGCGGTGCGCGGCACCTTCATCATCGACACCGAGGGCGTGGTGCGCTGGACGGTCGTCAACGGCCTGCCGGACGCCCGTGACCTGGACGAGTACGCCAAGGCGCTCGCCGAACTGTGACGCGCCGCCCCCGTGGCGCTTGGCTGCCGCGGCGGCGGGGAACCGGTCACTAGGATCGGTTCGTTGATCCGGCGGAAGCCGGGCTACGCGACCGAACCGGCGACCACCACCGGTGACCACCGGTGGCCACGCACCACGGGGGCGCCGCACCGGACGTTCCCCCTTTAGACCTTGGAGGACTCGTGGGAGTCAGCCTCAGCAAGGGTGGCAACGTCTCGCTGACCAAGGAGGCGCCCAACCTCACCGCGGTCCAGGTCGGCCTGGGCTGGGACGCCCGGACCACCACCGGCGCCGACTTCGACCTGGACGCCAGCGCCCTGCTGACGAACCCGGAGGGCAAGGTCCTCAGCGACCAGCACTTCGTGTTCTTCAACAACCTCAAGAGCCCCGACGGCTCCGTCGAGCACACCGGCGACAACCTCACCGGTGAGGGCGAGGGCGACGACGAGGTGATCAACGTCGACCTGGCCTCGGTCCCGGGCGACGTCGCCAAGATCGTCTTCCCGGTCTCCATCTACGAGGCCGAGACCCGCCAGCAGAGCTTCGGCCAGATCCGCAACGCCTACATCCGCGTGATCAACCGGGCCGACGGCAACGAGCTGGCGCGCTACGACCTGAGCGAGGACGCCTCGACCGAGACCGCGATGGTCTTCGGTGAGCTGTACCGCAACGGCGCGGAGTGGAAGTTCCGCGCCATCGGCCAGGGCTACGCCTCCGGCCTGCGCGGCATCGCCCAGGACTTCGGCGTCAACGTCTGACGCCACGGCGCCCGGGGCGCGCCCGGCGCCACCGCACCACCGGCCCCGCCCGTCCGGCGTCGCGTTCCCCAGCGGGACGCGGCGCCGGACGCGCTGGGGCGGTACGCACCACGCACGTATCACCGGGGAGGAAGCAACAACATGGGTGTCACGCTCGCCAAGGGGGGAAACGTCTCCCTCAGCAAGGCCGCGCCGAACCTCACGCAGGTCCTGATCGGCCTCGGCTGGGAGGCCAGGTCCACCACCGGCGCCGACTTCGACCTCGACGCCAGCGCGCTGCTGTGCGCGAACGGCCGGGTGCTGGGCGACGAGTACTTCGTCTTCTACAACAACCTCAAGAGCCCGGACGGCTCGGTCGAGCACACCGGCGACGAACTCGTCGGCGGCACCGGCGGTGACGACGAGACCATCCTCGTCGACCTCGCCAAGGTCCCGCAGGGCGTCGACAAGGTTGTCTTCCCGGTCTCCATCTACGAGGCGGAGAGCCGCTCCCAGACGTTCGGCCAGGTCAGCAACGCCTACATCCGGGTCGTCAACCAGGCCGACCAGTCGGAGCTGGCCCGCTACGACCTGAGCGAGGACGCCTCCAGCGAGACGGCGATGATCTTCGGCGAGCTGTACCGGTACGGCGGCGAGTGGAAGTTCCGTGCGGTGGGTCAGGGGTACGCGTCCGGACTGCGCGGCATCGCTCTAGACTTCGGGGTCAACGTTTCGTAAAACTGCGCGGACTGCACGCGCGGGGGACCCTCAAGGATTGGATCGAGTGTGCTAGTCCGTACCTTCGGCTGGTCGATGGTCATCACCGTCATCGGCCTCGCCTTCGCCGGGCTCATCTGGGGGTGGTCGGGTCTTGCGGTCGTCGCGATCCTGTCCGTCCTGGAGATCTCCCTCTCCTTCGACAACGCGGTCATCAACGCCGGCATCCTGAGGAAGCTCAACGCCTTCTGGCAGCGGATCTTCCTCACGGTCGGCGTGCTGATCGCCGTGTTCGGCATGCGGCTGGTCTTCCCGGTCGCCATCGTCGCCATCACCGCGAAGATCAACCCGGTCGACGCGGTGAAGGTGGCGGTCAACGACCCGGACCGCTACCAGCACCTGGTCACCAACGCCCACCCGGCGATCGCCGCGTTCGGCGGGGTGTTCCTGCTGATGATCTTCCTCGACTTCATCCTCGAGGAGCGCGAGATCGCCTGGCTCGCCTGGCTGGAGCGGCCGTTGGCCAAGCTCGGCAAGCTGGACATGCTCTCGGTGGTCATCGCGCTGGTCGCGCTGCTGGTCGCCGCGATGACGGTGGCCACCGCGGTCCCGCTGCACGGCGGCCACGGCACCGTCGACAAGACCGCCACCGTGCTGCTCGCCGGGGTCGCCGGCATGGTCGCCTACCTCGTGGTGGGCGGCATCTCCGGCTTCTTCGAGGAGCAGTTGGAGGACGAGGAGGACGCTGAAGACGCCGAGGACAGCGAGGACGGCGCCGAGGCAGCCGGTGGGGCGGGCGTCAACACGGCGAAGAAGTCCGGCACTTCCGCGCTGGGACTGGCCGGCAAGGCCGCGTTCTTCATGTTCCTCTACCTCGAGGTCATCGACGCCTCGTTCTCCTTCGACGGCGTGATCGGTGCCTTCGCCATCACCAACCAGATCTTCCAGATGGCCCTGGGCCTGGGCATCGGTGCGCTCTACATCCGCTCGCTGACCGTCTTCCTGGTCCGCAAGGGCACCCTGGACGACTACGTCTACCTGGAGCACGGCGCCCACTACGCGATCGGAGCTCTGGCGGTCATCCTGCTGGTCACCATCAAGTACGAGATCAACGACGTGATCACCGGACTCGTCGGTGTGGTACTGATCGGTGCGGCGTACCTGTCGTCGGTGGTGAGGAACCGCCGGCTCGGGGAAGGCTCCGGAGAGCCGGAGCAGAGGACGGAAGTCCCTTCGGGGGTCTGACCGTCACGGTCTGATCAGTACGCCCGGCCCTCCGCCCGTCACGGTGCGGGGGGCCGGGCGCGCCTGGGGAGGGTGACATGGCCAAGGTGTGGGACTTCCTGCGGAGCGGTTCCTCGCAACCGCAGTTCGACATGGGCAACGCGCACACGGTCACGCTGACCAAACGCCGCCAGGTCGTCTCGCTCAACCACCAGGGATCCGCCTCCGGCAACCTGCGGGTCAACCTCACCTGGTCGATGCGCACCTCCGACATCAACGACCGCACCACCGGCGGCTTCCTGACCCGCCCGCTCAACCTCTTCAAGCCCGAACTCGTGCAGGCGCAGGGGCCCGCGATGGTCAACGTCGACCTCGACCTGGCCTGCATGTACGAGATGTCCGACGGCACCAAGGGCGTGGTCCAGCCGCTCGGCGACTTCCTGGGCAACTTCAACGAGCCGCCCTACATCCAGCTCAGCGGTGACGACCGGTTCGGCTCGGGCACGGGCGAGACGGTCTACATCAACCTGGACAAGAAGGAGAAGTTCGCCCGCCTGCTGGTCTTCGTCTACATCTACGACGGCACCCCGGCGTTCGACCGTACCCACGCCGTCGTCACGCTCTACCCCAGCAGCGGGCCGCGCATCGAGATCCCGCTCACCGAGCGTGCCCCGCAGGCCCGTTCGTGCGCGGTGGTGCTCATCGAGAACCGCAAGGGCGAGCTGACGGTGCGCCGCGAGGTGAAGTACGTCTACGGCTTCCAGTCGGAACTGGACCGGCTCTACGGCTGGGGCCTGCAGTGGGGCCGCGGCTACAAGACCAAGGCCTGACCCTTCACCGGCGGCCCCGGCGGCCCGCTCAGCGCCGCCGCTGGAACTGCGGCCCCTGCGGCGGCAACGTGATCGCGGGCGGCGGCGCCTGCTGCGGGTATCCGTACGCGGGGTGCGGCGGGTATCCGTACCCGGTGGCGGGCTGCGCCGGTGCGGCGGCGGGCGCGGGCGGCGGATAGCCGTACGACGGCGGCACGGTGGGCGGCGGCGCGACGGTGGCCGCGGCGTCGGGCTGCGGCGCGGGCGGTACGGGCGCGGAGGCGGGCGGCGGGCCCGCGGGCGCGGGCGGGGTGTCCGGCGCCTGCGCGGCGGGGACGTCGGGGACCGTGAGGCCGCCCGGCGCGTCCGCCTCCGGCTCCCGCGCGGCCGGGGCCGTGGCGTCCGCCTCCTCCTCGTCGTCCTCCACCACGATGCCGAACTCCGTGGCCAGGCCCAGCAGTCCGGACGCGTACCCCTGGCCCAGCGCGCGGAACTTCCAGCCCTCGTCCCTGCGGTACAGCTCGCCGCAGATCAGCGCGGTCTCCTCGCCGGTGTCGGGCCGCACGTCGAACGCCGCGACCGGCGGCGCGCCCTCGCCCGCCGCCACGTCGTACACCATCAGCCGCAGGTCACGGACCGACTCGAAGGTGCCGCCGTCCGCCGAGGCGGCCAGCACGATCCGGCGCACCGCGGGCTCCATCGGTGCCAGGTCCACCTCGATGCCGTCGGTCAGCCCGTCCTCGTCCTGCCGCTTGGCGCGGTGCCGGACCAGGCCGCCGGGGTGGGCGGGCTGGTTGTAGAAGACGAAGTCCGCGTCCGAGCGCACCCGCCCGTCCTCGCCGAGCAGCAGCGCCGACGCGTCGATGTCGGGCACCTCCGCGCCCGGTGACCAGCTCAGCACGGTGCGCACCGAGCCCGCCTCCAGCGGAATGTTGGACCCCTTGACCATCGCGTGCGTCATGCCGTTCATCCTGCCCCCTCGCGGCCGGGGGCACCAAGGCAGGGGGCGCGGGGGACGTCCGCGGGGCGATTTCCCGAGCTCAGGTGGTTACGCGGATTTCACCTGTGATGGTAAAGACTGCCCCATAGAAATGCGTACGATAATCGGCCACGAGCGGCTCGGGGAGGGGCCCGCGCCAGGGCCCAGCGGGGGCTCACCACGCGGTACGAGCGCCGCCAGATCACCCACGGGGAGCTGTATGCACCACTTCGGACACCTCGCGCCGCGGGTGCGCGGCGCGCTGTTCCACCGGGAGCCCGCCGCGTTCCGCACCGACTCCCCGCTGCCGGTGCTGGCCACCGCGCTGGGTGCCACGCTCTACAGCCCCGCCACCCGCCCGCGCCTCGCCGACGACGTGCGCAAGCAGGCCGCACGCGGCGTGGTGTCCATGGTGCTGTGCCTGGAGGACGCCATCGACGACGCCGAGGTGGGCGTGGCCGAGGACAACCTCGTGGCCCAGCTGACCCGGCTCGCCGCGGAGGTCCCCGACTGCGACGCCCTGCCGCTGCTGTTCGTACGGGTCCGCGCCCCCGGCCAGATCACCGCGCTCACCCGGCGGCTCGGCCCGGCCGTGGGCGTGCTGACCGGATTCGTGCTGCCGAAGTTCACCGAGGAGACCGGCGTCCCGTTCCTCGAATCGCTCACCACGGCCGAAGAGGCCTGCGGGCGGCGGCTGCTGGCGATGCCCGTGCTGGAGTCCGCCGCGCTGCTGTACGCGGAGAGCCGTGAGGAGACGCTGCGCGGCATCGCCCGCACGGTGGAGAAGTACCGTGACCGCGTGCTCGCGCTGCGGCTGGGCGTCACCGACTTCTGCTCGGCCTACGGGCTGCGCCGGGCGCCCGACATGACCGCGTACGACGTCGGGATCGTCGCCTCCGTCATCGCCGACGTGGTCAACGTCCTCGGCCGCGCGGACGGCACCGGTTTCACCGTGACCGGCCCGGTGTGGGAGTACTTCCCGCGCCAGGAGCGGATGTTCAAACCGCAACTGCGCCGCACCCCCTTCACCCCCGGCGCCGAACGGCTGCGCTCCGCGCTCATCGAGCACGACCTCGACGGCCTGCTGCGCGAGGTGGAACTCGACCGCGCCAACGGCCTGCTGGGCAAGACCTGCATCCACCCCGCGCACGTCGCCCCCGTGCACGCCCTGTCCGTCGTCAGCCACGAGGAGTTCAGCGACGCCGCCGACATCCTGCGCGAGGACCACGGCGGGGGAGGGGTGCTGCGCTCCGCCTACACCAACAAGATGAACGAGGTGAAACCACACCGCGCCTGGGCGGAACGCACCATGCGCCGCGCCCACGTCTTCGGCGTGGCCCGCGAGGACGTCACCTTCGTGGAACTGCTGGCCGCCGCCGTCCCCGCCGCCTAGCCGCGCCCCCTCCGCCCCCTCCAACCCGCAGCCGCACAGGAGCACTTCGCCGATGACGACGACCGTGACGCCCCCCGCCGACTGGACCGGCCGGTGGACCGCCGCACGGCTGGGGGTCGCCCTGGACGGGCCGCCCGAGCTGTACGGGCTGCTGGGCCTCGCGGTGCGCGACAACCCCAAGCGGGCGCACCTGCTGGTCTCCACCGTGCTCGGCAAGCACGTGCCGCAGCGGCCCGGCGTGGTGCACGACGCCGGGTTGCGGCTGGCCCGCCGGGTGCGCGAGCTGATCGGCGAGGACGCCCGGCCGGTCGTCGTCGGCTACGCGGAGACCGCGACCGGACTCGGCCACAGCGTCGCCGACGGCCTGGGCGACGCGCCCTGCCTGCACTCCACCCGCCGCCCGGTGCCCGGCGTGGCGCCCACGGGACGGTTCACCGAGTCCCACAGCCACGCCACCGACCACCTGCTGCTCCCCGCCGACCCGGAACTCCTGACCGGGGACGGGCCGTTGGTACTGGTCGATGACGAGTTCTCGACCGGCCGGACCGTGCTGGGCACGGTGACCGCGCTGCACGCGCTGCGCCCGCGCGACCACTACGTGGTGGTCGCGCTCGTCGACATGCGCACCGACGCCGACCGCGAGCGGCTCGCGGCGTACGCGGCCGGGCTCGGCGCGCGGCTCGACGTGGTGGCGCTCGCCTCCGGGACGGTGCGGCTGCCGCAGGACGTGCTGGAGCGGGGGCGGGAGCTGGTCGCGCGGCAACGCGCTCTGGACGGCGCTGACCACGACCGTGCCGGGGACGGCGGGGGCGAAGGCGCTGACGACGGCGGGCACGGGGCCGCGCGGGTCGCGCTGGAGTGGCCGGCCGGGGTGCCGGACGGCGGGCGGCACGGCTTCACCCCGGCCCACCGCGACCGCCTGACGGCCGCGCTGCCCGGCATGGCGGAACGCCTGCGCGCCGCCCTGCCGCCGCACGCCCGCCGCGTCCTGGTACTCGGCACCGAGGAGCTGATGTACGCGCCGCTGCGGATCGCCGCCGCACTGGAACGCGACGCCGCCTTCGAGGTGCGCTACTCCACCACCACCCGCTCACCCGTGCTCGCGGTCGACGACCCCGGCTACCCCATCCGCACCGCCCTGACCTTCCCCGCCCACGACGACCCCGACGACGGGCCCGGCCCCCGCTACGCCTACAACGTCGCGCCCGGCACCGACCCCGCCCGCCGCTTCGACGCGATCGTCGCGGTCACCGACTCCGCGGGCGACACACCCGCGCTGCACGCCCCCGGCGGGCTGCTGAACCGGCTCGCCGCCCACACGGACCGGCTGCTGCTCGCCGTCGTGCCGTCGTACACCCCCGAACGACAGGTCGATACCCGTCATGCTTCCTGACCCGCTGCGCGGTCCCGCGTTCTCCAGCTACACCCCCGACGAGGTCGGGTGGCTGCTGAAGGACCTTTCCGGCGTCCGCCTGGAGGCCCCGATCGAGGAACGCGAGGAGGCGGTGCAGAACGGCGGCGCCCACTACGCCGAGTCGCTGCCCGTCGAGTACCAGCCGACCGCCGAGTACCAGGCGCTCTTCCGCGCCGCCCTCGACGCCTCCGCGCGGCGCGTCGCCCACGCGGTCGCCGTCGTCACCGAGACCGTGCTCGCCGAACGTGGCCCGGCTCCCGTGCTGGTCTCCCTCGCCCGCGCCGGCACCCCGGTCGGCATCCTCATGCGCCGCTGGGCCCGCCACGCCCACGGCCTCGAACTGCCGCACTACACGATCTCCATCGTGCGCGGCCGGGGCATCGACACCAACGCCCTGCGCTGGCTCGCCGCCCACCACGACCCGGCCTCCGTCGTCTTCGTCGACGGCTGGACCGGCAAGGGCGCCATCACCCGTGAACTCGCCGCCGCCGTCCGCCCGTTCGACGGCTTCGACCCGCGCATCGCGGTGCTCGCCGACCCCGGCGGCTGCGTGGACACCTACGGCACCCGCGACGACTTCCTCGTCCCGTCCGCCTGCCTGAACTCCACCGTCTCCGGGCTGGTCTCCCGCACCGTGCTGCGCGACGACCTGATCGGCCCCGACGACTTCCACGGCGCCAAGTTCTACCGCGAACTGGCCGGCTCCGACGTCTCCGCGCACTTCCTCGACACCGTCACCGCCCGCTTCGCCGACCTCCCCGCCGACACCGGCGCGCTCCGCGACACCGACCGCACGCCCACCTGGGCGGGCTGGGACGCGGTGACCCGGGTCAGCGAGACGTACGGCATCGGCGACGTCAACCTGGTCAAGCCCGGCGTCGGCGAGACCACCCGGGTGCTGCTGCGCCGGGTGCCGTGGCGGGTGCTGGCCCGGCGCGGCGCGGGCCCGGACCTGGACCACGTACGACTGCTGGCCGCCCAGCGCGGCGTTCCCGTGGAGGAGGTGGACGAACTGCCCTACCTGTGCGTCGGGTTGATCCACCCCCGCTACACCAGGGGCGCCACCGGCGCCGACGGCCGGGCGGTGGTGAGCGCGTGACCACCCCGCAGCCCACCCCCGGCACCCCCTCCCCGACGGCTCCCGCCACGTCGACGGTCATCGCCACCGACCTCGACCGCACCCTGATCTACTCCACCGCCGCCCTCGCCCTCGGCATGCCCGACGAGCAGGCCCCCCGGCTGCTGTGCGTCGAGGTCTACAACGGCAGACCCCTGTCCTTCATCACCGAGCGCGCCGCCGAACTCGTCCAACAGCTCGCCGCACGCGCCGCGTTGGTGCCCGTCACCACCCGCACCCGCGCCCAGTACCACCGCGTCCACCTGCCCGGCCCGCCCCCCAAGTACGCCATCTGCGCCAACGGCGGACACATCCTGATCGACGGCAGAACGGACCGTGACTGGCACGACGACGTGCGCCGCACCCTCGCGGACGGCTGCGCGCCGCTGGCCGAGGTGCTCGACCACCTCGTCGCCGCCGCCGACCCGGCGTGGCTGCGCACCGCCCGGGTCGCCGAGGACCTGTTCGCCTACCTGGTGGTCGAACGCTCCGGGGTGCCGGAGGGCTGGCTGAAGGAACTCCAGGCGTGGACCGCGGAACGCGGCTGGACCGCCTCACTCCAGGGCCGCAAGATCTACGCGGTGCCCCGGCCGCTGACCAAGAGCGCGGCGCTGGCCGAGGTCGTCCGCCGCACCGGCGCCGACCGCGTGCTGGCCGCGGGCGACTCCCTGCTCGACACCGACCTGCTGCTCGCCGCCGACCGCGCCTGGCGCCCCGGCCACGGCGAACTCGCCGAGACCGGCTGGAACGCGCCGAACGTCACCGCCCTGGACACCGTCGGCGTCGCGGCGGGCGAGGCGATCCTGCTGCGGATGAGCACGTGGACGGAGGCGACACGGATCGGGCAGGGGTGAGGGGGCGTCCCGTCGCCGGGTGCCGGCTCACGAACGGGTCACCACCCGTGAGCAGTTGGCCCTGGCCCGCTCCACCCGCCGGGCGTTGGGACGCTCGCTGGCCGCGATGAACTCCAGCGCCTCGTCCCGGGACCGCCCGCCCCGCAGATGCCTGCGCAACAACCGCTCCTCGCGCACCTCGGGCGGTGCCTCCACGAACCACAGCGCGTCCAGCAGTTCGCGCACCGCGCGCCACCCGTCGCCGTCGTCCGCCAGGTAGTTGCCCTCGGTCACCACCAGCCGCGCGGTCGGCGGCACCACGAGCCCCGCCGCCACCGGCTCGTCCAGCCGCCGGTCGAAGTCCGGCGCGTACACCGCCCGCCCGGTCTCCGTCCGCAGCCTGCCCAGCAGCGCCACGTACCCGTCGACGTCGAAGGTCTCCGGCGCGCCCTTGCGCCCGCGCAGACCCAGGCGGTCCAACTGCGCGTTGGACAGGTGGAACCCGTCCATCGGCACGTACGCCGCCGAGCCCGCGCCCAGCCGCTGCTCGACGCCGTGCACCAGCCGCCTGGCGAGCGTCGACTTGCCCGCGGCGGGCGGCCCGGCCAGCCCCAGCAGCGCCCGCCGCCCTGCCGTACCGGGGGTCAGGGCGGTGGCGTCCTCGATCAGGCCGCTGAGCATGCGCTCACCCTACGCAGCGGTGACATGGCCGTAAACGGGCGGTGACGCGACCGTGGACGCCGTGAGGTCCGTCGTCGCGCGGCCGCACCCCCGCATCCCCCGCGCCGCCACGCCCCGCACCCCGTCGCTGCCGCGTCCCCGCGCCGTGGCATCGTCTCGTCGTCGTACCGTTTCGTCGTCGTACCGTTGTGTCGTTTCGCCGGATTCCGCGAGGAGCACGCGTTGCCCGAGACCAAGAACCCTCCCCTCACCAACGACCTGTACGCCTACCTGCTCGCCCACAACCCGCCGCTGGACACCGTGCAGCGCGAGCTGATCAACGCGACCCGCGCCCGGTTCGCCGACGACGCGGGGTTGCAGACCGCCGAGGAACAGGGGCCGTTGCTGGCCTTCCTGGTGCGGCTGACCGGTGCCCGCCGGATCGTCGAGGTCGGCACGTTCACCGGCTACTCGACGCTGTCGATGGCCCAGGCGCTGCCCGACGACGGCCGGATCATCGCCTGCGACGTCTCCGAGGAGTGGACCGCGCTCGGCCGCGAGGCGTGGGCCAAGGCGGGCGTCGCCGACCGCGTCGACCTCAGGATCGCGCCCGCCCTGGACACCCTGCGCGCGCTGCCGGCCGACGAGCCGTGGATCGACATGGCGTTCCTCGACGCCGACAAGGGCAACTACCTCGCCTACTGGGAGGAGTTGGTGCCCCGCACCCGGCCCGGCGGCCTGCTCGTCGTGGACAACACCCTCTTCCACGGCGGCGTCGTGGACACCGCGGCGACCGGCGGCGCGGCGGCCATCCGTGCCTTCAACGACCACGTGCTCGCCGACGACCGGGTGGAGGCCGTGCTGCTCAGTGTTGCGGACGGATTGACTTTGGCACGGCGGACGGGGCGTTGAGCTGACGCCGGGCGGCGGCGGCCCGGGACGCCGCCGCCTCGCGCCGCGCCTGATCGGGGTGGCGCTGCTGCCAGTACGGGTTGTCGTGCGGCAGATGACTGTGCACCCGCCCGTACATCCCGAAGGTCATCAGGACCAGTCCGAAGACGAAGCTGAACAGCACGTTGGACATGTGGAACGCCAGGTAGTTGAGCCCGGTGTCCAGCACGGCGAGGTTGACGAAGCCGCTGACGATGAACAGCACGCCGAGCGTCATGTTGAGGTTGGACGCCAGGTTGCCGCCGACCAGCATGCCCGCGAAGAGCAGCGCGCCCACGATCATGGACAGCAGGCTCAACGCGCCGTTGGAACTCAGGCCCGCCACGCCGTCGCCGTGGGTGGAGAAGAAGCCCACGCGGTTGATGAACCCGAAGACGCCGAACACGACCAGGACGAGGCCCATGAGTCCGGCGCCGATCCGGTAGACCTGGCTGAGGCGGTGGTCGATGGGCAGGTGTTCGTCGAGTCTCATGCCGCCCTCCTCGACTGCGGCGTTCCCGCGCCTGCTGCGGCGCCTACGACCAGCATCCGCCTCGGGGGCGAGCCGGGCCAGTCCTGGATGGGGAGGAATCGGAGGAATTCGGCTCCGCGGCTCCGCGCCCGTGCGGCTGTCCGGCGCTCGGGTCAGCCGCAGCAGCCGCCCCCGCAGCAGCCACCGCCACCGCCCTGCGGCGCGCTCGCGGCCCGTCCGGCGGACGCGGCACCGGTCACCGCCACGGTGGACAGCAGCTTGACGGTGTCGTCGTGCCCGTCCGGGCAGGCGGCGGGCGCGGACGACTCGGCCATCGGCCGGTTCAGCTCGAAGGTGGTGCCACAGGCACGGCAGCGGTACTCGTAACGAGGCATGGCGGCAGGATAGCGGCCGCCGGGCGGCTTCAGGAGTGGTCCACGGCGGGAGGCGGCGCAGGTCAGCGGTGGGGCGCGGGTGGGCTTCGCACGGCGCTTCAGCGGTGGGGTCCGCGTGGGCTTCGCACGTGCGCTTCAGCGGCGGGTCGTGCGTTGGCTTCAGCGCTGGTTCGCGCGTTCGCCGCGGATGTCGGCCACGACGCCCTCCACGGTCCCGCGGATCGCGGCGGTCTCGGTCAGGAACGCCCAGTAGTCCGGATGCCGCCCGGTCAGCGCGGCCACCGCCGCGTCCAGCCTGGTCACGGCCGCGTCCAACGGGCCGGCGTGCCGGGGGTCGGGCGTGGTGCGGCCCTGCATCGCGAGCCGCTGCGCGTCGCGCACCGCGAACCGGGTCCGGTCGATCTCGGCCTGCGGGTCCTTGCTGACCTCCTTGAGCCTGCGCAGCCGGTCCCCGGCCGCCGAGACGGCCGCGTCGGTCTCGCTCAGCAGCTCACGTACGGCGGTCAGTCCCGCGGTGGCGTCCTCCCAGCGCTGCTCGTCCCGCGCGGTCCGCGTCTCCCGCAGCCGCTGCTCGGCCTGGGCCGCGGCGGCCGCCGCCTGCTCCGGCACCCGTTGCAGGTCCTGCCAGCAGGCGGCGCTGAACCCGCGGCGCAGCTCGCTCAGCGTGGGCTCGACCTGGGCGGCGCGGGTGGTGATCGCCTGGACCCGGGTGCGCAGGCTGACCAGGCGGTTGTCGATCTCCTTGGCGCGCTGCGGCAGGCGGTCCGCCTCGGCGCGGATCTCCTCGGCCGCGCGGCGCACCTCGTCGGCCCGGCCGATGGTCTCCTGCACGCCGTGGGCGCCCGCGCCCTGGTTGAGCTTGGTCAGCTCGGGTCCGAGCGCGGCGAGGCGGGCGGCGAGGCCGTCCGCGCGCAGCCCGCCCGCGCGAACGGTGTCCAGCGCCTGGGTGGCGGCCAGCAGCGACTGCTTGGCCTGCGCCACGGCGGGCGCGAGCCGGGCCAGCTCGGTCGCGGCGCGGGACTGGAGGGGCTCCAAGCTCTGCGCGAAGCGGTCGAGGTCCGCCCTGACCTTGAGGATCTCGTCCTTGGCCAGGGTGAAGGCGTTGCGGGCGCGGGTGGCGGAGGCCAGGTCGAGGTCGACCGCGTCGAGGTCGTGCTCGTCGACGGTGGCGATGTAGCGGCCGCTGACCTCGTCGACGCGGTGCCCCAGCGTCTGGAAGTCCGCCGCCGCCTTGCGGCCCGCGGGGGAACGGTCGACGGCCGTGATGGTCTCGACCGAGAGGGTCAGATCGCGTTGCGCGGTGTCCAGCTCGTAGAAGGCCTCGGCGGCGGCTTCCTTGGCGGCCTGCGCCCCCGCGCGGTGATCGTCCCCACGCCGCCACCACGAACGTGCCGTCGTCACATCCCTCTCCCGCTGGTCCGCCACGGTGCTGGCGTCCATCCTCGCACCTGGGCCGCCCGAACACAGCGGCCGGGTGCGAGGCCGCGGGACGTCAGGAGGCGGTACGCACGGTGATCGACCCGTTGGAGCTGTGCGCGGTGACGACGTGGCCGCTGGCGGAGTCCTGCGGGACGCTGACGCTCGCGTGGCCGTTGTCGCTGGTCGCGGTGACGGCGTAGGAGGCGTGCGGCAGGCCGATGGTGACCGGACCGTTGGAGGTGGAGGTGGTGACCCGGTCGGGCACGGCGGCGAAGTCGACGCGGACCTCGCCGTTGGACGACCCGGCGTGCACCTCCTTCGAACGGACACCGGAGGCGACGACCCGCCCGTTGCCGCTGTCGAGGGTGAGCGTGCCGGTGGAGCCGCTGACGTCGACGGCGCCGTTGCTGGAGGTGATGGTCAGCGGCCGGCTGAAACCGGAGGCGGTGACGGCCCCGTTGCCGTCCTTGACGGTGACGGCGACGCCGCGCGGGACCAGGATCTGGTGGCGTACGGAGCAGTCGGCGACGATCCCGGAGCAGTGCAGCCGCAGGCGCAGGGTGGAGCCGTCCATCGCCCAGGAGACGCTGGGCCTGCTCCCGACCAGGGTGTGCGCCGAGAACCACCGCGTGACCTGCACGTCCTCGACGTCGGCGGGCCGCACGTCCAGGGCGCTGTCGTCACTGTCGATGGTCAGCGAGGTCCCAGCGAGCGCGAAGTCCTTGTGCTTGGGCCCGCTGCCACCGGAGGAACGGGAACACCCCGATACGGCGAGCGTCGCGCAGGCGGCCAGAGCGAGGAACCCGGCGGCGCGGGTGCGGGTATGCGTGGGGGTGGGGGTGGCGGGGGTGCGCGTACGCGTACGGGCGGCAAGGACACGGGGCGAGGCGGACACGCGGACTCCCTGACTGGACACCGAAGGATGCCGAGAACGCTACGGATCCGGTGGGCCGGGGGTAAGCCGGTCGTCCCCCGGGGAGGGGGTGGGGGTAACCCGAGGCCCCGGGCTTCCGTGCGGGGCCGGGGTGAGGCTTCCGGCTTCCGGGCGGGGGCCGGGCCCGGCGGGCTCACGGGCCGACGGCCGGGCCGCCGCTGCCACGAATTTGTCCCGGGCACCGCGCCCGCCGCCCGGGCGCCGCGAATTTGTCCCGGGCACCCCGGGGCAGGGTAACCTGTCGTCTCCCGCACCCCGCGCGGTGCACGAGGGCGCATAGCTCAGCGGTAGAGCGCTGCTCTTACAAAGCAGATGTCACAGGTTCGAATCCTGTTGTGCCCACCAGTGAGAAGGCCCCAGCCGATGACGGCTGGGGCCTTCGACATGGGCGCCGGGTTCAACGGCGGCGGACGTGAACGGTGGTGGACGTCAACGGCGGCGGGCGGTGCGGGAGATGATCCTCAGCTCCGGCGACGCGCACCAGCCGGACAAGGGGTCATCCAGATACGCGCTCCCCCGGTCGGCCGCGATGCTGCAGTTCCCAAGCTGAGGGCGTGAGTTCGATTCCCGTCACCTGCTCTTCTGGCAGGCCCCAAGTCAGCGGCCTGGGACTTCGTTGTCGAGCTGGGCCGAGTCAGCGGACTCCGATATCCCGCTCTCCTCCCATGTCCGGTGTCAGAGGGGTGAGGCAGAGTTATGGGGCCGTCCACATGCGCCGGGGCGGGCAAAGCTCAAGGAGAGGATGGTATGCCTAAGATCCCGAATGGTCGACGCGTGGGGCAGGCCGCCGTGAACGCGCTGCGCGCTCTACTCGAAGCGCATGACCACATCGTTCAGGAGATATCCGGGCAGAACGACTTCGGCGAGGACTTCTACGTCACCTTCACCGAAGATGGCGAGGTTACCAGCGACACGATCAAGATCCAGGCCAAGGGTGGGGACAGTTGGCGCCGGGGCAACGGTTACGCGGTGCCCGTCCACCACCACAGCGGAACGCGGGCGGAGGGGAACATCCCCGTCTACTGCGTGATATATGACCCGGGCACCACGAAACTGCACTGGGCGAACGCCACCCAACAGCTAAGGCGGTCCGGTCCGTTCAATCCGCCCCGCTTCATCGGTGTCAGCCCGAACGCGGTGCTGAACGACGCCACGATGGCGCCCTTCGTCGCCCAGGCCCGCCGCTACGTTGGGCGCTACCGAGGTCGGCAGGCTGTGCTCACCCACCTCGGCGAGATGTCGGGAGTCGATTTCGCGCCGGAAGACCACGTCCTGCACTTCGTCAACGGCTACGACGAAGACCTCATCTTCTGGAAACGCCCAGGGGACGCGCTGGCGACGCTACTGCTCAGTGCCCACGACTGGGATCCGTATCTGGTCAGCCTGAAGTCTCTGATGCGCTCCGAGATTCCACCTCCGGAGGGCCGGAACAACGGCGATCCCGAGCACGAATGGGACGACCTTGACCTGCCGACCGCGGAAGACCTGGAGCTAGACCGAACCGAAGTCATGTGGGTGGCTTCGTGCTTCCTCTCCACCCGGGAGGCCGACGAAGGACCTGAGAACGACCTCGTCACACCCATCGAGTGCGAGGGGTGCCCGAGCTGCACGGGCGAGGAGCCCGAGGAACACGCAACATCGCGGCAGATGTGCTCCACGCATACGTCCTTGCTCGCATCATCGACAGGATCGAGGCCGAGCCCAACCTGCTGCAACGCTCGATCCTGGCCCTGCGCGAGGACGGCGAACTCCCAGCGGAGATCGTCGCCGAACTCGGCCCCCTCGAAAGCGAGCCCCGTATCGTCCGCCAAGTGAATAAGCTCGGCAGGGCAAGGGTGGAGACGATTGACGACATCGAACCAGAGGCATTCCGACTTGCCGTCCACTACCTCATCCACCGCATCTACATCGGTGGCCCCTCACTCCCCCCGAGGAACAGATCAGAATCGTCTGGCGTGTTCCTGAGCAAGGGTCCACACGCCATCGTGGCTGACTGTGATCGGCTGAGGTCCGTTCCATAGCGATGCCAGACGCGAAGGCCGGCTACGGTCAACAGTGCTGCTTTGCGGGTGAGCAGTCGCTCGCTTCCCCGGCCAGCAAATCCAGAGCTCAGGAGGCGACACTCCCCAGCCTCTCCCGTAAAGCGGGTGATCGCTCGTCCGGCCGCCGGACACCAAAGCAGGCCACCAGCGCGCTGCCGTCATCGGTAAGGTCAGGACGCATAGCCAACGGCAGGTTTCTCCGCGAGAACGGTCCAATCCACACATCGGCAAACCGGCGCACGGCGGTAGTCGTTGCGACGTTCGAGCGGAGTGGGTGATGAGCAGAAAACGTGCTCTCGCCCCGCCGTCCAAGGCTGTCACCGATGCCGATGGGCGAAGGCTTGTTGTCTGTCTTTTGCGTGGCAGCAAGTGAACGCACTTACTTCATCCATCAGTTCGTCCCGCGCCTCAGGTCTGTCGTAGTGCCAGGCGCATCTCCGCGATCAATGCTGCGCGGGCCTGGCGGGCGGCCCGCCAGGCGTGCACGTACTCCCGCGAGCCCGAGGTGTGACCCGCGACCACAACGTCATGGAAGTCGAGCACACTGAGGGTCGCTCGACCGGCCTTTTCCACCAGCAACTGTGGGGCCACCAGTTCCAGTTGCTGGTGCGCCGCGTACACGCCGTGCTCGCTGATCGCGACATGGCCTCTGCCGACGTCTTCAGGCGCGGGCTGCGCCTTCGAGAACGCGGTCCTGGCCCGCGCAAGAGCGGCAAGGTAGTCCGTGAACGCGCTGAGCAGCGTTTCGCGATCCTGGTCCGCCCGCTCGTGCCGCCGCCGGACATGTTCGGCGACGAGTGTGGCCATCACACCGAGCACCGCGCCTACAGCTGTGGCCGTGATGGTCGACCATTGCATGCGGCCCCCTGAAGTCTCTGACTCCTGATTGTCTCTCCCCGTCTGAGTAGCCGTACTCATGCGTGCGCCGGGCGACGTGGCTGACGATGACGCGCATGGAGATCTCAGGGCGCGGCGGCGGCACACCGTCGGACGCGCGGTTACGGAACAGCGCCGGCACCGTCGTGATGTGGCTGGTGGCGGTGGTGGTCTACGTGCCGGCCGTCTGGTTCTGGTGCGCCGCGGCCAACGGCGCCGCGCATCCCTCGCCCTACGCCGCGCAGGCGAACCACGCGGCGAACGTCGAACTGGCCGACATCTCGGCCCTCGTCGTCTTCGTGCCTCTCGTCGGGGCCGGTGCGGGCGTGGCCGTCGGCAGGCTCGTGCGGGCCCCGTCCCTGCCCCTGGCGTCGGCCATCGGCATCATCTGCTGCCTCATGGCCTGGTACTGGTGGATCCTCTTCCACCTGCAGCTTTCGTTCTCGTTCTGAGGCGGCGCGCTCAGCCCTCGTCCGCCGCTGCGAGACGGGTGAGGAGAGCGGTCAACTGGCCGAGTTCGTCGGGGGTGAGGGCCTCGACCGCCCGTGGTGGGCGCAGCAGGATCGCGTCGGCGGTCGCGATGGCCTGGTGGCCGGCGTCCGTGAGGGTGACCAACTTGCGGCGGCGGTCGTCGGGATGGGGCTTTCGTTCGACGAGGCCGTGGGCTTCGAGCTTGTCGACGATGAGGGTCGCGTAGGGGGCGTCGACGTGGTGGGCGGCCGCGATCTGGCCCAGGGTCATCGGCCCCTCGCGCAGTCGGAAGAGCACCTTGCCCCGGCCGCCGCCGAGCCGGAAACCGAGGGCCTCGGCCAGTTCGCCCCGGCGGCTGTGGGCCTCGACGAAGCCCTGCATGAGGGCCCACGCCTGCTGGACGGGGTCGGCCGGTCGTCGCGACGTCACTGCCATCGGCGGTCTCTCCCGCGTCCCTCACGCTGTGCGGTCCGCGCCGCCGTTCCGTGGCACCGGCCTGCCGCGGGCGCCGCCGTCACCACGCTACCGTGCGGCCGAGATAGTCCACGTAGTGCAGGCCCGGGCTGCCCTGGAGGGCGTCGAGCGTCCTGACCACGTTCGGGATGCTCTCGTCGATGCCGAAACGCGCGTCGGGGCCGCCCATGTCGGTACGCACCCAGCCGGGGGCCATCAACACCAGCGTCCTGGGCTCGCCTTCGTGCCGCGCCGCGTAGCTGCGCATGAACGTGTTGAGCGCGGCCTTGCTGCCGCGGTACACCTCGTGGCCGCCCCGTTCGTTGTTGGCCACGCTGCCCTGGCCCGAGGACATCACACCGATCGTGCCGTCGGGCTCCACGAGGTCCTGGAGCGCCTCGACGACGCGCAGCGGGCTCAGCGCGTTGGTGACCATGACGCGGGTGAACTCCTCGGTCGAGGTCTCCGCGACGGTGCCTTCCGGCTGGTTGGTGACGCCCGCGTTCACGAAGAGCAGGTCGAACCTCCGGCCTGCCAGGCGGTCGCGCAGCGCGGCGATCTGCTCGGGCTCGGTGATGTCGACGGTCTCGATCTCGACACCGTCCGGGTGGGTGTCCGCGAGGTCGTGCAGGCGGGTACGGGCCGAACCGCGCACGGTGGCCGTGACCTCCCGGCCGCCCTTCGCCCACTCCTGGGCGAGCGCGAGCCCCAGACCGCGGGACGCGCCGATCAGCAGGACACGCTGGATCGGGGTCGGCGGGAGGCCGGGGCGGGGTGCCTGGAGGTCGCGGGGGTTCGAGTTCGTTGTAGTCATAACAACGATTGTGTTGTGTATAAGTAATTTCGTCAAGCCGTCCGCCGCGCACCTGGGGCGGGGCGGGGTCCGGGCGCGGCCGGAACGGCGCGAGGCGCACCGTTCCGGCCGACCGAGCGGTCGCGGAAGGGGGTCGTGGACCTGGCCGCCGGTCAGTGCGAGCCGGTGAGAACCCGTCCGGTCCACACGTCGATCACGATCTGGTGGTGGTGGTTCCGGAGCATCGCCGTCGCGCCGTCGGCGTAGTTCTTGTCGACCTGCGCCGCCTCGGCCGCGTCCGGTTTGGCGTTCGTGCAGGACGTGCCGGGGCCGTGGCCCGACATGATCTCCGAGCAGGGGCCGCTGTAGTCGTCGGGGAGCCCGAGGATGTGTCCGGTCTCGTGGGCCGTGATCCGGGTCGCGTCGTAGCCCTCGTCCACCGCCTGCTGGCCCAGCTGCACTTCGCCGCTGCCGCCGGGGAAGATCGGGCCCAACGTGGTCTGCGGCCAGCCGCTGGTCGCCTCGTAGACGTAGTCGGCCTCGCCGGGGGTGCTCGTCGGCTCCAGGCGCACGTTGTGCACCGCGTTGTTCCAGTTCTGCACGGCCTGTTCGATCGGGCCGGCCCACTGACCGGCGTCGCTTGCGTCGTAGGTGAGGGTGACCACGTCCGCGGTCGCGCGGGGCGCGGGGTGCGCCTCGGCGGCGCTGACCGCGGTGCTGAGCAGGGCCGGGACGAGGACGGTCAGGGTGACTATTCGCTTGATCATGAGACTGGTGCGCCTCCTTGGCTCTCCGTTGCTGCCCGCAGTAAACGGTTTCCGTCGCGAGCATGACAACCTCTGGGTTCCGTGGAATCACAGGAACCGCAAAGTTGGCTCAAAGCACACCGGAGGCGGCGGTCGCCCCGGGTCGCAACCGTCCGCGAGCGGCAGCGGTCACCGCTCCCTTCACTTCCTACTTCCCGTAGTACGTCCTGAGATCCTCGGCCAACGCCTGCCGGACGGCGTCGAGTTCGGCGTCCATGGCGTCGGCCTCCTCGGGGCTCGGCGCGACCGTCGGCTCCGCGTGGGGGAGGTGCCCCATCGCCCTCAGACGCAGGTGCGTGGGCGGCAGGCTGTCGCCGGTCGTCGCGCTGCCCTGGCGTTCCGACAGGCGCAGGCGGCGTGCGCGTTCTGTTTCGGGAACCGTCGCCAGGTGCGTGCGCAGCTCCCGCCATGCGTCGTCGGCGCTCCTGGAGAAGCGTTCGAGGGCGAAGGCCGCCGTCTCGGCCAGCAGCAGGGCTCGCACCATGCCCTCGGCCGACTCCGCCGAGGCCACTCGCGCGGCCGCCGCGTCCGCCGCGTAGGCGGACTGAGCGCGGGAGCGGACGCTGAGACCGGTGAGCAGGCGGTGTGTCCTGCCGGCGGCGCAGTCCGGGATCGCCAGCAGCGGCCAGGTGATCATCTCGACCAGGGCCACCAGGCCGCTCGCGGTCCCGCCCGTCTGCGGGCCGGTGGCTGAGAAACCGGCACCGGTGTAGAGCGCGTCCTGACGGGCCTGTCGGGACCTGCCGGGTCTGAACAGGTCCGTCCACACCGTGAGCGAGGTGAGGGCCGCCGCGGTCCAACGGGCGCTCACGCGGCGGCGGCCCGCGTCGTGGGCGAGTTCACCGGCTATCAGCGCGACGCGCTGATCGGGGGCCAGGGCCTCCCAGAGCGGCAGTCCCAGGATCAGGACGCGGCGTCCGCGCGGGCCCGGCAGGCTGTACGCGGGCCCGAAGCGCGCGTCCACGGCCACCAAGTGGGCCGGAACGGTGCCGAGTTCCGTTGCCACCCGGTCGATCACGGCGTGGAGCGCCGGGGCTTCGGCGCGGTCGAGGGTGCGTTGAGGAATCCGTGGACGGCGGGGCCGCAACGCGACCGCTACGGCGACCTCCAGGGCGCCCAGCACGCGTTGCGGCCAGGTGCCGGTCACCAGTAACCACACCCCCGTTCCCGCCAGGGCGATGGTGATCAGGTTGACCACGGTCGCCAACGCCGTCGCCGCGCACGCGGGCGCGCTCCACGACGGTCCCGGCGCGCCGTCGCGGGGCATGCGCTCCAACGCCTGCTCCTGGCGGGCCAGTCGCTCGTCGCGGCGGGCGCGTTCGGTTGGTGTGAGGGCGGCCAGGGCTCCCGTCGGGTCGACGTTCCAGTCGCAGGCCGGGCACCACACGGTGAAGCGGGGGTCCGCGGGCGGCAGCTGCGCGCCGCACTCCGGACAGAGAGGATCATCCGAGTTGTCATGCACGAACGTCGATGATGCGCCCGAACAGGCGACTTCTCGCTGCCTGTTACGGGTTTTGACCGTCGCTTGACGGTTGCGGGACGGGGAGGGTGACGCGAGCCGGGCGCGAGGTCGCCTGCCAACTGGACAGGAGGGTGAGCTTCTCGGCCGACGGGGAGCCGGGAGCGGCCGTGTAGGCGACGAGGAGCTGGTCGGGTTCCCCCGGGAAACACAGTGTCTCGTAGGCCAGGTGCAGGGCGCCCACCTCGGGATGGTTCATGCGCTTGACGCCGTACGTCTTCTCCCTGACCTCGTGGTCCGCCCACAGACGGGCGAAGTCCTCACTGGCCAGGGTGAGTTCGCCGACCAGCTCGGCCAGACGCTGGTCCCTGGGGTGGCGGCCCGCGTCCAGCCGCAGGTACGCGACCGTCTCCGCTGTCACCGCCTCCCAGTCCGCGTAGAACGCGCGCGCCCCCGGGTTGAGGAACGCGTGGCGGGCCTGGTTCAGGTCCGGGCGCGAGCGGGTGGAGAACGCGCACACCGCGTCGCCCGCTTCGTTCCACGCCAGCACGTCCATGCGCCGGCCCAGCACGAACGCGGGCGTCGTCATCGACTCCAGCAACGCGCGGACACCCTCGCGCAGCGGCTGCTTCGAGGGCGTACGGGACGGCGACGCGGAGTTCGCCGGGCGGGCCAGCGAGCGCAGGTGGGCGTGCTCGACGTCGTCGAGGCGCAGCACCCGGGCCACCGCGTCGAGCACCGCGTCCGACGCGCTGCCGCCCCGGCCCTGCTCCAGGCGGACGTAGTAGTCCACGCTCACGCCCGCGAGTTGGGCCACCTCCTCCCGGCGCAGGCCCGGCACCCGCCGACGGCCGTGGGCGCGCAGCCCGACGTCCTCGGGCTGGACGCGCGAACGACGCGTGCGCAGGAAGTCCCCCAGTTCACCGCTCATGGGCCTCAGCGTAGGCGACACGTCCCACCGCGAGCCTGGTACTGGCTCACCCAGGAAAACCACAGCCCTGGGTACGGCACGCCGGCCGCCGCAGGATCGAGTCCGGGCCGTCCACCGCTTCCGGGGTCGGCGGCCCGCGTTCGGGGTCGGCGGCGCGCTTCCTCACGTTCCATCACGCCCGCTCTCCTGCGATCACCACCATTCCTTCATTCCTTCTCAGGGGGACAGACCATGACCTACTCCGCTCTCCGTGGTCGTACCGCCGTCGTCACCGGGGCCGCCAGCGGCATGGGTGAGGCGACCGCGCGACTGCTCGCCGCCCACGGCGCACGCGTCGCGCTGCTGGCCCGGCGCGAGGACCGGCTCGCCGGGATCGCCGAGACGATCGGCGCCGAGGGCGGCCGGGCGCTGCCGGTCGGCGTGGACGTCACCGACCCGGCCGCCGTCGCGTCCGCGGTGGAACGCGTGCACGCGGCGTACGGCGACGTGGACCTGGTGGTCAACGGTGCCGGTGTCATGCTGCCCAACCCGGTCGCCGACGGCCGTGACGACGAGTGGACGCGCATGATCGACACCAACCTCACCGGCGCGCTCCGCGTCATCCGGGCGTTCCTGCCCGACCTGGTCGCCGCCGCCGGCGCCGGGCGCACGGCCGACCTCGTCAACATCTCCTCGATCGGCGCTCACCTCACCTTCCCCCACTACGCCGTCTACAGCGCCACCAAGGCCGCGCTGACCCATCTGTCCGCCACCCTGCGCGCCGAACTCGGGCCGCGCGACGTGCGGGTGACCAACATCGAGCCCGGTCTGACCGACACCGAACTCGGCTCGCACATCGACAACGCCGAGCTGAGCGGCCAACTCGACGGGATGGCCGCCGAGATCGGGCCGCTGACCCCGGACGACATCGCCGACCTGATCGCGTACACCACCAGCCGCCCGGCCCGCGTCAACCTCCGGCAGGTCATCGCCCTTCCGACACGGCAGGCGTGAGCCTCGCGGCCTGACCCGGCCGTGCGCTCGGGCCCGCCCCGGCCCAGTCCGCCCCGCCGCTCGGGCCCGCCCCGGCGCGGTCCGCCCCGCCCCGGCCCGCTGCGGTCCCGTCTCCGTCCCGTCAGTCGAAGTCCGCCGGGTCGCCGGTGCGTATCAGCTCCGCCAGGCGGGAGCGGTCGTGGTAGGCCGAGCTGAGCAGCGTCGCGACCCGGCGCAGCGCCTCCACGTCGTCGCTGCGGACCACGAGGGTGCCGGCCTCGGGGTCGTAGGCGAGGCGGTCGGCCAGATCGGGCGCGTCCGCGCGCACCGCGGAACGGGCCACGCCGTGCCAGCCGTAGCCGTTGCCGTACCCGCCGGCCGCCGCGAACGCGTCCATCACCGAGGCCATCGCGTCGTCGGTGAGCATGAGGTAGTACGAGCCGGACCCCTCGCCGTACTCGGCCAGGAGCAGGGGCGCGTAGGTCGTCCTGTCCATCATGCTTCGACGCTAGCGCGGGGGTCTGACAACGCCGTGTTCGTCCGCTTCGCCCCAGGTCGGGGCGGGGGTGGGGCGGGAGGTGCGCGGGGCGCGGGCGTGGGGCCGTTCCGGCGGGGCGGCCGCACGGGCCGCACGTGAGCGGATTCTCAGTTCCGGTCCCGGACCGGGCCGCGATCGCCAACTCCGCAGCTGGGAGCGGCACTTGACGAAACGGTTCGCCACTGGCCGGATCCGGCCCGCCACCCCGTGACAGATCTGTCATATACGGCGCCTACGATCCCCGCATGCGCGACACGTTGGAGATAACCGACGAGCTGGTCCGGATGCAGCAGGCCGTCGACACGGCGTTCGCGGCGTTGGGGGAGTGGGACGGCGAGGAGCGGCCCGATGCCCCGCCGTCGCAGTGGTCCGCCGAACGCCGGGCCGAGTGGGAGGCACGCTGGGAGACCTACCGGCGCGCGGTCCGTGATCTCGGCGCGCATCCGGTGATGCGCCGTGCCGCCGCCGAGCGGATCTACGGGCGCATGCAGTCGGCCCTGCGGCAGGCCGCGCGACGGTCGTAGGCGCTCGGCGCGCGCAGACCCCGGCCTGCCGCAGGCCGCCTCGGACCCGCGCACGACGCCCCCGCCTGCCCGGAGCCCGGGCGCCCTCGTGACTGCCGTTGTCACAGGGGCGTGGGAAAATCTGGCGAAGAGGTGATCCCGGGCCATGCGCACACTACGCACACTGCTGATCGACAACTACGACTCGTTCACGTACAACCTGGTGCACCAGATCGCCGCCGCCACCGGGCAGGAGCCGGTCGTCGTGCGGAACGACGACCCGGGCTGGCGGCCCGGGCTGCTCGACGGGTTCGACGCGGTCGTGATCTCGCCGGGGCCCGGCACGCCGGAGCGGGCGGCCGACTTCGGGGTGTGCCGCCAGGTCGTCGAACGGTGCGAGCTGCCGTTGTTCGGGATCTGCCTCGGCCACCAGGGCATCGCCGCCGGGCACGGCGGCTCGGTGGGCCGTGCGGTCGAGCCGCGGCACGGCCGGGTGTCGCCCGTGATCCACCCGGGGACCGGCCTCTTCGACGGCATCCCCTCCCCGTTCGAGGTGGTCCGCTACCACTCGTTGACGGTGAACGGCCTGTCCGACGACCTGGAGGCGCTCGCGCACACGCCGGACGGCGTGCTGATGGCGCTGCGGCACCTGCGGCGGCCGATGTGGGGTGTGCAGTTCCATCCCGAGTCGGTCTGCACGTCGTACGGGGACCGGCTGATGGAGAACTTCGCCGCGCTGGCCCGGGACCACCACGAGGGGTCGGGCGCCGCGCACCGGGAGCACGTGCGGCTGCGGAGCGGTGGCGACGCGCAGGAGCCGGCGGCGCGGGCGGCGACGGAACGGCCGACCACCCACGAGGCGCCCGGCGCGCCGCGACGCTTCGAGATGCTCGCGCACCGGCTGCCCACCCGCTGGAGCGACGAGGTCGTCTTCGACGCGCTGTTCCGCGAGGGGCCCTACGCGTTCTGGCTGGACAGCAGCCGTCCCGGCGGGGCGAACGGGCGGTTCTCGATCATGGGCGATGCCTCGGGACCGCTGGCGCGCGTCGCCACCGCCGACACCTGGACCGGCACCGTGGACGTCCGCTCGGGCACCGAGGAACGCCTGGTCACCGGGGACTTCCTGGGCTGGCTCGACCAGGACCTGCGCTCGATGGAGGTCACGCAGTCCGGCTTCCACCACCTGCCGTTCGACTTCGCGCTGGGCTGGGTCGGGTACCTCGGGTACGAGCTGAAGGCGCAGTGCGGCGGGCAGAAGGCGCACCGGTCCTCGGAGCCGGACGCCGCGATGGTCTTCGCCGACCGCGCGGTGGTGATGGATCACGCGAGCGGGATGACCTACCTGCTCACGCTGGTGGAACGGAACGGGGACGGGGACGGGGATGAGGGCGGCAGGCGCGGGAGCGCGCGGGCCTGGCTGCGGGAGACGGCGGCCCGGCTCGACGGCCTGACGGGGCGGATTCCGGCGCCCACACGGCCTTTTCCGCGCTGCGACATACGGCTGCGCCACGACCGCGACCGCTACCTGGAGCTGATCGCGATCGCGCAGGAGGAGATCGCGGCGGGGGAGACGTACGAGATCAACCTGACCAACATGGCCGAGGCCGACCTGCCGCGGGACGCCGACCCGTGGGAGGCCTACCGGCTGATGCGCCGCGTGTCGCCCGCGCCCTTCGGCGCGCTGCTGCGCTTCGGCGAGGTGTCGGTGCTCAGCACGTCACCGGAGCGCTTCCTGCGCGTCACGGCGGACGGCCGGGCGGAGTCGCGGCCGATCAAGGGGACCCGGCCGCGCGGGGCCACACCGGAGCAGGACGCGCTCCTGCGGCGGGAGTTGGGCGCCTGCGAGAAGGACCGGTCGGAGAACCTGATGATCGTCGACCTGGTCCGCAACGACCTCGGCAAGCACGCGCGGACCGGATCGGTCGAGGTGACGCGGCTGTTCGAGGTCGAGACGTACGACACCGTGCACCAACTGGTCAGCACGGTGCGGGCGCGGCTGCGGCCGGACGCCTCGGCGCCGGACTGCGTACGGGACGCGTTCCCCGGCGGGTCGATGACCGGGGCGCCGAAGGTCCGGACGATGCGGATCATCGACCGGCTGGAAGCGGGACCGCGCGGCGTCTACTCCGGCGCGATCGGGTACTTCTCGCCGAACGGGGCGGCTGACCTGAGCATCGTCATACGCACGGCCGTGATGACGCCCGGACGCCTGCGGTACGGCGCCGGGGGCGCGGTCGTCGCGTTGTCCGACCCGGAGGCGGAGTTCGAGGAGACGGCGGTCAAGTCGGCACCGCTGCTGGCCCTCACGGGCGCGGACTTCCCCGGCAGGCGGGAGCCGGAGCGAGCGGAGGCGGTCGGCCTCACGCAGGCGGGATGACGCGGGGGTCGCGCAGGGCAGGCGGTCGGCCTCGCGCAGGCGCGATCCCCTGAGCGGTCGCACCCGGCCAGGCGGCCCGGTTCCGCGGTCGGGCCTCCGGCAGGCGGTCGGGCTTCCGCGATCGGGCTCCGCCAGGCGGTCGGGCCTCCGGGGGAGGGCGTGTCAGCCCGCTTCGGCGGGGATCGTCTCGCGCTGCTCGCGCCGGAACACGTACGCCGCCAGCGCTCCCGCGCCGACCAGCGAGATGATCGACACCGCGGTCGCCAGCCATGTCGCGCCGAGCCACTGGCCGCCCACGTAGCCGACGCCCACCCCGTACGCGGCCCACGCCAACCCCGCCAGGGCCGACCAGGGCAGGAACTCGGCGGGACTGCGGTGCGCCGCGCCCGCGCCGAGGCTGACCACCGACCGCCCGGCCGGGGCGAACCGGGCCAGCACGACCAGCGCGCCGCCGCCCCGCAGCAGCACCTGCCCGACCCGTTCCTGCGCGGCGACCAGCCGGCGCGAACGCGTCATGCGCCGCTCCAGCCACGTACCGCCGCGGTAGGCGAGGCGGTACGCGGCGAGGTCGCCGAGGCAGGACGCGGCGGCGGCGCAGCCCAGCAGTTCGACGACGTCGAGGATGTCCCGGGCGCCGTCGACGCCCGCGGTGGCGGCGGTCGCGGCGGATATCAGCAGCACACCGCTCGGCAGCACGGGGAGGAAGACGTCCAGCAGGACGGAGAGCGCGACGAGGGCGAGGCCCCAGGGCGAGTCGACGAGTGAACCCAAGTGTCCGAGCACCGTCGTTTCTCCTGGTCCGCGCGTCCGCCGTGAGGCGACCGACGCCCCATCCAGCCGTACAGCGTACGCCGGGAAATCCGGCGTTCAGTGGGCGGGGCGGCGTGACGTACTTCTCATCCCGCTTCCCCTCCGGGTCGCCGCCCGGCACTTCGCCCGCGAGCGGCCGGGGGAAGGGTGCCGGACGGCGCCGGAGCCCTGCTCGAACGCGGCTCGCGGGCCGCGTTCGAGCGCCGGGAGCCCGGCGGCACGGAGAGGGCGCTCGCGGGGCCCGGCTCCGGCCGCCGCGCCTCACCGGGCGTGCTTCACGAAACGTGCCTCCTCACGAAGCGCGCTTCACGAGGCCGTGCTTCACGATGCGTGCTTCACGAAGCGACCGTGCTCCGTTCCGGCTGCGTGGCCGGGGCCGCGATCGCGGCGCCCTCGGGGTGCTCCTGCCCGGCGTGCTCCTTCTCGTACGGCAGCAGGCTGTCGACCGACCACGCGCCTGGGCCGGTGACGACGAGCAGCAGGAACGCCCAGGCGTAGATCGCCGCGGGCTCGCCGCCGTTCTGGATGGGCCACAGTGCGTGCTGCGCGTGGACGCTGAAGTACGCGTACGCCATCGAGCCGGAGCTGATCAGCGCGGCTATGCGGGTGCCGAAGCCGACCAGGACGAGGAGCCCGCCGACCAGCTGGATGAGCGCCGCGTACCAGCCGGGCCAGGCGCCCGCCGCGACCGTGCCGCCTTGGGTGCCCATCGCGCCGCCCAGGACGCCGAAGAGCGAGGCCGCTCCGTGGCAGGCGAACAGCAGGCCGATCACGATCCGGAAGAGTGCGAGCACGTGCGGATGCGCCTTGCCGGTCCACGTTCTGGTCCAGCGCATGGGGGATCTCCTTCGGTCGGTGGGGACGGAGTACCGAATTGGAGACCATAGATTAGGCAGTCCTAACTAAATTCTGCAAGATTCAAG
The DNA here is from genome assembly GCF_019890615.1 of Streptantibioticus parmotrematis. Lineage (GTDB taxonomy): Bacteria > Actinomycetota > Actinomycetes > Streptomycetales > Streptomycetaceae > Streptantibioticus_D > Streptantibioticus_D parmotrematis. The sequence goes on along the minus strand of NZ_JAINVZ010000015.1, from coordinate 156,463 downwards.
CAAGAGGGTGGCTGGATCCCGACCCGCAGAACGGCTCGCGCCACCGCGTCCGTGTCGCCGAGCGTCACCGAATCGACCCCGGGACGGACGCCCGCCGCCGTCACCCAGTGGACTCCCTCGGTCGGCACTCCGATCGCGAACCGCCTTGCGTGCGGCATCCCTTGACGGTCGATCAGGTGGTACGGGCGCGGGCCGACGTCGAGTCCTCCGGTGTCGTGGCCGCCGACCACGTGCGTACGGCACGCGCCCGACCGCAGCAGTCCGGCGAGCAACGGGTCGGCCGCGTACGGCAGTCGGGGCTCGGGCAGCCTGGCGTCGACGAGCGTGCGCACCGCGACCCGCGCGCCCGGCACCCGCGGCGAGTGCGCGACGAACGCGGGCCGCCCGGCGTCGTCGTGGCCCGCGGTCACCTCGAGTCCCGGGCCCAGCACCTCGATCGTTCCCGCCTCGATGAGCGCCACCAGTTGCTCGACCCGGTGCCGCGGCGGCCCGATCGACAGGAAGGCGTTCAGCGGGGTGTACCAGCCGTCGAGGTGGTCGCGGCGCGAACCGCCGTCCAGACCGCCGTGGTCCACGATCTGCCGCAGCTCGTTGCGCAGGTCGCGCAGCACGTCCAGCGCGGCCGGCACCGGACCGGCGACGTTGCCGAGACGCGCCCCCGCCACGTCCTCGCGCAGCAACTCCAGCAGCCACCCCCGGAAGTCCGCGCGCCCCGTGAAGTCCCGCCCGGCATCCGGCGCCGTCAGCCGCCCCCAGTCCCACCTGCGCCCGTCGTCGGGGAAGCCGAACTCGTCCAGCACGGCCGCCTCCTCACGACTGCCGTGCACGGTCCGCAGGAAGCGGTCCCGGAAGCGGTCCACCAGCGCGGGGTCGGCGCGGGCGAGCACGGCCGCGTAGTGGACGGCCTCCACCTCCTTGGCGACCAGCGGCCACACGTCGGCCAGGAAGTCCGGCGGATCGCCGGCCGCGGTCCGTTTGCGGAATCCCTCGATGACGTCGGGGGTCAGCAGCAGCGGTTCGTGGCGTCCGTACGGGCCCTTGGCGTTGTCGCCGCGTGCCCGGTACGGCACGCCGCGCCGTGAGCCCGCGTACAGCCGGGGTTCGTGGCCGGACGGCCGGTAGACCAGGCGGCCGGTGTCCGGGTCGGTGGTGAAGCGGCCGCCGCGGGCGCGGGTCAGCAGGGCCATGTGGTCGAAGAAGGTCAGGCCCAGGCCGCGCAGCAGCACCGGTTCGCCGGGCGCGACACGGTCCAGCTCGTCCGTGACGTCGGCCGGGTTGGCGGGTGGCAGATAGCGCAGGCCGTGCCGTACGGCGTGGTCGGCGAAGCGGCGCTGGGCCGGGGTCGGCAGCGCGGGCAGGTGGCCCTGGGCGAGCACGACCGCGGTCAGGCCGGTCAGGCGGCGGCCGTCGTCGAGGTCCACGACCTGGGTGCCGTCCGGCTCCTCGGCCAGCCGCACCGCGCGGGCGGCGTGCGTCTCGACGGTCACGCCGCCGGGGGCGGAGGCGACGGTGTGCGCGAAGACCCATTCCAGGTAACGGCCGTACAGCGCCCGCGTCGGGTAGTCGTCGGGCCCGAGCGGCAGGCCCCGGGCCACGGCCCACTCGTGCAGGCTCGGGCCCGGACGCACCGGGCCGTCGCACGAGACGCTCGCGTCGGTGAAGAGGGTGACCTGCGAGGCGACCGTGTTCATCAGCAGCTCACCGGACTGCGTGGTGCGCCACACCCGCCCCGCGCCGGGCGGCGCCGGATCGATCATGTGCACCGACACCCGTGCCTGTGGGGCGAGTTCGGGGACGGCGGCGCACAACCGCTCCAGCACGCTGGTGCCGCGCGGTCCCGCGCCGACGACGGCTATGACGTGGTGCGTGCGGCCGGCGGAGGCGTCGGTGACGGGGCCGTGTTCTGGGGCGGCGTGGTGCTCTGCGGCCACGATGCGCTCTCCCGGGGCAGAAGGGGCGAAGGGCGGGACGGTGACCCATCCTGCCCGGGGCGTCACGCCTACCGGCCGGTCGCTCGTAAATGAACAGGACAGGTGTGGTGCACCTTGCGTGTCGCTCGATCGTGGTCACTTTGGTGATGTGTGTTGACTCACGCTCACGTCCGCCTCTGCCGCGCCTGCCTCTGCCTCGACCTCGACCTCGGCCTCGGCCTCTGTCGCGCGCGTCACGTGGTCGGCGGGCTGGTCGCCGTACCGGCCGTCGGGCCTGCCGTCGTTCCGGGAGTGCCGGAGGCTTCGGTTAGGCTGGGAGGCAGCAGAAGGGGAGTAGCTCTTCGCCGGACCGTCGACATACTGCTCGGGTCTCCCGAGCCGGCGCCCGGAGGCCGTACGGACACGTTCAGCGTGGCCCGTACGCGCCAGCGAGACCTTCGGCCGCAGTGTCCGACGCTGCCGTGCCGAAGCGACCCCTCTCCCCGAGGCCCTTCCGGTGCGGCGAGCCCGACCGAAGAGGAAACGTCCTCCGTGTTCAGCTTCACCGTCGCCGCGATCGTCTTCGGCATCATCTTCGTCGCGGAACTCCCCGACAAGACCGCGCTGGCCAGCCTGGTGCTCGGCACCCGCTTCCGCGCGTCCTACGTCTTCTGCGGCATCGCCGCCGCCTTCGCCGTGCACGTCGCCCTCGCCATCGCCGCGGGCAGCCTGCTGGCGCTGCTGCCGCACCGGTGGGTGGAGGGCGTCGTCGCGCTGCTCTTCCTCGGCGGCGCGATCGCGCTGCTGCGGCACGGGCAGGGGGACGACGAGGACGAGGAGGGCATGAGGACGCCCAGCAGCCAGAGCTTCTGGCGGGTCGCGGGCAGTGGCTTCACGCTCATCCTGGTGGCCGAGTTCGGCGACCTCACGCAGATCATGACGGCCAACCTCGCCGCCCGCTACAACGACCCCGTCTCGGTCGCCATCGGCGCGGTGCTGGCGCTGTGGGCGGTCGCCGCGCTCGGCATCCTCGGCGGCAAGGCGCTGATGAAGCGGGTGCCGCTGCCGTTGATCACCAAGATCGCGGCCGTGGTGATGGTGGTGATGGCGGGCGTGAGCCTGTACGAGGCGATCGCCGGGTGATCCGGCGGTACGGGCCGCGCGGGGCGCGTGTCAGCCCACGCGCAGGGTGAAGGTGCCGTCCGCCTCGCGCAGGACCCGGACCGCCTCCAGCGTCGGCGCGTACGCGGTCGGGCCGAATGCCTCGGCGCGCGGGCCCACGCCCACCACGCGCATTCCGGCCGCGAAGCCCGCCGCGATCCCGGCCTCGGAGTCCTCGAAGACCACGCAGTCCGCAGGCGCGAAGCCCAGCTCGGCCGCGCCCTTCAGGAACCCTTCCGGGTCGGGCTTGCTGGCGCTCACGCACTCGGCGGTGATCCGCACCTCGGGCATCGGCAGCGCGGCGGCGTCCATCCGGGCACGGGCCAGGGCCGCGTCGGCCGAGGTCACCAGCGCGTGCGGGCCGTCGGCCAGGGCGGCGAGGAACTCCGGGGCGCCCTCGACCGGGACGACGCCCTCGGTGTCGGCGGTCTCCCGGGCCAGCATCTCGGCGTTCTCGGCGTGGTTGACGGCCATCGGGCGGTCCGGCAGCAGCGCGGCCATGGTGGCGTAGCCCTGCCGGCCGTGCACCACCCGCAGCACGTCGGCGACGTCCAGCCCGTGCCGCTCGGCCCACGCGCGCCAGCAGCGCTCGACGACCGCGTCGGAGTTGACCAGCGTGCCGTCCATGTCCAGCAGCAGCGCGCGAGCGGTCAGGGTGACGGCCGTCATGGGCGGACTCCTCGGCGTTGACCGCGCTGCGGTGAGGGAACAGCGGCGGGGCGGGAACGACAGCGGAAAGAACACAAGCGGCTCGCCCGCCGGTCAGGGGAAACGGGCGAGCCACTTTGTTCCTCAACGATACAAAACGATGCCCCGATCACGCCAATGGGCCCCTTCGGGGCGATCCGGCCCCGCCGGGGATCCCCTCAAGCCCCTGGTTCCACGTACTGGAGCAGCCCGTACGTGAAGTGCGCGACGTGGCCCTCGAAGGCAAGCCGCCAGCGGGTCGGCGCGTCGCCCTCCATGGGCCTGGCGGGGGCGAAGGCGCGGGCCACCTCGTCCACGACGCACGACCACGGCGTCAGGTCCTCCGGCCCGCGCAGGCCGGGCGCGGGCTCGCCGGGCGCGCGGACCAGCCACTCGTTCCACACCCGGCCGCCCGGCCCCGCCATCACCTCGAACCGCAGCGTGGGCCACAGCGGCACCGGCCACAGCAGCGCGCGGCACGTGACGTCGCCGATCCGGCGGTCCTCCTGCGCCTCGGGCGGCCCCAGCAGGACGTGGTGCCGCCGCAGGCCCTTGGGGAAGCCGCGGGCGCGCAGCGTGGCCTGCCAGTGCCGGTTCGCCTCCCGCATCCGGCTGCGGTCGGTACCGAGGTCGCGCAGGGCCTCCTCGACCAGGTCAGGGCGGTGGTCCGCCATCCGCCGCAGCAGGACCAGCTGGAGTCCCGCGGTTCCGAAATCACCATTCGCCACGAAAGTGAGCCTATGCGCCGGGGCGGCGGGCCCGGCTCCGGACCCCCAAGCGGGACCGGGCGAACGGTGTGAACATATAGAAATGGCACAGGACGCGACAAACGAGGCGGCCGCCTCCGCGGCCGCCGAGCCGCCCTCCGGCACGCCCTCGCACCGCACCGTCCTGGTGGCGATGAGCGCCCTGCTGATGGGCATGCTGCTCGCCGCGCTGGACCAGACGATCGTCTCGACCGCGCTGCCCACCATCGTCAGCGACCTCGGCGGGCTCGACCACCTGTCGTGGGTGGTCACCGCGTACATGCTCGCCTCCACCGCCGCCACCCCGCTGTGGGGCAAGCTCGGCGACCAGTACGGGCGCAAGAAGCTGTTCCAGACCGCCATCGTCATCTTCCTGATCGGCTCCGCGCTGTGCGGACTCGCCCGGAACATGGGCGAGTTGATCGGCTTCCGCGCGTTGCAGGGCCTGGGCGGCGGCGGGTTGATGGTGTTGTCGATGGCGATCGTGGGCGACATCGTGCCGCCGCGCGACCGGGGCCGCTACCAGGGCCTGTTCGGCGCGGTGTTCGGCGCCAGCAGTGTGCTCGGGCCGCTGCTGGGCGGGCTGTTCGTGGACAACCTCTCCTGGCGCTGGGTCTTCTACGTCAACCTCCCCATCGGTGTCGTCGCGCTCGCCGTCATCGCCACCGTGCTGCACATCCCCGTGCACCGCACCAAGCACGTCATCGACTACGCGGGGACCGGTGTGATCGCGGGCGTCGCCACCTGCCTGGTGCTGGTCGCCTCGCTCGGCGGCACGACATGGGCGTGGGGTTCACCGCAGATCATCGGTCTCGCCGTGCTGGGCGTGGTGCTGCTCGGCGTCTTCGTCGCCATCGAACGCAAGGCGGCCGAACCGGTGCTGCCACTGCGGCTGTTCCACATCCGCACCTTCACGCTCTGCTCGGTGATCGGCTTCGTCATCGGGTTCGCGATGTTCGGTGGCATGACCTACCTGCCGACCTTCCTCCAGGTCGTGCACGGCGTCACGCCCACCATGTCCGGCGTCCACATGCTGCCCATGGTGCTCGGCCTGCTGATCGCCTCCACCGGCTCCGGCCAGGTCGTCAGCCGCACCGGCCACTACAAGGTGTTCCCCATCGCCGGGACCGCCGTGGTGATCGTCGGCCTGCTCCTGCTGCACACCCTGAGCGAGTCCAGCGGCACGTGGGCGATGAGCGGGGTCTTCTTCGTCTTCGGCTTCGGGCTCGGCCTGGTCATGCAGGTGCTGGTGCTCGTCGTGCAGAACTCCGTGGGATACGAGGACCTGGGCGTCGCCACCTCCGGCGCCACCTTCTTCCGTTCCATCGGCGCCTCGTTCGGCGTGGCGATCTTCGGCACCATCTTCACCAACGAACTGCGCACCGAACTGCGCGCGGCGCTGACCGGCAAGCCGCTGCCGCCCGGATTCAACCCCGGCCAGCTCCAGACCGACCCGCACACCATCTCCCGGCTGCCGGTTGCCACCAGGACCGGCGTCCTGCACGCGTACTCCGTGGCGATCACCGACATCTTCCTGTACGCGGTGCCGGTCACGGCGGTGGCGTTCGTGCTCGCCTGGTTCCTCAAGGAGCAGCCGCTGCGCGGCTCGGTCACCGCGCCGGACGTCACCGAGACGCTCGCCTCCAACCCGGTGGAACGCTCCTCGCGCGAGGAGGTGGCCCGCGCGCTGTCCACCCTCGGCACCCGCGAGGGCCGGCGTGACCTGTACGTCCGGATCACCGAACGCGCGGGGCTCGACCTGCATCCCGCCTCCGGTTGGCTGCTGTTGCGCATCAACCGCTACGGGTCCGCCGCGCCCCAACTGCTGGCCGAACGCGTGTCGATCCCGAACGAGATCGTCTACCAGGCCACCGCGGAGGTGGAGTTGCGCGGGCTGGTGCGGCGCGAGGGGCTGCTGCTGGTCCTCACCGACTCCGGGCAGGAGATGGCGCGGCACCTGGTACGGGCACGCACCGAGGTGCTGGCGGAACTGCTGGGCGACTGGTGGGATCCGGCCCGCGCGGCCGACGATCTGCACGGCCTGCTAAGGGAGTTGAGCGCGCAGCTGTGCGGGGACGACTCCGATCATCCGGAACGCGGGGGGTCGACGGTGGCGGCGGTCAAGCCTGCGTGAGGCGGGTCGGGCAGCCGTGCACCAATTCACTGACGCCCCGTCACCCATCGCGTACGCGCCGTTTCCGTGCGCGACCCTTGCGTGGCCGTACCGCGGGTAATACAAACGTGCCGGATCAACGGAACGCGGACCCGTGCCGCTCCGGGCGCCGGGACGCCGCCCGGGGCCGAGGAGAGGACGAGCTTCATGGCCCCCGAACCCGTCATCGTCGAGGCGGTACGCACCCCCATCGGCGAACGCGGCGGCGCGCTGGCCGCCCTGCACCCCGCCCGCCTGCTGGGGGAGACGTACCGGGAACTCCTGGCGCGCACCCGCATCCAGCCGGACTGCGTGGAACAGGTCGTCGGCGGCACGGCCACGCTCGCGGGCGAGCAGTCGGCGAACCCGGCGCGCACGGCGTGGCTGGCGGCGGGACTGCCGTACGAGACGGCCGCGTCCACGCTGGACTGCGAAGGCGGTGCGTCGCAGCAGGCCAACCACGTGGTCGCCGCCATGATCGCGGCCGGTGTGATCGACGTGGGCATCGGCTGCGGGGTGGAGTCGACGTCGCGGGTGCCGCAGGGCAGCGCGTCCCAGCACGGCCCCGGCAGGCCGTTACCCGACGAGTGGAACGTGGACCTGCCCGGCCCGTTCCACGCCGCGGAGCGCATCGCCGCCCGGCGCGGCCTGACCCGGGAGCGCACCGACGCACTCGGGCTGCTGTCGCGGACGCGGGCGGCGCGGGCGTGGGCGGAGGAACGCTTCAAGCGCGAGACGTACCCCGTGCAGGTACCGACGACGCACGAAGAACAGGCCGCGGGCCAGGGCATGTGGCGTCACCTCGAACGCGACGAGGGACCGCGCGACACCGGCGTCGACGCGCTGGCCGCCCTGAACCCGGTGATGCCAGGAGCGGTGCACACGGCGGGCAGCACCGCCCCGGCCGCGGACGGTTCGGCGGCGGTGATGTGGGCGTCCAAGCGCATGGCGAAGGCGCTGGGACTGCGGCCCAGAGCGCGCGTCGTCGCGCAGGCGCTGGTGGGCGCCGATCCGCACTTCCACCTCGACGGGCCGGTCGACGCGACCCGGGCGGTGCTGGGGAAGGCGGGCATGACACTGTGCGACATCGACGTCTTCGAGGTCAACGAGGCTTTCGCTTCAGTGGTGCTGAGCTGGGCGCAGGTCTTCGACGCGGACCTGGACCAGGTGAACGTCAACGGGGGAGCGATAGCCCTCGGTCACCCGGTCGGCGCGGCGGGCGCCCGCCTGATCACGACGGCGTTGCACGAACTGGAGCGCGCGGACCGGGAGTTCGCCCTGGTCACGACGTGCGCGGGCGGAGCGCTTGCCACGGCGACGATCCTGCAGAGGCTGTAGTCGTAGGGGCTCGCGCAGAGGCCGTAGTCGTAGGGCTCACGGCGAGCGCCTCACGGTGACAGCACCATCGCGGCCGCCACCGTCCCCAGCAGCCCGACGTACGCCCACGCGTACACACGGTCGGGGATGCGCGGCGGGTGGCGGCGCAGGACCGCGATCACCGGCAGCGCGCCGAGCAGCAGCGCGGCGGCGGCACCCGGGTCGACGAGGCCCACCAGCCGCACGTGCGCGCCCGCCGCGGCCGGGACCGCCGCGCCGCTCAGGGACACCGCGGCGGCCGGGACCGCGATGGCCAGGGTGAGCGGATTGGCCAGCGCGGTCGCCACGCGCATCGGGTGACCGGCCCGTCGCATCGCGGGCACGGTCATCACGCTGCCACCCACCCCGAGGAACGCGGCGACCGCGCCGACCGGCGCGCCGAGGACGGCCGGCAGCGGACGCGGGTCGGCTTCCGCCTTCTCGACCGGGGCACGCGGGCGGAGGAAGCCCGGGCGCAGGAGCAGGTCGACGACGGTGACGGAGACGTAGGCGACGAACGCCGCGCGGGCCAGGCCCGCCGGGGCGAGGCGGGTGGCCAGCGCGCCGGCCACCGCGCCGACCGCCAGCAGGAGCACCAGCGCGCGGGTGCCGCGCAGCGCCAGGAGTGTCCGGCGCGGGGTGACGGCCGTGGCGAAGCCCGCGTTCACCACCATCACCAGGGCGGAGGTGGCCGTCGCCACCCGCATCGCGTCCGCGCCGAGCGCCGCGTCGGCCCACACCACGACCGGTACGGCGGCGAACCCGCCGCCGAACCCGAACACCACGGTCGTCACTCCGGTCAGGAGCCCGATCCCGGTCAACACCACGAGGTCCACGTCCACAGCACCCACTCCACCAGCCGGGCGCCGGGGCTCGCATGCGATGGTCGGCACGATTCCTTCGCGACCCAGCCAGTAGGGTGGACGGCGTGAGGAACGTGTCGCTGGACGACGTCGACCACGCGGAGCGGGCCGTGCTGCCGATCGGCACGGACTACCCGCCCGGTCACCTGCTGGACTGGCACGAGCACCGCCGCGCGCAGTTCCTCCACGGCGCCACCGGGGTCATGGTCGTCGACACCGCCCAGGGCACCTGGACCGTGCCGCCCGAGCGCGCCGTGCTGATCCCGGCCGCCACCCGGCACCGGGTCCGCATGCTGGGGGTGAGCACCCGCAGCCTGTACGTCGAGCCCGACGCGGTGCCGTGGTGGCCGGCGGACTGCGTGGTCGTGGACGTTCCGCCGCTGCTGCGCGAACTGCTGCTGGCGGCCGTCGAGTTCGAGGCGGACTACAGCCTGTCCGGGCGGGAGGGAACCATCGCCACGCTGCTCCTGCACGAGATCGCCGAGCGCACCCCGCTGCCGTTCCACGTGGCGATCCCGGCCTCCGCCGACCTCGCGGAACTGTGCCGCGCGTACCTGGCCGAGCCGGACACGGGCGTCACGAACGCGGTGTGGGCGCGGCGGACGGCGATGAGCGAACGGGCCTTCACCCGGCGCTTCCGCGCGCAGACCGGCGACAGCCCCGCCGCGTGGCGAGCCCGCGCGAGGCTCCTCGCGGCAGTCCCGCTGCTGCGCACGGCCTCGGTCACCGAGGTGGCCACCCACCTCGGCTACGCGTCCCCAGCGGCCTTCACCGCGGCGTTCACCCGAACCTTCGGCACACCACCGTCACGCTTCGGGCCCAGGGGCGCGTGAGGGGCCTCGTGCAGCCGAGCTGTCGGCCCGGAGTGGATCTCAGGCCGAGATCTCGTCAACTGCCTCGCACATGTCCGAAAATCTCTCGGCGGCGGTGACCAGGACAGTCCTGAGAGAGATATTTCTTTGCAGAGGCACTTCCGGCTTCTCTGCCCAGAAGGAGCATCCGGTCCGCAGTGTCATGAAGAGGTCGGTGCGGACTTCCTCGTCCCCGTTCAAAAGAGCTTCGGCGTTCTCCACGACGAGGAGCACGTTCTCCTCTGCCAGCCAGTGCAGATCGCTGAGACAGTCGCTCAGGGCATCCCAGTTCCAGCCGAAGTAGTCCGGGAGTCGAAGCCGCTCGTAGAACTGAGTGAAGACGCCGTCGACGTCACCCATCCCCCCTCCTTGCAGGCGGGCGCAGAAGGTCGACCCTTGGGGCGGGAGAGTCGCTCCGAGCGGCACGAACGCGCCGGTGCGGACCACGCTCATCCATTCAGGGCCGTGCCTCCACAACTCGGCGTTGCTCATCTGCCTGCCTCCATGACGATGAATGTCTGGTAGTGGGTCGGAGTGTAATAGGCCGATCCGTCCGAACCAGTGACTATACGTTCGCCGCCCCATTTGGGGTTCTGTGCGGATTGCACGGTCCCCCATTCGAGATAGCGGATGGGCTTTCCGGTGCTGTCGAATCCCGGCAGCTTGTAGGCCCCGCCCTTTCCGCTGTTGCTGAACGTCTTGGGGAGGGATGGGCCCATGCGCTGAGGTCCGGCTCCCTGAGCTTCGACGCCGAACTCGCGGATGTCCTGTAGGACAGCCTTGGATTCCTCTGGCACTTCGGAAGGTATCCACCCGGCCAGTGTGGACGGGTTGCCCAGTATGTCGCCGCACTGTGGCGCGAGCCCCGTGGGATCGGCGTGCGTGAACGCGTTGATCACGTAGCGACGAGAGTTGGGCGCAGGGCTCAGACCAAGTGGGTCCTCGGCAAGATAGGACCCGATTTCGGGCTCGTAGTACCTGAAGTAGTTGTAGTGCAGCCCTGACTCGGCGTCGGCGTACTGGCCGGGGAAGCGGAGAGGGCAGGTTACTGCGGGCGTCGTGGTGGTTGCGGGCGGGAGCCGGGTTCCCCAACTGGTGGTCCGTTGCTGCCATGCGAGGTCGCCCGAGGGGGTGACCAGTTCCATCGGTGTGCCGACCGCGTCGGTGATGATCGCGTGGAAGCGGGCGGGGGGTCGGTCCGTTGCCTCGGCGAGGGCGGCCAATGAGCGGGTGGCCTCGCTTTGCGGGACAGGGTGGTGGTCTGTCTGGGTCAGTGGACGGTGGGTTCCCTGGGCGTGGTCCCACGTCGTGGTCGCACCGTCGGACGACACGCGTTCCGCCAGCGTGGTGCCGTCCCAGGTGAAGACCTCGCGGTCGGCCACCCGATCGCCGTCCAGCACCCGCTGCTTGGAAATGCGGCGGCCGAGAGGGTCGTAGTGGTACTGCCAGCGTTCGCCGTCCGGCGCGACCAGTTCCGTGAGGCGGTCTTCCGGGCTCCAACTGTAGGTCCACACCTTGCGTTGGCCGTTCAGCAGCTTGCGCGTCCTGCGGACCACGCGGCCTTGCGCGTCGTGCTCGTACGCGGTGTTGCCCGCGGTACGGATCAGCATGCCGTCGAACTGCCGCTCGCCGGGGGCCGGGTGGCCGGGAGCCCGGGCGGTGGTGAGGTTGCCGGCGGCGTCGTACGCGTAGGTCTCCGTCCAGCCGTGGGCGCGGACCGTGGTGATCCTGCCGACGGGGTCGAGGGTGAAGTGGCGCGTGCCCGAGGTGAGTTCGCGGATCTCCTCGACGTAGCCGTCCGCGCGGTAGGCGTAGGAGCGAAACTGGAGCTGCCGGATCGCCCGCGCCGCGACGGACCCCGCCGTCAGGGACTGCGTCGCCAGGCGGTCCGCGTCGTCCCAGGTCTGCGTCAGCGTCACGTCCGGCCCGATGCGGCGTCGCGATTCGCGGCCTGCCGCGTCGTAGGAGAAGGCGAGGGTGCCCGCGTCCGTGGCGAGGGTGGCGGCCTGGCCCGCCGGGTCGTACGTCCACCGGGAGGTCAGCCCGCTCGGCGTGGTGCGCAGGACACGACGGCCGAGCGGGTCGTAGGCGTAGCGGGTGACGCGGCCGTTGACCGCCTCGGTGAGCGTGCGGCCCAACGGGTCGTAGGTGGTGAGGACTTCGGCGTCCGGGTTCGAGATGCGGGTCGGGCGGCCGTCGGCGCCGTAGGCGTACGTGGTCGCCTCGCCGTTGCTCGCGCGCTGCTCCGTGACGCGGCCGAGGGCGTCGCGGGTGAAGCCGAGCGTTTCGCCCGCGCCGTTCGTGCGGGAGGTCAGGGCGCCGGACGCGTCGTGACCGTAGTGCAAGGTGCGTCCGTTGAAGTCCGTCTCCCCGGTCAGGCGCCCGGCGGCGTCGTAGACGTACGACCAGGTCCTGCCCTGCGGGTTGGTGACACCGGTCAGGCGCAGTTCGGTGTCGTAGGCGAAGGCGTACGCGGCACCGTCCGGGTCGAGACGCTGGGCCGGGAGGTCGAAGGGGCCCGGAGTGTGCCGGGTGACGTTGCCCACCTGGTCGGTGTGGGAAAGGAGGTTTCCTTCGCCGTCCCACGTCCAGGACTCGTGGGTGCCGTCGGGGTGGTCGCGTCGGCGCGGCCTGCCCTCAAGCGTCCAGGTGAGGCGGGTGACGCGGCCGAGCGGGTCGGTGATCTCGGCGACCCTGCCGAACGGATCACGGCGTACCGACGTGACACGGCCCAACTCGTCGGTGACCGCCACCGGCAGGCCCGCCGGGTTCGCGGTGAACGCCCGCACGCCGCCCAGCGCGTCCGTGACGCTCGTCAGCCGGCCCCCGTCGTCGTAGGTGCGACGGGTCTCGGCTCCCGCCGGGTCGGTTGTGGTGAGCAGGTTGCCGCGGTCGTCGTAGGTGCGGCGCCAGGTCGCACCGCCGGGCTCGACGACCTCCTCCGGCAGGCCGAGGGCGTTGTAGGCGGCCCGGGCCACCGAACCGTCCGGCAAAGTGACCTGGGTCGGGCGGCCGTACGCGTCGTACGCGTAGGTCGTGGTGCGGCCGAGCGGGTCGGTGATCGCGAGCGGTTTGTCACCGTGAGCGTCCCACCAGGTGCGAGTGGTGTTGCCGAGCGGGTCGGTCTCCTGCGCGACCTGCCCGTCCGTGGTGTGGCCGTACGTCGAGCGATTCCCCTGGGAGTCGGTGTACGTCGTCGTACGTGTTGTGTCGTCGTAGTCGAAGGTTGCCGACAGGATGCCGTCGACGCCCTCCGTGCGGATGACGCGGCCCCGCTCGTCGTAGACATACCCGAACCAGGTGCCGTTGCGGTCGGTCCACCGGCATATCCGGCCCTGGTCGTCGTACGCGAAACGCAGCGGCGAGCCGCTGGAGTTGACGACTTCGGTGAGGTTGCCGGCCTTGTCGTAGCCGTAGCGGACCACCACCGTCCCGGCGTCCCGGTCCGGGCCGTCGCCGTAGCGGGACGGCGGCTCGTCCAGCAGGCGCAGCGCTGTCACGCGCGGACCCGCGGTGTCGACGGCCAGGTAGTACCCGCCGGAGTGCCGCAACCCCACCGGCACACCGTGCGCGTCGCGTTCGATGTCGATCCGGTTGCCGCCGCGGTCCCGGAGGCTGTTGAGCGGGAGGTGGAAGACGCCCGGGGTGGCGGACGGGACGGCGGCGGTGAAGGTGCGTACGACACCGGTGTCCGGATCGGTGACCTCGATCGTGCCCTCCGGCGCGCCGTCCCACACCAGAGGCAGGCGACCGCCCTTCACCGGCATCGTGGGCTCCCCCGGCCGTGGCACCGGGTAGACCAGTCGCATGCCGTCCGCGGCGGCGAACACCACGCCCTCGCCGTCGATCTGGCAGCACTCGTCCAGCGTCGAGGCCCACACCGGTCCGAAGCAGACCCCGCCGCGGTAGGACGACAGATGGGTGCGCTCGAAGACCAGCGGCAGGACGCCCGGCAGGGTCACATCGGTCTGCCGCATCAGCATGGCGCCGGTCGCCACGTCGACGGGATCGTTGACACAGGGGATGTCGTCGCCGGAGCGCGCGGCCGGCCCCAGGTCGACGAGGTCCGGGCGCAGGGACGGCGGATACAGCATGAGCGGCACGCCATCGCTGAACGCGCTGTCGACGCCCGCCTTCAGCACCCCCACGCCGCCGCCCGTCATGGCGCCGGAGATCACGCCGTCCTTCGCCGCCTGGTCGACCTCGTCCAGGCTCAGGTGCTGCTGCATGCCGGTGGCGATCGCCAGAGGCTGGGCGACGGCCAGGTCCACCGTTACCGACTGCACCCCGCCGAACGCCGCCGACACCAGCGTGCCGGCGGCGATCGTGGCCACCTCTTCCGAGACACTCACCGCGAGTGCCTCGCCCATCGCGATGATGCCGTCCGCCACCGCCGCCACCCCGGCGGAGAACGCGCCCGCGGTGAAGAACGCGAGCGTGATGCTGCCGGCGATCGCCGCGGCGTCGATGCCTATCTGCGTCCACAGCTTCGTGATCGCGTGATCGACGACGTCCGCGAACTTCTCCAGGGCATCGGCCAACTTGCCCGCGGCCTGCGACAGATCGCTCAGCCAGCCGCCGTCCCTGCCCTTCGCGTACCGGCCCCAGAAGACCTCGAACGCGTCGATCGCCTCACCCGAGTTGTTGTGGATGAGCGAGGCAGCCGTGTTGTTCACCGGCGTACGGACGTCGTCCACGGCGGTCGCGAACGTGCGCCAGGCGCCGGCAGCGGTGCGCAGCGTGCCGGAGTCGGCGTCCGGCCACCACAGCCCCATCTTCAGCAGAATGGCTTTGGCGTCGTCCTCAAGACTCACCGCGCCGCGCCTCCCGGCCGCCCCGCGGCGGTCGGGGACTTCGCCTTCGTGAACATGCCCGCGATCAGCTGGTCGTTGGCGATATGGCCGTCAGCCATGTCCGACATCGCTTCGTGAATGCTCGTCAGGCCGAGAACGAGGATGCCGGTCGCGCTCTCGATGGCCTTCTGCTGGGGCGAGTACGCCTTCTCGAACTCCTTGCCCTGCTTGTCCTCACCCCACGGTGTGCCCAGCCCGTCCAGCGTCTTGATCAACGTGGTCAACGCCGAACTCAGCGCCTCTGCCTGCGTCTGGAACACCGGTGCAGACACCTTCAGATCCGCCGTCTTGATGTCCAGCACCTTGCCGCCGTCACCCATGCGGCAACCCCCTCACGTCCCGGCCGATCCTAGATGACCTGGCGCGTCGGCAAGCTGTGTGCTGTCGGCCGCCGGTGGTCGCCTGTGTGTGGGGGGAGGGGGTTCGGTCGGCGCAACGGCCGGCGGGACGAGGGCCACCACGGGGTCACGCGGCAACTCACCGCGCCGCAGGCCCGATCCCGCGCAGCGCCAACCGCGTGACAGCATCGTCACCACCATCAAGAGCACCCCGCCCCACACCAGGACCCCGGCCATGTCACCCTCCCCGTGCGCGCGCACCCCGGCCGGGGCACTGTGCCGGGGCGGTCTCAGGCGCGCGGCCTGCGGAACCAGTCGCCCGTGACGCCGCGGGAGAGGTTGACGACCACGGCTATCGACAGGGCCAGCGGGATCAGGCCCGCGCCGGGGCTGCGGCCCAGGGCGGCCAGACCGGAGACGATCGTCAGCGAGGCGAAGACGATGGCCGTCACCCGGCACGCCGGGCCCGCGCGGTGGAACAGCAACGCGCAGACGAACAGCCCGATCACCGGGAAGCCGCCGCCCATGACCGCGCCCGCGACCTCCGGCCCCGCCAGCGCTCCACCGATGACCGCGCCCAGCACCAGCAGCCCGAAGGCCACATACGACAGCACCCGCGCCGCCTTCACCGGCCCCGGCATCTCCACGGGCGCGGCCGCCATCGGACCGCCCGGGTAGGGCGCGTAGGGCTGCTGGTACGGGTTCTGCGCGTACGGGGTCTGGCCGTACGGGTTCTCGCCGTATGGCGCCGCGCCGCCCTGCCGCGGATACGCCGGGGAGCCCTCCGGCGGCGGGGGCGCGGGCCAACCTTCCTGGTTGGGAGCCGAGTTGTAGGGGTTCTGGTCCGACATGTCCTCAACCTACCCGCTGCCACTGACATCACCGCCCCGGCTCCGGCCACCCGGGACACCCGCGGCCGCGGGTGTCCGGCCGCACTACGGCGCCTGGCCGCCCGAACCCCGCGCCTCCCCGAAATCCCCCTCCGTCTCGAACGCCGCCCTCCGGGTCGCCCTGCGCAGCGCCTTCAGCAGCGGCTTGCCCAGGAGCAGCGTCAGCGTGGCGGTCAGCGCCGCTCGGGGGATGTCCCAGCCCAGGGACGTCGTCAGGTCGTACGCCACGAAACGCGTCAGGTTGGACGCCAGCGGCGCGCCGGGGACGTAGCTGACGCCTGACACCATGCCCGCGATGTACGGCCAGCCCTGGAGGTTCATCACGGTGCCGTACAGCAGGGCCGAGATCGCGCCGTAGACCGCCAGCAGTGCCAACTCCGGTCTGCCGCGCGGCCGTTCCGGCAGCAGGCCCGCGCCCATCGAGACCCAGCCCATGCTGAGCATCTGGAACGGCATCCACGGGCCGACCCCGCCGGTCAGCAGCGCCGACGCGAACATCGACAGCGCCCCCAGCACGAAACCGAAGCCCGGGCCGAGCACCCTGCCCGCCAGCACCATCAGGAAGAACATCGGCTCGATGCCCGCCGTCCCCGCGCCCAGCGGACGCAACGCGGCACCGGCCGCCGCCAGCACGCCCAGCATCGCGATCGCCTTCGCGTCCAGGCCCGAGTCGGAGATCGCCGCCACGACCACGGCCAGCAGCAACGGCAGCAACGCGGCGAAGAGCCAGGGCGCGTCCGCGCTGTGCGCCAGGCCCGAACCAGGCGAGGCCAGCAGCGGCCAGCCGAACGCCACCACCCCGATCGCGGTGATCAGCGCCAGGGCCGCGACGGATCGCGGGCCGAGCCGGACGGCGCGCGCCCCACGCAGCCCGCTCACCCCGACCACCCCATCGCCCCGGCGACCTGACTCACCGTCAGCCAGTCCTGCGGGCGCAGCACCTTCGACACCTGCGGGGCGAACGCGGGGCTGGAGACGACCACTTCGGCGGTCGGGCCGTCGGCGACCACCTCGCCGTCGGCCAGGATGACCACCCGGTGGGCGAGTTCGGCCGCCAGCTCCACGTCGTGCGTGGCCAGGATGATCGCATGGCCCTCGGCCGCGAGCGCGCGCAGGTGCGTGACCAGGCGGGCCTTCGCCGCGTAGTCCAGACCCCGGGTCGGCTCGTCCAGCAGCAGCAGCGGGGGACGCGCGGTGAGGACGACCGCCAGCGCCAGGGCGAGGCGCTGGCCCTCGGACAGGTCGCGCGGGTGCGTGTCGTCCGGCACCCCGGGCAGCAGCTCCTCCACCAGCGCCCGGCACGTCCCGGCCGCGGCACCCGCGGCACCCGCGTCATCGTCTGCCGCCGCGCACTCACCGGTCACCGTGTCCGCGTACAACAGGTCGCGCGGCTCCTGCGGCACCAGGCCCACGTGACGCACCAGACGCCGCGGCGCCGTGCGGTGCGGCACGACGCCGTCGACGCGCACCGTGCCGGCCGCGGGCTCGTACAGCCCGGTCAACGTGCCCAGCAGCGTGGACTTGCCCGCGCCGTTGCGGCCCATCAACGCGATCGCCTCGCCCGGCCGCACGGCCAGGTCCACGCCGCGCAGCGCCTCGATCCTGCCGCGCCGCACCGAAAGGCCCGACGCCTTCGCGACCGGCTCGCCGTCCGCGGCGGGGGCGGCCACCGGCACCGGCGAGCGTCCCGCCAGCTCCTCGCGCAGCGCCCCGGCCGCCCGTCGCGCGTCGCGTACCGACAGCGGCAGCGGCGACCAGCCCGCCAGCCTGCCCAGCCCGACGACTGGCGGGAACACCGGCGAGACCGCCATCACCGAGGCCGGGTCGCCCACCACGGGAGGTTCGCCCGGGCCGGGCAGCAGCACCACGCGGTCCGCGTACTGCACGACCCGTTCCAGACGGTGTTCGGCGAGCAGGACCGTGGTGCCCAGGTCGTGCACGAGGCGTTGCAGCACCGCGAGGACCTCCTCGGCGGCGGCCGGGTCCAGCGCGGAGGTCGGCTCGTCCAGCACCAGCACCTTCGGGTGCACGGTCAGCACCGACCCGATCGCCACCCGCTGCCGCTGTCCGCCCGACAGCGTCGCGAGCGGGCGGTCGCGCAGGTCGGCCAGGCCCAGCAGGTCGAGGGTCTCCTCGACGCGGCGCCGCATCACGTCCGGCGCGATCCCCAACGACTCCATGCCGTAGGCGAGTTCGTCCTCGACGACGTCGGTCACGAAGTGCGCCAGCGGATCCTGGCCCACCGTGCCGACCACGTCGGCGAGTTCACGCGGCTTGTGGGTACGGGTGTCGCGCCCGGCGACGGTCACCCGGCCGCCGAGACGGCCGCCGGTGAAGTGCGGCACGAGCCCGCTCACCGCGCCGAGCAACGTGGACTTGCCCACCCCCGACGGCCCGGCGAGCAGGCACAACTCACCCTCCTCGACGGTGAGTTCGACGCCGCTGAGCGCGGGGCGGTCCGCGTCGGCGTAGGTGACCGAGACGTTCTCGAAGCGGATCAACGCGCTCGCCCCTTCCGCACGTTCACCTGCGCATCGCCCTCGGGCACGTTCACGCCCGCTTCCCCTTTCGGCACGTTCACGCCCGCTTCCTCCTCCGGCACGTTCACGCCCGCTTCCTCCTCCGGCACGTCGACGCGCGCCTGCTCCCGCGGCACGGATACGGCCGACGACCCGCGTCCGCCCGCCCGCGCGGGCAGCGGTGCCACCACCGCGGGCACCAGCCCCAGCAGCAGCGACGCGGCGGGCCACAGCGGCAGCGTCGGCGCGGACAGCGGAACGGCCGGGGGGTTGAGCCCGGCCGGGGCGTAGGACGCCGCCCAGATGGTCAGCGTCGCCACCGCGATCCCGCAACCGGCCACCAGCCAGGCCCGCGTGCCCCAGCGGTCCGGCCGGTAGCGGGTGCGCACGCTGCGCCGCCCGCCCAGCCACAGCCCGGCCAGCGCCGCCGCGAGCCCCGCCCCCAGCAACGGCGCCCCGAAGCCCGCGCCCTGCGCCGCCAGCAGCCCGTACGAGCCGACGCACACGCCCAGCAGTCCGCCCAGCGTCAGCGCGGCCGTCAGCCGTCGCACGCCGCGCGGGACGTCGGCGGTGCGGCCGTAGCCGCGCGCGTCCATCGAGGCGGCCAGCGCCACCGACCGCTCCAACGCGCCTTCCAGCACGGGCAGTCCGACCTGCGCCAGCGCCCTGATCCCGGTGTCGGCGCGGCCCCGCATCCGGCGCGCGGCCCGCAGCCTGCCGACGTCGGCGACGAGGTTGGGCGCGAAGGTCATCGCCACGACGACGGCGACCCCCGCCTCGTACAGCGCGCCGGGCAGCGACTTGAGCAGCCGCGCCGGGTTGGCCAGCGCGTTGGCGGCGCCGACGCAGACCAGCAGGGTGGCCAGCTTCAGCCCGTCGTACGCGGCGAACGCGACGCCCTCCGCGGTGACCCGGCCGCCGAGCCGCACGCCCTGCGCCCAGTGCGGCAACGGGATCTCGGGCAGCGTGAACAGGGTGTGGGTGCCCGGGACCGGGGAGCCCAGCGCGATCGCGAAGACCACGCGGATGCCCAGCACGAAGACGCCGAGCTTGAGGAACGCGCCGTAGGAGCGGGCCCAGGGCGCGTCCGTCCTGCGGGCGGCGACGACGTAGCCCGCGACCGCGACGACGAGCAGGAGCAGCAACGGGTTGGTGGTGCGCGACGCCGCGGTGGCCAGGCCCAGCGCCCACACCCACCAGGCGCCCGCGTGCAGCGCGTTGGACCGGTCGGCCCGCGCCGGGGCCAGCGACGACCAGGTGCGGGTCATCGTTCGCGCCGCCTGCGCACCTGCCAGGCCGCGCCCGCGCCGAGCAGCAGCACGACCGCGCCCCCGGCGAGCACGCCCAGCGACGGCCCGGTGTCCGAACCGCCGCTACCCGAGCCGCCGTTGGCGCTCGCCGAGCGGGACGCGGCCGGGGAGGAGCCGGTGGCGCCGCCCGAGGAGACCTGTTCACCGCAGCCGGTGGCCGGGTAGCCCGTGATCGCGCAGACCAGCCCGCTCGCGTCGTACCGCAGCGGCTTGGCCACCGCCGCCAGCGCGTCGGCCGCGGTGGCGTCCTCGGGCACGCGGGCGCAGGAGGTGCGCGCGGCCGGCGGGGTCGCGCCGTTCGGGGCGTCCTGCGAGGTGCCGAAGTCCAGCACCAGCGCGACCCGCTTGGTGCCGGGGCGCGGCGGCGTGCTCGCGCAGATCGTCGCGAACGACGCCGCCCCGCGCGGCTTGACCGCGTCGGCCGAGTCCGCGCTCACCGCGAAACGCCAGCCCTCCACCGCGCCGTCCGCCGGGTCGGTCATCGCGGGACCGGTCTGGGCGAACGTCCAGGTGGAGCCGGTGCGTTCCCAGAACGACCAGTAGCGGTAGCCGACCGCCTGCGCCGGGCTCGCGGCGATCAGCGAGGCGGCCGTCGCGGACAGGGCGAGCAGGAGCAGCGGCAGCAGCCCGGCCCGTACGACGCGCCGTGCTCCCACGCCCAGTGCGACATGCCGTGCTCCCACGCCCAGTGCGACATGCCGCGCCCCCGAGTCCGGTGCGACGTGCCGCGCCCCCGAGTCCGGTGCGACGTGCCGCGCCCCCGCGGTCGGCGTCCGCGGCGCGCCCCGCACCGTCAGCCCCGCTTCCTGCGCAGGCTGAGCGCGAAGCCGATGCCGACGCCCGCGACCAGGCCGACGCCGATGATCCACCAGATGCTCTCGCCGCCGCCCTTGCCGCTGCTCTTGGCGCTGCTCGCGGACGGCGCGGGCGCGGCGCTGCCCTGCGGCCCGGTGTTGGCCAGCTGCCGTACCAGGTCGGTGCCGCCGAAGTCGTGCGGGTTGGCGCCGACCGCCGCCGAGGCCAGGACCAGCTGGCCGAGCGCGGCGGGGTTGTCCTTGGCCCAACCGGAGGCGTTGGCGACCAGCCAGTCGTACGGCTTCTTGGCCGCCGCGAGGTGGCCGTCGGAGGCGAGCGCGAGCACCGCGTCGGCGGTCGTCGAGTAGTCCGGCGTCTTGGTGCTGGAGCCGGGCTGCGCGGTCGTCAGGTGCTGCCCGCCCGCGTCCAGCACACCGGCCAGGTAAGCGGACCCGGCCTGCGCGGAGGCGTTCGCGTCGCCGGGCTTCGCCGAGGAACCGGACGGGCAGGCCGGGGCCTTCGGCGCGCTGTCGCCCGCGGGCGCGGCCACCAGGTAGCCGGAGCCGTGCGCGCCGATGACGCCGTCGGTGGTCGCCTTGTCGTTGGCGGTGAGCTTCCCGCCCTTGGGATCCGGCTGGTACGCGAACGCGCCGCGCTGCGCCTGCGGGGCGTCGCAGCCCAGTTGGAGGCCGCGCAGGGCGTCCATCCCGTTCTTGCCGCCCTTGGTGACCTGCGCGGGGTGCTCGCCCGCCGCGGTCAGCGCGCCCTCGACGACGGTCGTGGAGTCGGCGTCGGTGGCCGCGCCCTGCTGGTAGCCCCAGCCGCCGTCGCTCTCCTGCATCCCCTTCAGCCAGGTCACCGCCTTCGACACGGCCGCCTGGTGCCCGCCGAGCGCGGCCAGCGCCTGCACGGCCAGGCCCGTCGAGTTGGTGTCCTCGTTCTTCGCCACGCACGGCTGCGCGGTGCTCGCGCGGTACGCGGTGAAGCCGCCGTCCGCGCACTGCTGGCCGGTCAGCCAGTCCACCGCGGCCGCGGGCGGCGCCGTCTTCACCGCGTCCAGCGCCAGCAGCGCGGTGGACTGCCGCCACACCCCGTCGTACGTGGGGTCGGTCGCCCCGTAAAGGCCCGCGGGCAGCTTCGGCGGCGCGGACGGCGACGGGGAGGCCGCCGAGGCGGCGGGGACCACCGCGGCGCCGAGCGCGGCGGCGGCGACCAGGGTGCCCAGGGATCGGGTCACGGCGAGGCGGAGTGCCATGGCGTGTTCGGTGCCTTTCGGGAGACTTGACGAAGACCTCGCGAACGCGGAGCGCGGCAGGGCGCACCGCCGCGTGCCCCCACGCGGGCGGGGGCACGGCACCGGGCTCCGGCTCCGCGTTTCCTCGACGGTGCCGGTGGCGGCGCTCGCGCGTCGTCACCGGGAGCCTCACGCGTGCGGACGGGCACTCCGGCTGGGCGGCCGCCCCGGGTCGGGCGGACGCGTCACGGTTGCGGGCCAGCGCCGGAATCCCACCGGCTTCCCCCGCGCGCACACGATCGTTTTGTCGACTGTTCGGTCGCCCTCACTTTACGTGCTGCGGTTCGCGCTCCCGGTCGGCGGTGGGTGCCGTCAGGTCGATCAGGCGGCACGCGGTCTCGATGTCGCCGCGCACCTGGGTGATCGACGCCCGGCCCGCGAGCCAGGTGACCAGCGCCGAGTGCCAGGTGTGCTCGACGACCCGCACGGCGGCCAGCTGCTCGGCGGTCGGTGGGCCCGGCAGTCGCATCGCGTCCAGGATGATCGCCGTCGTCAGCCGGGAGACCACGTCCACCTCGGGGCTGACCGAGCGGTCCGCGAAGATCACCGCCCGCACCATGGCATCCGCGAGGTTCGGCTCGCGCCGCATCGCGCGGAACGCCCGCATCAGCGTCTCGGCGACCCGCGCGGAGGGCTCCGGCGCGCTCGGCGGGCGCTTGCGCAGCGTCTCGTGCAGCTGCTGGAGCTGGTCCTGCATGGTGGCGACCAACAGGTGGATCTTGGAGGGGAAGTACCGGTAGAGCGTGCCGAGCGCGACCTGCGAGGTCTCGGCGACCTCCCGCATCTGCACGGCGTCGAACCCGCCGCGGCCGGCCAGCCGGGCGCCGGCGTGCAGGATGCGCCGACGCCGGGCCTCCTGACGTGCGGTCAGGGGCGCGGAGGCCGGCCGTGACTGCGTGGCCATGTGTCCCCTTCCGTGGCTCGTCCGTGGCACCCGTCCGCGCGCGGCACGTCGGGCGTGTGCGCATGATGGCAGCACGCCGCGCCGTGGTGCGAATCACCTGATCCGCCCCTGGCGGCCTGCTGCCCGGCCGGTAGATTCGAGGTTCGTCGAACCCCTGAGTCTGAAACTTGTTCTAGATTAGCGCCACCGGTTACGCTCCGGCTGATCGCAGTGAGAAGGGGGCCGTGAGTGCCAGCTGAGGCCGCTGAGGCAGTCGGGCGCAGGCCGCCGTCGCCCCAGGTCAACGGGGTCCGGGACGGCGACGGCGACCGGCCGCTGCGGATCGCGCTGCTGAGCTACAAGGGCAACCCCTTCTGCGGCGGGCAGGGCGTCTACGTGCGCCACCTCTCCCGCGAACTCGCCCGGCTCGGCCACACCGTCGAGGTCATCGGCGCCCAGCCGTACCCGGTGCTCGACGAACTGCCCGGGGTCGCCCTCACCCGACTGCCCAGCCTCGACCTGTACCGCCAGCCGGACCCGTTCCGCACCCCGGGGCGCGAGGAGTTCCGCGACTGGATCGACGCGCTGGAGGTCGCCACCATGTGGACCGGCGGCTTCCCCGAGCCGCTGACCTTCTCGCTGCGCGCCCGCCGTCATCTGGCCGCCCGGCGCGGCGAGTTCGACGTGGTCCACGACAACCAGACGCTCGGCTACGGGCTGCTGAACCTGGAGCGGGCGGGCCTGCCGCTGGTCACCACCATCCACCACCCGATCACCGTCGACCGCCGCCTGGACCTGGCGGCCGCGACCAGCGCCAGGCGGCGGCTGTCGGTGCGCCGCTGGTACGGCTTCGTGCAGATGCAGAAGCGGGTGGCGCGCAGGCTGCCGTCGGTGCTGACCGTCTCCGGCTCCTCGCGCCGCGAGATCGTCGCCGACCTCGGGGTGCGCCCCGAACGGGTGCACGTGGTGCCGATCGGCGCCGACACCCGCCTGTTCTCGCCCGACCCCTCGGTGCCCGAGGTGCCCGGGCGCATCGTCACCACCTCCAGCGCCGACGTGCCGCTCAAGGGCCTGGTCCACCTCGTCGAGGCGCTGGCCAAGGTCCGCGGCGAACACCCCGGCGCCCACCTCGTCGTCGTCGGCAAGCGCCCGGAGAAGGGCCCGGTCGCCGACGCGATCGCCCGGCACGGACTCACCCGTGCGGTGGAGTTCGTCAAGGGAATCAGCGACCCCGAGCTGGTCGACCTGGTGCGCGGCGCCCAGATCTCCTGCGTGCCGTCGCTGTACGAGGGCTTCTCGCTGCCCGCCGCCGAGGCGATGGCCACCGGCACACCGCTGGTCGCCACCACCGGCGGCGCCATCCCCGAGGTCGCGGGGCCGGACGGGCAGACCTGCCTGGCCGTGCCGCCGGGGGACCCCGACGCGCTCGCCGTGGCGCTGAACCGCCTGCTGGGGGACGCCGAGCTGCGCGCGCGGCTCGGCGCGGCGGGCCGCACCCGGGTCCTGACACGCTTCACCTGGGAGGAGGCCGCGCGCGGCACGGTGCGGCGCTACCGCGAGGCCATCACCGTCGCAGGACGGCGCCCCAGGACCACCCCCAGCACCTCCAACTGAAAGCAGAGTCCACGTGCTGACCGTCGACTTCTCCCGCTTCCCGCTCGCCCCCGGCGACCGGGTGCTCGACCTCGGCTGCGGCGCGGGCCGCCACGCCTTCGAGTGCTACCGGCGCGGCGCCAACGTGGTCGCCCTCGACCGCAACGGCGAGGAGATCCGCGAGGTCGCCAAGTGGTTCGCCGCGATGAAGGAGGCCGGGGAGGCACCGGCGGGCGCCTCCGCCGTCGCGATGGAGGGCGACGCGCTGCGCCTGCCGTTCCCCGACGCGAGCTTCGACGTCGTGATCATCTCCGAGGTCATGGAGCACATCCCGGACGACAAGGGCGTGCTCGCCGAGATGGTGCGGGTGCTGCGGCCGGGCGGCCGGATAGCGGTCACCGTGCCGCGCTGGCTGCCGGAGAAGATCTGCTGGGCGCTGTCCGACGCCTACCACGAGGTCGAGGGCGGCCACATCCGCATCTACCGCGGCGACGAACTGCTGGAGCGGATGCGCGAGGCCGGTCTCGAACCGTACGGCACCCACCACGCGCACGGCCTGCACTCCCCGTACTGGTGGATCAAGTGCGCGGTGGGCGTCGACAACGACCAGGCGCTGCCGGTGAAGGCGTACCACAAGCTGCTGGTCTGGGACATCATGAAGAAGCCGCTGGCCACCCGGCTGGCCGAGCAGGCGCTCAACCCCCTGATCGGCAAGAGCTTCGTCGCGTACGCCACCAAGCCGCACCTGCCGGCCGGGGCCGCCCTGTGACCTCGCCCGGGCGCACCGAGCACCTGGTCCTGCCCGGAGTCCTCACCGCCGGGCAGGCCGCCCGGACGGTCGCCGGGATCGCCGCCGCGCAGCGGCCGGACGGCGCCGTACCGTGGTTCGACGGCGGCCACCTCGACCCCTGGGACCACGTCGAGGCGGCGATGGCGCTGGACGCGGCGGGCGAGCACGCGCGCGCGGCGGCGGCCTACGCGTGGCTGGCGCGGGTCCAGAACGCGGACGGCTCCTGGTACGCGGCGTACGACTACGCGGACGGCGCCGAGGGCAGCCCCAAGGACCGCGGGCGGGAGGCCAACTTCTGCGCCTACGTCGCCGTCGGCGTGTGGCACCACTACCTGTCCACCGGTGACGAGGCGTTCCTCGACGCGATGTGGCCGCACCTGTTCGCCGCGATCGAGTTCGTGCTCGCGCTGCAACTGCCCGGTGGCGAGATCGCCTGGAAGCGCGACGACGACGGGAGCTTCCCGCACGAGGCGCTGCTGACCGGCTGCTCGTCGGTCTACCACGCGCTGCGCTGCGCGCTCGCCGTCGCCGAGACGCGCGAGGACCCGCAGCCCGACTGGGAGTTGGCGACGGGACGGCTGCGGCACGCGATCGTCCACCACCCGGAACGGTTCCTGGCCAAGCCGCACTCGATGGACTGGTACTACCCGGTGCTGGGCACCGCGCTGCGCGGCGACGCCGCCCGCGCCCGCGTCCAGGAGGGCTGGGACCGCTTCGTCGTCCCCGGCCTCGGCGTGCGCTGCGTGGAGCCGAACCCGTGGGTGACCGGCGCCGAGAGCGCCGAACTCGCCCTCGCGCTGTGGGCGATCGGCGAGTCGGACCGCGCGGTGCGCCTGCTCACCGACATCCAGCATCTGCGCGCGGACGATGGGCTGTACTGGACCGGGTACGTCTTCGAGGACGACGCGGTCTGGCCCGAGGAGCGCACCACCTGGACGGCGGGCGCGCTGCTGCTCGCGGTCGCGGCGCTCGGCGGGGACGAGGCGACGACGGCGGTCTTCGGCGGCGACCGGCTGCCGCTCGGGCTCGACGACCCGGCGGAAAGCTGCTGTTGAGGGCGGTCCCGGACCGGGTGTCCTCCGAATGGAGGCGCTCCGGTGGCGCCGTCGCGGCGGCGCGGTGAGGCTCGCAGGGATGCCCGCCCCCGCCCACGGAGGACCCATGTCCACTCGACCGTCCGGCCCGCCGCTCAGCCCCTCGGGCCCGCCGTCCCGTACGACCAGGCGGCCGCCGCGGCCCACCTCGGGGACGCGCGCCCGCGGGCTGGTCGCGTTGCTGCTGGCCGCCCTGCTGATGACGCTGACCGCGTGCGGTGGCGGCGGCCACAAGGCGGCGGCCGGTGCGGCGAGCCCCAGCGTCCCGGCCACGGCGAGCGCCTCCGTGACCGCGCCCGCGACCGGTGCGGCGGCGGACTCCTCCACCTCGCCGGTGAAGCTGGCCAAAACGAAGTTCGTGCTCAACTCCTCGCTCGCCGCGGGCGCCACGTACCAGTGGATCTACAAGCCGTACAAGGCGGGCACGTTCAAGAAGGGCGCCAAGGGCCGCACCTTCGCGCTGGTCAAGGCGGGTCTGGCCGGAGGGTTCACCTACAACCGGCTCAAGGCGGCGCTGCACGACGCGCAGGGTGACAAGACGCTCGCCAAACTGGTCGCGCCGCTGACCAAGAGCGTCGACTCGCTCAAGGCGCTCCCGGCCAAGCTGAAGAAGGGCGAGTCGCCGGACAGCACGGTCAACTCCTTCCAGGACACCATCAACAACGTGAAGTCCACCGCCAAGAAGGACGGCGACAACGTCACCGACAAGGTCCCCTCGCTCAGCCAGCTCAAGAGCGGCAGCTGATCGACGTCGGCCGCAGGCAAGGAAGTCGAACGTTCCGGCGCGACGGAACGACGACGGCCCCCTCCGCCGGTGCGGAGGGGGCCGTCGTGCGACGAGCGGACGGGGCGGTCAGCCGCGCTGGATGCCCGTGGTGTCCTGAAGGACACCACGGCGCCCGTCCTGGGTCTGCGCCACCAGCGCGGAACCGCGCTGGTCGACGGCCAAGTACCAGGTGCCGGGGGTCAGTTCGGCCAGCGGGGTCGGCGAGCCGTCCTCCGGGTACAGCGGCCGGGCCACCGGCACCGCGAACCAGAACGGCGCGAACTCCTGCGCGTGCGCGGCCTGCTGGGGCTGCGCGGTGGCCGCCGCGTGACCCTGCGCCGGGGTCGGGGTGGGCTGCACGCCCCCGATCGGAGCCCCCGGCTGCTGCGGCTGGGCGCCGTAGCCCTGCGGCTGGCCCGGGTAGCCGTAACCGCCGCCGGGCTGGCCGGGGCCGGGGTTGAAGTGCTGCTGCTGGCCGGGGAAGGCCTGCTGCGGCTTCGGGGCGCCCAGCAGCGCCGCCTTGAGCGCCGGCACCCGCGGCGTGGCGATCGCCGCCGCCGCCAGCACCAGGGTCGCCACCAGGCCGAGGATCGCGCCGGCGCCGGGGCTCAGCTGCGAACCGCCGCCCATCAGCGACCACAGCGCGCTCCACGCCGCGAACACCGCGAGCGCGGTGCCCCACTGGTCCAGGGTGAGCCCGGCGACCTTGCGGTTCTGCGGCAGCACGCGGGACGCCACGATCAGCACGGCGGCGATCAGACCGGCGAGGAACACCGAGGGCAGCACGGGGAAGATCTCGGACTTCCAGCCGGACGGCATCTGGACCTCGCCGCACAGGTTGCCGCAGTTGCTGACGCTGTAGAAGTCGAGGAACGACGCGATCAGCAGCAGCACGGCTGCACCGATCACCGCGCCGTCTCCTCGGGTGAGGGAGCGGATGTTCACGTGGAGTGTCCTTCGTCGGTCTCGGTGGTCGTCGCTGGCGCCGGTACGCACGGAGCGCTCCCGGTCCCGGCAGGGTCGAGCGCGGGGGGTGGGGACCCATCGTACGGGTGTGACCTGGTGCCGGTCAGCCGGGTCGGGCAGCCGTCCCGGGCCGTCCCTACCCTCCGGAACCCTCCAGGTATGCGGCGATCCCGTCCGCGATGCCCCGTGCCGCCCGCTGCCGCCAGGCCGCGTCGGTCAGCCGCGCGGCGTCCTGCGGATCGCGCATGTTGCCGCACTCGATGAAGACCTTCGGCACCGTCGACAGGTCGAGCCCGCCGAGGTCGCCGCGCACGTCCAATGCGGTGCCGTGGCCCACGTAGGTGGAGAACGGCTCGCCGGTGTCGGCGGCGAATCGATTCCGCAGGTCGGTGCCGAGGGTCCGGGAGGGCGCCACGATCGGCCGGGTGTCCGCGATCCCCGCGTGCACCGCGGCGGGCAGGATCACGTGGAAGCCGCGGTCGCCGACGGCCGCGCCGTCCGCGTGGATCGAGACGGCCGCGTCGGCGTGCGCCGCGTTGCCGATCCTGGCCCGCTCGTCCACGCACGGACCCCACGACCGGTTCCCGTCCTGCGTGAACGTCACCTTCGCGCCCAGCGCCGTCAGCAGCGTCCGCGCCCGGCGGGCGACGTCGAGCGTGAAGTCGGCCTCCGGGTAACCGGCGTCGGTGGCGGTGCCGGTGGTGTCGCAGGCCTTGCGGCTGCCGCCGATGTCGACCAGGCGGTTGATCTCGGCCGTGTGGTGCTGGTTGCCGATGTTGTGGCCGGGGTCGATCACCACGACCTTGCCCGCCAGGGGCTTGCCGGGCGGGGCGCCGGAGTCGTGGGCTGTGGGGGAGACGCGCGGCGCCGGCGAGGTGGGGGGAGCCGGCGGACGCTGCGCCGAGCACGCCGTCACGAGGGCGGCGAGCCCGAGCGCGACGGCCGCGCCGCGTCTGATGGGGCTGGACATGGGCGTAGACCCTAGACCCCGTCGGCGACCCGCCGCAGCACGCGCAGGGATCGCGTGACCGACGTCTCGGCGAACGCCCCCGACTCCAGCGCCCTGCGGTAGATCCGGTACGGCGCCTGCCCGCCGTCCGCCGGGTCGGGGAAGACGTCGTGCACGACCAGCAGCCCGCCGGGCGCCACGTGCGGCGCCCAGCCCTCGTAGTCCGCGCCTGCGTGCTCGTCGGTGTGGCCGCCGTCGACGAAGACCAGGCCCAGCGGGCGGCCCCACAGCGCGGCGGCCCTCGGGGAGCGTCCGACCAGCGCCACCACGTGGTCCTCCAGGCCCGCGGCGAACAGCGTCCTGCGGAACGTCGGCAGGGTGTCCATGCGCACGGTCCTGGTGCCGTCCGCGGCGGTCACCGTCAGCTCGGGGTCGACCAGGCCCGCGTCGTGGTACTCCCAGCCCGGCTGCTGCTCCTCGCTGCCGCGGTGGTGGTCGACGGTGACGGCCGTCACGCCCGCGTCGCGCGCGGCGGCGGCCAGCAGGATCGTGGAGCGCCCGCAGTACGTGCCGACCTCCAGCAGCGGCAGCCCGAGCGCGGCGGCCTCGACGGCGGCGGCGTACAGGGCCAGGCCCTCGTCGACGGGCATGAAGCCCTTGGCCTGCTCGAACGCGGCGAGGACCTCGGGGTGCGGCGCGGGGTTGCTCATGCCCACATCGTGCCGCAGGGGGCGCGCGGGCCGACGCCCGGGGGCGGCCGCGGCCTCGGCGTGCCCATGCGGTGTGCGGCCGCGGACGCGAACGCGGCCTGCGGCGGAACGCGCCGTACTCCGGCGGTCCTCAAGACGTGACGCTGTACTCCGGCGGTCCTAAGGCGTGACGCCGTACTCCGGCGGTCCTACGACGTAAATCCGATGCGCGTTCCAGCGGCGCGCGACAGCATGGCGACCATGTCCGACCTCACCGCGCAGCTGAACACCTCCGGCACGGACCGGCGGCCCGCGCCGCCCGCCTGGGCGGTCCTGCTCGCCGCCTGCGCCGGGCAGTTCCTCGTCGTGCTGGACGTGTCCGTGGTCAACGTGGCGCTGCCGTCGATCCGCGGCGACCTCGGGCTGAGCGCGACCGGCCTGCAATGGGTGGTCAACGCCTACGCGTTGACGTTCGCGGGCTTCCTGCTGCTGGGCGGCCGGGCCGCCGACCTGTTCGGGCGCAAGCGGATCTTCCTGCTGGGGCTCGCGCTGTTCACCCTCGCCAGCCTCGGCGGCGGCCTGTCCCAGCAGCCGTGGCAACTGGTCGTCGCGCGCGCCGTGCAGGGCCTGGGCGCCGCCGTGCTGTCGCCCGCCACGCTGACCATCCTCACCACCAACTTCCCCGAGGGATCCGCCCGTACCCGCGCGATAGGCACCTGGACCGCGGTCGGGGCGGGCGGCGGCGCGGCCGGTGGCATGGTCGGCGGCATCCTCACCGACTACCTGTCGTGGCGCTGGGTGCTGCTGGTCAACGTGCCCGTGGGCGCCCTCGTCCTGGTGGTCGCCGCGCTGCGGCTGGCCGAGTCCCGCGCGCAGGGGCCGCGCCGCAGGCTGGACGTGCCGGGCGCGGTCCTGGTGACCTCGGGCGTGGCCGCGCTCGCCTACGGCATCGTCAACTCCGGCCAGTACGGCTGGGGTTCGGACCGGGCGCTGATGCCGCTGCTGGGCGGGGCGGCGCTGCTGGTGGCGTTCGGTGTCGTGCAGGCGCTGTCCCGGGAGCCGTTGATGCCGCTGGGACTGCTGCGGGTCAGGTCGGTGTCGGCGGGCAACGCGGTCATGCTGGTGTGCGGTTCCGCGATGTTCTCGATGTGGTACTTCATGTCGCTCTACATGCAGAACGTGCTGCGCTACTCGCCGTTGCGCGCCGGGTTCGCCTTCCTGCCGTTCACGTTGTCGATCATCCTCGGCTCGAAGCTCGCGCCCCGGCTGATGGCCCGGGTCGACGCGCGGCTGCTGTGCGTGGTGGGCGCGCTGTCGCAGGCGGCTGGTTTCGCCTGGGAGAGCAGGATGAGCGCGCACGGCACCTTCACCGGGACGATCCTGGGTCCGGCGGTGCTGATGTCGCTGGGCGCCGGGCTGTCGATGACACCGCTCGCCGCGGCGGCCACCTCGGGGGTCGCGCCGACGGAGGCGGGACTGGTGTCGGGCCTGGTCAACACCTCGCGCCAGATGGGTGGCGCGCTGGGTCTGACCATCCTGGCCACGGTCGCCGCCGACCGCACCGGCACCGCGACCTCGGCCGCCGCGCTGGCCGCCGGATACGGCAGGGTGTTCCTGGTCGCCACCGGGTTCCTGCTGGTCGCGGCGGTGCTGATGGCGGTGGCGCTGCCCCGGCCCGCGGCGCGCGCGGTGAAGACGGGCTGAGGAGCCGGCCGGGAGGCGTGCCGGGGTGCGTGCGCTGATCGCTCTCCGGCTGCGGGTCGTCCCGTATGGGGCCACAATCAAACGCATGAGCAGCGGTACCCCCTCCGCCGCGAGTTCCCGCACCGAGCGATCGGACGTGGTGGTCTCCGGCGGGCCGATGCGTCCGGGCCGCCAGACCCTCGTCCTGGCGGCCATGCTCTTCACGGTCTCGATGACGTTCATCGACCAGACCATCGTCGCGATCGCGGCGCCCGACATCATCGACGAGCTGAACCTGACCGCGTCCGGCATGCAGTGGGTGGTCAACGCCTACCTGCTCGCGCTGGCCGCGTTCTTCGCGTTCGGCGGACGCCTCGCCGACCTGCTGGGCCCGCGCCGGGTCGCGCTCGGCGGCACGATCGTCTTCGTCGTCGCCTCGGCGCTGTGCGGCGCGGTGCCCAAGGGGTCGGGCGCGCTGGCCTGGCTCATCACCTGCCGCGCCATCCAGGGCTTCGGCGCCGCGCTGCTGTTCCCGGCCGCGCTCGCCGTGGTCGTCGCGGTCTTCCCGGTCGAGCGCCGGGGCCGCGCGCTGGCGCTGTTCTTCGGCATCTCCGGCGCGCTGACCGCGATCGGCCCGATCCTCGGCGGCTGGCTCACCACGTGGACGTGGCGGGCGATCTTCTGGGTCAACGTGCCCGTCGC
The DNA here is from genome assembly GCF_019890615.1 of Streptantibioticus parmotrematis. Taxonomy (GTDB): domain Bacteria; phylum Actinomycetota; class Actinomycetes; order Streptomycetales; family Streptomycetaceae; genus Streptantibioticus_D; species Streptantibioticus_D parmotrematis. Next base: position 124,623 of record NZ_JAINVZ010000015.1, on the reverse strand, counting down.
CGTCATCGCCGTCACGCTCACGCTGATGGCCAAGCTGCGCGACCGGCCGCGCCGCGAGGCGATGGACTGGCGGGGCGCCGCGCTGGTCGCCCTCGGCATGGGCGGCGCGGTGCTGGGCTTGCAGCAGTCGACGACGTGGGGCTGGGGCGACTGGAAGACGTGGGTGTGCATCGTGGGCGGTCTCGCCGTCCTGGCGGTCTTCTGCCGGGTCGAACTCGCCACCCGGCACCCGCTGATCAAGCTGCGGGTCTTCCGCGACCGCGCGTTCGCCGTCGACAACGGCGTGCTGTTCTTCGCCATGATGGCGTTCGTCCCGCTGTTCTTCTTCGCCTCCGTCTACGGGCAGGTGTGCCTGAGCATGTCGCCCAGCGAGGCGGGCTCGTACCTGTTCATCTTCTTCGCCGGGTTCGCCATCGCCTCGCAGCTCGGCGGGCGCATCCTGGACCGCAACGGCGCACGGCCCGCGATGCTGCTGGGCACGGCGCTCGGCGCGGTGGGATTCGCGTTGTGGGCGGGCAGGCTGACGGACCTGTCGCTCAGCAGGCAGTGGTGGTTCGTGGTGATGGCGGGCGCGGGCATCGGCTTCCTGCTCGCCCCGGCCTCGACCGACGCGGTCAACCGTGCCATCGACGCCAGTTACGGCGAGGTCACCGGCATCACGCAGACCGTCCGCAACTTCTCCGCCGCGATCGGCCTCGCCGTCTTCGGCACCGTGCTGAGCCACGTCACGACCGACCGGATCATCTCCTCGTTCCAGGCCCGTGGCATCCCGCCGTCCGTCTCGCACAGCGTCGCCCACCAGATCAGCCAGTCCATCTCCGGCCGTGGCAACGCGAGCGCGCCCACCGGCAACGGCCCGGCGGCGACGTTCGCACGCGGCGCGATGGCAACCGTGCGCAACGACTTCGCCCAGGGCAACCAGGCGGTCTTCTACGGCATGGCCGCCGCGCTGGCGGTCGCGTTCCTCGTCGCCCTGTGGCACCCGGGGACGAGGGTCACGCAGGAGGAACCGGCGGTGGTGCCGGGAGCAATGCCGCCCGCTGCGACGGGAGTTGATGGGCAGTCAAGTCGAAGTTGACGGTCAGTCATGCCTGGCCGGCCGTCACAGCCATCCATGGGTACGGGCGGTGCGGGCCGCCTCGGTGCGGTTGCGGGTGCTGGTCTTGCCGATGGCGGAGGACAGGTAGTTGCGCACGGTGGACTCCGACAGGTGCAGCTTGGTCGCGATGTCGGCGACCGTGGCACCGTCCGCCGACGCGGTCAGCACGTCCCGTTCGCGCGTGGTCAACGGGTTGGGGCCCGCGCTCAACGCGGCGGCGGCCAGCGCCGGATCGATGACCCGCTCGCCCGCCAGCACCCGCCGGATCGCGGCGGCCAGTTCCTCGACGGGCCCGTCCTTGACCAGGAACCCGGACGCGCCCGCCTCCATCGCCCGCCGCAGGTAGCCGGGCCGCCCGAAGGTGGTGAGTATCAGCACCCGGCACTCCGGCAGGGCGGTGCGCAGCTCCGCGGCGGCGTCCAGCCCGCTGCGGCCCGGGAGTTCGATGTCGAGCAGCGCGACGTCCGGCCGTGCGTCGAGCGCGGTCGCCACGATGGCCTCGCCGTCCGACACCTGGGCGACGACCTCCATGTCGTCCTCCAGCCCCAGCAGCAGCGCGAGGGCGCCCCGCATCATGCCCTGGTCCTCGGCGAGCAGGATCTTCACGCGGCTGCTGGCGGCGGACTCGCCGGAAGCGTCAGTCATGCGGGCAGCTTAAGGGGTGTCCCGTGCCCCATGGCGGGCCGTCAGGTGGCCCAACCCGCCACCGACGGCCGGGTGTCCGCGCGGTCGGCGAGGGCGCGGATCTCGTCGGCGTAGGCGGGCCAGGAGGCGCGGGCCAGGAAGTGGCCGACGCCCGGCATCGTGCGCAGGCGGGCTCCGGGGACGGCGGCGGCGATGTCGTACGCGGCCCGCACCCGCAGGAACGGGTCGCCCTCGCCGTGCAGGACGAGTGTCGGCGCGGTGATCCCGGCCAGGGCGCCCCCGTGCCACTTGGCGCCGACCTGGCGGCTCTGCGCCTTCGCGTCGCGGAAGCTGGTCACGCCGTGCGCCGCCTCCTTGTCGACGAACTCCCGTACGTCGTCCTCGTCGAGCCGCTGGCCGGGCGCTGCCAGCAGCCGGGCGACGCGGGTGGCCAGGGCGAGGTTGCCCTCCGGGGTCTCGGGGTAGTGCAGCGCCGCGAAGCGGACGACGGACTTCAGGCGCAGGTAGCGCAGGACACTCAGGCCCTTGGTGTCGCTGGGCACGGCCGAGGACGTCGTGAGGCTGCGGACGCGGCGCGGGTGGCGGATGGCGAGACGCTGGGCGATCAGGCCGCCCATGGAGTGGCCGAAGAGGTGGGCGTCGTCCCAGCCCAGCGCGTCGAGGACGGCCACCCCGTCGTCGGTCAGGTCCTCGGCGCTGTAAGCCGGTGCCTCGCGGCGCAGCAGAGCGGCGAGGGGCGGGCCGACGCGGCGGTCGGGCAGACGGCTGGACTCGCCCGCGTCGCGCTGGTCGTAGGCGACGACGTGGAAGCCGCGGCTGACGAGCGCGGCCACGAGTCCGTCGGGGAACCAGAAACGCGACGTGCCGAGCCCCATGAGCAGCAGCAGGGGGACGCCGCCGGAGCCGCCGAGTTCCTCGAAGGCGATCCGGGTCTCTCCGTTGTGCGCGAAGCGTGTGGTCACAGCGCTCTCCCCATCCTCGAGCGTTCGCGGAACGTTGTTCGCGAACGATGTATGCGAACACCGTATGCGAAGAGGTAGGGTGACGGCAACGTGCGCGGGAGGCCGGAGGGATGGTGCGGCGGTGGCTGGACAGCGGGAGCCGGTGATCTGGCTGCGGCCGGAGCAGGCGCAGGTCGGACGTCCCGCCGAGCGCAGTCGCGCCGAGATCACCGCCGTGGCGGTCGAACTGGCCGACCGCGAGGGCTTGGACGCCGTCTCGATGCGCCGGGTCGCTGCCGCGCTCGGCACCGGAGCAGCCTCCCTTTACCGGTACGTGGCCACCCGAGACGACCTGCTCGACCTGATGACGGACAGCACGGCGGCCGAGTACGACCTGCCGGCGCCGAGCGGCGACTGGCAGGCGGATCTGCTGCGCGTCGCGGAGCAGGCCCGGCACATCATGCGCCGCCACCCGTGGCTGCCCGGCGTGGTCATCACCCGGCCGACCCTCGGACCGAACGGCGCGGACCTGCTGGAGCACGTGCTCGACGTCCTGGCGGACCACCCGGCCCAACCCGCCCGGAAGCTGGAGGCGTTCGCGATCCTGAACGCGCTCACGGCGCTGTTCGTCCAGAACGAGGCGGCGGCGGACGCCCCGGGCGCGCAGCGGCAGGCGGCGTACCTGCGCCACGTGGCGCAGGCGGGCCACCACCCGAGGGTGGCAGCCCTCTTCACGACACCCCCCGAAGCGGACCCACCCACCGACCGCCTGCCGGCGGTCCTCATCAGGGCGTTGGCGGGGGTGCTGGGCTGAGGGTTCTTGTCGCCGCGTGAGCCCGCGGTGGCGAGTCCACGCCCGGGTGGCGTCCGTCATGACGGCGGGTCCTCTTCCTCCCTTGCCGGTAAAGCTCGTCGGCTCTTCGCGCGCATGCGGTTCAACAGGTCCGTGTGAAAGCGCAGTTGGCGGAGTTCGCTCGCGTGGTCCTTCGCCGCTGCGGATTCCGCCCAGCGATTTCCTTTCGCCTGACGCCGCTTGTTCGTCCTGGGCATCGCGGTCCTCCTGTCGCCGTCCTCGTCACTGGGGTCCCGACCGGAGCCACCTGGCCCGGCGGCGTTCTTCGTTGAGCTCGCGGATGCGTGCGCGCAGCGTGGCGAGCGTTTCGCTGTCCCCGCCGTTGCCGTCGCCGTCGTCTCCGTCGCGCTTCCGCCTGTCAGGGCATCCGGGGGCTCCGCAGGCGCAGGGCGGGAAGGCGAGCGGAGAACGGTGGGGCGGGTCCGCGCCTTCGACCATGTCGGCGCCGTCCATCACTCCACGTCCGCGGCGAGGCCCGGATCGATCCCCCGTCGCAGGCCCTCCCGCACCCGCTCGATCACGTCCACGGTCCGCACGCCCGCCTCCATCGGCCACCACGCCGGTACGACCCGTTGGAGGACCACGGGGGTCGGCTCGGCGAGTCCGTCCCGCGTACCGCACGTCGACCGGCGAGTGGCATCGGACTCCACGGCCCAACTCCCTTCGAGTGCCTGGCTGTTCTTACTCACTCCAGGCAACCGGACGACCACGCACAGCGGTACCGTGTGGAGGGGCGCCGGAGTGGAAACCGTGGAAAGCGCCCTCGCGAAGGTGGGGGTCATGGGAGAGCGGAAGCCGAACCGGAGCCTGGCGGCGCTCCTCGGCGAAGCCGGCATGTCGCAGAGCCAGGTCGCCGGAGCGGTCAACCGGCTGGCCCAGGAGGCCGGGAGCCACCTGCGGTGCGACAAGTACACGGTGAACAAGTGGATCGGGGGGACCACGCCCCGCGAAGCCATCAGACCCCTGGTGGTGGAGGCGCTGGCCCGCCGTTTACGACGTCCCGTCACCCTGGCCGAAGCGGGCTTCCCGTTCGCCGTGGCCTGATCAGCACCCGCCGCCGACCCGCCGGGGGACACTCTGGAAGGACTTCTCACTACCGGAAGGGAAGACATGGACCCCTCACGGCGGAAGTTCCTCGCCACGACGCTCTACTCCGCGGCGCTGCCCATCCCGGCCTTCCACGAAGCCGCCGAGCGGGCGGAGAAGCACGCCGCCGCCCCCACAACCCGCATCGGAAAAGGGCACGTTGAGACCGTTCGCGGGGTGACCGACTCGATCGCCGACATCCTGGACGAACACGGCGGTGCCATCGCCCGCCCCATGGCGGCCTCGTTCATCGTGAACACCCTCGGCCCGTACCTGCGGGCCGACGCGTCCGACGCCGTGCAGCGGGACATGCTCTCCGCCGCGTCCGACCTCGTCTACCTGACCGGGTGGATGGCCATGTACGAGAAGGAGCACGGGCGCGCGCAGCAGTGGTACCACCGGGCCCTCACGCTCGCGCGGGACGCCGACGACCACGTGACGTACTGCCGCACGCTGCGCGGCATGGCCCTCCAGGCGGCCAACCTGAAGCTGGGCCAACGGGCCCTCGACCTCGCCGACTCGGCGGCGCAGGCGGCACCCGGGTCCGGGCCGCGTCTGCGCGCGTTCCTCACCGGCCAGCAGGCCCACGGCGCCGCCCTGGTCGGTGACCGGCGTCAGGCGTTCACCCGGCTCGCCGAGACGGAAGCGGCGCTGTCCCAGGCGGACGACCGGCGCGACGCGATCGGTGGCTACGACCTCGCCGCGTACTACTTCCACGTCTCCAGCGTGACCTACGCGCTCGGCGACCTGCCCGCGTCCATCAAGGCGATGCAGGACTCCAACCGCGTCCGCCCGCCCATGGAGAAGCAGGGTCGCGCCCACGCCAACGCCCTGCTCGCCCAACGTCGTCTGGAGGCCGGGCACCTCGAAGCCTCGTGTGCCACGTGGGAGAACTTCCTCGACGACTACGAGAACCTCTCCTCGGCCCGCGCCGACGAGCACTTCGCCACCCTGCGCGCGACACTCAGGCCGTACCGTACCCATCGCACCGCACGCGGCGTGCTCACCCGGGCGAGCGAGGTCGGCAGGCAGAAGGCATCCGTCTGAACAGTCGTGTGCGCACCGCAGCGGGGGTGCCCCCTTACCCCAACTCCTCCCCGTCCACTGGCAGTTGCGCCGTCAGGCGGAAGCCGCCTCGGGGGGTCGGGCCCGACGTCAGGGAGCCTCCCGCCATCGCCAGGCGTTCCTTGAGGCCCTTCAGGCCGTTGCCGCTGCCTCCGCCGGCGCCTGAACCGTCGCCGTCGTCCGTGATCTCCAGTCGCGCGCGGCCCTCCTCGGTGCGCAGGTCGATCCGGCAGGACGCCGCGCCACTGTGCCGCACGACGTTCGTCACGCCCTCGCGCACCACCCAGCCCAGCAACGCCGCCGCCTGCGGGGGCAGCGGCGGGCCGGACTCCGTCACCGTCAGCTCGACGTCGGACGCCTCCAACGCCGAGCGCGCGCGGTCCAGTTCCGTGGTGAGGCTGCCCTCCCGGTAGCCGGAGACCGCCTCGCGGATCTCGGTGAGCGCCTGCCGGGCCACCGACTCGATGTCCGCCGCCTGCCCCAGCGCCGCGTCCAGGTCACGCGGCGCCAGCCTGCGCACCGCCTCCGCCTTCACCACGACCACCGACATGGTGTGCCCCAGCAGGTCGTGCAGGTCACGGGAGAAGCGCAGCCGCTCCTGGTTGACCGCCGCCCGCGCCAACTCCTGCCGTGCGGACCGCAGTTGGCCGATCACCTCGTACAACGACAGGATCGCGCCGGTCACCAGGCCGGAGACGAACGTCGCGTACGCGATGCTCGCCGCGCTCCACAGACTGGCGCCGCCGTGCCCGGCGACGATCCCGGCCGAGACGGCGAGCACCGCCACGATCCGGCCCAGGTGCCGCCCCCGGAAGACCGTCCCGCACGCGAACGCCAGCATCACGATCAACGTGATCCAGTTGTGCCGGAACCCGATCGCGCCCGCGTAGGCGATCACCGCGCTCGCGCACACCATCACCCGCGGCGACACCCCGAACCGCGGCCGCTCGTCGAACGCCGAGATCACACTCATTGCGTACAGCGCGCAGAACGCGGCGAGCGCGAGCCATGCCAGCCACGCCGGGTGCGCCCGGTGGTGCAGCACGTCCGCAGCCGGGGCCACCATGATCGTCAGCCACGGCAGCATGATCCGGCTGTCCGGCCGCTTGATGCGTTCGATGTACGAGTCGAGCTCGGCGCCCTGCAACGAGCCCAGGTCGTGGACCTCCAGGAGGTTCTGCCCACGCTGCCGCGGCGTCCCGGAACCCTGCCGCGACGCCTCCACACGGCCCCACCACCGCCGCGCCTCCTGCCAGGCATGCCGCGCCCGCGTCCCCCGGTTGCCCGCCATCCGCCTCGTCCGTTCCTCGTGTCCGCGTGCCCTCGTCAGGGCTGGTCCCCGTGCGGCTCCATCATGGTGCGCCGGCGGGGTGCCGGGCCATCCGGCCCGATCGGGTGACGGCGTGTCCGACGCGGGCGCGGGTGCCTCGGCCGCCGGGAACGGGCGGCTACGTTGAGAGGCGGGCGGCCGCGACGAGTGGGGACCGGCCGCTGAAAGCGGTGCCGACCAGGCCGGATCCCCGGCCCCCGCGGTCGGGGCGCGGCAAGGAGGCCACCACCGGCATGGACGTTCTCTTCATCACGAGCGTGGCGGCGGTCGTCGCCGACCCGCCGCTGAGCCGCAAGCTGTTCGTCGAGGCTCTCGGGCTGCCGCTGGAGGGCGAGGGCGACGGCTACTACTCCAGCGGGAACGTGCCCGGCAGCAAGCACTTCGGCCTGTGGCCACTCTCGCAGGCGGCCGAGGCGTGCTTCGGCACGGCCGAGTGGCCCGCCGACCGGGTGGTGCCGCAGGCGTCGATCGAGTTCGAGGTGGCCGACGCGGAAGCCGTCGCGGCCGCCGGTGCCGAACTCCGACGCGCGGGCTTCGAGCTGCTGCACCCCGCCCGCACCGAACCGTGGGGCCAGACGGTGGCCAGACTCCTCACGGCGGACGGGCTGATCGTCGGGATCTCCTACGCGCCCGCTCTGCACGATGTGCCGGGGGACACTCAACGTTGATCAATATTGATCAACGTTGAGTGCGAGTCAATGAGTTGATTGCGGGTCAAGTTGACGAGGAAGGGCTCGCGGACATGCCACGGCGGCCGGTCCGGGGACGCTCCCGGGCCGGCCGCCGCGGTGTGGTGGCGTGAGGGGTCCGCCTGCTCAGCCGTGGTCCTGCTCGACCTTGCGGTGCTTGCCGTGGGCCGGGATGTCGGTCTCGTCGGCGGCGGAGGCGGGACCACGGTGCTTCGCGCCCTCGGCTCCCAGGCCGGCCGCCTGCAGGGCGCGGTCGTCGGTGACGTCGGTACGGGCTTCGGACATCAGAAGTCTCTCCGTCGGGATCGCTTACTGGGATGGCGAGTCGGGGCGCACGACACATGACGCGCCTTGACACAACCGCCCGTTGCGCACCTGACGTGGCCGGGTCGTCCGGCTGTGCAGCCCCCGTCTCAAGTCTAACCGTGGACATGATCACTGAAACCGGCGGTCCGACTCGCGTGTGTCACGGCGGTTGTTGCCGAATCGTGGCGCGACGGTGACGCTGAATCGTTTGTGCGCGCAGGGCTTTCCGCGGCTGTGCGCACAGGCCCCTCCGCGGCGGACATCGGCGCCTGTTGGAGCGGGACGACGCGGTTGGCGGGAGGGTCGGAGGCCGGGTCCTTGGCCAGGTCGGAGGGGGCGTCCGGCGGCCCGGCGGGCGGGGTGCCGGAGGGCGCCGGAGCGGTGTCGGAAGGCGCGTCGGACGGTGGCCCCGGCACTTCGGGATGCGCTTCTGGATGCGCTTCGAGACGCGCTTCGGGCGGCGCGGGGGCGAGCGGCGTGGGAGCGGACCGCCCGGCGTCACCCTTCGCTTCTGTGGACGCGGCGGCGTAAACATCCCGCACGTCAGCCCTGAGGGTGATGTCGCGCACGCCGTACGGCTGTTCCGGCCGGGCGTACGGAAGACGCAACGTGTCGCCGTCGCCCCACCACGCACCGTCCACCAGCCACCCCGGCGGCGTCGGCAACGGTTCCAGGCGCCGGGTCGACGGCCGCCACAGCACCGCCCGCTGCCCGATCCGCAGCGCCACCGCGCACGCCTCGGGCGTCAGCGCCTGCCCCGGCTGCACGGCCAGCGGCACCGTACCGGGATCGCGCAGGCACTCGGGGAAGCGCACCGGGCGGGTGCTGCCCAGCACGCCCCAGCCCAGCCGGTCGTCGCCCGGCGCGTTGCTGCGCATCAGCAGCAGGCCGCTGTCGGGGTCGGCGAGCAGCAACCGGTCGTCGCTGTCCTCGGTGATCTGGAGCAACGGGTGCACGGCACCGTTCGCGAGGTCCACGGCGACCGTCTTCGTCCGCCCGTCGCTCTCCCGGTCGAGCGCCAGTGTCCGCCCCTCGCGGTCCAGCCAGATGCCCCCGGTGCAACGGCCGGGCACCTCGGCGAGCGGGGCGAGCCCGGGACCGCCGTGCACCAGCCAGACCGTGCTCACGCCGTCGGCGTGGGTCAGCGCGTACGCGGAACCGTCGGCCGCCGCGGGCAGCAGGCGCACCTGTTCGCCGTGGAGGAAGCCGACGGGCAGCTCCCCGGTGCCGGGGCCGGTCGGGTAGAGCAGCGCGAGGTCGTGGCGGTCGCCCTCGCCGGGGCGGCGGATGAGGACGCGGCCGTCCGGCAGCGGCAGCACCTGGGCGTCCGACGACTCCGGCCGCGCGCCGGGCAGTCGTACGGTGTACGGCTCGGGCCCGCCCAGCGTCCAGCGCTCCGGGTACCAGCCCCCGTCCCCGTGATCGGCGAGGCAGGCCCCGTACGACCCGTCCCGGGTGACGGCGAACCCGGTGCGGCGCGGGGCGGTGAGCGGGACGGCGGCGCGGGGGCGGGGCGAGGCGGACGCCTGCGGTGCGGCGCCCTGCGGGGGAGGGGGAGCGGTGCGGGGTGCGGCGGCCCGCGGGGCTCCCGGGTCCGCGTCCGGGCTGCGGGACGGCTCGGCCTTCGCCGGTTCGGCCGGTACGGCCGGTTCCGCCGGTTCGGACGACGCCTCCGCGGGCCCGGAAGACGCCTCGGCAGACCCCGGTACGGGTGCGTCCGCCTCCGCCGCGTCCCGAATCCCCACGGACGGCGCCCCCGTCCCCGAAGGCGCCCCCGGCATCGCGACGCGCAGCGTCCTCGTGCCGGTCGGGCCGAAACCGGTCGCGGCGGAATTCGCGGTGTGCGTGGCCAAGACGGTCATCTTCCTGCGTCACCTCCGATCGCAGACGCTAGTTTTCGTACGCCCAGCCGATCGCCACGAGTTGGCGCGCTTCACACATAAGGGTGGCCGCGTTCCGGAACGGCGTGAAACGGGCGCTCGGATGTGCTGCGCGCCCCCGCCGGGAACCCTCCTGTACCCGGCGGGAGGCCCCGGGGCCGCCATGAGAGGTAACCTTCCACCCGTGCCCAAACTGTCCGACGTGATCGCCGCCCTCGACGGCCTGTGGCCCGCCGACCGGGCCGAGCAGTGGGACGCCGTGGGACTGGTCTGCGGCGACCCCGACGCCGAGGTCGGCCGGGTGCTGTTCGCGGTGGACCCGGTGCGGGAGGTCGCCGAGGAGGCGATACGGATCGGCGCGGACCTGCTGGTCACGCATCATCCGCTCTACCTGCGCGGCACGACGACGGTCGCGGCGACCCACTTCAAGGGCCGCGTCGTCCACGAGCTGATCAAGCACGACATCGCGCTGCACGTCGCCCACACCAACGCGGACCGGGCCGATCCCGGCGTCTCCGACGCCCTCGCCGCCGCCGTGGGCCTGCGCGTCACCGGTCCCCTCGTGCCCGACCCCGACGACCCGGCGGGCCGTCGCGGCCTCGGCAGGGTGGGGGAGCTGACGGTCCCGCTGACGCTGGCCGACTTCGCCGCGCGGGCCGCCCGTGGCCTGCCGCGTACCGCCACCGGACTGCGCGTCGCGGGCGATCCGGAGCGCGAGATCCGTACCGTCGCCGTCTGCGGCGGCTCCGGCGACAGCCTCTTCGACCAGGTGCGCGCCGCCGGGGTGGACGCCTACCTCACCGCCGACCTGCGCCACCACCCCGCGTCCGAGGCCACCCAGCACGGCGGCCCCGCGCTCATCGACGCCGCGCACTGGGCCACCGAGTGGCCGTGGTGCGAGCAGGCCGCGGCGGAGCTGGACCAGATCTCCGACCGGCACGGCTGGAGCCTGCGCGTCCACGTCTCCCGCCAGGTCACCGACCCGTGGACGCTGCACGCGTCCGTCCCCCCGGCCCCGGAAGTCCCTCCGGTCCCGGAACCGGATTCCGCCCCCTCCAGCAGCTCAGGAGCCCCGAACTGAACGCCGCGCCCGCCGACCAGATCCGCCTTCTCGACCTCCAGGCCCTCGACGTGCGTCTGGGGCAGCTGGAGCACAAGCGCACCCACCTGCCCGAGCACGCCGAGGTCGAGCGGCTGTCCGCCGACGCGGGCCAGCTGCGCGACCTGCTCGTGGCCGCGCAGACGCAGGAGAGCGACACCGCGCGCGAGCAGACCAAGGCCGAGCAGGACGTGGACCAGGTGCGCCAGCGCGCCACCCGCGACCAGAAGCGGCTGGACTCCGGCGTGGTCACCTCGCCGAAGGACCTGGAGAACCTCCAGCGCGAGATCGCCTCGCTCGCCAAGCGCCAGGGCGACCTGGAGGACGTCGTGCTGGAGGTCATGGAGCGCCGTGAGGCCGCCCAGGAGCGCGTCGCCGAGCTGACCCAGCGCCTGGAGTCGGTGCAGGCCAAGGTCGCCGAGGCGGAGGCGCGCCGGGCCGAGGTGCTGAAGCAGATCGACGAGGAGGGCTTCACGGCCGGCAAGGAGCGCGAGATCGTCGCCGCCTCCGTCCCCGCCGACCTGATCGCGCTCTACGACAAGCTGCGGGCCCAGTTGGGCGGCGTCGGCGCGGCCAAGCTCTACCAGAAGCGCTGCGAGGGCTGCCGCCTGGAGCTGAACATCACCGAGCTGAACGAGGTCAGGGCCGCCGCTCCCGACGAGATCGTGCGCTGCGAGAACTGCCGCCGCATCCTGGTGCGCACCCCGGACTCCGGCCTGTGAGCAACGCGTTCGTCGTCGAGGCGGACGGAGGGTCCCGGGGCAACCCGGGGCCCGCGGGCTACGGCGCCGTCGTCGCCGACGCGGCGAGCGGCGAGACCCTCGTGGAGGCGGCCGAATACATCGGCACCGCCACCAACAACGTCGCCGAGTACCGCGGCCTGATCGCGGGCCTGCGCGCGGCGCATCAACTCGACCCGGACGCCACGATCCAGGTGCGGATGGACTCCAAGCTCGTCGTCGAGCAGATGTCCGGCCGCTGGAAGATCAAGCACCCCGGCATGCAGCCGCTGGCCGCCGAGGCCCGTGGGATCTTCCCGCCCGACCGCGTGTCGTACGAGTGGATCCCGCGCTCGCGCAACAAGCACGCCGACCGCCTCGCCAACGAGGCGATGGACGCGGGCAAGCGCGGCGAGCAGTGGGATCCCGCCTCTTCCACGGCCGCGCTCAAGTCGGCCCGTGGACAAGGGACTTCAGAAGCTGACGTGACGTCAGTTCGCGGTGCGGACGACGTCGTTGAGTCAGGCGTGGCGCCGAGTGCGGGACCGGCCGCCGGGCCTGACGTCGAACCCGTCGCAGAGCCGCTCGCCGAGCCCACCGCCGTTCCGGTCGGCTGGGGCGCAGCCGACCTCGGTGCGCCGACCACGTTCGTACTGCTGCGGCACGGCGAGACCGCGCTGACCCCGCTCAAGCGCTTCTCCGGCTCGGGCGGCGACGACCCGGAGCTGTCCGAGAAGGGCCGGTGGCAGGCCGCCCGCGCCGCCGACGCGCTGGCCGCCCGGGGCACCGTCCAGGCCGTCGTCACCTCACCGCTGGCCCGCTGCCGCCAGACCGCGCAGGCCGTGGCCGACCGGCTCGGCCTGGAGGTGAGCGTCGAGGAGGGCCTGCGCGAGACCGACTTCGGGGCGTGGGAAGGGCTGACGTTCGCCGAGGTGGGGGAGCGGTACCCGGACGCCCTCCAGGCGTGGCTGGCCTCGGCGAAGGCCCGGCCGACCGGCGACGGCGAGAGCTTCGCGACGGTGGCTCGCCGGGTGGCGGCCGCCCGCGACCGGCTGATCGCCCGCCACGCGGGGCAGACCGTGCTGCTGGTCACCCACGTCACCCCGGTCAAGACGCTGGTCCGGCTCGCGCTGGGCGCGCCGCCGGAGTCGCTGTTCCGCATGGAGCTGTCCGCCGCCTCGCTGTCGGCGGTCGCGTACTACGCGGACGGCAACGCGTCGCTGCGCCTGCTCAACGACACGGCGCACCTGCGGAGTTGACGGTTCTGGGCTCCGGGGCCACCGTCGGCGCGCCGCCCACGGCGGCCGCCGCCCGGGCCAGCCGCTCGACGCGCCCCCAGTCACCGGCCCGTACGGCATCGTCCGGGACCATCCAACTCCCGCCCACGCACGGCACGTTGGGCAACGCGAGGTAGTCCGCCGCGCGGCTCGCGTCGATCCCTCCGGTGGCGCAGAAGCGTGCCGAGGGCAACGGCGCGGCCAGTGACCGCAGATACCGGACGCCGCCCGCCGCCTCGGCCGGGAAGAACTTCATGTCCTCCACCCCGCGTTCCAGCAGCGCCATCGCCTCCGACGCGGTGGCCACCCCGGGCAGCACCGGCGCCCCGGAATCCAGCATCGCCGTCAGCAACCCGCCGGTGCACCCCGGGCTGACGAGGAAGCGCGCGCCCGCGTCCAGCGCGCCGTTCACCTGACGCTCCGTCAACACCGTTCCCGCGCCGACGATCGCGCCCGGTACGTCCCGCGCGACCGCGCACACGGCGTCGAGCCCGGCGGGCGTCCGCAGTGTGATCTCGACAGCGGGCAGGCCGCCCGCCACCAGTGCCCGGGCCAGCGGCACCGCGTCACCGGCGTCGTGCAGCGTGACGACGGGGATGACGGGTGCGAGGTCGAGAACAGAGGGGACGGACGGAGCGGAGGGTCCGGAGGCGGGCGCGTCGGGCATGGCCGTCATCGTGCCGCCCGGGTTCGGCCTCCGCAACAACTGTTGCGGGTGCCGCAACGCGATACCCGTACCCGTTGATCGCGATATACGGCCGGGGTTCCCGGTTGGCCCCCTCGCCTGCCCGGCCCCCTTGCTATTCCTGGGGTCTCCCCATGCTTCCGGCTTCCGGCGCCGCCTTGACATGTATCGCGATAGTCATAATATGAATATCGCGAGTCGTCGTCCCGGACCGGGACGCGGCATCCCATCCACCCCACGGAGACCCTCATGTCCCGCACATCCCCGCACGTCATCGTCATCGGCGCAGGCTTCGGCGGCATGGCCCTCGCGCACGGCCTCCAGCGGGCCGGCATCGCGGTGGACGTCTACGAACGCGACCGCACCCGCTCCGACGGCCTGCACGGCTACCGCGTCGGTATCGACCCCGACGGCTCCCGGGCGCTGGAACGCAGCCTGCCGCCCGAGCTGTACCGCACCTTCCTGGCCACCTGCGCCCGCTCGCCCCGGCACTTCGTGATGCTCTCCGAAGGGCTGCGCACCACCTTGGACGTCCCCCTCGCCGAGGAGGGCGCCGGCCACTCCGTCAGTCGCATGACGCTGCGTCAGGTACTGCTGACCGGCCTTGAGGACGTCGTGCACTTCGACAAGACGTTCACGCGCTACGAGCAGCTGCCGGACGGCCGGGTCACCGCGCACTTCGCCGACGGCAGCAGCGTCACCGGGGACGTGCTGGTCGCGGCGGACGGCGCCAACTCCCGCGTACGGCAGCAGTATCTGCCGCACGCGACTGTGCTGGACTCCGGCATCGTCGCGCTGGCCGCCAAGGTCCCGCTCACCGACGCCACCCGCGCGTTGCTGCCCGAGAACGTCTCGCAGGGCATCGGCATGGTGATGGCACCGCGCGGCTTCGGCGGCATCCTGCACACCATGGAGTTCAAGTGGGACCGCTCCGGCGCCCTGAAGAACGGCATCGGTGGCAACGACGCCGAACTCCTCGCCGAATGGCCCGGGTTGCTCTTCGACAACACCCGCGACTACATCAACTGGTCGGTGTGGGCCGCCGCCGACAAGTTCCCGCCCGGTGCCGCCCGGCTGCGCGGCACGGACGTGGCCGACCTCGCGCTGCGCCTCACCCCGCACTGGCACCCGAACCTGCGCCGCCTGATGGAACTGTCCGACGCCTCCTCGGCGTTCGCCCTCGCCATCCGCACCTCGGTCCCCGTCGACCCGTGGCGGCCGACCCCGGTCACCCTCATCGGCGACGCCATCCACACCATGACCCCCGGCATGGGCGTCGGCGCCAACACCGCGCTCATCGACGCGGTCGAGCTGTGCCGGGCGCTGACCGCGTACCGCGACGGCGGGCGCACCCTGACCGAGGCGGTCGGCGGCTACGAGGAGCGGATGCGCGACTACGGCTTCAAGGCGGTCATCGCCTCCCGCGAGCGGATGAGCTCCGACAGCGTGATCCACAAGCCGTACGTGGGCCGCCTGATGCTGGGCGCCCAACGCGCGTTCCTGCGCACGGTGAACCACGCGCCGCCGGTCAAGCGGAAGTTCACGGAGGCGATGATGGCGAAGCGCACGGAGGGGCGGGAGAGGTGAGGGACCGCTGCTCGGGGCGGTCGCGGGCGGTCGGCGCGGGACGGTGGCCGCGGGGCGTCGGCGCGGGGCGGCCGCGTACGGTGATCCGCGTACGGACACACCTCGTGCGCGGCGCCGTTCCCGACCGCGGCCCGCCGCAGCGTTCCGCGGCCCGCGCGCAAGCAGAACCCGCGCGCAAACGGAACCCGCGCGCAAGCAGAAGGAGACCCACAGTCCCATGGCCACCGCCGACGCCCCGAGCCCGCGCCGCTCCACGCTGGCCATGACCGTCCTGCTGCTGCTCGGCATCGAGCCCCTGCACCCGTACGCCCTGCGGCAGCGGATCTACGCGTGGGACAAAGACCGCGTGGTCAACGTCGGCCAGCGCACCTCCGTCTACCAGACGGTCGACCGGCTGGCCCGCTCCGGGCTGATCGAGGCGGTCGACCCGGGCGGCCCGCGCGACCGCACCGTCTACCGCACGACCGAGCGCGGCGTGGAGACCGGCAGGCGCTGGCTGCTGGACCTGCTGGCCGAGCCGCTGGACGAGTACCCGGCCTTCCCCGCCGCGCTGGCCTTCCTCGGCGCGCTGCCCCGGCCGACGGTGCTGGAGGCGCTGCGCGAACGGGCCGCGTCGGTCGCCGAACGCCTGGAACGCGAGGACGCGGAGGTCGCCGAGGGCCTCGCCACGATCCCGGGCGGCGTCGAACGGATCAACCTCGTCGAGTACGACTACCTGCGCACGATGCGGGCGGCCGAACTGGCGTGGCTGCGCGGGCTGATCGAGGAGCTGGAGCAGTCGGGACCCGAGGACGGGGAAGAGCCGGGGCCGCGATGAGCAGCCCGCGGACCTCGGCTCAGTGCACGTCCGAGACCAGCACGTCGAGCTGACCCGGCTTGGCCTGCTGCTCCACGGTGAAGCCCAAGTCCCGCCAGACGTCGGCGAGTTCGGCGCAGGTCGCGGGGCGCGCGTCGGCTTCGAGGAGGGCGCGGACCAGGCGACCCTTGGTGGCCTTGTTGAAGTGGCTGACCACGCTGCGCCGCTCCACGCCGTCCACCATCCGCACCTGGAGCACCCGCACGGAGGCCGTCCTGCGGGCGAGGTCGCCCTTGGGCTTCCAGGCGGCGGCGTACGCGGACGAGCGCAGGTCCAGCACCAGCCCGTCCCCGGCCGCCTCCGGCATGACCTGGGCCATCGGCCCGCGCCAGAACGCGGCCAGCGCGCCGAGGGCGGGGAGCTTCACGCCCATCGGGCAGCGGTAGGACGGGATGCGGTCGCCGATCCGCACGGCGCCCCACAGCCCGGAGAAGACGAGCAGCGACTCGCGAGCGAGCCCCAGCGCGCGCGGGCCGAGATCGCCCAGCCCCAGGGCGTCGTACAGCACCCCGGTGTAGACCTCGCCCGCCGGCAGGGCCGGGGCGGTCTCCAGGGCCGCGTTCTTGGCCACCTCGCCCCGCAGCCGCTCCCCGAGCCCGAGCACGTCGAGGGCCTTCTCCTCGTCGCCCCGGCACAGCTCCACCAGCTCGCCCAGCACCGTGCGCCGCGCCTCGGTCAGCCCGGGCAGCGCGAGGGCGTCCAGATCGAGGGCGGGTCCCTCGCCCCCTGAGGCCTTGCCCTCGGACGGCGGAAGCAGGACGAGCACGGTGTTCTCCCTCGTACGGCCGGTGACGGATCCCGTGCAGCCTACGACGCCCCGGCGGTCGACTAGGATGGCGGGACGGCAGACGAGTCGTGCGGGCGGTCGCGTCAGGACATCCGGTCCTGCCGAGGAACGTCCGGGCTCCACAGGGCAGGGTGGTGGGTAACGCCCACCCGGGGTGACCCGCGGGAAAGTGCCACAGAAAGCAGACCGCCGGGGACCTCGGTCCCCGGTAAGGGTGAAACGGTGGTGTAAGAGACCACCAGTGCCCAGGGTGACCTGGGCAGCTAGGTAAACCCCACCCGGAGCAAGGTCAAGAGGGACGCCCCAGGGCGTCCTGCGCGGATGTTCGAGGGCTGCCCGCCCGAGTCCGCGGGTAGACCGCACGAGGCCGGCGGCAACGTCGGCCCTAGATGGATGACCGCCTCCCGGCGGACCGCGAGGTCCCCCGGAGACAGAACCCGGCGTACAGCACGGGTCGTCTGCCCCACCCCTTCCGGCCCAGGTCGGAAGGGGTGTCCCTTCCAACGTGTGCCCCCGGGGTCGAATCGGGGTCGAATCAGGTGAGCAGCCGTTCCAAGGGCCGCTCACCCTCGCGCTGCGGTGGTTAGCCTCGCGTGGGTAGAGAGTGTGGCACATCGGGGGCGGTTGAGGTCAAGCGCCGGGCGTGATTGGCTTGCCGCTCGTCGAAGCCCGTCTCAGCGGTGAACAACTCGCTGAACGCCTCCACCTTGACGCCCTGAACGGCCAGTGGTGGATGGGCGTAGGTGTCCCACGTTTCCGAGAACTCGGCGTGCCGCGAGAGCGCCTGCACCGTCTTGGGGTCGAACTTGCCGCTGGCCCCCAGTCGAGTGGTGTACCAGTGCTTCAAGTCGTGGAACCATGTCTCCGGCGGCAGATCGGCGAGCACGACAGCCATCCGGAACTTCTCGTTGAAGTCCGACCGCTGCACAGGCCGTCCATCACGGTTGGTGACGATCAACCCCTCGTCAGTCGGCGGGATCCACCCGCGCCGTTGGCGCTTCAGCTCCGCGTTCCGGGACACCGGCCTCATCCGCGGGATGCGCCGGACGTGCTCAACGATCCTCTCGATGAGGAAGTGGTCGACGGGCAACGTGGCTCTGGAGGACTTGGTCTTGAGTGGTACAGCCTTCCCCTTTTGGCGCTGTTCCTCGACGTAGAGGACATCGGTCTCCCAACCGACTGCGTCATGCGTGAGGCCGAATGCCTCGCCTTCACGCAGGCCGGCGCAAGCCGCGATCCAGATCAACAGCTCATAGCGCGGCTCGACCTGACGCATCGCGGCCGCCAGGCGACATACCTGCTCCGCGGTCAATACCACCTTGACCCGAGGCTCGACCTCGGGTAATTCGATCCGGGCGCAGATGTTGGCCGGAAGGGGAACATCCTCATCGATCAGGTAATTCATGAGGATGCGCCACGTCTTGAATATCTGGACGATGTAGCCGGGTGCGATGGTCCCCTTGTCCAGGAGGTGGTCGACTAAGGCCATGGTGTCCTTGCGTCGAAGTGCCTTGGCGACGCGACAGCCTGCATATGGCAATATGTGAATTCTGAGATGGGTCTCATAAGTTTCTGTCGTGCTCTCCCTCTTGTTCTTCTTCCTTCGGCGGCTGATGAATTCACTGGAGTAGAACTCTAGTTTCTTTGTGCCGCTGGTCTCCTGCTCCCAGGTATCCTCCTGGAGTGCATGCCGAACCTGCTCCAGGTGGGCGCGAGCCTGCTCCCGTGAGTCAAACACGGGGCGGTGAGACTTGCCGTCAGGCCCGACGTACCTGGCTTGCCAACGCTTCCCACGCCCGTGGTCTGCTGACGGATAGAGTGGATTACGCTGCGTCCCACAGCGGCAGGGAGTGTCGCCTGACTTCGGGTACTTCTTGTGCCACCGGTCGAACGGGGCATCTGACTCCTTCATGTCCCCTTCCTTAAACGTCGGGACCGCGCCCTTCCCGGCCGCACTCTACCGGCTTCGGTGAATTGGCCAGCTCACCGCTTCTGATGCGTTGAAAAAGGGCGTCGACTTCAGAGTCAATATAGCGCACCCTGCTCCCGTTGCGATTCCCATTTCTATTGTTTCCGTGGCCGGGCTGATAATGTGGACCTAAAGGGTAAGCCGTAAGTAGTCCGCGATTAGTCCACCGACGCCGCGTTGCGGGCGAAATGCCCAACCGGCGTTCCACCTCGGCGGGGGCTATGAATCTGTCGACGTCCGCAGCCCCGGAAGTCGACCTGTCTCTGCTGCTCCCCATCACGGCGTCAGCAGGGTGTGCGTCGTTGGCGGGTGTGTACGCAAGACGGTCCTCCGATCCACCGTCGAGGCCGGTAGGCCCTCAACATAACGGGCAATCAGGAACTTTGTACGCAAGTGGCGTTCACAGGCGTTAATGAACCTGACGGTAACGCATCCCTGGCGGTCAGTGAACCGGCGAACGTCGATTCGTAGCTATATGGGCCTAATTTTCCTTATGTGCCAAACTTCAGCCTCGGTGATGGCCCTTTGGGGTGTGCCCAGCACCCTCCGAGTTGTGACGGCGCCCCGGCCGCCTTGCGGTATCGACTGAGGCTTGGCGCTATGCGGAACCTCACTGATTGGCGTGCTTTCAGGGGTAGTTCAGTCGATACTGGGTCTGTGACCGAACCTACGAAGGAACAGGTACGCGCGATGCTGGCCGCCCTCGTCGCGGACCCCACAGTCGACCTCTCTGTCCCCGTCATGGCGTCCCTGGCCATGCGCGAGGGCTTGCGGACTGCGGTTCTCCCCACGCTCAAGCGCGGGGACTACCATCCGGCGGTGGGAGATGTGCCCGGCACCCTCACCTACCGCGCCGGGGGTCAGACTTTGGCCGTGTCGCTCTCCCCGGAGACGGAACTGCTCTTGGCTGCCTACATGGATCGGTAAGTCCCAAGGCTACGAGGGTGTGGTTTGCCACGATGGTCCTCTGGGCCGCCGCTGTTCGTGCGTGATCGCCAGGGCTGCGAAACTTCCTTGGCGCCCTTGGCGAATGGAGGTTGTTACCATAGGTGTTGGCCAAGACTGGCGGTAACAGCGCGGCGGGGCCATGTTGCTGCGATGGACTCCACGGACGACTTGCGGAAGTCAGGCGCCCTGCCGAATGGGACCGGCCGACGAAGGTGCGGACGCCCGAACAGAGACGTGGACGACATCGGAAGCCCTGATCGCTCGCAATGCGAGCGAAGCCGTCGAACTACCCGGTACTGCTCATGATGCTCCCGGGGGGGGGCAGAAGCGACGGCGGGCGCGCCCGTCCGGCCCACGCCTCGTGCGGCTATCGACAATGTTCGGCTGACCCGTCGGCGTGGGCGCGCCCACGGAGTGGTGGGTGGTAGACACGGATAGCCAGTCAGGTCAAGCCACAACCTGGGTTTGCTTCGGCATTTGGGGTGTCCGTCGTTCAGCGCACGATGTTCGAGGTGATGTTGGTACAGCGGGTTCGCGCTGCGATCTCTGCTGCGGTGATGGCGCCTGTCGCGTCCAGTTGCATGAGCAACGTGGTGGTCACGGTGAAGACCACTTGTACCTCGTGTGTGATCGAAATGTCTTGCCCATGGGTGCCGAACCAGGACGCCGTGATGTGCTTCGCGGCCTGCCAGGTCGCACGTGCCGTCGCCCAGGCCGAATCGCCGAGTTGATAGGAGGTCTCGTGCTCCAGCTTGGTCAGTTCCAGGTGATCAAGTTCGGGACCGGAGGCCACGGTTACATTGGCAAGGCCAGCGGCGTCGATCAGCTCCATGCGGAACTCGTGACCGGTGCCCAGGGCGGTCAGGGCGTCGCGGACGGGCAGGGACTTCGCTACACGGTTCTTAGTGAGCCGGTTTTGCCTTTTTTCGGCAAGTTCTTCCAGTAGGGCGGTTACGCCGTTGCAGTAGTGGAACAGCTCGGCGCGGCCGGCGAGAGCCTTGGTGATGTCCTCACGCAGCTCGGGATGAAGGGTGGGGCCGCCGAAGGCGTTCTTGTCCATGGAGACGAAGTACATCTTCATTCCCGACTGCCGGCACTCGTCGAGAGCGGTCAGCCAGATCGCGACATCGCGGCCACCGGTGCCTGGCAGCTCCCAGGAGCCGGCGGCTGGCAGGCGGCGTTGGGTTTCACGCAGCAGGGCCTCGCGTGCGACGCCGTCTGGGGTTTGCAGGACGCGAAAGATCTTCATTAGTTCATCGCGATGGTTCCGCAGCACGTGGTCGCCGGGGAGCGGAGAGACGTTACCGGGCCAGAAGGGCGCGAGCCGCTGAAGCTCGTTGATCCCGCCCGTGATCTTGGATTCGGCTTTCTGTACGCGGTGGTGGATGTGCGCGAGGTGTTCCTCGAACGCCATCTCCGGCAGGGCGAGTTCATGCCCGGTCTCGCGCGCGATCGTACGCAGCATGGCCAACCCCGGCCCGTGGGGCGGTTGAACATGTTCCAGCTGGTTGGTATCCAGGACAATCATCGCCACACGGTAGGGCATCACCGGGTTGTTGTCGCCCCTGGTCGTTGGAGATCCAGGGAAGGAGTTGGCGCCCCGGGCCATCAGGCTCGGGCAGCCGTGCGCCGAGGCTTCCATCGCAACGCACGCGGCGGGCGAGGCTCCTGGGTCAGGGTTCTTCGTGACGCTGAGCCGTTGCGTCTTCGGTAGCGCCCAGCCTGCCGCCGTCCTGGCCCGGGTCAGCGGCCTCTTGCATGGGCCTGTGGGCAAGGCGGGCGGGCCGCACGGTGTTCGCGCCGAAGCGCCGGTTGGCACGATCGATCGCGGCTTCCGCCCGCCAGAGTCGTTCGCGGGCGCCGTCCAGGGTCATCTGGTGGGCCGCCGCGGCGCCGTCGGTGAGGCGTTCGGCCCGTACCGACAGTGCGGCGATCCGCGCTCTCTGGAGGCCCAGGCCGTCCCAGAGCTGGTAGGCGGCGACGCGAAGCTCTTCTGTGTGCGCGGTTGGTTCGGCGAGAGTCCGGGTTCGTGTGATCGCAGCCGCGTTGCCGACCCACTCGACGTGCACGCTGAGTGCGCCCGCGACCTGGCGGCGTTGGCGCAGTCTGCTGGCGACGGTCACCACGGTGTCCAACAGGGCGGTGCGCGCGCGGCCGTTGCGGTCGAGTTCGTGCCGGGGATCGATGCCGCGGGCGCGGTCGGCGGCCTGGCGGCCGAGTCTTCCGCCGAGGAGGCGCTGCACGGTGCCGGTCGGGACCTGGGCGAGTGCTCCGACGGTGTGCAGACCGTAGGCGGTCAGTGTTTTCGCCTGGGCCGGGCCGACGCCGTAGAGCTCTGAGACGGGCAGCGGAGCGATGGCCTGCGCGGCGTCGGCGCCCGTCACGATCCGTATGCCGTCGCGGTCGGGCGATCCGCTGGCCATCGCCGCCACCGCGGGGGAAGGGCCGATGCCGACGCGGGTGTCCACCGCGTAGCGAGCCAGAGTGGTCAGCCGGACTCGACGCGCCAGCTGGAGAGGAGTGGCTCGCCAGTACCGCAGAGCCCCGGTCAGGTCCGCCAGCACTGCGGCCGGCGGGAGGGCCTGCACGACCGGGGTCAACGAGCCGAGGAACTCGACGACCTCGTGGTAGGCGTCCTCCGTCACCTCGCGGGGACAGCGCACGTGCATGATCACCCGCTCGCGCTCCACCATCATCACCACCTTCTTGCCCACTGTATCGAAAGTGTGTTCGGTATGGTGGGGCGAGGAGGGGCGCTGGGCTGGGCCGTCTGCGCGCCGTCCGAGGCCGCTCAGTGATAACCGCCGATGGGCACCGTGCCGGGATGTCACGCCGAGAACCCAATTTGGCTCGAAGAGAATCTCTCAGGATTCTGGTTGCTGTTCCTCCCGGACCTCAGTAGAGAATCCCCTGCCCTCCAGGTTTTGCAGCTGTTCAATCATGGTCTTCAATGTTTCCAAGCTAGATGATGAGAGTTCATGTCCTTGAGTGAGTTGCACTGCGATATCATAAACCCCTTTATCCTTCAGTTCCTCAAGAAAGCTTAGTTGCGGGTCAAGCTTCTTGGTTACTTCGTCGTCTATAAGATAGGAGACCGGTACGCCAAAGTACCTAGCTAGACCTTCGAGGTGGCTGGTCTTCGGCGTGGTCGTCTTTCCGGTGCACAATTCCCAAATATATGGAGCTGAGATACTCACTCCTGTAGCGCTGATCTCGCGTGCAATGACCTCGTAGGAAGGGGGGCGCCCCCCTCTGGGGGCCTTTAGCTCCCTAAGGCGTGTTAGCTTCTGCGCTAGGGTCTGAGAGTGCTGAGTTGATTCAGGGATCTCTGGCATTTCTACCCTTACCTGGTCCGGTGGGTGAAGGTATTGCTGGGAATATTGAATGCTGATGTTTGAATAGTCTCGCCCATGGTGCCTGTCCGTATGTCTTACTTTTTATTTCGATAGATTTGCACTACGAGTTGCTCACGCGGGTTCGGACTGTCGAATGTGTGTGGCTTGACGGGATTCGAAAGGCCCTTGGCTGATACGCGGTGCGGCGTTGAGCAGCCGTGTCCGGCTCGTCGAAGAGGGACGAAGCCCTTCGAGGTACCGGGCTCCTTGATGCCCTCGTGAAGCAAGCCATTGTCAAGAGCGGCGGCGATGAGAGCATCGGGCTACCTTCCTGACGGCGTCGGTCGTTCGCTCAGCAGCTGCAAGGAGAAGCAGCTACGTCGGGTTGTTGCTGGACGGCATGTCGAGATTAGGGCAAGTTCAGTCAGTGGGTCGCCCCCTCGGCATCAGCCGTAGCCCTTCGCCGATGAGCATGCCGCGCGAGCGCGAGCCACACCCCGGCGCTGCTTCGCGCCCAGCGTCGGCCAACGGTAGTCAGCCGCAGATCGAGCCAGGCAGGCCCGGTGGGAGATCACGGCTCACCCTGGGGATATGGGGGGCCGGCTTCCGGGTCTGAGATCTGAGCGAGCGAGTTCCGGGTACGGCTGATCCAAGCTGTCGCGGCCGTCACGGTGGGGCTGGCCAGTTGCTGGTACGCGATCAGCGCCTGGTGCAAGGCTTCGACGGCAACTTGCGGGTTTCCTGTGGCGACGCAGGCTTCACTGAACAAGGTCGACGCGCGTGCTGCGTCGTAGCGGTCGCGGAACGCGAGGATCACGAGGGCGTCAGTGAGAAGGTGATCGCCTTGCGCGGGGGTCACCGCTCAACATTCAGACGTATCCCAGTTCGAGCATGATTGCAACGGCCACCAGAGTGAGGTGGATCGCTCCTGTGTTGCCATCTTGCTCGTTCGGGGAAGCGATCAGCCCTCCGGGGGCGGGCTCGCTCTCGTGCTCGGGCCGGACAGGCGGAGTTGAAGGGTCATGGCGGCGTGGTCCGACAGCCCGTTCTCGCGGGGTTCGTGGTGGTAGTCGCAGGCGGTGATCTGGGCAGCGTGGGTGCGTGTGAGGTGGATGTGGTCGAAGCGGAACCCGTTGCCGCTGCGCCCGTACCAGGAGTGAGCGGTTTGCTCGGGGTGGAGGTGCCGGAAGGCGTCGGTGAACCCGGATGCCGGGAAGGCGTTGTAGAAGTCGTATTCCCACGTGCCGAAGACCTTGTGCGGGGGCTGGTGGCCGGGCTCGATGACGTTGAGGTCCCCGGCGACGATCACGGGCATCGCGGGGAAGAGGGCGTGCAGTTGCGGCAGGGCCTTGGTGACGGCGTTCTGGAAGGCGCGTTTGGCGACGTTGCGGTGCTGCCGGGGGCCGCGGGAGGGGACGTACAGGCCCAGGACGCCGACGTGGTGGTCGCCGAGGGTGATCCGGGCGGCCGGGGCGCGGTGCGGGGTGACGGTCACCGGGCTCGGTACGGGCTGGGCGTTGGGGGTGCGGCAGGCGATGACGGTGCGGTAGTCGCGGGTGGGCGGCTGTGGTGCGATCACGGTGGCGTACCCGCGGTCGGCGAGCGCGGTGGTGAGGGCGTCGCCGCCGCCGGTGGAGGAGACCTCGGTCAGGACGGCGATGTCGGCGATCTCCTGGGCGGCGATCCATTCGGCCTGGCGGCGGGAGCGGTCCGGGGAGGCGTGCTGGGCGTTGAACAGCATTAGCCGCACCGCCTCGACGGCGGTCAGGGACAGTTGGCCGGCGGTCATTGCCCGGTGCCTTTCTCGTCGAGGAACACCTCGCTGTGGGCATCCAGTGTGCGCTGGAGGCGGCCGAGGGTTTCGCGGACGAAACCGAGTTCGTCGTCGGTGAGCGGGGTGCCGATGGCGGTCAGGTTGGCGGTGACCTGCTCGGGACGGGTGAACCCGACGAGGACAGCCGCGTTGTCGGTCTGTTGCAGGCAGTACTGCAGCGCAACCCTTGTCAGTGCCGCCGGGGTGTCGCCGAAGCGCTCCCGCAGCGGGTCGAGTCCGCTGTGGATGATCTTCAGGGCGTCGGGAGTGAACCACGCCTTGCGCAGCCGGTGATCACCGGCTCCGAAGAGGGGAGGGTGGTGCGGGTCATACTTGCCGGTGAGCAGCCCCTGGGCCAGCGGCTTGTTGATCAGCACGCTCGCTCCGTACGAGGCGGCCAGGGCGAAGACGTCCGGGCGTCCGGCGGCCGGTTGCGGGGTCAGGGCGTTGAAGCGGGCCGCGAGGTAGTCGGGGCGGATTATCTCGGCGAGGTGGGCGAACCGGGCGTACTTGTCGCCGCGCGCCTGCTTGGCGACGGTGACCCGTTCGGTGGCGTAGCGGTGCGGGCCGCGCATCCCGACCGCGGTGACCAGGCCCTGGCGCTGGAAGTCGCGCATCTGCGCGACCGCCGCCTCCAGGTAGCGGTCGTCCTGCCCGAAGTCGGCGTTGTGGAAGAAGTAGATGTCGAGGTGGTCGGTGCGCAGGTTCTCCAGCGTGGTCTCCAGCTGGCGGCGCATCGCGGAGGGAAGGTAGGCGTGCCGGGCTGTGCCCCGGTGGTAGCCGACCTTGGACGACAGCACCACCGTGTCCCGGTTGATGGTGGTGACGAAGTCGCCGATGACCCGCTCGGAGTGCCCGTGCCCGTACACGTCGGCGGTGTCGATGAGGTTCGCACCGAGTTCGTGGGCGGCTTCCAGGCCGTGGCGGGAGGCGGTGTCGTCGGCGGTGGACCAGCCCATGGGCAGGCCGAGGTTGGTGTCCGGGCCGCCTAGGGCCCAGCCGCCGATACCGACCGGGTGGACGGACAGGCCACGCGCGAGGGTGCGGCGCGGCAGGGACGGCGAAGCACTCACAAGAAGTACCCTCTTCCTCTCAATTCCCAGCAAACAGTGATGAATCGTCTCGGGAAGTGAGTATGGTGCCTCGCGTGACGACACAACCCCCCAGTACCGGACTTGACTTGAACTCGATCCTGGAGCGCCGATGGACGGTCCGCGGCGATTTCACCGACGCCGAGTTCGCGCGCGCCCGCGCCTTCTACGAGCAGATGCGCTTCCACGACGAGCGCCTGGAGAAGGTGCGTGCCATGGCGGCCGAGCTGATCACCAAGTGGACCGGGCATACGCCCCGTGACGTCGGCTCCTTCGGAACCCGGCTGAACCTGGAGACCTCCGACCTGGACCTGGGCATCGGCTACCCGGTCGAGGACCGCGACCGGCTGCGCGCGGCCCTTGCCCCGCACACCACGTTCCTCGGCGAGCGCAAGACACGCTTTTCGACCTCCCGGCTGGTCTTCTCCTTCACCGTGGACGGCATCGAGATCGACTTGAGCGCGCTGACGGTCGAGGACTTCGCCGTCGCCTGCCGGATGCTCGACCGGATCGACCAGACGATGACGCTGGAGGAGCGCATCGCGCACACCTGGGTCAAGCACCTGCTGCGCAGCTCGGGCCGGACCGAGCAGTACGCGGCCTGGAAGCTCGTCACCTACGCGAGGTTCTGCCCGGAGTTCGACTGGGTGCCGATCCCGGAGAAGACCGGTACCTGACCGAGCAGCCCGGCACGTCCCGACCGCGATCGCGCGGCGGGGCGCCGGGGCCCGGCGCGGTTCACTGCGCACAGGACTCACCCGCGTTGATCAGCTCCCAGCCGGTGGCCGACCGCCATCGGCCGTACTCTCGGGCGAGCATCGCGGCGTGCTCCCCGGCCAGCCGGTGGCCGACCTGTTCGACCGTCTCCGCCATCTGCCCACGTAACGCCCTCGCCCGCGCCTCCAGTGCCGCCTCGGCCTGACCGGACAACTCCTCCTGCCGGCCCGGCTGTTGCAGATCATGCTGCTCGATCACGGTGATCAGGTCGCCGAGCACCTGGTAGGCGGCGCTCTTCAGCACCACGCGGGCCTGCCGCACGGCCGCCCGAGGCGTGCCGTCGAGGACCTTCTCCAGGCTCTTGAGGGTGTAGTCGAGCGCGAAGTGGCGGTCCACCCACCGCTGCGCCCACCGGCTGGCCACACCGATCCGCCAGTCCCGGTACCGGCAGGCGACCCGGCCCATCAGCGGCTCGGCCTGGCCGGTCAGCCCGGCGGCGGCTGCCTGCCGGGTGTAGGCGGCGCCGATCAGGCACTCCATCGACACCAGCATGTAGCTGATCCCGGTATGAAGCGGCCGCCCGGTCGCGTGCGCGGCCGCCCACCCTTCGTCGCGGACCCCGCGTACGACCTCCCGCACGTCCACACCGGGTTGGGGGCGCAGCAGGAGATCGGTGCGCCCCTGGAAGGCGTGGGTGGCCTTGAGCTCCTCCAGGGTCATCAGCGGGTCGAACGTGATGTAGGTGTAGCGGGTGGGGATGTTGAGCGCGGACAGGGTGCGGATGGCCAGGGCGTTCTGCCGGGCGGTCGTCTCCTTGTTGAAACGAGTCAGGATGGAGTCGACGCCGGACTCCACGCCGAACAGCATCCGCCGCAGCCCCAGTTCCACGAGGGTGCGCCACATGGCGGCGCGCTCGGTGTGCCAGTTCTCGTCGCGGTCGAGGCGCACGGTCTGGTCGATACGGCAGCTGGACTCCCAGGTGAACCCGGCCTCATGCAGGGCGCGGGCCAGGCGCAGGATCCGCTCGACGGCGTCCGCGCCACCCCCGATGATCTCCTCGTCGACCAGGTACAGGGTGCGGGAGACGCCGGGGTAGCGGTCGAGGACCTGGCCGATCTGCGACAGCATCCACCGGAGCTGCTCCGGTGGGGTGCCGGCCCAGCGGCCCTTATGACCGCGGGGGCAGAACGAGCACGTGTTGGTACAGCCGCGGCTAGTCTCCAGCTGGGCGACCCCGTGATGGTCGAAGGTGGCGGGCAGCAGGTCGAGTTCGGGCAGGATGTCACCGCTGGCGTCCCGGGCGACGGGCCTGGCGGTACGGCGACGGCCGACGGCGAGACCGCCGCCCCGGGCCGCGCCGGTGTAGCCGATGCCGGGTATCTCCTCCCGCGCAACGTCACCGTGCCAGTGCGCCAGCATCGCCTCGATGGTGGCCTCGCCGCCACCGCGGGCGACGAGCAGGTTCGGGTAGCGCTCCAGGAGCAGCTGCTCGTTGCGGGCGGTGAGGCTGCCGCCGGCCACCACCATCGGGGGCTCGCGCAGGGCGAAGGCCGCGTCCAGGAGCTGGATCAGCAGGTCGTGCTGGCCGAACGTCGCCGAGATCCCGAGGATGTCCGGCGGTTCGGTGCTGACCTGTTTGATCAGGTCCTCGACGGTGGTGCCGAGCTGCATGTCGGACAGGGTGACCGTTCCCATCAAGGTGGCCCGGGCCGCGCGGGCCACATCGCTGATCCCCAGCGGAAACCGCGGCAGCGGGAAGAACTCCGGGTGGTACAAGGCCGCCAGCAGCACTCGCGGGCGGGTCAGACGGAAGACCGCCGCGTCGGACAACACGGCTTCCGACAGCCAGGAATCGGGCTCGTGCAGCCGCACCTGGTCCCGAGTCCAGGACGGCCAGCGACGAGAGGCATGCGGTCGGCCCGACAGATCCACTGCGACCCACGAACCCGGCTCGCGCTGGATGAACACGAGCCGACGATCGAGGGCTCCGGCCACACAGATCCGCCGACCGCCCGGCAGCATCCCCTCGGCCCATTCCCGAAGCAGCGCCGGATCAAGCAGAACTGATTCTGCCGGCCGGCAGAAGGTGTCGGTCTCGACAGTTCCGCGCACGGCCAGCCGCACAGCTTGCACTAACCGTTCCAGCGGCCCGGTCACGCATCGATCGCCCATACTCGCTCCTCCGGTTTGGCTCGTCTCCTGCAATTCACGCCGGCGTGTTCGGTCGCTCCTGAACTGGACCGCCCGAACTCGCCGATGCCGTCCGGCGCCACGGTCCACGGAACATTGACACCTTGACCGGTTCGCTGCGCCAGCGAACGCCTGTACCGTGCTCATCTCACCTGCGCCGATAGTGCTTCTTGGGTGCCCGATGCATTCCGCCACCTCGATTCCTGGCCGCGCGTGTCGTGAACTTTGTGGAAGTATGGAACCCCTCGCAGTGTTCACAAGAATAGACGGATATCGGGGCTCCGCCGTGCTGTTGCGCCTTTTCGAGAAGAAAAGCACTGGCCGATTCATAGCTTGGGAAACTCCGCTTGTTGGTAACGGGGCACCGGCTTTTTTCTGACATGCGTTTCTCCTTGGGGAATCGGTAAGGTAGGTAAATGCCGAAGCGGGACGGGATTGGGGTGGCTGCAGCAGCTGGACTGTCAGATCTCGGGGCGCGGACGGACCGAGTCGTCTGCTCCCGAGTCGGCTTGAGCTGGCTTCGGCTGTTGCGGGAACGAGGGCTGCGCGCCAGTGTCGTGGGTCTGGGCGAGCAGGTCGCGGGCCTGGATACAGCACGGGTTCGCGTCGGGGATGCCCAGGGCCTTGTAGGTTTCCAGGGCCTGTTGCAGGAAGCCGGCCGCGTCGCGCTGGTCACCGCAGGCCAGTACGGCGCGGCCGATCAGTGCATGTGCGCGGGCCGCGTCAAACGGGTCGTCCACGCCGGTGAGGATGTGATGGGCCTGGAAGAGCAGGCTCATCGCCCGCCTCGGCGCATCTTCACAGCGGGTGTGGCCGAGTTCCAGCAGCGTCAGGCCGACGCCGCGGGTGTAATCCAGCTCCCGGCGCAGCGCGAGGGCGGCTTCCAGGTGCTCGCGCGCGGGCTCCAAGTCGCCGCACTCGCGTTGCGCGACGCCGAGATCATGCAGGTGCTGGGCCTCACTGAGCCGGTCTCCGTCCTGCCGGGCCAGCCCCAGGGCCTCGGTGGTCGCGGTGATGGCGCTGCGGTACCGGCCCCGGGTCCGCTCGCCCACGCCATAGGAGTTGAGCATTTCCCGAAGGGCGAGGCGTCCTTCGGGCCCGTCGGTACGGCGGGCGGCTTCCAGGCCGAGGGTGTCGGCGATCTCCCTCAGCGGCTCCGGGTTGCGCAGGTGCAGCAGCGGCCACAGCGCGTGAGCGAGCTGACAGGTCATGGCGTACTCGCCCAACCCGGCTGCCGCGCGCAGGGCACTGGTGTAGATGGCGGTGTAACTCTCCAGCCACCTGAGAGCCTTGGCCAGGTCCGAGAATCGCTGCGGGTACGCGGGTGGGTAGCGGATGTCGCGGGGCAACGGGCGGTGAGTGGGTGTCAGGAGGCGTTCCGCGGCGCTGGCCTGTGCCAGCAGGAAGTCCAGTAGCCGTCGGACGCCTTCTCGCTGAGCCTCAGGGTCTTCGTGTGCGGTGCGCTCCCGGATCGCGTCGGCGGCGCCGGCGGGGAATCCCAGGCAACGCCTCCGCAGCGGGGGCGGATCGCCGTGTGTCACCTTCAGCAGACCCCGGCCCCGAAGGAGTGCGAGGTGGTAACGAGCGCGCTGCGGGCTCACGTTGCAGGAGGCCGCGGTCATTAGCTCGTCGAGATCGGGGACGGGCAGCTCGGTGAGGATCCGGCATACCGCGCGGGTGGGCCGCGGCAGGCTCTCGTAGGCCGTGGCGTGACGGTTGGTCATCGACTTCTCCAAGCACGGTGGCGGTGGTCTGTCCGCAAGGGGGGCGGGCACGGTGGTGTGGTCGGCGGCGGCTTGTTGCCGGTGCTCGCGCCGGCGTCATGGGCCGTGAAGACCTCGATCCGCAGCAGACGCTGGCCGACGGCCCCGGGGGGTTCCGAGGTCCGCGGCGATCGCGGGTTTCTCCGGCTGCGCCCGCTGCGCGAGCTGGGTCTCGGTGGGCGTCAGGCGGAAGGGCCGCACCCGCGTGAGCGGGGGCCTCGGTGGGGACGGTGGTTGATCCAGCATGGCAATCGGTCCATTCGCGCGTCAGGCTCGGGCGGGCGAGCGCGGGGCGGCGCGGCTCGTCGCTCAGGCGGGCGGGGGGTGGGACGGTGCGGAGTAGTGGCGGTCGTCCAGGCCCAGTGCGTATGCGGCGAGCCGCAGCCGCTGGATGTCGCTGGTGCCCGCCGGGGCGAACAGGCACTGGGCGTCGCGCCAGTAGCGCTCCATGGGCCGCCCGGGTGTCAGGGCGGCGGCGCCGTGGATCTCCATCGCGAGGCGAGCGGAGTCCAGCAGCAGTTCCACGCCCACGAGCTTGGCGTTCATCAACGCGTCGTCACAGGGGTGCGTGATGCGGCAGCGTTGCCGGTCGAGGAGGGCGGCTGCGTGGTAGGCGGTCAGGCGGGCGGTCATCAGCGCCGACTGCATCCGGCCGACCTTGTCGCGGACCGTGTCCAGCTCGTGCAGCGGAGCGCCGTAGCGGGTGCGCTCCCGGCACAGGTTCACGGTGGTGTCCATGACGGCCTGGTGCAGACCGAGGGCCACTGCGGCCAAGTTGGGGCGGCCGTACAGGATGCTGGAGGAGTAGGCCACGTCTCGGCCCTGGCCTTCGGCACCGATCCTGTTGCCGGCCGGGATACGGCAGTTGTCCAGTCGCAACTCGCCGAAGGAGAAGCCGCGCAGGCCCAGCGTGGTGGGGTGCTCGACGATGGTGAGGCCGGAGCGGTCGGCCTCAACCAGGAACGCCGTCAACCCCTTCGATCCCTCGGCGGTCCGCGCGACGACGCCGTGCACGTCGCCGATGTGCGAATTGCCGACGAACACCTTCGAGCCGTTGAGTACGTAGTGCTTGCCGGTCCGCCGGGCGGTGGCTTCCATGCCCAGTACGTGGCTGCCGGAGCCGGGTTCGGTCACCGCGATCGTCGGCAGGCACTCGCCGGACGCCACTTTCGGCAGCCATCGGTGCTTCTGCTGCGAGGTGCCGTAGCGCATGATCTTTGCCACGCCCAGCTGGGACGCCTGAGTTGCCGCGCCCATGGCCGCGCTGACCCGGGAGATCTCCTCCACCACCAGCATTCGGGCCAGGTGCCCGGCGCCTATCCCTCCGTAGCGTGGGGCGACGGTGACGGCGATCCAGCCGCGGCGGGCGATCTCCCGCACGAGATCATGTTCCACCGCCGCGCTGGCCTCCATCCGCGGCACGTGCGGAGCGATCCGCTTCTCGGCGAACTCGCGCACCTCCTGTCTTAGGGCACGGTGCTTCTCAGTGAGGTAATAGGCGTCGGACATCGGGCTCCCCGTGGTGAGTGGACGAAGGTCGGAGCGCGGCTCGGGCCGTGGGATCGGGCTATCGCTGCGGTGCCGGGCCGTGGTGAGGGCGGGCTGCGTCCGGCCGGGGCTCCCGGCGGCCGGTGAGCGCGGTGGCCGGACCGGGGAGTGCCGGCGGCGCCGTCGCGGCGCGTGTCACCAGGTAGTCCAGGACGGCGTCCCGGTGGGACTTGATCAGCTCCAGGTAGTCCCGGCCCACGGACTGAGGCCGCGGTTCGCGTCCGACGAAACACACTGTGCCCAGCACGCCGCCCTGGTAGATCAGCGGGGCCCCGGCATAGGTGCGGATGCCTATCAAGTCCACGACCGCGTTCGCGGAGAATCGGGGGTGCGCGCACACGTCCGGCAGCGGCAGTGCCTTCCTGCGCCGGACGACTTCCGGGCAGTAGCCGTGCTCCAGGCTCATCTGGCGGTCGACTGGCGGCAACTGCTGATCGTCCGGCGGGGTGCACAGGCCGACGAAGCGCTGCTGGTCGGGGCCGACGAGGTTGACCATCGCGTACGGCACGCCTGCCGCCGCAGCCAACTGGGTGGCAAATGCGTCGAGTTGGGGATCGGCTGTGACGCCGTCCAGGCCAAGGGCGCCCAGGAGGACCGCCCGCCGGTCCCCGCCCGCAGTGGGCGGCACCGCGATGTGGGTGTCGTGGTGCATCGTCATCTCAAGGCTCCCGTGGCAAGGCGGTGCAGATGGTGTTCGACCAGGGCGATCAGCAGGCCGGTGACGCGGTCTCGCCGCCGGGCGTCGCACGTCAGGACGGGCACGGCCGGCGGCAGGCGCAGGGCTTCGCGGACCTCGTCCGGGGTGTAGCGGTGGGCGTCGGTCTCGAACTCGTTGATGCCGATGACGAACGGCAGCCGGTGCGCCTCGGCCCAGCCGATGGCGGTGAAGGAGTCCTGCAGGCGGCGGGTGTCGACCAGCACCACGGCGCCGATCGCCCCTTGGCCCAGGTCGCGCCACAAGAACCGGAACCGCGTCTGGCCCGGTGTCCCGAACAGGTAGAGGATCATGGGGATCGGGTGGTCGAAGGTGATGCGGCCGAAGTCGAGCGCCACCGTCGTGCGCGTCTTGGATTCAAGGCCCCGCAGGTCGTCGACGCCGGTGCTGCGGTCGGTCATGACGGCCTCGGTGGACAGCGGTTCGATCTCGCTGACCGCGCCGACCAGCGTGGTCTTGCCTGCCCCGAACCCCCCGGCCACCAGGATCTTCAACGCCGCCGGCTCCGATGTCGTCTCACAGCCGTCGTAGACCATCGAGCACTGCCTCCAGCATGGATCTGTCGGGGGATTGGGGGCTGCCGCCGACGCCGAGCAGGATGAGGGCCCGGGAGTCCAGGAGGTCGGCGGCGATGATCTTGGTCACCTGCACCGGCTGCCGCAGCCGGGCGGCCAGTTCGGCCACGGAGTACGGCATCGCGCGGCACAGCCGCAGCAGCGCCTCGTGCTCGGGGGTCGCCAGCGCGACCGCCGCTCCGGGGGCGTGTCCGGCCAGGCGGGTGGTGAGCAGCAGGTGGTGGTGCGGGCGGGTCCGGCCCCGGGTGACCGTGTAGGGGCGGACCTCGCCTAACGCGGCCCCGGACCACCCTGGGCGCACGGTCACCGGAGGCTGTAGGTGTCGTTGCGCCGGGCGGCGACGACCAGGTGCTCATCGAGGCCCCGGATGAACTCGGTCATCAGGTGCCCGACCAGTCCCGCGTCCGCCTCCGGCGTGGTCCGCACCACCAGGATCGTGCCCACCGCCGCGCCGCCGGCGAGCCCGGCGGCCATGACGAACAGGCAGCCCGCGTCGTGCTCGATCACGATCTGCCGCACGCCGCCGGGCAGGCCCTGGAAGCTGGCACCTCCCAGCGAGTAGATGCCGGTGGTGCTCGCCGCCAGCCGGTCCACGGTGTCCTTGTCGCAGGCGTCGCAGGCCGCCACCAGCAGCCCGTCGCCGGTGGTGAGCGCGGCATGAGTCATCCCGGGAACGCGGCCGGTCAGCTGTGTCAGCAGTCCCGAGAGCTGGTCGCGGGCCCGGCCCGGCGTGCTCTGTCCATCAGCCATGATCACTCCTGAGTGGTGGGGTGGGATGCGGCCGACGGGCCGTCCTTCGACGGCGTCGGCCCGGCCGCATGGGATGAGGCGGCACCGAACTCGGCCATCAGCTGGCCGCTCGGCCGTCTCAGCGGTCCGCCGGCGCGGGCGCCTTCGTCCCAGGCCGGTGCGGCGGGCCCGGTGACCGGGCGGGTCGGCAAGGCAGGACGGGCCGAACCGGCGGGTTCGCCCACGGTCCTGGTGGGCGGGTCGTGCCGGACTCGCCGGGGCAGGAGCGCCGACTGGTGCGGCGGGCCGGGCTCGGCAGGCGGCGGTATGAGGCCCGCGGACGGACGAGGTTGTGTCGGCGTGACCTGCGTGACGGTTGCCGTGGCAGGTTCTGGCACGGGCGCGGGCTGGGGGACACGGTCGCCGGGGACGAGGAGTTCGGGCGGCAGCAGCACGGTGGCGGTGATGCCGCCCAGGATGCTGGGGTGCAGCTCGATGCGGATCCGGTACCGCTGGGCGAGTTTGGCCGCCACCAGCAGCCCGAGCCGGCCCTCCCGCAGGTGCTGCCACGGGTTCTCGCGCTCTGGTTCGGCCAGCAGCCGGTTGAGCGCCGTGCGTTTGGCCTCGGACATGCCCGGTCCGCGGTCGGTGATCTCGACGGCGACGCCGTGGTGTGGAGTTCGGCGCGTGTGAATCTCGACCACGTCACTGGAGTAGCGGGTGGCGTTCTCCATCAGCTCCGCGAGCAGATGCGTCACGCTGACGCTGACGTATCCCGGCAGCGCGTCATCGACCAGCCGCAGGGCGTGGCGCACCCGCGCGTACTCTCCGATCTCCGAGATCGCGGAACGGATGACCGTCGCGATCAGCATCGGCGGGTCGGAACGGGAGGGAAGGCTGCCGCTGAGGATCGCCAGATTCTGTGTGGCTCGGCGCATCTGCGTTAGCAGGTGGTCGGCACCGAAGAGCCCGTGGAGCACGTCCGGGTCCTCCACCTCCGCCTCCAGCCCGGAGGCGACCGCGATCGCCTTCTCGACCAGCAACTGCAGGCGCGGCACGAACGTCCGCAGCAACTCGCCGAGTTCAGCCCCCGGCTCCAGGGCCCGCTGCCGGTCCGCCGCTGCGGACAGCACCGCCCGCCACGCCTGACCGTCGAGGAACCGCACCGCGGCGAGCGCGTCGCCCTGTGGATCACCGCTCAGCGTGAGCTGCTCCAGCGGCTCGAATCCGGTGTTCGCCCGGCCCGTCGCCACCTGATCCAGCGCCCACCGGATGTGGTCACTGCCCGCGACCGTGGCCAACAGCACCGCCTGCTCCAACGACTCACCGTCGTGCGGCTCTTCGACCGGTGGCGGCGGGACGGGGCTGCCGGCCGCCGATCGTGACCGCGCGGCGGCCCACGCCAGCACGGCGCCCGCTCCAGCGCACGCGCTCAGGATCGCCCCGCCTGCCGAGGTGACGTGCAGCCCGCAGAGCGCCCATCCGCCACCGACCACGGCCGCGCCCAAGGCGGCGCCGCGCACCGCCGACGGTGTGCGCGCGCCGGCCGAAGGTTTGCGGGCGCTGTGCCGTCCCGTCGATACGGGGGCGGAGGCCGATGGCTCTATCACGTCAGATCCTCACGGGAGTTGCTGGTCTGCTGGGCTGGGGCGAGCGCGGCTGCGGGATCGGCAGCGGCACCTCCGCCGGGTCGGGAGGTAGCCGTGGCGGCCCCGGCCAGCTGGCCGCGCGCCGCATCCGGGCGCTCACCAGGCTCAGCGCGTCGTGCAGCTCACCGTCGTCGGTGACCGCCGCGCACTCCGGTTCGGGCGGTATCGCCCAGAACCGGCTACGGCACGGCCCGTAGCCCTCGCACTCCGGCCGGGCCGCGCAGACCGAGTGCGGGGCGCGCCACCGGTACGACGCCCCGGTGGGCACCGGTACGAACAAGTACCGGTGGGCTGCGCAGCACAGCACCGGCCCGACCGGACGATCGGCGTCCCGCAGCACGTCCAACCCGGCGAACCCCAGAGCGCTGGTGATCCGCACGACGTCGTAGCGGCGGGCCACCTCCTCCGGTCCGGGCGTCTCGCCCAGGCGTAACCGCCACACGTGACGACTACTCGGCAGCGCGCTCACCGCTGCGCCCCGCCAGCAGCCGCCACGCGGGAGTCCGCGTTCAGGCGCCAGGTCGCCCAGGTGGTCGTGCCGTCCCGGCTGACCCCCCAGGCGTCAGCGACAACCTGGACGAGGAGCAGACCGCGGCCGTCGAGGGCGTCGTCGTCCGCCACTCGCAGCCGGGCGGGCGCCGGGTTGGAGTCCGTGACTTCGACCGTCAAGCTTGCCTGCTCACAACGGACGCGGACCCCGACATCGCCCCATCCGTGCTCGATGGAGTTGGTCACCAGCTCGGACACCACGAGCACCACGCTCTCCGCCAAGGACCCGGGCACCCGCCACAGTTCCAGGAAGGACTCGCTGAGATGCCGCATGTCGGCGACCCGGCTCTGCTCGGGCGCGAAGACCGTCTCGAAGGCGCCTGTCATCACGGTGGTCGACGTAGCCGTCATCGAGGCCATCGCGATCCTCCCCAGTAGGCAGTGGTGTGGGTGGTGCAGAGCGCCCTTGGCGCCACGTAGCCCAGGTCTCCGATCACGTGACGTGAGCCGAAGTGCCATCCGATGACGGGGGCGGCAGGGTCTACGACCAGGCCGGGGGCCAGTCAAGTCGCGTTCGGGCACGGCGAACCACCTCCACTCCACCTACGGGCTGTCAGCCCGCCAGCACTAGCGGCAACGGACTCCACGGTGACGCAAAGTCAGGTGCAAGGGCAATAGCATCCTCAATCGAATATTCAATGGCATATGCCAGGTGGTTCTCTGCTGACGTGATCGCGTGTCACACTCGGGCGATCGCCCCTGATCATGCGGTTGATAAGACCTAGAGCGGGGCTATCAGGCGCCGCAACACGGCTATCGTTCGTGCTGAGCGGGCGAACGGGACAGGAGGTAGAAGGTGCCACCGAAGAGCCAGTCGACGATTCGCCGGTTCCAACTCGGAGGCGAGCTGAGGCGGTTGCGCGAACAAGCCGCACTCACGATGGAGGACGTCGAACAACTCGACGGCATCAACCAGACCACGCTGTCGCGGGTTGAGAAGGGCAACGGCAGCCTCAAGCGCGCAAGCGACCTGGAGAGACTCCTCAAGCGGTACCAGGTCACCGATCCCGAGGACAAGGAGTTCCTCCTGGAGCTCCATCGCAACGCCCTCGCCAAGGGCTGGTGGTCCCCGTTCCGCTCCTACATGCCCTCGGGCATGATGACGTTCGTCCAGCTCGAAGGCGGCGCGCACACCATCCGAGCCTGGCAACCCAACATCATCCACGGCCTCCTGCAGACCGAGGACTACGCCCGCGCGCTGTTCGAGCAGCACCGCGCAGTAGACGACACCACCCTTGAGTTCCAGGAGAAGCACGTCGAGCTACGGCGCACCCGCCAGGACATCATCACGCGTGCGGACTCACCGACCCGGCTCTCCGTGATCCAGGACGAAGCTTCGCTTCGCCACATCTACGCCGGCACCATGAGGGCACAGTTCGATCGCATCATCGAACTGAGTAGCCTCCCAAATGTCGAGGTGCAGATCCTGCCCTTCTGTAAGGGCGGCACGGTGGGAGGCGCTGGCGACTTCACGCTCCTGGACTTCGAGGAGGGCGTTCTCGACCCGGTCGTACAGGCGGACACCGTCATGGGCACCAGCACGATGACGGACAAGCGCTCCGAGGTCCAACGGTTCACCCGCAGGTTCGACAGCTTGCGGGCAACGGCACTCGGCCCGGCAGAGACGCCGGACTTCCTGCACGATCTAGCAAGAAAGATGTGAGCAGCCATCAACGCCAAGACCATCACCGCGCCCCAGGTAGCCCCCGAAGGCGCTTGGTTTAAAAGCAGCTACAGCGGCGGCGGAGGAAACAACTGTGTTGAGGTCGCGGACCTGACAGCCGCGGTCGGGATCCGAGACTCAAAGGACAAGGCTGGCCCAGCACTAGTCGTCTCCCCGAAAGCGTGGGCGTCGTTCATCGATCTGGTTCGCTCCGGTGAAGCCGACTTCAGCCTCGTCTGACCTCTACAACAGTGGCGGGCGGTCCCCCTCACGCGTATTGAGGGGGACCGCCCGCCACTTTGCTACGTTTGCTCTTCCACCGCACGGCGATGACGCGGCCTGCCGCTCAGGCAGTGTGCTGCAAGATCTGCGTGACCAAGTGGCTGTTCAGGAAGTGGCCAACGAGAACTAGATGTTCTCGCTCGGCATGAGGCGGAATGCTCATTCCTGGCGGCGTCTGACACGGCAGTGACGGAGCAGTTTCCGATTCTCTGGATTTCAGGGCGCCCTGGAGAGCAGCAGCTGCGGCGAGAGCTTCTCGCTCTGAAGGCCTGAGGTCCTCTTCTTCCGCCAAGCGTCTGGCCTCGGACACCACGTGTTCTGAGATCCAAGGTCGGAGTGAGAGCTGACCATCGCGAATCTCACCAGCACGACGGATAGCCAAGAGTTGGAGACCCCAGTCAGATCGCGGAAGCTTCGTTCTGAGGATCAACCCTGGCTCTTCCTGGGTCACTACCCGCCAGAGCGATTCCAATGCTCGGAATTCTCTAAGTCTACGCCGCCTTCCTTGTCGTGCCGGATGGATCCAGCCGACAATCGCAATTGCGCCGCCGATCGATGCAGAGGCAGGGGCTACGGAATTACTTATAGGGGCCATGGACTTGACGCCTGCGATAATTCCGATGATGGCGACTATCTTCAGCACGCCGTAGAATGCGATAAAGACGCATCCTGTGGATGTGATTCTCAGGCCGGCACTGAGATCACTATCTCCGAGCTGTCGCGAATAGCGCCAAGTTAGAAATGCCATCGACCAGTTGGCGAATCCGTAACCCGCTTGAAACAGTAGCAGGAAGGTAGTTACGCAGGGTGTGGCTGCGAATGACGCGTCAAAAGTGAGAGGTTTCTCTCCGGTGGGTATATGCGACCTCAGGAAGAAAGTGGCCATTAGGATCAGTAGAACTATGTAAGCGGGTCCTACGATCTTTCCTGCGACCCGAAGTCGTTGTAGCTCGGTTTCCCGACGACCCTGCTCCTCGGTTGGCGAACTATTGCCGGACCAGAGCCTCACCAAGAGCAAGAAGAAAGCGCAGCACATGGTAATTGCGCTGTAAACTACGAGAGTTGCGAAGTTCGATCTGCCTACGGCGTTGTCGATCTGGCGGTAGAAGACCGGCGCCGCAGAAGTGAAGCCGACGGCGGATGTAAGCGCTGCCCCTGTCATAATGAGAAGACTAGGAATGCGTTCGTTCAACCAAGCGCGGGTCTTGTAGAGTGAAAGCCCAAGCATGCAGAAGGCGATCGGCAAGTAGCCAAGGTCGTAGAAGATCTCAAGGCTATGCATGACGTCCCTCGCGGTGGGTGAGCGCCGGTGCTACTCGTTCCTCCGCCCCGGCTCGCGGTTCGAGGTTGAGCTCATGAAACAGCAGGGTGCCGAAGAGTTCCGCTTCCCTCTCAGCGGGCGCGGCGTAGTGGTCTCGTCCCAGAACTCGGCGAACCACATTAGAATCGATGGGCCCGTGGCTGCGAGGCGTGTGGCCGAGGAGTAGGTGGGCCAACTCGTGGCATACGACGAGCGCCTGATGAGCGGGAGAAGTGGTCCGTGGGAAGTAGATCCGGTCTTCCAACAGGTACTGCTCGTAGAGACCGGAGGGCTGGCCAGGCTCTACGTCTCGCTCGATCATGCTGAGCGTACGACCCGTCTTAAGCTGGTAAGCGGTCACAAGCTCATCCATCGTGGGATGCCGCGGTAACCCCAACTGGTCGAGAGTCTGGCGCACCCTTCGTCGTTCAGCTCGTATCCCCATGTCGCTATCCCCCTCCGGGTTTTGCCATGTCGTCTCAAGCCGGGATTCTGTCACCACTAACTCCTGCTGTGTCGGCGGAGGCGTCGTCGGCCAGCTACCTGGCGCAGTTGATCTACCAACTTTGCGACGGTTTCGCGCATGTCCGGTGGGAGGTCAGCCACACCTTCCGCGATACGGCGAACCTCATCGTCGCCGGCCGAAGAGCCGGCCGACCGGTTGGCGCGGTGTTGTGGGACACCGCGTCGTTCTTGCTCGATCGCGTCAAGTTGAGACTCGACATCAACGACATACGGGGCATCGGGCGGCAGAAAGAAGAAGTCAGCTGTGACGCCGTAGAGTTGTGCGAGTCGATGAGCTCTGTCAGCCCGTGGAAGGGATCGACCGTTCCGGAGGTTGCTCACCTGGCTCGTAGACAACCCGACTTGCGCGGCGATCTCCTGCTCGGTGTACGGGCGCCCAACTTCGGCGCTGTAGAGTACTTGGTTCAGCCGGTTGAAGCGTTCGGCGAACTGGGCCGCCGACTCCTCGGTATCGCCCTGTGTCTTCACGTAGCCCCCTCGCCGTCGACGGTGCTGAGTCTAGATCAACCCTGCGCGAGAGCACAGCAAGTGACGACACGTAATTTCAAATAAACTGGAAAAAGAACCGGTGTAAACCGTATGAAAACGCCCAAAATGAGCGCTGCTGGCGGTGCATCGCCCCAAATTCCTTGACAGTCGGGTGCTTGACTGCGCAAGATCCTTGTCTGGGGTGCGTGGGGCGACGGGTAACCAACGTGCGGGTGGGTTTTCCGATGGTCTTGCAGTGAAGTCGTGCCGCGCGCGTCGTCCATGTGATGGGGGGCCGACGATGGCGGAACACCAAGATCCCGAACCGTGCTTATCGGATGCAGAGCTGGAGGCCGGCGCGAGGGACAAGCAGCCAGTCGGTGGGATTCTCGTGAGCGAAATGCCGCTACTCAAGCTACATCCGGTTGGGCAAGCGGGTCCGGTAGCAGCAGTACTCGTTCGTACTCACTACGGGGACCACCTTTTCTACTCGCCTGAGGTGGGAGATCCGTTCGCCGCTGCAGAAGCAATGCGCAACGATGCGGACTCGATTTCTACGCTGGAAGCGCTTGCGCGTCTACTTCCTGCTGTACCGCGAGTGCTGATCGCCGAAGTCCTTGGGCTGCGAAGGCAGGACTCCTAGATCTCGTGGTGCGTTACGGGCTGGCCTCCTTCAGCCTGCCCGCCGAGGCGGGCGAGCACCTGGCGGTGCGGGCCGCGCGGCGAGACGGCACCTGCCGCGAGGTCGCTGCCCGGGTGCCGGCGAACTCGCAGATCGTGTTCGACGACGAAAGCCCCCTGCACTTCGTCGCCCTGGTGCCGGAGCCTGAACCGGTCTCCCTGCTGGAGCTGCGGGTGGTCCTGCCCCGGGTCGACCTGCCCGCGGTGCTGCCGGAGATGTTCGCGTGGACCAGCGTCGACCAGGCGTTCACCTCGGTGACCGGAGGTGAGGCGCGGTCAACCAGCTGCGCGCGGACGGCTTCGAGGTCCGCGACGAGGACGTCGCCCGCCTCTCCCCGTTCGTCCGGCACCACGTCAGCGTGCTCGGCCGGTACTCCTTCCAGTTACCCGACCTGCTCGGTGGGCTGCGGCCCCTGCGGGACAAGGCCACGTCCGACGAAGCGGTCTGAGACCTGTTTCCTGTTTCCTGTTTCCAATCCGGATTTGAAACAGGAAACCCCTGCTCAGACCCAGTTTTGTGGGGAAGTCTCCTGTTCATGGACCCTGTACTGATCGCCCCCGGGCTGACGCTCACCGACGTGCTCTACGAGACGGCGGCGGTGGGTGCCGCCGCCTACGCAGCCGACCTCGCCCCGCTCACGTGGGAGCAGTTCATCTCGCCGATGTCGTGGTGGCTGGTTCCGGACGGCAGCGGTCGGCTCAGCAAAGCCGAACTCACGCTGGCAGAGGGGCGGGACCGGACCGTCAAGTTCAATGTGTGGTACGCACCCGACCTTCGGGGACCGGGTGGGGTTCCCTGCCCGCACTCGCACCCGTGGCCGTTCGAGTCGAAGATCTTGCTCGGCGGCTACACCGAGGACCGGTACGTCCTCGATGGTGGCCAGGTCCGCGCCGAGACGGGGAGGAAGCACGTGCAGGGCACCGCCAACCCCGTCGGCCGGGATCTCTACCACGAGGTGGTCGAGCTGCACACGGCCCCGGGCGCAACCATGACCCTGATGCTGTGCGGACAGGGCGAGCGCGGGACATGGGGGCACCTCGACCCGGCGACCGGAAGCGTCACCCCGCCGCAGCGCGACCCGTTCTTCCCGGAGCGTTTGCGGGCGCTCAACCCCCATCGCTGAT
Source organism: Streptantibioticus parmotrematis (assembly GCF_019890615.1). Lineage (GTDB taxonomy): Bacteria > Actinomycetota > Actinomycetes > Streptomycetales > Streptomycetaceae > Streptantibioticus_D > Streptantibioticus_D parmotrematis. Next base: position 82,084 of record NZ_JAINVZ010000015.1, on the reverse strand, counting down.
CAGCGCCTGCTGTCGCCGGGCGCGAGCAGGCTGGTGACCTCGGCAATCGACTCTGCCGAGGGGTGGAAGTACTTCCGTGCGTTCCCTGGCTTCTCGTGCCGCGACTTCGCCATCAGCATCGGCAGGCTGACGCCCTGTTCCCTGAGGTGGGTGAAGCCGGAGTGCCGGTACTCGTGCAGGCCCCAGCCGTGCCCGGCACCCCGCCGACGGCCGTGTGGGCGTCCAGGAGGGCGCGGGCCTGTCCGTACGACAGCCGCGCGAGTCCGGTGTCCCCCGGGGCAGCAGCCGGGCGGTGCCGGCGTTCCAGACACCGTCTCCAGCACGAACTCCTCGCGCTGCGCGCTGCGGCGCCTGGTCCGCGGCCGGGCAACCTACGGCTTCACCCGAGCCTGGCGGCCGGCCAAGTCCAGCCTTAGCGCCAGCTTTCGTTCGGATGTTCCTCGACCCCGGGGTCCCGTGGCGGCGGTGCCGCTGCCACCGATCGGCTTTGTGGCGATGCAGAGCGACGGGATTCCCACGAGCCAGCGCTGGAGAGGGGCGGGTGGTTACCGAAGGGACTGCTCGGACTCAAGGAGGCGGCCGATGGTGCTGCCGAAAGAGAGGCGATGCCCTCAACTTCGCTGAGCTGACCCGATGTTGTTCACAGTTGCAAATGCGTAAATAGCGATACTAGTTACAGTACAGAACATTTCGCACTCGAAGCACCGCGCCCATGCGGCTATGGTCGGGAACGCATCCTTATTTGAGGATGGCGACACGGTTGATCTGGAGCCAAACGGCTGCACTCAGGCAGGACTTGGGCCTCGGCAAGCGATCGGGGCAACGCCCGTGCCTCGTGCACGTAGGCCGGATGTCGCCGTGCGCCCGCGCCCTCTGCGTGCGGGAGGACGGGTGTCTGCAGCGGAAGTGGCGTTGCCTTTGCACCGAACGCTGAGGTCAACGGTTGCGTCGTCATTTGAGTGTCCTGGCACCGGAAATCTGTGATCATGCCAGGCGAGACGAAGGAGTTTTTCCGCCAATGCGATCCATTGCTGTGGTAAGGGGCTCGGCTCGCTGTAGGTTGCTTGAAGGACAGGTCGGGCGGGAATTCATCCGAAATCGCTGGGCGGATCTGGCTGAGGCAGATGGCCAGGCGACCCCTTATCAGTCGGCGGAATGGGTAAACGGCTGGGCTGGCCAATTAACCTCGTGCTCGTCCCTAGTGGTAGTCGTCGTCGAAAACGCTACACGTTCTCCTGTAGCGGCTATCGCCCTTCGTGAACGCGTTGATGAAGCAGGTGATGAACTCAGGCTTCAGCTAGCACCGCTCTCATCGCCTCACGCCGAGTATGTGCGACCAGTTGGGTCTCAAGCTGAGGACGAGGACGTCATTAGGGCTATCGTCGACCAGCTGGATGTGCTCGCCGCGGAACGGCATATAGTCTTGCCGGACGTGCCACTGGAAAGCGCTCTGGGGAGGCATCTCTCCAGGCGAGAAGACTGGAATCACGTTGGCTCGTCTGCTTGTGCCAGCGTGCCCCTTCCTTTAGACATGGATGCCCTGTCAGCGGCCACCCGGAGGAATCATCGTAGGCGCAAGCGTGAATGGGCGACACTTGAGGGGCACGTCGAATACCGTCGAACCTCCAGTAATGAAGAGCTGTTATATGCGTTTCCTGATCTGGCCCGTCTGCACCGCCTACGCTGGGGTGCTGCCGAGCGTGTAGTGGCGGGCACGGTGGGCGAGGACGAGCGTACCTGGCGCGGGGTCCTGAATTCCCACTCGGATCGAATGGCTACGATCGCTACGTTGAGGGTCGACCGTGATGTTGTGGCTGCCCAGCTCTGCCTGCTGGGCGACAGGGTGTGCTATTCGCTGGTGACGGCAATGAACCCAGGCGCAGCTTCTCTCGCACCCGGCCATGCCCTGCTGCGTTTCTTAATCCGAGATCTGACTAAATCGGGATTCGTGCGCTTCGATTTAGGGCGAACCCTGGCTCATCAATTGCCGTACAAAGCGCAGTACGGGCCAAGGTGGACGAGCACTGGAACTTTCGTCACCTCAACATCGTGCTCACGACTCGGGTCCCGTGATAATCCGCCTGACGCATTCTGCGGTCGCAATGCGATCCTTGGCTCGCCGGCGGGATTGGATGGTCCCTGAGAGCCGGAAGGCCTCCGCCGAGGGTGAGTCGGGGGATGGCGCGTGATGGCTTCGACGTGCACGGAAGGCGCGTCGGCTAGGTTGAACGCAGTGAGGTTCGACGCGTCTTACAAGACCTTGCCACAGCCCAAGACGATGCCTTCCGGCTATGAGGTCCTGGCCGCCCGTTGTCAGTTGCGTGAGCGGCGGGCGCGCAAGCAGGCCCAGAACAGTCCAACGGCCGCGACCGCGAGCGCCTGAAGCGCAGCGTGCGTGCGCGAGTTGGCAGCTTCCTGGCCGGCTACCAGGAATCCGAAGACCACGAGAACGTAAGGGAGGAAGAACAGAACTGCTCGGCCGGTGCGGAGGGGGTTCATGAGGTTTACCTTTCCTCAACTGGTGACGGTTATAAGCCTGATGCGGTCGTGGACGGCTTTGAGGTTGGGTATCGCTTCAGGGATGGGGACATCTCGTAGGAGCGCAGTGATCTCATTTCCTTCCGCCAGCTGCTCAGCAGAAGGGAGACGTCGCCAGCAGCCAACTGCGTTCCCCACGGCCCGGATGGTGGTCTTGTGGGCGGCCCCGAGAAGTGTTTGGCAGGCTCTGGCGATGTAGATCCAGACCTTGAGTCCGTAGCCATTGTCGCGCATGAGCCAGGCGATGTCACCGCGGACGACGCCAACAGTGAGTGTGAAGAGGTGAGTTGAGCCGTATCGGCCTGCAAGTTCACCTATCAATTGGTCCGCGGCCTTAGCGGCATCGATGTTGCAGTTCTGTCGAGCGCTCGCACACACGGCTTCGAGTCGTGATCGGTACGGCTCGGGGAGCGACTCGTGGGGTCGATTCGTGGGAAGAGGGTCCCCCCAAGGTATCGGGGTGGGTTCTGGTTCGGGAGCTGCCTGGGGCGTGGTGTGCGTGGCAGTTGTCCCACGGTGTCCTTGAAGCGGCTGACTGGTGCCATCGGCGTTGATCTGGATGGCCATGGTGTAGTTGGCTCGCTCATCCCGGATGACGACGGGGATGGGGGCTTCGGCGGCTGCGGCCTCCAGTCGGAGGTGGGAGAGGACGGCATCGTTGAGCGAGACGCCAGGAGGAGGGGCGAAGAACTCATCGTCAATGAAGCATGTTCCGTCGGTGGTGATGTGGACCTGGACCATCGTGTCGATGGGGTTCACGACCTTCTCGCTTTCTGGTGGTGTGTCAGATAACGCTTGTGCCACCGGCGTCGGGGAACGAAGGCTCGGCCCAGCCGCGGTAGCGGAGGCGCCAGGTGCCGTCGGTGAGGTCCTTGCGGTGGACGATGCCGATGGTGCCGTCGCTGACGATGTCGTTGCTGGCGACCATGTCGTCGCCGAGGTAGAGGGCGACGTGGCCGGCTGATTCGCCGGTGTCGTAGAAGAGCAGCGCGCCGGGGGGTGGGGCATTGTCCCCGGGGTGAGCGAGGCCCGCGTCGACGAGCCGGTTCCAGTGGGCGTTGGCGCTGACTGAGCCGCTGCTTCCCCAGCCGTAGGCCTGCGCGACGAAGTTGTCGCACCGGCGGTACCACCCGGTGGATCCAGCCGCCTTACGGGCCGCGGCGATCGCCTGGACGGGCGTGCGGGGATTCGTGGTGGTGAAATGGGCGGCCGGGTCGTGGCTGCCGTCGCTGTCGCATCCAGTGGACACCGAGGTGACCGCATGTAGCCCCCAGGTCTTGGCGACGAGGGCACCGGCGTCCTGCTCCCACTTGGCGTATGCGTTGGGTACGTCGCTCTGCTGTACGGTCTGTGCGGCCTGCGCCAGGGGCATGGTCTGCCAGTCGGCCACCTTGATCAAGGCGTCGTAGAACCTGTCGGTCGCGTAGACCGGATCGGTGAGCTGGCCGACGGTGCCCCACCCCTGGCTGGGGCGCTGCTGGAAGAGCCCCACACTGTCCAGGTCACCGTGGGTGAGGTTGTTGAGGCCGGATTCTTGCATCGCGGTGGCTACCGCTATGACGGCGGCGCGAGGAGAGAGGCTCCGAGTTCGTGCGATGTTGGTGATCGTTGAGGCGTTGCGTACCTGCTCGTCGTTCCACGCGGAGTGCGACTGCGGGCCTTGCGGGTTGACCGGGACGATGGCCTGACCGTCGATGGGTTGGGTGGACCCGTCGAACCTCACCGGATCGCCGGCTGTCCCGGCGCCGCTCTGACCGTCGCCGATGGACTCCAGACCGCCGCTGCAGGTCTGCGCGTTGGCGGCGCCCGTGGCTCCGGCCACGACCAGGACGGACAGAGCCATCACGGCTAGGGAGGCCGCGAATATCGCGATGCCGACGCTCAGCGCGGTCTTCACCTGACCTCCACGTGTTAACACATGTGAATAGATAGGAGCTTTTTCGGATTGCGCCTGCTCCAGCTGAAGCGGGGCTGGATGTCGCTGCGATGCCTCTGACTTCGGCAAGGAAATCTGAAAGCTGGTGGATCCGTCTTGAAGGCAGCATCCTAGCCTCTTCTCATAGTCATAAACAGTTGTTGTCAAGTGTCAGTCTGTGTACTTTGAGGTCAGTTCGGTTCGTGCTGGGTCCAGCTCCACGACGCGGATGGGTAAGGGGTTGGGGATGACTGTTGCGCACCACCTGGTGGTGCTGGCCGCCAACGGCAGCATCGGGAGCCTGGTCAACGGGTTGGCCCCGGACTGGGGCCCCTTCGGCGCTTTGGGCAAGACCGCGCGCACGGTGGTCGAGGCGATCATGGCTGCGGTGGTGCTAGCGCTCCTGGGCCGGGCAGCTCTTGGAGCTTTCAACATCCGGGTGGGCGAGAGCCAGCACGATGTCGCACAGGTCTCCAAGGGCAAGAAGGAAGTCGGTGGCTCCCTGATCGGCGCGTTCGTCGTCGCATCGCTCGGCACGATCTTCACGATCGTCTACGGGATGGGGATCTGACATGGCTCGCAGCACCCCACCGCCGCGCCGTGGTACCAAGATGCTCGGCGGAGCCGATAGCGGTTCGGTACAGGAGAACAAGCCGTGGTGGCGCGGCGCGGCGATCGCAGGAGGGCTGTTCGCGGCGTTGCTCATCCTGGCGACGGTGGTCAACCTCAGCCGCGATGGCGGAAGTTCCGGCAGCTCGAACAGGGATGCCACGCCTGGAGCGACACAGAGCACGGTGCCGGGGCAGAACGCCGACGGTACAGGCGGGAATCCACAGACGGTCGCCTTGAAGGTCCTCGACGGGGTCCCGGTCGGCTACGCCCACACGCAGGCCGGTGCGGTCGAGGCCGCGGTCAACTACCAGATCGCGCGCTCCTCGGCGAAGTACTTCACCGATACCGCAATCCGCCACAAGACCATCGCGGCGATGGCGACATCCGGGGCGCGCGCCCAGCTGATTGCCAACGACGACGCCGGCATGAAGCAGGTGCTCGCCTCACTCGGCATCAGCGGTGCAGGCGCCGACACGCTCGTGGCGCGGGCTGCGGCCATGGGCACCAAGGCCGACAGCTACACCGACCAGGTCGCCACCGTCGAAGTGTGGATGGCCGGGCTGATCGGGACGACCAGCAACAACGCGCCGCTGCCGGTCTCGTCGTCCTGGACGACTTACACCCTCACCCTCCAATGGCAGGACGGCGACTGGAAGCTGGCGTCGGTCAACTCGGTCAACGGCCCGACACCTGTGTCCACGGGCAGCGACCCGAGTTCGGTCGACGACTTCCGCACGCTCAACGGGGAGTTCGATGCGCCTCCGTATGTCGGCTGAGACGATGCAGCGCCTGCACATCCGGCTATTACTGATCACCGCTCTGACCATCACCTTCCAGGTGTTCTTCGTGGCCGGACAGGCGCGAGCCAACGGCTTCAGCGACTGGTCGTGCAAGAACATCCCTTTCGCGGACACGATCTGTCACACGGTCGAGTCCACGAACCGGGCCATCGACTTCGTGAGTGACCCGCTTGGGTACATCGCGCAGTTCTTCAACAACGCGGTCACCTCGCTCTTCACCCAGATGGTCAAGGCGCTGTTGTCCACCACACGGATCGACTGGGGCAACCCCGGTTTCCTGCGCACCTACACCATGGCGTTCGCCGCTTCCTCTGTGCTCACGGTGATCTTGTGGCTGTTCGCGGTGGCCAAGCGGGCGCTGCAAGGGGTGCCTCCGCTGCAGGCCCTGGGCGAGTCGACCGGCTTCCTGCTGATCTCAGTGGCGGTCTCGGCTTTGGCGCCGGCCGCCGTCGCCTACGTCACCGAGATGTTCGACGAGGCAGCTGAGGCGATGTTCGCCCCCGTGGCCGGGGACGCGGCGAGCATGGTGGTCACGGTCACGGGGGCGATGGCCACGTTGATGGCGATCCCGGGAGGCTCGGTGATCGTGCTGTTCCTGGCGATGGGCATGCTCACCGCGGTGGCAGGGGTGTGGCTGGAGTTGATCGTCCGCAACGCCCTGATCCTGGCAGGCCTGGTGTTCGGTACCTCAGTGTTCAGTGGGCTGGTGGACAAGAGCCTGTGGAACCACAACAGGCGGTGGGCCGGGGTGATGGGCGCCGTCATCGCCAGCAAGTACGTCACCTTGACCACGATCGCCCTGGCCACGGGCATGCTGGCGTCCAGTGTCCACGGGGACACCTCGGTCGTCCAGGCCTTCGCCACCGTCTTTACCGCGCTCGCGTTGCTGTGCCTCGCGCTGTTCCTGCCCTTCACCCTGGCCAGATTCCTGCCGCTGATGGGCGATGAGCTGCAGCACATGCACCAGGCCCGCGACGACCTCAAGGGCCGGGCGCAGAACCTCGGCAGCCAAGCCGGTGACACTTTCGGCGAGCTCAGGAGCCGGTTCGGCGGCGGAGGCGGTGAGGATGCCGACGACGGTGGCGGCGGGAGAGAGGGCGGCGGTGGCGAGGAGGCCGCGGGAGCCGAGGGCGCGGCGGCGTCCACCGGGGTCGGCGCGGCCGTCGCGGGGGGCAAGAAGGGCGTCGACATGGCCAAGGACCAGGCCCAGCAGGCGGCCGAGCGCGGGGTGGACGGCACCACGGCGGGCACCGGCGACGACACCCAGGGCGCCCCGCCGACCGGCCCCGACCTCGGCTCCGGTACGGACGCCAGCCCTGGCGGGCCCGGCGGCAGCGGGTCCAGCGCGGACGAGCCTGGCCCTGAGGGAACTGCGCGCTTCTCCGAAGTCCACGCACCGCCGCCGTCTGCGCCGACAGGCGCCGAGACGACGGGGCCTCCGCCGCCATGGCCGCCGTCCGAGCCCGCGCCCCACGAGCCGCCGTCGGAGCCGGAGGGCGACCAGCCGAGATGACCGAGTCCCTGATGAGCGGAAGTTGACCCCATGCCACGTACCTTCACCTTCCCGCGGCCGCGGCCGCGCGGACTGCTCGGCCGGAAGCTGGAGTCCGACGAACAGCTCATCCTGGGCGCCGGGTTCGTCGGCGGCCTGCTCATGGTCTGGATGCTCAGCGGCATCATCGTCAAGGTCCTCGCGTTCGCGGTGATCGCGGGAAGTTGCGCCTGGGCGACGCTCGCCCCATACAAGGGGCGGACCTACCTGAAGTGGTTCGAGATCAGCCGGACCTACAAGAAGCTGCTGAGAGACGGCTCGCTGCTGTACCGGTCGAAGGCGCCGATCGCGGGCCGGATGGCCGACGGCCGCCGGGTGCCCATCGACGTGCCGCCGGGCGTGCCGAAGGACATGGAGTGGATCTCGGCACGCACGGCGTTTGGGCAGATCGCCACCCTCCTCCAGCCACACGAGCTGACCTTCACCGCGGCGGTCGAGGTCGAGGCGATGCGCGATTTCGGCAGCCTGGACACCGACGACAAGGAGGCGCTGATCCGGGCATATGAATCCCTGCTGAAATCCACGGCGGACGGCGGCGGGCGGATTCGCCGCCTGCAGTGGATCGCCCGGATCATCCCCACCGACCCCAACGCGCACGTGCGGGACGCGGCCGCGCGCCGCGACCCGCACGCCCCGGCCTGGCTGGACCACTCCTACGGTGAGCTGATCCGCCAGGTCGCAGTCACCGCCGAGGACCGCCGGCTCATTCTCGCCCTCGGCATCCCCTACACCTCCGACCTCGTCGCCGAGGCCCGCCGCTACAACACCCTTCACGAGGGCTACGCGGTCACCCTGGGCAAGGACATCGAGTCGTTCATACGCTCCCTGGCGGGCGGCCAGCTGCGGCACGTTCGCAACCTGGACGAGGCCGCGCTCGCTTCCTACCTGCACCACGCCTACGACCCGAGCCACTGGATCGACGACACCACCGGAATGGACCGGGTCACCGCCTGGCCCGCGGAGCTGGACGCCCGGTCGGCCGACCACATGGTCTCCCGGAGCTGGGAATCATCCCCCGACGCTTGGCACTCGCGCACCGCCTGGGTCAAGGAGTGGCCGGTTCTGCCGGTCGGGATCAACTTCCTCGCCCCGCTGCTGCTCTACGTCCAGGACGTCATCATCTCGATGTCGGTGACCATGGACCTGGTTCCCACCGATCAGGCCATCACCGAGGCGATGGCGGACGCCACCAACGAGCTGGGGCAGGCCGACAAGCGGACCGGGAAGATCGAGGACCCGCGCGAGCAGAAGGCACAGAGGGCGTCCCTTTCCACGATGCAGGAGATCGCCAACGGCGCGGCCGGCATCCGCCTGGCGGGCTGGGTGACCGTCACCTCCTCCAGCAGCGAGCACCTGCGCCGGGACGCCGACACCATCCGCAACGCCGTCACCCGCAGCGGGCTGCGCCTGGAGTGGTGCGACAGGGAACACCACCGAGCCTTCGCCAACACGCTGCCGTTCGGCGGCGGCCTGCTCAAGGAAGGGCGCTGATCGCCGTGTTGGACATGCTCCGTACCCAGACCCAGACCAGGCGTCGGGCGATCCGCTCCACTTCCAGCAACGCCTGCGGCCTGTACCCGGCCGTGGGCGCGGCGAGTATGGACCCGCGCGGGGTGATCATCGGCCGGGAGGCCTACAGCGGCAAGGCCTATATTTTCGACCCATTCATCCTGTACGACCCGAAGGCGCGCGTGCGCCTGCCCAGCCCGCACGTGCTGGTGCTCGGCAAGTCCGGGCATGGCAAGTCGGCGCTGGAGAAGACCTACGTGTTGCGTCAACTGCGGTTCCGTGACAGAAGCTTCTGCATCCTGGACGCCCAGGGCGAGGACGGCAGCGGCGAGTGGGACGGCATCGCCCGGGAGCTGGGCATCACCCCGATCCGCCCGGTCTACGGGGACGCAGACTCCGGCGAGGGCATCCGTATCAACCCGCTCGACGTGCGTATCCCGGCTGAGCACCAGTTCAAGGTGCTCGTCTCCATGATGGAAATCCTGGTCGGTGAGTTGTCCTCACAGACGAAGTTCGCGCTCGCCGAGGCCCACAAGGCAGCCTCTGCCGAGGCCCGTGCGGGGGGCCGCGTCGCGGTGCTCTCCGATGTCCTGGACGCGCTGACCGCCCCGTGCGAGGCCTTGCTCGGCCAGCAGCCCATCAGCCCGCAGGAGCTGATCGAGTGGGGCCAACCAGCCGCGCTCGCTCTGGACGAGCTGTGCAACCCCGACCGCGACCTGGCCGGGCTGTTCGACGGCCCGACCAGCGAGGGCATCGACCTGGACGCCCGCCTGATCGTCTTCGACCTGACCCGGCTGCCACGCGAAGGCGAGGCCATGCCGCTGCTGATGGCCGTCATCGGCCCGTGGATCCGCTTCGGGTGGATCAAGCCCGGCGACAGCATCAAGCGCACCCTGATCGTCGAAGAGGCTTGGCACATCCTCAGCCACCGCCCGGTAGCCCGCCTGTTCGAGGAACTGGTCCGCTACGGGCGGCGGCTCGGGCTGTCGTTCTGGGCGATCCTGCACCACCTGGCCGACCTGGTCCTGGAGGAAGCCCCCGAGGCGGCCGCGATCCTCAAACTCACGGCGACGCGCGTGGTCTACCACCTGGACCGAGACGAGGCCGAGAAGACCGCCGACTATCTGGGGCTGACCTCCTGGGCCCGCAAGTCCCTGCCGGACGGGGCGAACATCTGCGCCCCCGGGCGGGCAATCTGGCAAGTCGGCTCCCGCATCAACCTCGTGGAACACATCCGAACGGCCACGGAGATCCGGCTGACCGACACCAATCGGCGCATGACGGAAAGTGCTGGCTCTGAGGCCGCACCGCCGTCCGCTCCGATGGTCCGTCTGCGCAGGAGAGCCGCCGCATGATGCCCAAGGCCGCTGTCCCGAAGACCGCCGTGCGGCTGCGGATGGGCCGCGACGCGATCTGGGTGATTCCCCTGATCGGCGCGTTCGTGCTCACCGCGCTGCTGTGGTTCTCCGCAGTGCTCTCCGGGCTGCTGCAGCATGGCCAACCCGCGGTGGTCGGCTGGAACGCCGCGGGAAGCGGCATCCTCGTCGTGCTCGCTCATCCCGATAATCCGGCCGTCGCCTGGCCCGGCACCGGGGTCGGCGGCCCCATCGCCTTCTGGGCGTGCTTCGCGTGGCTGCTGGGCGGCTCCGGCTACGGGGCGTGGAAGGGCCATTGGTGGTGGAAGCGTCGCGGTGCCGACGGTGCCGACGGCAAGGCCACCGCCGCGCAGTTGGAAAAGGCGATGGGGGAGAAGCAGGCGCTGGGCCGGGCATCCTCACTTCGGCCGATCCTGTACGAGACCGATCCTACTTCGATCACGGTCCGGCACGTCGCGGTGAACATCGGCGTCTCCGACCCCACGGACATCCGGCTGTGGGTGACGATCGAAGAAAGCGTGGTCTTAGTCGCACCGCCGCGTGAGGGTAAAACGAGCCAGATCATCCTTCCCGGCATCCTGGACTTCGAAGGCACGGTCTTTGCCACTAGCTCTAAAACCGATGTCCTCTACAACACCGCGGTGCTGCGCGAGGACTACGGCCTCGTGGGGGTGCTCGACCCTACCGGGCTGTCCGGGTGGCCGAACCAAGTGCGGTGGCCGCTGACTGCCGGCTGCGAGCGCTACCCGATCGCCCGCAAGCGGGCCGAGACGCTGGTGGCCACCACCAAGAGCGAGGAGGGCACCTCCAACGGCGGCTATTTCAGCTTGAACGCCAAGACGCTGATCACCTGCTGGCTGCACGCCGCCGCGCTGAACAAGCGGCCGGTCGCCGATGTGCTCAGCTGGGCGGCCGACCCAGACAACAGGGAGGCCGTCGATCTGCTCACGGCGAAGGGCAGACATGCCCTCGCCGAGGCCTTGGCTGGTCAGCACGCGGCTGCGGAGGAGGAGCGCAGCGCGACCTGGCGCACCGCCCAGCAGTCCTTCATCGCCCTGTACGACGACAAGGTCGCCGAGATCTTCGCTCCCGAGGGCGACGAAAACATTTTCGACATCGAGAAGTTCCTCACCGAGGGCGGCACGCTGTTCCTGATCGGCGAGGATGAGGAGGGCTCGGCGCTCGCGCCGCTGGCGGCCGCGTTCGCCAAGGCGCTCTTCGACACGGCCAAGGCAATCGCCGGGCGTGCGCCGAACGGGCGACTGCCCATCCCTTTCGGGTGCTTCCTGGACGAGATGGCCAACGTCGCCCCGCTGCCGGGGATCCCCAGCCTGATGAGCGTCTCAGGCTCCCAGAACATCTTCGTCATGGCCGTCTTGCAGTCCTACGCACAGGCAGAAGAACGGTGGGGGCAGCTCGGCGTGCGCAAGATGATGGCTGCCGGAACCGTGAAGGTTTTCCTCGGTGGCATTTCCGACCCCGAAGAGCTCAAGGCCTACTCCGAGCTGGCCGGAGACTTCGACGAAGACGTAGTCTCAATCTCTGACGACGGCGACCGCGTGTCGGTGTCTACCTCGCTGCGGCGCCGCGCGGTACGGGAGCCGGTCGATATCCGCATGATCCCCGAGCGCGGCGGGTTGGTCATCCACCGCCGCACCCCGGCCACCCTCGTCACCTTCACCCGCGCCCACGAAGGACCGCGCGCCGAGGAGATCAAGGCCGCCATCGGCAAGGCCCGCGAAATCGTGGCGGGTCGCCGGGTGATGCTGGACAAGGCGGGCCACACCGATGGCTAACGGATTTGACGACCTGTTCAGGCAACTGGCCACGATCAACGAAGAGATCGTGTCGCTGAACGCCGAGCTGGTTCTGCAAGCCGAACGCTTGAAGATCCTGGAGGAGGACCGCGGCGAAGGCGCGGGCGGAGGCAGCGCCGGCGCAGGCGAAGGCGGTGAAGAGGAAGAGCGCGTCGCTGGCGCCCCGGTGCGCTGGGACGACCTTGTACCGGCCGAACGCGTGGCCCTGTGGCGCGAGTTCGTCGTCTGGGTCATCTGGATGGCCGACCGCTATGGGATCACCAACGACCAGATTCCGCGGCAGTGCTGGTGGCAGCACGGTGCCGTGGTCGAGGAACTGACCGCGCTGTGGACCTCCCACCAGTCGGCCTACGCCCTTAGCGAGGACGCCGGTTCCGCCCCGTACCTGTGGCAGGACGCTCTCGCCCGCGCGATCGAGCGCATCGGCCGCCTGTGGGTCGGCACCTGCCGCAACGGCCAGCACCGTGATCGCCACCGCGAGCAGTGGGACGGCGACGAGAAGTACCTCGCCGCGATCCTCGCCACCGTACCCGCGCCCCCCGAGGGGGGCGGGGAGGACGGAGACTCCGCTGATCCGGCTGGCGAGGAGCCCGGAGACGATGACACCCCACCTGACAGCGAGTAACACCGAGGAGACTGCGATGGCCATGAACCGGTACGGCATCGAAGCGCGGGCGTACTGGCGGCGGTGGCTGCCCAAGCGCTGCGCCGCCATCCCCGACCCCACCGCCTTCTTTACCAACCTCGGTGAGCAGGTCGAGCAGCAGGTCGGCGACCTGTGGGACCAGATGGTGATCAACGACCAGCCGCCGGCGGAGGAAACCCACGAGCAGCGCGTCGGGCGGCTAGGGATGCTCAAGGCCCGCGCCGAGTACGAGGTGCTGGGTGAGCTGGTGCGGTTGCCGCCCGAGCCCGACACCGCGGTGGGGGATGAGGCTGACGACGGACTGCTGGAGAGCGACGAGCAGTTTGCCGCCCGCACGCGGGACGTCCAAGAGCACACCGAGTGGGTCAGCTTCACCGCCGACGCCCTGATCGACGGCACCACCACTGTGGACGACCTCACTGACGAGCAACTGCGGCAGGTGCTCGACTACATGACGCCCTCGTTCCTGCGCCTGGTCGACACGTCGGTGGAGGACCTGCGGTCCCGGGGACGCAACGTGTAGCGCCCGCCCACCTCCGGACCAGATCGACCGTGCCGCGACGTGGTGGAGGATCGCGATGTACCAGACCCCCCGACAGCTCTCCGACCTGGATGCCCAAGCTGCCTCCCAGGCGATCGTCTTCCGCGCTTCGACCAGCCCGGAGGCGGGGCCGTGGCAGTACCGGCTCTACACCATCGGTGTCGACAACCCGCAGGCCGCCTACACCGAGCGCGACGGCTACTTGCTTGTCCGGGTGGGGCTCGACGGGGCGGTGCACGAGGTCGCCTCCTCCCAGGTACTGCCGCACCGACGGTGGGCCGAAGACCTCTTCGACCGGCTCTGGCAGGCCTTGGAAGAGGAGAGCCTGCCCATCGATCCGGACGGCGGCGACGCGCTGACGGCGGCGGAGCAGGCCCTCGTCACCGACGTCACCAGCGGCCCGGATCCCCGGCTGGATGACGATCCGCAGCTGTGGCGACCCAACCCCACCACGCCCCCGTTGGAAGAGAACGCGGTTTGGGAGACGGCGCCGCGGGATGCTGCGGACTTCCGGCCCGGGGACCTCATCGCCCACCGGTCCGGCACGCTCCCGGCCTACGAGTCGGCCGTGAACGTGCCTGCCGGGCAGGAGGCGCAAGACGTTTCCGACGACCTCGTCGAGACGGTGGTGGTCGACAGCACCGGCGGAGAGCTGCTGGTGCAGGACGTCGACGGCGACGAAGAGCCGTACCCCGTCGACATCGCCAGGGTCGCGATGCGCCGGGCTGCCGGCCCGGGGCGGGCGGAAGCAGGGGTGGAGCGGCCCCGGTTCCGGCCGCGCAGCCAAGATGACCTCGCTCCGTCCGGGCCGCTGGCGCGGATCCGGGCGAACATCGCCGCGATCCTCGTGCTGCACACCTTGCGGGAGGAGAAGCGGCCCGCGACCGAGGCCGAGCAGGCGGTACTGGCGCGGTGGAGTTCCTGGGGGGCTGCCTGGCAGGTCTTCGACCCGCGCAAGCCGGAGTTCGCCGGGGTGCGCGGGGACCTGCGGTCGCTGCTGACCGAACAGGAGTGGTACGCGGCCGAGGCGACTGTCCGCAACGCGCACTTCACCGACGCCTCCCTGGTGCAGCCGATCTGGCAGGCCCTCAAGGACCTGGGATTCTCCGAGGGCCGGGTGCTGGAGCCGGGCTGCGGCAGTGGAAACTTCCTCGCCTTCGCCCCGTCCGAGGCGACGATGACCGGCGTCGAGCTCGATCCGACAACCGCCGAGATCGCCGCCGCCCTCTACCCGGACACGGAGATCCGCGGACAGGACTTCAAGGACACCCGCCTGCCCGAGGGCTACTTCGACGGCGTCATCGGTAGTGTCCCCTTCGACGAGATCGCCCCGACCGATCCCGTCCACAACCCGCTGCGGCTCGCCCTGCACAACTACACCATCGTCAAGTCCCTCGAACTGACCCGGCCTGGCGGCCTGGTCGCTGTCATCACCAGCCGCTACACCCTGGACTCCATGGGCAGGACCGCCCGGTTGGAGATCGCCGACCGGGCGGACCTGGTCGGCGCGGTGCGGCTGCCAGCCGGTGCGCACCAGCGGGCCGCGGGCACGGACGTCGTCACCGACATCCTCATCCTGCGCCGCCGCGACGGCAAGGCTCCGGCAACTCCGCCGGAGTGGGTGGGCCTGTCCCCGGTGCAAGTCGGCGCCGAGACCAACGTGCTGGTCAACAACTACTTCGCCAAGCACCCCCAGATGGTGCTGGGCACGATCGGGCTGACCAGCACCCAGTATGGCCGCGACGACCTGACCGTCCGCCCCAAGGAGGTCGCCGACCTCACACAGACGCTGACCGAGGCGCTGGCCACGATCACCTGTCAGGCCCACGAGATGGGCCTGACGATGAGCGCCTCCCCGGACGCCGTCCAGCGGGCGGCCGTCGAGCAGCGTGCCGAGCGGATGCGCCAGGCGCAGGAGATGTTTGGCGAGGAACTCCAGCGATTCGAGGGCACCCTCATCGACCAGGGAGACGGAACGTTCCTCCAGGTCGTCGGCGGCGAGCTGGCCGACCGCCCGGTGTTCAAGAACGCGGCGGACGAGCTGCGCGCACTGCTGCGCCTGCGCGACACCTACGTCGACCTGCTCAGCGCGGAGTCCACCGGGCAGGACGCGCAGGCCACCGCGCTGCGCGGTCAGCTCAACGCCCACTACGACGCCTACGTCGCCAAGTTCGGGTTCCTCAACGACCGTGAGGGTCGCAGTGACCGGCGTGACCGCCGCAGCGCGCACGGTGCGTTCCGCACCGAGCCGTACGCCGCTGGCGTGTACGCGCTGGAGGTCTACGACAAGGACTCGCGCACAGCCAAGAAGTCGGCGATCTTCACCCGGGCAGTCACCAAGCCGCAGGCGGAGCATACCCGCGCCGAGACCCCCCAGGACGCGCTGGCGATCAGCCTGAACGCCTACGGCAAGGTGGAACTCGGCGAGGTCGCCCGTCTGCTCGGCATGGAGTCCTTGGACGAGGCTCGGGACGCCCTCGGCGAGATGGTGTTCAACGAACCGGGCAGCCAGCGGCTTGTGCCCGCCGCCGAGTACCTGAGCGGGAACGTCCGAGAGAAGATCGAGCAGGCCGAGAAGATCCTGCGGATGGTTTCGGAAGAGACTCGGGCCGAGCACCCGCTGCAGCTCAACGTCACCGCGTTGCGCGGGGTGCTGCCGCCCGACGCCCAGCCCGGCGACATCGAGAACGTCGAGATCGGTGCGACCTGGGTCGCACCAAAGTACTACGAGCAGTTCATACGGCAGCTGCTGCAGACCAAAGCCGTTACCGTGACCCGCGCCTCCGGGGCGGACTGGGAGGTCGACGCGCCGAAGGCGGTGCACGTCTCCCGGACGGCCACCAAGGTCTACGGCACCGTGCGCCGGGATGCTGTGGAGCTGTTCTTTCGGATGCTGCGGCGGGCCACCCTCGTGGTCAAACCGCCTAAGCCGGACGAGAACACCACCCCGGAAGAGTTACGGAACGGCAAGCGGTGGGCCGCAGACCAGACCGAGCAGGCAATCGCGAAGGCGGACGAGCTCAACCGGCTGTTCGCCGACTGGCTATGGCAGGACGCCGAGCGCACCAAGGATGTCCTGGGCACCTACAACCGGCTCTACAACTCATACATCCCCTACCAGGGCGACGGCTCACATCTGACGTTCCCCGGCCTGTCGGAGACGATCACCCCGCTGCCGCACCAGCGCGCCGGCGTAGCCCGCGCGCTGTCCGAGCCGTACGGCACCTTCTTCGACTACGAGGTTGGAGCCGGCAAGACCTACACCATCGCCATGACGGTCATGGAGATGAAGCGCCTGGGCATGATGAGCAAGCCGTCAATCGTGGTGAAGAATTCGACGATCAACGACTTCCGCAACGACTTCCTCAAAGCCTATCCGCGGGCGCGTGTACTGGCGATCGACAGCAGCGAGTTCACCAAGGAGTCCGCCACAGCGTACGTCGCGCAGATCGCCAACGGCGACTGGGACGCCGTCATCCTGCCCCAGTCCCTCTTCAAACGGATCCCGATGTCCGGGCGCGGCCAGGCTCAGTTCGTCGCCGACCAGACGGCCGAGTACCGGGCCCGCATCCACAAGGCGCTCACCGGCAGCGACCAGGCGCTTGACCCAGCGCTCAACCCCGGTGGCGACCCGCTGATCGCCGATGCGCTGGACGCGGTGACGGCTGTCAGTGGTGGCCGGCCCGTTTCCAAGGCCACCATCAAGAAGCTGCAGGGTGACCTGAAGCGCCACACGCAGCGAGTTGAGAAGAACCTCGGTAAGACAACCACGACGGGCATTTCGTGGGAGCAGACCGGCATCGACTTCATCGCTGTGGACGAAGTCCAGGACTTCGCCAACGGTGAGGTTGGAGCGAACAACTCCGAGTTGGCGCTACCGGTCTCCGCGCAGGCCAAGGACCTGAAGGTCAAGCTGCGCTCGATGTTCAAAGCGTATGGTCGCAAGGTCGGTCTCGGCTCCACGGGAACCCCGTTCCCTAACGCGATGCCCCAGTCGTACGTAATGCTTGATCTTTTCCGCCCGGACCTGCTCCAGGCCGCAGAGATATCGGCATTCTCCTCCTTCCAGGCGCAGTACCTCGCGGAGACCATGGCCCCGGAAATCTCCCCGGAGGGCATTCCGCGGATCAAGGAGCGAATCGGCGGTTTCCGCAATGCCAAGTCGTTCAGCCAGCTGTGGAAGTCCATAGCAGACGTCAAGACCAAGCACGATCTGAACCTGCCGGTCCCGAACTGCACCAGCGAGACCATCGTGGTCCCCGCCACCGACGCCGACCGCGAGTACATGGCGGAGATCGCCGACCGCGCAGAGGCCGTGCGCGCTCGCGACGTCGACCCCACCCAGGACAACCTACTCAATATCAGCAACGACGGTCGTCTGGCTGCCATGGACCTGCGGATGGTGGGCATGTCCCCCGACGGTCCCGGCAAGCTGGACACCGCCGCCGACAAGATCGCCCAGATCTGGCAGGAGTACAAAGACCACCGTTACGCCGACCGCGAGGGCACCCCCAGCGAGCTGACCGGCGCCCTCCAACTGGTGTTCGCCGACCGCGGCACCGCCTCGGAGGAGGCCAAGAAGCGCGGGAAGTTCATCGCCTACGACTACCTGCGCGACGAGCTGGTCAAGCGCGGCATCCCAGAGGACAAGATCCGCTACTCCCAGGACGCACGGACCGCCGAGGCGAAGGAGAAGCTCTTCGCCGACGCCCGCGCGGGCAAGGTCGCCGTACTGATCGGCTCCACCGACACCATGGGCGTCGGCGTCAACGTGCAGGACCGGGCGATCGCGCTGCACCACCTGGACTGCCCCTGGCGGCCCTCCGACGTCACTCAGCGCGAGGGCCGCATCATCCGGCAGTTCAACCAGCACTTCACCCAGGGCGTTCCCGTCCAGCTCTACCGGTGGACAAAAGCCGGCTCTTTTGACGCGTTCATGTGGCAGACGGTCGAGCGCAAGGCGCGCTTCATCGACCAGGTCCGCACCGGCCGGGAGCTGGACGAGCAGGACCAGGCGCTCGACGGCGACCTGGGCAAGGACTACCTGGAATACGGCGAGATCAAGGCCATCGCGACCGGCAACCCGCTGCTACTGAAGAAGCTGCAGGCCGACGAGGAGGTCCGCCAGCTGGAGGCGGCCTACAAGAGCTGGCAGCGCACCCACAAGCACCTGCGCACCGTGGTCGACACCGCCGACGAAACCCTGGCCAAGGCCCAGGAGCGGGCCGACCTGGTGGCGCAGGCGCTCACGATGCGCGCCGACACCAAGGGCGGCGCCTTCCGGACGGAGCTGCCCAACGGCACCGTCGTCACCAAGCGCGGCGAGGCGGCCACCGCCCTGCGCACCCAGCTCGTGCTGGCGCAGCGCATGAGCTACGGGCCGGTCAGCCGCTGGGAGAACGTGGCCACTGTGGGTGGCCAGCAGTTCGAGGCCCGCATCAACTCCGTCCACGACTACATCGAGTTCCGCATCCGCGGCCTGCGCGACATTCCCCAGGCCACCTTCACCATCGACGACGTCGGCGCGCTCATCAGCGACGGCAAGTCCCCGCTCGGTGTGGTGACTCGTATGGAGAACCTGTGCGAGCGGCTGGATGAGATTCACACTCGGCTGCTGGGCGCCGTGGAGGAGCTGAAGCAGGAGATCAACCGCGCCCAGAAGCTGGTCGACCAGCCGTTCACCAAGCTCGACAAGCTCCACCGGGCCCGCGCCGAACAGGCCCGCCTCGACGCCGAGATCGAGAGCCAGGCCACCGGCCAGGACTTGTATGAGGACGACACCGCGGCGGCGGAGCGCCCCTCGGCTGCCGAACCGGCCACGGCCGGCTCCGGCGAGAAGCAGGCTACGGCGGAGCCGTACGCCGACCGCGCCGAGTACTGGGCCGCCGAGCATGCCGCGTTGGAGGGTTACCGGACGTGGCAGCAGGAGTTCGGCACCCGCCTGGTCGACGGCACCGATGCCGAGGTCAGCCTGGTGGCCGCCGCGCAGCTGATGCTCTCGCAGTTCCAAGAAGCCCGTCGCAGCCGGTTGCTGGGACTGGAGCAGGTGGCCGACTGGCCGGTGCTCCAGGCCGCGACCGACTTGGCCCGCAAGGTCGCTGAGCAGTGGGACCGCGAGCAGCGTGGCCCGGTGGTGATGAGGCGCACCTGGGAGATGGCCTACGCGTTGCGCGACCACGCAGTCCGCTACCGCGCCACCGTGGAGGACCGCGAGACCACGGCCTTCCAGCAGTGGTGGGACGGTGACGAGCCGATCACCGTCGCGGACAACGAGGCACTGGAGTCCATCCCCGGCCTATCCATCTTCGACCAGTACACCGTCACCGGTCCCGAGGGCGTGCGCACCGGCCCGTTCAGCGGCGTCGACCTGGCGGCCGGTATCGCGCAGCTCCTCGCCGACGGGATGAGCGTGGAGGAGAACTCGGACGGTATCGCGCTGTCGGGGCCGGACGGCGCCCGCTTCGAGATCAAAGCCGTCTCCCCTACCGGCAGGCCCGCCAGCCCGGAGATCGACGCTGCGGTACTGGGCGTGCGTAGCGCTGCCGAGAACATCGGACCGGCCGAGGTAGATATCCAGACCGCGGCGGGTGGAGCGGACCAGGAGGGTGAGCCCGAGCCTGAGCCGGAATCGGTTCCCGCGGCAGAGGAAGTGCCTGGTTCGGGACTGGCGCAGGCCCACAGGCTGGCGGTGCTGCTTGACCACTACGCCGACGGCGGAGAGCTGGTGGCGGGCCGGGAACGGGTCGGCGAGTCGATCCGGCAACTGCGTGACGCGCTGGACATCGCCGAGCCCGGCGATGCCGCCTGTATAAGTGAGTTCGCCGAGGCCAGCGCCGATGTCGAGCGTGGCGAGCAGCTGTCGCCGACGGACGTGTTCGCCCGCTACGACCGGTTGGCTGCTGCCGCATCCCGGCTTGCCGACGAGATCGGAGGTCAGGTCGCCGAGCACGGTGCCCGGCTCGCCCAGCGCACTGAACGCCACCTGGGGCGGATGCACGCCACGGGCCGCGACTTGGTCGACATGCTCTTGGACGCCTCCGCCCTGGACACCGATGCCTGGTCGGTCCTGGTGCACAACGACCCGCTGAAGGAGAAGCCGGCCCCGTACCCCGCGAGCGATCAGCTCACCTTCGCCCGGCAGCTGCTCTTCGAGACCTACGACCGCTGGCCCGAGGTCTTCACCAGCAAGGGCGGGGAAGCCAGCGCCCAGCTGCGCGGCGCGATGTGGAACATCCGTCAGGCCCCCGACACCGCGATCGGCACCGCGCTCATCGACTGGATGCAGGTCGTCTCCTACGCGCTGGACGCGGCCGAGGAGGCGGAAAACTCCGTCAGCCGCACCGTGCTGCGCGATCTGGCCCAGCGCGCTTACCGGCATCACCAGGCCCTTGCCGCCCACCAGTTGGCGGTGGCTGACTCCCCGGCCTACGGCCAGGACCGCTCGTTCGCCGACGGCGTGCAGTGGATCACAACGGCGTGGGAGGCGTGGCTGCGGACACCCACTGCTCGCGACCTTGCCGAGCGGACCGGCCGGGCGGCGGACGCCGCGCTGGGCAGTGCGCGCACGGCGCTGGAGGAGATCCGGCAGGCACTGTACGGCGCCGAGTGGGCCACGACCGACGACGGTACCTTGGAGGAGGTCACCCGCCGCACGACGAAGCTCGCGCACACCACCTACGCGCTGGTGCTCAGTCTGCAGGACGGCGTCTACCGCAGCCCGGACGACGGCAAGGCGCTGACTCGGCTGGTACGGGCCAGCTACGAGCACGCCGCCGCCTGTCGCGCCTCCGCCGATGACCCCCAAGCGGTGGCCGATGTGTGCACCGCCCTGGCCCAGCAGCAGGAGGCGCTGCGGGCTGGGGCAGACCCGCAGACCGCGCCGGAGCCGATCACCAGGCCCAAGGCCGAAGCCCAGGTCAGCACGCTGGAGGTCGAGCACCACTACCGCGGCACCGTGGTGCGCGGCACCACGAACGAGGAGCGCGATGCGCCGGTGCGCGCCGCCCTCGATCGGCACGGCTTCCGCTTCTCCCGCAACCAGGGCTACTGGTACCTGCCGCGGCGCATGGTGCAGACCACGCGGGACGTTCACGTCCGCAAGCTGGTCGACGAGCTCAGCCGCCTGGGCCGGACCTACCGGATGACCGAGGAGCCGCCGGAGCAGGCCGGGCCGCAGCATTTCGTCATTCCGGTGGGGGAGCCCTACGCCAGCAAGGGAGAGGCTACCGACGACTTCGAGGAGACGTTCGCCGGCTACTGGCGGATGCAGGACACCCCGGCGGGCAAGCGGCTGATCACGCGCGGGGTCGGCGCCCGCCCAGACGGTGAAGCGGTTCACCGGGCCCTGGAAGATCTGCGGCAAGGCCCGATCGGCAGCGGCCGCGACCCTTTCGCCGACCCCGCCGACGATGTCGTCCGCCGCTGTACGGAGTTGGCTCGTGCGACGCAGACGCTCGCCCGTAACCTCGAAGAAGAGCACTACCGCGCTCCGGTGGCGTTGCGTCACTTCCGCACGATTTCGCAGTACGCGACCCTGCTGGCTTCACGTATCACCGCAACCGCCCAGCAAGAAGGGCTTTGGGAACGCCTGTTCGCCGCAACCCGCCCCAGCGTGGAGGCCGAACCGGCGTCGCAGGCCGATGTACAGACCACGACGGAGCCGGAGGCGCAACCGGCCCAAACACCGAGGACTGGGACGCCGGACGCCCTGGTGGACGGGCCGTACAAGGGTGAGGGGCTGCTCGATGCTGTCGAGCATCTCGACCTGCTGACCCAGCAGGTGACCGGGCACTTGCCGGGCTCACCACAGGCGGAGCAGGTGCCAGCGGAGGGCCAGGAGGCATGGTTCCGGGGGCCGGCCAAGGTCGAGGTGCCCGATGGTTTCGTCCCGTACGACAACGACACCGCAGCACTCAAGCCCGGTGACGTGGTCCGAGTGCGGTTCAAGCGGTGGCTGGAGTCTCGGCGGATGTCGCACCGAACGGTGGTGATCACAGGTCCGGAGGAGCCGGCCGACGGCTACTACAGGGGTAGGCCGGTCCGCACGCACCCGAGCAGCATCGTCGCGATTCCTGCCGACTCCCGCCTGGTGTCAGGGGCGGAAGACGACCGGTACACCCTGCGCTGGGAGTTCGACGTCCGGTGGGAGTCGGCGGCGGAGGCCGCCCGCGCCGCGTACCGCGGCGAGGTGCCGCTGACGCAGGCGGTCGACGCCTACCGGCAAGCGTTCACCGCAACGGGGGCGCTCGTGCGGGAACTGGAACGCGGTTGGGTGCCCCCGGCCGGCCGTGAGTTGCTCTCACAGCTACTCGCGGACAGCGAGCAGCACATCGTGCGGCTCGTGCTGACCGATCGGGTGGCCGAGGAGACTGTCCAGGCGGAGCAGCGGCACCGTGAACAGCAGCTCGCGACCCGGCAGGAGAACCCCGTAGCGGAAGGGCAGCACAGCCAGCCGGACGACCCGGAGCCCAGACGTACCAAGCGGGCCGAAGTCGAAGCGGTGATCGCCGCCGGTAATGAAAGGAACCGTCAGCACGCCCGCGACCTGGCGATCCGAGTGGCGCTCGACGATGACTTGGTGCGTGCGCGGTTTGCCGAACCCACGACGGTAGAGGACCTGCGGGCATGGTTCTGGGAGTGGCTGCGGCAGACGCGCCTGAACCCGCCAGAAGACCTGGGCACCGACCGCTTCGAGGACTACTTCGTCGGCGCCGGTGCCCGCGAGGCCTTCGAAGTGACCGCTCGTCAGGTTTTCGATGAGGTGTACAGGGCCCTCAACCTGGCGGCACAGGCCGACGACCGTGAGGGCGCGGCAGCACAGCAGGCCGCGACGAGTGCGCAGGAACAGGCGGCTGTCGACGAGGGCCTGGCTGCCGTGGCCGAGTCCCCGCAGCCTCCAGGCCGGGCGGGGCAGATCCAGCAGGCCGCGCGGGCCAGCGGGTGGGAGGTCGCCGGGCAGTGGGCCCGCTGGTCGGAGCACTCCTCGCCGCACTATCAGCTGACGCTGCGCGCGCAGACCGCCCACGGGCCCCGGCACTACTCCCTTGTCTGGGAGCTGAGCCGGGGGAACTACACGTACAACGCGCAGCGCTCCGCCGCGCATCACCACTCCGGCCGCTCGGTGGTCCGCCCGCGCCTGGCCGAGGTCGAGCAGAACGTACTGGCTCGGGCGATCGAAGCGGGCACCTCGGCGGAGCAGGCGGTGCGGCAGATCCTCGACCCGTCCGCGCCCACCGAGCAGGACACGCTTTTCGCTGGCCTGGCGGCCGAGCAGCCGGAGCCGGTAGAGAGGAGGGAGGTTGCCGCGCCGAGGCCACCGGAAGCTGGCGGCACCGTCTCCGGGGCTCAGCTGACGCAACAGCATCTGGAGGCGCTGCCTCATCACGCCAATCCGCGTCCGACCGAGGATGCGCGGCTCGCCGTCGTGACCACGCTGAACCTTCGGGACGGGCAGGTCCGCGACGTGCTGATGCTGCTGCAGTCGCTGGAGGTGGACGCGGTCGACGGCAGCGACCCGATCGTGCGTGGTGCGCAGATCGTCCCTCACAACAACCTGTTGCCCACCAGCTTGAACGGGCGCTTCCTGCCCGCCGATCTGTTGGCCATGGCCGACGCCCGCGTGCTGCCACTGTCCGCGCCGATCCCGTGGGCTCAGGTCGAGCAGCTGGCGACGCTGCCCGCGCACGAGGCCCGCCTCGCGTTGCCATTGGGCGAGCCGACCGCGCAGCCGGTGGCGCGGTTTGCGACGACGGGTCAGCTGCGCACCCACTTCAGGGCCGCTCCGATACCGGGCGACCGGCGCGAGCTTGAGCGTATGGCAAAACACGCCTCGTTCGAGCTGACGCCGAACGGGCAGTTCGCCATGGTCCAGCAAGCCGGCGACGCTGACCTCGACCCGGTGCAGGGCACCGAGTGGTGCTTGCGGGCGGCGGGCAGCGGCGTGGAGTTCGGCCGGGTGGACGAGTACGCGTACCTGCTCAACACCGGCCTGGAGACGGCACTGAGCGTCATGGGCGGGCTGCGCTCCCGCGAGGACGCGCTCGTCTTCTCCGAGCGGCTGGCCGCGTTGCGGGACCACCTCGGGGCACCCATCGACTGGTCGAACCCCGCCCTGCCACGCACCGTGGGCGGCTACCGCTACGAGCTGGACCGCCTGGTCCTGTGCGAGCGCGCCCTGTTCGACCAGGAGCGAGGCCTGGACGCCGAGCAGTCTGAGGCCGTGCTGGTCTGGAATCTGATGGCGGAGCGGCCCGACCGGCTCCCGGCCCCGGCCGGCCAGGCGTATCCGGACGACTTCCGGGTGGGGGACCACCTCTGGTTCGAGGGGGACGACGAGTACCTTCCGCGCGAGGTGCTGGGTGCCCAAGACGGCCCAGCAGGGCTGGTCACCCTCACACTCGCCGCACTGCGCGCCGGTGAGGAGGACGGCACCGTCTCCGCCGAACGCGATGACGTCTATTCCTGGGATGTCCCGCGCAATCTGCTGCTCGCTCGCGCCACGCGCGAGGAGATCGCGGTCGAGGCCGCGCGGGCCTTCGGCCTGGCCCTGCCCGCGTCCGAGCCCTCTGCCGAGCAGCAGAGCGCTGATCAGGTGCCGCATGCCGAGGAGGCAGCGGCACACGAGGAACACCAGCCGGAGCCGGACGGGCAGGTCCCGGCCACCGACGAACCAGAGCAGGAGGAGAGCGTGACGGTCACGGAGCCCGCGGCGGCAGCAGGATCGTGGTCCAGCCGCATCAAGATCGTCACCGACGGCGGACGAACGTTCGTCACCGGTACGGGCGCCGCCGGGTACTGGGAGCACGAGGCGGAGCTGCGCGATCTGTTGAAGAAGGGCCGCCGCTTCGCCTTCCGGGACGGGCGCTGGCGCTACCAGGGCCGGGCGGCGGACCGCGACCGTGCCATGGAGGAGATCCGCGCCTATCTGCGGACTATGGACGAACGGGCGACGTCCACGCCAGCGGCCTCGGCGACGGAGTACCCGCCAACCGAACAGCAGCAGAAGATCATCGACGCTGCCTTGGCGGGGCGGAACATCGCCGTCCAGGCGCTCGCCGGGACCGGCAAGACGGCCACGCTGCAGATGGTCACCCGGCGGATGCCTGACAAGCGCATCGTCTACGTTGCGTTCAATAGGTCGATCGCTGACGAGGCGAAGCGGAAGTTCCCGCGCAACGTCACGGCCGACACCTCCCACGCGTTCGCACGGGCCGCGCTGCGGAACACCCCGCTGCGCTACAAGATCGCCAAGGCTGGGCGCAACGGCGGCGCGCGCCGCCCGAAGGACGTGGCCCAGGCCTTGGGGTTGAACGAGACACTGAGATATAAGGGCGGCGGCATCGAACCGGAGGACGTGGCGCGGATCGTGATGTCGGCGATCCGCCGGTTTCGCGAGAGCGCCGACACCGAGCTGGGCACGCTGCACCTCGGGCAGAGCTGGGCGCTCGGCCCGGCCGCTCCCGCACTGCTGGAGGTCGCCCGCCGCGCGTGGGCGGACATCGCCGACCCGACCAGCAACAATCTGTACTTCAGCCACGATGACTACCTCAAGCAGTGGGCGCTGACCAATCCGCAGCTGAATTACGACGTGATCCTGTTCGACGAGGCACAGGACATCAACCCGGTCCTGAAGAAGGTCATCCAGGACCAGGACACCCAGACGATCGTGGTCGGGGACAGCAACCAGAGCATCTACGAATTCCGCGGTGCGATCGACGCGCTCAAGGACTGGCCGGCCGACGAGGTCCTGCCGCTCACCCAGAGCTGGCGCTTCGGCCCGGAAGTGGCTGCCGTCGGCAACGCCTACCTGCAGTTGCTGAACTCAGAGCTGGTCCTGGAGGGCAACCCCGCGCTGGACACCACCCTCGGCCCGGTCGAGGAGCCCGACGCGGTGCTCACCCGCACCAACATCGGAGCGATCGCCAGCGTGTTCGCCGGATTCGAGGCGGGCAAGCGCGTGGCGCTGGTCGGCGGCGGCCGCGACATCGAAGAGATCGCCAAGGCGGCTCGTGACCTGCAGCGCGGGCGCCGCACCAAGCACCCGGAGCTCCAGGCGTTCGACAGCTGGAACGAGGTCCGCGAGTACGCCGAGAGCGAGGACGACAAGTCCCTGCAGATGTTCGTCCGGCTCGTCGACCGCTACAGCCCCGAGGGCCTGCTGGGCATGATCGGGGATCTGGTGCCGGAGGACGCCAAGGACGAAGCCATGCGCCCGGAGCTGGTGGTCTCCACCGCCCACAAGGCCAAGGGCCGGGAGTGGAGCCGAGTCCGCATCGGCCCGGACTTCCCCCAGCCCCCGGAGAACGAGAACGGAGAACTGGCCCTGCCCGCGGCCGAAGAACTGCGGCTGGCCTACGTGACGGTGACCCGGGCCAAGGAACGACTGGAGATGGGCTCGCTGGGTTGGGTGCACACCCTCGGCGAAGAACTGGTGCCCGTCGCTGTACAACAGGCGGTCGCGGCCGCGCCGGAGCGGGCCGCGGCCCAACCCCCCGCCGTCGAGGCCGAGCGCGCTGCGGCAGCGGTAACCGACGCGGCCGACTTGCAGGAGCAGGCGTCGGCCGACGCGGCTCCTGAACGGGTGCGAGGCCCGCTGGTCTCGGTCAGCTTGTCGGCCGACGATCAGGGCAAGCTGACGGTCACCCTCGAAACCAACGGCTCGCGCCACGAACGGCTCGTGCCCGGTCTTGCTCCAGAGAATCTGCCAGGCGTCGAGTTGCCGGTGACGGCGCAGGTGCCCGCGCTGGTCCGTCCGGCCTCGGCCGGGGAATCGCTGGTCTCGGAGAAGGAGGTCACCACCTGGCTGGCGGCGCATCTGCCCGGCAGCGCGCTTGCCGCCTGCTGGGGAGCGCAACAGGCGCGTCCAGGGCTGGCCGCTGCGATGCGCGACGCGCTGCGCGACTCGATGGCCCCGGCTTTGAGGGACATCGCGGCGTGGCTTGTAGAGACCGCTGCCGAGCAGGAACGCTTGGTGGGCGCCGCGCACGCCAACGACCAGGACAACTTCGCCGTGGTGTTCGCACCGGCCGCCGACGACCTGGTCATTGACGGCGGCTCCGAGCACCTGATCTGGAGCTATCTGGGCTCCGACGGCGCTCGTCGTGAAGAGGTGCTGCACCTGGCGGTCCCGGCCGCCTACGAGCAGCTGCGCCACCTGAAGCTGCCTGCGGACGCTCCGCGCGAGGAGCCCGCCCCCGAGCAGGAAGCGGCCCCGGACGCCGCCCCGGCACAGCAGGGCCCGGACGCCGAGGACCGGCAGCGCCTGATCGACGGATTCGGTGACCGCCTCATGTTCGGTCATATCGGTTCCCAGCCCAAGCCGGTGAAGCCGGAGACACCTGAGTCGGCATCGTCGGCGCCCGAGGCGACTGGGCAGAGCTCAGACGAAACCCTCGCCCAGTCCGCGCAGGAGGAACTGGTGGGCGGCGAGCAGCCGTCGCTGTTCGCAGACAGCACCGCCGCGGCCCCTGATGCCGAGACGGCGGGCGCCGAGGCGACCGGGGGCGCACAGCCGGAGGCGGCGAGCGAGACTGTCGCTACCGCACGGTCGGCTCCCCTGCCGTGGGACTACGACAAGATCCGCCGCCGCGCCCAGGCCGGAATCCGCCGAGGGCAGAACAGCATCATCCCCAACCTCGCCCGCGAGATCAGCGAGGCCGTGGGCGCCAGCGGGGCCCGGATTGTGTGGGAGCAGGACCACCCCTTCGACCAGTTCCTGCTCAACCTCCAGCACACCCTGGTGGGTTTCGGCGAAAGCGACGCTACCCGCATCTTGGTGGACGAGGTTGCTGGCGCGCTGCAGCAGCGGATCGGGCAGATCGCCGACCGCGCCGCTGAGCACTACAACGCGCTGATCACCCCGAATGCGGACGACCCGCAGCTGCTGGCCGCGTTGGAGGAGCAGCTCACCGCCGACAACCGGCTGCCCGAGCTGACTAATCCGTTCGTCCGCGAGGCGCTGGTGCTGATCCTGCGCACGATCGACGACGCCGAGCGCACCGCGCGCAGTCGCAAGCTCAAGCCGGCCGCAGTCCGCGACGCCCTGGACCAGATCGTCGGCCTGGCCGGGTCCACCACGGTGGACGGAGAGCTGTTCCCGCACCTGGACGCGGCACTGACGCCCGTCAAGGTACAGCTGGACGTGGCGCGGGAACTCATGGCCGAACTCGGCTGGAACGCCCCGACGGTGGAGGAGTACGCGCAGCTGCGCCGCTCCATCGCCGACCGCGAGCAGCAGGCCGCGGCCGCGCCGCAGACGGACGAAGCGCATCAGGACGAGCCGTCGGCCGAGGGCGAGGCCGCCGCGCCCGAGCCACTGGCCGACCGCGACATTGCCGCAGCGCTCGGCCGGATCTCCGCCCACGACTTCGGTCAGCTCATCTTCGACCTCGACAGCGGCCAGAAGCGGTACCCGCAGCTGTATGAAGGGTTCTTCCAGATGCCCTCCGGGCCCGGGAACGAGCAGGGCCAGGAAACGGCGAGCGCCTACTCCTCCCGGTCCGGGCTGGAGATCACGGTCTCTGTGGACGACATCCCCGCACGCGCGGGTAAGCTCCCGTGGCCCCGCGCGGTCACCTGGCTGCGCCCGGCCCTCACCCCGCTGCGCCGAGAACTCATCGAGATGACGTGGCGTACGAGCAACGCGCTTCAGCGCACCGAAGACGGTTTCACCGCCATCGGTGAGCGCGGTCGCTTCCAGGCGGTGCGCCAGGAAGTGCGCACCCTGCTCGAATCGTTGAGGCACACGCTGATCAGCGAGTCGTTGCGCGCCCACGAGGAGGGCACGGCCGAGGGCCTGATCGCACGGAACCGGCTGTCGGCGCAGGAGCCGGACGACGGTCTGATCAGCCTGGACGACCTGGTGGACCCGGCCAGCGCGAGCGAGCGGGCCGCCGACGAGGCGTCTTTGGAGCGGGTTCGGCGCCTGTACGCGGTGCTGCCGGAGCACCACACCAGCGTCAAGGCCTTGCGTGAGGTGCAGGCGGGGGACGCCTTCTGGCAGGTCTCACCGCAGCGGCTGCTGTTCGTCGCGGGCGACCTCGCTACGATCGAGGAGGGGCGGATCTCCATTGCCGGGGAGCTGCTGCTGGGAGGTGGCGAACGGCGCCCGTACGTGTGGTCCGGGGCGCAGTGGACCGACCTCGACGTCCAGGTCCAGCCGCTGACGCTGCCGCATTCATTCGGTGATCTGGTCGACGCGCCAGCTGATGCTGGCGCCGAGATCCGCACGGACAGCAGGGACGGCGCCCGTGCCGAGGACGGTCCCGCCGCGCCGCACGAGCCGGTCGCCGAGACCGAGGCGGCCTCCGCCGCTGGGGTGGTCGCGGAACCCGCCGAAGTCGTGGAGCAGCAGCCGCAAGCGGACGCCGGTGTCAGCGAGGCGGAGGCGGCACCGGCACCCGCGCGGCCCGCCGAGGCGCCGGGTGCCGCGCCGGGAGCCGACCAGGCGCGCCCGGACGACAGCACCGGCGCGCGTCAACTGCCGTACGCCGACCGCGACTCCTTCCTGCAGGAGTTCACCCAGCTGCGGCGGGCCTACGGGGCGTGGGCGGCCTGCGACACCGGACGGTCGATGCTGGCGGAGGCGCGGGAACTGCGCGAGGAAACCGGCGTGCCGGGCGCGAACGAGGCCGCGCAGATCGAGGAGGCATGGCGTACGGTCTCCCGGACCGGGCTGCGCGACACCGATCCGCACACCATCGCCCGCAGTTACCGGGAACTGATCTCGGCCGCGACGCTGG
Source organism: Streptantibioticus parmotrematis (assembly GCF_019890615.1). Classification (GTDB taxonomy): domain Bacteria; phylum Actinomycetota; class Actinomycetes; order Streptomycetales; family Streptomycetaceae; genus Streptantibioticus_D; species Streptantibioticus_D parmotrematis. The sequence goes on along the minus strand of NZ_JAINVZ010000015.1, from coordinate 52,039 downwards.
CCGGCCGCTCGATGGACGAGCGCCAAGCGTTCGCCTCGGTCGCCGACCGGCGGCTGCTGCGGACAGTGATCGCGCAGGCCAGGGAGCAGGCCGGGCGCCTGGAGGCGACCGCCGCCCAACAGCCGGCCGCTCCCGCAATGGCGGAGGCCGTCACAGCCGGCCAGCAGGATCAGGCCGAGACCGAGGTCGGGGAGTCGGACTCCTTCGCTCAGCAGATAGCGGAGCGCAAAGAACGCTTCATCGAGCAGGTCCGCACCGGCGGGGAACTGCCCGTGACGGACCAGCTGCCCGATGACCCGGATCAGGGATCCGAGGAACTCAGGGAGTTCGAGGCCGCGGTCACCGGTGATCCCCTGCCGCTGGACGAGCTTCAGGCGCAGGCCCGCGAACAGCAGTCTTCTGCCGACGAGCAGTTGAGCACCGAGCCGCAGGCGGAGGGCGTCGCGGGGGAGTCAGGCCAGCAGGTCCAGCGTGACCCGGCGGTGGCCGAGGAGCAGGAAGCGCCGGAGGCCGACGGCGCGGACTTGGCCGCTGAGGCCGACCGCAATGCCGTCGCGGACGACTTCGGCTTCTGGCGCGACGTGATCGGCGACGACCTGGTGGCCGGCGGGGTCGTCTACAGCAGCGACGAAGGGGAAGAGGGCGTGCGTCGCCGTGAGGCTGAGCCGAACGTGGACGGCCTGGACACAGTGGTCCACGACACCCAGGCACCGCAGGCCGAGACCCCTGCGGCGCCCGCCGATTCCTACGAGCCCACGGCAGGCGGTCAGCCTGTCCGCGACACGATCGTGGAGGAGCCCGTGGCGCAACCGGAAGCAGCGATGGAGGAGCCACGCTCCCCGGCCACGGACGAGCTGGACCAGCACTTCGAGAGCATCATCGCCGTGCTCCGGGATGGCGGCGAGCAGCAGGGCACCGAGCCGGTCACACCGGCGGCCGCGCCCGTGACGCGGCGTCTGAGTGAGGACGACGAACGGCGGCTCAACGCCCGGTTCGATGCCCTGCGCGCGGAGTTGAACAGGACCCTGCGCGGCATCGACGCCGATCCGATCCTGCCCCGCTCCCAGGACCTGGCGGTCGATGCGGCCGACGCGGCGGAACTCGATACCGCGCTGGGGGCGGCCCAGGACCAGGCGGGCTACTACTGGGGCACCCCGGAGTGGGAGACGATCCGCCAGGTCCGCGACGCGGCGCAGGGGCTGCGCGCGGCGGTCCGCGAGGCAGTGGGCACCTACGCCGAGGAGCTGGTGCGCGATGTGCGCACCCACGGTCTGGACCGCACGATCCAGGCCCGCACGGCGCGGGTCATCTCGCACGCCGCTATCGCGCTGGCGAGGAGGCTGGACCGTGGCGGGCATCGGGACACCGCCGTCTGGAGGGCGGTGTGGCGGCTGCACCGTGCTTCCGCCACCCGGGCCGACCGGCTCACCGGCCTGCTGCCGCCCGGCCAGCGCATCGACCTGGTCGGCCAGCTGCGCGGGGCCTGGCAGTGGCTCGCCTCGCGGATCACCACCCGGCCCGCCGGTGAGGAGGGCGGCGACCGCGAGCCGGGTCGGATGGGCGCCTTGATGGAGCGCGGCTTCGAGACGGTCAAGCGGGCGTACCACGCGGCTGCCGACCGGATAGGCGACCTCGCGCACCATCCGCTGTGGCGGCGTGTCACTGCCGCGTTCGAGTCCGCGCAGGAGGTGATGGACCGAGCGCGGCTCGGCGTCCACCGGCTCTCGGCGGACAACTCCGCGCTAGGCACCGGGCGGACGCTGTGGGTGCGCACCGTCGAGTTGATCTCTCACGGCATCCGGACGCTGCTGGATCGGCTGGAGCGCGGCGACAACCGCGGCGGTCTGCGGTGGAACGCGCTGCGCGTGCTTCATCACGCGGCCGAGGAGCACATCTCCCACCTGCGCGGCTACCTCCCCGAAGGGGAAACCACCCCGCTGGGCACCTACTACGATCCCGAGCCAGCCACCCAGAACAATGTCGTGGACGGCGAGCAGGTCACCAGTGCGGCCCCGCGGGCGCAGGCCGAGGCACAGGCCGCCGGGCAAGAATCGGGGCCGCTCTGGAACCCCGAGCACGAGCCGTTCCGCAGTCGGTGGTTCAACGAGGTGCGCGCCGCGCTGCCCCGCGATCCGCGGACGCAGAGGGAGCTATCCCGCGGCGACATGATCAGCCTGCTGTTCCGGGAGAACCAGCGTGCGGTGCGGGGGCAGACCGACCGAGCCGAGGCCGGTCAGCGCGCCAACGAGGCGGTCGAGTTGTACCTGAGCGGCCGGGGCAGCGAGGTGCCCGCCATGCTGGCTGGCGAGGGTTACGCCTACGTGCGGGGCGAGGACGGCGGCCGCTGGCAGCTGCGTGTGGCCGAGAGCCCTGCTCCGGCGGCGCGGCTGGCTGCTGCCGCTGCTGAAGCCTCGGTCGGGGCGGAACAGGCGGCCGCGACTCCTGCGCAACCGGAGGCAGCGGAGGCTCAGGCGCCGCCGCTGCCGCAGCGCCACCGCGGCGGCGACGCTCCGGCCCCGGCGCCTGCCTCCGCCGCACTTCAACAGCCGCAGCAACAGCAGGGCGAGGCTCCGGATCAGCGGGCCATGACCCAGCAGGCCCTTGCCATGCAGGCGCAGCGGCTCCGTGATCGGGCCCGGCTCGCCGCCGCGGCGGCGACCACACCTGCCGAACGGAGCAAGGCCGAGATGCTGATGCAACTGGCAGACAAGTCCCAGGTGGCGGCGCAGAAGCTGTCCGACAAGCCTCAAGCGTCGGTGGCGCCATCGCAGGAAAAGGCATTGATGGCCGAGCCGTTCCTCGCGGCGCTGCGCGTCCACGCGGCCGCCAAGGGGGCGGCGTTGCCGGAGAACGTGATTCAAGGCGCGTGGCAGGCTGCGGTGAAGGCGACCGCCACCGCCGCGGCCAAGCGGCCGTCGGCGCAGCCACAGAGCCCGGCGGCGAAGGGCCCGAAGAAAGAGAAAGAGCAGCGTCCGCAGCGGCACACGCAGGAAGAGCTCCACCAACGACGTCCGCAGGGCAATGCCCCGAGCACTCCGGGCCGGCGATAGAAATGCGTGGCCCTCCGTCCTGCCGGATGCGGGTGAGATCCATGTTGACGTGGGTGACTGCGGCCTTGCGGGCCTCGGCCGCGCCGCTCGGGAACCGTTGTTCGCCAGCAAGCTGGCCGGGAGCACAACAGCCTCACCGCCCCTGCGGACGAGCGTTTGGCTTCGTTGATGTCTAGGGGTTCTAGGCAGTTTCGTTTGGATCAGTAGGTCGTTGGTCTGGTGTGTCGTTGACTGATGTGCAGTGGGCGCGGATTGAGCCCTTACTCCCGGACCGCACGCCGAGGCGGGGAGGCCGCTGGCGAGACCATCGTGAGGTGATCGACGCGATCGCCTTCAAGTTCCAGACTGGAACGCAGTGGGTTCACCTGCCGGAGAAGTACGGCAACTGGCGAGGGGTCTACAACCGGCTGCGGATGTGGGCTGTCGACGGCACGTGGAAGCGGGTCTTCACCGCCCTGGTGGCCCAGGCCGACGCGGACGAGGACCTCGACTGGGCCGTCTCGGTGGACTCTACGTGTGGACGACGGCGCAATTCCCCAGGGGTGTGGTCACGTAATTCCCCACCCCTGGGGCGAGGGGCGGTTACTTGACCGGGGGTTCCTTGGGGCCGGTGGGTCCCTTCGGCCGCTTGTTGGGCCGGTAGCTGGGGCCGTTCATGATCACCTGATGGCTGGCGTTGATCAGCCGGTCCAGCAGTGACTCGGCGACGACCGGGTTGGGGAAGAGGGGATACCAGTCGCTGGGCGCCCTGTTGCTGGTGATGATCAGAGACCGGCCTTGCCGCTCGGAGACGAGTTCGTAGAGGTCGTCGGCCTGGGCCGCGTTCATCTGGCGCATGGCGAAGTCGTCGAGGATGAGCACGTCGGGGCGGACGAGTTCGCGCATCCGCTTGTCCCAGGTGCGGTCCGCGTGGCCGCCGGCGAGCTCGGCCAGGATGCGGCTGGTCTTGGCGAAGCGGACGTTGGCGCCCTGGCGGACGGCCTGGTGACCGAGGGCCTGGGCGACGTGTGTCTTCCCGACGCCGACGGGTCCGAACAAAATGACGGACTCGCCGGAGTGGAGCCAGCGCAGGGCGGCGAGGTCGCGGATCTGGGCGGCGGGCAACTTCGGGGAGGCGTTGAAGTCGAAGCCCTCCAGGGTGGCCTGCTGCTCGAACTTTGCTCTGCGCAGGCGCCGTTCGAGGGCGACGGACTCGCGGCGGGTGATCTCGTCCTGGCAGAGGACCTGGAGGAAGTCGAGGTGCCCGAGTTCGCCCTTCTGGGCCTGGGTGAGGCGGGCGTCGAGGGTTTCCAGCATGCCGGACAGCCGCAGCGTCTTCAGCGACTCGCGCAGGGCGGTGGTCATCACGCTCACCGGCCGGCCTCCTCGGCATCGACATCGGCGTCGGCGTCGGCGTGACCCTGCTCGTCGTGAACGTCGCCGGGGATCTGCAGGGGGACGGTGGCGGCGAACAGGCCCTCGGGCCGTGCAGGAAGGCCGCGGCCCCGGCGTCGCCGGTCTCGGGTTCCGGGTCGGTCTCGGTGCCGGCGACCAGGATGCCCTTGACGGTCCGGTAGGACGGGTCACCGACCACGACCGCCTTGCGGCAGGCGGCCTCCAGCCTGGTGTCGCCGTACTTCTTGCGCAGCCCGAGCACTCCCTGGGCGGCCCGCGGCCGGTAGAGGGCGTTGACCTCCAGCAGCTGGTCGATCACCTGACGGCAGGCGTCCCCGACCTGCGAGGCTTGGCCGCGGCACCAGATCGGCGTGCGCATCTGGAAGGCGATCTTCTCCGGCGGGTAATCGTTCTTGTCGGTGCGTTTGCCCTGCTCAAGGGCCGCGTGGGTCTTGACCAGCTCGCCCTCGTGGAACACCTGCACCATGGTCGCGGTGGAGCGGACATCGACGCGGCGGCCGATCAGTTTCCAGGGCACCGAGTAGAGGGTGCGGCCGACCTTGATGTGGATGTCCGGGCCGACGGTGGCCTGTGACCATCTGGCCAGCACGAACGGCTCCTCGGGCAGCGGGAGGAGGGCCTTGGCCTCCACCGCCTCGAAGACGGACTGCGGTTTCGCGCCGCCCAAGGGGCGGCACTGCCGCTGACCTGCGACGTTCGTTGCCCAGAGCAGAGCCTCGGCCTGCATGTGCTCCAGCGAGGTGAACGTCCGCCCGCTCCAGAACGAGTCGCGGACATAGGGCATGGGCCGCTCGACCCGCGGCTTGTCCTTCGGCTTCGCCGCGCGAGCCGGATCCACCAACGTCTGGTAGTAGGTGGCGAGTTCGGCATAGGACCGGTTGATCTTCGGGTCGTAGAGGTCCGGCTTGTCGACCCCGGTCTTGAGGTTGTCCGGGACCAGGCGGCGCGGGACGCCGCCGAAGAAGCGGAAGGCTTCGGCGTGTGCGAGGGTCCAGGCGTGCTGGTCCATGTGTGTCACCGGGCGGACGAACATGTGCCGCGAGGCGGGCAACACCATCACAAAAGCCCAGATCCGGTGCCGTTTCCCACTGGTGGGGTTGATCCACTGGCCCAGGAAGCCGTAGTCGATCTGGGCCTCCGAGCCCGGCTCGACGTCGCCCCGCAGCACCGTGACCTTGGAGCGGGCCGCCTCGTCGGGCAGGTTCTCGCGCACCCAGCGGCGGAACGTCGTCAGCGACACCGTCAACTTGCCCTCTTCACGGAGCCGTTGATGGATCGTGGTGACCGTCGTTGTCTTCAGCAGTTCCTTGACGTAGTCGCGGTGCGGCTCGATCTCGTCCCACCGGACCTGGTTCAGCTTCCGGCTCGTGAGCTCCGGGAACCAGCTCTTGAGCAGCTTGGCCCAGTCCGTCTCGGTCATGGGCGGCCCGCCCGGGGTGATCCCCGCCTTCTCCGCCGGCGCCAGATACTTCCTGATCGTCTTGCGGTCCCCCCCAGCGAGGTGGACACCTGGCTCTTGGACCGGCCCGCGTACCAGTGCACGTAGATCTCGATGATGTCGACCACGGTGAACGTTCTCCTTGCCATCCGGTGCGTCCGTCTCGACTCGCAGGTCGAGGGACCGCGACGGCTCCGGAAGACCCAGGCCCTCAACCCGAGCACCGGCATGCCCATGGGGAACCCGGTCGATTCGCAAGGAATGACTGATCAGTGATCAAACCACCCGAAACAGGGAACATCACGCCAGTCCGAGCATGGTCGGCGGCACCATCGGTGGTCGGCGCCCCGGTGGGGAATCGTGACCACGCGGGTGGGGAACTACGTGGCGCTGATCATGCAGATCATGGGGAATTACGTGACCGCTGACACGACAGGTCTCCCACACATCCGGACCGACCGTCTCCCCGGCCCATTCCCCCATCACCACAACAAAACAGTCTGGCCCTGCCGCTCACGCGGCAGGGCCAGAACCCAAGATCTTCATGAGACTTCTAGGTCTGGTTTCCCGTCCTTCGCCGTTGTCGAGGTGTCGCCAGCGTGCCGGGAGGACGCAGCACGGTCCTGGTGGCACTGCGGGGCTGTTACGGGTGGTCAGGAGGGTGCGAGGAGGTGTTCGCGCAGCTTGCCCAGGGTCTGGGCGAGCAGGCGGGAGACGTGCATCTGGGAGATGCCGATCCGGGCGGCGATGGCGGACTGGGTCATGTCGTCGCTGAAGCGCATCGACAAGATGGTGCGCTCCCGCAGGGGGAGCGCGGCGATGAGCGGCTTGAGGGCGATGAGGTTCTCGACGCTCTCCAGTGCCGGGTCCGTGTCCCCGACCCGTTCTGCCCAGACGGTGCCATCGTCGTCGGGCTGGTCGTGGAAGACGGGAGCATCGAGGGAGGAGGCGGAATACGCGCTGGCGGCCATCTGGCTCTCCAGTACCTCTTCCTCGCGCACGCCGGCGCGGCCGGCGAGTTCGGCGGTGGTGGGGGCATGGTCGAGTTCCACGGCCAGCTGGTCGGTGGCCCTGGCAAGGTCAATGCGTAGTTCCTGCAGCCGCCGTGGTACGCGCACTGACCAGTTGGTGTCGCGGAAGAAGCGCTTGATCTCGCCGACAATGGTGGGCATGGCGAAGCTGACGAATTCCACCCCGTAGTCGGGGTCGAAGCGGTTGACCGCTTTGATCAGGCCGACCACGCCGACCTGGTAGATGTCCTCCACCTGCTCGGTCCGGTCACTGAACCGCTTGACAGCGAACCCCACCAGCCCCGTATTGGCCTCGACCAGGGCGTTGCGCACGGACTGGTACTCGCTGGTGCCCTCCTCCAGCACCGCCAGCCGCCGAAACAGCACCGCCGACCAGGCCCGCGCCTGCGCCACCCCGCCCGCGGGCTTTCGCTGCGCCCCTCGCGACCGGCTGGTCTCGTTCTTCGTCGTGCTCTCGCGGGCCTGCTGCAGCTGTGATGCCATCGCGCATCTCCTGGCCTGGGGGAATGACACATTCCGATCTCGCGTCTACCCAGCTCTTGCGTCCACATGACCGAAGGGGCCGGCTCGCAGGGAACCGATGAGCCCGCACAGCCAGGCGTAGGCGGGTTCGGGCCTCGCGCTGCTGTCCTGCGCCGGGGCCGCAGCCGGGCCCCGCGGCTGGCTGCCGTCCCGGGTGGGGCGGGCCCGACCCGCTCATGGGCGGTGTACGCCGCTTGCGCAACCCAGCGCTGTCCGTCTCATGCTCCCTGCTGCGAAACCTCGAGTTTTTGAGCCCGGGCCCCCGGGGAAAGGGGTTCTGCATGGACGTCACCAAGACGATCGACGGGGTCAATGCCTCGATCGCCCCGCACGGCGACATCGACTTCGACGCGCTGCCCAGCCTGCTCCATGCCGTAGCGGCCCTGCCCTCGACGGTGACCGTGGTGACCTGGGACCTCCACGACGTGCCGTTCATGGACCTGGCCGGACTCCACCTCCTGAACGACCAGCGTCACCGCCGCACCGTGATCATCACCGGCTTGCGCCCCCAGCCACGACGACTGATCCGTGTAGCCACCGAGCTGTTCTCCACCTTGCCCGCACACCAGCAACCCGCATGACGGGTCGCCAGGCGCCAACTGGCACCGGCTCGCCCACCCCGAAGGACATGTAAGGCTTCGGGGTTCTCGCCCAGCGGCACGCACGGCCACGTGCCGGGCCTGAACCGGACACGTCAAACGGCTTGTCGCCCGCGCCGAGCAGGACGCCGCCAGCTGGGCTCAGCTGCGAGGCACGTCCGCTGCGGACGGCCGGCCCACCGGCCTGACGCGCGTGGCCCCCGGGCGGCCCCCCCCGGTTGGCCTGCTCGACGGCGCCGAGTCCATTTGCGTCAGGCAGGCTGAAGAGGGCAGGAGCAGCGTGAGGATCAGATGAAGGGATGAGGACCATGCCTGCAGGAGCCAGCCGCAAGCGGGAGCGACAGTACGAGCACGTCAAGGACAGCGCGCAGCAGCGTGGAGCCTCTGAACGTCGCGCCAAGGAGATCGCATCGAGGACGGTCAACAAGGAACGGGCCCGTTCCGGGGAGTCGCAGTCGGCCAGCCGCACCTCGACCAAGGACCCGAAATCCGCCTCCCAGCGTGGCGGCGAACGCTCCCACCGCGGCGCGCAGAGCCCCACCAAGGACCAGCTGTACGCGGAGGCGAAGAAGAAGAATATCGAGGGACGCTCCCACATGAGCAAGCAGGAACTGCTCCACGCCCTGGGCCGCTGACCACCGAAGGCCAGGAGGACCGGCCCGTGAGCCACACACCCCCCGTACCACCACTCGTCTCAGCGCGAACCGGCCCACCGGCCGGTCCAGCCCGCCCCCGGCCGATCGGAAGTCGCCCGTGTCGCTGAACCGCTGGCTGCGTAAACCCGTGATCCAGCCCGCATCCCCCGCGGTCGACGCCCAGGACGCGACGCTGCGCTACCTGATGTACGGCTTGCTCCCCTCCTGGTTCGCGCCCGGACTTGCCGACTGGGTCATGCACCGGCGCACCCGTATCGAGAAGACCGCCGGCACCCGCGAGTCGCTCATCCACGCGCTGATGATGACCGAGGTCGGGGTGCCCATCACGCTGGCCTTCCTGTGTGAGGTCAACCCGATGCTGCTGGCCGTCATGCTCGGCGCGACCGGGGCCCACGAGGCCACCGCACTGTGGGACGTGCGCACCGCGGTGCGCAGCGAGCGCGAGGTCACACCCGTTGAGCAGCACATCCACAGCTTCCTTGAAGCCCTGCCGTTCGCGGGCCTGGCAGCGTTGATGTGCCTGCACCCGCGGCAGGTACGGTCTCTACTGCGTGGAGGGGAGGGCGACCCGAACGCCTGGCGGCTGGTGGCCCGCCACCAGCGGCTGCCCGTCGGCTACCTGGCCGGGATCGCGGCCGCCATCACCCTCGCCGTCGTCGTACCGTACGGAGAAGAACTACGGCGCTGCCTGAGGGAAGGCCGGCACACGCAACCCGCTGAAGCCCGCGAAGCACACCCATAAGGCGTCGCTCAGCAGCCTAGTGATCCGGACGAACGCCCCTAGGCAGTTTCGTTTGGATCATCGGGCGGACCAGAGGAAGATGCCCGCGATGTGGAGTCCGGCCAGGTAGGTGGTGGCGTTCTTGTAGTAGCGGGTGGCGATGCCTCGCCATTGCTTGAGGCGGTTGATGCACCGTTCGACGGTGTTGCGCTGTTTGTAGGTCTCGCGGTCGAAGGCTGGTGGCCTGCCGCCGAGGCTGCCCCGACGTAGCCGGTGTGCGCGTTGGTCGGCGGGGATGGGGATCACTGCCCGGATGCCGCGCTTGCGCAAGTGCTCGCGGATGGCGCGGGAGGAGTACGCCTTGTCGGCCAAGACCAGATCCGGCCTGGTGCGTGGTCGTCCTCGCCGACGGGGAACACGCAGGCGGGCCATGACATCGGTGAAGGCAGGTGCATCACCGGCTTGTCCGGCGGTGAGAACGAACGCGAGGGGCCGGCAACGGGCATCGGCAGCGAGGTGGATCTTCGTGGTCAGTCCGCCGCGGGACCGGCCGATGGCATGGTCGTCCGGCTCGCCGGCCGGGGCCCCTTTTTGCGGGCCCCGGCCGCGTGCTGGTGAGCCCGCACGATCGTAGAGTCCACCGAGACGGCCCAGTCGAGGTCCTCGTCCGCGTCGGCCTGGGCCACCAGGGCGGTGAAGACCCGCTTCCACGTGCCGTCGACAGCCCACATCCGCAGCCGGTTGTAGACCCCTCGCCAGTTGCCGTACTTCTCCGGCAGGTGAACCCACTGCGTTCCAGTCTGGAACTTGAAGGCGATCGCGTCGATCACCTCACGATGGTCTCGCCAGCGGCCTCGCCGCCTCTCGGCGTGCGGTCCGGGAGTAAGGGCTCAATCCGCGCCCACTGCACATCAGTCAACGACACACCAGACCAACGACCTACTGATCCAAACGAAACTGCCTAGCTCAACTTCCGTGAAGCGACACGGTGAGTGACCACTGACGTCGAGATGGGCCGCCCGGAAGTTGCCCGAAAATAATCAGTGGCGATCTTGGCGTGCCGACAGTTCGGCGCCCTGGAAGAGACGACGCTCCGGCTGGAGGAGCTGTTGTTCCCGTCGATCGCAGACGTGGCGGTGCTGTCGGTAGACGTGAACAACGACGCGATACGCATCGAGGCCCGCGTGAGGACGACCGGCTCGGCTTGTCCGGATTGCGGGAGCTGGTCGAGCCGGGTACACAGCTCCTACCTGCAATTCCCGGCTGATGTGCCCACGGCGGGGCGGCGGGTGGTCGTCTGCCTGCACGTTCGCCGGTTCTTCTGCCCGAACGCTTCGTGCGGACGGCGGACGTTCGTCGAGCAGGTGCCGGGGCTGACCAGGAGATACGGCCGGTGGAGCGAGCGTCTGCGTTCGACGCTGGCCTCGGTCGGCCTGGCACTGGCAGGCCGGGCTGGTGTCGGATCTCAGCCGACCTGGCGAACGCTCACGAGGTGTGGCGAGCGCGGTGGCGAGTTCTCAGACGACCTGGCGAACCCCAGGGCGATGAGTGGTCGCCACAACGGAACGCCCCAGATTCGCCAGAAGGGTTGGGACACGATGCGCAACCAGGAGAACGCCGGACCTGGCGAGCCGCAGACCAGCGGGCCGAGTGCTCGCCACATCAGGCGAGAACGGACAGCGGCACTAGGTTCCCGGACGGTCGAGGTAGTGCCGCAGGGCGGTCGGCAGGAGCAGCCAGCAGACGGCGAACCAGGCCAGGACCGCCGCCGCGAGTCCCCAGGCCCAGCCGCCGCCCAGCGCAACGCGCAGCAGGAGGAGGACGGCGCACACGACGGCGGCGGCGAGCAGCGTCATGCCGACGACGACCAGTCGTCCCGTCATTGTCACCAGTTCGGGCTTGCGCCGGTGGCCGGCGAGCATCCGGTGCAGGGAGACTGGTGCGACGAGCGCGCCGGTCGCCAGGGCACCGAGCAAGACGGTGGTGGCGTACAACGCCTTGTCGAAGCCGCCCAGTTGGGTGAAGCGCGGAGTGAAGGCCACGCTGAGCAGGAAACCGAAGAGGATCTGTGCGCCGGTCTGGGTGACGCGCACCTCCTGGAGCATTTCCGCCCATCGCCGGTCGGCACGCGCTTCGGGTGTCTCGTGCCGCCCGAAGCCGTGCTTCTGGTCGATCCGACCGTCCGTCTCACCGCCGTCGTCAGCGTCAGCGGACATGTCTCCTCCTGGACCCCAGAGTGCCACGGACCTTCATTGTCACCTCTGCCCGGCGCGCACCGGCTCTCACGGCATGGGCCCGCCACAGCTTGGCGTGCCGGGACGGCGGGTGCACGTAGATCGACGTGCAAGCCGCCCGGTGCGTCCAATCCTGGGCCCCGGTGCCAGCCCTTCCGGACGCACCACGGTGGTGGAGGAGTCGAACGGCTTTGTGTACGCGCCTGTCGGCATGGCCGTGAACCTCGCGAAAGCCCAGCGGCGGGTCAACCAGCAGCCGCCCAGTGACGAGGCGACGGCGCGGCCGGTGGGCCTGGTACTGTGCCGACCGCTCGACCCGGGGCCTCCCGAGAACGCGTGACGCCGCATCGCGGGTGCAATCACCGTCAGGCTGCGGCGCTCGACCAGGACGACGTCGCGCCAGAGTCCATGACGGCAAGAAGTGCCTGGAGCCGCGCAGAGCCGACTCGTCACCCGCGGCCGCCTTCGTCGAAGGTGACCAGGCGGTGCTCCGGCAGCCAGGGCAACGAACGCCTCCCGGGTCGGGTCGCGCGTGCCCGTGCGAGGAGGAGGGCGACTACCTTGCGCGCTCCCGGCTCAGGCCTTGCGGACTGCTGCCCGAGAGCGTCGCCGCTCATGGTTCGATGGTTCCGACTGCCCCGAGGCCAGCGTCTCTGAGGGACCGCTGCACGGGGCGCGTGGCGCCGCGGAAGGTCAAAGCGTCGAGTTGCGGCCGTCGGGTGGCCGCGCGGAGCAGTGCGTAGGCACATGCCAGGTCAAGGCGCCTGACGCTGGCCATTTCCAGGACCCATTCTTGAGCTTCATGCAGCCGCGGGTCGGCGAGCAGCTCCTCGAGTTCCTGCAGCCGCCCTGTGTGCAATTCACCCGTCAGGGTCAGCACGACGTGAGGGCCGCTGGCCGAGGTGATGGCCATGGCAACGACTGGGCTGTGCATCTCGGGAAAGTTGTGTTCATCTGCCACAGCCCTTGACCTTACTCAACGGAGCGTCGCCGCTGGGTGCGCGCCGGAACTCGTCTGTTGAGACCACTCGTGTTTCCCTCGTAAGGCTGGTGGCACACCCTCACCTAGGAGCTCGCGTTCCCGCAGCGGAACTGTTCCAGCAAGAGAAGCACATCCCGAAAGCGCAGGTTTCAGTTTCCTTCGACGGTTACCGGTTAGGCGCCGTGTCACTACGAGGGGCATGTGCCATGCCGGGCCTGGCGGCGCGAGCGGGCCGTCAGCGGTGGTCTGTCAGGGCTGAGCAGCAGGCCGCCCTCGGGGCGAGGTGAAAGGAGCGCCTATGGCGCAGAAATCGGACAGGCTCGGGTCCGGTGTGCTTCCACCGCATCCCTTGCGGCAGTACGCGCTGCTTGCGGATGGCGAGCGGGGCATCCTGGTCGGACCACGCGGCGACTTCGCATGGATGTGCGTACCGCGCTGGGATTCCGACGCCGTCTTCTCCTCGCTGATCGGCGGCGGCAGTAGTTATGTGATCACGCCGGTGGGGCGATGCGTGTGGGGTGGCTATTACGAGGAAGGCTCACTGATCTGGCGCAGCCGCTGGGTGACGCAGGACGGCCTGGTCGAATGCCGTGAGGCGCTGGCGTTTCCTGGTGACCCGCACCGCGCGGTCGTCCTGAGGCGCGTCATCGCCCATGATGCGCCTGCGCGGTTGGCCGTCGTCCTGCAGCCGGGTGCCGGTTTCGACCGACATCCCTTCGAGGACCTGACCCGCGATGACGCGGGGGTGTGGAGCGGTCGCAGCGGCGATCTGCGGATCCGCTGGTCGGGTGGCTCGCAGGCCCGTCCGGCCGCCGGAGGCGAACACCAGCTGGCGATGGATCTGACTGTGCAGCCCGGAGCGCACCACGATCTCGTCCTGGAGGTCAGCGACAAGCCGTTGCCCAGCCTCACGCCCGACCCCGGTCAGATGTGGGAGACGACACTGGCAGCGTGGCGCGGGCAGGTCCCCGCACTGGATCACACCATCGCCACCAGAGACGCGCGCCACGCCTACACGGCCTTGCGGGGCCTGACCGGGTCCTCAGGAGGCATGGTGGCCGCCACCACAACGAGCTTGCCGGAGCGAGCCGAGGAAGGCCGCAACTACGACTATCGCTATGTGTGGATCCGCGATCAGTGCTACGCGGGCCACGCAGTCGCCGCTGCGGGCGCCTACGGCCTCCTGGACGATGCGGTGCGCTTCACCACGGCCCGGCTGCTCGAAGACGGCCCCACCATGGCACCTGCCTACCGGGTCGACGGCCGCCCCATCCCCGATCAGCACCGCCTTGACCTGCCCGGCTATCCGGGCGGTTTCGATCTGGTCGGGAACCACGTCACACAGCAGTTCCAGCTCGATGCGTTCGGCGAGGCGCTGCTGCTGTTCGCCGACGCGGCACGCCACGACCGGCTGGACGCCGACGGGCGGCGGGCCGCCCGGATCGGCGCCGAGGCGATCGCCCGACGTTGGAGCGAGCCCGATGCCGGCGTGTGGGAACTGTCACCGCGTCGATGGACGCACAGTCAGCTCATCTGCGCCGCGGGGCTGCGCGCTCTGGCCGCCGCGGACAGACCCGGCGGGCGGCAGGCTGCCGAATGGAGCGCGCTGGCCGACCGATTGGTGGCCGACGCCTCCGCCACGAGCCTGCATCCCACCGGCCGCTGGCAACGCTCTCCGGACGATCCCGGCCTTGACGGGGCGCTCCTGCTGCCCCCGCTGCGTGGAGCCCTGCCTGCTGACGACCCGCGGACCATCGCCACCCTGCGCGCCTACACCGACCAACTGACTGATGATCACTTCGCCTACCGATTCCGCCATGACGGCCGCGCCCTGGGCGCGGCGGAGGGAGCCTTCCTCCTGTGCGGGTTCATCACCGCCTTGGCGGAACATCAGCAAGGCCACGAGGCCGCCGCGTACCGCTGGTTCGAGCGCAACCGCGCCGCCTGCGGACCGCCGGGCCTGTTCTCCGAGGAGTACGACGTCACCCAGCGCCAGATGCGCGGCAACCTCCCCCAGGCCTTCGTCCACGCCCTCATGCTCGAATGCGCGACACGCCTCGCCGGCCCATGGGCGTCGGCTTGAACGTTGTGCCCTACCCACAGGAAGGGGTTGTCCATGAGCCAGACCGTGGTCGTCACGGGAGCCAGTGGCGGCATCGGCCGAGCCGTCGCTCGGGCGTTCGCCCAGCGCGGTGCGAACGTCGGCCTGCTCGCCCGAGGCCGTGCCGGACTGGAGGCGGCGGCCCGCGATGTCGAGGAAGCGGGCGGCAGGGCGTATCTCGTGCCGACCGATGTCGCGGACGCGGCGCAGGTCGAAGCCGCAGCCGACGCCGTCGAGAACGCGTTCGGACCCATCGATGTGTGGGTCAACGTGGCGTTCACCTCGGTGTTCGCGCCCTTCACCGATATCCGAGCGGAGGAGTTCAAACGTGTCACGGAAGTGACCTACCTCGGCTATGTCCACGGCACCCAGGCGGCCCTGGCCCGGATGCTGCCCCGGAAGACGGGCACCATCGTCCAGGTCGGCTCCGCGCTCGGCGAGCGGTCCATCCCGTTGCAATCGGCGTACTGCGGGGCCAAGCACGCGGTCAACGGCTTTACCTCCTCCGTCCGCACCGAACTGCTCCACAACAACAGCAACGTTCACATCACCGCGGTCCAGATGCCCGCGGTCAACACCCCGCAGTTCTCCTGGGTTCTCTCACGCCTCCCGAGGCATCCCCAGCCCGTGCCGCCGATCTATCAACCGGAGATCGCTGCGCGCGCGGTCGTGTACGCCGCTGACCACCCGCGGCGCAAGCAGTATTACGTTGGCGCTTCCACGGTCGCGACGGTCCTTGCCAACAGGCTGGTGCCCTCTCTGCTTGACCGGTATCTGGGTCGCACCGGATACGACTCCCAGCAGACGAGCCAGCAGGTGTCCGCGGACCGGCCGGACAACCTGTGGGCGCCCTTGGACGGCGACGATGGTCATGACTTCGGCGCGCACGGGGCTTTCGACAGGCAGGCACACGGCCGCGCTCCGCAACTGTGGGCCGCGCAGCATCCTCTGATCACCTGGGGCGCGGTGGCCGCGGGGTCGTCCGCCGTGTCGGCCGCGCTCCTCGTCATGGCCTTGCGCGGCCGGAGGCACTGAAGTGCTGTCCCTGGCCTGCGCCGCTCGCGTCCTCCGCATGCCCCCGATACCGACCGGCAACGGCAGGGTCGCCTGATGGGGGCGATCCTGAGGATCGCGTGGGCCCGCTGGTGTGGTTCAGGTGACGCTGGGCCTGACGGTTGCGCGCGATGCGGAAGTTCTCCGGCACCCGGGATGGGGAAAGGCCGTGTGGGCGGCCATCGGGGGGATATTGCCGCGATGGAGGGCCTTAGCGGTTACACCGGGTACCGGGGTGGTGTGCGGTACGGGCCCGGCCGGACCTGATGAGGGAACGGCTGGGGAGTCGGGCGGCGCACGGCTTCTGACTCTGCATCCGCTGGGCCTACTCGGTGCCGTAGTGGGCAGGCGGAACGGCGGTGACCCACGGCCTCTGCACGGGCGGTGGGTCTACCCGGACAGCTGCGATGACCACGAAAGGCGGCGATCGTGTCCACAGGCTCGAGCGTTCAGCAGACGAGAGGGCCCCAAGCAACGGAGCCGACCGGTACACGAGGTATTGCCCAGCATGCGCTCTCCAGACCGGCATTTCGGCATTCAAGCCGGGCGGCGATTCCCCTCGATCCGCCATGACCCGAAGCCCAGCTGCCAGGCGAGGGTGGAAGCACGACCACGAGTGGCGTTCGACCATGACGAGACAGAGCTGAAGACCGCGCTCGGCTACTGACGGATCAGCTCCGCCGCCCCATGTCACACGGCGGAGGTGATGGTGAG
Source organism: Streptantibioticus parmotrematis (assembly GCF_019890615.1). Lineage (GTDB taxonomy): Bacteria > Actinomycetota > Actinomycetes > Streptomycetales > Streptomycetaceae > Streptantibioticus_D > Streptantibioticus_D parmotrematis. Next base: position 35,543 of record NZ_JAINVZ010000015.1, on the reverse strand, counting down.
CATGACAGGGGAAGGCACGTATGACGACCGCACGACAGCAGCCCGCTGGGGAAAACCCCGCAGGACTCGACGTCGCAGCTTTGGAGCGTGCTCTGCGCGCGAGGGTGGACGGTGAGGTGCGTTTCGACGCGGGCAGCCGTGGTGCCTACGTCACGGACGGCTCCAACTACCGGCAGGTCCCGGTGGGGGTGGTAGTCCCTCGTACGGTCGATGCCGGGGCTGCCGCGGTGGCGGTGTGCGCCCGGTTCGGGGCACCGGTGCTCTCCCGTGGAGGCGGTACCAGCCTGGGCGGACAGTGCACGAACACCGCTGTCGTGATCGACTGGACGAAGCACTGCGATGCGCTGGTCTCGGTCGACGAGCGGGCCCGGACCTGTGTGGTCGAACCGGGCATCGTGCTGGACGAGCTGAACAGGCAGCTGGTTCGGTACGGCCTGATGTTCGGCCCGAAGCCCGCCACGCACAGCCACTGCACGCTCGGCGGGATGATCGGCAACAACTCATGCGGTGCCTCGGCTCAGGCGTACGGCAAGACCGTGGACAACGTCCGCCGCCTTGAGGTGCTCACCTACGACGGCACCCGGATGTGGACGGGGCGCACATCGCCTGAGGAGTATGCCGAGATCGCCGCTGCCGGTGGCCGCCGCGCTGAGCTCTATGCGGGCATGCGGGCACTGGCCGAGCGGTATCTGGCCGACATCCGCCAGGGCTACCCGAAAATCCCGCGCCGCGTCTCCGGTTACAACCTGGACGACCTGCTGCCCGAGAACGGCCTGAACGTAGCCCGCGCTCTGGTGGGAAGCGAGGGCACCCTGGTCACCGTGCTGCACGCCGAGCTCGACCTCGTTCCTGTCCCGGCCGCGCAGGCGATCCTCGTCCTGGGGTATCCCGATATCTGCGTCGCCGCCGACGACGTCCCCCGGGTCCTGGAACACTGTGACCCCGCCCAATTGGAGGCGATGGACGACCGGATGGCGCAGCTGATGCGCGAAGAGGGAACCCATCTGGAGTCGCTGGAGTCGTTCCCCGAGGGCGACAGTTGGCTACTGGTGCAGTTCGCCGGCGACGATCAGCAGGATGTCGACCGTCAAGCACACGAGCTGCTGCGCGGTCTTGGGCGCAGCCAGAACGACCCGACCGTGGCCCTGTCGGAGGACCCGGAGCGTGAGCAGCGGATGCTCAAGGCCCGTGAAGCCGGCCTGGGCGTCACCGCCCGGCCGCCGGACGACCGGGAGACATGGGAGGGCTGGGAGGACTCAGCCGTGCCGCCTGAACGGCTCGGTGACTACCTGCGTGACCTGAAGAAGCTCTTCGCCGAGTTCGACTACGATCACCCGTCGCTGTACGGCCACTTCGGACAGGGATGCGTGCACACGCGCATCCCCTTCCAGCTGCGGACCGCCGAGGGGGTCGCCGCTTTCCGTGCCTTCCTACACAAGGCGGCCGACCTGGTGGCTTCCTACGGGGGGTCGTTGAGCGGGGAGCACGGCGACGGACAAGCTCGCGGCGAGCTGCTGACGAGGATGTTCGGTGACCGGCTCGTAGCGGCGTTTGGCGAGTTCAAGGACCTGTTCGATCCCGACGACCGGATGAACCCCGGCAAGGTCGTCGCCGCGAATCCGGTGGACGGACAGCTCCGCCTCGGGCCGCACTGGCGTCCCCGTGACGACTCCGACGCCCGCTTCGGCTACCCCGGCGACGACCATTCCTTCAACCGGGCCGTGATGCGCTGTGTCGGCGTGGGCAACTGTCGCAGCCACCAAGGCGGCGTGATGTGTCCGTCGTACCGGGCCACGGGCGAGGAGGAGCACTCCACCCGGGGCCGCGCCCGGCTGCTCTTCGAGATGATCGGCGGTCATTCCGACTCGCCGGTCACCGACGGCTGGCGCTCCACGGAGGTTCGCGACGCCCTCGACTTGTGCCTGGCCTGCAAGGGCTGCAAGTCCGACTGTCCGGTCGGTGTCGACATGGCCACCTACAAGGCGGAGTTCCTCTCCCATCACTATCAGGGACGGCTGCGGCCTGCGGCGCACTACGCGCTCGGCTGGCTTCCCGTGTGGGCCCGCGCGTCGCGGATCGCCCCCCACCTGGTCAACACCGTGCTGCGCGCTCCCGGCATTGCACGGCTGGGCAAGCGCCTGGCCGGCGTCGCCGACCGGGACGCGCCGCTGTTCGCCGAGGAGGACTTCGTCCAGTGGTGGCGTACCCGTGACACCCCGGCCCCGGAACCAGGAGATCCCCTTGCTGTCGTGTTGTGGCCGGACACCTTCAGCACGTACTTCCACCCGGCTGTGGCCAGGTCCGCGGTGCGAGTGCTGGAAGACGCAGGGTTCCGGGTGGCCGTTCCCACCGAAGCGGTGTGCTGTGGGCTGACCTGGATCTCCACCGGGCAGCTCGGCATGGCGCAGCGCATGCTGCGCCGGAGTGTGGAGGTGCTGCGGCCGTGGATCGAGGCCGGCACGCCGGTCGTCGGCCTGGAGCCTTCGTGCACCGCTGTCTTCCGCGTCGACGCCCCCGAGTTGATGCCGGACGACGAGGACATCAAACGGCTTGCCGGGCAGTTCCTGACCTTCTCCGAACTGCTGTTGCAACGTGCTCCCGAGGGCTGGCAGCCTCCCCGGCTGACCAGGGCGGCAACGGTGCAGACCCACTGCCATCAGCACGCGGTCACTAAGTTCGACGCCGACCGTGAACTGATGCGCCGGGCGGGCATCGATGCCGACGTCCTCGACGCGGGCTGCTGCGGACTGGCCGGGAACTTCGGCTTCGAGGCCGGCCACCACGAGTTGTCCATGCAGATCGCGGAGCTGGGCGTGCTGCCCGCGATCCGGCAGACCGCGCCGGACGCCCTGGTGCTCGCGGACGGATTCAGCTGCCGCACCCAGATCGAACAAGGCGGCACCGGCCGAGGCGCGCTGCACCTCGCCGAGGCACTGGCCCTCGCACTCGACGGCCCGGCACCCGCCGATCGTCCTGAAAAGGCAGCCGCACGGCCCGCCGCTCCCGCGCCGGCCGCGCTTCGGCTCGCCACCGCCGCCGCGGCCGTGGTCACTGCTGGTGCTGCCGCGGGAGCCGCGTATCTGCTGGTGCGCCTCAGGAGGAGATAGCCGCCGCCCCTGAGTGAAGCCCACCGACTGACGAGACGAGAGGATAGGCCTGTGTCGATGAAGGTGTCCGACTACGTGCTCCACCGCCTGCGTGAATGGGACGTCGAACGCGTCTTCTCCTACGCGGGCGACGGCATCAACGGCCTGCTGGCCGCCTGGGGCCGCGCCGAGAACAAGCCGCAGTTCATCCAAGCCCGGCACGAGGAGATGGCCGCCTTCGAAGCCGTCGGCTACGCCAAGTTCTCCGGCAAGGTCGGCGTGTGTGCGGCTACGTCAGGACCCGGCGCGATTCACCTGCTCAACGGTTTGTATGACGCCAAACTCGACCACGTCCCGGTCGTGGCCATCGTCGGGCAGACCAACCGCAGTGCGATGGGCGGCAGTTACCAGCAGGAGGTCGACCTGCTGAGCCTGTACAAGGACGTGGCCTCCGAATACTGCGAGATGGTCACCGTCCCCGAGCAACTGCCGAACGTCATCGACCGGGCGATCCGCACCGCGTACGCCAAGCGGTCAGTCACCGCCGTGATCATCCCCGCCGATGTCCAAGAACTGGACTACTCGCCACCCACACACGCCTTCAAGATGGTCCCCTCCAGCCTCGGCGTGGGGGAGTATGCGCCGGTGCCCGCGGGCGCGGACCTTCAGCGGGCCGCCGAGGTGCTCAACGCGGGTGAGAAGGTCGCGATCCTCGTCGGCCAAGGCGCGCGGGCCGCCCGGGCTGAGGTCGAGCAGCTCGCGGACATGCTGGGCGCCGGCGTCGCCAAGGCGCTGCTCGGCAAGGACGTTCTCTCCGATGAGCTGCCCTACGTCACCGGCTCCATCGGGCTGCTCGGCACCCGTCCGTCGTACGAACTGATGCAGGACTGCGACACCCTTGTGGTGATCGGCTCCAGCTTCCCGTACACGCAGTTCATGCCGGAGCTGGACCAGGCCCGGGCGGTGCAGATCGACATCGACCCGTTCATGATCGGGCTGCGCTATCCCTTCGAGGTCAACCTCGTCGGCGACGCGCAGGCGACACTCAAAGCCCTGCTGCCGCACCTGAAGCGCAAGAAGCCCGGCTCATGGCGGAAGAAGATCGAGAAGGACACCGCGCGGTGGTGGGAGGTCATGCAGCGCCGCGCCGCGGTCGACGCCGACCCCATCAACCCCGAATACGTCGTCCACGCCCTCGACGACTTGCTGCCGCCCAACGTCATGCTGGCCGCCGACTCGGGTTCCTCTGCCAACTGGTACGCCCGCCATCTGCGGATGCGCGGCCAGATGCGCGGCTCGCTGTCCGGCACGCTCGCCACCATGGGCCCAGGCGTGCCGTACGTGATCGGCGCGAAGTTCGCCCACCCGGACCGGCCCGCGATCGCCCTCGTCGGTGACGGAGCCATGCAGATGAACGGCATGGCCGAACTCATCACCGCCGCCAAGTACTGGCACGAGTGGTCAGACCCGCGGCTGATCATCGCCGTTTTGAACAACCAGGACCTCAACCAGGTCACCTGGGAGATGCGCGCAATGGAGGGAGCACCGCAGTTCCTGCCGTCACAGAGCCTGCCCGACGTGCCGTACGCGGACTTCGCCCGCTCCATCGGGCTGCAAGGAGCCCGCGTCGAGAAGCCCGAGGAGGTACACGGCGCCTGGCAGAGCGCACTGGCCTGCGACCGTCCGTTCGTCATCGACTTTCGCACCGACCCGGCCGTGCCCCCGATTCCGCCGCACGCCTCCCTGGAGCAGATCGAAGCGGCGGCATCCTCGGTCCTGCGTGGCGACAGCGACCGCGCCGGCATGGTCCGGCAGGGCATCAAGGCGAAGGTGCAGGAGATGCTGCCCGGCCACCGTCACCGTGACGACCGGCCAGGGGCCGAGGACTGACGTCCCATGAGTCACCCCAGCCCGAAAGTACCCCACGAGCCGGTCGTGGAAGCGGTCGAGACCGCGGTCTACACCGTGCCCACCGACTCGCCCGAAGCCGACGGCACCCTCACCTGGAACGCCACCACTTTGGTGGTCGCCCAGGTACACGCGGCCGGAGAAGTGGGCCTCGGCTGGAGCTACGCCTCTCCGGCCGCTGCCACCGTCATCGAAGCCCACCTCGCCGAAGCCATCACCGGACGCCCGGTGTGGGACGTACCGGCGGCCAACGAGGCGATGAGCCGCACGGTGCGCAACGCCGCCCGTCCGGGCATCGCGGGCCACGCGATCTCCGCGGTGGACATCGCCCTGTGGGACCTCAAGGCCCGCGTGCTCGGTCTGCCGCTGACCAGGCTGCTGGGTGCCGCCCGCTCCGAGGTGCCCGTCTACGGCAGCGGCGGCTTCACCACCTACGACGCCGCACAGCAGGACCGCCAACTGCGGTCCTGGACCGAGGACCTCGGCATCCCGCGCGTCAAGATCAAGGTGGGAGAGTCCTGGGGCACCGCCGAGAACCGGGACCGGAAACGGATCAGCGACGCGAGGAACAGCGTCGGCGATGACGTCGAACTCTACGTCGACGCCAACGGCGGCTACACCGCCAAGCAAGCGGTACGCCTCGCCGCCCATCTCGACTCAGAGGGCGTCACCTGGTTCGAGGAACCGGTCTCCTCCGACGACCTGGCAGGCCTGGCCCGCGTCCGCGCCGTGGCACACGCCGACGTCACGGCCGGTGAGTACGGCTACACGCTCCCCTACTTCCACCACATGCTCGCCGCCGGCGCGGTGGACTGCCTGCAGGCCGATGTCACCCGTTGCGGCGGCATCACGGTCTGGCTGCGGGCCGCTGCCCTCGCCGAAGCACACGGCCTGCAGATTTCCGGGCACTGCGCCCCCCACCTGCACGCACATCCCGCCGCTGCCATCCCCAACCTCCGCCACCTGGAATGGTTCCACGACCACGTACGAATCGAGAACCTCCTGTTCTCCGGCATCCTCGACCCGGCCGGTGGCATCATCCGCCCGGGCGCCGACGGGGCGCCGGGCCACGGCCTCGCGCTGCGGGCCGTCGACCGGTACCGCGAAAGCTGAAGACCGATGAGCACGCACAACAACGAGGCGCAGCCGTCACGTCTCCGGCGGTCACCACCGAGGTCGGCTCGAGATTTCGGGCCTACGGGCCTGCCATGGCGGCTCCTCTCCTGCCCGACGGCGCAGGCACCGCGCGGCGCAGCCGCAGCGTGATGATCTGGCGTCGTCCTTGCTGCCCTTGCCGTGCTGTCCGTCACCGGCGTGGACTTCGCCACCCGCTTCCTCAGCGTCACCCAAGAGTGTCTAAGGGTGCCCAAGCGTTTCGAACGATGCAGAGGATTTCCGGCGATCAGCGCGGCTCGACGTCGTACTCATCCGCATCCCAACCGACCACTCCAGCACGCCACGGATCATCCTCGCTGAGCTCGCCCATGCCGCTCACGGTGCCCTGCGGTGACCCGGCCGACCAACCTCACGCCCATGTGGGGCTCATGACACGTCCGTTAACGGCACTCGCAGTTGGGCGGCAGTGGTGTCACTGGGGCCGTTTGGGGCAGGCGAACGCCACTAAGGCGTGTCCGCCGACGCCACGGCGTCGCCGTCAGAGCAAGGTGAGACTCGTCAACCTGGTAATGGAGCGGAGTGGCGTGATGGGGCATGGCGGAGATGTGATCACGGAACTGACGGCCGATCACCGGGAAGTCGCCGGTCTGTTCAGCCGGATCGAGACGACCCCAGTGGGGGACAAACGTCGCCGAGAGCTCGTTGACGAGGTCACGATCGAGCTGGTGCGGCATTCCGTCGCTGAAGAGCAGTACTTGTACCCTGCGGTGCGGGAGCACGTTGAAGGCGGTGCTCAGCTGGCGGACAAGGAGATCCGCGACCACGCCGAGGTCGAACAGCTCCTCAAGGACCTTGAGGGTCTCGGGGCGGACCAGGAGCGCTTCGATGACCTGGTCGCTCGTCTGAAGCTCACCGTCTCCGCGCACGTTCAGGATGAGGAGGACCGTCTTTTTCCCGCACTGGCGAGGGCCTGCACGGCCGAAGAGCTGGAGGAACTCGGTGACAAGGTACGCCGGGCGAAGAAGACGGCGCCCACCCGCCCTCACCCTTCCGCCCCGGACACTCCCCCCGCCAACAAGCTCCTGGCACCCGGCGCCGGTCTGGTCGACCGCGCCCGGGACCTGATCACCGGCCGCGGCAAGCACTGACCACCCTCGATCGGGGCCAGCTCGGCGATACCGGCTCCCCAGCTGCAGCAGCCCCGACCCAAGGTGGCGCGAACGGCCAAGCCCTTCGCGCCGCCCTTCACTACGGCTCGCCTGTCGCGGCTGTGGCACAGGCGTCGCCGACGACTCGTCGTCGTGCTTCTCCAGGGAGTTGACGCAGGTGCGTACATCGGTCAACCGGATCGCGGACCCCTGGGGGTGCGCGCACTCCGTACGCGTGCGGCGCGCCGTGGCCGGTGCGCATCGACACCCATCTTCAGGCCGGGTTGAGCCCCCCAGGATGTGGAGCGCTGGGTGCCGAGTGCGTCTCTTCTGCATTCGAACGGTGATGTAATGGATATCGCGGTGCTCGACGGACGGATCGTCGGAGTGCGAGGCCGCGTGGGTGACCGGGTCAACCGAGGGTGGCTGGAGCCGAAGGACCTGTTCGGCTGGCAGGCCAACGCGGCGCGTGATCGGCTGACGTGGCCGCTGGTCCGAGAGGGCGGGCGGCTGGTGGAATCCGACTGGGCAACGGCGATAGGAAGAGTGGTGACGCGCTCCCAGCCACTGCTGCAGGAGCGGGGACCAGGGTCGATCGGCTTCGTGGATGGTCGTCAGGGTGCTCGGGCAGATGGAGGCCGTAGTGTGGTGCCGCCCAGGCCAGCAGTGACACCCATCTGCTGAAACTGGCCTCCACGTGTCACCCACAGACACTGCGCCAGATCCGATGGACCAACACCATGATCAAAACGCTGTCACCCCAACTTCTCACCAGCCTGTAGCCCCCTTCTCTGCTGGCCTCGCACTGCCATCGTTGCGTGGGACAACCGCTTCTGCCGCTGACCGCCAGCCGTCCGACGCCTACGGCACGCTGCGAGAGAGCCCCGGCCTTCCTGGGCGGGGCATGGTCGCTTGTTTCCTGACACATACGACTACGCGTGCCCGGGTAGGCGCGGACTGCACGATTCCGCCTTTCGCGGGCCACAGGATCCCGTATTCCCAGGTCAGGAGAGCGTGTGAAGACACCTCAGGTGAACCGGACCCGCGAGCCGATGACCGAGTGCGCGGACGGTCGATCCCATGAGTCAACGCTTGAGCACTCCCCGTTTATATCCGAGGTGCGGGCGGTCTCGTCAGCACTGTTCCGGCGGCTGGCCGGGCTGGAGGAAGGTACGGCCGAGTACCAGTACGTGCGCAACGCCCTGGTCGAGGCCAACACGGCCCTGGTCGGGTTCGCCGCCAAACGCTTCAGCAAGCGGACCGAGCAGATGGACGACATCTATCAGGTGGGCGTGGTCGGCCTGATCAAGGCGGTCAACCGGTTCGATCCCGACTACGGGGTGGAGTTCGTCAGCTTCGCCATGCCCACCATCGTCGGCGAGATCAAGCGTTTCTTCCGTGACACCAACTGGTCGGTGCGCGTGCCGCGGCGCATTCAGGAACTGCGCATCAGCCTCGCGAGGGCCACCGACGCTCTCGCCGTGGAACTCGACCGTGCCCCGACCACCGCCGAGCTCGCCGCACGTGCCGAGGTCACCGAGGACGACGTGCGCGAAAGCCAGACAGCGGCCGGCGCCTACACCGCCTGCTCCCTGAATGCTCAGACCTTCGAAGAAGACGGCGACAGCGCGGGAGCAGCCTGGGCCGAACGGATCGGAGCCGACGACCCGGCCCTGGAGAGCGTCGAGAACCACATCGCCCTCAAGCCGCTCATCGCGGCCCTCCCGCTGCGCGAGCGCACCATCTTGTCCATGCGCTTCAACGACGACATGACCCAGTCCGCCATCGGCGCGAAACTCGGCATCTCCCAGATGCACGTCTCCCGCCTGCTGGCCCGGACGCTGGATAGGCTGCGTCAGCAACTCCTCGCCCCCGCCTGAAGCGTCCGGGCGCGCGGAGGCCGGCACCACCTCCATCAGCACGCTTCCCCGCGTGGCAGATGCGCTGACGCCTCGTCGAGCAAGAAGCGAAGGACAGGAGTGCGGATCGTGCACAGCGATCAGCAGCGGTTGCTGGACATCTACCTCAACGACCACTTGGCCGGCGCCGGGTTCGGCACCCACCTGGCACGCCGCATGGTCAGCGCACGCCAGCACTTCACCGACCCAGAAGCACTCGAGCGCCTAGCCGCCGAGATCGCGGAAGACCGCGCATCCCTCCTGAAGATCATGAACACGCTGGGGATCGCCGTCCGCCGCCGCATGAACGCCGCCGGCTACCTGGCAGAGAAGACCGGCCGGCTGAAGCCGAACGGCCGGCTGCTGCACCGCTCGCCACTGAGCTCCCTACTGGAACTGGAAATGCTGCGCGTCGGTGTCGAGGGCAAAACGTCGGGCTGGCGCGCGCTGCGCACCCTCGCGGACCACGACGACCGGCTCGACCAACACCACCTCGACACCCTGATCGAACGCGCCCAGCAGCAAAGCACCGTACTGCAGCAGCTCCACCACACCCACGCCCAGCAGACCTTCCCATAAGCCACCTGTGCGAGTTGCCCGCTCACCCGCGCGGGGGTCGCCGGTCCTCGACGTGCGCCTAGAATCGCGGCGTGATCGCGAGGACCAGTGACATCGAGACGGCAGCCGGTGTGCTGCGTGACGGAGGGCTCGTGGCTCTCCCCACCGAGACGGTCTACGGTCTGGGCGCCAACGCCGAAGACCCCGCCGCGGTCTCGCGTATCTTCCAGGTCAAGGGGCGTCCGCCCTCTCACCCGCTGATCGTCCACCTCGGCGATGCGCAGCTGCTCGACGACTGGGCCGAGGATGTGCCGCCCACGGCGCGCCTGCTGGGCGAACGCTTCTGGCCGGGCCCGCTCACGCTGGTCCTGCGGCGCGGTCGCCGGGTACCGCTCCAGGCGACCGGCGGCCTGGAGACGGTGGCAGTACGCGTGCCGGGCCATCCCGTGGCCCTTACGTTGCTTGCTGCCTTCGGCGGCGGAATCACCGCCCCGTCCGCGAACCGCTTCGGCGCCGTCAGCCCCACCACCGCCGACCATGTCCGTACGGAACTCGGCGACGCCGTGGACTTCGTCCTGGACGGAGGCGCTTGCCAGGTCGGCGTCGAGTCGACCATCGTCGACCTCACGGGCATTACGCCGAGCATCCTGCGCCCCGGCGGCATCACGCGCGAAGACCTCGAACGGGTGCTGGGCCACCCACTCGCGGTCCCCTCGGCCAGCCACGTGCGGGTGCCGGGTCAGCATCCCTCCCATTACGCACCGCGTGCGCGGGTCATCCTCGTCGAACCGGAGAACCTCGCCCTCGAAGCGCGCCTCGCACGGGAGCGAGGACACCGCGTGGGCCTTCTTCTTCCGCCCGCTCTCGCCGACGCCGTGGTGAAAGCACACGCTGTGCTGAAGATCCCCGGTTCCACGACCGCCTACGCACGGGAGCTGTACGGGTTCTTGCGCGAACTCGACCAGCGCGGGTGTGACGTCATCATCGCCTCGTTGCCGGTGGAGGAGGGCCTGGGGCTCGCGATCGCCAACCGGCTGCGACGCGCCGCAGGCCCCCGCCCCACTGCGTGACCGGCACCGACGCCGGGAGCTCACCAGGCACACCTCGGGAAGACCCGTACGGTCAGGACGCGGCTGCCGCCTGCGCGTCGAGACCGTGGGAGGTGACGAGGTGTGCGCTGCCGCCGGTCAGCTGGTAGCGCAGGCCCACGATGGCGGTTTCACCGGCGGCGACCTTCTCGGCCAGCACGCGAGAGCGCTCCAGCAGCAGATCAGCCGTGTGACGAACATGCGCGGCGATGATCTCCTCGGGCTGCACCTGGCCGGCAGCCCTCGCCGCCAGCACGCTGGGCGTCACCCGCTCCACAACGTCCCGCACGTACCCAGCCGGCGACGGGCAAGTCGAGATGGCGGGCGGCGGTCGCCTTGGCGGGGGAGTCAACGGGGATGATGTCCACCGTGGCGGTCGAGCCGGACTGGTGCAGCCCGTCGCCGCTGGTCTTGCCCTGCCGGGCAAGCAGGATCTGCTCGCGACCCCCGGTGGTCATCACGAAGACGCCGGTGCGGGCGTCGCTCAGCGCAGCCGGTATGAAGGTCCAAGCGACCTTCCCGGTGGCCAGGTCGTACGCCTGCACGCGGGAGCCGTCGGCGGCGGCCTGAACCACCAGGTTGCTTCGGGGCGCGATAGCCACCAGCGAGAAGCCACTGGATCCGGCCTGGACGTCCGGGGCCTCCGGGCTCGCCGTCGTGCTCCAGCCCCGGGAAGCGTCGAACCTGTCCGGGACCGGCAGCCGCACCGGCGGCGCTCCCGTGACCTGTACCGCGCTCGGCGAGGAAGAGGGGTGCGTGCTGGGGGAGCCGCCGCACGCGCTGACGTTGGTCAGCGCCGCCGCGAGCAGGACCGGAGCGGCTATCCGCCACGCTGCCCGGCTAGGCCTGGCCGCCCGGCGGGCGCTGCCGCCCGTCGGCATGCACAGGCGGAAGAGGAGTGGCAGATGCACCGGCCGGGCCAGGCGCCGGGATCGCAGGGCGCGCGCCGATAGCCGGGCGGCGGCCCGTTCAGTTCGGGGCCGCCGCCGCACCGGGCATGGGCAGCTGACCGGCCAGGAGGGCGCGGATGGCCTCCTCCAAGATGGCCACGGTCCGACGCAGTTCGTGATTCTCCTGCGCCCTCTCGTCGTTCCGGTCGGGGCTGGCCTCGAAGGCTGCGTCCATGCCGCGCAGCCGCTCATCCAGGGTGTCCTCCGGGGCCGGGGTGTGCCCGAGGGCGGCCATGCGGGCCTGCCGTTCGGAGAGCCACGCGGCGAGCTGTCCACGCTGCTCCTGGCTGAGGCCGTCAGTCGGCTGGTCCTCCATCGTTCCTCTCCTTCGTCGTTAGCTTCTCGGGCCCCGGCGAGGGCCCAGACCGGGTCCGGGGCGCTCTTGGCGCTGCTGCTCGTCCTCGGCCGCCTGGCGGGCTCGCGAGGTGGCTTTGGCCGTCTGGCCGGTGACCGGGCCGTGGGTCGGCGGCAGGCCGCGACGGGCGCGCTCACGATGGGCGCTCAGGTCGGCGAGCCGCTGCTGGATCCGCGAGCGCTGGAAGAGCGTCAGGGCGTCGTACAGCTCGGTCCACTGCACGCGCAGCTCGGCCTCCTCCGGGCTCTCCCCAAGGGGGTCGTCCGCGTCAGTCTGGTGCAGCATCCTCCACACCGCCAAGGCAGTGACGAGCTGCCGCCACTGGGCCTCCTGTTCCTCGTCCTGCTCATCGGGTGCAGGGATCTGCTGGACCCATTCCTCCGGCGGTTCCTCGCCGTCCAGCATCAGGCGCAAGGCGACGTCGGCGAACGCCGCGGCGGCGGCCGTGACCGCCTGCCGGTCGTCGGCGTCGGTGAAGCGGGCCTCCAGCAGGAGGTAGTGGAAGTTCTCCGCGGTGCGCGCGGCGATGCGCATGCCGGAGACGGGATTGTCCGGCCGGGCGCGGGCGGCGGCCCACGCCCTCGTGCGCCGGCCGACCTGCTCGATCCGCTCCTGGAAGATCGCCCAGGCGTGGGCGTCGCGTGGATCCTCGGGCTGGTTGCCGATGCCGACGACCGAGTCGTCCAGACCGTGCCGGACTCGCCAGGCATCCGCCAGCGCGGCGGTGCGCTCCCACAGCGCCCGCAGCTCGCTGCCGGTGTGCGGGACGGGGCCCAGCACACACGCCCAGGCGGGCGGGTCCGTGGCGAGCAGCGCGCCGCTCTGCTCCAGCCGCTGGGAGAGCACGATACGGCGCTCGACCAGGTGTGCATGCCACGCTTCGGGGGTGTCGGCGTCCCGCAGGGCGGCCGAGGGGGCCAGCCAGTCAGGGAGCGAACCGGAGTTGTCGGGCACCGGAGCGGGGCCGTGGGGGAGCTGGTCGCGCAGGCGCCGCTCGGCGCGGATGCGGGCGGCGATGATCTCAGCACGGTGCAGCCGCTGGCGCGCCTCGTCCTGCCGGTGCAGGGTGGCGACTAGCTCGCGAAGGGTGGCCTCGACAGGCTGGCGGGCGGTGTGGCTGGCGCCGCTCCTGGGCTCGCGCTGCCAGTCCTCGCGCATGCGGTCCAGCGGGCGCATGTCCCGCCGCAGCTTCTGCTCGCAGCGCAGCGCAGCGTGCTCCGCGGCGGCGGCCCGCTCGGCATCGTGGTCGCCGTCGAGTGCGGCTCGGCTCATGCGGCGCCGGGCGTCGGCGACGGCGGTGGCGAGGTCGGCGCGGGTCAGATATCCGTACGGGCGGCGCGGCCAGGCCGGGTGTGGCAGACCGTCCACCACGACGTGACGGGGCTGGCCGGCCACGGCCGCGTCGGCGCGGTGCAATTCCTCCAGTGCCTCGCGCCGCAGGCGCTCGGCGCACTGCAGCAGGCGGTCGAGCAGCTGGTCGCCGATGTGCTTGAGCGGGCGGCTGCGGCCCGGCTTCGACTCCCGTTCGGCGGCACGTTCGGCAGCGGCGCGGCCCTCTTCTACTCGGGCGTCGATACGCCAGGACAGCACCGCGGAGACGTCGTCGGCGTCGGCGAAGTCGCGCTCCGCGTATGCGGCGGCGAGCAGCCGAGCGGCGTCCCAGCCTTCGGCCTCGGCCTTCTTCAGCGAACGCTCGACCGCGGACCAGGCGTCGGAGCCGATGAACGCCTCGGCCGCACCGCCCAAGACGCGCCGCGCGAGGTTCTGGATGCGGTGGCTGACCGCGCGGGCGTGGACGTCGGTGTACTCGGCTGCCAGCTGACCGATGCTGTAAGCGCGGTGCTGCTCGGCCCGGATGGTCTCGTGCGCGGAGACCGATCCGCGACTGCTACGCGCCACGGCGTCCAGCACGTCGTGCATGCTCTGGCCCTCGTCGGCGACCACGTACAGCCGGTTCGACAGGCGGGCGCGGGTGGCCATGACGTAAGCGGACTCGCGGCTCGTACGGGCGGTGATCAGGCCGTGTGCGGTCGCCACCGTCAGGCCCTGCGCGCGGTGCACGGTGGAGGCGTAGCCGAGTTCGGCGTGCCGTCGCAGGTAGAAGGCCGGGAGGACGACGCGGCCGCCGTGGCCGGTGCGGCGGACGGTGGCGTTGCCCGCAGCGTCGAGGGCTTCGATGCACCACTGGTCGCCATTCTTGACGAAGTCCAAGCCTGCGTTGACGATCAGACGGCGCCGGTTCCTTCGAGTGACGATGAGGTCGCCGACAGCCGCCTGCATCTCGTCGCGCAGGGCGGTGGAGTGGGCCAGGTCCAGGCGTCCGGAGGCGATCTGGAACGCCTGGGCGCGCAGGTTGAGTTCGCGCACAGCATCGGTGTCGTCGGCCATCATCAGCGAGTGCAGGCCAGCCTCGGTGTCGGTCTGCCAGGCGGCGAAGACCGAGTCCAGCATCTCCTGCGGGCCGCCGCCAACGATCCGATCCTGGGCGAGATGCCAGGTCCACGCGTCGGCAGGATCGCCGTCGCGCAGGGCCAAGGTGGCTTCGGCTTCCCCGTCGGTGCGGAAGCGGTGCAACTGCTCCAGTTCGACCGCGCCGACCTCGCGGGCCACCAACCGCAGGGCGCCGCCGGACTCCACCGCGCCGAGCTGCGCGGGGTCGCCGATCAGGCGGACCAGAGCGCCGGCCGCTTCGGCCTCGGCGACGATCCCGGCGAGGTTGCGGGTTCCGGCCATGCCCGCCTCGTCGACGATGATGACGTCGCCCGGGCGGAGTTGGAAGGCGTCCTTGACCCGCCGTCCCTCGGCGAGCCGGTCGCGCTGGGCGATCCAGCTGTGCATCGTGTGGGCGACGGCGCCCAGGTCGTCCTCCATGACCTTCGCCGCCCGGCTGGAGGGGGCCAGGGGTATGAGGCGGCCGCCACCGGCGGCGATGGCGTCGCGCACCAACTGCAGGGCGGTGGTCTTGCCGGAGCCGGCCGGGCCGATACCGACGACGACCAGCTTGTCCGAGCAGGCAAACGCCTGGGCCAGCCGCCGCTGGCCAGGGTCGAGCGGGGGCCCGTCGAACCGCTCGGCAACCGCGGCGAAGCGGTCGGCGCCCAGCGCCGGGATGACCGAGGTGCGCGCCGCGTTCAGGATCCGCGACTCGGCCGCCAGGACCTCGCTGGAGGTGTAGAGCTGCGCCTCTCGGCGCCGGTAGATGCTGCTGCCGTCGGCGCGCTGCAGCGGCGCGAACGGCCGGTGAAGGTCGGGGGGAGTCAGGTCGATCGAGCCGTGGTCGATCGCCTGCCGGGTGATCCGCTCGGCCAGCCCGCGGGTGTCACCGCGGCCCTGGGTCAGGCGGACCACGTGCCGCCGGGCCTCGGCGAGCACGTGCCGCTCACCCCACACCGCCCGCTCGGAGGAGACCACCTGCAGCACGTCCCGCGTGGCCTGCTCGATGTCGACCGCGGCGGCCGGATCCTCCTCCGTCACCGCGCCGCGGGCGATGGCGCGCAGGTGGTCCAGCAGGCCGTCGATCCGGGCGACGCCGAACAAGCCGATGGCTTCCTCGCGCCAGGCAGCGCGCAGATCGGACAGGGCACGGGCTTTCTTCTTGTGCGGCCGGGACATCTGTGCGGCCTGCTGGATGAGCGCCATGCGGGCGCCGGTGTCCGGCTCCTTGCCATACCGGCTCCGGTACTCCTGCAGCAGCTTGTCCAGGTCCTTGCGAATGTCCTGGGCCCGCTTGGAGAACGCCTCGATCAGGTCGTCGTCCAAGCCACTGATGGCCATCACGGGCCGCTTGCCCGGAGTGACCTCCCGCTCCTCGGCCTGCACACCGAGCCGGCGGCACAGCTCCTCGACGACGCGCTGGTTGTACAGCTCGCTGGCCGCAACTCCCATCGCGTACAGCAGCTTTCCGTCGATGGAGCGCCACTTCCCGTCCACGCCACGGACCTTGTTGGCGACCACGACGTGGTCGTGCAGCAGCGGGTCGCCGCGGCGGCTGTCGTAGTGCCGGTAACGAGCGGCTATCAGTCCGCCGCGCACGTCCTCCTGCGCAATTCCGTTGATGCCGGTGCGGGTCGCCAGGGCATTCTCCTCGATCCACGCTAGGGTTTCGGCGATGGCCTGCTCGTGGGCGGCCTGCACCTCCACACGGGTGTGCTCATCGCCCAGCGCCCATAGAACCGAGCCGTACTTGTTGCGGAAGACCAGGTCGTAGCCTGCGACCGCCTGGCGGTCGCAGGAGGTGTTCGCGCTGATGTAGCGGCTGAGTTCTTCAGCGTCCTTCGGGGCCCGGCCGAAGTCCTCGCGGAAGGCCATCGCGCCGATACGCCCGCGTATGCGCTTGCGCTCGGCATCAGTCGCTTCGCGTCCCTCGCGCGTCTCGAAGTCCTGGATCGCGTCCTGAATCCGGGCGGCGAGCGGGCCCTTGGTTTGCTCGTACTGGTAGTACCGCCGGCCCAGCCTGGCCCGTCGGATCGCGGCGGCCGGGCTGAGCCCTTCGGCCACGGCCTCGGCGAGGATCCGGTCGGCGTCCGGATGCAGTCCCTCACCGTACAAGGCCTTCATCTGAGCCTCGGTGACGGTGCCTCGAACGCCCAGCTCAGCAGTCCCGCCGCCGATCCAGACGCCGGGCGGATTGCCCTCGGCGGTGTAGTAATCGCTCAGTTCACGCTTGCCCGACCGGCGTTCGTCGCCGGTGGCGATTTCGCGCGTGTAGTACAGGTAACCATCCCCAGCGCTGAGCTTGTGGATGGTCATCATGCACTCAGCCTACCTTGTGACATTGTGAATGCAAAAGCTTCGATCGTGCCAACGGCGCGGTCGGGTGCAGTGAGTTGGGGAAGGCGAGGAACGAGCCGGCCAACGAACAATCCCGACCGCGCCGTTGGCACGATCCGCGCAGCGCTTACGGCTGTCCCGAGGGGCGCTCTCCGGAGCGCCCCTGGGGACAGCCGCGCCGTTTGTTTTCCACAGGGGGCCGGTATGTGACGTCCCGGGCTCGCGTCGACAAGACGGCCAGGCAACTCCCGCCGTAGCACCGGACGTTGTCTGAAGACCACAATGGTCGTGGACCTACCGATGGGAGGGCGTTCATGGCAGAGCGGAGGACCACTCGCCAGCTCAAGGCGAGGGACAAGGCTCGGGCCCGGACGGTGGAACGTCGCCAACGCGAGCAGCGACTAGAAGACCTGGCGACCACCTGGTTCGAGGCGGAAGATGCGATAGCTGATAAAGCGTCCGCGGCCGACGAGAAGATCAGAAAGTACACCGAGAAGGTTCGCGGGGAGGTGGAGAAGGAGAACGGGAAGCTGCGGGAGCAGATGAGCGACGTCATGGGTGAGATGCTGGTGCTCTCAGGCGTGCGTTCCGTGGCGGAGCGGCTGGGTGTGGCGGAGGCTGTGGTCCGGGAGGTCAAGGCGTCGTTGCACGGCACTGCGAGTGCTCCGGCTGACTCCGGATCCCCGACGCCGAAGCCGACGTCGACGGCCGTCGAGCGGCCCGGTTCAACAGAGGAGGCAGCGGCCCTCTCCGGGTGACACGGACGCGCCGCAGTCCTCGACCTGGCTGTTACCGGTCCAGGTCGAGGACTGCGGGCGTTTGGCGTCTGTTACCGGGTTCCGGGCACCGGGGGTGTAACCCAGGATGCCGGGCTAAGTGGGGCCGACACGGGCCCGGCCTGAGGAGCTGTTACCGGGTTCGGATGCGGGGAGAAGTGCTGCCCCGCAGGCCGACCAGGATCGATCGGCCGGTGCACCCATCGAACCTTGGCGCCTGCCGTCAGCTCAGTTCGCCATGGCTGATCGGCGCTGAAGAGGACCCACAGCGGCTCGCTGTCGCGGGTGGTCTTCTCGTAGCGCGCAAGGCGGAACCCGACCTTGCTGCCGTCCGGGGTGTCCACTTCGATCGTCATGCCGATCCAGTCGAGGTCGAGATCCTCGATCGACATCTCCGTTATCCCTATCCCGCTACGCGTCATGGGATCCCCTTTCCCTCGGGCGCCGTGTTGCTGCGCGCGGTGGTCATGGGCGACGGTACCTCGCACGGTGGCAGAGCGCGGCGCTTAGCACGACAGCACGGAAGCGGGCCCCCGGTCGCGCTGGCAGCGCGACCGGGGGCCGGGTGCGGACATGACCAACTAGTTGATCAATCCTGGGTGTTGGAAGCGCTGCTCGGCCGTTGATGCGCGGTGAGCCAGCCGGCGATGAACGCTGCGGCGGCCGCGGACTCGACTGTACAGTCGATCACTTCACCGTCCCCGGCGATGTAGAGCGGCTCGCCGACCGACTCACCGTTGTCGTCGCGCAGGAACACCGTCCAGCCGGTGTGGGCGGGTGAGTCGTGCTCGGTGGACGTATTGCGATCGGCCACCGACAGGTGCGCACGATGGTAGACCTCCTGCGCCGGGGTGGCCGGGTCCAGTGGGATCGCGTAGTACGGTCCCGTACCTTCGTGCACGGTGACGTTACGTTCGGCCAGTGCAGCGCGCAGTACGCGACCCGCCGTTTCGAGGGCTCTCGTCGAGTGCGGGACTATCAAGTAGAGCGTGTCGGCGAAGTCGTTGAGGTGGAAAGGCTCATCGTCGCACTCCTCGGGGTCGGTGACCTCGCGGCCGATGGCGGTCATGTGTAGCGCGGGGCATTCCCCGTGCTGCGCGTGGAGGGCGAACGCGGCGCAGTCGGGGCTGCACGTGCCGCACGCGGGCGAGGGGTCGGCGTATCGGGGGATGTGGGCCTTCAACGTCGCGTGGCCGAGCTGCCGGTCATTCAACTTGAAGGCGCTCAGGAGCACGTCACCTTGACGGACTTGGTCGGCTCGTACGACGCGGGCAGTGGTGGTGTCCAGGTCGGGGAGCGGGTACGGGTAGGTGGCCAGGTAGGCCCCAATGATCAGACCTGCACCGAGGTCGTTGGCGGCGTGACTGCTGGCCGGTCGAATCGCGTCATCCAGCAGGTCTACCTCGACCACGGTGCTCCCGGCACCGACCTCGAAGACGGGCGGGAAGGCTTCGGGGTCGCGCAGCATGTCCCAGGCTTCCCGCGCCGCGCTCAGCGGGTCTTCGGCGTCGATGTCCTCGTTGGTCCAGCTGACGTGGTAAGTGGTCACGCCTGTCTCCTTTCAGCGTCAAGTCACGGCGGTGTTGGTGGCCGAGCCCGCGTCGGGGGTGTTGCCCTGCCCCTCGGGGGCGTCTTGGGTTCTGATGGAGGGCCGGGGCGGCGCTGAGGTGCGCGGCCCCGGCCGGTGTGAATTACCAGAAGAAGAGCTGAGGGTGCTTCAGCGCGAGTTCCAGGATGGCGGCGTCGGGACCGCCCTTGCTCCTGATCAGCTCGCCGCCGAGCTTGCCGATCTCGTCCTCGGTGAGCGCCCGGACGCCCGATCGCTCCAAGAACTCATCAATCGTGTCAAGAACGTCGTCGGGGTGGCTGAAGTTCTCGACCAGGCCGTGAATTCCGGCCGGTTGGCTGCCCTTCCACAGTTGCACGGAGAAGGTGCGGAGCACCGGGTCGAAGACCGGCAAGATGTGCGTGCTTTCGTCCAGATCAATCGATTTGCCGTACGCCATCGTCTGTGGGATTCCTTCCGGGTGGTGGAGTGTCGGGGGGGCTTGCCCAACCCCATCGCGACATAGGGAAATCTATCTTTGGTAGGCGGGGAATCACCTTTCTTTGCGGTGGGTTGAGAGGTTCGGCTAGGGCTAGACAGGCGGCACGGGTGCGCTCGGGCAGCATCGGCGTGGTCCTGGCCCGGTGTGTGCAGCCACAAGTTCTCGTACCGCGCGAACGGTTTGGTGCCAGGGCTTCGATGGCTGCGCCGTCGTCGCCGGAGCGATCTGGCGCGCGGACATGGTCAGGTGAAGCTCACTGTGGTGCCGTCAAGGTGGACGGTGCCGAACCGGTGCCCGCCTGCCGAGTTGTGCAGGCGCTCGCGCGACTCCTTGGCTACGTCTGGCAGCGCGAGGAGCGACCGTGCCGGGATGCCGTCGCCGCCGCGCGCCGACATCCAGAACGCGCCTCCGGCTCGTTCGGCCGGGATCTCGTTCAACATCTCGGCGTTGTCCGAGACGAACGATGTGCACACCGCCATGAACGCTTCCCGCTGGCTTAGGATGATGCTGTTGACGTCGAGGTTCAGGGCCTCGACCTCCTCCCACTCCCGACCTGGAGCGCCATCGGTACCTTCGGGTGTGGGCTGCGCCTCGAACCACACCGCCTCGCGCAACGCAGCGGCGTAGAAGTCGAACAAGTACTGGCCGCGTTCGCTGATGTTGGGCGAGATCTCCGCCCAGGTCCACTCCCACGCGCCGATGGCATACCGGCCGTCCTCGCCGGGCTCGACGACGGTTGCACAGGTGGCGGGGCCGTCGGTGTGGATGTACGCCCAGTGAATGTGAAGGACGATGGCGGCCTTGCGGCTCTCACCTTCCTCGGACGTCTCCGACAGCTCCGGGGCCTCGATAACCCTGATCTCGTCTTGGTCGGCTCGTCCAAACCTCTCGATCCACGTCTGGCAGTCCACAGCTATCTGCTTGACGGTCTCCAGTGTGAAGCGCGGAGACAACCAGCCGTTCCAGCGGTTGGACTTGTCGACCACTGCCTCGTGGGCGTGCTCGCCGTCGGCGGAGACCAGAACCGCCTCCATTGTGGTCATGCGCATCCCCTTTCCTGACTTGTCGAGCGCTTTTCGCACCCGATTGGTGGTGGGTGTCGGGGGGCTTGCCCTGCCCCGTGTTGACATAGGTAAATCTACCCGTGTGGGGCGGGGGAGGTCAACCCCCAAATCCCCATCAATCACAAGGAATTACTCGCCCCGGGCCTGCTCGGGGTGCTCGTGCTCACCACCTCGCTGCGTGCCCCTTCCCACCACCGGGCCGCGCCCGGCCGGCTGCCCCGGCCGCCCGACCAGCCGAGCCGGGAGGGTCCCCCCCCCGCCCCCTCCCGGCAAAAAGAGATTTTGAGGGGGTGCCGGACGAAGCGCAGGGGAGGAGCGGGACCTTTTTCACCGCGACGAAGGAGCGGCGAAAAAGGCCCCGGGACGACCTTGCGCGCAGTCCGCCGCACCCCCTCACAATCTCGCGCCGGGAGGGGCCACCCGCACCCAACAACCCACCCCCACCACAACCAACCCAGGGGCCGCGCAGCGGCCCCACCCCCGCCGCCCGCCGCCGCCTGCCAGCACCCCGAACCCACACCACCGACACCCGGAGCGACAACGGCACAACTCACCTTCAGGCCGACGTCACCAGAGTCTCCACCTCTTGGCGCCAGAAGTACTCCGTGCCACCGACGACAAGGACGGGTTCCGGCGCTGTGCGGCGCCGCAACAGTGTTTTGACGCGCTCGCGCTGCTGGAGTGGGGTCATCTGGTCGCGCACGGTGGCCGGGAACAGCTCGGGAATGTGCCTGCGCGCGATCAGTCCGTGATCAGGCATCACCACCTCGGCTGCCTGCGACAGGTAGCGGGCGGCGACGTCGGGTGACACCTCCAATCGTGCCGCGACGCTCTTGGTGGTCAGATCAGCGCCCTCGCTGACGGCGGTTCGCAGCAGTTCGGCAACCTCGGCGACCCTCCCAACCAGTGCTCGCGCGGTGTCCGCGGGAACTGCCCGCTTCCCGCTGTAACCGGGGCGCTCGGCGTCGTACCAGGCGAACCAGGCGGCGACGGCGGCTGCGTCCCGGGTGCGGTCCTCTTCGGCGGGTGGGAAGGGGTGACTCGGGTGATCCGCGTACGTCTGGGCCAGGTTGCCGATGGCCCCGGAGGTCACGCCGCGAAGCCGGGCGATGTCGACACGGCGCCACCGTTCACCGGGAGCGTGCGTCATGGGGCGTCGTTCGGCCGCCAACCGCGGGCCGGACGGCGTTTCTGAGATCCCTTCCTTGTCGCCGAAGAGTCGCGCGCGCGCCCACTCGACCGCTGTCTGCTTGTCGATGAGTTGGGTGCTGCGAGGGCCGGTCTGGGTCTTCCCCTCGGGGACGGGATGGACCTGGAGCCAGTTGCGGATCGTCTTCGGGGTGACGCCGGCGAGGTGCTCCAACTGTCTGCGGGTTACCCAGGGGTCGCGCAGCGCGGCGAGCCGCTGCTCGAACTGCTCTCTCGTCGTAGTCATCGTGGTGCCATCCTGCCGTATTCCCGCCGTACACTGATGGAGACTGCCAGCGGGAGTCCTGTTGCGGCCTCGTCGTTGGTGGTGGAGAAGGGTCGGCGGTTTTGCCCGAGCCAGCACGCTTCGGCGGGGCTGGTACGAGCTTCGGCTCGTAACCGCCGACCCGCTTTTCGTTCATCCGGGCCGTGGTGGTCAGCGAAGGCGGCGCGGGTCGTGGCGGGGATGAGCCCGACGCGGGCCCACCCCCCAAGGCGTGCCGATTACACCTCGTCCCACTCCTCGTGTCCGTCGTGCGGGTAACGGCAGTCCTTCGTAGCGGCCTCGGGTGTCAGCGGCACGGCGCGCAGCTCGCACCACTGAGTGGTCCGGCACGCCTCCGGCCAACCGCCGATTCCGTCCAGATCAGCGAGTTCCGTCAGCAGGCGGTCGACGACGCAACCCCACTCGGTGTGGCGGCTACCGTCCGGGTGCCTACCGCCCTCCTGGCAGTCCTGGTGCTCGTGCAGAACCTTGCCGTCGGCGTCGATCACCGCTCGCAGCTCGACCTCCGACTCGCCCCAGGTCTCGGACCAACGCGCGGAATCCACGACCAACCAGGCGGCCCCGGGGTAGTAGGCGGTGGCGCGCCGGATCAGCTCCTCCTCAAGGGCCGCGATGAGCTCGTGTTGGGTGGAGCCATGGGCAGCACGGGCGACATCGACGCGAGTGGGTGTGGTGGCGCGGACGTACGCGGAGAGAAGCTCGGTGGCCTCGGCGACGGAGTGGTTGCCGAGGACAAGCACCAGCTCTCCATCGTTGATGGTCAGATCGTTGTCCCTACCTTCGCCAGCGCGCAGCAGAGCTTCGGCGGGTTCAGCCCCAAGGCCGGTAAACCACAGATCGACGTTGGTGCGCCCCTCCATACGAATGATCAGGGCCATGCCCCTCACTCCGGTCGGCTCGTACCAGCGCAGCTCGGTGTGAATGAGGTCTGCCGTGACGATGGCTGTGGCTGCGCGGTCCGCCAGGGCGGCGCGCAAGGAACGGACGGCGCGGCGTTGGCACGCGGTTTCGATGCCAGTCATCATGCGCAAGGTGTCAGCGGTGAGGCTGCCCACGATGCGTCGCACGCCCGTGCTGAACGGGGTCACAAGGTTCTCCTTCGTGTAGTGGTGGGACCAGCCGGCTCGGTGGCATTCGCCCGCGGGGTTGCCCTCCCTGCGAGCGCGGCTGGAGTCGTGATGGTCAGAACAGGGCGTCGGGCAGCGGCGGCAGCTCGTTAGGCTGCCTGGGCCGCTCCGGGAGGATCGCGGCGAGGACCGACGCGACGCGCCGGGTCTGGTGGACCGCGCGGTCGGCGATCTCCTGACTGGTCGCGACGCGGATGAGCCTCGCGTCGGCGAACGGCAGACTCTCGCTGGCATATCCGGCTTCCTTCAGCTGCTCGACCATGCTGTAGAGGTCGTAGACGTATTCGTCGGTGAAGCAGATCAGGATCACGGCCGGGGTACCGTCGTGATCTTCGTCCTGGACGGTGAAGTGGCCGGACTCGGGAGCCTCGTTGAGCCGGCACTCGCGGCCGCCGACGGTGGCCAGAGTCCAGCCCTTCGATTCGAGGTGGGTGCGGATGGCGGCGGCGGTGGCCGTCTTCGGCGGGTGGCGGGGGTGGAACGCTCGCACGAGAGGTCATCTCCTCGGAGCGGGTCAGGGGCCGCCCCGCCTCGACAGGGCGGCCCGGAAGGATGGCTACAGGACGGCGCTGACGGCATGGCCCAGCCACTGTGGGACGTTGCAGCTGACGGCGTTTCCGGCCTGCATGGTCCGCTCGGCCTTGCTACGGCCCTTGACGATGTAGGTCTCGGGGAAGCGCTGGGCGCTCATCTGCTCGCGCCACTGGAGCATCCGGAAGTGGCAGTCCTCGATCTTCACCGCCGGGCGTAGCAGACCAGCGGAGTCGCGGGTGGACAGGGTGTGCAGCGGCTCGCTGGTCACTTTCGGGGTCGAGCCCTTCCGGAAGGGGATCACCAGGCCGTGGTGGTTGCCGCCCGCGGTGACGGTGGCCAGAGGCCGGTCCACGCGCTCAGCGGTGGCGTGGTTGCGGAACTCGACGATGAAGGGCGGGGCGGCCAGGTCCGCCGTGCTGTCGTGCGGGCAGGCGCCGGGCGGGACGACGAGCCCTTCGCCGATCTTGACGGTGCGCGACGGCAGGGGGGTGAGGTCGGGGCGGAAGGCGCGGCCGTCGTGCCCGCCGTGGTTGATGGTGACGACCGAGGGATCGTCGGGGAACATCTCCAGACCGGCCGCGATGCGGTCCATGGTCGTGGGTGCCAGGGGGCGCCTGCGGTCCCCGATCCGAGTGCCCAGGTTCGTCCAGTCGATGATGTCGGAGGCGGGCCGGATGTAGGGCTCGACGATCACGGCGGTGTCGTGGTTCGGGCACGTGTAGTCGTACTGCTGGCCGTATTTGCCGATGCGAGTCTCTGCGTGGCCGGGGCGCCAGGTCTGCTGCGCGTACACGTCCTCGTCACACTCTTCGCACCGGGCCGGGGGCCGCGGGGTGACGTCGGGTAGGCGCATGCCGACCCAGGTGAAGACGATGTAGAGGCGGTCCCGCCACTGTGGGGCGGCCGGGTTGAGCTCGCCGCCGATGTGCGCGGAGCTGACGCAGACGATCTGGTAGTTGTAACCCAGTTTGACCATGCCGCTCAGCCACCAGTCGAACAGGATCCAGTCGGTGGCGAACTCGGTGACGTTCTCGATGAGCACCGCCTTGTACCGGTGTACTTCAACCGCGCGGATGACGTCGTAGGCGGTCGCGCGGGTCCGCTCGAACGCGGCGTCGGGTAACGAGCGCAGCTCCTCCTCGGTCAGCCCGCTGGCCTTCTTGCTGCGGCGGCGGCCCCCAGCAGGGGAGATTTCGGTGCATATAGGGCTGGCCCACAGCACGTCAGTGCGCGGCAGGCGCCGCATGTCGTAGTTCGAGACGTCGGCGCACACGTGCTCGGCCTGGCGGTGGTTCGCCGAATGCGTATCGATCGCGGTCTGCCAGTGGTTGGCAGCCAATCTCAGTTCCCAACCCGCTTTGACCAGGCCGGTGCTGGCGCCACCGGCGCCGCAGAAGATGTCAGTGAAGGTGATACTCAAGGTCCGTCCTTGCAACCGTTCGGTGGTGGAGGGATCGGCGTGCTGGGTCCGGTTGCCCTCCGGACCCAGCACGGTGGAGCGGCCAGTAGGGGCGGGAGCTGCTACCCGCCGTAGATCTGGCAGTTGGTGACCTCGGACAGCAGCAGGGCGCTGATCCGGTTGACGACGACGGCCGGGACGTCGACCGTTGCCGGATCGCTGCCGTCACGCCGCGCGATGGTGATCAGCGCGCCGCCGTCGTTGTCCAACTCGCCTTGATGGCAAGGGAGTTGGACCAGTTCTTCAAGCAGCCATGCGACGGTGCCGGGGGCGGTGGCGTCCTGTTGGAGACGGACGGGCGCGCCGAGCGGGTGACGACCTCCGTAACGGGCCATGACGCTGGCGACGTACCGGGCGACGTGATCGGCCATCACGTCAACGTGGGGGCCGCCGAGGCTCGCGCCCTGGGGGCGGTTGTGCGGCATCGAGTCGTACACGACGGCGATGTGCTCCTCGGGACCGTGGTGCTCGACGTGCCAGCCCTGTACTTGCTCCAGCCGGGGAGCAAGGGACTTGCCGGTGCCGATCAGCAGGTACGTTAGGTCCGGCAGCCCGATGCGGATCTGGAAGCCGCCCCCCTTGGCATGCGCCAGCTTCGCGTCGAGACCTCGTCCGTGCAAGGCGTCGAGGACGCGCTGGTACTGGGGCGCGATTTGGCTAGGCGAGTAGGCGTAGTTGAAGACGAAGTGGATCAGCGGGGCCGGGTCGGCGGTCCAGTCCAGGTAGCCGGACTCGTCGGTCGCGGTCCCGAGGAAGGTGCGCCGCCGCCAGAAGAGCCGGGGCCGCCCGCTGGAATGGCCGGGCGTGATCCACAGCTGGTCCAGGCTGCTCGGCAGGACGATCACCAACTGCCGTTCGCCCTCGGTGACTCGGACGTCCAGTTGGGCCTGGGCGCGCAGTTCTGCGCCCAGCTGGGAGATGGGAACGAGTTCCATGAACTGTCTCCTCGCGGTCGGTGGTGGGTGTCGGGGGGCTTGCCCTGCCCCGTGTTGACATAGGTAAATCTACCCGTGTGGGGCGGGGGAGGTCAACCCCCAAATCCCCATCAATCACAAGGAATTACTCGCCCCGGGCCTGCTCGGGGTGCTCGTGCTCACCACCTCGCTGCGTGCCCCTTCCCACCACCGGGCCGCGCCCGGCCGGCTGCCCCGGCCGCCCGACCAGCCGAGCCGGGAGGGTCCCCCCCCCGCCCCCTCCCGGCAAAAAGAGATTTTGAGGGGGTGCCGGACGAAGCGCAGGGGAGGAGCGGGACCTTTTTCACCGCGACGAAGGAGCGGCGAAAAAGGCCCCGGGACGACCTTGCGCGCAGTCCGCCGCACCCCCTCACAATCTCGCGCCGGGAGGGGCCACCCGCACCCAACAACCCACCCCCACCACAACCAACCCAGGGGCCGCGCAGCGGCCCCACCCCCGCCGCCCGCCGCCGCCTGCCAGCACCCCGAACCCACACCACCGACGTCGGCGTGGTGTGTACGGTGGGGTCAGGACGCCGATCCGGCGTTCACGCAGGACTGACAGTAGGTGACCCAAGAGCGGCCGTTCTTGCGGACGCGTCCACGGTCGCGAGGAACCCAATTGCCGCAGGTGTGGCACTTCGCGGAGTAGAGGTTCTTGAGCATGTCGAGTGTCCGATGGAACGGCGCTACGGAGCCTTGTGACGGGCTGCCGACGTAGGGGTCGACCCAGGCGAGGCCGTGGCGATCCAGGCAGGTGCGGGCCCGGGTGACGGCGACGTAGGCGAGCATGGCCTCTTGGCGCTGAATGGTGCCGAGTGCGCCGGTCTTCGGGTCGCACGTGGGCTCGCGGAAGTCGCCGGCGATGCGCACGTGGTTCCACTCACGCCCCTTCGCCCGGTGAGCGGTGGAGATGACCAGGTCGGCCTTGTCCGGTTCGACGAACTGCTCGGTGGTGTTGATCAGGCTCTGGGCTCCGTAGGTGTCGACCAGGCGGACGAAGACGGCCAGATCGGCGCCGGCGTCGTCGTGTTCGACGTAGTCCTTGACCTGGGCCCAGCTCTCGAACGCGAGAAGTTCGGGGTGGCCGGTGCGCTTGCCGTTCTGCAGGTCGAGCGCGGCCCGGGCCATGGTGGCGATGTCCGTAGTGCCGCCGATCAGGCCGGGACGGTGGTCAGCGGCGAGTGCCTCCATGCCCTGGCGGAAGGCCTCGGCGTTGGTGCGGCACAGCACGACATCGACGTCTCGAAGCTCCAGCGGCGCGACGGCAGTGTCGAGTGAGGGGGCGCCCGTGAGCTGCAGGTCGGATCGAAGCACGGTCAGCCACTTGTTGGCCTCGTCGGCGACCATGCGGCCGAAGCGCCATGACTGGGTGAGCCGCAGCCGCCGCTGGGCGGGCCAGTCAGCGAGCGCGTCCACCGCGCCGCGCCACCCGTAGATCGCCTGGTTGCTGTCGCCCACCACGATGACCTGCGCGGACTGCTCCCGCACCAGCCGGGCGACGACCGGGTTGGAGTCCTGTGCCTCGTCCAGGTAGACGAAGTCGGCGCGCAGGGACGGGCGGGTCAAGGCCCAGATCTTCAGGTAGTGGTCGTGCTCGACCTTCAAGCGTCCATGGGGAGAGGTGATGTCCTCCCAGGCCCGCCGGGCGTAGGGCAACAGCGCTTCGGCCAGTCCGGCTTGCGCGGCCTTCTCGTCCTCGCCCGGCAGGTGGACCTTGACCATGTGGTGAGGGGTGAGTCCGTCATCCGCGGAGAAGGTGAACCTCCTGACCATGCCCAGGGCCAGCCGCGCGACCTGCGCGGTGGTCAGGAAGCTCCCGGAGGCAAGGGCGAGCGGTTCTCGGATGCCGAGGATCTGCGCAACGTCCTCGGCGCGCTGCCGGGGCCCGCCGAGCCGCCCGTCGCGCCTGTAGGTGCGGCCCACCGCGGCGAACGCTAAGGAGTGGGCTGTCTTGCAGGTGACGTGCCCGGGGAAGCTGGCCGCAGCGTCGCCAGCGATGGCCCGGTTGAACGCCATGTAAAGTCCGCGGCCGTGCATCACCGCGGCCGCCATCTTCAGCGTGCTGGTCTTTCCGGTGCCCGCGCCTGCCTCAATCACCACGTTCTGCCCGGTCGAGCAGGTGTCGAGGATGACCTGCTGCTCGACCGTGAGCTTTATGTCGCCCCGGAGAACTGCTGCCGAACGAGATGGTGGAACTGACTGCGGGGAGGGATTACTAGAATCGGACACGTTCATTTTCTCCTTTACTCAGGGAACAGGTCTTCCAGGCAAGCGATGGCGGACAGCTAGACCAAATCAGACGTTATAACGGGCGGTTGTTCGGAGGGAAGAGCCGCCAGAAATCATCATCCCGTGGCATTACCATAAGGTCCAGGGGAGCCCGGCAAGCTCTGCTGTGCGAATGCGTGCGTCGATCAACTCCCGTGATTCATGGTGCTTAAGTCCGTAGCGAACTGCTTCAGCGATCGCACGGGTCCGCCCGGCAGGACCTCGGATGTCAGCAAGAGGTCCGTTCGGATCGCCTCGCCGAGAGGCCCATTCGGTTCGGTTCTCGGATGACGAGCCCAGGCGCAGGTGGGCGGGGTTAGTGCAGCCGTGAGAGTCGCACTTATGACAGACTTCTAGGTCGTCGGTCCTGGACCAACCGAATTTCGCTATAGGGCCGTTGGCCAACTGAAAGGCGTAGAGGTGGGCGGGCACCGTACCTCGTCTCCCGTGGCCAGGAAGGCTAGTAGCACGGAATGAGCCATGGCCGGTTGAACTCACAGCCCCCAGCCATGGCCAGCACTGGTTATCCCGCCGCCGGTAACGTTTGGATTCGAAGCGTTCGATGACGCTGCTATCCTGGGTCCAGACCTCCCATAGCGCCGAACTGACTCGGACTGGTTGAGGCGGCCCGAGAATTGATAACTGTTCCATTCTTTCCGCGATTCCCCAGTCTAAGGGCAGTTGCTCAAACTGAGAGGGTGTGAAGTTGAATTCGCCGGGGTTGCGATGGCTTGTCACTTAGTCGAAGTCCTTTTGGGTGGCGGATACCCTTTGGCCCGCAGCCAGGCATCGAGGGCCATGGCGACAATGTCGCCGTGAGGTACTTCATGATCTGCGTGGTACTGGCGAACCCGACGCTGAAGGGCGAGATCGATTGGGACGGCGTAGTTGAACTGACCTCGTTTCGTGTGGCGTGAATTAAGCAGCCCCTGGGTTTCCGGATGTACAGAGAGCGGATCCTCGGTCAACGCCTGCTGCTCTTCTAGTGCCCGCGCGATATCGCGCAGTTGCTTAACTTGACGTGAGATGTCGCGCATGCGTTGCTCCTAAAATCAATAGTCGAATATTCGGCCGACTATTCGACTATTGGAGGGCTCCGGGTGCGCCGCCGTCTCGCTGGCGGCGCACCCGAAGACTGGGGGTCAGTAACCTCGGGTGGACAGCCATTCGTCTATGGCAACCGAGACGATGTCGCCCATGGGCAGGTGGTCCACATCATTGTCCAGGGCAAAGCGTTTTATCCGCTTCTTCAAACGGAGCTGTGATGCCACGCTGGCGTCGAGACTTTCCCGCGTGATGACTCGCTGATTCAGCACCTCTCGAAGGGACGGAATGTTTTCAGGCCTTCCGGGCCCAGGGACCCAGGTCGCGGTGCCTTCGTCGGGGGACGGATCCGGGGCGGGAAGCGGGCGATCGGTGCTCGTCGGAGTTCCGCCCACGGGGAACGGCTGCGGGGCTGCGGAGACGGCTACTTCAGCCGACGCCAGGTTCGCCTGGCGGCCGTCTTCGCCTTGGCGATGCGATGTGTCGGGGCCGACCGCCGGACCGTCGACGGAGTCGTGGACCTCAGCTTGGGTGAGCGCTTCCCCCTTCACGGAGGTAGGAGGCGCTGGGTCCGCGGCCTGCCTCTTCGGCTCCTCGGCTTCGAGCTGCTCGCGCGTCAGCTCCGCAGACGGTGGCGGCACGGAAGCCTTCGTCGCACCCAGGACGCGGCCGGCGGGTCGGCGGCGGGTCGGAGGCTTGCTCTTCTCGGTCATGCGATTTCCTCCATCAGTGCACCGTATTCAGCGAGTTCGTCAGGGATTGAACCGAAAGCATCCATGTAGTGGACCCAGGAATGGATGACGGTTTCAGTGAGGGGGTAGGCGTCTTCGTGGCCCGGGCCGATCCCTTCGCCCTTGACAGGGTTCAGCAGGGCATTCTTTGCCGTGCCGGGCAGGCTGGTGCGGTCGTCTGCCTTGACCAAGACGAGGTGAGCCGTGACATTCCTTTCGCTGCGAGCCGCAGCACGGTCGGCTTCGTCAAAAGTAGCGACCAGCTTTCGACGTTCGATCCTGGTCGGCGCCACTGGCACGATGAGTCGATCAGCTTCCGTCACCGCTTCGTGGAACAGTGACGCGTCACCACCTCCCGCATCGACGACGATCGCACCGTAGTGAGCGCGCTTGGCGCGGATGTACTCGGCGATGTCGTCAAATGGGTACCGCTCCACGGTAAGGAGAGGCGGGATTTCGATCCCGCTAGCGAGAGCAACCTTGTACCAGTCATAAGCGGACTGGCTGCCCTTGTCCGCGTCAAGGAGAAGGGTGGGTATCTCCAGGACGACGGCGCAGTAGACGGCGATGAAGAAGGCGCTAGTGGTCTTACCGGTACCGCCTTTCAGCATGCCGATAACGAACACGACGGTTTCCCAGGGGCGGGCTACTCGTAGTAGCACCTTACGGCGGGTTAGTTCTTTCATTCGCTGATTCCTTCGGTTGGTATAGAGGAGAACGTCCTGTGGTGGCGATATAGATAGGCCTCATCGCCAAGAAGGTCAGGCGGCGCTCGTTTCAGGGGGTACGGTGGTTGCGGGGAGGCCGGAGAACTCATGACCTCGATGCCGTCCTGGTTTGCGGATTTCGGTACCGCATCGGGGTCTTGGCTTGGCGAAGCAACCTGTAGATGGTGGCGATTGAATAGCCGTGGTTCATGGCAATCTGCGCCACCGGAACGCGGGCTTCGTACTGCGATCGGACCGATGCCAGCAGTCTGCGATGTGTTTCGGTCCGGTTGATGGAGCGAAGGCGAATAGTCTCCTGCGTGGTGCGAAGAGTCGCGCCGGCGTCCAAAAGCAGACGGCGAGCATTGCGAGGCGACCCCGCCCCGGCCGCGGCGAGTTCTGCGAGGGTGGCTCCGTGGCTTTCGTAGAGGCGGCGTAGACGGATGGCGAGTCGCTTGCGTGCAGCCGCGCGCTCCGGGTCCTCCCGCATGCGGCGTGTCTCCCAGGGAGCGCGCATGATCGTTCCGGCCTGGTGCAGACGGTTGACGACGGTGCCATGGGAAAGCCCGGTCTCGGCCACCAACTCAGCTACGGTTGCGCCAGCTTCGTATCGACGTCGCAGGCTCGACGCGAAGCTTGGCCCGCCTGCGAGCTGATCTTTCAGGGACTTCGGGTTCATGAGGCCGTCTCCCATTCGGTCAAGGCCACCGCGTGTGCGGCTGCCAGTTCGTCGTAAGTGCGCTGATCGGCAGGGGTGATGAGGATCAGTCGGCCATCGGTCGCTACGCGCCACTGGGTGTCGATCCGCCCGGTGGACGGGTCCAGGACGGTTCCTGCGGGACCTCGCCAGTTGGGGGGAACCTCGTCAGGCGCCGGACGGGGGACCAGGACGAGGTGCCCGTCGCGTTCGACGACAGCGGCGGGCGTCCGGCGTTCGGCGAGATGCTCAAGAACCCGGAGGTAGGCTGCGCGTTCCTTCGCGTGCAGGGCATGTCGCCGGGCCGAGACCCCTGCTGAGCCACAGCCTTCGGCGACTACGTCCCAGCCCCTAGAGCAGCTCCCTAGGGCTTCCCGGCCCGGCTTCTCGCCCCCGAGGCCCTCGATGGCGCGGGGAGCAAGGTGCCAGACTTCGCCATCGTGAAGTACGAGCCCGTAGCTCACTAGAGTGCGCAAGGACCGGTATGCCGTAGCTCGGGATACCGAAGACGTGGCGATGAGTTCGCCGACCGTCTGGGCAGGCTGGATGTTGAGAGCCGCGACAATGACCAGAGCCGAGCTGCCCAAGCCTTCGCGGGCAAAGGCATCATGCGGCATCAGCCGGCTGACCACACGGGAATCGATCTCTGCCCTTTGCCTCATCTCAGGTGGAGCCCACTCCTCAAGTTCCCGGTCGGGGGGGAACTGAGTGGTCTGAAGGCAAGACTCGGCGGAAACCTGAGAATGAGCTCCGCCACCGAGATACCAGGTGGAGCCTTCGCGCCCATGCCCCGCACGAAGTCGCCGCAACCAGCCGTACGGTCTGAGGACGGTCGCGTAAGCAGCTCGGACTGCAGAGCGTGACAACCCCGCCGCTTCAGCGGTCTGACGCTCGCTGGCGAAGTGAAGAGGCCCACCCGCTGCCTCGGCGAAGTCGAGATGCGCGGCCAGTACACGGAGCGCCGTGCGGCCGCGCTCTCCTGGCCAGGGCGTGGTCTCCGCACGACTTCGCACGGTGGCCAGCAGACCGTGGGAGTCGAACCGCGAATGGATAGCAAAGGAGTTGCTTACTGCCTGGGACGCGCTGGCCCATACTCGGTGGATGTAGTTGAGGGCTCGGCTGTGTCCGGAGCGGAGCGCCACGTAGCGGGCGTGGCGTCCGCCCTCGTGGTCTGTGTGAAGGAGTAGGCCGGCCAGCTGATCCGGGGTGCCGCCGACGCGAGCAACATGGCAGGCGATGGCCGCCGTTACCCGGTGACCGTGCTCGGCAACGCCTCGCTGCTCGGTACGGGCGACCGGCGCCTTGCCGGGCCCCCCGGATGTGGTGTAGCTGCCGATCGCATAGCGGCCCGTGAGATCGCCATACAAGATCAAGTCTGCTGCTGCACGCGGTAGTTGACTGAGCCCCAGGTGAGGGGCTGTGACTGCCTTGGACTGCGATATAGACGGTTGAAAGGCGTCGTGAAGGGAGTGCGGCATCCCTTGGTGCTGTGGCATTCTGGTCTGGTCTCATTGAAGACAGGGACACCGCCCCGTCCCGCCAAGAACTGCGGGTGGTGTCCGGAACCGACCTCCAATCGGTGCCAGCGAAGCCTCCAGGACCTGTCCTGGAGGCTTTCGTATGCCCGGCACCGGCCGAAGGCAGACGTCCCCGCCGCAAGCACGACCAAGGTCGGTCTCGGCAACGCCATCGGGGTCCGGCGCTGCCCGACCCCGACCGACTGAGCGGGAGCTGGGGCCCACCAGCGGCGATTGCCTCTGGTGGGCTCCGAGCGCCCCGGGTCGAATCGGGGTCGAATCAGAGCGTTTTCCTCTGACTGCCTTCGATCGCCTCTGCAACCCGTCCTAGCAGGTCACAAACCGTTTCGACTCACAAAGGCCCAGGTCGGAAGGGTGGGGCCGATGAACCCGGCGTACAGCACGACTCGTCTGTCGCCGCCTGCGGCTTTGCCTCGGAAAGGGCCTCTGACCTGCGTCGGAGGTCCTTTCCGATCTTTCAGGAGCTTGCCGCGTCAGGCCGCGAGAAGTCCCTTGGAAGTCCCTCGGACAGCGCTGGAAGTCCCTGAAAAGTCCCAGGAACAGAGGAACAGAGGAACAGAGGAGCAGGCGACGCTTCTCAGCCGGTTCGGATTGATCGGACACAGCGTCGTGATCCTGAACTGGTGCAGCCAGGCGAAGACGCCCTCGACAACCCAGCGCACCTTGCCCAGGCCGGAACCGTGGGCGGTGCCGCGTCGGGCGCCCACCGGCGGAGGGCCGGGGCCTGTCAGCGCGGCCCTGAGGGCTTGGCTCGCGCGGACGAGCAGGGCGTCGACTATATTTTCAGTTAGTCCCTCACGTGTGTAAGGTGCGAGATCGTGGCCGACCGTAGAACGACGATGCTGGAAGCGGCAGCCAGGGTCATTGCCCGGCACGGGGTCCGCGGGCTGCGGGTCGAAGAACTCGCGGCGGAGGCGGGAGTCTCCACCGCGCTCATCTACTACCACTTCAAGAACCGCCAGGGCATTCTGCGGGCCACTCTCGACTTCATCAACGACCGGGCCGAGCGCTACACGACCGACCGCGTTGCGGACGCCTCGTCACTGGATGCTCGCGGCGAGCTGGAGCAGACCCTGCTTCTGGAGTTCCAGGACTCCCCGGAAGTGCGGGAGAACAGCACCGCCTGGGGAGAACTGCGGGCCAGCGCTGTGTTCGAGCCGGAGCTGCGCAAGGACCTGGCCCGCGCGACGCTGGTGTGGGTGCAGGACGTCGCCGAGTTGCTGGGCAAGCTGCACCCCGTCGCAGGAGCGGGGGCGTTGGCTCAGGCCGCGGAGCGGTTGACGGCTCTGGTGGAGGGGCTGAGCACGCGGTGGCTGAGCGGGAGCCTCCCGCTGGCGCATGCCCGGACGCTGATGAAGGAGGCCATCGACGCGGAGCTGGTCCGGCTCGGGAATCAGCGTTGACAACTGCGGTGGCACAACCCGGGCCGTGCCACCGCGGTCCTGTGCCGCCGCCTAGAGGAAGTACAGGCGGCTGAGGGAGACGCT
The DNA here is from genome assembly GCF_019890615.1 of Streptantibioticus parmotrematis. Lineage (GTDB taxonomy): Bacteria > Actinomycetota > Actinomycetes > Streptomycetales > Streptomycetaceae > Streptantibioticus_D > Streptantibioticus_D parmotrematis. The sequence goes on along the minus strand of NZ_JAINVZ010000015.1, from coordinate 756 downwards.
CTCGGCGGGGTCGGACTGGAGGGGGTCTCCGTCCAGGGTGACCAGGCCGGTGGCGGGGTTGACGTCGACGGCCCCCAGGCGGTGGTTGCGCAGCATGTTCGCGGGACCGATGCCACGGGTGTCGCGGACGGCCACGCGGCGCCTGCGGGTGGGCAGTCGGTCGCCGTTCGACACCGCCGCGCCGGCGACGAAGGCGACGGAGATGTCCGCGGCGGTGGCGCCGTGGGCCCCGAACTGGGGGCCGAGCACGAGGGGTTCGCAGCGGTCGGTGGAGGCGTTGGGGTCGCCGGTGACGCCGTAGGCGGGGAAGCCCGACTTGAGGACGAGCTGCGGCTTGGCGCCGAAGTGGTCGGGGCGCCACAACACGAGGTCGGCGAGCTTGCCCGCCTCGATGGAGCCGATCTCGTGGGCGAGACCGTGGGCGAGGGCGGGATTGATCGTCAGTTTGGCGATGTAGCGCAGCACCCGTTCGTTGTCGTCGCCTGATTCGGCTGTTCCGAAGGAGCCGGAGCCGTCGAGGGGGCCGAGTTCCTGTTTCATCTTGCCGGCCATGGCGAAAGTGCGGCGTACGGTTTCGCCGGCGCGGCCCATGCCCTGGGCGTCGGAGGAGGTGATGCCGATGACGCCGAGGTCGTGGAGGATGTCTTCGGCGCCCATGGTGCCGGCCCGGATGCGGTCGCGGGCCATGGCGGCGTCGCCGGGCAGGTCGGGCTTGAGGTCGTGGGCGGAGACGATCATGCCGTAGTGCTCGCCGAG
>NZ_JAINVZ010000014.1 GCF_019890615.1 Streptantibioticus parmotrematis | reverse complement strand
CGCGTTTTCATCACCCGTCGTTCATCCGCTGCTTCTCCCCGGATCGTCAAGTGCCGTCAACCTGGCGGTCCCAACTCGACTGGAGGTGCGGGCGTGAAGCCGAGCGGCAGCGTGATCGAGGGATCGTTGGTGGCCGCGTTCGAGCGCGAGGTCGCGGAGCTGGTGGGAGGCAGGACCTGCGTGGCGGTGGACGAGGGGCGGTCCGCCCTGGCGCTCGCGCTCTCCGCCCTGGGCGTGGCCCGCGGTGACGAGGTCGTCGTCCCCTCCTACGCCCCCGTGGGCGCCGCGGACGCGATACGCCTGGTCGGCGCGGTCCCGGTCTTCGCGGACATCGACCCCGTGTCGTACTGCCTGGACCCGGAAGCCGTGGCCGTCGTGCTGTCGCCGCGTACCGTCGCCATCGTGGCGGCCCACCAGTTCGGGCACCCCGCCGCCATGCGGGAGCTGGGGGCGCTGGCCGAGCGGCACGGGGTGGCGTTGCTGGAGTACGCGTCGCGGGCCTACGGTGCCGCGCTGGACGGTCGACTCGTCGGCACCTTCGGTCTGATGGCGGTCTTCGGCTTCGGGGTCGCCACGCAGGACGCCGTGCTGGCCCGCAGGCTGCGCGGTCTGCGCACCGGGGACGCCGTGCCGGCGGAGGAGTCCGCGGCCGTGGCGCGGGGCGAGTTGGAGCGTGTCGCCGGGTTCACCGCGCGGCGCCGCGCGAACGCCAGGGTCTTCGACTCCGCACTGACCGGTGTGCTGCCGCCGTACGCCGCCGAGGGGACGCGGCACGTCTACCAGCGCTACGTGGTCAGGGTCCCGGGCAACGGCCGGCCCGACCGGGACGCGTTCGCCAAGGCGCTGGCCGCTCGCGGGGTGGACGCGTCGGTGCCGGTGACCACCCCCGTGCACCGGCTGCCCGCGTACCGCAGCGGCGCGCACCTGCCGCACACCGAGCGGGCGGCCGCCGAGACCCTCTCGCTGCCGGTGCACCCGATGCTCACCGAACGCGAGGTGGAGCGCGTCGTCCAGGCCTGCAACGCGCTCGGCGGACTGATGGGCTGAGCTGGGCGGATGCCGTCTCGACGGGCTCTCGGCGGGCTCGTACACCAGCCCGCCGGACGGATTTCCGACTTGGCCGGGGAATGGGCTACGATCCTGTTCGTCGGCGCGCCCCAATAGCTCAGTCGGCAGAGCGTCTCCATGGTAAGGAGAAGGTCTACGGTTCGATTCCGTATTGGGGCTCCAGCGAACGAAGGCCCCCACCGGTTCAACCGGTGGGGGCCTTCGGCATGTTGGGAAGAAATTCGGCAAGGCCGGAAGGTCGGGAGGAAGGGGGGCCTGAGGCCCCCCTCTCGTCTTCTCGTCAGTCGCCTTCGTGGCCCGAGACGCGCAGCGTCAGGATGGCCATGTCGTCCGAAGGCGCGTCCGCCGCGAAGCGTTCGACGGCGCGCTGCACGCGGGCCGCGACGGCGCCCGCCGTCAGGCCGGTGCACTGGGCGAGGACGTCCGCGAGGCCGTCGTCACCGAGCATGCGGGAGCCCTCGCGGCGCTCGGTCACGCCGTCCGTGACGCACAGCAGCACGTCACCGGTATCGAGGCGCACCGTCTGCTCGTACAGCTCCAGGTCCTCCAGCACGCCCAGCAGCGGCTGCGGTTCCGCGGCGGGGTCCACCGTGCCGTCCTGGCGCAGGCGCAGCGGCAGCGGGTGGCCGGCGCAGACCACCTTCAGTTCCGCGCTGCCGTCCGGCTGCGGCCACAGCTCGCCGTAGAGCAGGGTGAGGAAGCGGCTGCGGGCGCCCTCGTCGAGGATGGCCGCGTTGAGCCGCTCCAGGACGGCGGGACCGCTGAAGCCCTCGCGGGCGAGCAGGCGCAGCGCGTGCCGGGCGAGGCCGGTGACGGCGGCGGCCTCAGGGCCTGTGCCGCACACGTCGCCGATGGCGAAGCCCCAGCAGCCCTCGCGGATCGGAAAGAGGTCGTAGAAGTCGCCGCCGACCTCGTTGCCCTCGCCCTGCGCCTGGTAGATGACCTCGACCTCGACGCCGGGGATCTGGGGCAACTCCGGGGGCAGCAGGCTGCGTTGGAGGGACTGGCTGATCGCGGTGCGCTCGGAGTACAGGCGCGCGTTGTCCAGGGCGAGCGCGGCGCGGCGGGAGAGGTCCTCGGCGAGTTCCAGGATCTCCTGGCGGAAGCGCTCGTCGGAGGGCTTGCCGAGGGTGAGCATGCCGATGACGCGGTTGCGGGCGACCAGCGGCAGGACGACCGTTTCTCCTCCGACGGCCGACGCCGTGGCGTGGGCGCCGGTGCCGGTGGCCGGGCGGCCCGCCTCGGCCAGGCCCAGGCTGCGCAGGGAGGCGCGCAGCGCCGTGGAGTTGGCGGCCCGGGAGGGCGCGGTCCAGGTGCGGGCGCCCGGGGTCGGGTCGGGGGAGGGCGGGTCGATGCGGGAGAGCAGGGCCTTGAGGCCGTCGATGCGGTCCTCGTCCTCGTGCAGGACGAAGGCGAGTTCGGGCTCCGACTGCTCGGCGATGGTGTAGACGGCGCACCAGCTGGCCAGCGTCGGCACGGTCATCTGGGCCATCAGCGCCAGCGTCTGGTCGCGCTCCAGCGTTCCGGCCAGCAGGTCGGAGGCCTCGACGAGGAAGGACAGCGAGCCGCGCCGCAGCCGTTCCAGCTCCGTCAGCCGGGCGCTCTCGACGGCGAGCGCGATCCGGTCGGCGGCGAACTGGAGACGCAGCGCCTCCTCGTTGCCGTAGCGTCCCGGGGTCTCGGCGGCCACGCCCAGGGAGCCGGTGAGGCGGCCCTCGACCTTCAGCGGAACGGTGACCACCGACCGCATCCCGGTGCCGGCCAGCAGCGGCACGGCGCCGGGGGCGGCGGTGAGGTCCTCGTGGACGGCGGGCATCCGGGCGCTGCCGTACCGGCCGGTGCCGGCCTCGACGGGGACGCGGGCGAAGCGCTGGCGGGCGGAGGGCAGGCCGGTGGAGGCGCGGACCTCGAGTTCCGTCTCGTCGTCGGTGGCGAGCAGCAGGTAGGCGGAGTCACCGTCGAGCATGTCGCGGGCCCGCTCGACGGTGCGCTGGAGCAGGCCGTCGAGGTCGTCGGGAGCGGGCGAGCCGATGAAGACCTCGAACGGGTCGGCGGCCTTGCCGCGGTCGGCGGGCACCGCGTCCTGCACGGGCAGCCGGACCGGGCTCGCCAGCACCGCGCGCTCGTGGTCGCGTACCAGCAGGCAGACGGTGGACGGCTCGCCGTAGGTGTCGCGGACCCGCAGGTGGGAGCCGTAGACCGGCTGAACCTTGCCGTCGGCGTCGCGGACGCCGTACGAGCCCTCCCAGCGCGACAGGCGCAGCGCCTCGGCGAGGCCGAAGCCGGTGCCGGGGGTCTGCGGCCAGGCGGTCAGGTCGCCGAACGGCTTGCCGACGACCGTGCCTGCGGTGTGCCCGAACAGCGCCGCGGCGTCGTCGTTCCAGCTGGTGACGGTGGAGTCGTGGGCGACCTGGACGACGGCGACGCGGACCTGGCTGTCGGCGAGCGGCAGGGCGGCGGCGGGCAGCGCGGGACCGGCGGCGCGGGTGCCGGCCGGGCGCTGCGGCAGGTCGAGCTGGAACCACACCTGCTTGTGGGTGGCCGCGTACTCCACGCCCCAGCGGGAGGCGAGCGCCGAGCACAGGATCAGGCCGCGGCCGCCCTCGCGGTCGGGGGAGGCGGCGGCCTCGGGGGACTCGTGCAGCGGCACCTCGCGCTCGGGGTAGCGGTCGGCGACCTCGACGCGCACGGCCGTCGGCAGGCGCAGGCACAGCACGTCGGCGGCGGTGCCCGCGTGCACGACGGCGTTGGTGACGAGTTCGCTGGTCAGGACCACCGCGTCATCGACGACGTCACCGAAGCCCCAGCCCTGGAGGGTGTCGCGGACGAAGGCGCGGGCGGCGGCGACCGAGCGTCCGATGGGCTCGAAGGTGGCGGCTGCCCGCGCGGTGATCACTTGGCTCCTCGTGTGTCGCTGGTCACTCGTCGGCCGGTTGCCGGGGGGCGTCCTGTCGACGGCGTCGTCGTCGCTGTGCGCGGCGGCCTCGTCGCCGTGCGTTTCGTCGTCGTACGGGGGCGCGTCGGCCGCGTCGGGGGGCGCGGGGGCGGTTCGCGCGCGCTCGTCGGGCGCCGGTGCGCGTGGTGGGCGGACGTGCGCCCGCGACGCCTCGGGACCGTCGTCGGCGGTCCCGGCCGGTGCCGGGAGACGTTCCCGTCCGGCGCTCTGCTCGCGCATCTCGCGGCACCCCTCCGCTGCCAGGTGTACGCCCGGCCGTCGGCGGGCAACCGGATGCCAGGTTACTTACCCACCCAGGCGCCGTGTGCGCCGGTTGCGGGTGTTTTCCGTCGGATCGTTGTGCTCGCGTGTACGTGATTCGGTGACCGATGCGCTCGAACCGTTATGGCCGGACAGGTGCATGGTGAAACACTGGGAGCGCCTTGGGCAGGGGCAAGAGCCAGGGCACGACGAGTACGACCCTCCGGGAGGGACACGGTGGAGTCTGGTGCATCGTCGCGCGGTACGGCCGCGCGTACGAAGGGCGCGCGGTCCCGTGCGAACGGGACCGTGGAGGTCGACGCTGCCGCTCTGCACAGGATGCTGGGCGCGCTGGTCTCCATGCGGGACGGCAATTTCCGCAAGCGCCTGACCGTCTCCGGTGACGGGGTGATGGCGGAGATCTCCGCCGTCTTCAACGAGGTCGCCGACCGTAACCAGCACCTCACGGGCGAGCTGGCGCGGGTGCGCCGGGTGGTCGGCCGGGAGGGCAAGCTCACCGAGCGCCTGGAGGTCGGGCCGTGCGAGGGCTCGTGGGCGGCGGCCATCGACGCCTCCAACGCCCTCGTCGACGACCTGGCGCGGCCGGTGTCCGAGGTGGGCCGGGTGCTGTCGGCGGTCGCGGAGGGCGACCTGGAGCAGCGCATGGACCTGCGCTCGCAAGGGTCCGACGGCTCGGCGCACCCGTTGCGCGGTGAGTTCCTCAAGGTCGGGCGCACGGTCAACGGGCTCGTCGACCAGCTGTCGGCGTTCACCGACGAGGTGACCCGGGTGGCCAACGAGGTCGGCACCGAGGGGAAGCTCGGCGGGCAGGCCAAGGTGCGCGGGATGTCCGGCTCGTGGAAGGACCTCACCGACTCCGTCAACACCATGGCGCAGCGGCTCACCGCCCAGGTGCGCGACATCGCGCTGGTGACCACGGCGGTGGCCAAGGGCGACCTGTCGCGGAAGGTCACCGTCCATGTGGACGGCGAGATGCTGGAGCTGAAGAACACCGTCAACACGATGGTGGACCAGCTGTCCTCGTTCGCCTCCGAGGTGACCCGGGTGGCCCGGGAGGTCGGTACCGAGGGCGAGCTCGGCGGCCAGGCGCAGGTGCCGGGCGTGGCCGGGGTGTGGAAGGACCTCACCGACTCGGTCAACCTGATGGCCGGCAACCTGACGGCCCAGGTGCGGGACATCGCGCAGGTGACGACGGCGGTGGCCAACGGCGACCTGTCGCAGAAGATCACGATCGCGGCGCGCGGCGAGGTGGCCCAGCTCGCCGAGACCATCAACGGGATGACCGAGACGCTGCGCACCTTCGCGGGCGAGGTGACCCGGGTCGCCGGGGAGGTCGGGGCCAAGGGCCAGCTGGGCGGCCAGGCGCAGGTGCCGGGCGCGGCGGGTACGTGGAAGGACCTGACGGACTCGGTCAACACCGCGTTCCGCAACCTCACCGGACAGGTGCGGGACATCGCGCAGGTGACGACGGCGGTGGCCAACGGCGACCTGTCGCAGAAGGTGACGGTCGAAGTCTCCGGCGAGATGCTGGAGTTGAAGAACACCGTCAACACGATGGTCGACCAGCTCTCCGCGTTCGGCTCCGAAGTCACGCGCGTGGCACGGGAGATCGGCCTCGAAGGCGAACTCGGCGGCCAGGCGCAGGTGCCGGGCGCCGCAGGTACGTGGAAGGACCTGACGGACTCGGTCAACACCGCGTTCCGCAACCTCACCGCGCAGGTGCGCAACATCGCGCAGGTGACCACGGCGGTGGCCAACGGCGACCTGACGCAGAAGGTCACGGTGGACGTCTCCGGCGAGATGCTCCAGCTGAAGGAGACGGTCAACCGCATGGTCGACCAGCTCTCGTCGTTCGCCGCGCAGGTGACGCGGATGGCGCGGGACGTGGGCACCGAGGGCCGCCTCGGCGGTCAGGCCAGGGTGGAGGGCGTCTCCGGCACCTGGAAGGACCTCACGGACTCCGTCAACTTCATGGCGGGCAACCTCACCTCGCAGGTGCGGCAGATCGCGCAGGTGACCACGGCGGTCGCGCGAGGTGACCTGTCACAGAAGATCGAGGTCGACGCGCGCGGTGAGATCCTGGAGCTGAAGAACACCATCAACACGATGGTCGACCAGCTGTCCGCCTTCGCCGACCAGGTCACCCGGGTCGCCCGGGACGTGGGCACCGAGGGGCGGCTCGGCGGCCAGGCGCAGGTGCCGGGCGTGGCGGGCGTGTGGCGCGACCTGACGGACTCCGTCAACGGCATGGCCGGCAACCTGACCGCGCAGGTGCGCAACATCGCGCAGGTCGCCACGGCGGTCGCGCGCGGCGACCTGTCGCAGAAGATCGACGTGGACGCCCGGGGCGAGATCCTGGAGCTGAAGAACACCCTGAACACGATGGTCGACCAGCTGTCCGCGTTCGCCGAGCAGGTGACGCGGGTCTCGCGCGAGGTCGGCACCGAGGGCATCCTCGGCGGCCAGGCGGACGTCAAGGGCGTCTCCGGCACGTGGAAGGACCTCACGCAGTCCGTCAACGGCATGGCGGCCAACCTCACCGGCCAGGTCCGCAACATCGCCGAGGTGACGACGGCGGTGGCCAACGGCGACCTGTCGAAGAAGATCACGGTGGACGCCAAGGGCGAGATCCTGGCCCTGGTGACGACGGTCAACACGATGGTCGACCAGCTGTCGGCGTTCGGTGACGAGGTGACGAGAGTCGCCCGCGAGGTGGGCACCGAGGGGCGGCTCGGCGGCCAGGCCCGGGTGCGGGACGTCTCCGGCATCTGGAAGGACCTCACCGACAACGTCAACATCATGGCCAACAACCTGACGTCCCAGGTGCGCGGCATCGCGGACGTCGCCACGGCGGTGGCCAACGGTGACCTGACCAAGAAGATCACGGTCGAGGCGCGCGGCGAGGTCGCGCAGCTCGCGGACACCATCAACACCATGGTCGACACGCTCTCCGCGTTCGGTGACGAGGTGACCCGGGTGGCCCGCGAGGTGGGCACCGAGGGCGAGTTGGGCGGCCAGGCGCGGGTGCCGGGCGTCTCCGGGACCTGGAAGGACCTCACCGAGTCCGTCAACGGCATGGCGTCCAACCTGACCAACCAGGTCCGCAGCATCGCCCAGGTGACGACGGCGGTGGCGCGCGGCGACATGTCGAAGAAGATCGACGTGGACGCGCGCGGCGAGATCCTGGAGCTGAAGACGACCATCAACACGATGGTCGGCCAGCTGTCCGCGTTCGGTGACGAGGTCACGCGGGTCGCGCGCGAGGTGGGCACCGAGGGACGGCTCGGCGGTCAGGCACGGGTGCCGGGGGTCTCCGGCATCTGGCGGGACCTGACGGACTCGGTGAACCTGATGGCCAACAACCTCACCAGCCAGGTGCGGCAGATCGCGCAGGTCGCCACCGCGGTGACCCGGGGCGACCTCAACCTGCGCATCGACGTGGACGCGGCCGGGGAGATCCTGGAACTCCAGGACCACATCAACACGATGATCGTCAAACTGCGCGAGACCACGCTCGCCAACAAGGAACAGGACTGGCTCAAGGGCAACCTGGCGCGCATCTCCGGCCTGATGCAGGGCCGCCGGGACTTCGTGGACGTCGCGGCGCTCATCATGAGCGAGCTGACGCCGGTGGTCTCCGCGCAGCACGGCGCGTTCTTCCTGGCCCAGGAGATCGGCGAGGGCGGTGAGCGCGGGGAGATCGGCGGCGCCGACGGGGAGTCGTACGAGCTGCGGCTGATCGGCTCCTACGGCTACTCGCGGCGCACGATGCCGACCTCGTTCCTGCCCGGCGAGTCGCTGATCGGGCAGGCCGCTGTGGAGAAGCGCACGATCCTGGTGGAGAACGTGCCGCCCGGCTACCTGAAGATCGCCTCCGGGCTCGGCGAGGCGCCGCCCGCGCACGTGATCGTGCTGCCGGTGCTCTTCGAGGACCGCATCCTGGGCGTGATCGAGCTGGCCTCCTTCCAGCCGCTCACCCAGATCCAGAAGGACTTCCTCAGCCAGATCGCCGAGATGATCGCCACCAGCGTCAACACCATCTCGGTCAACACCAAGACCGAGGGGCTGCTCAAGCAGTCCCAGGAACTCACCGCCCAACTGCGCGAACGTTCCGCCGAGTTGGAGAACCGGCAGAAGGCGCTGCAGGCGTCCAACGCCGAACTGGAGGACAAGGCCGAGCTGCTGGCCCGTCAGAACCGCGACATCGAGGTGAAGAACACCGAGATCGAGGAGGCCCGGCAGGTCCTGGAGGAGCGCGCCGAGCAGCTGGCGGTCTCGATGCGCTACAAGTCGGAGTTCCTGGCCAACATGTCGCACGAGCTGCGCACGCCGCTCAACTCGCTGCTGATCCTGGCCAAGCTGCTCGCCGACAACGCCGACGGCAACCTCTCGCCGAAGCAGGTGGAGTTCGCCGAGACGATCCACGGCGCCGGTTCCGACCTGCTCCAGCTGATCAACGACATCCTGGACCTGTCGAAGGTCGAGGCGGGCAAGATGGACGTCAGCCCGACCCGGATCGCGCTGGTGCAGCTGGTGGACTACGTGGAGGCCACCTTCCGGCCGCTGACGGCGGAGAAGGGCCTGGACTTCTCGGTCCGCGTCTCCCCGGAGCTGCCGGTCACCCTGCACACCGACGAGCAGCGGCTGTTGCAGGTGCTGCGCAACCTGCTGTCGAACGCGGTGAAGTTCACCGACAGCGGCGCGGTCGAACTCGTCATCCGCCCGGCCGGCTCCGACATCCCGGTGGCGATCCGCGAACAGATGCTGGAGAGCGGCTCGTTGCGCGATCCCGACCAGGAGATGATCGCGTTCTCGGTGACCGACACCGGCATCGGGATCGCGGCCAGCAAGATGCGGGTGATCTTCGAGGCGTTCAAGCAGGCGGACGGCACCACCAGCCGCAAGTACGGCGGCACGGGCCTGGGCCTGTCCATCAGCCGGGAGATCGCGCGGCTGCTGGGCGGTGAGATCCACGCCGACAGCGAGCCGGGCCGCGGCTCCACCTTCACGCTCTACCTGCCGCTCAACACCGGCGAGTCCGCGCAGAAGGACCCGTACGCGGAGGGCGCCGAGGGCGAGGAACGCGCGTCCCTGGAGGGCCCGGCCGACGGTGCCCGCCCGCGCGGCAGCCTGTCGCGGCTGCGGCGGCGCGCGGCGCTGCCCCCGGCCGAACAGCCCGAGCGCCAGGCGGTGGTGGAAGAGACCTGGGTGGGCACGGGAGCCGAGCAGGAGCCCGGCGCGCCCCAGGCGGCCCCCGGCGGCCAGGGCGGCTTCAACGGTGAGAAGGTGCTCATCGTCGACGACGACATCCGCAACGTCTTCGCGCTCACCAGCGTCCTGGAGCAGCACGGCCTGACCGTGCTGTACGCGGAGAACGGCCGCGAGGGCATCGAGGTGCTGGAGCAGCACGACGACGTGGCGGTCGTGCTGATGGACATCATGATGCCGGAGATGGACGGTTACGCGACCACCACCGCGATCCGCCGCATGCCGCAGTTCGCCGGGCTGCCGATCATCGCGCTCACCGCGAAGGCGATGAAGGGCGACCGGGAGAAGAGCATCGAGGCGGGCGCGTCCGACTACGTGACCAAGCCGGTCGACACCGACCACCTGCTGTCGGTGATGCGACAGTGGATGGCGGCGCGGTGACGCGGGACGGCGGCGCGGTGACGCGGGAAGGCGGCCCGAGGCCGCGGGATGGCGGCGCGAGGCCACAAGATGGCGGCCCGAGGCCGCGCGCTGGCGGCGCGGTGCTCCGGGGTGGCGGCGCGGTGACGTGCCGGGCACGGATCGTGGAGCCTATGACGGTCCGGTGACGAGTGCATGAGAGCGGAGTGAGATTGCGCCGTCGCGTCACTCGGCGTACCCGCGAGGGTGTGAGAGTGCGTGATACCGGGAACCTTCTGGTCTCCCGCTACGTTTTTGCTACGTGCACAGTGACATGGCGGTGACAGGGTGTGGCGAACGACAGGGTGCGGCTACCATGACCGGCACAAGGACGGGCGGCGTTCAGGAGTCGTCCCTGGGGGCGGCGCCCGGCGTGATGCCGGGTCGAGGAGGGCGGGCCATGGTGCAGAAGGCCAAGATCCTCCTGGTCGATGACCGGCCGGAGAATCTGCTGGCGTTGGAGGCCATCCTCTCCGCGCTCGATCAGACGCTGGTGCGGGCATCGTCCGGGGAGGAGGCGCTCAAGGCGCTGCTCACCGATGACTTCGCGGTGATCCTTCTGGACGTGCAGATGCCCGGCATGGACGGGTTCGAGACCGCCGCGCACATCAAGCGCCGCGAACGCACCCGCGACATCCCGATCATCTTCCTGACCGCCATCAACCACGGTCCGCACCACACCTTCCGCGGCTACGCGGCGGGCGCGGTGGACTACATCTCCAAACCGTTCGACCCGTGGGTGCTGCGCGCCAAGGTCTCGGTCTTCGTCGAGCTGTACATGAAGAACTGCCAACTGCGGGAGCAGGCGGCGCTGCTGCGGCTCCAGCTGGAACAGGGCGGCCAGTCCGGGGCGTCGAACGGCAAGGAACCGGCCGGGCTGATCGCGGAGCTGTCCGCGCGCCTGGCGGCGGTGGAGGAGCAGGCGGAGGCGCTCACCAAGCAGCTCGACGACTCCGCCGACGCCGCGGCGGTGGCGACCGCGGCGCACCTGGAGCGCAAGCTGACCGGGTTGCGGCGGGCGCTGGACGCGCTGGAGCCGGGCACGGGCGGTGGCGGAAGCGGCCCGACGGTGCCGCCGCAGGGCTGACGGTGCCGCCGCAGGGCTGAGCCCGAGCCGGTTCCCGGCGGCCGCCGCGCCGACGGAGGTTCGGGCGGGCCGACGGCTCCCCGGGGGTGGGCGTGTACTCCGTAAGGGTGGGGTAACCGCGGTCCTCGCACGGGTGACGGCGTGTCACCTCGACACGCCCGCAAGGCGACACGAACGGGCGAAGGGTGCGCCTCGTAGGCCGCCCCGGGCAAGCGGCGGTAACCTCGGCGTCATGGCTTCACGTACGTCCGGCAAGGGCTCGAACAGCGCTGCGGCGCCAGTGAAGCGCGCCGGGCGCACGAGCGGCACCGCGAAGAAGGCGGCAGCCCGCCCGGCGAAGAAGGCGGCGCCCGCCGCGCGGAGGGCGCCCGCGAAGAGGGCCGCCCCCAAGGTGGCGCCCAGGCCCGCGCCGAGTCCGACCAACGGCGTCTACCGCCTGACCCGCGCCGTCTGGCTGGGCTTCGCGCACAGCGTCGGCGCGGTCTTCCGCGGCGTCGGGCGCGGCGCCCGCGGCCTGGACCCGGCGCACCGCAAGGACGGCCTCGCGCTGTTCCTGCTCGGCCTGGCGCTGGTCACCGCCGCCGGCACCTGGTCCAACCTCAGCGGCCCGGTCGGCGACCTCGTCCAGATGATCGTGACCGGCGCGTTCGGCCGCCTCGACCTGATGGTGCCGATACTGCTGGTCGTCGTGGCGATCCGGCTGATGCGCCACCCCGAGCAGCCGGAGGCCAACGGCCGCGTCGTCATCGGCCTGTCCGCGCTGCTCGTCGGCGTCCTCGGGCTGGTCCACATCGGCTGCGGAGCGCCCGGCCGGGGCCAGGGCGAGGAGGCGATGCGCGCGGCGGGCGGACTGATCGGCTGGGCGGCCTCCAAACCGCTGCTGTTCACCGTGGGTTCGGCGCTGGCGGTGCCGCTGCTGGTGCTGGTCGCCGTCTTCGGGCTGCTGGTGGTCACCGCCACGCCGGTCAACGCCATCCCGCGCAGGCTTCGTGAGGCCGGCACCCGGCTCGGGCTGTACGAGCCGCCGCTCGCCGAGGAGTCCGCAGGCGGACCGGTCCCGTACGACGACGAGGAGGCCGAGGCGGAACAGGACGCGGACGCGCCGGTGGCGCCGCGCGCCGCCTCCGCCCGCAAGGGCCGCCGCAACGCACCCCCGGCCGACGACCCCGAGGCCATAGAGGTCGCGGAACTCGGCAAGCGCCGCAAGGGCCGCAAGGGCCAGGACCCCGACGCGTCAGCAGGCGGCCCGGTCGTACCGGACTTCACCAAGCGCGACCCGGACGCGGTCGACGTGGCCGCGGCGGCGGCCGCCGCGCTGGACGGCGCGGTGCTGCACGGCGTCCACCCCTCGCCGGTCGTCGCGGACCTCACCAGCCGCATCAGGACCAAGGACGCCGCGTCGCCCGCCGCCGACGAGGAGCGGGCCGCCGCCTCCGGCTCGGTGCCCGCGGCCCGCGACGAGCGACCGGGCACGCCCGACGAGCGGCCCGGCACCGTACCCGACCTGACCAAGCAGCCCTCGCCGCCCGCGGCCGACGCGCTGCCGCCGCGCGCCGAACAACTCCAGCTGTCCGGCGACATCACCTACGCGCTGCCCTCGCTCGACCTGCTGGAGCGCGGCGGCCCCGGGCGCACCCGCAGCGCCGCCAACGACGCCGTGGTCGCGGCGCTCAGCACCGTCTTCACCGAGTTCAAGGTGGACGCCTCCGTCACCGGCTTCAGCCGCGGCCCCACCGTCACCCGCTACGAGGTGGAGCTCGGCCCCGCGGTCAAGGTCGAGCGGATCACCGCGCTGGCCAAGAACATCGCGTACTCCGTCGCCAGTCCGGACGTGCGGATCATAAGCCCGATTCCGGGCAAGTCGGCCGTGGGCATCGAGATCCCCAACTCCGACCGGGAGATGGTCAAGCTCGGCGACGTGCTGCGCTCGGCGGACGCGGCGGGCGAGGACCACCCGATGACGGTCGGCCTCGGCAAGGACGTCGAGGGCGGCTACGTGATGGCCAACCTCGCCAAGATGCCGCACGTGCTCGTCGCCGGTGCCACCGGCTCCGGCAAGTCGTCCTGCATCAACTGCCTGATCACCTCGATCATGGCGCGGGCCACGCCGGACGAGGTGCGCATGGTGCTGGTCGACCCCAAGCGCGTCGAACTGACCGCGTACGAGGGCATCCCGCACCTGATCACGCCGATCATCACCAACCCCAAGAAGGCCGCCGAGGCGTTGCAGTGGGTCGTGCGCGAGATGGACCTGCGCTACGACGACCTGGCCGCCTACGGCTACCGGCACATCGACGACTTCAACGCGGCGGTGCGTTCCGGCAAGGCCAAGCCGCCCGCCGGCAGCGAACGCGAACTGGCCCCGTACCCGTACCTGCTGGTGATCGTGGACGAGCTGGCCGACCTGATGATGGTCGCGCCGCGCGACGTCGAGGACGCCATCGTGCGCATCACGCAGCTCGCGCGGGCGGCCGGCATCCACCTGGTGCTCGCCACCCAGCGGCCCAGCGTCGACGTGGTCACCGGCCTGATCAAGGCCAACGTGCCGTCCCGGCTGGCGTTCGCCACCTCCTCGCTCGCCGACAGCCGGGTCATCCTGGACCAGCCCGGCGCCGAGAAGCTCATCGGCAAGGGTGACGGGCTGTTCCTGCCGATGGGCGCGAACAAGCCGGTCCGGCTCCAGGGCGCGTTCGTCACCGAGGACGAGGTCGCCTCTGTCGTCGAGCACTGCAAGGCGCAGCTCACGCCCTCGTACCGGGACGACGTGACCGTGGGCGGCGGCCCCAAGAAGGAGATCGACGAGGAGATCGGCGACGACCTCGACCTGTTGTTGCAGGCGGCGGAGCTGGTCGTCTCCACGCAGTTCGGCTCGACCTCGATGCTCCAGCGCAAACTGCGCGTGGGATTCGCCAAGGCGGGCAGGCTCATGGACCTGATGGAGTCACGCGACATCGTGGGACCGAGTGAGGGGTCCAAGGCCCGGGACGTCCTGGTCAAGCCCGACGAGCTGGACGGCGTGCTGGCGGTCATCCGGGGCGACGTCCAGGGCTAGCCGGGCGGCTCGCCGTAGCCCGTTCGTGTCCGGCCCGATGCTCATCCGTAGTGCGGGGGTACGGAGAGCGGGGCAACCCTTTCCGCTGGCGGCGCGTCAAATGGAGACAGGGAAACCGCATATGGACCCCCTATGGAGCCATAGACGCCGACGGGGCGGGGAAGGCCCATGGAGGACCGCCGTTCGGCCCGGCGCGCGGTCCGCAACGGACGGCCCCGACGTCGCACCGAGGAGGCGGCCCCTGATGGCGGACAAACCTCCACTGCCCGCTTGCCCCGCTTTCGCCGACCGCCCCTAGACTGAATTTCCAGCAGGTGGCTACACGTTTGAAAGGCGTCCCCGTGTCCATCGGCAACTCACCGCCCGACGCACCTTCGACCTCCGACGCGCCCCCCTCCGTACCGTCCGTGGGCCGCGCGCTGGCCCAGGGCAGACTGGACGCCGGTCTGACCGTCGAGGAGATCAGCGCGGCCACCCGGGTGCGGGCGCCCATCGTGCACGCGATCGAGAGCGACGACTTCTCGCGCTGCGGCGGCGACGTCTACGCCCGCGGCCACATCCGCTCGCTGGCCAAGGCCGTCGGGCTCGACCCGGCGCCGCTGATCGAGCAGTACGACGCCGAGCACGGCGGGCGCCCCGCGCCGACGCCGGTCGCCCCGGTCTACGACAAGCGCAAGATCAGCGCCGAGCCGCGCCGCCCCAACTGGACCGCCGCCATGGTCGCGGCGATCGTCGTGGTGGTCGGTTTCGTCGGCTTCACGATGTTCGACGGCGCACGCGGCGGAGGCGGTCAGACGATCGGCGCGCAGGCCTCGCAGAGCACCGCCCCGACCCCGGCCGCCTCGCACCCGGCCAAGCCGTCCACCCCGCCCAGCACCGCCTCCAGCAACAGCCCGATCGCGGCGGCGCCCGGCAACAAGGTCGTCGTCAAGCTCACCGCCGACAAGGGCAAGAGCTGGGTGGCGGCCACCAACGACGACGGCAAGTCGCTGTTCGAGGGCATGCTCGGCTCCGGGCAGTCCAAGACGTTCACCGACGACAAGCGCGTCTACCTGGTGATCGGCAACGCGGGCGCGGTCGACATGTTCGTCAACGGCAAGGACCTGGGCCCGGCCGGCTCCGACGGCCAGCTGGTGCGCACCGACTTCACGCCCGGCAACCCGCAGGCGGGCTGACGGCCGGGGAGCCGGGCGCGAGCCCGAGGCGCACGGCGCGACGGGCCCTGGCGGGAAACGCGCGGGCGCGGACAAAGTAGGCTGAGCCCATGCCCGAACCCCGTACCGTCGCTCTGGTCACACTCGGCTGCGCGCGCAATGAGGTGGACTCGGAGGAGCTTGCCGGTCGTCTGGCGGCGGACGGCTGGCAGCTCGTCGAGGACGCCGCGGACGCCGACGTCGCCGTCGTCAACACCTGCGGCTTCGTGGACGCCGCCAAGAAGGACTCCGTCGACGCCCTGCTGGAGGCCAACGACCTCAAGGGCCAGGCCCGCACCCAGGCGGTCGTCGCCGTCGGCTGCATGGCCGAGCGGTACGGCAAGGAGCTGGCCCAGGAGCTGCCCGAGGCGGACGGCGTGCTGGGCTTCGACGACTACGCGGACATCTCCGACCGCCTGCGCACCATCCTGTCCGGCGGCGTCCACGCCTCCCACACCCCGCGCGACCGCCGCAAGCTGCTGCCGATCAGCCCGGCGGAGCGGCAGGGCCAGGGCGGCGCGGTGGCGCTCCCGGGGCACGCGCAGGACGGCGCCGCTTCCGTGACAGGCACCGCTTCCGTGACCGGGGCGGAGGCCGAGGCTCCGGTGAGCGTGCCCGATCTGCCCGAGGGTGTCGCGCCCGCCTCGGGCCCCCGCGCGCCGCTGCGGCGCAGGCTCGGGGGCGGTCCGGTCGCCTCGGTGAAGCTCGCCTCCGGCTGCGACCGGCGGTGCGCGTTCTGCGCGATCCCCTCGTTCCGCGGCTCGTTCATCTCCCGCCGGCCGTCCGACGTGCTGGGCGAGACCCGCTGGCTGGCCGGGCAGGGCGTCACCGAGGTCATGCTCGTCAGCGAGAACAACACCTCGTACGGCAAGGACCTCGGGGACATCCGCCTGCTGGAGACGCTGCTGCCGGAGCTGGCCGCGGTCGACGGCATCGAGCGCATCCGGGTCAGCTACCTCCAGCCCGCCGAGATGCGGCCCGGGCTGATCGACGTGCTGACCTCGACCCCCAAGGTGGCCCCGTACTTCGACCTGTCCTTCCAGCACTCCGCGCCCGGCGTGCTGCGGGCGATGCGCCGCTTCGGCGACACCGAACGCTTCCTGGAGCTGCTGGAGACGATCCGCGGCAAGGCCCCGCAGGCGGGCGTGCGGTCCAACTTCATCGTCGGCTTCCCCGGCGAGACCGAGGACGACGTGGCCGAGCTGGAACGCTTCCTCGGCGCCGCCCGCCTCGACGCCATCGGCGTCTTCGGCTACTCCGACGAGGAGGGCACCGAGGCCGCCGGCTACGACGGCAAGCTGGACGAGGACGAGGTGGCCGCCCGGCTCGCCCGGGTCTCCCGGCTGGCCGAGGAGCTGACCGCGCAGCGCGCCGAGGAACGCCTCGGGGAGACCGTGGACGTCCTGGTCGAGACGGTCGACGGGGAGGACGGCGAGGCCGTGGGCCGGGCCGCCCACCAGGCCCCGGAGACCGACGGCCAGACCGTGCTGACCTCGGGCGAAGGGCTGCGGCCCGGCATGGTCGTGGCCGCCAAGGTGGTGGACACCGACGGGGTGGACCTCGTCGCCGAACCGCTGGGCGGCTGTACGGAGGCGGTGCGCGGATGACCGGTGTCCCCGCGTCGGCGGCGGGCGGTCACCGGCCGTCCGCCTCCACCCCCGCCCCGGCCCCCGACCACCTGGGCGACCGGGTGACCCGGCCGGTGCGACTGTGGAACGTGGCGAACGTCCTGACCATGGTCCGGCTGCTGCTCGTCCCCGGCTTCGTGCTGCTGCTGATCCACGACGACGGGCGCGACCCGGCCTGGCGCTCCTTCGCCTGGGCGGCCTTCGCCGTCGCGATGATCACCGACCTGTTCGACGGCGAGCTCGCCCGGCGCTACGACCTGGTCACCGACTTCGGCAAGATCGCCGACCCGATCGCCGACAAGGCCATCATGGGCGCCGCGCTCATCGGCCTGTCCGCGCTGGGCGACCTGCCCTGGGCGGTCACCGCGGTCATCCTCTTCCGCGAGATCGGCATCACCCTGATGCGCTTCTGGGTGATCCGCCACGGAGTGATTCCGGCCAGCCGGGGCGGCAAGCTCAAGACCCTGACGCAGGGCGTCGCCGTGGGCATGTACGTCCTCGTGCTCACCGGACCGCTGGCCTCGCTGCGCGCCTGGCTGATGGCGGCCGCGGTGGCGCTCACCGTGCTGACCGGGCTTGACTACGTACGGCAGGCGATCGTCCTGCGCCGCGCGGGTCTGGCCCGGCAGGCGGCGAGCCGCGCGGCCGCGAAGGCGGAGGAAGAGGGCGACGGGTCGTGAACGAGGAACGCGGGGACCACGCGCAGCGGGACACGACACCGGGCGGCGGCGGTCCGGGCGGTCCGGGGGGCGCGGGTCCGGCCGGCACGCGGGACGCGGGCCCGACGACCGCGGCGGCGGACGCCGTGGAGAACGGCGCCTCCCTGGCCGCTGTCGCGCCGCCGTCCGTCGCGGCCGAGGCACTGGCGCTGCTGGAGCGGCAGGGCGCGACGCTGGCCGTGGCCGAATCGCTCACCGGTGGCCTGGTCGCCGCCGTGCTCACCGGGGTCCCCGGCGCGTCCCGTACCTTCCTCGGCTCGGTGACCGCGTACGCGACCGACGTCAAACGTGACGTCCTCGGCGTCGGCGGCGGACTCCTGGCGGTCCGCGGGGCGGTCGACCCGGCGGTGGCGCGCGAGATGGCGCAGGGTGTGCGGGACCTGCTGGGTGCCCGCTGGGGCCTGGCCACGACCGGGGTCGCCGGTCCCGATCCGCAGGACGGCAGGCCGGTCGGCACGGTCTACGTGGCCGTCGCCGGGCCGCACGGCGCGTCGGCCGCCGCGCTGAACCTGGAGGGCGATCGCGCCGCCATCCGCGCGGAGACCGTCTCGGCGGTGCTGGAGATGCTGGTCGTCGCGCTGACGGAGGCCGAGGAAGCACCGTCGGGCGACATCACGGCGAACATCGCGGGGCAGGATACGGAACAGCACGGGCGGTTGTGATGTTTGCAGCCCTTAGTGAACACGTCATCGCTCCCCGCACGGCCGATGCCCGAGGCGGTACGGTGGGGCGAGAAGCTCTTGGTTCCGCGGTCCGAGGAGGGAGGCACCGATGATTCTGCTCCGTCGCCTGCTGGGTGACGTACTACGTCGGCAGCGCCAACGTCAGGGCCGCACTCTGCGCGAGGTCTCGGCATCCGCCCGGGTCTCGCTCGGCTACCTCTCAGAGGTGGAGCGCGGCCAGAAGGAAGCCTCCTCCGAACTGCTCTCCGCGATCTGCGACGCCCTGGACGTGCGGATGTCCGAGGTCATGCGCGAGGTCAGCGACGAACTGTCGCTCGCCGAGCTGGCGCAGTCGGCGGCCTCGGAGTCGGTTCCCGCGCCAGTGCGGCTGGAAACGATCAAGCACGTGCCGGTACCCGGCAAGCGTGTGACGATCAAGGCGCCACAGGCGAAGGCCGTGGACGTGGTCGCGGCCTGACCGCCGCCTCCGCCATCCCCGGCGCGTACGCGCCGACGGCTCGCAACGTTTCGGAAAGCCGGGGCGCGACCGGACGGAACCCGTCCGGTCGCGCCCCGGCTTCCGTGTCTCCCGACCGCGTCACGAGCCCCGCGGATGATGTTTCAACGGCCGTGAGCGGGAAGACGTACGGTGGACAAAGGGGACTTCACGCTCAGGAGGTTGGGGTATGACTGTCGTGACGAGCACGCTCTCCGACGAGGCCCGGAAGATCACGGGTGACGCTCTCCAGGGTGCGCTGGTCGATCTGGTGGACCTGTCCCTCGTCGCCAAGCAGGTGCACTGGAACATCGTCGGTCCGCGCTTCCGCTCCGTGCACCTCCAGCTGGACGAGGTCGTCACCACGGCCAGGACCTACGCGGACACCGTGGCCGAGCGGGCTTCCGCGATCGGCGTGTCGCCGGACGGCCGGGCGGAGACCGTGGCGAAGTCCAGTGCGCTGGAGACCGTGCGGGACGGCTGGATCAACGACAAGGACGTCGTCGACTACATGATCAAGGTTCTGTCGGCCGTGATCGCCAAGATGCGCGACCGCATCCAGGCCACCGACGGCCCCGACCTGGTGAGCCAGGACATCCTGATCGGCCTCACCGCGGACCTGGAGAAGCACCACTGGATGTTCCAGGCGGAGAACTCGACGGTCTGAGACCTGGACCTTGAGCCACTCGGACCTGGAATCGAGTCCGGGCCCTGGCTCGATCGGGCCAGGACCTGAATCGGCTGGCCCGCACCGGCCGTGAGGCCTGACGGACGGCATTCTGCGACCCACCGGCGCCGCGCGCGTCGGTGGGTTGCTCCTATCGGGTGAAACCCTTGATGGCCGCGGGCCAAAGGGAGTGTCGATCACTCGTACGGGGAATCCATCGTCTTACGGAAACCCTCCATGGGTCTCCACCACACCCTCGGGGATGTGGGAGGCGGTCATGAATGCTCGTCGTTCGCTCCGTCTTACGTTCGCGGCGCTGCTGGGGCTGGCCTGGGTCTGCTCCGTGCTGAAGGTGGCCGCTCAGCCCTCGCACGCGGGTCCGGTCGAACAGGGCCTGGCCGTCGGCGGCTGGACGCTGAGCGTCCTCCCGGTGCACGCGGCGCCCCGCCCGCGCCGCTCCACCGACCACCGTGGTCACGCCGCACGCGTACGGCGCCTGCCCACGCCGCGTGGCCCGCTGGCCCCGGCGGTTCGGCCACGACCCCGTCCGGTCGTCAACTGCCCGGCGGGGGCGGCCCGTTCTGGCAGGAGGGACACCAGTAGGTGACCCGCTGCTCGCCCACCGGCCCCTGCGGTGCGGTGCGCACCAGCGCACCGCACCGCAGGCAGGGCCGGTGGGCGCGGTTGTAGACCCAGTGGGTGCGGCCGCGCCTGAGATCACCGGTGGTGACATGCCCGTGCCGGGCCTTGTTGGCCTCCAGCAACTCCTGCGCCAGCACCACCATCCGGCCGGGATCGCCCACCTCGCTCATCGGCGTCCACGGGGTCACACCGCGCAGGAAGCACAGCTCCGACTTGTACACGTTGCCGATCCCGGCGAGGTTCCGCTGGTCGAGCAACGCCTCGCCCACGGTCCGCCCCGGATCCTCCAGCAGGCGGCGCACAGCCTCCGCCGGATCCCAGTCGGGCCCGAGCAGATCCGGTCCGAGGTGCCCGACCGCTGTGTCCTCCTGCGCGGTCTTGACCAGCTCCAGCACCGGCAGCCGGTAGCCCACCGCCACCGAGTCGGCGTTGGCCAGGATCGCCCGGATCTGGTGCTGGGGGCTGCCGTGCCAGCGCTCACCGGCCGGGTAGACCCGCCACTGGCCGTCCATGCGCAGGTGGGAGTGGAGCGTCCAGCCGCCCTCGACCCGCATCAGCAGGTGCTTGCCGCGGGGTACGACATCCTCGACCCGGCATCCGGTCAGGTCGGTCGTCGCGAGCCGCGGCACCCGCAGATCGGTGCGTGTCAGCTCCCGCCCGGCGAGTGCCTGCCGCAACCGGCGGGCGGTCAGCCATACGGTGTCGCCTTCGGGCATGTCTCCATTCTCCCGCCACTTTTGCGCTCTGCAAAGGCGAGCTTCCGTCCCGCGACGGCCCGCCATGGACACCTCGTCACGCGCGCAGACGCAGCCCCCTGGGGGTGGCGTGGAAGCCTGCCGCTTCCAGGGCGCGGCCCAGGGGGGACGACAGCGCGGGCTCGCCGTTGACACGCTCGACCGTGAGCCTGCCGAGCGCGTCGGCGCGCACCGCCGCGGACAGCGCCTCCACGGCGCTCACCAGCCCCGGGGAGTCCGGCTCGCCCCACGCCAGCAGCGTCTTGCCGCCCCGCTCGACGTACAGCGTCAACTCCCCGTCCACCAGGACCACGACCGCACCCGCCTTGCGTCCCGGCTTGTGCCCCGCGCCGGAGGGCGCCTCCGGCCAGGGCAGTGCGGAACCGTAGGCGTTCGCCGGGTCGGCGGCGGCCAGCACCACCGCACGGGGTGCCGCGGGGTGCTCCTCGGCCCGCTCGCGCGCGGTGTTGACCGCCCGCAGCCGGTCCACCGCGCCGTCCATCGCGAACTGCGCCGCTCCCAGCCCCTCGACCACGTAGCCCCGGCGCGCCTGCCCGGTCTCCTCGAAGGCGGACAGCACCCGGTAGACCGCGGAGAACCCGCCCGCGACGCCCTCGGCCGCCACCGCGCCCCTGGTCACGACCCCGTGCCGGTCCAGCAGGGTGTGGCCCAGCGCGTGCGCCCGCACGGTCGCGTCCGGCTCCCGCCCGGGGACCAGCGACCAGCGCCCGGCCACGGTCGGCGGCCCGCTGCGGGAGGCCGTCGGTCGCGGTATGCGCGTGCCGTAGCGGGCCCTCGGCACGGCTCTGGGCGCCCGGTGCGCGGTCGAGCCCGCCGTCCGGCCCGATCCCAGCAGCGCCCGCAGCGGTGCCATGGTGTCGTTGGTCAGCCGCCCCGACCACGTCAAGTCCCAGACCGCGTTGGCGAGTTCGGGATCGGTCGCCTCAGGGAGCACGGGCCGCACGGCTTCCGATATCTGCCGGAAGTACAGCCCGTAGCCGCTCGCCAGCGCGTCGAGCACCGCCCGGTGCAGCGAGGAGAGCTCCAGCGGCTGCGGCTCCGGCAGCAGCAGAGGCGCGGTGTCGGCGGGGTAGAGCGCGACCCAGCCGTCCTTCCCCGGCAGCGCGCCGGACCCGGCCCACACCAGCTCCCCGGACGAGGTCAACTCGTCCAGCAGCGCGGGGCTGTAGTCGGCCATGCGGGACGGCAGGACCAGCCGCTCCAGCGCGGAAGCCGGCACCGCGGCGCCCTGCAACTGCTCGACGGCCCGCACCAGTCCGTCCACGCCGCGCAGCGCCCGCGTGCCGACGTGCTGCCACTGCGGCAGGAAGGCACCGAGCGCGGCCGGCGGCACCGGCTCCAGCTCGTGCCGCAGCGCGGCCAGTGAACGCCGCCGCAGCCGCCGCAACACGCCCGCGTCGCACCACTCGTGGCCCGCGCCCTCCGGCCTGAACTCGCCCTGCACCACCCGCCCGTCGGCCGCCAGCCGGTGCAGCGCCCCGTCCACCACCGCCGTGCCCAGGCCGAACCGGGCGGCGGCGTCGGCCGCGGTGAACGGGCCGTGCGTGCGGGCGAACCGGGACAGCAGATCGCCCAGCGGATCCTTCACCGGCTCCGTGAACGCCTCGGGCACGCCCACCGGCAGCGCGGTGCCCAGCGCGTCCCGCAACCGTCCGGCGTCCTCGACGGCCGCCCAGTGCTCCGCCCCGGCGACCCGCACCCGGATCGCGCGCCGCGCCGTCTCCAGCTCCCGCGCCCACCCGGACTCCGCGCCCCGGGCGCCCAGTTCGGTGTCGGTCAGCGGGCCGAGCACCCGCAGCACGTCCGCGACGCCCTCCGCGTCCTTGACCCGCCGGTCCTCGGTGAGCCACTGCAGCTCGGCCTCGAGCTCCGTCATCACGTCGGCGTCGAGCAACTCGCGCAGCTCCGCCTGGCCGAGGAGCTCGGACAGCAGCCGGGAGTCCAGCGACAGCGCGGCGGCCCTCCGTTCGGCCAGCGGCGAGTCGCCCTCGTAGAGGAACTGCGCGACGTAGCCGAACAGCAACGAGCGGGCGAACGGCGACGGCTCCGGCGTCGTCACCTCCACCAGCCGCACCGCACGGCTGTCGATGTCTCCCATCAGCTCGACCAGCCCCGGCACGTCGAACACGTCCTGGAGGCACTCGCGGACCGCTTCGAGCACGATGGGGAACGACCCGAACTCCGATGCCACCTGGAGGAGTTGGGCCGCGCGCTGCCGTTGCTGCCACAGCGGGGTGCGCTTGGCCGGATTGCGGCGCGGCAGCAGCAGCGCGCGGGCGGCGCACTCGCGGAACCGTGAGGCGAACAGCGCCGAGCCGCCGACCTGGTCGGTCACCACCTGCTCGACCTCGCCGTGTTCGAAGACGACGTCGGCGGCGCCCACCGGACTCTGCTGCGCGTCGTACTCCGTGCCCTTGCGGAACGGGTCGACGTCCAGCAGGTCCAGGCCCAGCAGGTCGGCGTCGGGCAGCCGCAGGACGATCCCGTCGTCGGCGTGCATGACCTGGGCGTCGAAGCCGTACCGCTCGGACAGCCGGGCCCCGAGCGCCAGCGCCCAGGGGGCGTGCACCTGCGCGCCGAAGGGGGAGTGGACCACGATCCGCCAGTCGCCCAGCTCGTCCCGGAAGCGCTCGACGACGATCGTGCGGTCGTCCGGCACGTGACCGCAGGCGCGGCGCTGCTCGTCCAGGTAGGCCAGCACGTTGTCCGCGGCCCACTCGTCGAGGCCGGCCGCCGCCAGCCGCTCGCGGGCCGCCTCGGGCGACAGCCCGCCGATCTCGCGCAGGAACGCGCCCAGCGCGCGGCCGAGTTCGAGGGGACGCCCGAGCTGGTCGCCCTTCCAGAACGGCAGCCTGCCCGGTACCCCGGGAGCGGGTGAGACCAGCACCCGGTCGCGGGTGATGTCCTCGATGCGCCAGGACGTGGTGCCCAGGGTGAACACGTCGCCCACCCTGGACTCGTAGACCATCTCCTCGTCCAGCTCCCCGACCCGGCCGCCGCCCTTCTTCGGATCGGAGCCCGCGAGGAACACCCCGAACAACCCGCGGTCCGGGATCGTCCCACCGGACGTCACCGCCAGCCGCTGCGCGCCCGGCCGCCCGCTGAGCGTGCCCGCCACGCGGTCCCACACCAGGCGCGGGCGCAACTCGGCGAAGGCGTCGGACGGATAGCGGCCCGCCAGCATGTCGAGCACGGCGGTGTACGCCGACTCCGGCAACGCGGCGAACGGCGCTGCCCGGCGCACCAGCGCGAGCAGCTCGTCCACGTCCCAGGTGTCGACCGCCACCATGGCGACGATCTGCTGGGCCAGCACGTCCAGCGGATTGGCCGGGACCCGCAGGGCCTCGATGGCGCCCTGCCGCATGCGTTCGGTGACGACCGCCGACTGCACCAGGTCGCCGCGGTACTTGGGGAAGACCACGCCGGTGGAGACCGCGCCCACCTGGTGTCCGGCGCGACCGACGCGTTGCAGCCCGGAGGCGACCGAAGGCGGCGACTCGACCTGCACGACCAGGTCCACCGCGCCCATGTCGATGCCGAGTTCGAGGCTGGAGGTGGCGACCACCGCGGGCAGCCGCCCGGCCTTGAGGTCCTCCTCGACCAGGGCCCGCTGCTCTTTGGAGACCGAGCCGTGGTGGGCCCGGGCCAGCAGCGCCGGGGCGCCCTTGGCGGCCCCCGCCTCGCCCATCAGCTCGGCGGGGGAGTGGTGTTCCGGCATCGCCTCGCCGGTGGCCCGCTCGTAGGCGATCTCGTTGAGCCGGTTGCACAACCGCTCCGCGAGACGCCGGGAGTTGGCGAAGACGATGGTGGAGCGATGGGCCTGCACCAGGTCGGCGATGCGCTCCTCCACGTGGGGCCAGATGGAGGGGCGCTCCCCGGGGTCCGAGCCGGGTGCGCCGCTGTCGGAGACCGGGGAGCCACCCAGCTCGCCCAGGTCCTCCACGGGCACGACGACCGACAGGTCGAAGTCCTTCTGCGACGGCGGCTGGACCACGGTGACCTTGCGGCCCGGTGACAGGAAGCGGGCGACCTCGTCCACGGGCCGCACGGTCGCCGACAGGCCGATGCGGCGCGCCGGGCGGTCCAGCAACTCGTCCAGCCGCTCCAGGGAGAGCGCCAGGTGGGCGCCGCGCTTGGTGCCCGCCACCGCGTGCACCTCGTCCAGGATGACCGTCTCGACCCCGCGCAGCGCCTCCCGCGTGGAGGAGGTGAGCATCAGGAACAGCGACTCGGGGGTGGTGATCAGGATGTCCGGGGGCTTGGTGGCGATCGCGCGGCGCTCGGTGGCCGGGGTGTCGCCGGACCGGATCGCGACCTTGACCTCGGGCTCCGGGAGCCCGAGGCGCACCGCCTCGTGCCGCAGGCCGGTCAGCGGACTGCGCAGGTTGCGCTCCACGTCCACGGCCAGGGCCTTGAGGGGGGAGACGTAGAGCACCCGGCAGCGGCGTCGCGCCTCGGCCGGAGGCGGGGTGTGGGCGAGGCGGTCGAGGGCGGCGAGGAAGGCGGCCAGCGTCTTGCCCGAGCCGGTGGGCGCGACGACCAGCACGTCGGACGCCTCGGCGATGGCCCGCCAGGCCCCCGCCTGAGCGGCGGTGGGCGCGCTGAAGGCACCCTTGAACCAGGCGCGGGTGGCGGGGGAGAAGGAGTCCAGGGCCGACACCGGATCCTGCTCCCGCCCCGGATCCGGTGCCTTCGGCCGCTTCCCGTTCGACATGCCACCCATCGTGCCTCGGACCACTGACATCGGCCCGCGCCACCGCCCGGCCTGTGGACAACCCGCGCGGAAATGATCATGCGATCATCGGGTCAAGCGGTCGGGTGGTCCGGCGGCCCAGTGGCCCAGCGGTCGGGTGGCCCGGTAGTCGTCCGGTAGTCCGACGGGCCGGCCGTCTGGTATTCCGACAGGCCAGCTGTCCGGTAGTCCGGTAGTCCGGTAGTCGCACAATGGACTCATGGGATCGGCGGAACAGGCGCGGCACTGGCAGCACGCCGAGCTGCCCGGGGTCGATCTGCTGCGGGCCCGCTACGTCAGCAAGACCTTCGCCCGCCACACCCACGACAGCTACGTGATCGCCGCTGTCACCGAGGGCGTCGAGGCCTTCGACCACGCCGGGAGCCTGGAACGGGTGCCGCCCGGAGGGCTGGCGCTGCTCAACCCCGACGTCCCGCACACCGGCTTCGCGGGCGTGCCCTCCGGCTGGACCTACAGCGTCGTGTACCCGGATCCCGGTGTCGTCGCCGCCATCGCCGCCGAGACCACCACCATCCGCGGCACCCCCGCCTTCACCTCGCCGGTGGCCCTCGACCCGTACGCCTCCCACCTGGTCACCGAGCTCCACGGGGCCGCCGAGGCGGACAACGCGCTCGCCGCCGACACCCTGCTGCGCACCGCCGTCGCCCACCTACTGCGCCGCTACGGCGCCCCCGTTCCTCCCCGCGCGCCGCTGAGCGCCGGCGCCCGCGTCGCGGCCCGGGCCCGTGACGTACTGCGGGACCGCATGGCCGACCCGCCCTCGCTGCGGAATCTCGCCGGCGACCTCGGGACCAGCCCCTTCGCCCTACTGAGAGCGTTCCGCGAGACGTACGGCATGCCACCGCACACCTGGCTCACCGACGCCCGGGTGCGCCGCGCCCGCACGCTGCTCGACGCGGGTGAGCCTCCCGCCAGTGCCGCGGTCGAGGTCGGCTTCACCGACCAGCCGCACCTCAACCGGCACTTCACCCGGATCGTCGGCGTGCCGCCCGGCGCCTACCAGCGGGAACGCCGGGGTCGACCCGCCCGCGAGAACGCACAAGCCTGGTCGCGGGAACCTGCGGGACCGGCCGCAAGAACGTACAAGACCGGGCGCCCGGCTCCCGCCTAACGTCGGTCCGGTGAACGCACCAGCTCCCCCTCTCGACGATCCACCGGCCGCCGCGGCGGCCAAGCCCCGCTCCGCCGTCGTCCGCGACGCCCTCGGCGTCGGGATCGCCGTCGGCCTGTCCGGCTTCGCCTTCGGCGCCACCGCCGCCGGGGACGGCATCAGCGTGCCGCAGGCCTGCGTGCTCAGCCTGCTGGTCTTCACCGGCGCGTCCCAGTTCGCGCTGGTCGGTGCGCTCGGCGTGGGGGCCGCGCCGCTCGCCGCCGCGACCGGAGCGTTCTTCCTGTCCGTGCGCAACGCGTTCTACGGGCTGCGGCTGTCGCAACTGCTGCGGTTGCCGACGACCGTGCGGCCGCTGGCCGCGCAGTGGGTGATCGACGAGACGACGGCCGTCACCCTCGCCCAGCCCGACACCGCGACCGCCCGGCTCGGCTTCACGGTGACCGGTGCGACGTTGTACGTGCTGTGGAACGCGACGACGCTGCTGGGCGCACTCGGGGCCTCCGCGCTCGGCGACCCCGCCGCCTGGGGGCTGGACGCGGCGGGCCCCGCGGTCTTCCTCGCCCTGCTCGCGCCCATGGTGCGCGTGGGCGGCCGGGAGCGCGCCACGGCCGCCGTGGCGGTCGTCGCGGTGCTGGTCTGCGTGCCGCTGCTGCCCGCCGGTGTGCCGATCCTGGTCGCCGCGCTGGCCGCGCCCGCCGTGCTGCTCGTACGACGTGACCGCCGCGAACGGGGGGATGCACGATGACCACCTGGATCGCCATCGCACTGACGGCGATCGGCGCGTACGTGGTGAAACTGCTCGGCCTGTCCGTTCCCGCCGGGCTGCTGGAGCGCCCCACGGTGCGGCGGCTGGCCGCACTGGTGCCGGTCGCCCTGCTCGCCGCGCTGACCGCCGTGCAGACCTTCTCCACCGGCCGCCACCTGGTGGTCGACGCGCGGGCTGCCGGACTCGCGGCGGCGCTCGTCGCCCTGCTGCTGCGCGCGCCGTTCCTGGTCATCGTCGGGGCCGCCGTCGTGGTGACGGCGCTCGTGCGGCACGTAGCGGGCTGACGCACGCCTCGTGCGGCACGTAGCGGGCGGGCGCACGGCCCGTCGCGCGACGGCGCCCACTCGTCCTAGGACGCTTCCTCGCCGGAGTGGGCGTCGTCGAACGCTCCCACGCTGATGGCGCCCGCGGCACGCCTGCGGCCGTCCTCGGTGCGGGTGAGTTCGGTGGTCACGTCGGTCCCCTCGGCCACCGCCGCCGACTCGGCCGCCGCCCACGAGAAGACTCCGCGCGCCATGGTGGACGACTCCGCCGCCGCCCGCTTCGCGTACACCGTGGCCCTCACCCTCGCGATGTCCCGGTCCTCGGGCGCGGCCAGGGCGGCGGCCTCC
Source organism: Streptantibioticus parmotrematis (assembly GCF_019890615.1). Lineage (GTDB taxonomy): Bacteria > Actinomycetota > Actinomycetes > Streptomycetales > Streptomycetaceae > Streptantibioticus_D > Streptantibioticus_D parmotrematis. The sequence goes on along the minus strand of NZ_JAINVZ010000014.1, from coordinate 164,490 downwards.
GCCAGGTGGCAGGCCAGCCGCAGCCTCCCCGCCTCCAGCAACGCGGCGGCCCGCCCGGCCAGGCGCGCCGCACCGCCCGCCGCGCCGGCCAGTTCGGCGGCGACCTCGGCCTCGGGAGCGGGCTTGAGATGCGCGGGATTCTGGTCGTACCAGCCGCCCCACAACCGCCACAGGTTGCGCACCACGAACTCCGGCTCGTCGTAGGCGGGACGCAGGTACGGCCTGTTCAGCAGCCCTTCCGGCACGCGCACCGCGTGCAGCACCTCGTCGAGGCGGCGGCCCTCGTTCATCAGGTCGCGCGTCTGACGGCACAGCGACTCCAGGAGCTCGGCGGTCTCACCGAGTGCCTGCCGTACGCGGTCGGCGCCGAGGATCGGCACGCCGTGCCCGGGCAGCAGAATCTCGGCGCCCAGCTCCCGCATCGCGCGCAACGCCCGCGCCCATTCCACCGGATAGCGCTGCACCTTCTGCGGGTTGCCCGCGTTCGGCGCGTTCCAGATGAACAGGTCGCCCGTGCACAAGGTGCGCAGTTCGGGAATCCACACGTAGGTGTGGTCGTCGGTCTCCCCGCGTGCGTGCGTCAGCTCGAACGTCAACTCGCCCTGACGCAACGTGAAGCGGTCGCGGTACGAGATGTCCGGATAGCGGTAGGTGGTCGGCCACTCCAGGGCCGGGACGCCGAACTGCCGCCGGTTGATCCACGCGTTGTACCCGGCGGTCTCCACATAGCGGTCGAAGCGCGCGGCGACCGCTTCGTGCGCGATCACCTCCGGCGCGGCGGCTCCCCGCTCCTTCGCGGCCGCGTCGACGGCGAAGACCCCGAAGGTGTGGTCCACGTGCCCGTGCGTGTACACGACGGACCGCACGTCACCGGGCGAGAACGCGCCCACCGCCGCGCACAGTTGGGCCCCTGTGCGGAAGTCACCGGAGTCGACGAGCACGATCCCGTCGCCGGTGTCGAAGACGCACACGTTCGCGAAGGCGGGGAAGAAGCCCGTCCGGTCACCCATCCTGACCAGTTCGTGACGGGTGTAGACGCCCGCCATCTGCGCCGAGAGGTTCTCCTCGCCCCGCCAAACACGTTCGGTGTACGCGAGGTAGGCGCCGGACAGGTCGTCGGCGGCCCCCTCCGTGGTGGGGGCGCCGTCGGGGCGGCCTTCGTTGTGCCGCGTCATAAGTACTCCTCCTGGACGCCGCCGACCATGGCCCCCGGTGGGCGGGCCGACCGCTCCCGCCGCCGATCCTCCGCCCGCCGCCCGGGCGTCGACAGAAGATCTCGTCACACCTCGCGGGGCGGACTACTGTGACGCCTCACAACCACCGGAGCGAGGCTCCCGTCGCGAACCCGCTCCGTCGAGGAGGCGCGATGACGACGGTCCCCCCACAGGACGGTGTGGCGTTCACCCATGAGCTGTCCGCCGCGGCCCGCGCCCTCGCGGCCCGTTGCGAACCGCGCGTCAACGAGGTCGCCCGCCGCATGTCCCGCGTCTCGTTCGAGGAGATACCCGGCTATCCGGAACTGCCCGCCGACGTGAAGGACATCGAGGTCGCCGCCACCGCACGGCACGGTCTGCGCCTGTTCCTGCGGCGGGTGCACGACCAGCACGGCCGCTTCGGCGACTACGGGCTCTTCCGCGAACGCGCCGCCCAGCGCGCCGAGGAGGGCATGCCGTTGCACCTGCTGCTGCGCGCCCACGCACTCGGCGTCTACGTGCTGTGGCGGACGCTGCGCGAGACCGCTCGGCCGGGCGAGGAGACGGCCCTCGTCGAGCTGTCCGGCTTCCTGCTGAGGGCGCAGGAGGGCATCGCGGCCGCGGTCGCCGAGACGTACCTCGACGAACAGGCCGCCCTGCTGGCCGAGCGACGGGAACACCGCCGCCTGCTGGTGCGCGGTCTGCTCGACGGCTCGCCGCTGCCGGACGACGCGACGCGGCGCGCCCTCGGACTGGACCGAGGCGCCCTCGTGCTCTGCCTGCGCGCCCCGCGCCTCGCGCCCGCCCCTGGCTCCACCACGCCCCCTCCGATCGCCGTACGGCGGCGTGGAAGGCGCGTACAGACCGCGTTGGACCGGGCGTTCGGGGCGGACGTGCTCACCCTGCTCGACGACGAGGGCGGGTACGCGGTCGTTGCCGCCCCTTCCGGCGCCGACGGTCCGCCCGAAGCGCCGGACGGACTCGCCGAAGCGCTGGGCAGGGCCTGCGGGGGCGAGGTGCGTGTCGCGGCCGTCACGGCGGGCGGCGCGGCGGGGGTGTCGGAGGCCGCGCGGACCGCCGCGGAGGTCGTACGGGTGGCGCGCGCGGGCGGCAGACCCCCGGGACTGCACCGACTCGGCGACGTGCTGCTGGAGTTCCACCTCTCGCGGCGCGACGAGAGCAGCGGCCTGATCGCGGCGCTGCTCGACCCGATCGCGGACCGCCCCGAACTGACGGAGACGCTCCGCGCCTACCTGGAACACCAGCAGGACCGCCGCGCCACCGCCCGGCTGCTCGGCCTTCACCCCAACACGGTCGACAACCGGCTCGCCCGCGTCACCGCTCTCACGTCGCTCGACCTCGCCTCCCCGCGCGGCACCGCGCTGGCGCTCGCCGCGCTGCTGCTCAAGGAGGACCACTGAGAACCGGGCTGCCGCAGCCGCTGTTCCCGGTCAGGTCGTACGTGCCGAAATCCGCCTCCTACGGGCGGAAACCCGCCTCCTGACGTACCGAAATCCGCCTCCTACGTGCTGAAAACGGCCCGTATGCGTCACGTGACGGGACGTCCGTAAGCTCGCAGCGTCAGCAACGCCTCGATGGTGATGACGGGGCGCCACTCCAGGCGCGGTGCGGGAGCCCACGGCCGCCGCCGCAAGGGCCAGCCGCCGTCCGGCTGCTGGGCGTGCTCCAGGAAGTCGAGCGACCGGTCGATCTCCGCGTCGGAGAACCACCGGCGGCCCAGCGACTCCGGCGAACGCGCGAAGTCGTAGGCGAAACGAGCCTCGTCCGCCCCCTCCCAGGGGGCGTCCACGTCCCTGGTGCCCCTGGTGCCGCCGCGTTCCGGGTCGAGTGCGACGAGGTGCTGATCGCGCACCAGCCGCCCCAGCCTGGCCGCCGCCGCCTCGGCACGCGCGCGATCCGGGGCCGAGTCGAGGAACGCGAGTGCCGCCAGCGCCTCGCCCGGATGCGGCTTCTCCAGCGCGTCGACTGCCGCCCAGCAGAAGTCCGTCGCCCTGAAGAGCCATGCGTGCCACACACCGTTGGCGTGCAGCGTGCCGACGACCGGGCCGGTGGCGAGCAGACTTCCCGGCGACCGGTCCGTCGCCGGGAACCACGGCGCGCGCGGGTGCCCGGGCGGTGTCGGACTCACCGTGGGCAGCGCACCGTCCGCGGTCGAGACCGCGGTCAGATAGCGGCACAAGCGCTCCACCCGCTGCCCGGAGCACCGCCCGGTCTCGTCCAGGAGCCGCAACGCGTGAGCGGCGTGCAGGGGTTGACTCGACGGGCCGCGCAGGTCGGGATCGAGCGCGTGTCCGTAGCCGTCGTCGTCGTTGCGGTAGGCGAGCAGTGCGGTCTCCACCGCGTCCGCGTCGCCGTCCAGGAAGTGCAGCGCGAAACGCCGCTGTTCGAGCACGCGCGCGGTCAGCCACACGAAGTGCCCGGCGCGCTCGAGCGCGGATCCCACGGGCCGTTCCGCCGTCTCGTCACGTCCTGCCGCGCGTCCTGCCATGCGCGCACAGTAGGGCGCCCGCGTCGCGCTGCCTACGGCTGCGGCAAGGGTGCACTCGTACGAGACGGTGCGGTGCCGCGGCGGTGGACGCGTGTCCGAAGCGTGATGTGCCGATGGCCGGGAGTCGCTGAAACCGTCACTGCCTCGTGTGGCTGAATGGGAGGATCGGACCGTGCCACGGTGCGCCCGCGCGCGAGGAGTCGTCGAGGCGGGTGACGCGTCGTGGCGCTGGACGGGCGTACGCCGCCGAACGCGAGCGGGGGGTCGCCTCGTCGGTGAACGACGGTCCTGTCGTTGTTCGCGCGGTTAGTGGGACGGTCACCTTGCGTTGGTATCAGGAGCCTTGGATCGCGCAGCTCGCGTTACCCGCCGCTTCCTGCGCGGTCGTCACCTGGATCAGCCTGGTGCGGCGGTTCACCGGCAAGGGGCGTCTGTTCGGCAGTCGCCAAGCGGTCGGACTCGCGCTGTCGGTGACCGGGATGACCTGTGTGATCGCGCTGGGAACCGGCCTGCTGCTGCCGCACGTGGCGCGACTGCCTCCGGTCGCGGTGGGCCTGGTCGCGGGCGCGGGCGTGGCGCCGCGAGGACGCCGGGACGGCGACGTCACCCAGCCGGTCGTGAAGGTCCTCACCCTCGGCGTCGCCTCCCTGCTCGAACGGCTCGAATACCGGCTGATCACCGACTACATGACGTGGGCCGACTCGTTCATGAGCGGCTTCAAGGAACCACGGCAACTGCGCGTCTTCGCCCACGACCTCAAGCTGCACCTGCTCTCCCGCCATGAGGGCAACAAGGCGTTGACCAAAGTGGTCAACGAACGCCACACGGAGGTGGACGGGGCGGTCGGCGCGGTCTTCGCCCTGCTCGACGCCCGGGTGCGGCGGGCCGGCGGCGGGGTGCTGACCGCGCTCGACGTGGACCAGGAATGGCCGGGCGGCCAGCATGAGGAGATCGAGTACCTGAGGGCGTTCGGCGTCGCGCTCGAACGCTGCAAGCAACTGCTGGCCCTGGCCCACGTGCACGGCCGTCGCTCCGACATGGCGACGCTGGAGGCGCTCCGCGACAGGGTGGTCCCTTCGGACGGTTTCGGTTCGTCGTCCGTTCCCGTGCAGCGGGGGCTCTTCGGGCTGGTCAGGGGAGAGCGGGGGTAGGCGGCGCGTTTCCGCTTTTTGGGGGCGGGAGCGGGGGCAGGCTCTCGGGCGTCGGTTTCCAGCCATAGGGCCGCGGCGGTCGGTCACCGTCGCCCGGGCGGCGCCGAAGCGACGGCCTCCTAAGCGGGGCGCCGAAGCGACGGCCCCTAAGCGGGCGGACAGGAGAAGCAGCGCTCCGGCCAGGAAGTCGGGCGCCGAAGCGGCCAGGAGTAGGAGCGGTCCGGCCAGGAAGTCGGGCGCCGAAGCGGCCAGGAGTAGGAGCGGTCCGGGCCGGGAAGTCGGGCGCCGAAGCGGCCGGGAAATAGACGCGAGGCGGCCGGGAAGTCAGGCGTGAAGCGGTCAGGAACCCGTCATGGCGTCGGCCATGGCGTCCGACACGGGGCGGCCGGCGGCCCGCGGTGGGTCGAAGAACTTGATCTCCACACACGCGCCCAGCGCCTCCGCCACGGAGGCCAGGGTGCGCACGGTGAGATTCGCGTCACCGGACAGGATCTGGCTGACGCGCCCGGGGCTGACCCCCATGGCCTTGGCGAGGTCCGCCCTCGTCATCCCGCGTGCCGCGAGGAGCCCCGCGAGCTCCGCCGTGGCCTGCCGCGCCAGCCCACCTCCCGGCAACTCGGCGCAGCCTTCGTCCTTGGCGAACCAGTTCATGCCCGAACCCCCCAACCTCTCCCAACTCACCGTTCCACAGCCCAGGTTGCCTTGATGACAGCATGCCACCTTTAGCTCTGACTAAAGACTCGGCGGACGGAAAATCTCCCGGCGGAACAGCTCCGAAGACGCAGAGAACGCCGCTGACCTGGGTGGATCGCGTCGGATCGAGGTGGTGCGTTTCACAGAGTTCATCCCAATGGGCGGACCGTGCGGGCCGGAGGGCGGGGTGAGCGCGGACGGGGTCCGCCGGCCTCGGGGTCCGGCGTGGGCCCTGCTCGGGGGCGCGATACTGGGGCTATGAAGTTGACGGTCTTCTGGCAGCGGATGCACACACACTTCGGCGAGGCGTACGCGGATTCCTTCGCCCGCGACCACGTGATGTCGGAACTCGGCGGCCGGACCGTGATGCAGGCGTTCGAGGCGGGCTGGGAAGCGAAGAACGTGTGGCGGGCGGTCTGCGCGGCGGTCGACATCCCGGCCGACCGCCGCTGACTCCCGCGGGGTGTTGCGGGGGCTTGATGGGATGGGGCCTGGGGGCCAGGGTCGGGGTGGTCCGGGTCCGTGTGGTCCGGGTCGGGAGTGCCCCCTTGGTCGGGGCTCCTTGGCTGAGGCGGACTGGGCGAGCAGGCTGAACGCGTGGGTTGGACGCGCGGCCCTCAAGGCGCCGGTCAGGCCGCCCGACCGCTCGACAGGCCCTTGGACCCATGGCCCGCGGGCCAGCCCCGCGGGCGTGGCCCGCGGGGAGAGCCCTCGTCCGTCTTCGTCCGCCCTCGTCCTTCTTTCTCTTCCTGCCTCCTCGCCCCTCGGTCCACCAGTCCGCCCGCCACTCCTGCGCCCCCCTGACCTGCGGTTATCGAGTTATCCACAGGGTTCGGCGGGTCGCTTGACACGGAATTCGAACATCCATTCTCATGGTCTGTGCCAGGCCGGTCGTGCCGGTCGGGACCGCCGTCGGGGCGCATTGTCAGTGGCAGGCGCTAGCGTCGGTGGACGTGAAGCGATCGACTCAAGCAAACCGGGTGGAAGCCATGGCAGGGACCGACCGCGAGAAGGCGCTCGACGCCGCGCTCGCGCAGATTGAACGACAATTCGGCAAGGGTGCCGTCATGCGCCTCGGCGAGCGGCCCAACGAACCCATCGAGGTCATCCCGACCGGGTCGACCAGCCTCGACGTGGCCCTGGGCGTGGGCGGTCTGCCGCGCGGCCGCGTGGTGGAGGTCTACGGGCCGGAGTCCTCCGGCAAGACCACCCTCACGCTGCACGCCGTGGCCAACGCCCAGCGGGCCGGCGGAGCGGTCGCCTTCGTGGACGCCGAGCACGCGCTCGACCCCGAGTACGCGAAGAAGCTCGGCGTCGACATCGACTCCCTGATCCTGTCCCAGCCGGACAACGGCGAACAGGCGCTGGAGATCGTGGACATGCTGGTCCGCTCTGGCGCGCTCGACCTCATCGTCATCGACTCCGTCGCCGCCCTCGTGCCCAGGGCCGAGATCGAGGGCGAGATGGGTGACTCGCACGTGGGCCTTCAGGCCCGCCTGATGAGCCAGGCGCTGCGAAAGATCACCAGCGCTCTCAACCAGTCGAAGACCACCGCGATCTTCATCAACCAGCTCCGCGAGAAGATCGGCGTGATGTTCGGTTCGCCGGAGACCACGACCGGTGGCCGCGCGCTGAAGTTCTACGCCTCCGTGCGTCTCGACATCCGCCGTATCGAGACCCTCAAGGACGGCACCGAGGCGGTCGGCAACCGCACGCGCGTCAAGGTGGTCAAGAACAAGGTCGCCCCGCCCTTCAAGCAGGCCGAGTTCGACATCCTCTACGGCCAGGGCATCAGCCGTGAGGGCGGCCTGATCGACATGGGCGTCGAGCACGGCTTCGTCCGCAAGTCCGGTGCCTGGTACACCTACGAGGGCGACCAGCTCGGCCAGGGCAAGGAGAACGCCCGCAACTTCCTCAAGGACAACCCCGACCTCGCCGACGAGATCGAGAAGAAGATCAAGGAGAAGCTGGGTATCGGCGCCAGGACCGACGCCCCGGGCACGGAGCCCGGCGCGGACGCGGCGACCGCGGCCACCGCTCCGGCAGCGGCCGTCCCGGCCCCCGCGAAGACGAGCAAGGCGACCAAGGCCGCCGCGGCCAAGGCGTAAGCCATGACCCGGCGGGCTGAGAACGGCGGCGGGCCCTCCTCCTCGGAGGCGGAGCAGGGACCGCCACGTGATCCCGAGGAGCGGGCCCGGGCGGTGTGCCTCCGCCTGCTCACCGGGACGCCCCGGACCCGCAAGCAACTCGCCGACGCCCTGCGCCGCCGGGAGATCCCCGAAGAAGTGGCGGACCATGTGCTGTCCCGCTTCGAGGACGTCGGACTGATCGACGACACGGCCTTCGCGGACGCGTGGGTGGAGTCCCGTCACTACAGCCGGGGCCTCGCCCGGCGCGCGCTCGCCCGGGAACTGCGCACCCGGGGGGTCGAGTCGGGCGTGATCGAGCGCGCGGTGGAGCAGCTCGACGCCGACCAGGAGGAGGCGACGGCCCGCGCCCTGGTCGACCGCAAGCTGCGCGCCACCCGAGGCCTCGACCGTGACCGGCGCATACGTCGCCTCGCGGGCATGCTCGCCCGCAAGGGCTACGGGGAGGGGCTGGCCCTGAGGGTGGTCCGCCGGGCGCTGGAGGAGGAAGGCGAGGACGCGGAATTCCTCGAGGGGCACCTGCCCGAGTAGGCCGGAGCCGACTGTGAGCTCAGCTGCCTCCGTGAACTTCGCCTCGGAGCTCGCTCGGTGCGGTGACGGGGAGGCCCGCCGCGCGCCAGGACTGGAAGCCGCCAGCGAGGTCGGTGGCCCGGTGCAGGCCGAGTGCCTGGAGGGAGACCGCCGCGAGGCTTGAGGCGTAGCCCTCGTTGCAGATGACGATGGGCGTGATGTCGTGGTCCACCGCCTCGGGGAGGCGGTGCGGGCATTGCGGGTCGAGACGCCATTCCAGCTCGTTGCGTTCGACGACCAGGGCGCCGGGGATCGTGCCGTCACGGTCCCGCAGGGCCGCGTAGCGGATGTCGACCAGCAGGGCGCCCTTCGCGGCGGCGGCCTGTGCCTGATGTGCCGTCAGGCGGGTCAGGCCCTCGCGAGCCCGGGCCAGCAGTTCGTCGATGCCGTGGGGGCGGGGGAGGCTCACCACTCCTCCGGGCGTTCGACGAGTTCGAGGCGCAGGACCTGGCCGCGCCTGCTGTAGCGGCGCATCAGGGGGAGGGGCGGGTAGTAGGCGTGGACCGAGATCGCGTGATGGTCGTCGGAGGCGTTGACGACCTGGTGGACGTGGTGCGGGCCGAAGGCGCGGCCCTGGCCGGGCGGGAGGCTGCGGACGCGGTCGACGTCGGTGGCGAGTTCGAGGGAGAGCCAGCCCGCGCCGGGCAGCGGTACGGAGACGGACTGCTCGGCGAGTTCGCCCGCGGCGGTGACGAACGCGCCGCGGGAGCCGCCGTGGTCGTGCCAGCCCGTCTCGGCCCCCGGAGGCCAGCCGATGAGCCAGGCCTCGCTGCCGCCGGGACCCTCCAGCCGCAGCCAGGTACGGCCCTCGGGATCGAGCGGCAGCCGGCCGACGACGTCGGGGTCGGCGGCGGCGCGGCGGGCGAAGTCGAGGAGTTCGTCGACGGTCGGCGCGGACGAGGGCGTGGACTTCTGCCCGGACGACTGCGCGGACGCGGAAAGAGTGTGCGGCAAGGGGGACCGTCCCGGTGATCGCGAAAGCGCGCGGCAGAGACCGCGCGGCAAGGGTTCAGGAGAACTGGCGCATCAACAGGACGGACGACACACGCAGCCCGCGTAGCGGACGAGGTCCAGGTGGACCCTCCGCACGAGGCGCAGTTCGGTGCCGGTCACGTTTCGGAGTGAACCACGGGCTTCGCCGCAGGGTCAACCAGGAGCCGCCACGGGCGAATCCTTGTCACTGACACGCATTTCGGGCACAACAACCCCGGCCCCGGCGCAGGAGCCGCCTCGGAGCCGCCTAGAAGCCCCCCTGGTGCCAACGCGTCCCCGCGCACGCCCCCCAGGCGCCCCCGCCTCACGCGCCCCCGCGTCGCTCCCCGCCGCTGCCGCTCGCCCCGGCCATGCCCGCGTCGGCGGACGCCGCACCACCCGCCGCACCGGCGGCCGCCTCCCCGTCGCCGCCCTCCGGCGCCCTGTGCTGCGGGGGCCCGCCGCGGGCCAGGTCGGCGTAGGCGTACAGCTCCGCCGGGCGGCAGCCGGTCATCGCGCCGACGAGGTGGCCGTCGGGCCGCACCAGCAGCACGGTGTGCGCGGTGGCGCCCGGGTAGGACTCCGTGACCAGCAGTTCGGTGCGGGTCGGCAGGGCGGCGACGGCGGCCGACAGCTGGGGCATCAGTCCGGCGGTGAGCCAGTGGCGGCTCTCCCAGACGCCGGTGCCGGGAGCGACCAGCACGGCCAGCAGGTCGCGGCCGAGGCGGTCGCGAAGGCGCCCGCGCACGCCGTCCAGATCGATGACCGGCACGTCGTCCACCATCTCCCCGGGCACCCCGGCACCGGGTGCGACCAGCGGCGAGGGCGCCGACTTGCCGCCGCGCGGCGCGGGCAGGACCAGCGGGGAGCGGTCGTAGACCGGGGGAGCGCCGAGCAGTCCGCGACCGAAGGGCGCGTCGGTGAGGAGTTGGGCATGGCGGTTCGCCGGGCCCGACAGCAGCGAGTGGCGCAGGGTGTGCCAGGCGCCGTTGGCCCGCAGCGGGGGCAGGGCCTGGTCGGCGGCGCGCAGCCGGGTGCCGACCGCGCCGCGACGTTCCGCCTGGTAGCTGTCGAGCAGGACGTCGGAGGCGCCGTGGTGCCAGGCCAGAGCGAGTTTCCAGGCGAGGTTGTCGGCGTCGCGCAGGCCCTCCTCCAAGCCCTGGGTGCCCAGCGCGCCCAGCAGGTGGGCGGCGTCGCCGGCCAGGAACGCCCGGCCGGTGCGCCACCGCCGGGCCAGCCGCTGGTGGACCGGGTACTCGGACCAGCCCAGCAGTTCGTACGCCGGGATCGTGCCGTCGCACCAGGCGGACAGGGTCGCGCGGATGCGGGCCACCAGGCCGTCGGGGGTCAGCGGCGCCATGCCGGTCGGCAGGGACCAGTCGAGCCGCCAGACGCCGTCGGGCAGCGGACGGGCGAGGGCCTCGGTGCCGCGTCCGCCGGGCGGGTCGCGGTGCAGCAACGCGCTGCCGGGCTCGGGCAGGGCGACGCGCAGGGCGGCGACGGCGTAGCGGTCGACGGCGGTGCGGCCGGGGAACCGGACGTCGAGCAGTTTGCGGACGGTGGAGCGCGGGCCGTCGCAGCCGACCAGGAACGAGCCGCGCCACCAGGTCTCGGGACCGCCCCCGGTGCCCCGGGTGTGGACGCTGACCCCGTGGTCGTCCTGTTCGATCGCGGTCAGGCGGCAGCCGTGCGCCACCGTGATCAGTTCCTGGCCGGAGAGCGCCTCGCGCAGTCCGTGACGCAGCCGGTCCTGCGCCAGGTGCAGGGGCGAGGGCCCGGCGTCGACGACCTCGGCCTCCTCGCCGGAGCCGTGCGCCAAGTCCGCCACGCCCTCCACACCCGCCACCGGTCCCGCGGTATCGGGACCGGACGAGAAGACCGCCGTGCCGATGACCTGACGTCGGCGCAGCGTCCGCCACGCCGTCCAGCGCGCGGCGTCGGCGTGCACGGCGGTGTAGCCGAGGCGGGCGAGCAGGTCGGCGGTGCGCGGGCGCAGGACGGCGGTGCGTTCCGCGCGCGGTTCGGAGCCCGGGCCCTCCTCATCGAGCAGGACGACGGGAACGTTGTGCCGGGCGAGGCAGAGCGCGAGCGAGAGGCCGGTCGGCCCCGCCCCCGCGACGATCACCGGGTCCATGCCACGTCCTCGGCGCGGGTCTGCGGACGCGTGCGGGCACGCGAGGATGCGGTGGTGGAGGCTGCCCGGCATTCGGTCACATAGCGTATGCAACCCACTGCCGGTGCGTGCGTCAAGCGACGCGAGGTCGTACACCGTCACGTGCCGTCGTCACCTGACGCGGGAGAGCCGCCCGGTCCGGCTGTCGCTGACCAGTGATCAGTTCGCCCTGCGGACACCATTGGTGACGCTGCGTCACATGTGTGACGGTGTCCAGGTGCGGCTGGACGCGCGACCCCGCTGGCTCGCGAAGCACCGGCCGCAGTGGCTCGCAAAGCGCCGACCCCGGCGGCTCGCGAAAGCGCTGGCCATGGCTTGAACGCGCCGCTCCCGTGCCCCGGCGACTCTGCGCTACGCTGCGCGCACCTGGCGTACCCGCTCCCGGGGCCCTCTTGACGCGGCGCCCCGGAATCGGGGTGTATTCGTTGCCGCGGGGGCGTCGCGCGGACGGCGCGGTGACCGTACCGTACCCGGGTCCGCCGTCGTCGCGGCGCCGGAGTGGCCGGAGCGCCGGAGTGGCCGGAGCACCGGAGTGGCCGGAGCACCGGAGTGGCCGGAGCACCGGAACCGCCGAGGCCCTGGAAGCGTCGCAACCGCCGGGGTCGCCCACGCCGGACCCGGCCGCACGACGGACGCGCGCCGGACGACGACGTGGACCGGACGACGACGTGGACCGCAGGACGTGGACCGCAGGACATGGGCCGTAAGACATGGACTGTAAGAAGTGGACGTAAGACGAACGCCCTCACGGGAGGAGAGCCCATGCGGCTGTTGCTGGTCGAGGACGACGACAGGGTCGCCGCGGCGCTGTCGGCCGTACTCGCCAAGCACGGCATCGACGTCGCCCACGCGCGGGGTGGCGAGGAGGCGCTGCGGGCCCTGCTGCCGGACGACGGGCCGCCCTTCGACGTGGTCCTGCTCGACCTCGGCCTGCCGGACCAGGACGGCTTCGAGGTGTGCAGCCGCATCCGGCGCGGCAGCCGCACTCCGGTGATCATGGTGACCGCGCGGGCCGACGTGCGCTCCCGCATCCACGGGCTCAACCTCGGCGCGGACGACTACGTGGTCAAGCCGTACGACACCGGCGAGCTGCTGGCCCGTATCCACGCCGTCAGCCGTCGCAGGGCGGCCGAGGACCGCGACCCGGCGGCAGGCACGGGCGAGACGGAGCCCGCGCGGCGCACCGTGCGTTTCGGGCCGGTCGCCATCGAGACCGCCACGCGGCAGGTCGTGGTGGGCGGCGCGCAGGTGGCGCTGACCCGCAAGGAGTTCGACCTGCTGGCGCTGCTCGCCCAGCGGCCCGGCGTGGTCTTCCGGCGCGAGCAGATCATCAGCGAGGTGTGGCGTACCAACTGGGAGGGCACCGGCCGCACCCTGGAGGTGCACGTCGCGTCGCTGCGCGCCAAGCTCGGGCTGCCCGCGCTGATAGAGACGGTACGAGGGGTCGGTTACCGGCTCGTCGTGCCCACCGACTGACCGGCCCGCCCCGCCGTGCGCTCGCGTCTGCTGCCGCTGCTGCTGGTCCTGATGGCCGCCGTGCTGCTCGCCCTCGGCTTCCCGCTCGCCGCGAGCCTGGCCGCCGCCCAGCAGCAGGACCTGATCATCGACCGGATCGACGACACCGCCCGGTTCGGCGCGATCGCGCAGTACGTGACCACGCGCGGCGACGACGCGGACGGGACGGTCGTCACCGACGAGGGCGAACGGCTCGACACCCTGCGCTCGGAACTCGCCCGCTACGAGGACCTGTACGGCATCAGGGTCGGCGTCTTCTACCGCGACGGCACCGCGATGGCCGCCGCCCCCCGCGACTGGCGCTCCCCGCGCCAGGTCCTCGACGAGGAGCAGTTCCAGGAGGCGCTGGCCGGGCGCCGCAGCCACAACCCGCCGCAGGTGTGGCCCTGGCAGCACAGCCGGATCACCGTCGCCTCCCCGATCGTGCAGGACGGCGACGTGGTCGCGGTCGTGCTCACCGACTCGCCGACCGGAGCCATGCGCTCGCGGATCCTGCACGGCTGGCTGCTGATCGCGGGCGGAGAGCTGGCCGCGACCGCCGTCGCCGTGCTGGCCGCGATCCGGCTGACCGCCTGGGTGCTGCGGCCGGTGCGGGTACTGGACCGGGCCACCCACGACATCGCCACCGGCCGGCTGGCCTCCCGGGTCGCGGTGGCCGGCGGGCCGCCGGAACTGCGGCGGCTGGCGCGCTCGTTCAACGAGATGGCCGACAACGTCGAGGACGTCCTCGAACAGCAACGGGCCTTCGTCGCCGACGCCTCCCACCAGCTGCGCAACCCGCTGTCCGCGCTGCTGCTGCGCATCGAGCTGCTCGGCCTCGAACTGCCGCCGGACAACGCCGAGATGGCCTCCGTACGCGACGAGGGCAAGCGGCTCGCCACCGTGCTGGACGACCTGCTGGGCCTGGCGCTGGCCGAGCACACCGCCGCGGAGCCGGAGGCGACGGACGTCGTGGCACTGGTCGCGGAACGCGTGACGGCCTGGCGTCCGGCCGCCGAGCGCGCGGGCGTCGGCCTCGTCCAGGAGGGCGAGCCCGCGGCGACCGCGTGGGCCGACCCGGTCGCGCTGTCCAGCGCCCTGGACGCGGTGGTCGACAACGCGGTGAAGTTCACGCCCTCCGGCGGCGGGGTGCGGGTGACGGTGACCGGGGACGGCGACACGCTCGCGGTCACCGTCGTCGACGAGGGCCCCGGCCTCACCGACGACGAGCTCAGCCGTATCGGCGACCGATTCTGGCGCAGCACCCGCCACCAGAACGTCGACGGTTCGGGGCTGGGCCTGTCCATCGCCCGGGTGCTGCTCGCGCAGGGCGGCGGCTCGATCGCGTACGCGCCCAACGCGCCGCACGGGCTGCGCGTGACGGTGAGCCTGCCGCGTACGGCACCGGACGAGGCGTGAGGGGGCCGACGCCGGAGCGCGGACAACCGGCGGCCGCTACGGCTTCACCGACAGGTAGTAGCGCCTGGCGCCCTCGTGCAGGGGCAGCGGGTCGGTGTAGATCGCGGTGCGCAGGTCGACCTGCTGGGCGGAGTGCACCACCGCGCCGATGCGGTCGCGGCTGTCGATGACGGCCTCGGTGACGCGTTCCACCAGCGCGGCGTCGGCGCGGTCGGTGGTGATGAGTAAATTCGCCACCGCGATGGTCGGCACCGCCTCGGTGTTGTGCAGGTGGGCGTAGGCGTCGACGGGCATCACGGCCGCCCGGTAGTAGTCGGCCGCGGCGCCCAGTTTGTGCAGCGACTGCACCAGGTCGCCGAGCTGCACGAGTTTGACCGGGTAGTGCGCGGCGAGTTCCTGCACCGCACCGGTCGGGATGCCGCCCGACCAGAAGAACGCGTCCAGCTTGCCCTGCTCCAGCAGCTCCGGCGCGGTGTCGATGCCCGCGGGCACCGCGGTGAAGTCCTTGCCCGGGGTCAGCCCGGCGGCGCGCACCAGCCGCTGGGCGATCAGGTTCACCCCGGAACCGGGCTGCCCCATGCCGACCCGCAGCCCGCGCAGGTCGCGCGCCGAGGTCACCTTCGAGTCCGCCGGCACGATCAGCTGCATGTAGTCGTCGTAAAGCCGCGCCACCGCGCGCAGCCGGGAGCGTTGCGGCCCGTGGTAGTCGGCGACCGCGTCGGCCTGCGCGAACGTGAAGTCGGCCCGCCCCGAGGCCACGTAGTCGATGTTCTGCACCGACCCCTGCGAGGGCAGCAGGTGCACCGAGACGCCCGGCAGGTACTTCGCCAGCACCGGGCCGAGCAGTTGGCCGTACTTGTCGTAGACCCCGCTCTTCACGCCCGTGGCCACCGTGACCGAGGACTGGTGGAAGGCGGGACGGCCGGTCGGCAGCAGCCACCACAGCAGCAGGCCGAGCGCGATCGCGCCGGCGAGCCCGGCCCGCACCGCGCGCCGCCTGGTGAACCTCCCGGAGAACCTCATGGGCCGCGATCCTGCCAGCCGTCACCTGGACGGGGGAAGGCCGACAGCACGTACCCTGGTGCATTGAGATGAGCGCGAAGACATATGAGGTGCGCACCTACGGGTGCCAGATGAACGTCCACGACTCCGAGCGGCTGTCGGGCCTGCTGGAGGACGCCGGGTACGTGCGGGCACCCAAGGACGCGGACGGCGCCGACGTCGTCGTGTTCAACACCTGCGCGGTGCGGGAGAACGCCGACAACCGGCTCTACGGCAACCTCGGGCAGCTCGCGCCCAGGAAGGCCGCCCGCCCCGGGATGCAGATCGCGGTCGGCGGCTGCCTGGCGCAGAAGGACCGCGACACGATCGTCAAGAAGGCGCCCTGGGTGGACGTCGTCTTCGGCACGCACAACATCGGGCAGCTGCCCGTGCTGCTTGAGCGCGCCCGGATCGCCGAGGAGGCGCAGGTCGAGATCGCCGAGTCGCTGGAGGCGTTCCCCTCCACGCTGCCGACCCGGCGCGAGTCCGCCTACGCCGCCTGGGTCGCCATCTCGGTGGGCTGCAACAACACCTGCACGTTCTGCATCGTCCCGGCGCTGCGCGGCAAGGAGAAGGACCGCCGCCCCGGCGACATCCTCGCCGAGGTCGAGGCGCTGGTCGCCGACGGCGTCGTGGAGATCACCCTGCTCGGCCAGAACGTCAACGCCTACGGCTCCGACATCGGCGACCGTGAGGCGTTCGGCAAGCTGCTGCGCGCCTGCGGCGACGTCGAGGGGCTGGAGCGGGTGCGGTTCACCTCGCCGCACCCGCGCGACTTCACCGACGACGTGATCGCGGCGATGGCCGAGACGCCCAACGTCATGCACCAGCTCCACATGCCGCTGCAGTCCGGTTCCGACACCGTGCTGAAGGCGATGCGGCGCTCGTACCGGCAGGAGCGCTTCCTCGGCATCATCGAGAAGGTGCGCGCCGCCATGCCGGACGCCGCCATCTCCACCGACATCATCGTGGGCTTCCCCGGCGAGACCGAGGAGGACTTCGAGCAGACGCTGCACGTGGTGCGTGAGGCGCGGTTCGCGCAGGCGTTCACCTTCCAGTACTCCAAGCGGCCCGGCACCCCGGCGGCCACCATGGACGGCCAGATCCCCAAGGAGGTCGTCCAGGAGCGGTACGAGCGGCTGGTCGCCCTCCAGGAGGAGATCTCCTGGGCGGAGAACAAGAAGCAGGTCGGACGCACCCTCGAAGTCCTGGTCGCCGAGGGTGAGGGCCGCAAGGACGACGCGACCCGGCGGCTGTCCGGCCGCGCCCCCGACAACCGCCTGGTCCACTTCGCGCCCCCCGCCGACCCGGTGCGCCCCGGCGACATGGTGCTGGCCGACATCACCTACGCCGCCCCGCACCACCTGCTGGCCGAGCGGCCCGCGTACGGCGTCCGCCGTACCCCGGCGGGCGACGCGTGGGAGCGCCGCACGGCGGCTCCGGCCGCGCCGCAGGGCGTGATGCTCGGGCTGCCCACGATCGGCGTGCCGCAGCAGGCCCCGGCTCCGGCGGGCGGCTGCGGCTGCGAGTAGCGGCCAAGGGCGGCGGTAGCGGGAGGCCGGGACCGGGCGCGGCCCGAGAGGCGACGTCGTACGCGCCGGGCCTCGCGGGGGTCCCGATAGGCTGGCCCGCATGCTCGTCGCCGCCGCCGTAGTGCCGTGTCCGCCCCTGCTGGTGTCCGAGGTCGCGGCGGGCGCCGCGCACGAGCTGGACGGCCTGCGCGCCGCCTGCGGGGACGCGCTGGGCGTGCTGGCCGCCGCCGCGCCCGACCGCCTGATCGTGCTGGGCCCGGCCGAGCGCTGCGGGCGCGGTCCGCATCCGCAGGGCGCCACCGGGTCGTTCCGCGCCTTCGGGGTCCACCTGGACGTGACGCTCGGCGAGCAGCGCGGGTCCGCCGTGCCCGGCCGCTCCCTGCCGCCGTCGCTCGCGGTCGCCGCCTGGCTGCTGGCCCGGCACCGCTGGCAGGCCGCGCCGGTCGAGGGGCTCGGCGTCGGCGAACCGCTGCCCCAGGAGCAGTGCGCGCAGGTCGGCCGCGAGCTGGCGACGTCAGCGGAACGCGTCGCGCTGCTGATCGCGGGGGACGGAAGCGCCCGGCGCGGCCTGAAGGCCCCCGGCTACTACGACGAACGGGCGGGCGCCTTCGACGCCCGTGCGGCCAAGGCGCTGGGCGAGGCCGACACCGCCGCCCTCGCCGCCCTGGAGGCCGATCTGGCCGCTGAACTGCTCGCGTCGGGCCGGGCGCCCTGGCAGGTGCTGGCCGGTGCCGCCGAGGACGCGGGGCTCAGTGGGCGGCTGCTGTACGACGACGCGCCCTACGGGGTGGGGTACTTCGTGGCCGCCTGGTCCTGAGGCGCGGCGGCGCGACACCAGGGGCGGCGCGATCCGGGCGCCGGCCGGAGCGGGGGACGGAACCCGTGCCGGGACGGAACCCGTGGCGGGGCGGCACGCCGCCGCCAGGGTGTCCGCCCGGAGCCTACTGGCGTGCGCCCTCGCCCGCGTCGCTGTCCGCCGCCTCCCGCGCGGACTGCTGCTTGGGGATCCCGGCCGCCTCACCGGCCCCTTCGCCCTCCGTCCCGCCCGTCTTCGTCGACGTCGAGGCCGCAGCCGCTTCCTCGTCCTCGTCGTCCTCCGGCTCCGGCTCGGCCACCGACTCCTCCGTGACCGGGGCCGCCGCCTCCTCCTTCTCGGCCGCGACGGCCTCGGTGGCCCCGGTCCCGGCCGGAGCCTCCTCACCGGCGGCGGCGACCGCCGCGGACTCCTCCGGCTCGGCGGTCACGGCCTGCGCCTGCGCGCCCTGCTGCCGTGCTCCACGACGGAACCATCCCAAAACACCCATGTACCTACTCCAGACCGTGCTCGTGCGGGGGGAGAATCCGTATCTCCTCCCGAGGCAACGACCGAACGTGTGCCCCGTAACGCCGCTCGATCGGAGTGCGACCCGATATTTGGGAGACTGGGCAGGTGAACAAGGTCGTCCCTCCCTCCAGCGCCCCCCGCGTCATCGCCGTCGTGGGCCCGACCGCGGCCGGCAAGTCCGATCTGGGCACCGCGATCGCCCGCGTCCTCGGCGGCGAAGTGATCAACGCGGACTCCATGCAGCTGTACCGCGGCATGGACATCGGTACCGCGAAGCTCACCGTCGAGGAGCGCGACGGAGTCCCGCACCGTCTGCTGGACATCTGGGACGTCACCGAGGCGGCCAGCGTCGCCGAGTACCAGCGGCTGGCCCGCGCCCACATCGACCGCCTGCTGGCCGAGGGCCGCACCCCGGTCCTGGTCGGCGGCTCCGGGCTCTACGTGCGCGGCGCGATCGACGTCCTGGAGTTCCCCGGCACCGACCCCGAGGTGCGCGCGCGGCTGGAGGACGAACTGGCCGAGCACGGCAGCGGAGCGCTGCACGCCCGGCTGGCCGCCGTCGACCCGAAGGCCGCCGAGACGATCCTGCCCGGCAACGGCCGCCGCATCGTGCGCGCCCTGGAGGTCGTCGAGATCACCGGGCGCCCGTTCACCGCCAACCTCCCCGGCCACGAGTCGGTCTACAACACCGTGCAGATCGGCGTCGACGTGCCGCGTCCGCAGCTCGACGAACGGATCGCCCTGCGGGTGGACCGGATGTGGGACGCCGGTCTCGTGGAGGAGGTCCGCACGCTGGAGAAGGCCGGACTGCGCGAGGGCAGGACCGCCTCGCGGGCGCTCGGCTACCAGCAGGTGCTGGCCGCGTTCGCCGGGGACTGCACGCTGGACGCGGCGCGCGCCGAGACCGTACGCGCCACCAAGCGCTTCGCGCGACGGCAGGATTCGTGGTTCCGCCGCGACCCTCGCGTTCACTGGCTGACAGCCAGCGGAGCGGAACTCGCAGAGCAGGCACTGACGTTGCTCGAACGAGCGGTCACAGCCTGATCACGTGATGGCCACGGGACGCCTCGCCGGGGCTTGACGGCCCCGGCGCCGTGCCATCATCGACCAGCGAGTCACCGTGTCGGACGAGGTGGGAGGGCGTGTGGCGATGGAGGCCGGCCCTCGCAACCGATCGCATCAGGACCAGCGCGACCGCCTCGACGGCGCACGTACCGACCTGTCTCCTTACCCGGAACGCCAGGCCGAAACGGAAGCCGCCCGCGACGACCGGGAACTCGACGGCCTGGACGGCTCGGGCGCGCCGGACGACGACGTACTCGACGCCCTCGACAGCGGGGGACCGGACGCCGACGCACTCGCTCAGGACCCGCTCGACGACAGCGCACTTGACGACGGCCCCCTCGACGGCGACCCGCTCGGCGACGGCGGACTCTCCGACGACGTGCCGGGCGAGGACGTCCCGCCCACCGCGCAGTCCTTCCTCGAACTGCGGCCCCAGCGGCGGCTGCGCATCTGGCAGCTCATCCCCATCGTGGCGCTCGGCGCGCTCGGGTCGCTGATGTTCGCCTTCCCGCTCGCCTTCGAGTTCGGTGACGGCGGCCCGGTCGTCGCCATGCTCGGACTGCTGCTGAGCTGCTGCTCGGCGGGGTGGGCGATCATGGCCGCCCGCCGCGTCGGTTACACCTGGCCGGGACTGCCCGCGCGCGGCTCGGGGGAGCGGCCCGACTGGCGCTTCGTCGCCGGGTACACCGCCCTGGTCGCGCTCGTCGCGCTGCTCGCCGTGTGGCGGGTCGCCCGGCTGCGGTAGCGCCCCCCACCCGCGCCCACCGATCCTCTCCATACCCGCCGTACGACATCCGCGCGCCCGGGCCCGTACGATCGGACGCGTGAACGACGCAGCGCAGGGCCTGCCCTTCCTCAAGGGACACGGCACCGAGAACGACTTCGTGATCATTCCCGACCCGTACGGACGCGTGGAGCTGACCGCGTCCGACGTCGCCCGGCTCTGCGACCGCCGGGCCGGTCTCGGGGCCGACGGGGTGCTGCGCGTCGTGCGCTCCGCCGCGCACCCGGAGGCCGCCCGGTACGCGGACGAGGCCGAGTGGTTCATGGACTACCGCAACAGCGACGGCAGCGTCGCCGAGATGTGCGGCAACGGGGTGCGGGTCTTCGCCCGCCACCTGGAACGCGCGGGCCTCGTGGACGCCGGTGACCTGGTGATCGCCACCCGGGCCGGGGTGCGCCGCGTCCACATCGCCAAGCCCGCCGCGCCCGGCGCGCCCGGCGACATCACCGTCGACATGGGTACCGCGGCGCTGCCCGGCGGCGACGTCACCGTGAGCGTCGGCGAGCGCTCCTGGCCCGCGCGCAACGTCAACATGGGCAACCCGCACGCGGTGGCCTTCGTCGCCGCCCTGGACGAGGCGGGACACCTGCTGGACGCCCCCGGCGTGGCCCCGGCGACCGCTTATCCGGAGGGCGTCAACGTGGAGTTCGTGGTCGACCGCGGCCCGCGCCACGTCGCCCTGCGGGTGCACGAGCGCGGCTCGGGCGAGACGCGTTCCTGCGGCACCGGCGCCTGCGCCGTGATGGTCGCCGCGGCCCGGCGCGACGGACTGGACCCGGCGGTCACCGGCGAACCCGTCACGTACGTCGTGGACGTGCCCGGCGGCCGCCTGGCGATCACCGAACGGCCGGACGGCCGGGTGGAGATGACCGGTCCCGCGGTGATCGTGGCCGAGGGCACCGTCGACACCGCGTGGCTGCGCGGATGACGTTCCGCCGGACGCCGGCGGTGTTCGGGTCCCAAGGGGACAGGTTCCCTCCAACGGGTGATCCATCTCACGCTCGGCGAGAGGCCGACAGCGGCGCGTGGTGGGCTCGATAGCATCAAGCACCGGCGCGGCATCCAGCCCGCCGCCGGTGAACGCTGCCGGAGGTGCCCGATGAGCGCAGACAACGCGACCGACGCCGTGTCCGCCGCCGCCGTCACCCGGGGGAACGAGCGCAGGCGCGGGCTGTCCCGCATGGACCTGCGCCGGCTCGGCCGGGCCGCCCTGCTCGGGGCGACCGCCACCCGGGACCGCCTGCCCGACGCCATCGAGCACGTCGCCAAGGTGCACCGCGGCCACCATCCGCGCGCCGATCTCGACATCCTGCGCCGCGCCTACGTGCTCGCGGAGTCCTCGCACCGCGGCCAGACGCGCAAGAGCGGCGAGCCGTACATCACCCACCCGCTCGCCGTCACCCTGATCCTGGCCGAACTCGGCGCCGAGACAACGACGTTGACGGCCTCTCTGCTGCACGACACGGTCGAGGACACCGAGGTGACACTCGATCAGGTCGGCGCGGAGTTCGGGGCCGAGGTGCGCTACCTCGTCGACGGCGTCACGAAGCTGGAGAAGGTCGACTACGGCGCCGCGGCCGAGCCGGAGACCTTCCGCAAGATGCTGGTGGCCACCGGCAACGACGTGCGCGTGATGTCCATCAAACTCGCCGACCGGCTGCACAACATGCGCACCCTCGGCGTCATGCGCCCGGAGAAACAGGCGCGCATCGCCAAGGTCACCCGCGACGTGCTGATCCCGCTCGCCGAACGCCTGGGCGTCCAGGCCCTCAAGACCGAGCTGGAGGACCTGGTCTTCGCCATCCTCCACCCCGAGGACTACGCCCGCGCCAAGGAGTTGACGGCCGCCCACGCCGCGCTCCCCGATCCGCTGGAGCGGGTCGCCGACCAGGTGCGCGCCGTGCTGCGGGAGGCGGGAATCGCGGCCGAGGTGGTCATCCGCGCCCGGCATGTGCTGTCGGTGCACCGGGTACGGATCAAGCGCGGCGGGGAGCCGGGCGGCAGCGACTTCGGACGGCTGCTGGTGCTGGTCGGCGAGGACGCCGACTGTTACGCGGTGCTGGGCGAGTTGCACACCTGCTTCACCCCGGTGATCTCGGAGTTCAAGGATTTCATCGCCGCGCCGAAGTTCAACCTCTACCAGTCGCTGCACACCGCGGTCGCCGACCGCGACGGCGCGATCACCGAAGTCCTGGTCCGCACCCGGCAGATGCACCGGGTCGCCGAGGCAGGCGTCATCGCGCTGGGCAACCCGTACGCGCAGCAGCCCGGGCAGGGCGAGCCGGAGGAGTCGGCGGTCGCCGTTCCCTCCGACGACCGCGCCGTGCCCGAGGGCGAGCGCGAC
The DNA here is from genome assembly GCF_019890615.1 of Streptantibioticus parmotrematis. GTDB lineage: Bacteria > Actinomycetota > Actinomycetes > Streptomycetales > Streptomycetaceae > Streptantibioticus_D > Streptantibioticus_D parmotrematis. The sequence goes on along the minus strand of NZ_JAINVZ010000014.1, from coordinate 142,079 downwards.
GACCCCACTCGGCCCGGCTGGCTCTCACGGCTGCTGGAGTGGCAGCGCGACGCCTCCGACCCGGACACCTTCTGGAACGCGCTGCACGACGAACTCGCCCAGGACCGCGAGATCACCGTCTTCTCCGCCGACGGCGGCACCATCGGCCTGCCCGCCGCCGCGACCTGCGTGGACGCCGCCTACGCGCTGCACGGCGAGGCCGCCCACTCCTGTGTCGGCGCCCGGGTCAACGGACGCCTGGTCTCGCTCGCCACCGCGCTGCGCGACGGCGACACCCTCCACCTGCTGATGGCGGCGGGCTCCACGCCGTCCGCCGACTGGCTCGACCACGTGCGCACCCCCGCCGCCCGCATCGCCATCACCCGCTGGCTGACCGCCCATCCGCCACTGGGGGCGACCGGCCCCGAAGCTCAGGAAGCCGCGGAAGCCGTCGAGGCCGCCGAGGCCGACGGCGCCCACGCCGCGCCCGCGCACGCCGCCGCGGTACCCCACGGGGACGCCGGAGGGATCGCGGAGCCGGTCGCGGTGACCGACGTACCCGGCGCGGCGGTACGCCTCGCCCGCTGTTGCACGCCGGTGCCGCCCGACGCGGTCACCGGCTTCGTCATTCGCGGCGGCGCCGTGGCCGTGCACCGCGACGAGTGCCCGGCCGTGGCCCGGATGCGCTCGGCGGGCCGCGTCCCGCAGGCGGTCAGCTGGCGCGGGGGAGCGCCCGCCGCCGGATACCGGGTCACGCTGCGCGCCGAGGCGCTGGGCCGCCCCCGGCTGCTCGCCGACCTGACCGAGGCCATCTCCGCCGAGGGCGTGGGCATCGTCTCCGCCGCCGTCGAACCCCCGCAGGAACAGCGGGTCCGGCACACGTACACGGTCGAACTGCCCGAGCCGGGCTCCCTTCCCGACCTGATGCGCGCGATGCGCCGGGTCCCCGGGGTCTACGACGTCTACCGCACCCAGCGCCAGGCCGCGACCGCCTGAGCCGCTTCCCCGGCCTCCGCCGGGCTCCCGCCCTCCGCGATCCGCCGCCGCCCACCGCCACCTGCCGGACCCCGCCTGATCCGATCGGATGCGGGCGGCCGCGCCCCAGGCGCGTCACGCCCGCGCATCGCGCGCCCCGCTGATAGCCGTGGACGCATGACCCGATCCGCCGCACGCCGGGCCGCCGCCACCGCCACCGCGTTCCTCGCCGCCGCCGTCCTGACCGCCGCCCAGCTGCCGCAGCCCCCGCAGCCCGGGATCGGCGACCGGCTCTACCCGAAGGTCGGCGACCCCCGCTACGACGTCACCGCGTACGACCTGACCTTCGACTACCGCGGCGCGGGTCGTCCGCTGGACGCGGTGACCCGGATCCGCGCCCGCGCCAGGACCGCGCTGACCGGCTTCCACCTGGACTTCACCCGCGGCACCGTGCGCTCGGTCGGCGTGGACGGCGCGCCCGCGCGCTTCCGGCTGTCCGGCGGGCGGCTGCTGGTCACGCCCGCGCACCGGGTGCCGCGCGGTGGCCCACTGGACGTCATCGTCCGGCACACCAGCGACCCGGGCGGGCCCGCCGACGACGGGGGCTGGGTGCGCACCCCGGACGGCCTGGCCCTGGCCGACCAGGCGGAGGCGGCCCGCCGGGTCTTCCCCTGCGACGACCACCCCTCCGACAAGGCCCGCTTCACCTTCCACGTCACCGCGCCGCGCGGCTACACGGTGGTGGCGAACGGACTGCCCGTCGGACGGCCGCACGCCACCGCGGGCGGCGTCACCTGGACGTACCGCACCGCGCACCCGATGGCCACCGAACTGGCCCAGATCTCCATCGGACACTCCGCCGTCCTGCGCGCCACCGGCCCCGAGGGGCTGCCGGTGCGCGACGTGGTCGGCGCGGCCGACCGCATCCGGCTGGCGGCCCGCGCCGCGCTGGTGCCCGGGCAGATCGCCTGGATGGAGCGGCAGGTCGGCCGCTACCCGTTCGAGACGTACGGGATCCTCAGCGTCGACACCTCCACCGGCTTCGAGCTGGAGACCCAGACGCTCTCGCTCTTCGAACGCCGCGTCCTGCTCGCCCCGGCGTCCTTCGCGGCACCGCTGATGGTGCACGAGCTGTCCCACCAGTGGTTCGGCGACAGTGTCACCCCCGCCGACTGGTCCGACCTGTGGCTCAACGAGGGACACGCCACCTGGTACGAGTGGCGCTACCGCGCCGAGGTCGAACACGGCCCCTCCCTGGAACAGCAGGCCCGCACCGCCTACCGCCGCGACGCCGCCAACCGCGCCGACGACGGACCGCCCGCCCGCCCCAAGCGCCCCGGCTCCGGCCAGCTGGGCATCTTCCGCGACAACGTCTACGACGGCGGCGGCCTGGTGCTGTACGCGTTGCACCAGGAGATCGGCGACCGCGCTTTCCGTGCTCTGGAGCGCGCCTGGGTCACCCGCTACCGCGACGCCAACGCCACCACGGCCGACCTCATCGCCCTCGCCTCCCGGGTCAGCGGCCGTGACCTGCGCGGATTCCTCGACCCCTGGCTCTACGGCGACCGCACCCCGCCGATGCCCGGGCACCCGGACTGGCGCACCGACCCGGCCCGCTAGCAAACCCGGGTGACGGGCCCGACGCACCGTGCGACCATCGTGCGGGCGACGACGCGGGGCAGGCCCGGGAATCCACCGGGCCCGCCGTACGTTGTTCCCCTCGACGGGACCTGTCGGCCCACGCCGCCGCGTTCCGTCCCGTTCCGCAGTTCCCGCTGACCGAAGGATCCAATGACCCACTCCACCCCTTCCTCCTCTTCCGCCTCTTCCGCATCCGCCGACCGCCGGCGTCTTCAGGCGAACACCCGGGCGAACGCCCTCATGGAGGAGGACGTCGCGTGGAGCCTTGAGAACGACGGCGGGCGCGACGGCGACCAGTTCGACCGTTCCGAGCGCGCCTCGCTGCGCCGGGTCGCCGGGCTCTCCACCGAGCTCGAAGACGTCACCGAGGTCGAGTACCGGCAGCTGCGCCTGGAGCGCGTCGTGCTGGTCGGCGTCTGGACGGACGGCACCGCGGACGATGCCGACAACTCCCTCGCGGAGCTGGCCGCGCTCGCCGAGACCGCCGGCGCCCTCGTCCTCGACGGCGTGATCCAGCGCCGTGACAAGCCCGACCCGGCCACCTACATCGGCTCCGGCAAGGCGAACGAGCTGCGCGACATCGTCGTGGAGACCGGCGCCGACACCGTGGTCTGCGACGGTGAGCTGAGCCCCGGCCAGCTGATCCACCTGGAGGACGTCGTCAAGGTCAAGGTGGTCGACCGCACCGCCCTGATCCTCGACATCTTCGCCCAGCACGCCAAGTCCCGGGAGGGCAAGGCGCAGGTCTCGCTGGCCCAGATGCAGTACATGCTGCCCAGGCTGCGCGGCTGGGGCCAGTCGCTGTCCCGGCAGATGGGTGGCGGTGGCTCCGGCTCGTCCGGCGGCGGCATGGCCACCCGTGGCCCTGGTGAGACCAAGATCGAGACCGACCGGCGCCGCATCCGCGAGAAGATGGCGAAGATGCGCCGGGAGATCGCGGAGATGAAGACCAGCCGCGACCTGAAGCGCAAGGAACGCAAGCGCCACCAGGTCCCGTCGGTCGCCATCGCCGGATACACCAACGCGGGCAAGTCCTCCCTGCTCAACCGCCTCACCGGCGCGGGCGTGCTGGTGGAGAACGCGCTGTTCGCCACCCTGGACCCGACCGTGCGCCGGGCGGAGACCCCCAGCGGCCGCCTCTACACCCTGGCCGACACCGTGGGCTTCGTCCGCCACCTGCCGCACCACCTGGTGGAGGCGTTCCGTTCCACGATGGAGGAGGTCGCCGACGCCGACCTGATCCTGCACGTGGTCGACGGCTCGCACCCGGTGCCCGAGGAGCAACTGGCCGCCGTCCGCGAGGTGTTCCGCGACGTCGGCGCGCTGGACGTGCCGGAGATCGTGGTGGTCAACAAGGCCGACGCGGCCGACCCGCTGGTCCTCCAGCGGCTGCTGCGCCACGAGAAGCACGCGATCGCGGTCTCCGCGCGCACCGGCGAGGGCGTCGCCGACCTGCTCACCCTGATCGACGACGAACTGCCGCGCCCGGCGGTCGAGATCGAGGCGCTCGTGCCGTACACCCAGGGGGCGCTGGTCTCCCGGGTGCACGCGGCGGGCGAGGTGCTGCGCGAGGAGCACACCGCCGAGGGCACCCTGCTGGCCGCGCGGGTCCACGACGACCTGGCGGCCGAGCTGGAGCCGTACGCACTGGCCGCCCGGCACTGACCGGCCCCGCAGGCGACGGCCGCCCCGGAAGCGGGAGGCAGGCCGAAGCAGGCGGACGTCCCGAACGCGACGGGCCCGCACCCTCTCCGGGGTGCGGGCCCGTCGCGTCGGTCCAACGGCGGCCGTGCGCCTACTGGTTGGCGAACTTCTCGCTGATCGAGTCGAAGACACCCTGCGCGACCGAGCCCAGGTGCGGGCCCGCCAGCCAGGAGTTGTCCGACGGGCCGATCGAGGTGTTCGACACCAGCGCCAGCTGCCCGTTCGGTTCCTTGGTGAACCAGCCGCCGCCCGACGAACCACCGGTCATCGAGCAGCCGATGCGGTATTCGGTGGGCGCCGCCGGGTCGAGCGACAGCCGCCCCGGCTTGTCGACGCAGTCGAACATCCGCTGCCCGTCGTACGGCGGCGCGGCCGGGTAACCCCAGGCGCCCAGCGACGACATGGCGGTCGCCGACGGCGCGTCGAACCACACCGGAAGCGCCGCGCCGACCGTCTCCTGGAGCGACTTGCCGCCGCCGTTCTCCGGCTTCACGTGCAGGATCGCGAAGTCGTACGGGGACCCGCTGCCGCCGGTCTCCGCGCCGGTGGAGATCCACTGGCTGGAGGTCTGCGCCCAGTCCGCCCACCACACGCCGTACGGGGCCACCTCGGACTCCGGCGCGTTCTGCGTCTGCGCGGCGGACAGGCCGTCGTCGTTGTAGGACGGCACGAAGGCGATGTTGCGGTACCAGCCGCCCTTGGCGCCGGAGTGCACGCAGTGCCCCGCCGTCCACACCAGATCGGACTTGCCGGGGTGCGCCGGGTCCTCGACGACCGTGCCGGAGCAGACCATCGGGCCGCTGGGGCTGTCGAAGAAGACCTTGCCGACCGGGGCCGCGTCGGCGTGGTACGGCGTCGGCACCGCCTGAGCCTGCTTCCTGGCCGGCGCCGGGTCCGTGATGCCCTGGTCCTGGCCGACGCCCGTGGGCACCTGGTCGGGGCTGTCCTTGGCCTCACTCATGCGCGACGGCTTCCACAGGTCCTTGATGACCGGGTTGGCGAAGTCGGCCGCCTGGCGCGCCCAGTGGTCCCACTTCTTCCAGTCGCCCTGCTTCCACTTGCGCAACTCCTGCAAGCTGGTGGGCAGATCACCGGGCAGATGCGGGCCCGCGGTGGCGGACGAGGTGGATGAGGCGGCCGTGGCGGCCTGACTCGGCTTGGCGTCGGCGCTGTCGCCGTCGGGCCCGCAGGCGGTGGCCGACGCGGCGACGAGCGCCGTGACGGCCACCGCCGCGAACGCCGACCGGCGAATTCGCGGCCGGATGCGTGGCATTGGGTCTGTCCCCCTGTGTGCGGCGGCGCACGCTGGGCGGTGGCCGCCGCTCGCTGCTCGTTGTCATGGCCCCGGCTGGGGCGTTCCCATGATGCCGGTGCGGTTGAGGACGGATCGGGGCGGGGCTGTGGTTCCCGTGTGAAGGATGGCCGGGCGGCGGGTGGGTGCGCATGGGTGCGCACAGGGGCGCACGCCGCGTCGGGCGTACGCGTCGCGCGCGCCGCGCACTCGCGTGCGCGCCTCGGACGAACTCGCGTGCGCGCCCCGGACGAAACGGAATCCCGCCCGTTGCCGATCAAGCGCCGTCGCGTTGATACCGAGGGGGAGTCCCGGTCGGCACGGGTCCGGTCCGTGGGCACTCCCTCGTCAGTGTCATCAGCGTGATCAGCGTCGTCAGTACGCCGACCCCACCCGGGAGGTAGCGCCTCGTGGCCGGACCGCCATCCATCGCCCCGTCACCGCCGCACGGCGGACCGTCCGCCCACGGGGACGACACCGGCGGCGCTCCGCCCCCGCACCCGGGCGCCACCGGCGGCGCGTCCGCCCCGGACGGGGACGCCGTGGACGCCCCGTCGGCCTCCGGGGACGAGGTCTCGGGCGCGCCGCAGGCCCCGGGGGACGAGGTCTCGGGCGAGGGCATCCTGCGCCGACAGGCCGCGCGCGAGTCCGCCGCCCGCACCTACGCTCGCTCGCTCCCCATCGTCCCGGTGCGCGCCCGCGGGATGACCGTGGAGGGCGCCGACGGCCGCCGCTACCTCGACTGCCTGTCCGGCGCCGGGTCGCTGGCCCTCGGCCACAACCACCCGGTCGCGCTGGAGGCGATCCGCTCGGTCCTCGACTCCGGCGCCCCGCTGCACGTGCTCGACCTCGCGACGCCGGTCAAGGACGCCTTCACCACCGCCCTGTTCGAGACCCTGCCGCCCGCGCTGGCCGACCGCGCGAAGGTGCAGTTCTGCGGCCCCGCGGGCACCGACGCGGTCGAGGCCGCGCTGAAGCTGACCCGCGCCGCGACCGGCCGCCACGGCCTGCTCGCCTTCTCCGGCGCCTACCACGGCATGACCGACGGCGCGCACGCGGCGAGCGGCGGCACCCCGGCGCGCCCGCCCGCCGCCGTGCCCGGCGTGACGCGGCTGCCGTACCCGTACGACTACCGCTGCCCGTTCGGCGTCGGGGGTCGGCAGGCCGCCGAGTTGTCCGCGCGGCTCACCGCCAACCTGCTGGACGATCCCGCGGGCGGCGTCGAACCCCCGGCCGCGATGCTGGTCGAGCCGGTGCAGGGCGAGGGCGGCGTGGTGCCCGCGCCGGACGAGTGGCTGCGCCGGATGCGGGAGATCACCGCCGCGCGCGGCATCCCGCTCGTCGCCGACGAGGTGCAGACCGGCGTCGGCCGCACCGGCGCCTTCTGGGGCACCGACCACAGCGGTGTCGTGCCCGACGTGATGGTGATGTCCAAGGCGATCGGCGGCAGCCTGCCGCTCGCCGTCATCGTCTACCGCGACGACCTCGACGTCTGGGAACCGGGCGCCCACGCGGGCACCTTCCGCGGCAACCAGCTGGCGATGGCGGCGGGCACGGCCACGCTGCGGTACGTCACCGCCAACCGCCTCGCCGAGCGCGCCGGCGCGGTCGGCGCCGTGATGCTCACCCGGCTGCGCTCGCTCGCCGCCCACCACTCCTGCGTCGGCGACGTCCGCGGCCGCGGGCTGATGATCGGCGTGGAACTCGTCGATGCCGAGGCCGAACGCGACGAGTACGGCGCGCTGCCCGCGGCCCCGGGACTCGCCGCCGCGGTGCGGGCCGAGGCGCTGCGCCGCGGACTCATCGTCGAACTCGGCGGCAGGCACGGCGCCGTCGTACGCCTGCTGCCCCCGCTCACCATCACCGACGAACAGGCCGAAGCGGTCCTGGACCGGCTGGCCGACGCCATCGACGCGGCCGAACGGACCGCCCGGCGCGACCGCCGCGCGGCGGACCCCACCCCCTGCGACGGAGCCCAGCGATGACCTCCCACTCCTCGTCGGCGTCGCCGAACGGCGCCACCCGCACCCCGCCCACCCCGACGGTGCCCGCGCCCCGGGCCGCCGGGGACGACCCGCTGGAGCAGTCCGGCGCCCACGCGGCGGCCGACGCGGCCACCACCGAGAACCTGCTGCGCTGCTGGGCGCGCGAGACCGGCCTGACACCCGAGGACGGCGACGGCTCGACCGCCTCCGCGATCGGCTCGACCGCCTCCGCCACCGGCCGCGTGCTGCGCGTCCCGCTGGCGGCGACCGGCATCGTGCTGCGGGTGCCGGTGCGCCACTGGTCGCTCGCCGGCGCCCACCGCTTCGGCCCGCCCACCGTCGAGGGCGTCGCCGCCGACGCCTGCCTGGACGCGGTCACCCTCGGCGCGCTGCTCGCCCGCGAGTCCGGCGCCGCACCGGCCGACAGCGCCGACCTGGCCGGACGGATCGCCGACTCGGTGCGCCGCACCGCGCTGTTCCTGGAGGAGCGCAGGGCCCGGCCCGCGCCCCCGGCGGACACGACCGCGTTCCTCGACGGCGAACAGGCGCTGCTGCTCGGACACCCGCTGCACCCGACGCCCAAGAGCCGCGAGGGCTTCACCGACGCCGAGGCCCGTGACTGGTCCCCGGAGACCCGCGGGTCGTTCGCCCTGCACTGGATGGCCGTCGACCGCTCCGTGCTGGCCACCGACTCCGCGTGGACGCAGCGCGGCAGACCGGTGCCCGCCGCCCGGATCACCGCCCAACTCGCGGGCTGCGGGCCCCGGTTGCCCGAGGGGACCGTGGCGTTGCCGGTGCACCCCTGGCAGGCCCGCGAGCTGCGCCACCGGCCCCAGGTGCGGGCCCTGGTGGAAGCCGGGCTGCTGCACGACCTCGGTCCGCACGGCGACCCGTGGTTCCCCACCTCCTCACTGCGCACCGTGCACCGGCCCGGCGCCCCGGCGATGCTCAAGCTGTCGCTCGCGGTACGGGTCACCAACTCCCGCCGGGAGAACCTGCGCAAGGAACTCGTGCGCGGAGTCGAGGTGCACCGGCTGCTGCGCAGCGGCCTCGCCGCCCAGTGGCACGCCGTCCACCCGCGCTTCGACGTCGTGCGCGACCCCGCGTGGCTCGCCGTCGACACCCCGGACGGCGAACCGGTGCCGGGCCTGGACGTGGTGCTGCGGCACGCGCCGTTCGGTGACGAGGACGACGTGTGCTGCCTGGCCGGGCTCACCTCGCCCCGGCCCCGCCCCGACCGTCCCGCGACCGAACTGCGGTCCCGGCTGGCCGAGTTGACCGCCCGGCTCGCCGCGCGCACCGGCCGTCCCGGCGCCGCGGTGGCCACCGAATGGTTCCTGCGCTACCTGGACGCCGTGGTCCGGCCGGTGCTGTGGCTGGACGGCGAGGCGGGCGTGGCGCTGGAGGCCCACCAGCAGAACACGCTCGTCGTGCTCGACGGCGAGGGCTGGCCGGTGGGCGGGCGCTACCGCGACAACCAGGGCTACTACTTCCGCGAGTCGCACCGCGCGGCGCTGGCCGCCCGGCTGCCCGGCATCGGCGAGGTCAGCGACACCTTCGTGCCCGACGCGGTCGCCGACGAGCGCTTCGCGTACTACCTGGGCGTCAACAACGTGCTCGGCCTGATCGGCGCCTTCGGCGCGCAGGGGCTCGCGGACGAACGCGTGCTGCTGGCCGCGTTCCGCCGCTTCCTGGCCGAACGCGCCCGCACCGGGACCTCGTCGCTGCCCGAACTCCTGCTGCACAGCCCGGTGCTGGGCTGCAAGGCCAACCTCCTGACGAGAGTCCGCGGCCTCGACGAACTCGTGGGCCCGGTGGCCACCCAGTCCGTCTACGTCACCATTCCCAACCCACTGGCCGCCACCGCGGCGGCGTGAACCACGAGGAGGGCGCCGACGATGCCGCCCACTGACGCAAGGACCGAGGACCGGGGGACGGAAAGCGGGGAGCCCGGCGCGCGAACGGACGCGGGCGGGGGCGCGCGGACCGCCTCGGGAGACGAGGCGGGCGCGGGCGAGCCGGCCGTCGCACGCACCGGCGCGGGCGGGTGCGAGGACACGCTCGACCTCGACCTGCACGCCCCCGTCCCGCTCCCGTCCGTCCCCGTGCCCTCCGCCGCCGCTCCGCCGGGGCCTCCCGGCCCCGGCGGCGACGATCCGCTGGACGGCCTCGCCGGCTGGGGGCCCGTGGCCACGCCGCTGGGCGCCTTCCACCTCGTCCCGGTCGAGGTGGAACGTGACCTCACGCTGCTGACCGGGTGGATGAACGATCCGGCCGTCGCGGAGTACTGGCACCTCGCGGGCCCGCCCCGGACCACCGAGGAGCACCTGCGCGCCCAGCTGGACGGCGACGGCCGCAGCGTCCCGTGCCTGGGCGTGCTCGACGGGACGCCGATGAGCTACTGGGAGGTCTACCGCGCCGACCTCGACCCGCTCGCCCGCTACTACCCGGCCCGCCCCCACGACACCGGCCTGCACGTGCTGATCGGCCGGATCGCCGACCGCGGCCGGGGGACCGGCGCCGCGCTGCTGCGGGCGGTCGCCGACCACGTGCTGGACCGCCGACCGGCCTGCGCCCGCGTGATCGCCGAGCCCGACCTGCGCAACACCGCGTCGGTGGCCGCCTTCCTCGCCGGAGGCTTCCGCTTCGCCCTGGAGACCGACCTGCCGGACAAACGCGCCGCCCTCATGATCCGCGAGCGGGCGCTGCGCGATCGGCTCTGAGGGCGGGCGCGGGGCCGGTCGCCGATGGGCGCGGACCGGTCGCCGCGGCAGGCGTGACCGTCACCCTTCGAACGCGGCGGTCGCTCCTCGTTCGAACGCGGCGGGCGCTGTCAGTGGCTCCGCGTAGGCTGGGAGGCCTATGACCAAGCCCGCCCTCACCGAACTCCTCCACGCCGCCGTCACCGCGGTCGGCGGCGTGGAACGCCCCGGCCAGGTCACGATGGCCGAGGCCGTCGAGACCGCCGTGGACGACGGCTCCCACCTGCTGGTCCAGGCCGGCACCGGCACCGGCAAGTCGCTCGGCTACCTCGTGCCCGCGCTGGCGCACGGCGAACGCGTCGTCATCGCCACCGCGACCCTCGCCCTCCAGCGCCAGCTGGTGGAACGCGACCTGCCGCGCACCGTCGAGGCGCTCAAGCCGCTGCTGCGCCGGGAGCCGCAGTACGCGATGCTCAAGGGCCGCTCCAACTACCTCTGCCTGCACCGCCTCCACGAAGGCGTGCCCAGCGACGAGGACGACGGGCTGTTCGACCCGATGGAGCAGATGGGCGGGCCGACCAGCAAGCTCGGCAAGGACCTCGTGCGGCTGCGGGACTGGGCCGACGAGACCGAGACCGGCGACCGCGACGCGCTCACCCCGGGCGTCTCCGACCGGGCCTGGTCGCAGGTGTCGGTGACCTCGCGCGAGTGCCTGGGCGCGAGCAAGTGCGCGTACGGGGCCGAGTGCTTCGCCGAGGCGGCCCGCGAACGGGCCAAGCTCGCCGACGTCGTGGTCACCAACCACGCGCTGCTCGCCATCGACGCCATCGAGGGCGCCCCCGTCCTGCCGCCGCACGAGGTGCTGATCGTCGACGAGGCCCACGAACTGGTCTCCCGGGTGACCGGCGTGGCCACCGGCGAGCTGACCCCCGGCGGCGTCAACCGTGCGGTGAAGCGCTCGGCCCGGCTGGTCAACGAGAAGGCCGCCGACGCGCTCCAGACCGCCTCCGAGGGCTTCGAACGGCTCATGGAGCTGGCGCTGCCCGGCCGCCTGGAGGAGATCCCGGAGGATCTCGGCTACGTACTGGCCTCGTTGCGGGACGCCTGCCGCCTGGTGATCACCGCGCTCGGCGACGTACGCGACAAGTCCGTGCAGGACGAGGACGCGGTGCGCAAGCAGGCCCTGGCCGCCGTCGAGAACGTGCACGGCGTCGCCGAACGGCTGCTCGCGGGCTCGGAGTACGACGTGGTGTGGTGCGAGCGGCACGACCGCTTCGGCGCCTCGCTGCGGATCGCGCCGCTCACCGTGGCCGGGCTGCTGCGCGAGAAGCTGTTCACCGAGCGGTCGGTGGTGCTGACCTCGGCGACCCTGAAGCTCGGCGGCGACTTCAACGGGCTCGCGGCCTCGCTGGGGCTGGCGCCGGAGGGCACCGAGGGGGAGGACCTGCCGGTCTGGCGCGGTACGGACGTCGGCTCGCCGTTCGACTACCGCAAGCAGGGCATCCTCTACGTCGCCCGCCATCTCTCGCAGCCCGGACGCGAGGGCGGCCGGACCGACATGCTGGACGAGCTGGCCGAGTTGATCCAAGCCGCGGGCGGCCGCACCCTCGGGCTCTTCTCCTCGATGCGGGCCGCGCAGGCGGCGGCCGAGGCGCTGCGCGGGCGGCTGGACTTCCCGATCCTGCTCCAGGGCGAGGAGACGCTCGGCGAGCTGATCAAGACGTTCGCGGGCGACGCGGCCACCTGCCTGTTCGGCACGCTGTCGCTCTGGCAGGGCGTCGATGTGCCGGGCCCCAACTGCCAGTTGGTGGTGATGGACCGCATTCCGTTCCCCCGGCCGGACGACCCGCTGATGAGCGCGCGGCAGAAGGCGGTGGAGGAGAAGGGCGGCAACGGTTTCATGGCGGTCGCCGCCACCCACGCCGCGCTGCTGATGGCGCAGGGCGCGGGACGGCTGGTGCGGGCCACCGGCGACCGCGGCGTGGTCGCCGTCCTCGACCCCCGGCTGGCCAACGCGCGGTACGGCGGATTCCTGCGCACGTCGATGCCGGAGTTCTGGTACACGACGGACCGCGCCCAGGTCCGCCGCTCCCTGGCGGCCATCGCCGCGGCGGCGGACGCGCCGGGGGCGACCGGGGCCGCGGCGCCGGGGGCAGCCGGGACCGCGGAGGCCACCGGGACTGCCGAGGCGGCGGAGACCGCGGGCGCGGCGGAGGCGGACGCGTCGTAGGGCGCGCGGCGCCCTCCGCACCCGGAAAGACCGGCGCCCCCGCACACGACAGGACCCCGGAACCGACGCGAGGTTCCGGGGTCCCGTGGAGGCGCGGTGCGGTCAGATCCGCCGCAGCACCGCGACGACCTTGCCCAGGATGGTGGCGTCGTCACCGGGGATGGGCTGGTACGCGGAGTTGTGCGGGAGCAGCCACACATGGCCGTTCTCCCGCTTGAAGCGCTTGACGGTGGCCTCGCCGTCGATCATCGCGGCCACGATGTCGCCGTTCTCCGCGACCGGCTGGCGGCGGACCGTCACCCAGTCGCCGTCGCAGATGGCCGCCTCGATCATCGAGTCGCCGACCACCTTGAGCACGAACAGCTCGCCGTCGCCCACCAGTTGACGCGGCAGCGGGAAGACGTCCTCGACGGACTCCTCGGCCAGGATCGGGCCGCCCGCCGCGATCCGCCCGACCAGCGGCACGTAGGACGCGGACGGCTTGCCCGTGGTGTCCGTGGGCTGGGAGTGCGCGGTGTCGGAGCCGCGGACCTCGTAGGCGCGCGGCCGGTGCGGGTCGCGCCGCAGGAAGCCCTTGCGCTCCAGCGCCATCAGCTGGTGCGCCACCGACGAGGTGCTGGACAGGCCCACCGCCTGGCCGATCTCACGCATGGAGGGGGGATAGCCGCGACGCTGCACCGAATCCCGGATGACCTCGATGACCCTGCGCTGACGGTCGGTGAGCCCCGAGCTGTCGGCGCGGATCCCGGGTGGACGACCGGGCAACGCGCGTGCCGGCTTGGAGGTTTCGTCATTCACCGGGCTCATCGGATTCACTGGGCTCACTGAGGTAACGGAAGTCATCTGTGTCATGGCGTCGAGCCGGTCCTGGGAGCGGTCCTGGGCGGTGATGGTGGCACTGTCTGCGGTGGTGGTCACGGCGGCCCCTCTCTGGTGTTCTCCCTAGTGAGACAACGGTAGTTGGTTTCGAAAGGTTGCGCCAAACACACGTTCGAGTGAAAATTCACGAATCCACTGACACGATCAAGCTACTGGGTGTAGCTCGCCGAATTGCCCTTCGGGGAATTCCGTGATTGCACCGAGATTCGCCGTTGACGCTCCCGTGGTCGTCCCCGGCGCGACCCCCGCACCCGCACCCCGTACATCATCCCCGGCCCCCCGGTACGCGGGTGCGACACCCCCGTCGCCACTGCGCGTAGCCGACGCCGCGAGCGGCGGACCCGGGGCGTTCGAGGCCGCGTCGGCGTCGGCCGCAGCGGCGACGCTCCCGTTCGCGTACGCCGTGCGGCCGGGCCGCCGTCGCGCCGGAGCGCGAAGCCCCGCACTCCCGACCTTGGGCGCGCCGTACGCGCGTCGCCGCGAGCCCGTCGCCGCGTGGGCCGCCCGCACACCGTACGCCCGCCTCGCGTAGGCTCACAGGCGCCGCGCCGGGGCGACACGCGCAGGTGCTCCTCGCTTGTACACCCCACATCTAGTGGTTTGATGTCCGGCGTCGGCCTACAGGTTGTGGTCCCGGGGGCGTCATCGCCCAAGGGATCGCCTATGCTTGGGGATGTGTTCGCGGGGGCCCCTGAGGTCCCTGTGACGCTTGGTCCATACCGTGCGACGGTGACGCGTGCGGCCGGAGGGTGAGGAGGGAATCAGATGCACTGCCCCTTCTGCAGGCACTCCGACAGCCGTGTGGTCGACAGCCGCACCACCGACGACGGCACCTCGATCCGGCGTCGTCGCCAGTGTCCCGACTGCGGCCGGCGCTTCACGACCGTCGAGACCGCGTCACTCATGGTGATCAAGCGCAGCGGGGTCACCGAGCCCTTCAGCCGCGACAAGGTCATCGCCGGTGTCCGCAAGGCCTGCCAGGGCCGCCCGGTCACCGAGGACGCGCTCGCCCAGCTCGGCCAGCGCGTCGAGGAGGCCGTACGGGCGACCGGCAGCGCGGAGCTGTCCACCCACGACGTCGGTCTCGCCATACTCGGCCCCCTCCAGGACCTCGATCTCGTCGCCTACCTGCGGTTCGCCTCGGTCTACCGCGCCTTCGACTCCCTCGAGGACTTCGAGGCGGCCGTCGGCGAGCTGCGCGAGCGGAACGCGGCGGACGCCGGGCCCGCCGGTGACACGGACGCCCCGGAAGCGGCGGACGGCGAGAACCCGGCGAGCGCCGGGGGCCCCCGGAACGACACGGGCGCCCGGTGCGACGCGAGCCGCGGCGGAAACACCGCGAAGGACACGAGTGCGGCCGAGCCGGCCCGCACCCCCACGGGTACCCGTGCCGACGACGGCCGGTGCCCGGAGCAGGCCAGGGAACGGCCACCCACCGGCCGGCGCGGCGGCGACGGGGGTGCGGCGGTTCCCGCCCCCGGCGGTCCGGTCGCCGGCTGACGACCACGCGGCCCGGCGCGCCCGCTGCGGCGCCCGCCCCGCGTAGGCCGGCAGGACACCGACACAGACGTGCCGAGGCGCCGGGCGTGCCGAGGCTGCAGAGAACATCGTGACGCGGGAAGAACCGCGGCACTTCTGGGCGTTTTGCCCGTATAGGGAGGCGGCATGACAGACACGGCGAGCGGTTCGGCACGCTCTCGCGCCAAGGGCGGCAAGGCGACGGCCGACAAGGCGGCGAAGGGTCTGCGCGTCGAGCGCATCCACACCACGCCCGGCACTCACCCGTACGACGAGGTGGTGTGGGAGCGGCGCGACGTCGTCATGACGAACTGGCGCGACGGTTCGGTCAACTTCGAGCAGCGCGGCGTGGAGTTCCCCGACTTCTGGTCGGTGAACGCGGTCAACATCGTCACCAGCAAGTACTTCCGTGGCGCGGTCGGCACCCCGCAGCGCGAGAACAGCCTCAAGCAGCTGATCGACCGCGTGGTGAAGACCTACCGCGAGGCGGGCGAGAAGTACGGCTACTTCGCCTCCCCGGCCGACGCGGAGATCTTCGAGCACGAGCTCGCGTACGCCCTGCTGCACCAGGTCTTCAGCTTCAACTCGCCGGTCTGGTTCAACGTCGGCACCAAGCAGCCGCAGCAGGTCAGCGCCTGCTTCATCCTGTCCGTCGAGGACTCCATGGAGTCGATCCTCGGCTGGTACAAGGAAGAGGGCATGATCTTCAAGGGCGGCTCCGGCGCCGGCCTGAACCTCTCGCGCATCCGTTCCTCCAAGGAACTGCTCTCCTCCGGCGGCAACGCCTCGGGACCGGTCTCCTTCATGCGCGGCGCGGACGCCTCCGCGGGGACGATCAAGTCGGGCGGCGCCACCCGCCGCGCGGCCAAGATGGTCGTGCTCGACGTGGACCACCCGGACGTCGAGGCCTTCATCGAGACCAAGGTGAAGGAGGAGGAGAAGATCCGCGCGCTGCGTGACGCGGGCTTCGACATGGACCTGGGCGGCGACGACATCACGTCCGTCCAGTACCAGAACGCCAACAACTCCGTGCGTGTCAACGACACGTTCATGAAGGCGTACGAGAACGGCGAGAAGTTCGGGCTGCGCGGCCGCCTGACCAACGAGGTCATCGAGGAGGTCGACGCCCGCGCGCTGTTCCGCAAGCTGGCCGAGGCCGCCTGGGCGTGCGCCGACCCGGGCATCCAGTACGACGACACGATCAACCACTGGCACACCTCGCCGGAGTCGGGCCGCATCACCGCCTCCAACCCGTGCAGCGAGTACATGCACCTGGACAACTCCTCGTGCAACCTCGCCTCGCTCAACCTGATGAAGTTCCTGCGCGACGACGACCAGGGCCACCAGACCTTCGAGGCCGAGCGCTTCGCCAAGGTCGTGGAACTGGTCATCACCGCCATGGACATCTCCATCTGCTTCGCGGACTTCCCGACCCAGAAGATCGGCGAGACCACCCGCGCCTTCCGCCAGCTGGGCATCGGCTACGCCAACCTCGGCGCCCTGCTGATGGCCACCGGCCACGCCTACGACTCCGACGGCGGCCGCGCGCTCGCCGGCGCCATCACCTCCCTGATGACCGGTACGTCGTACAAGCGCTCCGCCGAACTGGCCGCCGTGGTCGGCGCGTACGACGGCTACGCCCGCAACGCGGACGCCCACCAGCGCGTCATGAAGCAGCACTCGGACGCCAACGCGGTCGCCCGCCGCATGGACGACCTGGACACCCCGGTCTGGGCGGCGGCCACCGAGTCGTGGCAGGACGTGCTGCGGCTGGGCGAGAAGAACGGTTTCCGCAACGCGCAGGCGAGCGTGCTGGCCCCGACCGGCACCATCGGCCTGATGATGGACTGCGACACCACCGGCGTCGAACCGGACCTGGCCCTGGTCAAGTTCAAGAAGCTGGTCGGCGGCGGTTCGATGCAGATCGTCAACAACACCGTGCCGAAGGCGCTCAAGCGGCTCGGCTACCAGCCCGAGCAGGTCGAGGCGATCGTCGCCCACATCGCCGAGCACGGCAACGTGGTGGACGCCCCCGGCCTCAAGCCCGCGCACTACGAGGTCTTCGACTGCGCCATGGGCGACCGGGCCATCTCGCCGATGGGCCACGTGCGCATGATGGCGGCGGCCCAGCCGTTCCTGTCCGGCGCGATCAGCAAGACCGTCAACATGCCGGAGTCGGCCACCGTCGAGGAGATCGAGGAGATCTACTACGAGGGCTGGAAGCTCGGCCTGAAGGCGCTGGCCATCTACCGCGACAACTGCAAGGTCGGCCAGCCGCTGTCGGCGAAGAAGAAGGACGACGCGGCGGCGACCGCGACCGCCGCGACCGAGGCCCCGGCCGCCGCGGTCGAGAAGGTCATCGAGTACCGCCCGGTCCGCAAGCGCCTGCCCAAGGGCCGCCCCGGCATCACGACGTCCTTCACGGTCGGCGGCGCCGAGGGCTACATGACCGCCAACTCCTACCCGGACGACGGCCTCGGCGAGGTCTTCCTGAAGATGTCCAAGCAGGGCTCGACCCTCGCGGGCATGATGGACGCCTTCTCCATCGCCGTCTCCGTCGGCCTGCAGTACGGCGTGCCGCTGGAGACCTACGTCTCGAAGTTCACCAACATGCGCTTCGAGCCGGCCGGTCTGACCGACGACCCGGACGTGCGGATGGCGCAGTCGATCGTCGACTACATCTTCCGCCGCCTGGCGCTGGACTTCCTGCCCTTCGAGACCCGCTCCGCGCTCGGCATCCACTCCGCCGAGGAGCGCCAGCGGCACCTCGACACCGGTTCGTACGAGCCGGAGGGCGAGGACGTCGACGTGGAGGGCCTGGCGCAGTCGGCGCCGCGCCAGCTCAGCGCGCCGCAGGCCGCGACCGCCAAGGCCGACCCCGCGCCCGCGCCGAAGCAGGCGCACAACTCCACGGAGCTGCTGGAGATCCAGCAGGGCCTGAACGCGGACGCCCCGCTCTGCTTCTCCTGCGGCACGAAGATGCGCCGCGCGGGCAGCTGCTACGTCTGCGAGGGCTGCGGCTCGACCAGCGGTTGCAGCTGACCGTGCGCCCCCGGCGGGGGTGAACCAGCTCGGGCGGGGTGCCGGCGTTCGCGCCGGCACCCCGTCGGGCGTTGCGGTGGCGTGTGGGGATGGCCTGGGGTTGGGGACTCGGGGCGTGCGCTGCGCGCGCCTGCGGTCTGCCACCCCGAGCTTCGGGTTCCGTGCGTGTCGTGGGTTTGCGGACGTCGCTTCGCTCGGCGGGGTGGAGTGCCGCCGATAGCTCTGGACGCGAGGTGTGACCGCCCGATTACCCTCGGTCGCGTGGGGTGCGGTCGTGCAGTCGGCCGCCCAGGCACCGGAGGTGTTCCATGCGACGCTTCACCACCAGGATCGGCGTCCTCGCGGCGGCGGTCATGCTGGCCTGTACGGCCGGCGGCATCGCGCAGAGCAGTGCGGCCCCGAGCGCGGCTCCCCGGGCGGCGGCGGCCGCCGAGGAACCCGCGTACTTCGAGATGACGGACATCACGGGTGAGCCGTTCGTCATCAAGCTGACCGACAGCGCCAGGATCGAGGAGGCCCGCAGGATCCTCTCGGGCGAGGAACGGGACCGCCTCCACGTCATCGGGCGCATCGTCAAGCGGCGGGAGCCGTACAACCCTCGCTGGGACTTCGCCCTGAACCCGGACACCGTCTCGTTCTTCGAGGTGTCGATCGAGGTCTGCGACGCCACCACCCCGTACGTGGAGGACCATCTGGACGAGGCGGGCGGCGCCTTCCTGCCCGGCCTGTACTGGTGCCCCTGGACGTCCCGCCTGGTGCGGGAACTGCCCAGGTCCTGAGGCGCCCACCGACTGCGGGTCGCGGGCCGGAGCCGTACGACGGTCGTGGCGTCACGTGCTCCGGCCCCCGCCGAGCGGCCCGCGGCGCGGCCGGCACCGTGGGCGCCTTACAGGGTGTGGCAGCCTCACGGTGTCGCTCGCGTCTCCCGCATCGCGAGGGCGGCGGTGATCGCCGTCCCGAAGGGCGAGGGCGGCTGCGGTCGCCGTCAGTGCCGACAGGCAGGCGGCGACGAGCAGGAACCGCCGCATCCCCGGCACGAACCCGGGGTCCGCGCGCAGTGCGTGCGCTCCGGCGCACGCTCCGGACAGGGCGACGCCGACCGCCCCGCCCGACTGCCGTGCGGAGTTGACGATCCCGGAGGCCAGTCCGGCCCGCTCCGGCGGAATGGCCTCCAGGATCGCACCGGTGAGCGCGGGCGCGCAGAACGCGGCGCCCACGCCCAACGGCACCAGCGCGGCCAGGACCCAGGCCGTCGCCGTGCCCGGCCCGACGGCGGAGACCGCCAACAGTCCTGCCACGAGCAGGAGTTGGCCGCCGACGAGGGGCCGGCGCGGACCGTGCCGAGCGGTCAGGCGTCCGGCCAGGACGTTGACCACGGCGATCAGACCGGTCATCGGGAGGAACATCAATCCGCTGACCACGGGCGAGTCGCCCCGTTGCGTCTGGAAGAACAGGCCCAGCACGAAGACCGAGCCGTAGAACCCCAGGTTCAGCGCGAAGCCCGCCGCCGTGCAGACCGCGACCGCCGGTGTCCTGAAGAGCCCGAGCGGCACCACGGGATGCCGTCCGCGTGCCTCGACGGCCAGGAACACCCCGCCCGCCACGGCGAACGCCACGAGACCCGCGACGACCCCCGGGGCGCGGAACCCGTGCGCGCCGCCCTCGATCATCGCGAAGACCAGCCCGGCCGACGCGACCACGGCCGCCGTCTGCCCGGCGGGGTCCAGCGGCGCGGGACGCGGCGCCGACCGCCGCACGACCCGCAGCCCGGCGAGCCCCGCCACCCCCAGCGGCACGTTGAGGAAGAAGACCCAGCGCCACCCCAGCCCCTGGGTGAGCAGACCTCCGGTCACCGGACCGGCGGCGACCCCGACACCGCTGGCCGCCACCCACCACGCCACCCCCCGGGCCCGCGCGGCCGGGTCCGTGTACGTCCGGCGGATGAGGGCCAGCGACGCGGGCAGCATCAGCGCCGCCCCGCAGCCCTGTGCGGCCCGCGCGGCGATCAGCGTCCCGGCCCCGGGCGCGAGCCCGCAGACAGCCGACAGCACGGTGAACGCCGCGAGCCCGGCACCGAAGGCGCGGCTCGCCCCGACCCGGTCGGCGAGCGCGCCCGCGGACAGCAGTAGCGCCGCGAACGGCAGCGTGTAGCCGTCCGCCACCCACTGCGCCCCGGCGACACCTCCACCGAGATCGTGGGCGATGCGCGGCAGCGCGACGTTGACCACGTTGACGTCGAGCGTCGCGACGAAGAACCCGAGGCAGGCGACGAGCAGCGGGACCGGACCGGGCGACGCCGTGTTCCCGGGGAGCTGCTCGGCGCGGGACGGGTGGGTCGGGCGGGTCGGGCGGAGGAGGCGGCGGCGGTCGGAGGGCATGGGTTTCCCAGGGTCGGAGTCCATGTCCTGCGCGCCGTCGTCAGCCTACGTGCACGGGTTCGCACCGTGGAGCGGACGGTCCTGGGCGACCGCGTTCGGCGGTCGGCCGTCGCCGCGGTCAGTAGGACTGCAACTCGACCAGGTTGCCGTCCGGGTCACGCAGGTGCGCCGTGCGCAGTCCGGGTCCCCAATCCGGGCGATCCTGCGGCTCGGCCACGACGGTCGCGCCATGGGCGACGAGCGTGTCCGCCGCCTCGTCCGTGTCCGCGACCCGCATCACGAGCATCCCCCGGTCCTGTGCCGCGGGCGCCTCGGGCAACGCGTCGGTGCCGACGGCCTCGGCGATCGTCGCGCGCGAGTAGAGGACGAGGACCGCCTGGCCGTCGAGGTCCCAGTTGGCGTAACCCGCCTCGGGCAGGCACTTCACCGGTTCCACGCCGAGCAGATCGCGCAGCGCGCCGGTCCAGAAACGGGAGGCGGTCTCGAAGTCGCCCACCAGGAGGCGGGGATAAAGGGCGTCCATGCGGTGATCGTACGACCGTCCGTGAGGTGATCATTCGTACGGCGGCGTGGTCCGCGCGGGGCAGTCCGGCGTGCGTGCGGGGGAGTTGTGCGCCGTTCGCGCCGGGCACCGGGTCCGGCGGGCGGTCTTAGGATGGCGCGGTGTTGGTGAAGTGGATTCGCTGCCGTGTCGTGGACCGGGTGGGGTTCGACCAGGGGCAGCGTCAGTGGGCGGGGTTGCGCGGCGAACCGGGGTTCCGGGGCCAGGGCGGCGGATGGGCGCGCGGACAGCGTGAGGAGGCCCATGTCTTCTGCTTCTGGGAGAGCCGCGAGTACTACGACAGGTTCATGGCCGGTCCGCACGACGGGTTCGCGCGTGAGCAGGCCGCGTCGTACGACCGCATCGACGTGCGGCTCTTCGAGCAGCGGCAGGAGGTGAAGGTCGGCTTCCGCGCCGACTTCGCGGACGCCGACGTGCTGAGGGCCGCGCACTGCCGGGTGCGCCCGGCGCAGGTCGAGCACTTCATGCTCATGCAGGAGAAGGTGTGGAACCCGGCGATGGCCGGGTCGCCCGGCATGCTGCGGGGGATCTTCGCGGAGGGCGCGGGGAGCGAGTTCCTGGTGCTGTCGATGTGGGACTCGGCGACCGAACGCGGCAAGTACCGCGACGCGGCGGTCGGCCGACTGGAGGAACGCGCCGGGCTGGACGAGGACGTGTTGTCGGTGACGGGTGAGATCGTGGACGTGGTGCGGGACTGGACGGTCTGAGCCCTGAGCCTCCCGGGGCCCGGGCTCTCCGGCCTGATCCCTTCCGGCCGAGCCCCACGGCGACCGTTGTCACGTTCTGCCGGGCTGTGTCGTCCTCTTTCCGTGCCTCCGGGACCGAGGGGGCTGTCGGCGGATGCGGCGGGATCCTGCGGGATCCGGCGCGAGAGGAGCGGTGACGGTGACCGACATGATTCTGGTGACCGGCGGCACGGGCGTCCTGGGAGCGGCGGTGGTCCGGCGGCTGCTCGACGACGGGGTGCCGGTGCGGGTGCTGAGCCGCAGGGCTCAGCGGTCCGAGTCGTTGCCCGAGCAGGTGGAGTGGGCGGTCGGCGACCTGGCGACCGGAGCGGGACTCCCCGAGGCACTCGACGGCGTCACGGCGGTGGTGCACTGCGCCAGCGACTCGAGGCACTGGAAGTCCGACGTCGCCGCGGCCCGGCGGCTGACCGACGCGGCGCGGGCAGCCGGCTCACCGCACCTGGTCTACGTCTCGATCGTGGGCGTCGACCGCGTCCCGTACGGCTACTACCGCGCCAAGCTGGAGGTCGAACGCCTGCTGGAGGCGTCGGGCCTGCCCTGGACGGTGCTGCGGGCGACGCAGTTCCATGACCTGGTGCTCGTGGTCACCCAGTGGCTGGCGCGGCTGCCCGTCGTCCTGGTCCCGGCGGGCGTGCGGACCCAGCCGGTGGACGTCGCCGAGGTCGCCGACCGCCTGGCCGACCTCGCGCGGCACGCCCCCGCCGGACGCGTTCGCGATCTGGGCGGACCCGAGGCGCTGACCGCCGCCGACGCGGTGCGGGCGCTGCTGCGGGCGACCGGCCACCGCCGCCCGGTGGTCTCCGTGCCCCTGCCGGGCAAGACGATGCGCGCGGTGCGGCGGGGCGGACTGCTGGCCCCCGGCCGACGGGCAGGCGGCAGCTTCGCGGACTTCCTCCGCCACGCTCCGTTGGACGACCGCCGGTACGGGGCGGCACGGCGATGAAGGGGTGCCGTCTGCGGCGGGCGGGGTGAGGGGGCGGAGGGTCGGCGTCGGCAGGGCGGGGTCGGCAGGGGGGCCGGAATCGGCAGGTGGACGGAATCGGGGCAGGGCGGGGGTCGGCGCGGGCGGGGTGCGGGGTCTCCGGGGCGTTCTGGGCGTCCGCGGCCCCGCGGGGCGCGTCGTCGCACGTCACACGGTGAGTTTGCGCACAGAACGATTGACCAGGATGGGGCGTGATGTCAGAGTTTCCGTCGCCATGACCGTTGACCCCCTTCTTTCTCCCCGTTTCGAGCGAGCCCTCGCCAGCCTGCGCTGCCTGTCCGTGGGCGACGCGCTGGGCTCGCAGTTCTTCGTACCGTCCAACTACCGCAGGCTGCAGAAGGGCGAACTGCCGCCCGGCCCCTGGCAGTGGACCGACGACACGGAGATGACCTGCTCGGTCGTGGCCGTACTGGCGGAACACGGCCGGATCGACCAGGACGCCCTGGCCCGTTCCTTCGCCGAGCACCACGACGTCGACCGCGGCTACGGCCCGGCCGTCAACCGCATGCTGCGGCAGATCCGGCAGGAAGGCGCCGACTGGCGCGAGCTCGCCGCCGCCCTCTTCAACGGTCAGGGCTCCTGGGGCAACGGCGCCGCCATGCGCATCGCCCCGGTCGGCGCCTGGTACGCGGACGACCCCGAGCAGGCCACCCACCAGGCGGAGATCTCCGCGTACACCACGCACCAGCACCGCGAGGCGGTCGTCGGCGCGATGGCGGTCGCGGCCGCCGCCGCACTCGTCGCCTCCCCCAACGGCCCCGAGGACCCGGCCGACCTGCTCGGCGCCGTACTCGACCTCGTACCGCGCAGCGCCGTGCACGCCGGACTGCGGCGCGCCCGCGACATGCTCGACTACGCGGACGTGGCCACCGTCGCGGCCGTGCTGGGCTGCGGCCGTCGCACCAGCGCGCACGACACCGTGCCGTTCGCCCTGTGGGCTGCCGCCCGGCACCTCGACGACTTCGAGACCGCGCTGTGGACGACCGCGCGGGCCGGCGGCGACGTCGACACCACCTGCGCCATCGTCGGCGGCGTCCTCGGCTCCCGGCCGGGCGGCGCCGCTCCTGACGTCTGGCAGCGCCACACCGAGCCCCTGCCCGACTGGCTCCCCGCATCCCACCCACGCGACTGACGACCCGTCAACTGCACTCCCGCCCGCCGGACCGCCATCCCCCTGCCGCCGCCCCGACCGCCGGGCGTAGGCTGAGCACTGTCATGGCCTACGAACCACCCACCCACACCGTCGAACGCTCGATGCGCGCCACCCTCGGCGTCAAGGTCGTCGCCGGCATCGACGAGGTCGGCCGCGGCGCGTGGGCGGGACCGGTCACCGTGTGCGCCGCCGTCACCGGACTGCGCCGGGCACCCGAGGGCCTCACCGACTCCAAGCTCCTCACGGTCAAGCGCCGCACCGCGCTCGCCGGCCTGCTGGCCGACTGGGTCACCGACCACGCCCTCGGCCACGCCTCCTCCGAGGAGATCGACGAACTCGGCATGACCGCGGCCCTGCGGCTCGCCGCCACCCGCGCGCTGGACGGCCTGGCTGTCCGGCCCGACGCGATCATCCTCGACGGCAAGCACAACTACCTGGGCGACGCCTGGCAGGTCCGCACCGTGATCAAGGGCGACCAGTCCTGCGTTCCGGTGGCCGCCGCGTCGGTCCTCGCCAAGGTGTTCCGAGACGCGCGGATGGCCGAACTGGCCCCGGACCATATTCCGTTCGGTTTCGCCGAGAACGCGGGGTACCCTTCGCCGGTGCATCGCGCAGCCCTTGAGGAGTGGGGTCCCACTCGGCACCACCGCGTCTCCTGGGCTTTCATGGACGGGCTGCCCCGCTGGCGGCACCTGAAGAAGGTCCGCGTCCTGGACGAACTGGACAAGGCCGACGGGGTCGAGCAGTTGGACCTCGGTTTCTGACCCACCCGCCGCTGTGCAATCGCAGTGCGTTTGATAAACAACTCACCATGCCTCTCTTCCCTGAGGAGCCACAGATTCACGAGAGTGTTCCGGGCCCCCGCGCCGTAGCGGGAGGTACCCGTACTCCGCAGGCCCCCCGGCCCGTTCCGGTTCCCGGCCCCCGTCCCGCTCCGCGTCCGGCACCTCCGCGCGCCGCCCGCACCCACCCCGCTCCCGGCCACCCCGGCACGGCCCGCCCCACGGCGCCCGCTGCCCCGGCACGGGAGGGCGGCACCTCGGCGCAGGTCCAGCTGGTGCCGGCCACCGACGCCACCGCCGTGTCGGCCGCCGACGACGCGGTCGACGTACTGCTGGACGCCGGACGCCCACCGGCCGACATCCTCGTGCTGACCTCGGGTGAGCCGCACCCGTGGGCGCAGCACGAGCTGTCCTTCGGCGAGGACTCCTACTGGCGTCAGCAGGACGAGGGCGACGACGTCTTCTACGCCCAGGCCACCGCCGAACGCGTCCGCAAGCGGCTCGCCGTGGTGCTCGCCGTCAACGGAGGCACCGACGAGGAGTCCGCCGCCGCGCTTCCGGCCGCCATGGCCCACGCCACCGAACTCCTGGTCGTCTGCGGCGACCCGGAGCGCCTTCGCACCCTGCTCTGACCGCGGGCCCTCGCTGTCCGGCGCCCACCGCCGTGGCATGCGACCGGTCCGCGGCCGGGGCGGCTCCCCGGGTCAGCGGGCCACCTGCCGTCGCACTCCCTCCGGCGCCCCCACCGGGGAGCGCAACGTGCCGTGGCCCGAGGCCCGCTCGGCCCAGGACCCTGAGTGGGGGGTACGGCCACCTCGTCCGTCCCCCAGCACCTGCCAGCCGTCCCGGGTCAACGTGACGTAGGCGCCGCACCGCAGCCCGTGCAACGTGCACGCGTCACGCAGTCCCCACATCCAGGCGCCGTCCGCCTCCGTCCAGCCCGGCGTGCCGTCCCGGCACACCAGCAGCACGGTGGTGCGCACCGGAGCCCGCAGCCGCAGGTCGTGCGGGATGACGCGGCGCAGGTTCGCCAGGATCGCGTTGCGGTGCTCCCAGCCGTCCCTGCGTGTGGCGCGCTGGGTGAACGACGCGCTGGCGCACGCGCGACCGTCAGGATCGAAGACCGCCACGACGGCTGAACCCGGTGACGGGAGATGCCGGTCGCACAGCTCCTTGACGACCTCACGAGGGTTGCCCAGCAGGGGGACCGCGGAGTCCTCCCACTCGTCGGGATCGAGCGTGCGGGTCAGGGAGGGAACGGTGTCGAGACGTGTCTTTGGAGCGAAACCGAAAGCCACGGTCCTCCCTTCGTCCGCGTACGCGCGCCCTGCGGCCGGGCCTGGGCGCACGCCGCTGCTGAGGCTCGGTGAGCCACGTGGGGGTCCCGTCCAATTCTTCCTTCCGTACGGACGGGCGGCAATGAGCAATTACCGCCTGACAGCACACCTGGGGACTTCCGTCAGGCGGCACACTGCTCCCGACGGCCGCACGCCGGGCCGTACTCCGCATCACGACGGACAACCGATGCGCTGAGTGAAACCCCTGGTCACAGAGGCAGTTGAGTATCGACGCGCCTCGTGTGACGCGGCTGACGGAGGGGGCCTCCGGCGTTTGGCGTGAGCGGGGCCGGGCCGGAGTGTCGTTCGGCATGGCTCAATCACCTCCTGTTCTTAACACCGAGTTCACAGGGTCGTTCGCGGCGGGCGGCGGGCGGCGGGCGGCGGGCGGCGGGCGGCGGGGTGGCGAGTGGCGAGCGGTCGCACCTTTGGCGGCGGCCACGGTCGACGCCCGCTCCCCGCCGTCGGCCTTTCGTCGCGCGGGCGCGGTGGCGCCTACGTCTCCCCGTGGCTCCGCCCGACAGCTGGCTCCGTCAGCCCTGGGCGGCCAGGACCAGCGGCAGTACCGCGCTCGCACCGGACCGCAACAGCATGCGGGCGGCGACGGCGAGGGTCCAGCCGGTCTCCGTCATGTCGTCGACCAGCAGCACCGGCCCACCCAACTGCCGCAGGTGGTCCGCCAGTTCGGCGGGGACACTGAAGGCACCGTGCAGAGCCCGCAGCCGCTGGGCGCTGTTGCTGCGCGATATGCGTTCCGGGGCGACGTCGTCGGCGTACTCGACCCGGCCGAGCAGCGGCATCCGGCCCACCTCCGCGATCCTTACGCCCAGCGACTCGATCAGACCCGGCCGGGTGCGCGAGTCCACCGTCACGACGCCGACCGGACGCGGCGGGGCGTCGGGCGCGCCACTCGCCCACCCGCCGGGACCCTTGGCCCAGTCCGCCAGGACCCGCACCACCGCGTCCACCACGTCGTCCCGCACCGGCTCGTCCGCGGTGCCCTCGGCGAACAGCGGGCGCAGCCGGTTGCCCCACCCGATGTCCGAGAGCCTGCCGAGCGCCCGGCCGCTCGACGCCTGCTCGCTCGCCGGGATGCGCCCCTTCAACTCGACGCCCACCGCGGGCATGCCGGTCGGCCACATACGGCGCGGCTCGATCTCCACTCCCGGTCGGCCGAGCGCCGCCCGGGCGGCGTCCAGAGCGTCCGCCGAGACCTCCGCGGAGAAGCGGGCTCCCACGCAGTTGTCACAACGACCGCACGGCGCGGCCTCCTCGTCGTCCAACTGCCGCCTCAGATACTCCATCCGGCACTCGGTCGTCGTGGTGTAGTCCCGCATCGCCTGCTGTTCGGCCGCCCGTTGCCGGGCCACCCAGGCGTACCGCTCGGCGTCGTACGTCCATGGCTGCCCGGTGGCCGTCCAGCCGCCGCGCACCCGGCGTACCGCGCCGTCGACGTCCAGCACCTTGAGCATGATCTCCAGCCGGGAGCGGCGCAGGTCCACCCGTGCCTCGAGTGCCGGCAGCGACAGCGGCCGGTCGGCGGCCGCCAGCACCTCCAGCGTCCGGCGCACCTGCTCCTCGCCGGGGAAGGCCAGCGAGGCGAAGTACCGCCAGATCGCCTCGTCCTCGAGCCCCGGCAGCAGCAACACGTCCGCGTGCTCGACGCCACGGCCCGCCCGGCCCACCTGCTGGTAGTAGGCGATGGGGGAGGAGGGCGAACCGAGGTGCACGACGAACCCGAGGTCCGGCTTGTCGAACCCCATGCCCAGCGCCGACGTCGCGACCAGCGCCTTGACCCGGTTGGCTTGGAGATCCGCCTCGGCGGCTCGTCGGTCGGCGTCTTCCGTGCGTCCCGAATAGGAGGCGACAGAGTATCCGCGCTGCCTGAGGAACGCGGTGACCTCCTCCGCCGCGGCCACCGTCAGGGTGTAGACGATGCCTGATCCCGGCAGCTCGTCGAGGTGGTCGGCCAGCCAGGCCAGGCGCCGCGCCGCGTCGGGGAGCCGCAGCACACCCAGTGCCAGACTCTCGCGCTCCAGCGGTCCCCGCAGTACCAACGCCCCTTCGTCCGAGCCACCTGACGGACCGCCCGTGCCGAGTTGCTCGGCCACGTCCGCGGTGACCCGGGCATTCGCCGTCGCGGTAGTGGCCAACACAGGCGTACCGGGCGGGAGTTCGGCGAGCATGGTCCGCAACCGACGGTAGTCGGGGCGGAAGTCGTGTCCCCAGTCCGAGATGCAGTGGGCTTCGTCCACCACCAACAAGCCCGTGGTCGAGGCGAGTTTGGGCAGGATCTCGTCGCGGAAGTCCGGGTTGTTCAGGCGCTCAGGACTCACCAGCAGGACGTCCACCTCGCCCGCCGCGACCTGCGCCTGCACGTCGTCCCACTCCTCGACGTTGGCCGAGTTGATGGTGTGCGCGCGGATCCCGGCCCGGGTCGCCGCCTCGATCTGGTTGCGCATCAGGGCGAGCAGGGGGGAGACGATCACCGTGGGCCCGCTGCCGCGCTCGCGGAGCAACGCGGTCGCGACGAAGTAGACCGCCGACTTGCCCCAGCCGGTCCGCTGGACGACCAGGGCTCTGCGGCGCTCGGCCACGAGTGCCTCGATGGCCCGCCACTGGTCCTCGCGCAGCCGCGCGGTGCCGGTCGTGTCGCCGACGAGGCGGCGCAGGACGGCATCGGCGGCGGTCCGCAGTGATTCGCTCATGGCTCCATGCAACCCGATGCCACTGACATCGGCGAGCCCCGGGTCCAGGGCTGTGGATAACTCGTCCCCCGAACTGGTGACAGGCTTGCAACCAGCTCATCCTATGAAAATGCCCGAGTTATCCACAGGGCTGGTGCGGTGCGGCCAGGCACGAGATCTTCGCCCCATGACACAGCACATCGAACCCTCGATCCCCAGTCCCCTGCACCGTCCGCACTCCACCGGGAGCCCGCTCCCGGCCGTGCGGCCCGCAGACGACGTCCCCGCAACCGAGTCCGGTCCTCCCGGCCGCGCAGCCGCGCAGGCGGTCGACCGGACGGCGGCGAAGTCCCTCTCCAGCCCCGAACCCTCCGACTCCATCTCCGATTCCCCGAAGCGCAGGGCGGGGTCGGGGGCGCGGGCGGAAGGACGGGCCTCGGGCAACAGCGCGCCCGTCTCCCTGCCCCCGGCCGCCGCGCCTGACCGGACGACCGCCGCGGTCTTGTCGCAGGAAGGCAACAGGGTCGTGGGCTCAGGTCGAGGTGAGAGGACTGTGGGCTCCACGCAAGGCGACAATGCCGTGGGCTCCGTCCAAGGCAACAGTGCTTTGGGCTCCGCCCAAGGCGACAGCGCTGTGGGCTCCGGCGGACCGCCGGGTGCCAAGGACGCACACGCCGAGCAGCCGGGCGTGCCCACCGAAGACACCGACCCGCACGCGGCACAAGGAGTCACGGATTCCCCCTCCCCGAACTCCGTCTCACCGAACTCCGTCTCCCCGGACCCCGTAGGCTCCTCCGGCAAGTCCCCCCGACGCCTGCGGGAAGCGGCCGTCGTCCCTCGCGAGGAACCACGCGTCACCCTGCGCGGCCCGGCGGATCTCGCGGAGGCGTTGCCCTTTCTTCTGGGCTTCCACCCGGACGACAGCATCGTGCTGGTCGCTCTGCACGGTTCGCAGGGGCGATTCGGCGACCGGTTGAGGGTGGGCATCCCGGCGCAGGAGGGGGAGTGGCCGCATCTGGCGGCCCAACTCGCGGACAGCGCGCTGCACAGCGGTGCGCGTCGGGGCCGCCCCGAAGGCATCGCCGTCTTCCTCTGCCAGGATCCGAGGAACGGCGAGGCCCCGCACGCCGCCATGGAACGGCTGCGCCCCCTGGCCCAGCATCTACGGGTGGCGTGTGGCGCACTCGACGTGCCGGTGCTCGAGGCGCTGTGCGTCTCGGCGGGCCGGTGGTGGTCCTACTGCTGCCCGGACGAGACGTGCTGTCCGCCGGAGGGCACCCCGATCAGCCGGGGCGGCACCTCGGTGCTGGCGGCGGCCGCGGCGTACGCGGGTATCACGGTGCGTGGTTCGCTCCGGGAGATGACAGCCCGCCTCGCGCCACTCGACGGCACGAGGGCGGTCGCGCAGGTGCGCGCGTTCGACGACTCGTACTCCCATCTGGTGCCCAGGATGCTGCGGGACGCCGACTGCGAGACGGTGCGTGACGAGACGCTGGCCTTGGCCGGCGCGGCGCTGGAGCGCTTCCGTGCTGCGCCGGCCCGCGGAGAGGACGCGACCAGCGACACCGAGGACGACGCACTGCTCGGCGACGACGAGGCCGCGACGATCATCGTCGGTTTGCAGGACCGCGATACCCGTGACCGGGCGGCGGAGTGGATGGAGGGCACGGAAGCGGTCCCCGCGCTGCGCCTTTGGCGGGCCCTGGCACGCCGTTGCGTCGCACCCTACGACGGTCACGCCGCCGCGCCGCTGACCCTTGCGGGCTGGGTCTCGTGGGCGACCGGCGACCAGCCCGCCGCCCGTCTCGCGTTCGGGCGGGCACTCGACGCCGACCCGGACTACACCTTCGCCCGGCTGCTCCACCAGGCCTGCAACCGAGGCCTCGACCCCGAACCGCTGCGCCGGTGCCTGCGTGAGGAACGCGGCAAGCGTCTCGAGCGCATCGTCGTCCAGCGGCGTGGGGGCGGTGCGGGCACAGCCCCGAAGGGCAGGCCGGACAGCGCGACGCGGCCTGCGGCGACGGCGCGCTCCCGCAGCCGGATCCGCACGCGCCGTTCCCCGGTGCCACCGACAGGAGGCGATCGCGAATGAATCCGAGCCGACCCGCCCCTACGGCATCCGACGGCCGTGGACGCCGTTCGGTCAGGGACCATCGGGCATCCGAAAGCCGCGGACGCCGTACGGGCAGGGAACATCGCCAGCACCGGCTTCTCAGACATCCGAGGCGATCGTGCCTGCGCCGACTCCTCGGGTGCCTGAGGCCGCCGTGCCTACGCCTCTCCCCGCGCCAGCCGGATCAGCCGATCCAGGACGCGGCCGTCGCTGACGTGCAGGCCGTCGTGCTCGAACTCGTCCGTCACCCACGTCCGCAGACCCCGGACCGAGGCGGCCGTTTCGAGCGAGTGCGCGGTGTCGACGTACATGTCGTCGTGGTAGACGGCAGCGGCCACCGGGACCTCGTTGCGCCCCAACTGACCGACGTCGTACAGGTCGGGCCACTCCTCCCGCTCGGCCAGCGCGTGAGCCACCTCCCGCAGGGGTTCGAGCGCGGGGTCGGTGGTGAACATCCAGGGGTAGATCATCTCCCCGGTGAAGAGCACCGGTTCGCCGCTGGACAAGGCCTCGTCCGCGTCGAAGCGAGGGAATTCGGCGCGCACGGTATCGGCGGACCACCCCGTGCCACGGGTGGAGACCGAACGCTGCCCGTAGATCGACTCGTGCAGGACCGCGTAGAGGGGGTTGGAGGCGAACGACAGGTGGTTGTGGACGTCGGCCAGGAAGGTGTCGGAGAGTTCGCGGCCACCCGGTCCACGGAGGAAGGCGTCCTCCAGCAGATAGTGCAGGGTGTGCGAACCGCTGCCGCGTCCCAGCAGCATGCCGAGCGACTGGACGGCGGCCGGGGTGAGCAAGCCGCCGTTCGGCAAACGCACTTCGCGCTTGCGAAGATGCTCGGTGACCGCCCGAGCGGTCGCGATGTCCTCGGGGTAGCGTTCGTAGTGGCGGCGGTTCTTGCATTCCACGCGCGGGTAGGCCGCCCGGTACACCTGCTCCGCGTCCCGGTCCAGTCCGGCGAGGCCGCCGGTGATGAACAC
Source organism: Streptantibioticus parmotrematis (assembly GCF_019890615.1). Lineage (GTDB taxonomy): Bacteria > Actinomycetota > Actinomycetes > Streptomycetales > Streptomycetaceae > Streptantibioticus_D > Streptantibioticus_D parmotrematis. The sequence continues at coordinate 110,413 of NZ_JAINVZ010000014.1, read as the reverse complement.
CTCGCGCAGCCCTTGCGGGGCGAACGACAGGTAGGTCAGGGAGCAGAAGCCGCCGAAGCTCTGCCCGAGCACCGACCAGCGGCCCTCCTCGCCGAGGAGTTGACGCCTGATCAGCTCGCAGTCGGCGACGATGGAGTCGGCTCTGAAGTGCGCGAGGTACGCAGCCTGCGCGGCGACGTCACCTCGCCGGGGCAGCGTCTGCCGGTTCGCCGGGGCGGAGCGCCCGGTGCCGCGCTGGTCGAGCAGGAGCACGCGGTAGTCGTCGAGCGCTCGGCGCAGCCAGGAGTCACGTCCCACCGGTCGGGGAGACCGCCCGCCCGGGCCGCCTTGCAGGTACAGGAGCCAAGGCAGCTCGTCGTGTTCGCGGCCCGTGGCGACCACCTCGCGGGCGTAGACCTCGATGTGTTCCCCGGCGGGATCGCGGTGGTCGAGCGGAACGCTGAAGGTGTGGTCGGTCAGGACGGTTCCCGGCTGGCGGTGGACGGCCATCGATCTCCTTCTGGGCCTGGTGCCGAACGGTCGTGTCGGGCGTGCGTCGGCGGCGACACGCGCCCTGGCACCGTAATCGCCCGCTCCGATGCCCGCGCGACCCCGTCCGCCTCAGTCAGCCTGCATGCGGCTCCGCCCTGTCCGCCCCGGCCGGCCTTTGCCTCCCCCTCCGCCCCGCCCTACCTCCCACCAGCCCGCCCCAGGGTCCGGCCTGCCTGCCTCCGGACCCACCTCGCCTACTTCCGGCCGCCTACCCCCGGCCCCCGTCATGCCCACCTCGCCGCACGCCGACCCCACCTCGGCCGCACGCCTGCACCCACCTCGACACCACCCCGGCCTCACCCCGCGCCCCCTCCGGGGACCGCCGCCAGACCCAGGCCGACCATGCGAGCATCGCCACGCCGCACGTGCTGGGGAACACGCTGTTTATCGTCAGGCAGACGACTATGATCACGCCATGTCGCCCTACGACCCGTCGGCCCATCCCCCCTTCGCTGTCACCGTCGACCTGGTCGTGCTCACCGTGCGCAGGCACGCGCTGTGCGCGCTCGCCGTTCGCCGAGGGGAGTCCCCGTACCAGGGGCAGTGGGCGCTGCCGGGCGGGTTCGTCAGGACCGACGAGAATCTCGCGGAGGCCGCCGCACGGGAGTTGGCGGAGGAGACCGGGCTGCGCGCCCAGCAGTCCGCGGGGACGTCCCCCGCCGGGACGCCGGGCCCGTACGGCGGCAGCAACGGCGCGCACCTCGAACAGCTCGCCACCTACGGCGACCCGGATCGTGATCCGAGGATGAGGGTGGTCAGCGTCGCGCACCTGGTGCTCGCGCCCGACCTGCCCGCGCCGCGGGCCGGGGGAGACGCGAGTGGCGCGCGATGGGCGCCCATCGACGACCTGTTGCAGCCCGAGCAGTCGGCGCCGCTCGCCTTCGACCACGCGCGCATCCTCGCCGACGGCGTGGAGCGCGCCCGGTCCAAGATCGAGTACTCGTCGCTGGCAACAGCCTTCTGCCCGGCGGAGTTCACCGTGGGGGAGCTGCGCAGGGTGTACGAGGCGGTGTGGGGAGTCGCTCTGGATCCGCGCAACTTCCATCGGAAGGTGACCGGGACGCCCGGCTTCCTGGTGCCGACGGGCGGCACGACGACGCGGCAAGGCGGGCGTCCCGCACAGTTGTTCCGGGCGGGCGGAGCGACGTTGCTCAACCCGCCGATGCTGCGTCCCGAGGTGTGAGTAATGAGTCCGATCGCCAACAACGGCCGCACGTAAGGGCGTTGAGGTGACGAGCGGTCAGGTCGGCCTTGAGCTGCGCGGACGTTGAGTACCGCATGAGTGCGAAGTTGCGCTGCGGATGTTCGTAACTCCCCTGAGTTCGCACGATTCCTTACGATAAAGCGTCAATTGTGCAGGAAGGGGCGATCACCCTTTCGTGTGCTTTTCAGCAAAGCCCTCAAGGCTGCCGGATGGATCGCCGACAAATGATGCGTGAGTACCCTTGCGCACACCATGATGACCGCGGCCCGCTCCGCCGACACCGGCGTCGCCGGGCCCGGCGACCTCGACCGCTACCCGTACGCGGACGCCCCTGGCAGCGAACGCGCCGGAACCCCCAACTGGGACGGAGTGGACACGGAGATGGGCCGGGTCGGCCGCCGCGCGAGCGGCAGCCGAGGCCGTGGCCTGCACGGCCAACTCGTCCAGCAGCTCGGCCAGATGATCGTCTCCGGTGACCTCGGGGCCGACCGCCCGCTCGTTCCCGAGGAGATCGGTCAGCGCTTCGAGGTCTCCCGTACCGTGGTGCGGGAGTCGTTGCGGGTGCTGGAGGCCAAGGGCCTGGTCAGCGCCCGGCCCAACGTCGGCACCAGGGTCCGGCCGGTGAGCGACTGGAACCTGCTCGACCCCGACATCATCGAGTGGCGGGCGTTCGGGCCGCAGCGTGACGACCAGCGCCGCGAACTGTGCGAACTGCGCTGGACGATCGAGCCGCTGGCCGCCCGGCTCGCGGCCGGACACGGACGCGAGGACGTGCAGCAGCGTCTCGCCGACATGGCGGAGATCATGGCGCACGCCGTCGCCCAGGGAGACTCCCTGACGTTCTCGCGGGCGGACGCCGAGTTCCACGCGATCGTCCTCCAGGTCACCGGCAACCGCATGCTGGAGCACCTGTCCGGCATCGTCTCCTCCGCCCTCCACGTGTCCGGCGGGCCGGTCACCGGCTGCGACCGGCCGACCGAGGCGGCGGTCGGCCTGCACGCGTCCATCGTCGAGGCGCTCGCCACGGGGGACGGCGCGGGGGCGGAGGCCGCGATGCGGCAGCTGCTCACCGCGCACCCCGAGGTCGACCACGTGGTCCCCGCGCCCCGCGAGCACTGACCACCGCCTCGCCGCGCCCTCGTTCGTCGCCCGGTCGACCGCTCGTCGACCGACCGCGTTCGACGCGTGGGACCCGCTCGTCTGCCTTCGGTGCCGTTTCGGTCCTGTTCGGATGGTTCAACCCGTTCAACCTGTTCGACTCCGTTCGGTTCCGTTCGGCGTCGTCTCCCCCCGCCCCTCCTCCTGGTCGGAGCCCCTGCGGATCCGGCCCCGACGTACCGTTCCGCCGCCGGGCCCACGAGACGCAGGGGCCCGGCGGCGGTCGCGTTGGGGCGGGGCCGTGTCGGCGGCGGTGCGGAAGGCGTCGCCGTGCGGCGCCGGTTGGGGGCTTCCGGGCGGTGGAGCCACGGGCCTGGTTTACGCTGGATTACGGTGTGACGCGGGCCACGCAAGACCCGCGTAACGCTGACAGGGGGAGCGCGATGACCTAAGCGGTGGTACCGCAGAAGGAATACGGACGACATCCCCGTCGCTGTGTTGCCAAGCGATTCCGCCCCTTACCGCCGGTCCATCCCCGCCGGCGGCCGGCGGCCCTTGCCGAGTGCAGGCGCGGTCGGAAGTCGTTCCCATCGTTCCGAGAGGTTGTTCGTGTCGGCCAGCACATCCCGTACGCTCCCGCCGGAGATCACCGAATCCGAGTCTCTGATGGCGCTCATTGAGCGGGGTAAGGCACAGGGCCAGATCGCAGGTGACGACGTACGTCGGGCCTTCGAGGCGGACCAGATTCCGGCAACCCAGTGGAAGAACGTCCTGCGCAGCCTCAACCAGGTCCTCGACGAGGAGGGTGTGACGCTGATGGTCAGTGCCGCTGAGGCGCCGAAGCGCACCCGTAAGAGCGTCGCAGCCAAGAGTCCGGCGAAGCGTGCTGCCACCAAGACCGTCGCCACCTCGACGACCGCGATCAAGAAGACCGCCACCGTCAAGACCGCGGCCGCCCCGGCCCCCGCGGAGGTCGCCATCGAAGCCGACAGCGCTGACGAGGCCGTCACCAAGGCGGCCGTGAAGAAGGCTCCCGCGAAGAAGGCGGTGGCCAAGAAGACCGTTGCCAAGAAGACGGCGGCGAAGAAGACCGCGGCCAAGAAGTCCGACGACGAGCTCGTCGAGGGCGAGGAGCTGGCCGACGAGGCAGCGGTTCCCGGCAAGCCCGGCGAGGCCGGTCCCGACCAGCCGGAGTCCGAGGGCTTCGTGCTCTCCGACGACGACGAGGACGACGCCCCCGCGCAGCAGGTCGCGGCGGCCGGCGCCACCGCCGACCCGGTCAAGGACTACCTCAAGCAGATCGGCAAGGTCCCCCTGCTCAACGCCGAGCAGGAGGTGGAGCTGGCCAAGCGCATCGAGGCCGGTCTGTTCGCCGAGGACAAGCTCTCCGCCGCCGAGAAGCTCGCCCCCAAGCTCCAGCGCGAGCTGGAGATCATCGCCGAGGACGGCCGCCGCGCCAAGAACCACCTGCTGGAGGCCAACCTCCGCCTCGTGGTCTCGCTGGCCAAGCGCTACACCGGCCGCGGCATGCTTTTCCTGGACCTGATCCAGGAGGGCAACCTCGGTCTGATCCGGGCGGTCGAGAAGTTCGACTACACCAAGGGCTACAAGTTCTCCACGTACGCCACCTGGTGGATCCGGCAGGCGATCACCCGCGCCATGGCCGACCAGGCCCGCACCATCCGCATCCCGGTGCACATGGTCGAGGTCATCAACAAGCTGGCCCGCGTCCAGCGTCAGATGCTCCAGGACCTGGGCCGCGAGCCCACCCCGGAGGAGCTGGCCAAGGAACTCGACATGACCCCCGAGAAGGTCATCGAGGTCCAGAAGTACGGCCGCGAGCCGATCTCGCTGCACACCCCGCTCGGCGAGGACGGCGACAGCGAGTTCGGTGACCTGATCGAGGACTCCGAGGCGGTCGTCCCGGCCGACGCGGTCAGCTTCACCCTGTTGCAGGAGCAGCTGCACTCCGTCCTCGACACGCTCTCCGAGCGCGAGGCGGGCGTGGTCTCCATGCGCTTCGGCCTCACCGACGGCCAGCCCAAGACGCTGGACGAGATCGGCAAGGTCTACGGGGTCACCCGTGAGCGCATCCGGCAGATCGAGTCCAAGACGATGTCGAAGCTGCGCCACCCGTCCCGCTCCCAGGTGCTGCGCGACTACCTGGACTGACCGGCGCCTTTCCCGGTCCGGCGCACGCCGGCCGGGTGCCGGACGACGTGCCGTCCTTCGGGCCCGGAACCTCCTTCGTGGGGTTCCGGGCCCGTCGCGTGCGCGGCTGCCGCACGGGACCGGCTTCCGGATGCGCGTACGGCCGGGGTGGACCACGCTGAGTGTTCCAGCCGCTCCGGAAGGTCAGGAGACCGTATGCGCATCAGACCCCGAATTCGGGCGACCGCCGTACTGCTGGGCGGGCTGGCGCTGCTGACGGCGACCGCGCCGCTCACCCTGCCCGCAGCTCCCGCCGTCGCCAAGCAGTCAGGGGGCGCGCACGAAGGCATCATCGGCGGCGGTCCCACCGGTACCGCGGAACACCCCTACGTGGTGGCGCTGGCCAGCCAGGAACGGTTCGGCGCGGACCGCTCGGGGCAGTTCTGCGGCGGCGCCGTGGTGGCCCCGGACGTCGTGCTCACCGCGGCGCACTGCTTCGGCCGCGACGTCCTGGGCACGGACTGGCGGGACGTGAAGGATTTGCGCGTACTGTTCGGGCGGACCGATCTGAGCACCCACGAGGGCCGCGAGGTGTCGATCCGGGACGTGTGGATCAACCCGTCGTACGACCCGGAGACCAACGCCGGGGACATCGCCGTGATCAAGCTCGCCCAGCCCCTGCCCGGCAACCCCGTGATCCCGCTCGCGGCCGCCGACGACACGGCCGACTACCGCGAGGGGGAGACCGCGCGGGTCTACGGCTGGGGCGACACGACCGGCAACGGTGCCTACGCGAGCACGCTGCGGGAGGCCGACGTCACGTTGCTGCCCGACAGCCGTTGCCGCCAGGCCTACCCGGGCAGCGCGGCGGGCACCTACGTTCCCGCGTCCATGGTGTGCGCGGGCGCCGACCAAGGCGGCCGGGACGCCTGCCAGGGTGACAGCGGCGGCCCGCTCGTGGCCGACGGCCGGCTCATCGGCCTGGTGTCCTGGGGAACGGGATGCGGGGAGGCCCAGCATCCCGGCGTCTACACCAGGGTCTCGGCCATGGCGCGCTCGGTCGCGCACTTCCTGTAGACGCGCGTGATGAGAAGACCAGCTCCGCCGCGTGTCGTGGGAACGCTCCCGGGAGCGGAGCGGCGTCCGCCGCGGCCGGCAGGCACGGCCGCGCGGGAACGAGCTGCGTGGGCGCCCCGACAGTGGGCTGCGGGCGCGCGCCGACAGCGGCGGGCGGCCGCACACCGGCAGGCTCGGGAGGGCCGGGCGATCACACGTGGGCGCGCCCGGACGGGCCCGGCGGTCGCACATGCGCAGGCCCGGGCGGGCCGGGCATCCGGCGCGTATCAGCGCCCACTTCGCTCCCGCTGGTCCCGCACGTCACAAAAACCCTGCGTGCTCGGCGATGCACCCCAGGTGATTACGCGGAACGCGAAACGGCCACCCCTCGGCGGGGTGGCCGCTCCGTTCCGGCCTGGTGCCGGTCCGAGCTCGTCGTTGTTCGCGATGTGTCGGGATCAGTCCTCGACCACTGCCGCAGGGGCGGCGGTGAGTCGTCCGGTCTCGTCCTGTATTTCCGCGGCGATCTTCTTCAGTTCAGGCTCGAACTTGCGCCCGTGGTGGGCGCAGAAGAGAAGCTCGCCACCACTGATGAGAACGACGCGCAGGTAGGCCTGGGCGCCGCAGCGGTCGCAGCGGTCTGCCGCGGTCAGCGGGCTTGCGGGGGTCAGAACAGTAGTCACGTCGCCTCTTCTCTAGCTCGACGAGCTGTCGTACCAGGGTCAACATCCAACCAGGCCGAAAACGTTCCCGCTCGTGGCTTTTCCTCGAAGAATCTGCCCGAGGAGGCCGGATGCTACCGGTTGGCGGCGAATAGGTCTCGATGTGGCTTTCGGGGGTCTATGTAGGACTTCGTCCATTTTCCGCCTCCCGGCTGGCTGCCGGTTGTTGGTGAGGACGTGCCCGGAGCCTAAATGGTTCATGCCTCTTTGGGAACGTGATGTGGCTATCACTCGGACGAGGGATCGAACACCTGTCCGGTCGGGGCTAGCATGAGAGGCGAAACCGGGTCGTGGCGAAGCCGCCGCCGTACGCATCGGTACCCTCTCCTCGGCGAACTTCGGCACGCACGACCCGGATCCGCCAGCCGCCGACCCCCGGCCGACCCCAGGCCGGACCCAGGACTTGCCGCGATGCACGGCGCGATGCACGAGACGCACCGCGCCGCACGAGATGTACGAGGAGCCGCCCGCGTGACCGCCGACACTTCAGCGCCGTCCACCGCCCTGCTGAGTGGCGCGGATCGCGACGGTTCCAACTACACCGCGCGGCACCTCCTCGTCCTCGAAGGCCTGGAGGCGGTCCGCAAGCGCCCCGGCATGTACATCGGCTCGACCGACAGCCGCGGCCTGATGCACTGCGTGTGGGAGATCATCGACAACGCGGTCGACGAGGCCCTCGGCGGCTACTGCGACCGCATCGAGGTGCTGCTGCACGACGACAGCTCGGTCGAGGTCCGCGACAACGGCCGCGGCATCCCGGTCGACGTGGAGCCGAAGACCGGGCTGTCCGGCGTCGAGGTCGTGATGACCAAGCTGCACGCGGGCGGCAAGTTCGGCGGCGGCTCGTACGCGGCCTCCGGCGGTCTGCACGGCGTGGGCGCCTCCGTCGTCAACGCGCTCTCCGCCCGCCTGGACGTCGAGGTCGACCGCGGCGGCCACACCCACGCGATCAGCTTCCGGCGCGGGGTGCCCGGGATCTTCACCGAGCAGGGGCCGGACGCGCCGTTCGACCCGACGAGCGGGCTGCGCAAGGCCAAGAAGGTGCCGAAGACCCGCACTGGCACCCGGGTGCGCTTCTGGGCCGACCGGCAGATCTTCCTCAAGGACGCCAGACTCTCCCTGGACAACCTCCACCAGCGGGCCCGCCAGACCGCCTTCCTGGTGCCGGGCCTGACCATCGTCGTCCGCGACGAGCGGGCGGCCGTGGGCGAGGAGGGCCCCGCCGAGGAGGTCTTCCACTACGACGGCGGCATCGGCGAGTTCTGTGAGTACCTCGCGCCGGACAAGCCGCTCAGCGACGTGGTGCGGCTGCAGGGCGAGGGGACCTTCAAGGAGACCGTGCCGGTGCTCGACGAGCGTGGCCACATGACGCCGACCGAGGTCACCCGTGACCTCGGCGTCGACATCGCGCTGCGCTGGGGCGCGGGCTACGACACCACCCTGCGCTCCTTCGTGAACATCATCGCCACCCCCAAGGGCGGCACCCACGTGGCCGGGTTCGAGCGCTCCCTCACCCGCACCCTCAACGAGGTGTTGCGCTCCACCAAGCTGCTGCGCGTCGCCGAGGACGACATCGCCAAGGACGACGCGACCGAGGGACTGACGGCGGTCGTCACCGTGCGGCTCGCGGAGCCGCAGTTCGAGGGCCAGACCAAGGAGGTCCTCGGCACCTCGGCCGCCTCCCGGATCGTGGCGAACGTGGTGGCCAAGGAGCTGAAGGCGTTCCTGACCTCGTCCAAGCGCGACCAGAAGCAGCAGGCCCGCGCGGTCCTGGAGAAGGTCGTCGCCGCCGCCCGCACCCGTATCGCCGCCCGGCAGCACAAGGAGGCGCAGCGCCGTAAGACGGCCCTGGAGTCGTCGTCGCTGCCGGCGAAGCTCGCCGACTGCCGCAGCGACGACGTCGACCGCACGGAGCTGTTCATCGTCGAGGGCGACTCGGCGCTCGGCACCGCGAAGGTGGCCCGCAACTCCGAGTTCCAGGCGCTGCTGCCGATCCGTGGCAAGATCCTCAACGTCCAGAAGTCGTCCATCTCGGACATGCTCAAGAACGCCGAGTGCGGTGCGATCATCCAGGTCATAGGAGCCGGGTCCGGCCGGACCTTCGACATCGACGCGGCGCGCTACGGCAAGGTCATCTTCCTCGCCGACGCGGATGTGGACGGCGCCCACATCCGCACCCTGCTGCTCACCCTCTTCCAGCGCTACATGCGGCCGATGGTCGAGGAGGGGCGGGTCTTCTCCGCGGTGCCGCCGCTGCACCGCATCGAGCTGACCAACCCCAAGAAGGGGCAGGACAAGTACATCTACACCTACTCCGACAACGAGCTGCGCCAGACGCTGCTGGATCTCCAGCGCCGCAACGTCCGCTACAAGGACAGCATCCAGCGCTACAAGGGTCTCGGTGAGATGGATGCCGACCAGCTCGCGGAGACCACGATGGACCCCAGGCACCGCACCCTGCGCCGGATCAACATCAGCGACCTGGAGTCGGCGGAGCGCGTCTTCGACCTGCTGATGGGCAACGAGGTCGCCCCGCGCAAGGAGTTCATCACCAACGCGGCGGCCACGCTGGACAGGTCCCGCATCGACGCGTGAGAGCCGGGGTCCGGCGTCGGCCGGACCCCGGGGAGCAGTCCCACGGGGCGAGGGCGCGTGACCTTGGGGGGCGCCCGGCCCTCGCGGCTGTCCGGCTCCGGGGCGCCGGCTCCCGGGGGCGAGAGGCTGAACGGAGCCGGACAGCCGCAGGGCGGTGCCCATGAGAGTCCGCGAGGGCGGGGGGCGGTGCCTGGGGGATGCCTGAAAGGCTGCGCCCCGGCCGCCGAGCGGCCCCCGTTCCTCGTCGACGGATCACAAATCCGTCCCCGCCCGCCCCGTGGCGGCCGCTCGCCCAGTGGCGGCGCGTGCCCGCCTGATTGCAGCCCGCGCCCTCCAACCCGCAGGCCACCCCCGCCGACCATGGCCCCTGTCACAGGCCATAGCCCTCGCCTGCCCCCGCCGGACGTCGACCGCTCGAACGTCCGCGTATCGCCAGGCTTCTCCACCCCAGGGTGGAGACGGATCTCCACCCGAAGCTCCACCCTGGCGCCGATCCGGCCGGGACTCGGCGCCCGTAGCTTCGAAGACAGCAGCACGGTTCGGTGGTCCGGTGGTTCAGCGACCCAGCGGCACCACGGCTCAGCAGTCCAACGGGCCGACAGCCCAATGGGTCGGCAGCCCAATGGGTCGGCAGTCCAATGGGTCAGCGGGCCAACGGTCCAGCAGTCTCGGTGGGCCAACGGGCCGGCCGCCCAACGGTCCTTGATCCATCGGTTCTTGATCCATCGGTCTTCTTCGCGGTTCGGAGGCATCTCCCATGTCCGGTCTGGCCAACATCGTCGTGATCGTGGCGGTCGTCGCCCTGGTGATCGTGCGCCAGATCCGGCCCCGCCGCGTCAAGGACGGTAGGAGCTTGTGGATCCTCCCGGCCGTGCTGCTCTATCTGGCGCTGCGGGAGCACGGGATCGTCGACGCCCACCACCAGGCGGTCTCCGTGGGGCTGCTCGCCGGAGAGCTGCTGATAGGCGTGGGCATGGGTGTCGTCTGGGCGTTCACCAGCCGCATATGGCGCGACCAGGACGGCGTGGTGTGGACGAAGGGCACCAAGGCCACGGCCGCCGCCTGGGCCGGAGGCATCGCGTTGCGCATCGGTCTCGCGGCCGTCGGCGCGATGATGGGGGTGCACCAGGGCGAGGGAGCGACCATGCTCGCCCTGGCGGGGACGTTGCTGATACGCACCGGGCTGGTCGTCTGGCGGGCGCGTGAGCTGGAGCCGGTCGGGTTCGGTGCGACGGCCGCACCGTGACGATGGTCGGAGCGAAGGGTGCCTACGTGGGGCTGAGCTTCTGGACGCAGTGGCCCTCGCGGGAGGCGCTGGAGAAGCAGGGCCGGTCCGCGACGCAGCGCGGCCTGGCCTGGCTGATGCGGTTGGCGGTGCTGGCGGCCCTCGTGTGGGACGCCGTCACCCAACGGCAGACGGCCGGTACGTGGTCGATGCTGATGCTGGTCGCCGCCGTGCTCCTCACCGGAATCATCGTCTACGGGCTGATCCACTACACGCTGGGGCATCGGCTCTGGCAGTCGGTCGCCATGGCGGCGCTGCTCATCGGCGCCGCCTACCTGGCCAAGTCTGCCCAGGCGGAGGTCGTGGCGACGGTGCTGTGGTGCGGTTGCGCGGTGATAGCGATCGAGCGACTGCCCCTGGCCGCGGCCGCGCTGGTCACCGCGGGCACCCTTGGCTCCTATGTGATCGTCGGAAACACGGACAGCGGGCTCAACAAGGGGCTGTCCGTCGTGGGGATCTGCCTGGTCGGCTACGTGATGCGGCTCGACGCGGAGGCCCGGGGCAACACCCAGCGGATGCTGGCGCAGGAGCGGGCGGCGCGGGCCGCCGAGGCGGAGTCGGCGGCGTTGCGCGAGCGCGGACGGATCGCGCGGGAGATCCACGACGTGCTGGCGCACAGCCTGTCGGCGCAGATGGTGCATCTGGAGGCCGCGCGACTGCTCATCGAGCGCGGCGGAGAGCGTGAGGAGGTCCTCGACCGGGTGGTCGCGGCCCGCCGGATGGCACGGCAGGGGCTGGCCGAGACGCGGCAGGCACTGTCCGCCCTGCGCGGGGAGATGACGCCGGCGGAGGAGTTCCTGCGGGAGCTGGTGGAGTCCGAAGGGGCGCGGCTGAGTGTCGACGGTGAGCGAAGGGAGTTGCCCGCCGAGGCCGGGTTCGCGGTGCGACGGGTGGCGCAGGAGGCGATGACCAACGCGCGCAAGCACGCGCCGGGAGCGACGGTGGCGGTGCGGCTCGACTATCTGCCGGGGGAGGTGGAATTGGAGGTGAGGGACTTCGGCGGTCAGCCTGTGGATAACGGACTGAGCGCCTCCGGAGCGGGTTACGGTCTGCTCGGAATGCGTGAACGCGCCGAGTTGCTCGGCGGGACGCTGGAGGCGGGACCGGCCGAGGAGGGGTTCGTGGTGCGTCTGCGGGTGCCGGCGTGATGAGCGGGCGAGTCGTGCGGGTGGTGGTGGCGGACGACCAGACGGTGGTCCGCGAGGGCATCGTGACGCTGCTGGGGCTGTTGCCCGGGCTGGAGGTGGTCGGGGCGGCGGGAGACGGGGAGGAGGCGGTGCGGCTGGTGGCGGAGACGGCGCCGGACGTGGTGCTGATGGACCTGCGGATGCCCAGGTGCGACGGGGCGGAGGCGACCCGGCGGATTCGCAGGGACCATCCTGGGACGCAGGTGGTGGTGCTGACGACGTTCGGAGACGACGACTCGCTCTTCCCGGCGTTGCAGGCGGGGGCGCGCGGCTATCTGACGAAGGACGCGAGCAGCGACGAGATCCTCCGGGCGATCGAGGACGTGGTGGCCGGGCAGGCGGGGCTCTCGCCGCAGGTGCAGCGGCGGTTGCTGGAGCGGTTGTCGCAGCAGGGGGCGTCCTTCGGTACCGCGGCGTCCGTCGACCCCGGCGGTGGCGGCTGGACAGAGTCCGCGGCGGACGCCGGAGGCTCGACCGGGCGGAAGGCGCGCCAGTTCGGCGGCTCCGGCACTACGGGCGCGGCCGACCCCGCCGACTCCGGGAGCGCCGACTCCGCGAGTGCCGACGCCGAGCGCGTCCGTGCCGACGCGAGCGCCGTTGCCGAGCCGGGGGCCGGTGCCCAACCGCAGCCTGACGCGGCGGAGTTGCCGGACGGGCTGACCGCGCGGGAGGCCGAAGTGCTGGGGCTGGTGGCGGACGGGCTGTCCAACACGGAGATCGCGGCGCGGCTCTACGTCAGCCGGGCGACGGTCAAGACGCACATCAACAACCTGTTCGCGAAGACCGGGGTGCGGGACCGGGCGCAGGCGGTGCGGTACGCCTATCTGCAGGGGATCAACCCGGCGCGGGGCAGCGGCGGGGAGTGACTCGGGCTCGGCGGCGGGCCGGTTCCGGGAGGGCGTCACCTGATGGGGTGAACGTTTCGGCAACCGCGTGAGACGCCAGTTCCGTTCTGTCCATTCTTGGGCGCACATGGCCACTGGCCAACCCATGGCCAGTGGCCGATCGGCGTGCGGCTCAAGGAGATTCACTGTGGACGTTCACGACGGCGCGCGGGGGACCCGGCTCGGGGTGGAGGACCCCTGGGCGGCGGCTCTCGACGTCGGTCCGTGGCAGGAACCGCCGCGTCCCGAACCGCCGGAGCGTACCGGGGTCTATCAGGAGGTGCAGGCGGGGGAGGCGTTCCGGGAGGTGCGCAGGCGGTACCGGCGGTTCGCGTTCCCGGCGTCGGCGGCGTTCCTCGTCTGGTACCTGGCGTATCTGTTGACGGCGACCATGGCGCCGGGGCTGATGGCGCGGCGGGTGGACGGCGCGGTCAACGTGGCGATGGTGGCGGGGCTGGCGCAGTTCGGCACGACGTTCCTGCTGACGTGGGCGTACGCGCGGCATGCGCGGTTGCGGCGGGACCGGGCGGCGCTGGAGCTGCGGTGGGACACCCAGGAGCGGGTCCGGTGAGCGGCGCGCCGATGACAGGGCGCGGCGGCGCGGTCGCGGCACACCCGTTGGCCGCGTCGGCGACGGAGCACCAGGGGCTGGCGATGACGCTGTTCACGGTGTTCGTCGTGGTGACGTTGGCGATCACGGTGTGGGTGGGGCGCCGTAGGAGCGACTCGGAGGAGTTCTTCTCCGGGGGACGGATGTTCTCGCCCATGGAGAACGGTTTCGCCATCTCCGGGGACTACCTCTCCGCGGGATCGTTCCTGGGCGTCTCCGGGCTCATCGCGCTCTACGGCTACGACGGCATCCTCTACCTGATCGGGTTCCTGGTCGCCTGGCTCGGGGTGCTGATGCTGGTGGCCGAACTCGTGCGCAACTGCGGTCGGTTCACGCTGGCCGACGTGCTGTCGGCGCGGATGCGCGAGCGGCCGGTGCGGATCGCGGCGGGGACCTCGTCGATCACGGTGGCGGTGCTCTACCTGGTGGCGCAGATGGTCGGCGCCGGCAGCCTGGTCTCGTTGCTCCTCGGCGACCAGGGCGGATACGCCAGGGCGTGGAGCGTGGTCGGGGTCGGCGCGTTGATGGTGGTGTACGTGGCGTTCGGCGGGATGCGGGCCACCACCTGGATCCAGATCGTGAAGGCGGTGCTGCTGCTCGGCGGGACCGTGGCGCTCACCGTGCTGGTGTTGCTCCGCTTCCACGGTGACGTCAACGACCTGCTGCGCGCGGCGGCCGACGGCAGCGGGCACGGATCGGCCTATCTGCGGCCGGGGTTGAAGTACGGCGGGTCGTGGACCAACCGGCTGGACTTCGTCAGTCTCGGACTCGCGCTGGTGCTGGGGACGGCGGGGCTGCCGCACATCCTGGCGCGGTTCTACACGGTGCCGACCGCGCGAGCGGCACGCCGGTCGGCGGTGTGGGCGGTCGGGCTGATCGGGGTGTTCTACCTGATGACGATGGTGCTGGGGCTGGGCGCTTCGGCCGTCGTCGGCTCGGACGCGGTGCGCGAGTCGGATCCGGCGGGCAACACCGCCGTACCGCTGCTCGCCCTCGACCTGGGCGGCGGGTCCGGGTCGACCGGCGGCACCGTGCTGTTCGCCGTGGTCGGGGCGATCGCCTTCGCCACCATCCTCGCCGTCGTCGCCGGGCTGACGCTGACCTCCTCGGCCTTCGTGGCGCACGACCTCTACGCGGGGCTGCGGCGTCGCGAGGCGGAGCCGGGCGGACGCGAGGAGGTCAGGGTGGCACGGTTCGCGGCGGTCGGGATCGGCGCGGTCGCGATCGTGCTGACGCTGTTCGCCCAGGGGCTGAACACCGCGGTCGTGGTCGGCGTGGCCTTCGCAGTGGCCGCCTCGGCGAACGTGCCCGCTCTGCTGTTCACCCTCTTCTGGCGCCGGTTCACCACCCGGGGCACGGTCTGGGCGATCTATGGAGGACTGGTCCCCGCAGTCGTGTTGGTGGTCTTCTCGCCGGTCGTGTCGGGGACGCCGGGGGCGATCTTCCCCGGCGCGGACTTCCACTGGTTCCCGTTGCAGAACCCGGGCGTCGTCTCCATCCCGCTGGGCTTCCTGGCGGGCTGGCTGGGCACCGTGCTGCCCGGTGAGCGGGCCGACGCCGGGCGGTACGCGGAGCTGGAGGTGCGGTCGCTGACCGGCGCGGGCGCGGTGTGACGCACCGCCGCGCGCCGAGGGTGGTCAGGCCCCGGCGCGGTACCGGTGTTCGGGGCGGCCGGTCGTGCCGTAGCGCAGTTCCAGGCGGGCCAGGCCCTCGCGTACCAGGTAGGACAGATAGCGTTGCGCGGTCGCCCGGGAGACGCCGGTCGCCTCGGCCACCTCAGCCGCCGACAGGTCACGTCGCGCCGCCCGCACCGCGTCCCGTACCAGTGCCAGGGTCGGCGCGGAGTGCCCCTTGGCCGGGACCGCGGGCAGCGGGGCCGGTCGCGCCGCGCTGAACAGCGCGTCCACGTCCGCCTGGTCGGCCTCCGCCCCCGGTTCCAGCGCGTCCATCCGGCGGCGCAGATCCCGGTAGGCGCCCAGGCGTTCGGCGAGGGCGGCCGAGCCGAACGGCTTGACCAGGTAGCCGACCGCGCCCAGCCGCATCGCCGAGCGGACCGAGGCCACGTCCCGGGCGGCCGTGGTCATGACGGCGTCGGGACGCCCTCCGCCCGCCTCGTCGGTCAGCCGCCGCAGTACGTCCAGGCCGGAGCCGTCCGGCAGGTAGACGTCGAGCAGCAGCAGGTCGGGGCTCAGTTCGCGGACCGCGGCGAGCGCGGCGGCGACCGACGCGGCCTGCCCGGCGACCTCGAAACCGGCGACCCGGCTGACATACGCGGCGTGGATGCCGCTCACCCGGAAGTCGTCCTCGACGACCAGCGTCCTGATCGGCGCCGCGTCGTCCGTCGTCATCGGTCAGCCCCTCTCCCCGACCCGACCATGCCCCGCGCGGACGGGGGCCCCGCCGCCTCCGACCGCGCTGCCCCCGGTCCCGCCGACTCCGACCGCGACCCCGCCTCCCCCTCCGCCACCGGCAGCCTCACCGTGAACACCGCTCCTGCCCCCTCGCTCACCGTGATCGTGCCGCCGTGCCGTTGGACCAGCCGGTGCACCAGGGCCAGCCCGAGGCCGCGCCGCACGGTCCCGCGATCGGGGCTCGTCGACCAGCCGTCCTCGAAGATCCGCTCCCGCGCCGCCTCGGCAACGCCGGGGCCGCTGTCGGCGACCGTCAGCGTCACGTCTGCGGCCGACTCGACCAACGACAGCCGCACCTCACCCGGACCGGAACCGCCCGCCGAGGCGCCCGAGGCGCCGCCGCCAGGACCCGAGCCCGCCGACGCGCCCGTGGAGCCGCCCGACGCGACCGCCTCCACCGCGTTGTCCACCAGGTTGCCGACGATGGTCAACAGCCGGTTCAGGTGCGGCGGTTCCTCGCTCAGCCGGGAGTCCTCGGTCAGCTCCAGCCGGACGCCGCGTTCCGCCGCCACCGTGGTCTTGGCCATCACCAGGCCGACCATCAGCGGGTTGCCGATGCGTTCGCGCACCGACTCCGCCAGCGAGGGTTCGGCGCCCGCCGATTCCACCGCGAACTCCAGGGCCGACGCGTACTCGCCCAGTTCCAGCAGCCCGGCCAGGGTGTGCATGCGGTTGGAGAACTCGTGCTGCTGCGAGCGCAGGGCGTCGGTCAGGCCGCGTACCGAGTCCAGCTCCCGCAGCAGGCCGACCAGTTCGGTGCGGTCGCGAACGGTCACCACCGCGCCCAGCTCCTGGCCGCGCAGGGTCACCGGGCGGCGGTTGACTGCCAGGCAGTGGCGGTCGGTCAGCACGGTCAGGTCGGCACCGGTCTCGCTGCCGTCGGCCAGTTGGCCGCCCAGCGCCCGCCGCAGCCGTCCGTCCGGCAGCGCCTCGTCGAGCCGGGTGCCCAGCGCGGTGCCCAGGCTCAGCAGCCGCCGGGCCTCGTCGTTGATCACGGTGATCCGCTCCTGCCGGTCGAAGCCGATCACCCCTTCCCGGATGCCGTGCAGCATCGCCTCGCGGTCCTGGAGCAGCCCGGTGATCTCCTCCAGCTCCAGGCCGAACGTGGAGCGCTTCAGCCGCCGCGCCAGCAAGGAGGAGGCGGCCACGCCGACCGCCAGGGAGATGCCCACATACAGGGCGAAAACGGGGAGCTCGCTCCGCAGTTGGCCGAAGACCCGGCTCTCCTCGATGCCCACGGACACCTCGCCGACCAGGGTGTTCGTCGGGCCGTACAGCGGGACCTTGCCGTTGGCGGCGTGGCCCAGGGTGCCGTGGTCGATGCCGACGTGCGGCTTGCCGTCCAGGATGGCCAGCGGCGTGCCGACGGACTTGCCCAGCAGCCGGGGATTCGGGTGCGAGTAGCGGATGCCGTCGAGGTCGGTGACCACCACGTAGGACGCGCCGGAGGTCCTGCGGATGCGTTCCGCCACGCTCTGCACCACGTCGCCTCCGCCGCCGTACTCCATCGCGTCGCGGATCTGCGGCTCGGCGGCCGTGCTCCACGCGATGGCCAGCGCCTCGTTCTCGTACTGCCGGTCGAGCTGGGCGCGTTGGGCCAACGCGAGCAGGACGAAGCCGACCGCGCCCGTCAGGCCGAGGATGGCCAGCTGGGCCGCGAGGATGCGGGCCGACAGCTTGCGGTTGCGGCCGCCCGACGGTTTGCGGTTGCGGCCGCGTGACCAGGGCATCGCGCGGCCCGGGGTGCGCAGGGGCATTGGCAGATTGTGCACGGCCGCGCCCGCCGTGCCCACCCCCGCGACCGGGAGCAGAACGAGCAGAACCCGCGGGAACGCGGTGAACCCGCGCAACGCGCGCAAGCCTCGTCGGCCCGGCCCCCGCCGCCTACGGTCACTCGCCACGACCACCGGAACGGTCACGACCACCGGCGGGGCGACGGCGACACAGGAACGACGTGAGGCGGCTACCCAAGTGAACGCGACAACGACCGACGCGGTTCCCGCGATCGAGCTGCGAGGGGTGACCCAGCGGTTCCGCACGCCGTCCGGCGGCGTCCACACCGCCTTGCACGACCTGGACATGACGGTCGCCCCGGGGGAGTTCTGCGCCGTCGTCGGGCCGACCGGCTGCGGCAAGTCCACCACCCTCTCCCTCATCTCCGGTCTGAAGGCGGCCTCCGCGGGACGGACGCTGCTGCACGGTGAGCCGGTGACCTCGCTGGACCGGCGGGTCGGCTTCATGTTCCAGACCGACGCGGCCTTCCCGTGGCGGACGGTGCTCGACAACGTCGCCGCCGGGCCGCGCTTCCGGGGCGTGTCCCGGCGCGACGCGGTGGCCGGGGCCCGCGACTGGCTGCGGCGCGTCGGGCTGTCCGGCTTCGAGGACCGGCTGCCGCACCAGCTCTCCGGCGGCATGCGCAAACGCGTCGCGCTCGCCCAGACGCTGATCAACGAGCCGGAGATCCTGCTCATGGACGAGCCGTTCTCGGCGCTGGACGTGCAGACCCGGCAGATCGTCCAGGACGAGCTGCTCGGCCTGTGGGAACTGACCCGCCCCGCGGTCGTCTTCGTCACCCACGACCTGGAGGAGGCGATCGCGCTCGCCGACAAGGTCGTCGTGCTCACGGTCGGCCCCGGCACCGTCAAGGACACCTTCACCATCGATCTGCCCCGCCCGCGCCGGGTCCAGGAGATCCGCTTCGACGCGCGCTTCGTCGCGTTGTACGAGCGGATCTGGACGAGCCTGCGCGACGAGGTGCGGCTCGCCTACGCGCGCAGCGCGGGCGCGGACCCGGGCGCACCCACGAAGGACGCGACTCCCTCCCCGGCGACCGCCACCACCGCCACCGGTTTCAGCGCCCCTTCCGAGCCCGCCACCACTCCCTCCGACGACGCCGAGGTGCACTGATGTCCGAACTCGCCACCGCGCCCGCCGAGGTCCCCGCAGACGAACCCTCCGAGGCGGAACTGCTGCGGGCCGCCAGGTCCCGGCGCCGCCTGCGCGGGCTGCTCGTGCTGTGCGTCCAGTTCGTCCTGGTCGCCCTGGTCCTCGGCGGCTGGCAACTGGGCGCCTCACGCGGGGTGTTGGACAGCTTCACCTACGGATCGCCATCCGGCGTCGTCGGCCAGCTGAGGACCTGGTTCGAGCACGGCACGGCGTCCGGATCGATCTGGCACAACATCGCCGTCACCATGCAGGAGACGGTCCTCGGCTTCGTGATCGGCGTGGTCGCGGGCGTGGTGCTCGGCGTGGCGCTCGGCCGGGTGCGGGCGCTGGCCGAGGTGATGGCGCCGTTCATCAAGGCGGGCAACGCCGTGCCGCGGGTCGTGCTCGGGTCGATGTTCATCATCTGGTTCGGCCTCGGGCCCTCCGGCAAGGTCGCGCTCGCCGTCGTCCTGGTCTTCTTCTCGGTCTTCTTCAACGCCTTCCAGGGCACCCGCGAGGTCGACGGCAACCTGATCGACAACGCCCGCGTGCTGGGCGCCTCCGAGTGGCAGGTGACCTGCCGGGTCGTGGTGCCGTCCGCGATGACCTGGATCGTCGCCTCGCTCCACGCGGCGTTCGGGTTCGCCCTGATCGGCGCGATCGTCGGCGAGGTGCTGGGCGCACAGGCCGGGCTCGGACAGCTCATCCAGCAGGCGCAGGGCCAGTTCAACGCCGACGGCGTCTACGCGGGCATCCTCGTCATCGCCGTCCTCGCGCTGGCCGCCGAGTTCCTCATCACCCGCTTCGAACGGCGCGTCCTGCGCTGGCGCCCCACCGCGCTGTCCGGCTCGACCGGACTGTGACCGCCCGCCGCGCGCCCGACCGCGTACGGCGAACGTGCCCTCACCACAACCCCGTTCACTCCGCCCACCCTCCGAGGAGGCCCACCGTGGCCCGCACGTCCCGTCTCGCCGCCGCCTGTTGTACGGCTCTCGCCCTGTGTCTGTCCGGCTGCGCCGGGGGCGGCGCGCGCACCGCGCCCGAGAACGCCTCGGGCGAGGCGACCGTGCGCATCATGGTCGGCGGTATCGACAAGCAGATCTACCTGCCGCTCATGCTGGCCCAGCGGCTGGGCTACTTCACGGCGCAGGGCATCGACGCGGTGCTGTCCGACGAACCGGCCGGCGTGGACGCCGAGACCGACATGCTCGCCGGGCAGCAGGACGCGGTGGTCGGCTTCTACGACCACACCATCGACCTGCGGTCCAAGGGCAAGTCGATCGAGTCCGTGGTGCAACTGCTCCAGGCGCCCGGCGAGGTGGAGATGGTGCGTTCCGACGAGGCGTCCGACGTCAGGTCGCCCGCCGACTTCAAGGGCAGGAAACTCGGGGTGACCGGACTCGGCTCGTCCACCAACTTCCTCACCGAGTACCTGGCCGCCAAGGACGGCGTGAAGCCCTCCGACACCACCTCGGTCGCCGTCGGCGCCGGTTCCACCTTCGTCGCCGCCATGCGCAACAAGCAGATCGACGCGGGCATGACGACGGAACCGACCATCTCCGTGCTGGAGAGCGAGGGCCTGGCGAAGCCGCTGGTGGACCTGCGCACCGCACAGGGCACCAGGGCCGCGCTCGGCGGCACCTACCCGGCGTCCTGCCTGTACCTGACGACGGCGTACGTGCAGAAGAACCCGCAGGTCGTGCAGAAGCTCGTCGACGCCCTGGTGGACACGTTGCACTGGATCCGGTCGCACAGCGCGGCGCAGATCACCGACAAGATGCCCGCCGCCTACTACGCGGGCGTCGGCAAGGCCGTCTACACCGCCGCGCTCGCCGAGGAGAAGGGCATGTACTCGCCGACCGGCCTGATGCCCGCCGACGGGCCGAGGACCGTGCTGGGCGTGCTGTCCGCCTGGGACCCCACGGTCAAGGGACACAGCGTCGACGTGTCGAAGACCTACACCGACGCGTTCGTCAGGAAGGCCACGAAGGCCGGGGCGTCCACGAAGGCCGGCACGTCCACGAAGGCCGCGACGCCGACGCGTTAACGCGGGGGAACCCGCACGTCGGCGGCGCGCAGCGAACGCACCGCCATCAGCGCCGGGTTGCCGGGCACCGCGCCGCAGCTCTCCGGGCGCGCGGACCCGGCCGCCCGGCGCTCGACCTCGGCGGTCCACACGCGTCCGTCGACGTGGGCCACCGACGCGCTCCACCCGTACGCCGTCTCCACGCAGCGCCGCACGTCCAGCGCCTCGGCGCGGTCCTCGCCGGTCAGCTCGCGCACCGCCAACTCGGCCGCCTGGCCCGGCCGTTCCCAGGCGGAGCGGCCCCGGCAGCGGTCGGTCACGACCCGGCCGTCGCGGACCGCCTCCAGTACGCCCTTCGCGGACGCCGCGTCCTGCCGCGCCCAGGCGTACCCGTACGGCAGCACCAGCATCGTCGGCGAGAAGCGGTGGCCGCCGAGGTGGGTGACCTCCCAGATGTCGCCGAGCCCGGCGGCGGCCAGTTCGGCGGCGAGCGGGCGGCCGAGCAGCGCGCAGCAGCGGTCGCGCTTGCCGTTGGTGCACACCGCGGCCAGCGGCTCCCCGTCGTACGGCGTGCCGAAGCCGTCGTGCGCACCGGCGCCGAGCCGCGTCAGGTCCAGGTCGAGCAGCTCACCGGGCTCGGCGAGCTCCGCCGAGCGCAGCCAGCCCGCGCCGGGCACGGTGTGGCAGGCGTAGACCCGGCGGCGCGGGCGGTGGTGGTCGGCGTGCGGCCCGGGGCGGCGGATCAGCGC
Source organism: Streptantibioticus parmotrematis (assembly GCF_019890615.1). Taxonomy (GTDB): domain Bacteria; phylum Actinomycetota; class Actinomycetes; order Streptomycetales; family Streptomycetaceae; genus Streptantibioticus_D; species Streptantibioticus_D parmotrematis. The sequence continues at coordinate 88,979 of NZ_JAINVZ010000014.1, read as the reverse complement.
GACGCGCACCCCGGTGCCGGACGCGGCGTCCTCCAGGGCGCGGCCCAGCCGTCGACCCAGGTGGCTGGCGGTGAGCGCCTTCGCGCCCCACGGTCCCGGCTGCTCGACCAGCAGCCAGGTGCGGGCCGGGGACGCGGTCGCGGCAGGCGGTTCCGCCAGGTCGCGGGAGAAGGCTGCGCACGTGCTCACACAGGTGAGCCTAATCTCACCTGCGCCCCGCCCGCCCCTCGCGTCACCCGACCGGCGGTCGCGCCCGCCTCGCCCACCGACGACCCGCCCGCCCGGATGACCCGCCCCCCCGACGACCCGCCCCGACCGCGCCCCGCTCCTCGAAGCCGACCGCTCCCTACGCGGGTCCCGCGACCGTCGCGACCGGCTTCGGCAGCGGCAGGCCCGAGCCGTCGCGGCGCGGGTCGGCCTCCGGCAGCTCCACCGGGGAGCCGCTCGCGTCGCAGGCCCGTGCCGGAGTCGCGCCCGCCCAGGCCAGCGCCAGCCCCGCTTCCCCGCGCAGGAACCGCTGGCAGCGCACGCCGCCGGTGGCCCGGCCCTTGCGCGGGTACTGGTCGAACGGGGTCAGCTTCGCCCCGGCCTGCGCCGCGCCGTCCAGCGTCTCCTCGGAGCGGGCCACCGTGAACACCACCGCGTCGGCCGCCGGGTCGACCGCGGTGAACGAGATCACCTTGGCGCCCTCCGCGAGCTTGATGCCCGCCATGCCGCCCGCCGGACGGCCCTGCGGCCGCACCTGGCCCGCCGGGTAGCGCAGCAGTTGCGCGTCGTCGGTGATGAAGACGAGGTCCTCCTCGCCGGTGCGCAGTTCGACCGCGCCGACCACCTGGTCGCCCTCGCGCAGCGAGACGACCTCGAACTCGTCCTTGTTGGCCGGGAAGTCGGGCACCACGCGCTTGACCACGCCCTGCTCGGTGCCGAGCGCGAGGCCCGGCGAGGACTCGTCGAGCGTCGACAGGCCCAGCACGCGTTCGTCGTCGGCGAGCGAGACGAACTCGGTGACGGCCGCGCCGCCCGCGAGGTTCGGCGCCGCGGCGGTGTCGGGCAGCGCGGGCAGGTCGATCACCGTCACCCGCAGCAGCCGTCCCGCCGACGTCACCACGCCCACGTCACCCCGGGTGGTCGCGGGCACCGCCGAGACCACGACGTCGTGCTTCCTGCGCTTGCCGTCCGCGCCGGGGTCCGGCAGTTCCGCGGTGACGGTGCGCGCCAGCAGCCCGGTCGCCGACAGCAGGACCCGGCACGGGTCGTCGGAGACCTCCAGCGGCACGGCGGCGACCGGGGTGCCCGCGGCCTCCAGCAGGACGGTGCGTCGCGGCGTCGCGTACTTCTTGGCCACGTCGGCCAGTTCGCCGGAGACCAGCTTGCGCAGCTCCGCGTCCGATTCCAGGATCCGCGTCAACTCGGCGATCTCCGCGTTCAGCCGGTCGCGCTCGGACTCCAGCTCCAGCCGGTCGAACTTCGTCAGCCGGCGCAGCGGCGTGTCGAGGATGTACTGCGTCTGCGTCTCCGACAGCGAGAAGTGTTCGATCAGGCGCTCCTTGGCCTGCGCGGAGTTCTCGCTGGAGCGGATCAGGCGGATGACCTCGTCGATGTCGACCAGGGCCACGAGCAGGCCCTCGACCAGGTGGAGCCGGTCGCTGCGCTTGGTCCGCCGGAACTCGCTGCGCCGCCGCACCACGTCGAAGCGGTGGTCGACGTAGACCTCCAGCAGCTCCTTCAGCCCCAGCGTGAGCGGCTGGCCGTCCACCAGCGCCACGTTGTTGATGCCGAAGGACTCCTCCATCGGCGTCAGCTTGTACAACTGCTCCAGGACCGCTTCGGGGTTGAAGCCGTTCTTGACCTCGACGACCAGGCGCAGGCCGTGCTGGCGGTCGGTGAGGTCCTTGACGTCCGCGATGCCCTGGAGCTTCTTGGCGCCGACCAGGTCCTTGATCTTGGAGATGACCTTCTCCGGGCCGACCGTGAAGGGCAGTTCGGTGACCACGATGCCCTTGCGGCGGGCGGTCACGTTCTCGATCACCGCGGTGGAGCGGATCTTGAACGAGCCGCGCCCGGTCTCGTAGGCGTCCCGGATGCCGGACAGGCCGACGATCCGGCCGCCGGTGGGCAGGTCGGGGCCGGGGATGTGCCGCATCAGCGCGTCGAGGTCCGCGTTGGGGTACCGGATCAGGTGGCGGGCGGCCGCGATCACCTCGCCGAGGTTGTGCGGCGCCATGTTGGTCGCCATGCCGACCGCGATCCCGGAGGCGCCGTTGACCAGCAGGTTGGGGAACGCGGCGGGCAGCGTGATCGGCTCGCGCTCCTGGCCGTCGTAGTTCGGCGCGAAGTCGACGGTGTCCTCGTCGATGGAGTCGGTCATCAGCATGGCGGCGGGCGCCATCCGCGACTCGGTGTACCGCATCGCCGCCGGCGGGTCGTCGTTGCCCAGCGAGCCGAAGTTGCCGTGGCCGTCGACCATCGGGATGCGCATGGAGAAGCCCTGCGCCATGCGCACCAGCGCGTCGTAGATCGAGGCGTCGCCGTGCGGGTGCAGCTTGCCCATCACCTCGCCGACGACGCGGGCGCACTTGACGTAGCCGCGGTCGGGGCGCAGGCCCATCTCGTTCATCTGGTAGATGATCCGGCGCTGCACCGGCTTGAGGCCGTCACGGGCGTCGGGCAGCGCGCGCGAGTAGATGACCGAGTAGGCGTACTCCAGGTAGGAGCGCTGCATCTCGTCGACGACGTCGATGTCGAGGATGCGCTCCTCGAAGTCGTCGGGAGGCGGGGTCTTCGTGCTGCGGCGGGGCATCGCGCGGCTGCTCCTTGGACGAACGGTACGGACAGGGTGCGGACAGTACGGGCGGTACGGGCGGTACGGACCGTGGGGTGCGGACAGTACGGACAGTACCGGCGGTGCGGGCGGGGCCGGACGGGACGCGGATCGGGCGCCGGGATCCGACCGGCTCCATTGTGGACCGCCGCACCGACAGTGCCGACCTCGACCCGTCGTACCCGTGTCCGCGGGGAGGAACTTCGCAAGGTGGCCCTCCGCTTGCCTAGAGTGGGCCTTCTACCGACTTCGCGACCGGAAGGACAGCTTGCCCATGGGTCACACGGCCACGCCGGAGGCACGATCCGGCGGCCTGACAGCGACAGAGCACCGTCTCGCCAACGGGCTGCGGGTGGTGCTCTCCGAGGATCACCTGACCCCGGTCGCCGCGGTATGCCTCTGGTACGACGTCGGCTCGCGCCACGAGGTGGCGGGCCGCACCGGACTCGCCCACCTCTTCGAGCACTTGATGTTCCAGGGCTCCGCCCAGGTGTCCGGCAACGGCCACTTCGAGCTGGTGCAGGGCGCGGGCGGCTCGCTCAACGGCACCACGAGCTTCGAGCGCACCAACTACTTCGAGACCATGCCCGCCCACCAGCTGGAACTGGCCCTGTGGCTGGAGGCCGACCGGATGGGCAGCCTGCTCACCGCGCTCGACCTGGAGAGCCTGGACAACCAGCGCGACGTCGTCAAGAACGAGCGCCGCCAGCGCTACGACAACGTTCCCTACGGCACCGCGTTCGAGCGGCTGACCGCCATGGCCTACCCCGAGGGCCACCCGTACCACCACACCCCGATCGGCTCGATGGCCGACCTGGACGCGGCCTCGCTGGAGGACGCGCGGGCGTTCTTCCGCACGTACTACGCGCCCAACAACGCGGTGCTGTCGGTCGTCGGCGACATCGACCCGCGGCGGACGCTGGAGTGGGTGGAGCGGTACTTCGGCTCGATCCCCGGGCACGACGGCAAGCCCGCGCCGCGCGACGGCTCGCTGCCCGAGGTGATCGGCGGCGAACTGCGCCAGGTCGTCGAGGAGGACGTGCCCTCGCGCGCGCTGATGGCCGCCTACCGGCTGCCGCAGGACGGCACCCGCGAGGCCGACGCCGCCGACCTGGCGCTGACGGTGCTGGGCGGCGGCGAGTCGTCCCGGCTGCACAACCGCCTGGTCCGGCGCGACCGCACGGCCGTCGGCGCGGGCTTCGGCATGCTGCGGCTGACGGGCGCGCCGTCGATGGGCTGGCTGGACGTCAAGGCGTCCTCCGGCGCCGAGGTGACGGCCATCGAGGCGGCGGTCGACGAGGAGCTGGCCCGCTTCGCCGAACAGGGCCCGACCCCCGCCGAAATGGAGCGCGCCCAGGCGCAGTTGGAACGCGAGTGGCTCGACCGGCTGGCGACTGTCGGCGGCCGGGCGGACGAACTGTGCCGGTTCGCCGTGCTGTTCGGCGACCCGCAGCTGGCGCTCACCGCCGTCCAGCGGGTCCTGAAGGTCACGCCCGAGGAGGTACGGGAGGTGGCCGCGCGGCGGCTGCGTCCCGACAACCGCGCCGTGCTGGTCTACGAGCCGACCGGCGGCGACGCCGCGGGCGAGGAACCGGACGCGCCGGTCGTGGACCCCATCGAGGAAGAGGGCGAGGACGCCTGATGACCGAGACCGCCACCGAGATGACGCTGCACCCGCGTCCGCAGGCCGGGCAGCCCAAGCCCTGGGCCTTCCCCGCCCCCGAGCGCGCCACCCTGGCCAACGGCCTGACCGTGCTGCACTGCCACCGGCCCGGCCAGCAGGTCGTCGCCGTCGAGGTGCTGCTCGACGTGCCGCTGGACGCCGAGCCCGAGGGCCTGGACGGCGTGGCCACCATCATGTCCCGGGCGTTCTCCGAGGGCACCGACACGCTGACCGCCGAGGAGTTCGCCGCCGAGCTGGAGCGCTGCGGCGCCACGCTCGACGCGCACGCCGACCACCCGGGCGTCGAGGTGTCGCTCGAGGTGCCCGCCTCCCGGCTGGGCAAGGCGCTCGGGCTGCTCGCCGACGCGCTGCGCGCCCCCGCGTTCCCCGACGACGAGGTCGAACGGCTGGTCAACAACCGGCTGGACGAGATCCCGCACGAGATGGCCAACCCCGCGCGCCGGGCCGCCGTCACCCTGTCGAAGGAGCTGTTCCCGGCCGACTCGCGCATGTCGCGGCCCCGGCAGGGCACCGAGGAGACCGTCGCCCGCATCGACGCCGCCGCCGTCCGCGCGTTCTACGAGGCCCACGTGCGGCCCTCCACCGGCACCGTCGTCGTGGTCGGCGACCTGACCGGGATCGACCTGGCCGCGGTGCTGGGCGAGACGCTCGGCGCCTGGACCGCCGAGGCGGGCGCGGCCCGGCCGGTGCCGGCGATCGTGGCCGACGACACCGCGCGCGTGGTGATCGTGGACCGCCCGGGCGCGGTGCAGACCCAGCTGCTGATCGGCCGCACCGGGCCCGACCGGCACGACGCGGCCTGGCCCGCGCAGGTGCTCGGCACCTACTGCCTGGGCGGCACGCTCACCTCGCGGCTCGACCGGGTGCTGCGCGAGGAGAAGGGCTACACGTACGGCGTGCGGGCCTTCGCGCAGGTGCTGCGCTCGGCGCCGGACGGCACGGGGGCGTCGCTGCTGGCGATCAGCGGTTCGGTGGCCACCGAGGTCACCGGGCCCGCGCTGGAGGACGCCTGGAAGGTGCTGCGCACCCTCGCCGAGGGCGGGCTCACCGACGAGGAGCGCGACGTCGCGGTGCAGAACCTCGTCGGCGTCGCGCCGCTGAAGTACGAGACGGCCGCCGCGGTCGCGGCGACCTTCGCCGAGCAGGTCGAACAGCACCTGCCCGACGACTTCCAGGCGCGGCTGTACGAGCGGCTGGCGGCGACCGGCACCGTCGAGGCGACGGCCGCGGTGGTCAACGCCTTCGCGCCGGAGCGGCTGGTGGTGGTGCTGGTCGGCGACGCGTCGGCGATCCGCGAGCCGGTCGAGGCGCTGGGCATCGGCCCGGTGAGCGTCGTCAAGGGCTGACCGCCCGGCAGAACAAGGACGAAGGCGGCGCCCCCACGTCCAGGGGGCGCCGCCTTCGCGCTTCTGAAGGGGCCGGTCGGCCGCGTGCCGGTCAGACCGTCTCGGGCAGCTCTTCCAGGCCCTCGGCCACCAGCTTCGCCAGCCGGTCGAGCGCCACGTCGGCCTCGGGGGCGTCGCTGTCCGTGGCGAGCACGATCTCCTCGCCGCCCGTCGCGCCCAGGCTGAGCACGGCCAGCATCGAGGCGGCGTTGACCGGGTTCCCGTCGGCCTTCGCGATCGTCACCGGCACACCGGCGGCGGTCGCGGCGCGGACGAAGATCGACGCGGGGCGGGCGTGCAGGCCCTCGGCCCAGCCGACGTTGACGCGGCGCTCAGCCATGGTGGTGACCCTTCTGGAAGTTCTGCGATGCCTTACGTTGTCTAGACCAGTCATATCACGGTCGCGGAAGCGCTCCGTCCACCCAGCGTAGGTCGGCCGCACGGCACGGGCCGCGTCCCGACCGGCCGGTGGGGGCGGGGGCCGGGAGCGCGGCCTACCCTTGCGCTCATGGAGACCTCCGTGAGCTACCCGGTCCACTGGGAAGCCGACGTGGTGCTGCGCGACGGAGGCATCGCGCACATCCGTCCCATCACCCCCGACGACGCGGGGCGCCTGGTCAGCTTCTACGAACAGGTCTCCGACGAGTCGAAGTACTACCGCTTCTTCGCGCCCTACCCGCGACTGTCCGACCGCGACGTGCACCGCTTCACGCACCACGACTACGTCGACCGGGTGGGGCTCGCGGCCACCGTGGGCGGGGAGTTCATCGCCACCGTCCGCTACGACCGCCTCGACGAGCGGGGCGCGCCTGCCACCGAGGAGGGCGGCCGGGCCGAGGTCGCGTTCCTGGTCCAGGACGCCCACCAGGGCCGGGGCGTCGCCTCCACCCTGCTGGAGCACATCGCGGCCGTCGCCCGCGAACGCGGCATCCGGCACTTCGACGCCGAGGTGCTGCCCGCCAACCGCAAGATGATCAAGGTCTTCACCGACGCCGGGTACACCGCGCACCGCAGCTTCACCGACGGCGTCGTGCGGCTCGAACTCGACCTGGAGCCCACCGAGGCGTCCGTCGCCGTGATGCGTGCCCGCGAACAGCGCGCCGAGGCCCGCTCAGTGCAACGGCTGCTCGCCCCGCGGTCGGTCGCCGTCATCGGTACCGGCCGCGCCGAGGGCGGCGTCGGCCGGACCGTCCTGCGCAACCTGCTGGACGCCGGGTTCACCGGCACCGTGCACGCCGTCAACCCGCACTTCGGCCCGCCGCCCGCCCGCCTGGAGCCCGAAGGGGTGCCCGCCTGCCGTTCGGTCGGCGAGATCGGTGAACCGGTCGACCTCGCCGTGCTGTGCGTCCCCGCCGACCGGGTGCCGGACGCGGTCGCGGACTGCGGCACGCACGGCGTCCAGGGCCTGCTGGTGATCGCCAGCGGCTACGCGGAGTCCGGGCCCGAGGGCCGCGACCGCCAGCGCGCCCTGGTCCGCCAGGCCAGGTCGTACGGGATGCGGGTGTTCGGCCCCAACGCGTTCGGCGTCCTCAACACCGCCGCCGACGTGCGGCTGAACGCCTCGCTGGCACCGGAGACACCCGCCCCGGGACGGCTCGGGCTGTTCACCCAGTCCGGCGCGATCGGCATCGCCCTGCTGTCCGGACTGCACCGCAGGGGCGCGGGCCTGGCCGGGGTCTCCACCTTCGTCTCCGCGGGCAACCGCGCCGACGTCTCCGGCAACGACCTCCTCCAGTACTGGCACGACGACCCGCACACCGACGTCGTGCTGATGTACCTCGAATCGATCGGCAACCCGCGCAAGTTCACCCGGCTCGCCCGCCGCACCGCCGCCGCGAAGCCCGTCGTCGTGGTCAAGGGCGCCCGGCACTCCGGCAGCCTGCCGCCCGGCCACACCGTGCCGATCAGCCGCATCCCGGACGCCACCGTCTCCGCGCTGTTCCGGCAGGCGGGCGTCATCCGGGTCGGCGCGGTCACCGAACTGCTGGACGTCGGGCTGCTGCTGGCCCACCAGCCGCTGCCGGCCGGCGGCCGGGTCGCCATCCTCGGCAACTCCGAGTCGCTCGGCCTGATCGCCTACGACGTCGCCCTCACCGCGGGCCTGCGCCCCGCCCCGCCGCGCGACCTGACCACCGCCGCCTCCCCGGCCGACTTCCACGCCGCCCTCACCGCGGCGCTGGCCGACGACGAGGTCGACGCCGTCCTGGTCACCGCCATCCCCCGGGTCGGCGCGTCGGCCGCCCGCGACCCGGCCGCCGACCCGGACGCCGCCGACGACCCGCAGCTGGCGCGGGCGCTGCTGACCGCCGCCGAGGGCGCCGCCAAGCCGGTCGTCGTGGTCCACCTCACCCTGGACGGCCTCGCCCACCGCCTGGCGGGCGACGCGGACGCGGGCGCCTCCGTGCGGCTGCCCGCCTACCCGGCCGCCGAACGCGCGGTGCAGGCGCTGGCGGAGGCGGTGCGGTACGCGGCCTGGCGCGAGGCGGCCCGGGAGCCGGGACTGCTGCCGGAGTTCGAAGGCGTCGACCCCATCGACCCCGACGCCGCCCGCGAGGACGTGGAACGGCTGCTGGACGCGGGCCACGACGGGGTCGGGCAGGGCGTCACCCTCGACGACGAGGCGGCCCGCGCGCTGCTCGGCCGGTACGGCGTCGAGGTGCTGACCGCGCTGCCCGCCTCCGACGCCGACGCCGCCGTCGACGCCGCGGGACGGCTGGGCTACCCGGTCGCGCTCAAGGCGACCGCCCCGCACCTGCGGCACCGCGCCGATCTCGGCGGCGTCCGCCTCGACCTGGCCTCGGAGGCCGAACTGCGGCGCGCGTACGAGGAGTTGACGCGGCGGCTGGGCCCGGCGCGGGAGGTGCTGCCGGTGGTGCAGGCGATGGCGCCGCGCGGCGTGGACACCGTGGTGCGCGCCGCGGTCGACCCGGGCGCGGGCGCCGTGCTCTCCTTCGGCCTGGCCGGCGCCGCCTCCGAACTGCTGGGCGACGTGGCGCACCGGCTGGTGCCCGCGACCGACAAGGACGCCGCCGAGCTGATCCGTTCGATCAAGGCGGCGCCGCTGCTGTTCGGCTGGCGTGGCTCGGAACCCACCGACACCGACGCCCTGCAGGACCTGCTGCTGCGGGTCTCCCGGCTGGTGGACGACCTGCCCGAGGTCGTCTCGCTCGCCCTGGAACCCGTGGTGGTGGCCCGCGAGGGGGTCACCGTGCTCGGCGCCACCGTCCGGCTGGCGCACCCCCCGGCCCGCAGCGACCTCGGCCCCCGCGCGCTGTCGTCGCTCTGAGCTGTGACGCGCCGGACCGGCAGCGGGCGGTCCGACACTAAGATGGTGCGTATGGCGAAGACCGGTACGACGACCCAGGGGCTGCGCGCGGCCATCGAGCGCAGCGGCTACTACCCGGCCCTCGTGGCGGAGGCCGTGGAGGCCTCGGTCGGCGGGGAAGCGGTGGTGGCGTACCTCGTCAACCAGGAGACCACCTTCGACGCCAACGAGGTCCGGCGGCACGTGACCGTGCTGGTCCTCACCCCGACCCGCTTCCTCGTCAGCCACACCGACGAGCAGGGCGCCGACGACACCTCGCCCACCCCGTACGCCACCACCTCGACCGAGTCGGTGAAGATCGGCCGGATCTCGTCGGTGGTCGTGAGCCGGGTGGTCGCCAACCCGGAGGCGTACACCCCGGGAACGCTGCCCCGCGAGGTCGTGCTGACCATCGGCTGGGGCGCCGTCAGCCGCCTCGACTTGGAGCCCGCCGCCTGCGGCGACCCCAACTGCGAGGCGGACCACGGCTACACCGGCTCCTCCACCGCCGACGACCTGTCGCTGCGGGTCAGCGAGGCGGGCGACGGCCAGGAGGCGGTCCGCCAGACGCTGGCGTTCGCCCAGGCGCTCTCCGAGGCGACCACCAGCGCCCCGGCGCAGCGCTGATGACCCGTCCGTCCGCCCCGGCCGGGCACGGGTACGGCCAGGACCCCGAGCCCCTGGACATCCGCACCGCGCCCGCTCCGCGCTACGGCGCCGCCGCCCTCGCCGACCTGCTGCCCTCGGTCGCCGCCGGTCTCGGCGTGCCGGGCGTGCCGGACACCGCGCTCGCCCTGGAGCCTGCCGACCGGGTCTGCGTCTTCCTGGTGGACGGCATGGGCTGGGAGCTGCTGCGCGCCCACCCCGACGAGGCGCCGTTCCTCACCTCGCTGCTGGCCGGGTCGCTGGGCGGCACCGGGCAGCCGCTCACCGCGGGCTTCCCGTCCACCACCGCCACCTCGCTCGCCTCGGTCGGCACCGGCCTGCCGCCCGGCGCGCACGGCCTGGCCGGGTACACGGTCGCGGTGCCGGGGGAGGGGCGGCTGATGAACCAGCTGCGCTGGCAGCCGTACACCGACCCGTACGCCTGGCAGCCCTACCCGACCGTCTTCCAGCTGGCCGACGCGGCGGGCGTGGCCACCTGCCAGGTCTCCGCGCCCGCCTTCGAGCACACCCCGCTCACCAAGATCGCCCTGTCCGGCGGCACGTTCTTCGGCAGGCTGTCGGGCGAGGAGCGGATGGACCTGGCCGCCGAGCGCCTCGGCGCGGACGACCGCGCGCTGGTCTACACGTACTACAGCGAACTCGACGGCATGGGCCACCGCTACGGAGTGGACTCCGACGCCTGGCGCGGGCAGCTGATGCGGGTGGACCGGTTCGCCGAGCGGCTGGCCGAGCAACTGCCGCCGCGTTCCGCCCTGTACGTCACCGCCGACCACGGCATGATCGACATCGCGCCCGAGGACCGGATCGACTTCGACGACGACTGGGAGCTGGGCGCGGGCGTCGCGCTGCTCGGCGGCGAGGCGAGAGCCCGGCACGTCTACGCGGTGCCCGGCGCCGCGGCCGACGTGCACGCGGTGTGGAGCGAGGTGCTGGGCGACCGGATGTGGGTCGCCACCCGTCAACAGGCGGTGGACGCGGGGTGGTTCGGGCCGCGGGTGGACGAGCGGGTGCTCGGCCGGATCGGCGACGTGGTCGCCGTCGCCCACGACGAGGTCGCGGTGATCGCCTCCCGCAGTGAGCCGGGGGAGTCCGCGATGGTCGGCCTGCACGGTTCGCTCGCCCCGGTCGAGCAGCTGGTCCCGCTGCTGGAAGTCCGCACCTGACGCCAACGGCCGCCGCCCGGCCCGCGCGACCCACGTCAACTCCCCTGTCCAGAAAGGCTCGTGGCTGCCCCATGTCCGAGTTGGTCTACTTCTGCGGAACCATGGACTGCGGCAAGAGCACCCTCGCGCTCCAGATCGAGCACAACCGCTCGGCGCGCGGCCTGCGCGGCATGATCTTCACCCGCGACGACCGGGCGGGCTCGGGCGTGCTGTCCTCCCGGCTCGGCCTGTTCACCAAAGCCGTCGAGGCGGCCGACGGCTTCGACTTCTACGCCCACCTGGTGGCCCACCTGTCCGGCGGCGGCCGGGCCGACTACGTCATCGCCGACGAGGCGCAGTTCTTCACCCCCGACCAGGTCGACCAGCTGGCCCGGGTGGTGGACGACCTGGAGATCGACGTCTTCGCGTTCGGGATCACCACCGACTTCCGCACCCGGCTGTTCCCCGGCTCGCAGCGCCTGGTCGAACTCGCCGACCGCATCGAGGTGTTGCAGGTCGAGGCCTTGTGCTGGTGCGGGGCCCGCGCCACGCACAACGCCCGCACGGTCGGCGGCCGGATGGTCGTCGAGGGCGCCCAGGTGGTCGTCGGGGACGTCAACCAGGCCGAGCACGAGGTGGGTTACGAGGTGCTGTGCCGCCGCCACCACACCCGCCGCATGACCGCCGCCGCGGCCCGCGCCGCCGCGCTCTCCCCGGACGTCCTGCCGGTGGAGTGAACGCGGTGCCGGGGCTGCCGGAGAAGTGAGCGCGGTGTCGGGCCTGCCGGAGAAGTGAACGCCGCGACGGGCCGCGGACCCGAGGGCCGCGCGCGTCAGCGTCTGGTTCTCAGCAGCGCGAAGACCGCGCCCTCCGGGTCGCGGACCACGGCCGTGCGGCCGCGCACCGACTCCTCGGGCCCGCTCAGCACCCGCCCGCCCAGCTCCGCCGCCCGGCGCGCCGCCGCGTCGGGGTCGTCCACCTCGAAGTACGTCATCCAGTGCGCCCCCAGATCGCGCGGCAGCGCCCGGCCGAGACCCCGCACCCCGGCCACCGGCACGCCCTGGAGCCGCAGCGTGAGGTGGTCGACGTCCACGCCGTCCGCCCGCTGCGGCTCGAAGCCGAAGACCGCCGCGTAGAACTTGCCCAGGCCCGTGGTCTCCCGGGTCACCAGCTCGTTCCAGCCCAGCGTGCCCGGCCGGCCGCACACGCCCACCCCGAGATGGGTCAGCGGCTGCCAGACGCCGAACACCGCGCCCTCGGGGTCCATGGCGATCGCCATCCGGCCCGCCTCGTCGTCCGCGTCCAGCGGACCCACGGCCACCGTGCCGCCGCAGTCGCGGACCAGCTCGGCGGTGTGGTCGGCGTCGAGGGTGGACAGGTACGTCGTCCAGGACACCGGCAGCGCGCGGCCCCCCGGGTTCTCGCCGATCCCGGCGACCAGTTCGCCGTCCAGCACGGCACGTACGTACGGCCCGAAGTGCATCGGGCCGTGCTGGAACTCCCAGCCGAACAGGCCGCTGTAGAACTCCTGCGCCACCGGCAGGCTGCGCGTCAGCAGACTGACCCAGCATGGCGCTCCCGGGGAACGCCGGGCCGGAACCTCGGTCATGTCGGTTGTCTCTCCTCGCACGACGGATGGGGCACGACGGATGGAGCGGCGGACGGGCCGAGACGATGGTGGCACCGCCGGGAGCGGGGCGGACCCCGGCCGCGCCGGATTCGCCTCACCAGGGAAGGAGAATGCCCGATTGGGCATGTCCTGTCCGCATCACGGCCGTTGACGGGGGATGACGATCAGCCGGACAGCCGGTTTTCCCGTGCCTGCTCGTACGGCGTGATCCGTAGGGCGCACTGGGGACACAATGAGTGCCATGGATCCCATCATCTCCGTAACGGAGTTCCGCAGCGACGCTTTCCGGACGCTGCGGCCCGCCGTCCTCGACGTGCGCTACCAGCTCGGCGGCCCTCCGGGACGACCGCAGTACGAGGCGGGGCACATCCCCGGCGCGGTCTACGTGGACCTGGACACCGAACTCGCGGGCGAGCCCGGCGCCTCGGGCCGCCACCCGCTGCCCGAACTCGCCGTGTTCGCCGAGGCGATGCGCCGGGCCGGAGTGAGCGACGACCGGCCGGTCGTCGTCTACGACGGCGACAAGGGGTGGGCGGCGGCCCGCGCCTGGTGGATGCTGCGCTGGGCCGGGCACGAGGACGTACGGGTGCTGGACGGCGGACTCGCCGCCTGGGACGGCGAGTCGGAGACCGGCGAACGGACCGCCGAGCCCGGCGACTTCACCCCGCGGCCGGGCGCCGTGCCGCTGCTCGACGCCGACCAGGCCGCCGCGCTCGCCCGGCGCGGGCTCCTGCTGGACGCGCGCGCGGGGGAGCGCTACCGGGGCGAGGTGGAGCCCATCGACCCGGTCGCCGGCCACATCCCCGGCGCGGTCAGCGCGCCCACCTCGGAGAACCTGGCGGCCGACGGTCGCTTCCGGCCCGCCGCCGAACTCACCGAGCGCTTCACGGCGTTGGGCGCCACCCCCGACGCGGAGGTCGGCGTCTACTGCGGCTCCGGCGTCTCGGCGGCCCAGCAGGTGCTGGCCCTGGCGATCGCGGGCGTCCCGGCGGCGCTGTACGCGGGCTCGTGGAGCGAGTGGACCCACGGCGGCACGCGTCCGGTCGCCACCGGCGCGGCGCGGGGCTGACGGCAGGAGGGGCGGGCCCGCACCCGTGCGGACCCGCCCCTCCTGGAACGCCGTCGTCAGCGCCCCTCGCGGAGCGCTGCCGGAGCGCTACTCCTTCTTGCGCCTGCTGCCGAAGACGATCTCGTCCCAACTCGGCACCGTGGCGCGGCGGCCCGGCCGGACGCCGTCCGCCTCGGCCTGCCGGTCCGTGGTGCCGACCAGGCGGTCGCGGTGGCCCGCCACCGAACGCGGCATCAGCACGTCCGCGTAGGCGGAACCGGCACCCGCGCTGGCCGCCGGGGCGGGCGGCGCCGCTTCCTGGGCCTCGGTCTCCTCGTCGTCCTCCGCCACCGCCGGGGTCTCCCGCTCGGGGGCGGGCGCCGACGGCACCACCATGTCGCCGCGGAAGCTCGGCACCGCCTCCAGCAGGCTGGTCAGCGAGTCGCGGTCCTCCTCGGCACGCTCCACGCGCTCGGCGCGCTCATCGGTCCGCTCACCGCGTTCGACCCGCTCCGGGCGGTCCAGCTGGCGGTCCATCGCACGGTCCAGCGGCCGGTCCCTGGGCAGCCTGGCGATCCGCGGCACGAACGGGAAGCTGGGCTCGGGCTGTTCCGGCGCGGTCTCGCCGATCAGCGCGCGGGCCTCGTCGTCCACCGCCTGCACCAGACGGCGCGGCGGGTCGTAGGTCCAGCTCGCCGAGTGCGGCTCGCCCGCGACCCGGTAGACCAGCAGCACCTCCCAGGTGCCGTCGTCGCGCCGCCAGGAGTCCCACTGCGCGCTGTCCTTCTCGGCGCCGCGCAGCAGCAGCCGCTCGGCCACCGCCTCGCCCAGCTGCGGTCCGGTGCTCTCGCCCTGCCGCCGTACCGGCGTCTTGCGGGCCCGCTCGGCCATGAACGCCCGCTCGGCCAGCACCGGTCCCTCGAACCGGCGCACCCGCTCCACCGGGATTCCGGCGAGCTGGGCTACTTCTTCCGCGGAGGCACCCGCTCGTATCCGGGCCTGGATGTCCCTGGGGCGGAGGTGGCTCTCCACCTCGATCTCGATCTGCCCGAGGCGCGCCCTGTCGTTGCGCACGGCGGCACGCAGGCGTTCGTCGATCGGAAGCGTGTACTCCGTGCTGTCCGCAGCCTTGAGCACCAGTCGTGTGCCGTCGTTGCTGACGGCCACGACACGCAGATCGGGCATGGGGACCTCCCGGGTGGTGCCTGCCGACGTCACGTGCGTCGCTGCTCCCGAAGAACGAGTGTGGCCTGCCCGACTGCTGCCTGCCACAACCTTGCCGACTTCCCCGGCGTGTCGGGGACCTTCTCCGACCCGCCGTTATGGCACGGTTACCTGTTTCGCGACTCAAAGTGACGAAAGTCATCACTCCCTGTCACGCATGTTGCCAATTCCGGTCCTGCTGGGCGGCGTTGGGCCGCATGGCACCGTCTCGATCCCTCCGGCAGGTTCCGGGCAGCCGGACGGGAAACCCGATGCCCGGGCTGGCCACAGTACTCCATTCGGACCACTCGGGTGGAGCACCGCGCCGCCCAAGTCGCGGGACGTCAGCGGAGTTGGGCGGCCGGACACGGGCCGTGACCGCCCGCGCGGGTGGCGATGTTCACAGAACGTCCAGAACCGGAACTGACGCGTTCGGTCATCTGTCTTATCTCTGTGCAAGATGGAGAAGTACGCCTACCGGGGGACGGAGATGGATGGCAAGCCCGAAATGGGTACCCAGTCGAGTAAACGGAGTGACGAGGTCAAATCAGACAAGAAGCGTATCGACCTGAGCCTGCCGCAGGTCGCGGGCAGCGGCGCCGCCGCTCTGGTGGCCGCCTACCTCGCCTCCTTCCTGGGGGTCTACGGCACCATCATGGGCGCCGCCGTGGTCAGTGTGCTGGCCACCACCGGCGGCGCGATCTTCCAGCACTTCTTCCACCGCACCGGCGAGCAGCTGCGCGAGTCCACCCTCGCCCGCCCGTACGACCGCGCCCCGCAGCGCGGCGCCGGTCCCGCCCCCGACCCGGCGGCCGCCGCCGTGCCGTCCACCCTGGGCGAGTACGGCGAGGCGACCACGCACGGCACCCGGGTGCGCGGCTGGCGGCGCCCCCTGCTGGCGGCGGGCACGCTGTTCGTGGCCGTCATGGTGCTGGTCACCGGCATCGAGCTGGCCGCGGGAAGCTCGATGGCCAGCTGGTGGGGGAACGGCGGCAAGGGCGGCACCACCTTCAGCCGCGCGGTCGACGGCGGCGGCTCCTCGCACACCACGCCGCGCCACCAGCCGTCCCAGGACTCCACCGGCGGCGGCACGGACGACGGCGGCAGCGGCGGCACGGACGGCGGCGCGTCGCACGGACCGGACGGCTCCGGCGGCGGCCGCGGCGGGTCCTCCTCCGACCCGAGCCCGGACCCGAGTCCGTCCACCGGCGCAAGCACCGGCCCGAGCCCGTCACCCGACCCCTCGGGCAGCCAGGGATCGGGACAGGACCAGGGGCAGGGGCAGGGGCAGAGCAAGGGACAGACCCAGGGCCAGGGCGCGGCCGGTGGTGGAGCCGCGGGCGGCCCGTCCGCGTCCGCGCAGGACTGACGCCGGGCCGCCCCCCCCGGGACCCCGGATCAGTCGCCCAGGATCCGGCGCAGGTAGTCGTTGCCGAACACCCGCGCCGGGTCCAGCCGGTCGCGCAGCGCGGTGAACTCGCCGAAGCGCGGGTAGACCCCGGCCAGGTACGCCGCGTCGCGGGTGTGCAGCTTGCCCCAGTGCGGCCGCCCCTGGTGGGCGGTCATGATCCGCTCGACCGCGGTGAAGTACTCCTGGTAGCGCGAGCCGCGGTACATGTGCACCGCGATGTACGCCGAGTCGCGGCCGGAGGCGGTGGACAGCGTGAGGTCGTCCGCGGGCGCCACGCGCACCTCCACGGGGAAGCTGATGCGCAGGTCCGACCGCTCGACCATCGCCTTGAGCTCGCGCAGCGCGGGGACCGCCGCCTCGCGCGGCACCGCGTACTCCATCTCCACGAAGCGCACCCGGCGCGGGCTGGTGAAGACCTTGTAGGCGGTGTCGGTGTAGGTGCGGGCGGACAGCGCGCGGCTGGAGACCCGGGCGATGCCGGGGATGGCCGCGGGGACCGCCTTGCCGAGCGCGCAGACCGCCTGGAAGACCCCGTTGGACAGCAGCTCGTCGTCGAGCCAGCCGCGCAGCGCGGGCAGCGGGGCCGCCGGGCCTGCGCTGCGGTTGTTGCGCTTGGTGTTGCAGTTGCCGGTGTGCGGGAACCAGTAGAACTCGAAGTGCTCGTTGTCCGCGACGAGTCGGCCGAACTCCTCGGTGACGCGTGCGAACGGCATCGGCTCCTCCCGCGCGGTCAGCAGGAACGCGGGCTCGACGGCGAGGGTGAGCGAGGCGACCACGCCGAGCGCGCCGATGCCGAGCCGGGCGGCGGCGAAGACGTCCGCGTTCTCGTGCGCGGAGCAGGTGAGCACCGAGCCGTCGGCGGTGACGAGTTCGAGCGCGGTGATCTGGGCGCTGAGCGAACCGGAGTCACGGCCGGTGCCGTGGGTGCCGGTGCTGGTCGCGCCCGCCACCGTCTGCTCCATGATGTCGCCCATGTTGGTGAGCGACAGGCCCGCCGCGTGCAGCGCCCGGTTCAGCCGGTGCAGCGGCAGGCCCGCCTCGACGGTGACGGTGCCCGCGTCCGCGTCGATCCCGCGTATCGCGGTCAGCCGCTCGGGACGTATCAGCACCCCCTCGGTCGCGGCGGCGGCCGTGAAGGAGTGGCCGGTGCCCACCGCCTTGGCGGTCAGCCCGTCCTCGGCGGCCCGGCGCACCGCGTCGGCCAGTTCGTCCACCGACGCGGGCGTGACCACCCGCCGGGGCGTGGCGGCCACGTTGCCCGCCCAGTTACGCCACGTAGTCGTCCCGCCGGTCGTGCTCGTCGCGCTCATCTGCCTGCGGTCCCTCCCGCTCAGGCGCCGGACGCAGCCGGCGGTACCCGAGGAACGCCACCACCGCGGCCGCAGCCCCGGCGGCGCCCGGTACCACGTACCCCGCGGCCGCCCCGGCCGCGTCCACGACCGACCCGGCGGCGGAGGACCCGAGGGCGACGCCGACCGCGAGCCCGGTGCTCGTCCAGGTCATGCCCTCGGTCAGCTTCGCGCGCGGCACCAGCTGCTCGACCAGCGCCATGGTGGTGACCATCGTGGGAGCCACGGACAGCCCCGCGACGAACAGCGCCACGGCCAGGACGGGCAGGTTCCCGACCAGTTGGAGGGGGATCATACTCACGGCCATCGCGCACACCCCCACCACGAAGCGCCGCGGTGCGCTGCCGCGCAGCCGGACCAGCCCGAAGACCATCCCGGCGGCGCACGAGCCCAGCGCGTAGACCGCCAGCACCACGCTGGCCGCCGCCTTGTGGCCGCGTTCCTGCGCGAACGCCACTGTCACCACGTCGACCCCGCCGAAGATGGCGCCGGTGCAGGTGAACGTGGTGACCAGCACCCGCAGGCCCGCCGAGCGCAGCACCGAGCCGCCGGTGTGGTGCTCAAGGGAATGGGGCACCGGTTCGGTGGCCCGCTGGGCGGTGAGCCAGAAGACGCCGACGGCCAGGCACAGGGCCGCCAGCAGCGGCCCGGCCTCGGGGAACCACGCGGTGCTCAGGCCTATGGAGACGATCGGGCCGACGATGAAGCAGACCTCGTCCATCACCGACTCGTAGGAGTACGCGGCGTGCAGCGCGGGGGAGCCCTGGTAGAGGACGGCCCAACGCGCGCGCACCATCGAGCCCATGCTCGGCGTCGCACCGGCCAGCACCGCGCAGCCGAACAGCGTCCAGTCCGGCGCCCCGAGCCGCACGCACACCAGCAGCGCGGCCACCGCGGCCACGGTGAGCGCGGCGGCCGGGCGCAGCACCCGCCGCTGCCCGTACCGGTCGACCAGCCGGGAGACCTGCGGCCCGATCGCCGCGGCCGCGAGCGCCAGGGTCGCGGTCAGGCCGCCCGCCAGCTCGTAGCGGCCGGTGACCTGGGAGATCATCGTGACGATCCCGATGCCCAGCATCGACAGCGGCATCCGCCCGATCAGTCCGGCCGTCGAGAACCCCCGGGTGCCGGGGACGGCGAAGATCGCGCGGTACGGGGCGAGCACGGGGCGCTCCAGGTTTCAGGGCAGGGGTGAGCTGCTCAGGCGGTGGGGTGATGGCGACGAACCGACGCCGTAAGGCGTGTACGTGCTGGATACACCTTACGGTCGTCGGGCGGCAAGCGATTTGCGCGCGGGCGGCGCCCGTTCACGCCACGGACGCGCACGGGCCCCGACGACGGAGGTGCCACGCAGGCGCGCGGGCCTTCGCCGCGGGGGCCGCGGGCGGGCCGGTGCGGCGCGCGGCGGAGGGCGGCGCGAGGGGCCGGGCGCCAGGTGGCAGGATCGGTGGCATGCCCGATGCGCTCGATGCCCCCGTGGACGCCACCCCGTACGACGCCCTGCTGCTGCTCTCCTTCGGCGGCCCCGAGGGCCCGGACGACGTCGTCCCCTTCCTGGAGAACGTCACCGCCGGACGCGGCATCCCGCGGGAGCGGCTCAAGGAGGTCGGCCGGCACTACTTCCTGTTCGGCGGCGTCAGCCCGATCAACGCGCAGAACCGCGAGCTGCTGGACGCGCTGCGCGAGGATTTCGCCAAGCACGGGCTCGACCTGCCGGTCTACTGGGGCAACCGCAACTGGGCGCCCTACCTGACCGACACCCTGCGCGCCGTCGCGCGCGACGGCCACCGCCGGGTGCTCACCCTGGCCACCAGCGCGTACGCCTCCTACTCGGGCTGCCGCCAGTACCGCGAGAACCTCGCCGACGCGCTGGCCGCGCTGGCCGACGAGGGCCTGCCGGTGCCCCGAGTCGACAAGCTGCGGCACTACTTCAACCACCCCGGCTTCGTGCTGCCGATGGTCGACACGGTGCTGGCCGCGCTCGCCGAGCTGCCCGCCGACGTGCGCGACGGTGCCCACATCGCGTTCACCACGCACTCCATCCCGACCTCCGCCGCCGACACCTCCGGGCCGGTCGAGGGCCACGGCGACGGCGGCGCCTACGTCGCGGAGCACCTGGACGTGGCCGCCGTGATCGCGGAGGCGGTGCGCGAGGCGACCGGCGTGGACCACCCGTGGAAGCTCGTCTACCAGTCCCGCAGCGGCGCCCCGCACATCCCGTGGCTGGAGCCGGACATCTGCGACCACCTGGAGGCCGAACACGCCGCCGGGACGCCCGCGGTGGTGATGGCGCCCATCGGCTTCGTCTCCGACCACATGGAGGTCAAGTACGACCTCGACACCGAGGCCGCCGCCAAGGCCGCGGAGCTGGGCCTGCCGGTCGCCCGCGCGGGCACGGTCGGCGCCGACCCGCGGTTCGCCGCCGCGGTGCGCGAGCTGGTCGCCGAGCGCGCCGCCGCCGAACGCGGCGAGCCGGTCGCCCGGTGCGCGCTCGGCGCGCTGGGCCCCAGCCACGACGTGTGCCCGGTCGGCTGCTGCCCGGCCCGCACGCCCCGCCCGGCCGCCGCGGGCCGGGACTGACCTCGGCCCGCCCGATGCCGTACGACACCGACCCAGGAGAGACGCCGTGACCGACACCGACGCACTGGACCGCCGGCTGCTCGACGTCGCGCTGGAGGCCGCCCGCCGCGCCGGCGCCCTGCTGCGCGACGGCCGCCCCGAGGACCTCACGGTGGCCGCCACCAAGACCAGCCCGATCGACGTGGTGACCGAGATGGACCTCGCCGCCGAGAAGCTGATCACCGGCTACCTGGCCGAGGTGCGCCCCGACGACGGCCTGCTCGGCGAGGAGGGCGCCAGCCGGGAGGGCACCTCGGGCGTGCGCTGGGTGATCGACCCGCTGGACGGCACCGTCAACTACCTCTACGGCCTGCCGTCCTGGTCGGTGAGCATCGCCGCGGAACGCGACGGCGTGGCGGTGGCCGGTGTCGTCGAGGCGCCGATGCGCGGGGAGACGTACCACGCGGTGCGCGGCGGGGGCGCGTTCGTCAACGATCGCGCCGCGCGGTGCCGTCCCGCGCCCCAGGACTTCTCGCAGGCACTGATCGGCACCGGCTTCGGCTACCTCACCGAGCGGCGCGCGGCGCAGGCCGAGGTGGCCCGGCAGCTGCTGCCGCAGGTGCGCGACATCCGGCGGGCGGGCTCGGCCGCGATCGACCTGTGCGACGTGGGCTGCGGACGGCTGGACGGCTACTACGAGCGCGGGCTCAACCCCTGGGACCGGGCGGCCGGCGTGCTCTTCGCCCGTGAGGCGGGCGCGCTGGCCGGTGGACGGCCCGGGAGCCCGGCCGGGGACGACCTGACCGTCGCCGGCTCCCCGGGCCTGTTCGAGCCCCTCCAGGCCCTCCTGGAGGACCTCGGTGCCTGGCACGACTGAACGGTCCGAACGGTCCCGCGCACGCAGCACGGCGCCCCGGTCACCTAGTGGTGACCGGGGCGCCGTGCTGCGTGCGTCGTGCGCTGTCCTGTCGTGCGCTGCCGCGTTCGCGAACCGGCGTCGAGCCGGGGCCGCCCGGAAACGCGAAAGGGCGCGTACGCGCCCCTCAGGCAACCGCGTCAGGCGACGCGGGGAGCGACCTCGACGCCGTGCTCCGCGGCGAGGCGGCGCAGGTCGTCCAGCTCGGACTGCTCGACCTCGGCGAGGAAGTCGTCGCCCGTCTCCCGGGCACGGCTGAGGTCCGACTCAGCGTTCCGTATGCGCTGCATGATTCCGGTTGTGAACGCGTCCATGAGGCGCCCCCTCGTCGTCGTCGGGTGCACAAGGTGGTGTCGATGATCTGCGGGTCCTGGGCGATCACGGCGAACGCGTGTGGAGCACGCGGCAGATGAGGCGCGATCGCGGGGTTGCAGTCGTCTTCCCCCACCCCATGGACGCGGAAACCTCGGGACACCGAAAAATCTCACGGGACGGATTCCCCCGGCCGTCGTTCCTCGCGTACGGGACAAGGGCTTACCGGTGTTTTATGGGCATCCGAGGCAGGATGGAGACCTACCTGCCTGCATTTTTCGTGGAAGGACCACCTACGTGCGCGTACTCGTCGTCGAGGACGAGCAGCTGCTCGCCGATGCCGTGGCCACCGGCCTGCGCCGGGAGGCCATGGCCGTCGATGTCGTCTACGACGGCGGCGCCGCCCTGGAGCGGATCGGGGTCAACGACTACGACGTCGTCGTCCTCGACCGCGACCTGCCCGTGGTGCACGGCGACGAGGTCTGCCGCAAGCTCGTCGGCCTCGCTCTGCCGACCCGCGTGCTGATGTTGACCGCCGCGGGCGACGTCAGCGACCGCGTCGAGGGCCTGGAGCTGGGCGCGGACGACTACCTGCCCAAGCCCTTCGCCTTCAGCGAGCTGACCGCCCGGGTGCGCGCCCTGGGCCGTCGCACCAGCACGCCGCTGCCCCCGGTGCTGGAGCGGGCCGGTATCCGGCTCGACCCGAACCGCCGCGAGGTCTTCCGCGACGGCCGGGAGATCCACCTCGCGCCCAAGGAGTTCGCGGTGCTGGAGGTGCTGCTGCGCAGCGAGGGGTCGGTGGTCTCCGCCGAGCAGCTGCTGGAGAAGGCCTGGGACGAGAACACCGACCCGTTCACCAACGTCGTGCGGGTCACCGTCATGACGCTGCGGCGCAAGCTCGGCGAGCCCGCGGTCATCGTGACCGTGCCCGGCTCGGGTTACCGGATCTGATCGCGGATGACCGTCTCCCACTCCTCCGGCCACGCGCCGGCCGCCCCGCCCAAGCCGACCTGGGACCCGCGCGCCCCCGAGCCGACGGTGCCCTGGCTGCGGCCGACGATCCGCATCCGGCTGACCGTGCTGTACGGCGGCATGTTCCTGATCGCGGGCGTCGTGCTGCTGCTGATCATCTACCTGCTGGCCGCCGAGGCCATGCACCAGGGCACCCAGCTGCCGTTCCGGCTGGAGGCAGGCCAGATCACCGCGACCAGCGACGCCTGCCCCAACCTGCCGGTCCAGGGCAGCGCCGACGCGTTCACCAACGCGCTCAACTCCTGCATGCAGCAGGAGCGCGAACTCGCCCTCAACGGACTGCTGCGCCGCTCGCTGCTGGCGCTGCTCGGCCTGACCGTGGTCGCGTTCGCCTTCGGCTACGTGATGGCCGGGCGGGTGCTCGCTCCGCTGGGGCGCATCACCCGCACCGCCCGCGCGGTCGCCGGCTCCGACCTGTCCCGCCGCATCGAGCTGGACGGGCCCGACGACGAGCTGAAGGAGCTGGCCGACACCTTCGACGACATGCTCGACCGGCTCGACCGGTCGTTCGAGTCGCAGCGCCGGTTCGTCGCCAACGCCTCGCACGAGCTGCGCACCCCGCTGGCGATCAACCGCACCCTGCTGGAGGTCCAGCTCGCCGACCCCGAGGCCTCGCCCGACCTCCAGCAGCTCGGCAAGACGCTGCTCGCGACCAACCTGCGCAGCGAGCAGCTGGTGGAGGGCCTGCTGCTGCTGGCCCGCAGCGACAACGAGGTGATCGAGCGCAAGCCGGTCGACCTGGCCGAGGCGGCCGCCCAGGCGGTCGACCAGACGCGGTCCGAGGCGCAGGCCAAGGGCGTCGAGCTGCGCCACGACCGGCTCGGCGAGGCGGTCGTGCAGGGCAGTGGCGTGCTGCTGGAGCGGATCGCGCTCAACCTCGTGCAGAACGCGGTGCGCTACAACGTCCCCGACGGCTGGGTGGAGGTCTCCACCGGCACCGGTGACGGCCAGGCGCTGCTGACGGTGTCCAACACCGGACCGGTGGTGCCCGCGTACGAGCTGGACAACATCTTCGAACCGTTCCGCAGGCTGCGCACCGAGCGCACCAACAGCGACAAGGGCGTGGGCCTGGGCCTGTCCATCGTGCGGTCGGTCGCCCGGGCGCACGGCGGCCAGATCACCGCCGAGCCGCGCGAGGGCGGCGGCCTCGTCATGCGGGTCGCCATCCCGCTGTGAGACGCCTCACGACCCGGGCCGCTTCACCGTCGCGAAGCGTGCGGAGGGCACTCGGAGAAACGTTCGCTTCGAGCGAAAAGGAAGGATGTGTCCCCGGATTTCCCGTGCTGTGACCGATCGCACATGCGATTTGGGTCATGGGTACGCTCGGTGATCGCGACCCTTGCGGAAAAAGCCGAAAAATCCATGTTTCCGCAGGTCATGATCACGGGAAGTACAGGGGACGGCACTACTGAAGCGTGCCATCGGGGCCCGCGAGAGCCCCGGTGGACGGCCGACACCATCACCTCTTCGGGGGTGCGGTTGGGTGTCGATTGAGTAACAGGCCTTGATGTGAGGCAAAATCTCCGCCTCGGGTCGGGCACAAGACCGGCCCCTCGCGCGTTACGTGCGCTGGAGACACCGCAGACACCCAGAGGGGGAGAGGCAATGGCAACGGATTACGACACGCCACGCAAGACCGATGACGACATCAACGAAGACAGCATCGAGGAACTGAAGGCCCGGCGGAACGAGAAGTCCACCTCCTCGGTGGACGTCGACGAGTTCGAGCAGGCCGAGGGCCTGGAGCTGCCGGGCGCCGACCTCTCCAACGAGGAGCTGTCGGTACGGGTGCTGCCCCGCCAGGCCGACGAGTTCACCTGCATGAGCTGCTTCCTGGTGCACCACCGCAGCCAGCTGGCCGCGGAGAAGAACGGTCAGCCCATCTGCCGCGACTGCGCGGCCTGACTGTCTCGCCGTGGGCTGCTGTGGCGGATCCAGAGGTACGTGACGACGGGCGAGGCTCCACGGAGCAGCAACGGTGGGCCTCGCTCGCGCGCAGGATCAAGGGCGGCGCCGGAAGGGTGGCCGGCGGCGCTCTGGGCGGTCTGCTGGCCGTCAGCGAGCGTCTGATCGACCTGGCGCCGCGTATCCCGGTCCGCGACCTGGAGACGCTGCGCCGCCACTTCCCCGGCCTCGACCCGGAGGAACTGGCGGACAAGCTGGTGTCGGGCGCGACGGCGGGCACCGCCGCCGTCGGCGCGGGCGTCGGCGCCGCCGCGATGCTGCCGGTCCCCCCGGCCATGACGGCGGAGCTGGCCGCCGAGACGCTCGCCGTGGCCGCCGTGGAGTACAAACTCATCGCCGAGCTGCACGAGGTCTACGGGGTCCGCGCCCCGGGCACCGCGAGAGCGCGGGCGGTGGCCTACCTCGGCGCCTGGACCCAGGAACGCGGGATCGAGGTGACCCGCCCGTCCAGCGTCGACGCCGCACTGAGCGGCCAGATGAAACGACGCCTCAGACAGCGGCTGCTGCGCCGCACCGTGCGCAGCCTGCCGACCCTCACCCCGTTCATGATCGGCGCCGGCGTCGGCGCCGCCCTCAACCGGCGCGACACCAGACGGCTGGCCCGCCGGGTCCGCGAGGACCTGCGCACCCGCCGCGTCCCCTGGGACGCGCTGCCGCCCTCCGCCTGACCGCCCGAGGCCCTGTCGGCCCCGCGCACGGGCGCTAGGCCGCCTTGACCGCCGCGCGGCCCAGCGCCGCCGCCAGCCGCTCGGGGGAGCGGGTCGACAGGTACAGGTACGGGGTCGGGTCCTGCGGATCGACGACCTCGACCTTCAGCGCGGTCGGCACGTACGAGCGCAGCAGCATGAACGCCCGGGTGTCCGCCTTGTAGGTGCGCCAGGCCTGCGCCTCGGACTTGTCCAGCACGACCGCCTCGCCCAGCGCCGTCAGCGGGATCTTCGCGTCGCCCGCGACCAGCGAGCCCTGCACGACCCGGATGCGCTCGGAGCCGTACGAGCTGAGCACCACGCCGAAGACGGCGACCGAGCCCGCCAGCGTGCCCAGGATCGGCAGCGTGCCGAACGGCAGGGCCACCAGCGCGCACCCGAAGCCCGACAGCACGGCCATCGCCCACCAGTAGCCGGGCACGGTGAGGCGTTCGTCGTAAGGCTGCGAGGAAACCATGGCTCCAAGCTTGGCACGCCATCCTGTGCCGCCCGGTCCGGGGCCGTACCCTCCGGTGGAGGCCCGTCAGGGCGTCGGCAGCCGCATCGCCCGGGCCACCCGGGGCGGTGCCTCGCGCAGCCCGGTCAGCAGCTGCTTGGCCCAGTCCGACGCCACCGTCGGCGCCACCGCGTCCAGCGCGGCCGTCGACCGGGCGCCGCCGCCCACCAGGTAACGCGGCATCGGCCGGGCGGCGGAGAGCGCCCGCAGCACCGCACGGGCCACCGGACGCGGCCCCGCCTGCCGTGAGCACCGCCGCGCGGCCTCGCCGACCGCGGAGTACTGCGCCCGGTAGGCGGACCCCCGCAGCTCCGGCAGCAGCCGGGCGCAACCGCGCCGCAGCAGCGACCCGTACGACCCCGGCTCGACCAGCGACACCTTCACGCCGAACGGCGCCGACTCCATCCGCAGCGCGTCGGTGACCGTCTCCAGCGCCCGTTCGCTCGCGCAGTACCAGCCGAGCATCGGCATCGACACCCGCCCGGCCACCGACGAGACGTTGACGATCCGGCCGTCGCGCCGCTCGCGCATCGCCGGCAGCACCAGCCGCGCGATCCGCGCCGGGGCCACCAGGTTGGTCTCCAGCTGCCGCCGCACCTGCTCGTCGTCGACGTCCTCGACGGCCCCGGGCTGCGGGAAGCCCGCGTTGTTGACGACCGCCCACGGCCCGCCGTCCGTCCACGTCGCGATCTCGGTGAACGCCCGCACCGCGGAGACCGGGTCGGCCACGTCCAGCAGCACGGTGCGCACCGAGGCACCCGTGTCGGCGACCCGCTGCCGCAGCGCCGCGGCCTTCTCCTCGGTGCGGGTGGTGGCGATCACGTCGAAACCGGCGTGCGCCAGTTCGAGGGTGATGGCCTGCCCGGTGGTGCCGCTGGCACCGGTGACGACGACGGACTGTGGGCTCATGGGCGCGCTCCGGTCGGGCGGTTCGAGGATCCGCGATGGCAACGCCTGCCGCTCCGGAATCGATCCCCTGAACGGACGGTAAGGGTTGGGCATCCCCAGGAGGGTAGGGTTCGGGCCGTGAGTGGAGCTACCGCATCCGGCGGCACCGGACGCCCGGCGTTGACGCCGCCCCCCGACGCCGCCCCACCCGTGCGTCATCCCGAGGCCCCCGCACCGGGCACGCTGCTCGGCGCGCACTACGACCAGTGTTTCGGGTGCGGCGAGACCCAGCCGCACGGCCTGCACCTCGCGGCCCGCGCCGGGGAAGGCGTCACCGTCACCGCCGAGTTCACCGTGCAGCCCGCCCACCAGGGTGCCCCGGGACTCGCGCACGGCGGCGTGCTGGCCACCGCGCTGGACGAGACGCTCGGCTCGCTCAACTGGCTGCTGCGCATCATCGCCGTCACCGGCCGCCTGGAGACCGACTTCGTACGCCCGGTCCCGGTCGGCACCACGCTCCACCTCGCGGCCCGCTGCACGGCCGTCGCGGGCCGCAAGGCCTACTGCACCGCCGAGGGCCGCATCGGCAGCCCCGACGGGCCGGTCGCGGTGCGCGCCGACGCGGTGTTCGTCGAGGTCAAGCTGGAGCACTTCACCAAGAACGGCCGCCCCGACGAGATCAAGGCCGCCCTCGCCGACCCCGACCAGGTCAAGGTGGCCCGCGCCTTCGAGGTGAACCCGTGACCCGTGCCCCGCTCGACGTCCTGATCCACCGGGTCGACCCCGAGGTGCCGATCCCCTCCTACGGGCACCCCGGCGACGCCGGACTCGACCTGGTGACCACCGAGGCCGCCGACCTCGCGCCGGGGGAGCGCACCGTGCTGCCCACCGGCATCTCCATCGCGCTGCCGGACGGCTACGCGGCGTTCGTGCACCCGCGCTCCGGCCTCGCCGCCCGCTGCGGCGTCTCGATGGTGAATACGCCCGGGACGGTCGATGCCGGGTACCGTGGAGAGATCAAGGTGATTGTGGTCAACCTGGATCCGCGCGAGAGCGTGCGGTTCGAGCGGTTCGACCGGATCGCCCAGCTGGTCGTCCAGCAGGTCGAGAAGGTCCGTTTCCACGAGGTCGCGGAACTGCCCGGTTCCGCCAGGGCCACGGGGGGTTTCGGCTCCACTGGGGGACATGCCGCGGTCACCGGCCGGCCGGCCGGTACGAGCGGTTCTACGCAGGGCTACGCTTCGGTCGCCTCAGACCGGGAAGGACAGTGACCGTGTTCCGTCGTCGCAAGGAGCGCGAAGACGCACTCGACGAGCTCGCCGAAGACGCGGGCCCGGACGAGACGATTGAGGACGTCGACGCAGCGTCGGACGAGTCGGACGGGACCGAGTCCCGCCGCTACAACCTCCCGCCCGCGCCGCGCCCCGACGGTCCCTGGGACATCAGCGAGGTGAAGGACCCGGCCGAGGGCCGTGTGGACCTCGGCGGTCTGCACGTGCCCGGGGTCGAGGGCATGGAGCTGCGGGTCGAGGTCGCCGGTGACGCGATCGTCGCCGCGACCGTGGTGCTGCGCGACAGCGCGATCCAGCTGCAGGCGTTCGCCGCGCCGAAGTCCGAAGGCATCTGGGGCGAGGTGCGCGACGAGATCGCCACCGGGATCACCCAGCAGGGCGGCGTGATCGACGAGGTCGAGGGCCCGCTCGGCTGGGAGCTGCGCGCCCAGGTGCCGGTGCAGCTGCCGGACGGCTCCAGCGGGGTCCAGCTGGTCCGCTTCGTGGGCTGCGACGGGCCGCGCTGGTTCCTGCGCGGGGTGATCTCCGGCCAGGGCGCGGTGCAGCCGCAGGCCGCGGGCGTGCTGGAGCAGATCTTCCGCGACACCGTGGTCACCCGGGGCGACTCCCCGATGGCCCCGCGCGACCCGGTCGTCCTCAAGCTGCCGGACGACGCGCAGATGATGCCCGAGGGCATGACCCAGGAACAGCAGGCCCCGGGCAAGTTCAGCGACGGCATCGACCCGATGCGGCGGGGGCCGGAGATCACCGAGGTCCGCTAACGGGCTTCGGGGCGACGCCCCCGTACGACTCAGTTCTCAGGCCGGTGGCCGGAACCACGAACGTGGTTCCGGCCACCGGCCTTTTCGCGTGCTCGCGCGCCGTTCGGGGCGGACGCGTAAGGGCCACGTCAACGCCGCGTCTCCGGCCGTCAGGGAGGCGTCAACGCGGGCGGCGGGACGCGCGGCGGCGGCTTCACTCGATGGTGTCCGAAACCCGACCCATCCAGGAGCACGAGATGGCCGATGTGGCCTTCGTCCTCACCACGCTCGCGGTCTTCGCGCTCGTGGCCCTCGTCGCGAAGGGGGTGACCAGGCTGTGAGCGTGGAGAACCTCGTCGGCCTGATCGTGGCCGTCGCACTGCTGGGCTACCTGGTGCTGGCCCTCCTCTTCCCGGAGAGGTTCTGAGCGCCGGCATGAGCTCGATATCCGCAGACGCCCTCCAGGTCCTCGCGCTGATCGTGGCGCTCGCCCTGGCGTACCGCCCGCTCGGCGACTACATGGCCGCCGTCTACTCGTCCAAGGAGCACCTGCGCGCCGAGCGCTGGATCTACCGCTGCGTCGGTGCCGATCCGGACCGCGAGATGCGCTGGCCCGCCTACCTGCGCGGGGTGCTCGCCTTCTCGCTGGTGAGCGTGCTCTTCCTCTACCTGTTGCAGCGGGTGCAGAACCACCTGCCCGGCTCGCTCGGCTTCGCGGCCGTCACCCCGCAGCAGGCGTTCAACACCGCCGCGTCGTTCGTCACGAACACCAACTGGCAGTCGTACTCGGGTGAGTCGACGATGGGCCACGTCGTGCAGACCGGCGGCCTGGCCGTGCAGAACTTCGTGTCCGCCGCGGTCGGCATCGCCGTCGCCATCGCGCTGGTCCGCGGCTTCGCCCGCTCCCGCACCGGTGAACTGGGCAACTTCTGGGCCGACCTGGTGCGCACCACGGTCCGCATCCTGTTGCCGCTGGCGTTCCTCGCCGCGATCGTGCTGGTCGCGTGCGGCGCGATCGAGAACTTCGGCAACTGGCACGACGTCACCACCTTGTCCGGCGCCCACCAGGGCATGCCGGTCGGCGGCGTCGCCTCGCAGGAGTCCATCAAGGAACTGGGCACCAACGGCGGCGGCTTCTTCAACGCCAACTCGGCCCATCCGTTCGAGAACCCGAGCGCGTTCACCAACCTCTTCGAGATCTTCCTGATCCTGGTGATCCCGTTCTCGCTGACCCGCACCTTCGGCCGGATGGTCGGCAGCATCAAGCAGGGCTACGCGATCCTCGCCGCGATGGGCATCATCTGGCTGGGCTTCGTGGTGCTGATGTCCTGGACGGAGTACGCCCACCCGGGCGCCGCGCTCCAGGCCGCGCACGCCGCGATGGAGGGCAAGGAGCAGCGCTTCGGCGTCGGTTCGTCCTCGTTGTTCGCCACGAGTACGACGCTGACGTCGACCGGCGCGGTGGACGCCTTCCACTCCTCGTTCACCGCGTTCGGCGGCGGGCTGACGCTGCTGAGCATGATGCTGGGCGAGATCGCGCCCGGCGGCACCGGTTCCGGCCTGTACGGCATGCTGATCATGGCCGTCATCGCGGTGTTCATCGCGGGCCTGATGGTCGGCCGCACGCCGGAGTACCTGGGCAAGAAGATCGGCGGCCGGGAGATCAAGTTCGCGGCCTGCTACATCCTCATCACCCCTGCCGTGGCGCTGGTGTTCACCGCGATCGCGATGGCGCTGCCCACGCCGGTCCACTCCGCGCTCAACCCGGGCGCGCACGGCTTCTCCGAGGTGCTGTACGCGTACACCTCGGCCGCCAACAACAACGGATCCGCCTTCGCCGGGCTGAACGCGAACACCGACTGGTTCAACACCACGACCGGTATCGCGACCCTGCTCGGGCGCTTCCTGCCCATGGTGTTCGTCCTCGCGCTGGCCGGCTCGCTCGGCCAACAGCAGCCGGTGCCCGTCGGCGCGGGCACCCTGCGCACCGAAAAGCCGCTGTTCGCCGCACTGCTGGTGGGCGCGGTCCTGATCATCACCGGCCTGACGTACTTCCCCGCGTTGGCGCTCGGACCGATTGCCGAGGGGCTGTCATGACAACCGCGACACCGATACGCAGCCAGCTCCCGCAAGGCGACGGGAACCCGGGCCAGGGCCAGGGGCCCGGCCGGGTCGGCGCCGGGGTGTTCGACCCCGTCCAGCTGTGGCGGTCGCTGCCCGACGCGCTGCGCAAGCTCGATCCCCGGGTGATGGTCAAGTCCCCGGTGATGTTCGTGGTCGAGATCGGCTCGGTCCTCACCACGGTCTTCGCCTTCGACACTCCCGGCCAGTGGTTCGGCTGGGCCATCGCCGTCTGGCTGTGGCTCACCGTGATCTTCGCCAACCTCGCCGAGGCGGTCGCCGAGGGCCGCGGCAAGGCGCAGGCGGACACCCTGCGCAAGGCGAAGACGGACACCGTCGCCCGCCGCCTCGTCGGCGACGCGGAGGAGCAGGTCCCCGGCACCGACCTGCGCATCGGCGACCTGGTCGTCTGCGAGGCGGGCGACGTCATCCCGGGCGACGGCGACGTCGTCGAGGGCGTCGCCAGCGTCGACGAGTCGGCGATCACCGGCGAGTCCGCCCCGGTCATCCGGGAGTCGGGCGGTGACCGCTCGGCGGTGACCGGCGGCACCAAGGTGCTGTCCGACCGCATCGTCGTGAAGATCACCACCCGGCCCGGCGAGACCTTCATCGACCGCATGATCGGCCTGGTGGAGGGCGCCGCCCGGCAGAAGACGCCCAACGAGATCGCGCTGAACATCCTGCTGGCCTCGCTGACCGTGGTCTTCCTGCTGGCCGTGGTCACCCTCCAGCCGTTCGCGATCTACGCGCACGCCGAGCAGACGATGATCGTGCTGGTCGCGCTGCTGGTCTGCCTGATCCCGACCACCATCGGCGCGCTGCTGTCGGCGATCGGCATCGCGGGCATGGACCGGCTGGTGCAGCGCAACGTGCTGGCGATGTCGGGCCGCGCGGTCGAGGCCGCCGGTGACGTCTCCACGCTGCTGCTGGACAAGACCGGCACCATCACCCTCGGCAACCGCCAGGCCGCCGCGTTCGTGCCGGTGCCCGGCACCACGGCGGCGGAACTGGCCGACGCCGCGCAGATGTCGTCGCTCGCCGACGAGACGCCCGAGGGCCGCTCGGTGGTCGTGCTGGCCAAGGAGAAGTTCGGCCTGCGCGAGCGCCACCAGGGCGAACTGGCCGGCGCCGAGTGGGTGCCGTTCACCGCGCAGACCCGGATGTCCGGCGTCGACGTGGACGGCCGCAAGGTCCGCAAGGGCGCCACCGGCTCGGTGGTGGCCTGGGTCCACGAGCGCGGCGGCACCGTCCCGGCCGACGCCCAGCGGCTCACCGACGAGATATCGCAGGCCGGCGGCACCCCGCTGCTGGTCGCCGTCGAGGACGCCTCCGGTGCCCGGGTGCTCGGCGTGATCCACCTCAAGGACGTGGTCAAGGAGGGCATGCGCGAGCGCTTCGACGAGCTGCGCAGGATGGGCATCCGCACGGTCATGATCACCGGTGACAACCCGCTCACCGCCAAGGCCATCGCCGACGAGGCCGGGGTGGACGACTTCCTCGCCGAGGCCACGCCCGAGGACAAGATGGCGCTGATCCGGCGCGAGCAGGCGGGCGGCAAGCTGGTCGCGATGACCGGCGACGGCACCAACGACGCCCCCGCGCTGGCCCAGGCCGACGTCGGCGTCGCGATGAACACCGGCACCTCCGCCGCCAAGGAGGCCGGGAACATGGTCGACCTGGACTCCAACCCGACGAAGCTCATCGAGATCGTCGAGATCGGCAAGCAGTTGCTGATCACCCGGGGCGCGCTGACCACGTTCTCGATCGCCAACGACGTGGCCAAGTACTTCGCGATCATCCCCGCGATGTTCGCGGTGGCCTACCCGGGGCTGGACAAGCTCAACGTCATGCACCTGCACAGCCCGCAGTCCGCGATCCTGTCGGCGATCATCTTCAACGCGCTGATCATCGTCGCCCTGGTGCCGCTGGCGCTGCGCGGCGTGCGCTACCGCCCGATGAGCGCCGACCGGATGCTCCGCCGCAACCTCGCGATCTACGGCGTCGGCGGCCTGATCGCCCCGTTCCTCGGCATCAAGCTGATCGACCTGCTGATCACCCTCATCCCCGGAATCCGGTGACCGAACGATGTCCCTCTCCTCGCAGTCCCTGCGCGGCACGCTGCGCGTCACCTGGGCGGCCTTCCGGGCGCTGCTGGTGCTGACGGTGGTCACCGGCGTGATCTACCCGCTGGCCGTCTTCGGCGTGGCGCAGACCGCGTTCCACTCCGGGGCCAACGGCTCGCCCGTGCGCGCGGACGGCCGGGTCGTCGGCTCCGCGCTGCTCGGCCAGAGCTTCGACCTGCCGGGCAAGCCGGGCACCCCGGACCCCCAGTGGTTCCAGCCCCGGCCGTCCGCCGCGGGCACCGGCTACGACACCCGCGCCTCCGGCGCGTCCAACCTCGGCCCGACCAACCCCGCGCTGACCAAGCTGATCGACTCCCGCCGCGCGCAGGTGGCCGCGTTCAACCACGTGGCGCCCTCGCAGGTCCCGCCGGACGCGGTCACCGCCTCCGGCTCCGGGCTCGACCCGGACATCTCGCCCGCCTACGCGAAGATCCAGGTCGACCGGGTCGCCGCGGCCCGGCACCTGAGCCCGGCCGAGGTCGCCCACCTCGTCGCCGCCCACACCGACGGCCGTCAGCTGGGCTTCATGGGCGAGCCGACGGTCAACGTCCTCCAGCTCAACGTCGCGCTGAACGCGCTGAAGGGCTGAGGCCGGACGAAGAGGGCTGACCAGGGCTTCCACCGGTCCGCGACAGGGCCTACGACACGGCGGACGGCATCAGGATCGCGTCAATACGTGCTCCGGGTGACGTCCGCCGTCCGTAATGTCCGATCAGTTCATACGAAGATGGACTCATGGCACGCGGCACACTGCGCATCTACCTCGGGTCGGCGCCCGGCGTCGGCAAGACCTACGCCATGCTCGCCGAGGCGCACCGCAGGCTGGAGCGCGGCACGGACGTCGTCGTGGGCCTCGTCGAGCACCACTCCCGCCAGCGCACCGAGGTCATGCTGCACGGCCTCCAGGTCCTGCCCCGCAAGGAGCTGGAGTACCGGGGCACCACGTTCACCGAGATGGACGTCGACACCGTGCTGGCCCGCGCCCCCGAGGTCGCCCTCGTGGACGAGCTCGCGCACACCAACGTCCCCGGCAGCCGCAACGCCAAGCGCTGGCAGGACGTCGAGGAACTGCTCGCGGCGGGCATCGACGTCGTCTCCACCGTCAACATCCAGCACCTGGAGTCACTCGGCGACGTCGTCGAGTCGATCACCGGCATCCGGCAGCGCGAGACCGTCCCCGACGAGGTGGTCCGCAGGGCCGACCAGATCGAGCTGGTCGACATGTCGCCGCAGGCGCTGCGCCGCCGCATGGCGCACGGCAACATCTACACCCCCGACAAGGTCGACGCCGCGCTGTCCAACTACTTCCGCCCCGGCAACCTCACCGCGCTGCGCGAACTGGCGCTGCTGTGGGTCGCCGACCGGGTGGACGAGTACCTCCAGCAGTACCGCGCCGAGCACCGCATCTCCTCCACCTGGCAGGCCCGCGAACGCATCGTCGTCGGCCTCACCGGCGGCCCCGAGGGCTCCACCCTGATCCGCCGTGCCGCCCGCATGGCCGCCAAGGGCTCCGGCAGCGAGATCCTCGCCGTCTACGTGGCCCGCAGCGACGGCCTGACCGCCGGCTCGCCCAAGGAACTCGCCGTCCAGCGCACCCTGGTCGAGGACCTCGGCGGTTCGTTCCACCACGTCATGGGCGACGACATCCCGACCGCGCTGCTGGAGTTCGCCCGCGGCGTCAACGCCACCCAGATCGTGCTGGGCAGCTCCCGGCGCAAGGCCTGGCAGTACGTCTTCGGCCCCGGCGTCGGCGCCACCGTCGCCCGCGAGTCCGGCGACATCGACGTGCACATCGTCACCCACGAGGAGGCCGCCAAGGGACGCGGCCTGCCGGTCGCCCGCGGCGCCCGCCTCGGCCGCGCCCGCATCCTGCTGGGCTGGCTGGTCGGCTGCGGCGGCCCGGCCCTGCTGACCCTGCTGCTCACCCAGCTGCTGCCGGGTCTCGGCCTCGCCAACGACATGCTGCTGGTGCTGACCATGACGGTCGCGGCGGCGCTGCTCGGCGGCATGATCCCCGCGCTCGCCTCGGCGGCCGTCGGATCGCTGCTGCTCAACTACTTCTTCGCGCCGCCGCTGCACCGCTGGACCATCTCCGACCCGCACAACATCGTCGCCATCGCCGTCTTCCTCGCCGTCGCGGTGTCCGTCGCCTCCGTCGTCGACCTCGCCGCCCGCCGCACCCACCAGGCCGCCCGGCTGCGCGCCGAGGCGGAGATCCTCTCGCTGCTCGCCGGCAGCGTGCTGCGCGGCGAGTCGTCGCTGGAGGCCCTGCTGGAACGGGTCCGCGAGACCTTCGCCATGGAGTCGGTCACCCTGCTGGAACGCGACGGGGAGTTCACCCCCTGGACCTGCGCGGCCAGCGTCGGCACCCGGCCGTGCGCCCGGCCCGACGACGCCGACGTCGAGGTCCCGGCCGGCGACCGCATGGCCCTGGCGCTCACCGGACGCGTACTGCCCGCCGAGGACCGCCGCCTGCTGTCCGCCTTCGCCGCGCAGGCCGCCGTCATCCTCGACCGGCAGCGGCTGCTGGGCGAGGCGGAACGCGCCCGCGAGCTGGCCGAGGGCAATCGCATCCGCACCGCCCTGCTCGCCGCCGTCTCCCACGACCTGCGCACCCCGCTCGCCGCCATCAAGGCCGCCGTCTCCTCGCTGCGCGCCGACGACGTCTCCTGGTCGCCGCAGGACGAGGCGGACCTGCTGGAGGGCATCGAGGACGGCGCCGACAAGCTCGACCACCTCGTCGGCAACCTGCTGGACATGTCCCGCCTCCAGACCGGCACCGTCGCCCCGCTCATGCAGGACGTCGACCTGGACGAGGTCGTGCCGATGGCGCTGGGCGGCGTGCCGCCGGACTCCGTCGCCCTCGACATCCCCGAGACGCTGCCGATGATCCACGCCGACCCCGGCCTGCTGGAGCGGGTCGTCGCCAACGTGGTCGAGAACGCCGTGAAGTACAGCCCCGCCGACCGCCGCGTGCTGATCGCGGCCAGCGCGCTGCACGGCCGGGTCGAGGTGCGCATCGCCGACCGCGGGCCCGGCGTGCCCGAAGCGGGCAAGGACCGCATCTTCGAGCCGTTCCAGCGCTACGGCGACGCCCCGCGCGGCGCCGGCGTCGGCCTCGGACTCGCCGTGGCCCGCGGCTTCACCGAGGCGATGGGCGGCACGCTGGTGGCCGACGACACCCCGGGCGGCGGGCTGACCATGGTCCTCACGCTGCGCGCCGCCGAGACCCGCACGGACGTGCCCTCCGGCGCGGCCGGCTCCGCCGCGGAGGTCGCCTCATGACGCAGGCCACGCCCACGACCCGAAAGGCAGCATCCATGCCGCAGCCGTCATCAGGACCCGCGCGGACCCCCGTCAGGGTCCTGGTGGTGGACGACGAGCCGCAGATCGTCCGCGCCCTCGTGATCAACCTGCGGGCCCGCAAGTACGAGGTCGACGCCGCCCCCGACGGCGCGACCGCGCTGCGGCTCGCCGCCGCCCGCCACCCCGACGTCGTCGTGCTCGACCTCGGCCTGCCCGACATGGACGGCGCCGAGGTGATCAAGGGGCTGCGCGGCTGGACCCGGGTGCCGATCATCGTCCTGTCGGCCCGGCAGGCCTCCGACGAGAAGGTCGAGGCGCTGGACGCGGGCGCCGACGACTACGTGACCAAGCCGTTCGGCATGGACGAACTGCTGGCCAGATTGCGCGCCGCGGTCCGCAGGGCGGCCCCGACCGGGGAGGACGGCGAGGCGGTGCTCGTCGAGACCGGGACGTTCACCGTGGACCTGGCCGCCAAGAAGGTGCACCGCGACGGGGCCGACGTGCGGCTGACGCCCACCGAGTGGCACCTGCTGGAGGTCCTGGTCCGCGCGACCGGGCGACTCGTCAGCCAGAAGCAGCTGCTCCAGGAGGTGTGGGGCCCGGCCTACGGCACCGAGACCAACTACCTGCGCGTCTACATGGCCCAGCTGCGCCGCAAGCTGGAACCGGACCCGGCACGACCCCGGCACTTCATTACGGAGCCAGGGATGGGGTACCGGTTCGAGAAGTGACGGCGTACCCGGTCCGGAGGTAGCGCGGTCGTGCGGTGCGGGCGCACGCGTTCGGTTTCCGGGGAGGGGCCGTGGACGAGCGGGGTGGGCGGACGGGCCGTGACCGGTACCCTGCCTGTATGAGTGGTGCCACCCGTTCGGACCGCCCCGCCGGCCGACTGAGGCGGATCTTCGACCGCCTCACCCCCTCCCAGGAGGACCTGCACTCGGAGGAGCTGCGCAAGGACGCGGCCTCCGTGGGCTGCACCCGCATACAGGACTGCCAGGACCGCGCGGTCGTCACCGTGACCGGCACCCTGCGCACCGTCACCCTGCGCCCGCGGGCCGGCGTCCCGGCGCTGGAGGCGGAACTCTTCGACGGCACGGCCCCCCTCGACGTGGTCTGGCTCGGCCGGCGCAACATCGCCGGGATAGAGCCGGGTCGCCGGATCATCGCGTCCGGCCGGGTCGCCATCCAGCGCGGCCGCCCGGTGCTGTTCAACCCCAAGTACGAGCTGCGTCCCGTCGGACAGGAGTAGCCGGTGGCGTCCACCAACCAGCGGACCGAAGACATGACGGCGGGGCCCGAGGGCGCCGCCGCCGACGCCGCGGCATCCAGGGCGGCCGCCGACGCGGCGCTGCTGGAGGCCTTCGGCGGGGTGTGGGGCATGGTGGACACCACCGTCCCCGGCCTCGTCTTCGTCGCCGTCTTCACCCTCAAGCACGACATCACGACCTCCGCCATCGCCGCCCTGGGCCTGAGCCTGGTGCTGGCGATCGCCCGCGTGGTGCGCAAGCAGACCCTCAAGCACGCCTTCAGCGGCGTCTTCGGCATCGCCTTCGGCGCGTTCTTCGCGATGCTGTCGGGCAACGCCAAGAACTTCTACCTGCCCGGCATGCTCTACACCCTCGGCCTGGCGATCGCCTACGTCGTCTCGGCGCTGGTGCGCTACCCGCTCATCGGCGTGCTGCTCGGGCCGATCCTGCGGGAGAACCTCTCCTGGCGCACCCGCAACCCGGGCCGCCTGCGTGCCTACACCCGCTCCACCTGGGCGTGGGGGCTGATCCTGCTGGCCAAGTCGGCGATCCTCTTCCCGCTGTACTGGTGGGGCGACGCGACGCAGCTGGGCTGGGTGAAGGTGGCGCTGGGCATCCCGCCGTTCCTGCTGTCGGTCTACCTGACCTGGATCTTCCTGGCGAAGGCGCCGCCGCCGATCGACGTGATCGCGGAGATGGAGGCCCAGGAGAAGGCGGAAGCGGAAGCCGAGGCGGCCGAACGCGTCTGACCAGCGCACGTCTTCTCCTGCGGACCATCCGCACAGACGACCCGCACAGATGACCCGTACACACGAAGGGCCCCGGGACGATCGCTCGCCCCGGGGCCCTCGCGCGTACCGGACCGCTACTCGCCCGCCGCGTCCTCGCGGGTGGTCGACAGCAGTTCCTCCAGCTGCTCCTCGCGGGCCTGCGCCGCCACGAACAGCAGCTCGTCGCCCGCCTCCAGCGCGTCGTCCTTCGCGGGAGTGAGCACCCGGTGGCCGCGGATGATGGTCACCAGCGAGGTGTCCACCGGCCACTCCACGTCGCCGACCCGGGTGCCGACCAGCGCCGCGTCCGGCGGCAGGGTCAGCTCGACCAGGTTGGCGTCGCCCTGGCTGAAGCGCAGCAGCCGCACCAGGTCGCCGACGCTGACGGCTTCCTCCACCAGAGCCGACATCAGGCGCGGCGTGGAGACCGCGACATCGACGCCCCAGGCCTCGTTGAACAGCCATTCGTTCTTGGGGTTGTTGACGCGCGCGACGACCCGCGGCACGCCGTACTCCGTCTTGGCGAGCAGCGAGACCACCAGGTT
This sequence comes from Streptantibioticus parmotrematis, assembly GCF_019890615.1. Taxonomy (GTDB): domain Bacteria; phylum Actinomycetota; class Actinomycetes; order Streptomycetales; family Streptomycetaceae; genus Streptantibioticus_D; species Streptantibioticus_D parmotrematis. The sequence goes on along the minus strand of NZ_JAINVZ010000014.1, from coordinate 50,320 downwards.
GACCTTGTCGTCACCCGTGGCGGCGATGACCACGTTGCAGCGCTGGAGCGCCGCCTCGTCGAGCGAGGTGATCTCGCAGGCGTCGGCCAGCAGCCACTCGGCCTGCGGTACCCGCTCCACCGAGATGGACGACGGGTTCTTGTCGACGAGCAGCACCTCGTGCCCGTTCTCCAGCAGCTCACCCGCGATGGAACGGCCCACCGCGCCCGCGCCGGCGATCGCGACCCTCATGACCTGCTCCCCTCGGGGCCCGCGGCGAACGCGGCCTCCACCTTCTCGACCTCGTCGGTGCGCATGATCACGTGCACCAGGTCGCCTTCCTGGAGGACGGTCGCCGAGGTCGGCACCATCGCCTCACCGAGCCGGGTGAGAAACGCCACACGCACGCCCGTCTCCTCCTGGAGCGTGCTGACCCGCTGACCGACCCAGGCGGTGGAGGTGGGCACCTCGGCGAGCTGCACCCCGCCGCTGGGGTCGCGCCACAGCGGTTCGGAGCCCGAGGGCAGCAGCCGGCGCAGCATCTGGTCCGCGGTCCAGCGCACGGTGGCGACCGTCGGGATGCCCAGGCGCTGGTAGACCTCGGCACGCCGCGGGTCGTAGATCCGCGCCGCCACGTTCTCCACGCCGAACATCTCGCGCGCCACCCGGGCGGCGATGATGTTGGAGTTGTCGCCGCTGCTCACCGCGGCGAAGGCGCCCGCCTCCTCGATGCCGGCCTCACGCAAGGTGTCCTGGTCGAAGCCGACCCCGGTCACCCGGCGCCCGGCGAACCCGGACCCGAGACGGCGGAACGCCGTCGGGTCCTGGTCGACCACGGCGACCGTATGACCCTGCTGTTCGAGGGTCTGCGCGAGGGCGGAACCCACTCGCCCGCAGCCCATGATTACGACGTGCACGCCTGTCCTTCCGGCTCATTCCCGGCTCGTTCCGTCCCGTCCGAGGCACTCACAGCGTCTCAGACCGCGGCCAAAGCTACACACGCTCGTACGGAGTGGGGGTGGTGGGTAGTCGGCAATCTTGACGACCCCTTAACATCGCGGGGTGTCCAAACTGACCGACCTGCCGAAACGGATCCTCATCGGCCGGGCGCTGCGTAGCGACAAGCTTGGTGAGACCCTCCTCCCCAAGCGGCTCGCGCTTCCCGTCTTCTCGTCCGACCCGCTCTCCTCCGTGGCCTACGCGCCGGGCGAGGTGCTGATCGTCCTGTCCGCGGCGGGCATCACCGCGTACCACTTCAGCCCGTGGATCGCGGTGGCGGTCGTGGTCCTGATGCTCACCGTCGTCGCCTCCTACCGCCAGAACGTGCACGCCTACCCCTCGGGCGGCGGCGACTACGAGGTGGCGACCACCAACCTCGGGCGCAGGGCGGGCCTGACGGTCGCCAGCGCGCTGATGGTCGACTACGTGATGACCGTGGCGGTCTCCATCGCCTCGGGGGTGGAGAACCTCGGGTCGGCGATCCCGTTCGTGCAGCAGAACAAGGTGCTCGTCGCCCTGCTGATGATCGTCCTGCTGATGGTGATGAACCTGCGCGGGGTCCGGGAGTCGGGCACGATCTTCGCCATTCCGACGTACGCCTTCGTGGCCGGCGTGTACTGCATGATCATATGGGGAGCCATCCGGCTCGCCGGCGGTCATCACATGAGCGCGCCCTCCGCGCACTACACGGTGCACGCCACCAACACCGGGCTCGCCGGCTTCGCGATGGTCTTCCTGCTGCTGCGCGCCTTCTCCTCCGGCTGCGCCGCGCTGACCGGTGTCGAGGCGATCAGCAACGGCGTGCCCGCCTTCCGCAAGCCCAAGTCGAAGAACGCCGCCGCCACGCTGCTGATCATGGGCGTCCTCGCGGTCACCATGTTCTGCGGCATCATCGCGCTGGCGCTCAACACGCACGTGAAGATGGCCGACAACCCCGGCGTCAACCTGCTGTCCAACGGCAAGCCGGTGGGCGGCGGCTACGTGCAGGACCCGGTGATCGCCCAGGTCGCCGCCGCCGTCTTCGGCAAGGGCTCGGCGCCGTTCGTCTTCCTCGCCGCCGTCACCGCGCTGGTGCTGTTCCTCGCGGCGAACACCGCGTACAACGGCTTCCCGGTGCTCGGCTCGATCCTGGCGCAGGACCGCTACCTGCCCCGGCAGCTGCACACCCGCGGCGACCGGCTGGCGTTCTCCAACGGCATCGTGCTGCTGGCGATCTTCGCCTGCGTGCTCGTCTACATCTACGGGGCCGACTCCTCGCGGCTGATCCAGCTGTACATCGTCGGCGTCTTCGTCTCCTTCACCCTCAGCCAGACCGGCATGGTGCGGCACTGGAACCGCCACCTGCGCACCGAGACCGACAAGGCCAAGCGCCGCCACATGATGCGCTCGCGCGCCATCAACACCTTCGGCGCGTTCCTGACCGGCCTGGTGCTGATCGTCGTGCTGCTGACGAAGTTCACCCACGGCGCCTGGGTCGCGGTGCTGGGCATGTGCCTGTTCTTCGCGATGATGACCGCCATCCGGCGCCACTACGACCGGGTCTCCGACGAGCTGGCCGCGCCGGAGGACCCGACCGAGGAGACGGTCATGCCGTCCCGGGTGCACACCATCGTGCTGGTCTCCAAGATCCACAAGCCGACGATGCGCGCGCTGTCGTACGCGAAGCTGTTCCGCTCCGACTCGATCGAGGCGGTCACCACCAACGTCGACCCGGCCGACACCAAGTCGCTCCAGGCGGAGTGGGAACGCCGGGGCATAGACGTGCCGTTGAAGGTCCTGGACTCGCCCTACCGCGAGATCACCCGCCCGGTCATCGAGTACGTACGCGGCCTGCGCCGCACCAGCCCGCGCGACGTGGTCAGCATCGTCATCCCCGAGTACGTGGTCGGCCACTGGTACGAGCACCTGCTGCACAACCAGAGCGCGCTGCGTCTCAAGGGCAGGCTGCTGTTCACCCCCGGTGTGATGGTCACCTCGGTGCCGTGGCAGCTGGACTCCAGCGAGGTCGCCCGCAACCGCTACAAGCGCGGCCAGGGCTGGACCGCGCCCGGTTCGGTCCGCCGCGGCGAGATCCGCCCCGCGGCCCGCGCGGGAGCGGCGGGCAAGCCGTCCGGTGGCGCGCCCGCCGGCAAGGGCGGCACCGGCACGCCGGGCCCCGGCGACAAGCCCGGCGACGGCGGAACGCCGGTCGCGGGAACGCGCTCGGACTCGTAGCGGCGCACTATCTCCATCCGGCGGACGAGCCCCCGTCCTGTGCCCCTCAGTGGCACAGGACGGGGGCTCGTCCCGTACGCGTAGACTGGACGGCTGTTGTCCCTGCTGACCTGGAGCCCCGGTCGACGTGAACCACCGCACCCGCACGACGCCTCGTACCAGCCGTACGAAGGACCAGGACGCCCCGGGGGCGGCCGCCTCGCTGGTCGGTGAGCGCTACGAGGTCGAGGTCGGCCCGGTCGCGCACGGCGGGCACTGCATCGCCCGGCACGAGGGGCGGGTGCTGTTCGTCCGGCACGCGCTGCCGGGTGAGCGGGTGATCGCGCAGGTCACCGAGGGCGACGAGGAGTCGCGGTTCCTGCGGGCCGACGCGGTCGAGGTGATCGAGGCGTCGAACGACCGCGTGGAGGCGCCCTGCCCGTACGCGGGCCCCGGCGCGTGCGGCGGTTGCGACTGGCAGCACGCGGCGCCCGGTGCGCAGCGCAGGCTCAAGGTCGCCGTGATCACCGAGCAGTTGGAGCGCCTGGCGGGCCTGACGCCGCAGGAGGCGGGCTGGGACGGCACGGTGATGCCGGCGCCGGGCGACAAGGTGGAACGCGGCAAGGTCCCCGCGTGGCGCACGCGGGTGCAGTATGCGATCGACGGCGAGGGTTTCGCGGGGCTGCGCAAGCACCGCTCGCACGAGGTGCAGGTCATCGACCGCTGCCTGATCGCCGCGCCGGAGGTGGCGGAGCTGGGCGTGGAGCGGCGGCACTGGCCGGACATGGAGTCGGTGGAGGCGATCGCGGCGACGGGCTCGTCCGACCGCCAGGTGGTCATCACGCCCAAGCCGGACGGTCGGCTGCCGCTGGTCGAGCTGGACAAGCCGGTCTCCGTCCTGCGGGTGGACGACCAGGGCGGCGTGCACCGGGTGCACGGGCGCGGTTTCGTACGGGAACGGGCGGCAGGCCGCACCTGGCGGGTCGGCGCGGGCGGCTTCTGGCAGGTGCATCCGCAGGCGGCGGACCTGCTGGTCCGCGCGGTGCTCGACGGACTCGCGCCACGGCGCGGCGAGACGGCGCTCGACCTGTACTGCGGTGTGGGCCTGTTCGCGGGCGCGCTGGCGGAACGGGTGGGGGAGCGCGGGGCGGTCCTCGGCATCGAGTCGGGCAAGCGCGCGGCGGAGGACGCGCGGCACAACCTCGCCGACCTCGACCGGGTGAGGATCGAACACGGCAAGGTGGAACAGGTGCTGCCCCGCACGGGCATCACGGAGGCCGACCTCGTCGTCCTCGACCCGCCCCGCTCCGGAGCGGGCCGCGCCACGGTCAGCCACCTGGCGTCCCTGACCCCGAGGCGCATCGCGTACGTAGCCTGCGACCCGGCCGCCCTGGCCCGAGACCTGAAGTACTTCGAGTCCGAGGGCTACGCCCCGGTGTCGTTGAGGGCGTTCGACTTGTTTCCTATGACGCATCATGTGGAGTGCGTGGCGGTGCTGGAGCCGGTGAACAAGGACGTCTGATCTGCCATTTTGCAGTTCCCCTGAGCTTGTTCGACCTGCTTTCGGGACTTGGGCGGCTCCACTGTGTGGAGTGCGTTGCGTTACTCGATCTGATCTGAGGAGCGGTGCCGGCGCAACGCCTCGGTATCACAGTCTTGTGCTTGTGCTGTCTGCTACTGCCTGTGGCTTCGGGATCCCCGCCTCCTGCAGTGCGGCAAGAGGGCGAGCCGGGCCCGCACCGCTTCCGCGGATTCCAGACGCGGCTATGGCGTTCCCGTGCTGTTGGGCAGCGGTGTTGTAGTTGGTTGACGGTGCCGAGGGTTGCTGAAGTAGCCACCGGTATGGCTGATCACGAATGATTCCGGCCAGCGACAGGTCAGTGACTGGCCATAGCCGTCGAGTGCACCGTTCGACAGCGGCAGACTCACGTACAGTCTTCGGACCTGTGGGGCGATGTTGGGGGAGCGGTGTACATGACCGGGGCGGGGCGGCCTTATCCCGTCGAGGAGCTTCTGACGGCGGTGCGCGCCGAAATCCTCGCCGAACTCCGGAACGACGCCGAGGGCGCCATGAAGGTCGCTCTTTCTAAGGGGCGGCTTCTCTCGCAATCTGAGGGGACACGCGAGTATCTCTTCGAGTGCCGCACCTGGCACGACAGCCTGGACGGTGTTTCGGTTCTTGCCCGGCCGTCACGTTCCCGGAAGGCGTGGGACCCGGCTGAGGCGACTCGCGCTCCGGACGGGACCGTCAGGCTCGTGACGAAGGCCGATTTCGGGGCGGCGCCCGCGAACGTTCAGATCCGCAAGGACGACTCCGCGAACTGGGCAGCGCTGGCCGAGCGCCTGGACACGGCCGGCGGTCAGGACAGCCCCGTTGACGCGGACCACGCGGGCTGGCTGATCGGCCGGGGGACCCCGCGCACCGGCCGTGCTGAGAACCCGGGGCAGTGGGTGGCGAACTGGGCGGGGCTCCAGCTGAACCCACGTCAGCGCGACGCCGTCGCACAGGCCCTCGCCAGTGAGGTGCTGTTCCTGTGGGGACCGCCCGGCACCGGGAAGACGGACGTCGTCGGTCACATCGTCGAGGGCAGTTTCCGCCAAGGACTCAAGATCCTCTTTCTTGCCCCCACGAACGTCGCGGTGGACCAGGCTCTTGAGCGGATGTGCTCCCTGCTGGAGCACGAGGAGGGTTTCGCCGAGGGGATCGTCCAGCGGGCAGGGACCATCTTCCTGCCATCCCTGCTCAGCCGCTACGGAGACCAGGTCGACCCGGCCCGAATTGCCGCCCTGCTCGTGGAGAACATCGACCGAAAGATCGGCACGGCGACCGACCAGCTCAAGGGCGCGAGAGAGGCGCTGGCCCTGCACGACAGGATCCGGGGCCTGGAGTCGGACCTGGCCATCGGCACAGAGGAGATGGCTGAGGCCGACCAGGACCACGCCGCGGCGGCGAGGATGGTCGCGGCCGCGGACACCCTGGCCGCGCAGCTGCGGCGGAAGATGGAGAAAGTGGGGCCACCGACCGGATTCCTCGCGGAGCGCAGAACGGCGAAACTGAGTGACCTCTGGTCCGCCTTGGCGCACGAGGAGGACGAGGCGAAGCGGGCCAGGGCGGACGTGGCGCGCGCGGCCCGGCGCCGCATGGCGGGTGAGAAGCAGGCGGCCGAGGCCCGTCGAGCCCTCCCCGCAGCCTATGCCGCCGTCGTAGGGATCCCGCCCAGACAGATTGTCGCCGAGTCCGCTGCCTCACTTCAGGAGAGACTTAACGAACTCGGACGGAAACGCAAGCAGATCCAGGACGAGGTTCGCTCCCACTGCCGGGTGCTCGGAGCGACCGTGGCCAAGGCGGTCCAGTCGAGGAAACTGCTTGACGAAGTCGACGTCGTGGTGATTGATGAGGCCGGGATGGTCAACCTGCCGTCGGCCTGGTTCGCTGCGGGTCTCGCCCGCAAGCGGGTGGTCGTGGCGGGTGACTTCCGACAGTTGCCCGCCGTAACCAAGGGCGACGGTGACCGGGAGGCGAGCGAGGAGGAGCGCACCCACTCCCGCAAATGGACCGCGCGGGACGCATTCCACTCCGCCGGACTGGTCGATCCTTCCGGTCGGGTGCGCCAGGATCCTCGCCTGGTGGCGCTCGACACCCAGTACCGAATGCGGGAGCCGATCTGCGCGGTGGTCAACGAAGTGGCGTATCCGGACGCGCCGCTCAGGACCGGGCGCGGGAACACCAGCCGCCTGCCGTTCGCCCCGCTCATCGACTCCCCGGTGATCCTCATCGACACGTCCGGCCGCCGAATCCCCGGTGGCGGCCGCAAGCCTCACATGACGAACGCCGTCCACGCCGCGGTCATCCACGAGCTGGTCCGAGGACTCCAGTACGAGGGGGTCCTGCCCGGACGCAAGTGGCAGGAGGTCCCCGAGGGGGAACGGGCGACCGACCGGCTCGCTGTCATCTCCCCGTACCGAGAGCAGGTCAAAGTCCTCAAGAACAGCCTGGCCCACCGGTTCGGGGAGGACTACGACGGCCTGGTCGACACCGTCCACCGGTTCCAGGGCAGCCAGCGTCCCGTCGTGCTCCTCGACACTGTCGCAGGCGCCGGCAAGGATCCCGGCTTCTTCTACAGCGGAACGGGATTGTCCTCGCAGACCTGCCGCCTCCTGAACGTCGCTCTCAGCCGGGCCCAGGATCACCTGGTCGTCGTGGCAGACGTTGCCTTCCTGCGTAAGCATCTGGCCCCGCACAGCGAGGCACTGGCGATGGTCGACCATTTGGAGGCGCACGCGCAGACCATCTCCGCCGACCAGCTGATCCCGATCCGCGACGCGGACCAGCTGGCCAGGCTGTCGGAGGAGGAACTGGCACGACCGGCATTCTTCGAGCACAGCGAGGTCTTGGAGGCGGTGGCATGGGATGTGGAGCGAGCACAGCGCAGCATCGAGCTGTACTCGGCGTTCATGGACGCACCTCCCGTCCGCCGGTGGGCCCGGATGCTCGGTGCGAAGGCGGCTGAGGGGCTCCAGATCACGGTCTTCACTCGCCCGTCGGAGGAGCAACAGGAACCCTCCCGCGTGGCGCGGCACCGGGAGCTGGTCGGGCAGCTGGAGGCCGTCGGCTGCCGGGTCGAGTGCCGCGATCGTATGCACGAGAAGGTTCTCATTCTGGACGGTACGGTCCTGTGGCACGGCTCGAAGAACCTGCTCGCGAACATCGGGCCGACGGACCTGATGATGCGTTACACCGACCCTGCCTCCTGCGACCGTGTACGGCGGCTGATGGAACGCACCCGCATGGAACGCCCGGCACGAGGACTGTGGCGTCCCGCCAGAGAGGCCGCTCCAGGGTCCGAGATGCCTGCCCAGCGAGCCGAGGCGCAGGACGATAAGGTGTACCCGGGCCTGGTACGGGACGGCCGTCTGTACCTCGACGTCCCGTACGAGCAGAGGAACGAGGCCAAGCGCCTGCTCAGGGCCCAGTGGGACAAGGAGGCCCGGCACTGGTGGGTCGACGCGGACCGGATCACCCGGGAACAGGCGGCGCGCTGGCTGCCGTAGGGGCAGCTCATCGCGAGCGGCGAGGCACGTCCGCCGCCAGACGTTTTCGGCCGCACCCTCAGGCCGGCCGGGCTGACCCAGGAACGACTCGGCAGCTGGATCAACTGTGTCGGAGCGCCAGTGGGAGAGGCTGCACTTCCGGCGGCTGGGCTTGCCGGTGCGAATGCGTATGGGGGTGATCGCAAATCTGATGAATGTGCCCTGTTTGGTCTGGCGGTGGGGGCGTACAGAGGGTGAGGGTGCCGTACCCGCCTGGGAAAGCAGCTATCAAGAGTCCGCCCAACTACGTGCAGTGCTCAAGCGGCTGTCCGGTGCAACGGTCAGCCCTTTGTGACTGTCGAGATCGACGGTGGGGTCTGTCAGCCGGTCCTGAGGCGCTAGGCCAGGCGGAACTGCTTGACGCTCAAAGGGGTTTCGGGCAGGTGGATGTGTCCTTAATTACCACCTAAAATGGGGTTTTGCGGACCGTTCCCGATGGCACCGTGTGTTGAGTGTGTTGCTGTTCTAGAGTCAGTAGTGAAGGGTAGCTGACCTGCCCTTCTACCGTTTCCGACGAACCTGCCCGACGCGCTTTCGAGGCTGGGACGGGTACAACGTGTGGAGACTTCGTTTCGCTCCCTCATCTGCTCAGCGCAGCGGCGTTGGTGGGTCTGCCGCACGAACGGGTGCCCTGTCAGACCCTGACATGCGCCATGTACGGAGGGTTGTGGATCACTCTGAACTTCCGGACCCATCACCGTTAGGCGCGCTCCAGTTCGCACGGGTGTGTGCCCTAGACACCTGAAAGTCAACCTAGTTGGGGTCCCGCTGCCGTGTACCCCCTGGCGGCTAAGTAGAATTTGGGACCTTCGATGCGGCGCGCGTGTCCGCGTGGCAGAAACCTGGTGCCATTCCATGCTCTGACTGGTTCCGTTGGCCAGTCACCTTCGGACGTCAGGAATTCTGGGCTGTGCCTCCCCACTCTGTATCGCGACGCGAATTACACGCTCCGGCACCTGATCGAGGACATCGAGGGCGGCCGTATCGGACTCCCCGATATTCAATGCCCGTTCGTCTGGTCTGCGGCGAAGACGCGCGACCTCTTCGACTCGATGTATCGGGGCTACCCGATCGGCACCCTGATGTTCTGGGAGACCGATGCCGAGGTGGGGGTGCGGCGGATCGGAACGGAAGCATGGCGGGCGTGTGGGACGCCGCCCCGCCCGAACGATGGCGGGTCGCCCGCTTCTTGGCCGCCGGCCGGGCGATGCGGCGCGTCAACGTACATCTCACGGACGACCACCTCGCCGAGGCGCGCTCGCTGATCGACCCGGTCGTCGCCGGTGCCGACTACGCCGACAAGGTGCTCGCCGCCGCTAACGCCTCGGTCGCGCTTCCGTCCGATCGTCTTGTCGCTCTGTGGCAGCGGATCACGGTGGCACGCGAGTGGCGCGGCGATGCCCATCTCGTCGTACTCGCTGACAACGGCCTCGGGCCGTACGACTGCCTCGTCCCGCACACTGCGACCGGCCGTCTCCCGACAGCGCTCGCGCGAGCGACCCAGCAGTGGGACGACGAGGAGTGGGAGGAGTGGAACGCGGCGACGGCCCCCTCGTCGGGCGCGGTTGGCTCGACTCCGACGCTGTGATCACCGACGCGGGGAGCGCTGCACGCGAGCGCATCGAAAGGGAGACGGACGAGCACTGCGCCGCGCTGTGGCCGCCGATCGGCACTGCCGCGCCCGTCGCCTCGACTCGCTCATCGCGTCGATATCCAACGCGTTCACCGCAGCGGGGACGCTCAAGCCGTGCACGAACAGCCTGATCCCGCGTAACGGACAGCCTGATCCCACGTCAACGTTTCGCCACGCGGCGACATCAGAAAGACGGGGCCCAATCAGGCCACCGTGGTCCGCGGCATCTCACCTTCCATGACCGCGCTGCCAGCCACCGGCAGCGCAGTCATGGAAGGCCCAGGGAATGCCCGTGATCGGCCTGGGCCGGTACGGCTCAGTTCAAGTGCGGTCGGTGTGCAGGGGTGCGTCGGCGGTGACGGGCACCGCCGTGTTCTCCCCAGTACAAGACGACGGCGGAAGCGGCTGCGAAGCCGAGCACCGCACCGACCAGCGCACCGAACACGCCTTCTGACGCCGCACCCAGAACGGCACCCGCCAGGATTCCGGAGAACGACCACAAGAAGAAAAGCGTGCGAATCCTCTTGTCCACGGAGAATCACTTCCTTTCGCTTCGTCGTCTCCCCTGGGACGGGCCCGGAAAACCAACGAGGTGTCACGTTCTGCGTCGTCCCCTCAACGCGCCCCTTAAACCTCTGAGTTGCGCATGTCGCCCGACGGCGGGGTGAGTTCATGTCCGCTTCGTCATCAGTGTCAGCCGGATGGCCGAACATGCCCCCCGCCGCCATGGGCAGCAGATGCTCATCCCTTCGGGAGGAAAGCGAGGTGACCACCTGGCCAACCATGTGAACTCGGGGAAATCACTGGTCACACGGCAGGAGTCGGGCATGTCTCCGGCGTCGCGACGGCGGAGGCGCGGCCGTTACCGCTGCCGACGCGTGACCGAGGGTGTGGGGTCCTGCCAGGGCGGGACCCCACACCCGTGACCGGTGGGCCACGAAGCCCCGGCGTCTCTCGCCACCGGTCACACCGCCGCCGGCACCTTCTCCTCGTGGTCCTGCTCCCGCACGGTGTAGTGCCAGAAGGGCCGTACGCACGAAGCGGTCACCAGGACGAGGACGAGACACAGCGTCGCGCTGCCCGTCCAGGCCAGGCCGAGGCCCGTGGTGGCGGCCATCGCCCCGGCGCGCAGGTCGCCGAGCCGCGGGCCACCCGCCACGACCACGGTGAACACACCTTGCATACGTCCGCGCATCTCGTCGGGGGCGTAGGTCTGGAGGATCGTCTGCCGATAGACCGCGCTGACCAGATCCGCCGCACCCGCCAGCGCCAGCAGCGCCACGGCCGTCGCCAGATCGCGGGTCAGCCCCGCCAGGGCGATGGCGGCAGCCCAGCAGGCCACCGCGCAGGTGAGCGCGACACCCTGACGCCGCACCCTGCCGATCCATCCGCTGAACAGCCCGGCCACCACCGAGCCGATGGCGATGGACGAGTACAGCAGGCCGATCCCGCCGTGGAAACGCAGCGCGACCGCCTGGGGGAAGAGGGCGCGCGGCATCGCCAGCACCATGGCGGCGATGTCCACCGCGAAGGACATCATCACCACCGGGCTGGTCCTGATGAAGCGCAGACCGTCGAGCACCGAGCGCATCCCGCCCCGCCAGGAGGCGTCCTGCCCGGCGGCCGTGAGGGAGGGCAGTCGGAAGGTCGAGTAGAGCGACAAGGTGAACAGCAGGGCGTCGGCCCCGTAGGCGTACGCGAAGCCGTGCGGCAGGCCGACGAGGGCGCCGGCGATCAGCGGCCCGAGCACTTCGCCCAGGTTGCCCGCCGTGAAGTTGAGCGTGTTGGCGGCGGCGACCAGTTCCGCCGGGACGATGCCGGGGATGATGGCGCCGCGCGCCGAGGAGGCCACCGCGAACGACGCCGCCTGGACGGCCACCAGGGCGAGGATGAGCCCTTCGGATCGGACGTCCAGGAGCGTCTGGCCGAGCAGGGCCAGCGTCGTCACCCAGGTCACCAGCGACGACCACAGGTAGAGCAGTCGCCGGTCCACCCGGTCGGCGACAGCCCCGCCGTACAGGCCGAAGGCGATGATCGGCAGGAAACCGGCCATCCCCGTCAGGCCCACGTACAGCGACGAATGGGACAGCGAGTACATCTGGACCGGGACGGCGACGCCGGTCAGCATCGTTCCGATGTACGAGCTTCCCTGCCCGGCCAGAAGGCGCCGGTAGGCCGGTATCCGCAGCGGTCGGGTGTCGAGGGCGATCCGCCGCAGGGCCGCCGGGCGTTTTCGTGCTGCGTTCATGAGAAGCACGCTGTCACGCGTCGACACGCTCGCGCTTCCGATAATCTGCCTTATTGTGTCGGAGAACAGCCATCCGCTCGTGTCGGAGAACAGCCACCCGTTCCGCGCGATCGCCAGCAGCCACGCCCACGAGGCCGGCGCGGTGATCTCCGGCCACCGTCACGAGTACCACCAGCTCGTCTACGTCAGCACCGGGGTCATCGCGGTCAGGACCGGGCAGGGATCCTGGGTCGCCTCCAGCGCCCGCGCCATCTGGATTCCCGCGAACACCTGGCACGAGCACCGCGTGTACGGGCTCTCCTCCGTCCACACCCTGGGCTTCCCGGCCGACGGCGCCCCGCTGCCGGTCGACTCGCCCACCGTCGTCGCCGTCGACACGTTGCTGCGCGAACTCCTCATCGCGGGCAGCGATCCCGCGCTGCCCGCGTCCGAGGCGCGGCGCATCCATGCCGTTCTGAACGACCGGCTGCGCCGCGCCCACGCCCAGCCCCTGACCCTGCCGGCGCCCCACGATCCCCGGCTCGCCCAGGCGTGTCAGGTGGTGACCGACGACCTGAGCCGACCACGGACCGTGACATGGCTGGCGCGCCGCGTGGGAGTGGGGGAACGCACGCTGGCGCGGCTGTTCCGGGCCGAGTTCGGCATGACCTACCCCCAGTGGCGGACCAACACGAGGGTGTTCCACGCGATGGTCCTGCTGGCCGAGGGCGCGACCGTCACGGAGGCGGCGCAGCGCTGCGGCTGGGTCACCACCAGCGCCTTCATCGACACGTTCGCCCGCACCATGGGCCGGACGCCCGGCGAGTACCGGGCCGAGGCGCGCGGGCACGGCAGGCGACCCGCGGGTTGAACGGCCGTGCCGTCACGTGCTTCGGGGTCACGTACCCCGGGTGGTGCCCGCCGAGGTGCGTGCCCGGCGAGCGGTCGACGCTCCCCTGATGCCCTGATGCCCTGATGCCCTGATGCCCGTTTGCCGCTCCGGCGACGGGAAAAGCTCCCCGCAGAGCCGGAAAGCGGGTTCTGACAACGACAACGCACCTCGTGGAGTGCGCGGCGACCCTCGAACCGGCGGGGGAGCGGGGCCGACCCCCGCGCCCCTCGTCGGAGCGGGCGGCGGCGACCACGGCGGAGCGGCCCGCCCCGGCGTCCGCCCGGGTACGAGAGACTTCCGGGCGGGTCTCGTCCCAATCGGTCAGCCGGGGCGGGAACTGACGCGACCCCGCACGATGTCTAGCTCGGTGCCGGGGTAGGGAAACGATCATAGGGCGGGCATCACCGTGAGCAGGATGAGCAAGGGCATTGGCGTGGCTGCGCTGGTAGGGGCCATGGCGTTGGGCATGAGCGGCTGCGGGGGCAACTCGTCCGACTCAAAGTCCGGCGCGGCGGGCGCCTCGACCACGGCGAAGGCGAGCGGCAGCGCGAGCCCGTCGTCGACGCCCCAGCGACCGCAGATGCTGCTCAACACCATCGAGCCGCAGAACGGTACGACGGTGGGGGTGGCGATGCCGATCTCCGTCACCTTCAGCAAGCCGGTGGCCGCCTCGGCGCGCGCGGACATCGAGAAGCACCTGAAGCTCACCACGTCGACCCCGGTCACCGGCGCGTGGCACTGGTTCGACTCCACGCGGGTGGACTTCCGGCCCAAGGCGTACTGGCCGGCCGGGACGAAGGTCACCCTCAACGCCCAGCTCACCGGGGTGGGGGACGGGAACGGGCGCTACGGGGTCCACTCCTACGTGCACTCGTTCACCATCGGGAAGGACGACGAGGTGCACGTGTACGCGGACCAGCACCTGATGAAGGTGTCCGAGAACGGCACCGTGGTGAAGACCTTCCCGATCGACGCCGGCAGCCCGCAGTACCCCTCGTGGAACGGGACGATGGCGGTGATCGGCAAGGCCCGCGAGGTGCTCATGGATTCGTGCAGCGTCCACATAGCGTGCAGCAAGAGCGACCCGAACTACTACCACGGGGACTACCCGTTCGCCGTGCAGCTGACGACCTCCGGTACGTACGTGCACTACTCCGACGGCGACCCCGAACCGGGCCACGGCACCGGCTCGCACGGCTGCGTCCACCTGTCGAAGCCCAACGCGGAGTGGTTCTTCGACTTCGCCAATGAGGGCGACCCGGTCACCATCTCGGGCTCCACGAGTTCCGCCGCCAAGCCGAACAACGGCTACGCCGACTACGACGTGACGAACTGGAGCGACTGGATCGCCCCGAGCAGCAGCGGCACCGGCCAGTTCACCACCACGGCCTCCTGAGACCTGAGTGTCCAGGGAGGCCTGAGGCTTTCGCCGCCCCGGCGGACACCCATGTCAGGTGTCCGCCGGGGCGGGACGGGGCGGGAGAGGAACGAGCCCTGGGTTTCCGGCTATTCGCCGCCCCCGCCTCCGCCGCCCTCACCGCTTCCGCCCCCGCCACCTTCGCCGCTCCCGCCCTCTTCGCCGGAGCCGCCTCCGCCGTTCTCGTGGTCCGTTCCACCGCCGTGGGCACCGCCGGAGACGGAGACCCCGCCGCCCGGGTCACTCGACCGTCCCGAGCCGCTGTCCAGCGAGAAGACGAGGACCAGCACGGCCACCACCGCGAAGAACACGATTCCGTAGACACGACGATTCGACACCGGATCTCTCCCCCTTGACGATCGGCCCCGGCGAAGCGACGATCGGCCCCGGCGAAGCGGCGTACTCCCGGAGCACGGCGGGCCCGGCCGGGCTCCGGCGGACAATTCTGGGTGCGACCGTTCCGGATATGACCGTTCCGGGGCGACAAGGTTCCAGGTACGGCAAAGCCAGGTACGGCAAAGTGGGGCGGCCCGGATCGGGCCGCCCCACCTCTTTCCCCATCTCCCCGCCCAGGGAGGTCTGTTACGGACGCAACGCGTCCTTGCCCTTCTCCTTCGCGGCGCGGGCGTCGCCCTTGGTCTGCTCGGCCTCGCCCTCGGCCCGCATGCTCTCGTTGCCGACCGTCTTGCCCACGGTCTTCTTGACCGCTCCGGTCGCCTGCTCGGCCTTCGCCTTGGCCTTCTGCTCGGCACTCATCCCGCGCCTCCTTGGGGGCTCGTCTGTGCTGTCGGGAAGCCTCACCGGATCAACTCCCTTCAAACCCGGGGAATCGGAGGAATGATCTTATGGACGCCGGGCACTGGCCGTGGTGGAGGTGGATGAAAATGGGTCCCTTGCTTGTCGTTCTGTTGCTTGCCCTGATTCTCTTCGGTGCGGGTTTCGCGTTGAAGGTGCTGTGGTGGGTCGCGGTGGTGGTGTTGGTGCTCTGGCTGCTGGGCTTCCTGGTCCGCAGTGGCGAAGGCGCCGGCCGCAGCCGCTGGTACCGATGGTGATCTGAGATCAGGTCCCTGGACCGGCCGGGAGCGTCACCCGAATCGTGGGTGGCGCTCCCGGCCGGTCATCGCGGCGTTCCGGCGCCCTGGCGTTCCGGTGTTTCGGCGGCTCCGGCAGCCCCGCGTTCCGCGGTGGGTGAATTAACGGTGCCGAGGGCCGGGTAGGGGAATCCCTGGCGGGGCGGGCCGAATCCCCGCGGGGACTCGCACCTCCAATGCCCGCCCCGCCGCCCCGCTTTCCGGGGTTGACGTTCGCGAATTCCGGTGTGCCGCCAGGCGTCGTATACCCGTCAATGGGCATGATGGTGCATCAGGTTTTTTCGCTGGGAGGCCATGGTGGACCGGTACGTTCTGCGTAGGTTCTCGCGTTCAGGTCGGTACGGCGCCCGGGCCGAGTCCGTCGACTGCGAGCGAGTACTCGCCCAACTGGCCGCCGGACGGCCCTTCGCCGAGGTCCTGGAGGACGAGGACGCGGCGATCCAGGTGCTGCGTGTGCGCGAGGTGATCGAGGCGCTGCCGTGGGTCGACGCGATCCACGCCACGCAGGTGATGCGGGAGTTCGGCATCGCGGAGCGCCGCAGGGTGGGCGGGCTGACGCGGCAGCAGCGCCACCGCCTGGGGCAGCTGCTGTCGCCGGCCGCGACGGCCTGACGCACGGCCGCAGTTCCGAAGCGTGGCCGATGCGCGGCCTGGCGTGTGGCCGATGCGCGGCCTGCCGCGTGGCCGACCTGCCGCCCGATCCGTGGCCGCGAGGCGCGCGAGCGTCCACCGCCAGGTTTGTCCGGGTTCCGTAACGGCGTCGGGCGAAGCGGAACCCGCGGGGGCCGTCAGCCCGTGTGAGTGATCAGTGAGGCGCACGGGGCGCCTTCGCGAAGGGGCGGGACCCACGAGGTGGGATCTCCGCGGGGAGGACAGTCCATGACCAGGACGAAGAAGACCGGGCTGAGGACGCGCGGCGGCCGGGCGGCCGTGATCGGCGCGCTGGGCCTGGCGTCGCTGACGCTGGCCGCCGCGCCCGCGTTCGCCAAGGGCGGTGCGGACATCACGGCGCCGCACACGGCGCACGTCGGCAAGACCATCACGATCACGGCCCAGGGCGACGACGACAGCGCCGGCTTCCTGCACCAGCTGTGCCTGGAGGAGAACGGCTTCGGCGAGGGATGGCACCAGGAGAACTGCAGCGCCGCGGTCAAGGGTGACGCGCACGTCACCGCGCACGGCACGTCCGCGCGCCGCGGCAACCTGGAGTTCCGCGCGGTGCTGTACGGCCTGCGTAACGCGCACGACCAGCACCCCGTGCACCTGCACACCTCCAACGTGGTGACGGTCCGCGTCAGCTGAACCGTCGGCGCGGCCGTGGACGGCCCGCAGGATCACCGTCCACGGCCGCGGCCCCCGGAACCGCCTTCCGGGCCGCGCACGCGCCCGCCCCCTCAAGCCGCCACCGCCGCCGCCTCCGCCCGCGCCCCGTGCGGCAGCCTCCGTACCGCCGGGACCAGCAGCGGCAGCGTCGTCAGCAGCGCGTAGAGCAGGCCCGCCGTCGTCGCGACCGCGTACGGGCCGAAGGCCTTCGTCAGCGGGCCCATCGACAACTGGCCCACCGGGATCGCCACGTACGACAGCAGGTCGTCGTAGGCCGCGACCCGCGACAGCACGCCCGGCGCGATGTGTTCCTGGAGGCTGGTGTCCCAGGCGGTCACCATCACCGACGTTCCCATGCCCGCCACGAGCGCGGCGCCCACCAGCCACGGCACCGCGACCCTGGTGCCGAGCGCCAGTAGGGGCAACCCGCCCAGCAGGCACGAGAGCTGGCCGACGAGCAGGAAGCGCCGCACCGCCAGCCGGTACAGCAGGCCGCTGGTCAGCAGCATGCCCGCGCCGCGCACGCTGAGCACCAGCCCCCACGTCGCCGCCGATCCCATGCGGGTGGTGAGCTGCGGACCGAGGATCTGCCAGGTGCCGGTGCTCACCAGGTTCACGCCGCAGAACGCGAGCGTCACCGGCCACACCCACGGCGTACCGCGGAACGTGTTCCAGCCCTCCCGCAGTTCGTGTACGAGGTGGTAGCGCCCCGGCGCCGCGCTCCCGCCGTGGGACGTGACGGGCAGCCGCGTCAGGCATACCGCCGCCAGCAGGAAGCTCACCGCGTCCAGCGCGATCGCCGTACCGCCGCCCGCCGCGACCACCAGCACACCGGAGACGCTGGGACCGAGCACCTTCGTGCCGTTCTTCACCGAGCCGAGCAGGGCGTTGGCGCGCCGCAGCCGGTCCCTGGGGACCAGCTCGGGCAGCAGGCCGCGCAGCGCGGGCGAGGTGAACGCGCCCAGCAGCCCGTTAAGGAAGCTCAGCGCGGCCACGGGACCCAGCGCGTACCGTCCGGACAGCAGCAGCGCGGCCACCGCCCCCTGGGTGAGCGCGGAGCCCAGGTTGGCGGTCACCAGGACGAGGCGCCGGGGCAGCCGGTCGGCGACCGCGCCGCCGATCAGCATGAAGCCCAGCAACGGCAACGTGCGCGCGGCCAGCACCACGCCCAGGTCGCCGGCCCGTCCGGACGCGCCGAGCACGGCGAACGCCAGCGCCACCGGCGCCATCGAACTGCCCAGCAGCGAGACGGTCTGCGCGGTGAAGAACCAGCGGAAGCCGGAAGGGGAGGGGGGAGGGGTCGGTGGGAGCACCCGCCAGAGTCTCGCCACGACCCGCGGCCCCACGCCAACGTTTCGCCGCTCGCCGAAACTCCGCGCTCGCCGCAAGCCCGAGTCCGCCGCTCCCCGGAACTCCGCGCCCGCCACCCGCCACCCGCCACCCGCCGCTCGCCGAGAGCCGCGGAAGCCGCGAAGGCCGCCGTACGCCCGCCGGTGCGGTAGAACCGCCAGGTGGTCCTCCTGCGCCTCGACTCCCTCGCCCTGTCCCGCTCCCGTTTCGCGCTCTCCCCGCTCGCCGAGACGATGGGCGCCGTCATCACGCTCACACGGCCGTCCGCCGACCCCTGGCTGACCCCCTGGCGCGACCGCCACCGCCCCGCCTTCCGCGCCGTGCTGGACGCGGACCCCTTCGCCGCCGGGCTGGTCGGCCTCGTCGGCGCGACGAAGTACGTGCCCGGACACATCACGTTGCCGCCCACCGGAGGCATGCGCACCCGGATCGAGGACGAGCTGGCGCGGATGGCCGCGGTATCCGACGAGGTGATCGGGCAGGACATGCGCCGTGCGGTGGAGGCGAGTTGGGAGCCGCGGGAACGGCACGACCTGGCCCGCTGGTTCACCGGCCGGAACTGGGGTGCGCGGACAGCGGAGTTGTTCCGGCACGTGTGGGACGCGTACGTGGCCGAGGACTGGCCGCGCCGCCGTGCCGCGCTCGAACGCGACGTGACGTACCGCGCGGGCCTGCTCGCCGCGTACGGGTGGCCGAGGGCGCTGGACCGGATGAGCCGGCACAGCGCGTGGGTCGGCGCGGACGCGATCCGCTTCAGCAGCCGACCGGGGCACGACCGGGTGGTCGGACCGGACGGCATGCTCTTCGTGCCGTACACCAGCTCGCGCGGCGGAACGTGGCTGTGCTCGGCGCCGGGGGAGCCGTACGCGCTGGTGTACCCGGCGCGGGGCACGGGGGAGGCGGCCGTGACGCCCGAACCCGGAGTCCGGGAAAGGGCGTTGGCCCGGCTCCTCGGAGCGGGCCGGGCGGCGATCCTGCGCAGCCTGGAGCGCCCGGCCACGAGCAGTGAACTCGCCGCGGAACTCGGTGTCTCCCTCGGCACGGTCGGCGGCCACCTCGCGGTGCTGAGGGACGCGGACCTGGTGGCCGGCACCCGCGTGGGCCGCCGCGTCGTGTACCGCCGCACGGAGACGGGGGAGGCGCTGGCACGGGGGACGGCTCCGTCGGGAGGCGGAGGCGCCGTGCCCCCGCCTCCCGATCGCTAGGCCCTCACCCCACGCCCACCGGCTCGGGCGGAGAAGGGAGTTGAGGCGGCAGCGAGGGCACCGCGTGGTGGCGGCTGATGTTCCGCTCCAGCAACGCCTGCGACTCCGCGACGCCCACGCTGCGGGCGGTGTGTTCCGGCAACCTGCCGTCCGCGTGCTTGAGCCGGGTCAGCGCGTCGTCGATCGCCGAGTGCGCGGCGAACAGGCACGGGGTGCTGTAGATCGCCACGTCGACGCCGAGGTCGGCCAGTTCGGTGAGCGAGAGCCGGGGGGATTTGCCGCCCGCGATCTGGTTGAACAGCAGCGGCTTGTCGCCGATCGCGTCGCGGACCTTGCGGATCCACTCCACGCTGCGCACACCGTCGACCAGGACGACGTCCGCGTCGGTGGCGGCCAGGGCCTGCGCACGGCGCAGGATCTCCGCCTCCTCCGTCGCGTCGGTGCGGGCGACGACGACCAGGTCGCGCCGGGCGTCGAGCACCATGCCCAGCTTCTCCAGGTACTGGTCGAGCGGCAGCACCCGCTTGCCGTCCACGTGGCCGCAGCGCCGGGGCCGCGCCTGGTCCTCCAGGATCACCCCGGAGGCGCCGGCGGCCTCCAGGTGCTGGACGACGTGGCACGCGGTCTCCGGGTCGACGTAGCCGTCGTCGATGTCGACCAGCAGGTGCTGGCGCGGGAACGCGAGCCGCAGCCGCTGCACGAAGTGCACGATGTCGGGCCAGGCGATGAAGCCGATGTCGGGGAGCCCGTAGTGGGAGGCGGCGAAGCCGAACCCGGAGATGAACATCCCGTCGTAGTGCTGGGCCGCGAGGGACGCGGAGAACATGTCGAAGACGCCGATCAGGGGCGTCGTGCCGGGTTCGCCTATCGCGTGCCGTAGCCGGTCGGGGTGGTTCACGCTTATCCTCCAGATGCTGGTCGTGGGTCCGTCGTCCGCTTGCCTGCCAGCGCCGGACGACGGTGAGGTGATGACACGTCACGACTGGACCCCGAGGGCGGCGCCGCACGGCGCGCGCCCTCGGATCTTTTACACCCAACTACCTTCAGGCCGCTACCGAGTGCTAATCTCGGTGACAGCAAGTGACAGAATACCCAAGGGGAAGTCAAAGGACAATCAGTCGCTGGTCAAATCGCCAGCGTGCGACGGGTTCACGCCGTTCCGTCAACTCCCGCCGCCAGGTCGCCGTTACGGGTGGGCGGCGGCGTCCTGTCCTCTCCGATACGGCATCAAACGGGGCATAGTCCCCGCTCCGGGTCGTCCTGTTCACGCCCTCGCCGGGCGACGTCCTCGCACGCCAGAACGGGCCCATGCCGTCAACCAGTTGCTGACGCCCCGCGTGCCCGCGAACGCGGCGAGGGAGGCACCGCGACCGGTGCCTCCCTCGCCTCCCGCTCGTGACGGTTGGTTCACCCCAGATGGAACTGCTCGCCCGAGGACCCGTCACAGTCCGCGATCTGGAGCCTCGTGCCGTTGGCCGTCGCGTTGCCGGTGGCGTCCAGGCAGCGGCCCGACTGGGGGTTGTAGAGAGTGCCGTCGGAGTGCTGGACCCACTTCTGGCCGCCGACGCCGTTGCAGTCCCACAACTCGACCTGCGTGCCGCCCGCCGTGCCGTCACCGTCGATGTCCAGGCAGCGGCCGATCGTGCTCAGCGAGTCGTCCGCGTTGTGCGTCCAGTACTGGTCCTCGGCGTACGACTGGCAGTTCCACAGGTCGACGGCCGCGCCGTCGGTGCCGGTGTCGTCGCCGATGACGTCCACGCACTGGCCGCCGGGACCGGTGATGGGCTTGTTCGCGCCGTTGGGCACGTTGGTCTCGCCGTTGTAGCCGACCGAGACGATGTTGGCCTGCACCGCGTTCTCCGTGGCGTCGGACGGATAGCCGGAGACCATCACGCCCTCGAAGAACGTGCCCATGTTCCAGTTGCTGTTGTCGCCGCCGGTGCCCAGGATGATGCCGCCCTCCTGGTGCATCGGCATGTAGCCCCCGCGGGTCGGCAACGAGCCGTTCCACCAGGTCGACAACCCGCCCGACGCCGCGTCACCCCCCTTGATCGCGTACGTCGTCTGCCCGTTGTCCTTCACCATGGCCGTGACGTAAGGGGTGTTGTTGCCCTTGTTGGCGGTGTTGGAGCCGTTGTCGCCCTGGAACATGCCGTTCTCCATGTCCGCCTCGACCCACGGGCCCGAGCCGGTGCACGGCGAGAAGTAGCACGTCGTCGCGATCGACACCGCGTCCATGTGGCCGTTGCCGGTGTCCGCCGGCGTGGACTCGGCGTTGCCGTAGTCGAAGCAGCACGCCGAACCCACGTGCGTGCCGCTCGCCACCATGTACGCGCCTTCCGGCTGCCCGTTCACCGCGACACCGGCCGCCACGCCCGTGTACCGGTACCCGACGCCCGGCGAGATCCACACGCCGTACGCCTTGTGCCCGCCCACCGTCACCGCGATCTCACTCGCGTCCGCGCCCCGGTCCGCGCCCATGCCGGAGGTGCCGGACGGGCCCGGGGTGAGGTCGTTGTGGTGGGAGGTCTGGTCGTAGATCCTCGTGATGCGGCACGTGGTGTTCGCGCAGAACGAGTCCTGCGCGGCCGCGTTCGCGTAACCGCCCGGCGACAGCAGCCCGATGTTCGTGCTGCTGCCGTCGGAGGCCCGCGTGACTTGGTACAACGGCCCGTCGTACGAGGCGAACAACGCGCGCACCGTACTGTGCGCCGCCGCGCACGGCGTGCCACCGGAGGCGTAGAGGTCGCACGGCAACGATGTCGTGGCGCGGGAGACTCCCGGCAGGGCGATCAGGGCGGCGATCACGAGTGCGAGGGTCGCCAGACCGGACAGCAACACCTTCCGGTACGGCGGCGACGTACGGATACGGGACGCCGCCCCGGCCGCGCCCGGCGCCACGGCTGACGCGGTGAAGAAGTTCTTACGGCTCATGCTGTGCTCCTGTGGGGGCAGGAGGGACCCCAAGTCGGTGATGTGACGGGGGACTTGACGCGTGGGGGGATCGCACTTCGCTTCGAGTGCCCAGGACGCTACGCGCCCTGGTGGAACGCGTCAACATTTGTGCTGTTTGTTGCCGATGGCGCTTCATTCGTGGCGTGAAATTGTTGGTTCGTGTTGGGTGGTGACGTACCTTCCGCCGACGGGCGCGGCCCGTGGTCACTGCGGCCGTGCCGCCGCCCCCGCGTGTTCGCCTCCGCCACCCGCGCGCTCAGCACCTCCCCCTGCGTCGCCTCCCGCACCGACTCCGGCCGCGCGTCCCACTCCAACCCGCCACCCAACGGCCTCAGTTGAACGTACGGACCCTCACACGCCATCACCACCCCCACCCGCTCCCGCGCCGCGTCCCACGCCACCGTACCCACCGCGATCACGCCCGCACCCCCTTCGCGATGACCTCCGCCAGCGCCCGCGCCACCGGCGCCGCACACACCCCCAAGTGCACCAACGCGTACCGCGCGCGGTCCTCCTCCACCGACGACGGCGTCCGCACCCCCAACGCCGGCAACGAGATCCCCGCCCCCCGCAACGCCTCCGCCAGCGCCTCCTTCGCCTCGACCGCCTCCCTGATCCGCGCCCGTGCGACCCCCGCGCGGGCCCCCGCCCTCCGTGCGCCCGCCCCGTCCGCCCTCTGCTCCACCATGCGCCCCGCGCTCCCTTCCTCGACCCGCTCTGTTCGATGGCCCCGCACGCCCCACGTGGATTACCGTGCGTAGTCCGGGTGTCACCAGGATGTGGCCGAACAAGGTCTTTCCACGCCACGGCGGGCTCTGGTTCTCCGCCGCTCCGGGGTGGTTCCACACCTTCCACAACGGCCCTCCGCCCCACGACGGACGGGAGCGCACCGCCATGCCCCAACGACGCATCATCACCGGCCGCAGCCAGGAACCACGGCAGCGCTTCGCGGAGGAACTGCGCTTACTGCGCACCCAACGCGGCGACACCCTCCGCAAACTCGGCGAACGCCTCGGCTGGGACTGGTCGTTGTTCGGCAAGATGGAGAAGGGGGAGACGCTGGGCGGCCCCGAGGTCGTCCAGGCGCTCGATCATTACTACGGGACGCCGGGGTTGCTGCTGGCGCTGTGGGAACTGGCGGCGGGGGACCACACGCAGTTCCGCGAGCGGTATCGGCGGTACATGGCGCTGGAAGCGGAGGCGGTGAGCCTGTGGCACTTCGCCGTGAGTGTCTTGCCCGGCTTGCTTCAGACGCCGGGGTACGCGCGGGAGGTTCTGGAAGCAGGTGGGTTGAGGGGGAAGGAGCTGACCCAGCAGGTCGAGGCGCGAATGAGCCGACGTGAGCTGCTGCTGGGTGATGACGCGCCCACCTTCAGGACGATTCTGGCCGAGGCTGTTCTGCGCACGCCGTTGCAGGATGCGGCTGAATGGCAGGTCCAGCTCGAATACCTCCTGGAAATGTCGGACCGGCAGGATCTCACCATTCATGTGCTGCCGCAGGACGCTGGCTTGCACGGTCTGATGGGCGCCGACATGTGGTACCTGCTGCTGCCGGATGGCCGTACTGTGGCCTACACCGAGAACGGCTACCGAGGCGAACTCATCGAGGAAACTTCGCCAGTTCTGCGCCTGCAGCAGGCGTACGATGCGGTGCGTGACCTGGCGCTTTCGCCCGCTAGGACGCGGAAGTTCATCCTGCAGATGTTGGAGGAAGTACCGTGCGAACCATCGACCTGAACGCGGCCACCTGGCGTAAGAGCAGCTACAGCAACCAGGACGGCGGCGCGTGCGTCGAGGTGTCCGACGAGTTCGTTGGCGTCGTTCCTGTCCGCGACAGCAAGGACCCGCACGGCCCCGCCCTCATCTTCCCTTCCACCGCCTGGTCTGCCTTCGTCGCGGCCGTCAAGGATGGGCAATTCAGCGCATGACGTGGCGTAAGAGCAGCTACAGCAACTCTGACGGTGGCGAGTGCGTGGAGGTCCGCGACGACCTGGCCGATCTCGTTCCCGTACGGGACAGCAAGGACCCGCACGGGCCCGCGCTGCTCTTCCCTTCCGCCTCGTGGCGTTCGTTCGTGAGCGCGGTGAAGAGTGGCCAACTCCCTTCCGGGGTCGGCGGTTGAGGCTGTCCCGTGTGGGCCCGGGGTGCGAAGTGTCACGTCTGCGCCGCTTCGCGGCTTGAGGGGGCGGAAGGGCGGGGGGCTAACGCGCTGCGCGCTGCGCTGAGGGCCGTCCGCTGCGCGACCGGCAGGTAGTCCTGAAAAACGTTTGTCACCCCGTTGCCGGTGGCAAGCTTTTTTGGCACGCCTGGTTGACGAAAACCCTTGTCGCTGACAACGGGGTGACAATCAATCCGCAGACCAAGAACCTTGTGACCCCGGACGGGCGCGACGCGAACGGCCGTCGAGCACAGCAGGGATCCCCAGGGTCCCCCCTGTCGCTTCGTGGCGTTCGTTCGTGGTCCTGTGGAGGCAGTCAACTCCCGTATGTCTTCAAGGTCGCCGGTTGGGGTTGCGGAGTGTTACGTCTGCGCCGCTGCGCGGCTTGAGGGGCAGGAGGGCGGGGGGCTAGGCGCTGCGCGCTGCGCTGAAGGCCGTCCGCTGCGCGACCGGCAGGGCAGTCTGGGAAACGCTTGTCACCCCGTTGCCGGTGGCAAGCTTTTTCGGCATGCCTGGTTGACAAAAACCCTTGTCGCTGACAACGGGGTGACAATCAATCCGCAGACCAGGAACCCTGGACCCCGGTCAGGCTGAGCCGGGCGCGAAGCGATCGGCCGTCGAGCGGGGCGCGCAGCGCTGGAGCCCTCCCCTCCTGCCCCTCAAGCTGCGAAGCAGCGCAGACGTGACACTTCGTACCTGTCTCGTCCACGGTGCTCACTTGTCCCCGGTCAGGTCGGGGCCGGGCGCGAAGCGATCGGTTGTCGTGCGGGGCGCGCAGCGCTGGAGCCCCTCCCCTCCTGCCCCTCAAGCCGCGAAGCGGCGCAGACGTAACACTCCGCACCCCACGCAGCGACGAGGGACCCCCAACCAACCAGCCCGACCACGACGACCTCGTACCACGCCGTCATCCCGACCGCTGATCCAGCCCGCCAGCCCGCCAGCCCGCCAGCCAACCAACTAACCAACCGACCGACCGACCGTCCAACCAGCCAGCCCTCATCCGCCGCCCCCAGAAACCAAGTTGATGGGAGGGCCGGGCACGCCGACCTCCGCCGCCCCACCCGGCCGAAGGGCCCGAGAGGGCCGACCTCACGCTCCGGCGTAGACGTGGCTGGCGAATTCCGCGATCTGCGCGTCCGTGAGGTTCTTGGCCAGGTTGGCCTCCGTGATCACGCCGACCAGCTGGTGGCCGCCCTTGACGTCGATCACCGGGAGCCGCTTGATCCGGTGCTGCTCCATCGTGTGGAGGGCCTCGCCCGCGTCCGCGTCGGCGTCGATCCACTGGAGATCGCCCTGCAAGGAGCCCGCCTGCACCGCCGCCGGGTCGATGCCCTCCGCGCAGCACCTGATGACGATGTCGCGGTCGGTGATCATGCCGGTCAGCTTGTTGTCGTCGCCGCAGATGGGCAGTGCGCCGACCTTGAGATCACGCATCATCCGCGCCGCGTCCTGCAACGACTGGTGAGCGCCGACGCATTGCACGCCGCCGGTCATGATGTCCCGGGCTCGCAGACTGCCGGCCATGATGATTCCTTCCGTGATACGCGGCCCGCGGCTTCGGAGCGCTGCCGCGTGATGTCCAGATGATTCGCACGGTGGCTCTTCTTCGATGACACCACGACGAGGGCGGCCTCGCCTCCGGGGCCGGACGAGGCCGCCGACGCCGGGGTGGTTTCGTATGCAACGAGCGGACGTTGGCTCCGCACCGGCGCGTGAACGGGACCAACGGCCGTGTCCACGAAGGTCGTGCGGCGGTCGGCCGTTTTCGGGGGCCCGCGGCCCGTTCAGGCCGGACAACCCCCCTGTGCATACGGGGGAGAGCCCCATGGGCCGGGGCCGGAGGGTGCGGAAACACTGTGAGGTGCCAGGGGCGGCAAGCAAGCACACAGCCCGTCCGACGTGCGACACCGCGCCCGTCTGTGGTTCCCCGCGCCCGGTCGAGGTGCGGAATCCGGAGAACCGAGGGGGAGATTCCCATGTGTCGACGCAGGATCGCCGGGTGCGCCGCCGTGGTGGCGCTCGCGGTGGGCACGGGTGGCGTCGCGCCCGCCGCGTTCGCGGCCGGAGGAGGCCCGTCGAGCGTCACCGCGAAGGCGACCGTGCCGTACGGCGGCGTGAGCGGGATCCTGCGGCGGCTGACCACCGTTGACGGGGCGCCGGGAGCGCTGGCCGAGGTCAGCGACGGGCACGGCGGGACGACGGTGCTGACCAGTGGCGTGGCGGATGTCGCCACCGGTGCGCCGATGGCGGACGGCAGCAGGTTCCGGATCGGCAGCATGACGAAGATGTACGTCGCCACGGTGGTGCTTCAGCTCGTCGCCGAGCACACGGTCGTACTCGACGCGCCGATCGAGCGGTACCTGCCCGGTGTGGTGCGGGGCAACGGGAACGACGGGCGCGACATCACGGTGCGGCAACTGCTCCAGCACACCAGTGGCCTGCCCGACTACCTGGACTACCTCAGCCTTCAGACGGTCCTGTCCCAACCGCTGGCGCACTACAGCCCGCTCGACCTCGTGAAACTCGCGCTGGCGCATCCTCCCGTGTTCGCGCCCGGGACCGGGTGGAGCTACTCGAACACCGACTACGTGCTCGCCGGACTGCTCATCGAGGCCGTGACCGGGCACCCGTACGGCGAGGAGATCGACCGGCGCGTCATCGAGCCGCTCGGTCTGCACGACACCTCCGTGCCCGTGGACGCGTCCGCCATCCCCGGCCCGCACCCGCACGGGTACGCGGAGCCGACGGCTTCCGACCGGATCGACGTGAGCGAGTTCAACCCGTCGGTCGCCTACGCCTCCGGAGCCATGATCTCCAGCGGTGCGGACATGAACCGGTTCCTCGGCGCGCTCCTGCGGGGAAGGCTGCTGCCGCCCGCCGAGCTACGGGCGATGGAGACCACGGTCCCGACCGGGGACGCCTCCGGGAGCGCGTACGGGCTGGGCCTGGAGAGCGACCCGCTGCCGTGCGGCGGCCGGTTCTGGGGGCACGACGGCGGCATCCCGGGCTTCGAGACGATGACCGGCGTGACGCCGGACGGGCGGCAGGCGACCGTGATGGTCAACCTCGACCCCGGCGGAACCGCCGCGCAGGACACCGACGTTCGGACCGCCGTGACCACGGCCCTGTGCGAGCACACCTCTCCGGCGCGCCACTGACGCGGCCGCAGTCCTGCGCGCGTCACCGCCGGTTGCCAGCCGGCCCCCCAACGAGCCGTGCCAGGGCCGCCGCCGGGACCCCGCGGGACCGGGTGGTCGTCCCCGTTCGGCGGTCGTGCGGCGCCCCGCGGTCATGCGGCTTCGGCGGGGACCCGTCCGGCCCTGATCGAGTCGAGCAGTGCCTGGTGGTCCTTCTCGTTCTGGTCCGCGTACAGCTCGGCGAACGTCGTCAGCGCGCGGTCGAAGACGTCGCCGCCGCCCAGGTAGGCCGCGATGGCGACGCGGTCGCCGGACCGGGCGTGGGCGCGGGCCAGGGTGGCGCCGCACGCGCGGCCGAAGAGTTCCATCCGCCTCGGCGACATGGTCTCGGTCGCCAGGACGCCCTTCCAGTCCCGCAACTGCCGTATGTAGAAGTCCCGCAGGCGCCCGTCGATGCCGTGGACGCGTTCCCATCCGAGGAAGATGTCGCTGGTGGCCTGCATGAGCCGCTGGCCCGCCACCACCCGTTCGCCCTGCGTGGCGAAGGGCCGGGCACCGGTGTAGGGCGCGAGCACCGACTCGTCCGCCTCCTTGGCCTGGAGGAACAGCGGGTCCTCGGCGTCCTTGCCGAGCATCAGGATGATCCAGCACCGCGTTCCCACACTGCCCACGCCGACGACCTTGCGGGCCGCGTCGGCGTACCGGTAGCCCTCCAGGAGGTGGCGGCGGTCCGACTGGAGAGTGTGGCTGTAGCGTTCGACCAGGCTGCCGAGGGCCTGCTCCAGCGCCTCGCGCGGGGCCTCGGGGAGCAGGTCCGCCAGGCGCGTGAGCAGCGGCGGATCGGGGGCGATCTGGCGTCGTCCGTCGACGACGCGGGTGAGCTTGTCGAAGGCCTGAAGGGTGTCGCGGGCGCGGGCCGCTTCCCGGGTGCGCCGCCACCGGTCGGAGTCGTCGGCGCTGAGCACGGAGGCGAACTGCTCCTGCAACTCGTCCGCGTCGAGGTGTGTGTACCAGACGTCGAGATCGCCCAACTCGGCCAGCGCGCGCATGCGTTGGCGGTAGGCCCGTACGGCGGCGGCGACCACGCAGGCCCGGTCCTTCGCGGAGAAGCCGTTGGCGCGGCCCGCGATGACCAGGCTCGCCGACAGGCGTTTGACGTCCCATTCCCACGGCCCGGGCAGCGTCTCGTCGAAGTCGTTGATGTCGAACATCAGGTGCCGTTCCGGCGAGGCCAGCAGCCGGAAGTTCAGGCAGTGCGCGTCGCCGCACAACTGCGTGGTGATGCCGGTGCGCGGCGTCCCGGCGAGGTCGGCCGCCATGATCGCGGCCGCTCCCCGGTAGAAGCGGAACGGCGACTCGCTCATCCGGCCGTAGCGGATCGGCACCAGCTCCGGCAGCCTCTTCGCCGACTGGGCGCGGATGACATCCAGGGGGTCTGGGCGCTCCGGAGTGGGCCGGAACTCGGCGTGCCCGGAGCGCGGCGCGACGGACCGCGCGGCCTTGCCCCGGGCGATCCGCTCCTGTGGAGTGAGATGGCGGGTCCGGTCACCGGACGGACGCTGGTCGTCGTTCATGGCTGCCTGTCGCCTGCGGATCTCTTGTGGCCGCTCTCCTGTCAACGTATCTCGCTGCTCAGCGGTCTGCTACCTGGGCGGACGGGGCGCCCGCCGCGTCAGCGGAAGCCGCCGCGTCGGCACTACTGGATCACGCTGTGATCGTCCACGCACCGGCCCACGAGGTCCAGCAGAACGGCTCCGTACGGCGTCGTGGAGCCGTCGATCCACAGGCGCTTCCAGTGGCCGGGTCCGGTGCGGATCTCCAGCGGGCGGGGCTGGGGAAGGAAGCGGGAGTGCGGGCGCCGCAGATGTGACCACGGGTGGAAGGTGCCGTCGACCGTCAGTCCCGCCGTGGAGAGAACGTAGTCGCCGAACGTGACCGAACCGCTGTTCTCCAACTGCTCCCGCGCGCGGGGTGCTTCGGCCGTGTCGGCCAGCTGCGAAATGACCTCCGCTTGACGTGCGTAGGTCAGATCGCGGATCTCCCGTCCCTCGCGGGTCCTCAGCTTCAGATGACGGGTCTTGGACGGCTGGTTGCTCTGGGAGGTGGTCGTCCAGTCGTAGACGAGCACCTCGTGCCAGGCGAACACCTCGACGTCGTCCTGGGTGTCGAGGATCAACCCCTCGTGGAAGCAGTGCAGTGCGGGCGCGAACGGCCGTTCCGCCCGGCGGCCGCACCACCAGGTGACCAGCACGACCAACGGGACGGCCGCGAGCAGACCGTAACCCACCAGGTGTGCGGTCGCGGGCCAGGGTAACGGCAGGCTCAGCACCAGGCCGGGAACGACCAGTAGGAGGGTGAGGCAACCGCCCACGACCTCAGGGACCTTGAAGGGCTGGACGGCCACGGTGGTGACGGGCTGCCCGAATCCGCGGTCCTCGGCGAGCCGCAGCACCCGTGCCGTCGGCACCGCGTGGGATCTGCTCACAGTTTCCCCCTGTTCGGCGAATCACCCGAAGCCTGTGTGATGGGGCAAGTGTGCGTGCCGCGCCGTACGCGTGCCAAGCCCCGCCACCGCGCGACCCGTTCAGGCGGTGCCGACGAGCCGCGTGAGGCGCTCGACGAGGGGTCCCGCGGCGGCCGGGCCACTGGGACCGATGCCGAACAGCACGGCGGCGTACAGCGGGGCGAGGACGACCTCGAAGACCTCCTGCACGCTGGGAACGTCCTCCCCCCGGGCGGCCGCACGGTCGAGTACCGCCTCCAGGTCGTCGAATCGCCGGGCCAGAGCAGGCGGCAGCTTGTCCAGTCCGCCCCCGTCGTCCTCCCGCCGGATGGCGACGAGGGTCTGCACCAGCATCGTGCCGACGGGGCCGGCGAGATCGTCGGCGGCCCGGCGCGCGTAACGCTCCAGGTCCTCCCGCAGGGATCCGGTGTCGGGCATCGGCGCGCTCAGCCGCTCGTTGACGACGTCGAGGAGCAGGCCGTCCAGCGTCTTCCAGCGGCGGTAGAGGGTGCCCAGGTGCACCCCGGAGCGGTCGGCCACCTGCGCGAGGGTCAGCTCCGACAGGGGGTGTGCGCGGGCGAGTTCCTCGACGGCCCGGTGCACGTCCGTACGCACCCGTGCGGTCCGTCCGCCCGGGCGGCGGGGAGTCGGCTGGTCGGTCATGCGGCCATCTTAACGCGAAAGGGTTCACCTTTAGCTCGGAGGTGATGTACGTTGGGCTCGCTTAATACGAAAACTTTCGCCTTAGGAGGCCGGTCATGCGCCCTGTGCTCTTCGGCAACAACCCGTCGTTCTGGTACGAGACCCTCAGGTCCTTCGGTCACATCGCCTACGGCGGCGCCGACTTCGGCGAGGTGCTCACCACCGCGCAGCGCATCCGCGAGGGTGACTTCGACAGCTGGTACGACGAGTGGCTGCTCACCGCCGACCGCGTCGCCGACGTGGCCCGCGAGGCCGAGCGGGGGAGGCACCCCGTCTCCGCCCGCGACGCCTGGCTGCGCGCCTCGAACTACTACCGCTCCGCGGAGTTCTTCCTGCACGGGAACCCCGCCGACCCGCGGATCGACCACGTCTACGAGGCGAGCGTGGCGGCCTTCAGGTCCGCGGTCGCGCTGTCCGAGCGCCCGGTGACGCCGGTGGAGATCCCGTTCGAGAACACCACCCTGCCCGGCTACTGGTACGAAGCCGCCGACGACGGCCGGGGCCGCCCCCACCCGGTGGTGCTCATCCACAACGGCTTCGACGGCACGGCCGAGGAGTGCCACTTCTTCGGCGTCCCCGGGCTCGTCGAACGCGGCTACCACGTGCTCGCCTTCGACGGCCCCGGCCAGCCGGGACCCATGCACCGGGAGAACCTGGTCTTCCGCCCCGACTGGGAGACCGTCGTCGGCGCCGCCATCGACTTCGTCCTCACCCGTGACGACGTCGATCCCGAGGGGCTCGCCCTGATCGGGCTGAGCATGGGCGGCCAACTCGCCCCGCGCGCGGCGGCGTTCGAGCACCGCCTCAGCGCCGTCGTGTCCGTCGACGGCGTCTACGACATCGCCGAGAACTTCATCGCCGACATCCCCGGCGCCACCCGCGAGGACAAGGCCGCCCTGCTGCGGACCGAGAACGCCCCCGAGGTGGACGTCCAGCTGGAGCGAGCCGCCGCCGACTCCCCGGTGATGCGCTGGGCGCTGTCCCACGGTGCCTGGGTCTTCGGTGTCGACACCCCGCGCCAGGTGCTGGCCGCGATGCTCGACTACCACCTCGGCGACGGCATCGCCGAGCGGATCAAGGCGCCCACGCTGGTCTGCGAGGCGCAGGGCGACCTGTTCTTCACCGGCCAGCCCGGGACACTCCACGACCACACTCCCGGCAGCACCCTGCTCGCCTTCGGCGACGAACTCGGCGCGGACGCCCACTGCCACGTGGGCGCCCAGCGGCTGGCCATCGCCCGCATCGCCGACTGGCTCGACGAGACGCTGCGCCCAGCCGCCTGAACCACCACCGCTCGCCCGAGGGCCGCGTGCCCACGGCGGGGCCCGGCCGCCGAAAACCGGATGCGCCGGGTCCGCGGGATGGTGTGCGATCGGGGCATGGCGATCGTGCTGGGCACACCGGGAGTCGGCGGGTTGGACGCGGCCGTGGGCGCGCTGCGTGAGTGGCAGGACGACGGGGCGCCGATGCAGCTGCATCCCGGGGACCTGGGCTGGTTCCTGCGGTTCGGCGCCGAGGCGACGGGCACCGCCGTGCGGACCTGGAGCCGGGACGGGCGGATCGTCGCCGTGGGACTGCTGGACGGGGCCGCGCTGTTGCGGGTGACGGTCGCACCGGACGTCCGGCGCGACGAGGAACTGGCCCGGCGGATGGCCGAGGACGTCGCCGACCCCGGGCGCGGTGTGCTGGGCGAGGGCCAGGTGTACGTCGAGGCGCCGACCGGCTCCCTGGTGCAGGACCTGCTGACGGAGGCGGGCTGGCGGCCCGACGAACCGTGGACACCGTTGCGCCGTGACCTGAGGGAACCGGTCGGGGACCCGGGCGTGCGGATCGAGGTCGTCGGACCGGAGCGGGCCGAGGCGCGGGCCGCCGTGCAGCGTGCGGCGTTCGACCGGTCGACGTTCACGCCTGAGCGGTGGCGGGCGATGGCGGCCGGGTCGTCGTACGCCGACGCCCGGTGCCTGCTCGCGTACGACGACCGGGGTGACGCGGTGGCGGCGGTGACGGTGTGGTCGGCCGGTCCGGGCAGGCCCGGGCTGATCGAGCCGATGGGGGTGCACCGGGACCACCGCGGTCTGGGCTTCGGCGTGGCGATCACGGTCGCGGGGGCGGCCGCGCTGCGGGAGATGGGGTCCTCCAGCGTGATCGTGTGCACCCGGAGCGCGAACGTCGGCGCGGTCGCCACGTACACCTCGGCCGGTATGCGGCCCGGGCCGGAGGTGCGGGACCGGCGCCGGGACGCGTAGGCGGTCGGTGCGAGGCGGTCGGCGTGCTGTCGCGGATCAGGGCAGCGTGAGGACGCGGGGGCCGTCGGCGGTGACGGCGATGGTGTGCTCGATGTGGGCGGCCCGGCTGCCGTCGATCGTGCGCAGGGTCCAACCGTCGCCGTCCGTACGGTACTTGTCGCGTCCTCCGGCCATGAGCATCGGCTCGATGGCGAGGGCGAGGCCGTGGCGCAGGGGGAAGCCACGGCCGGGGCGGCCGCGGTTGGGGACGTGGGGGTCCTCGTGCATCCGGCGGCCGATGCCGTGGCCGCCGAAGTCGGACGGCATGCCGCAGGCCGCCTCGCGGGCGACGGTGTCGATGGCGTGGGAGATGTCGCCGACGCGGTGGCCGACGGTGGCGGCGGCGATGCCCGCGTCGAGGGCCTGCTGGGTGGCGGTGATGAGTTCGAGGTCGGCGGGGCGCGGGGTGCCCACGACGAAGCTGATCGCGGCGTCGCCGGTCCAGCCGTCGAGTTCGGCCCCGCAGTCGACGCTGACGAGGTCGCCGTCGCGCAGGCGGTAGTCGTCCGGGATGCCGTGCGCGACGGCGTCGTTGACCGAGACGCAGACCACGCCCGGGAAGGGGGTCGGCGCGAAGGAGGGCCGGTAGCCCAGGAACGGCGAGCGTGCGCCGGCCTCGTCCAGGACGGCCCGGGCGGCCGCGTCGAGCTCACGCAGACGGACCCCCACGGCCGCCGCCGCGCGGGCCGCCGCGAGCGCGTGGGCCACGACCCGCCCGGCTTCGCGCATCGCCTCCAGTGCCGTGTCGGTCTTGATCTCCACCATGGGCGTGACTCCTCGCCGCGCGCGGCCGTGCGGGCCGCTGTCGCCAATACTTATACCGGTATTAGTATCACGGTCATGGTGAGAGTTCCTTTGAGCCCGCAGGAGCGGCGACGCGGAGAGCGCTTCGGCGCCCTGATCCGCCAGGCCCGGGGCGACCGCAGCATGGTCGACGTGGCGGCGGCGGCCGGGGTGTCCGCGGAGACCCTCCGCAAGATCGAAACGGGCCGGGCCCCGACCCCGGCCTTCTTCACCGTGGCGGCCCTGGCCCACGCGCTGAACGTCTCCCTGGACGCCCTCGCGACGGCTTGCGCGCAGGACGCCGACGGTGGCGAGGGGACGGGCGCGGAGGAGGGCGGCGAGCGGGCCATGACGGCGTGAGCGCCACCCGGAACGCCTGACGCGGGCGGATCGGCGGTCCGGACGCGTCAGTTCGCTCGTGGCCTGAGCAGCGCGTCCACGAGGGTGTCCACCAGGCCGCGCGGGATGCTTGCGCCGGTCAGCGCGCGGTAGACGATCGGGCCGAGCAGGGCGTCCATCGTGGCGTCGGGGCCGAGCGTCGGCGCGATCTCGCCCGCGTCGGTCGCGCCGGTGAGCATCGCGCGTTCCCGCGCGCGGCGCGGCGCGAGACAGCGCTCGTGGAGACTCCTGGCCGTGTCGGGGTCGTGCTGCGCCTCGGCGAGCAGCGCGAGCAGGACCTTGCCCGCCGGGTCGCGGGTGAGGAACCGGGCGAATCCGCGCAGGTAACCGCGCACGCTCTCCGCCGTGGGCTCGTCCGCCGGAACGGGGATCCGCTTGGCGCTGTCCTCGATGAGCGTGTCGAGCAGGATCTCGACCTTCGACGGCCACCAGCGGTAGATCGTCTGCTTCGCGACGCCCGCGCGGCGCGCGATCGCCTCGACGGTCAGCGCGCCGAAACCGTGCTCGACCAGCAGGTCGTCCGCGGCGTGCAGCACGGCCAGACGCGCGGCCTCGTCGCGCCGGTTGCCGGAGCGCGGCCTGCGGGGCTGGGAAGTGGTGGCGGCGGCAGACATGCGAAACACGATACCGGGAGGGCGTGCCGTGATCTAACCTTGTCGAGACGCACCGTCTAGACACACCGTCCAGGCACAGCGTCCTGACAAACGAGGAACCCGCACCGCGTGGACGGTGACCCGGGACCTCGCACCGTGAAGGAGAAACCCGTGAGCACCGCTTCCGCCGCCTCCGGCACACCCGCCGCCTCCGACCGCCTCGCGCTCGTCATCGGGGCCTCCAGAGGACTCGGCCTCGTGCTCGTCCTCGAACTCCTCCGCCGCGGCCACCGCGTCATCGCCACGACACGCCGCGAGGGCAGCGAGCTGGAGGCGTTCGCCGACGCCTTGGACGGGCGGCTGACCGTCGAGTCCCTGGAGATGACGAGCCCCGCGCAACTGGCCGCCCTGCGCGACCGCCTGGAGGGCCACCGGCTCGACCTGCTCTTCGTCAACGCCGCGATAGACCGCGGCGACCTGCCCATCGGCGAGGTGCCGACCGAGATGTTCACCGAGGTCATGGTCACCAACGCGCTGAGCCCGCTGCGCGCCGTCGAGACGCTGGACGGACTCGTCGCACCCGGTGGCACCGTCGCGGTCATGTCGTCGGAGCAGGGCAGCATCACGCGCAACACCGAGGACGGCTACGAGCTCTACAAGGCCAGCAAGGCCGCCCTCAACCAGCTGATGCGCAGCTACGCCACCCGCCGCGCCGACGACGGCCGCACCAAGCTGCTCATCGACCCCGGCCACAACCGCACCGCGCTGGGCGGACCCGACGCGCCCCTCGCCCCGGAGGACAGCATGCCGGCCGTGGTCGACGTCCTCGAAGCCCAGGCGGGCATCCCAGGACTGCGCTTCCTGGACCGCAACGGCGAGACGGTCCCGTGGTAGGACGCGACGACGGACGGCTGCGGCGGGGTCACCACGGAACGGTGCGATTCCGCTGCCGCGGTCACCACGGCACGATGTGGTTCCGCGTCGCGGTCACCACGGCACGACCCCCTCGTCGTCGAACAGGCCGCCCGTGGGCCCGTCGTCCGGCAGCGTCGCCAGCCGGACGGCGATCGCCGCTCCCTGCGCGGGCGTGCTCGTACCGCTGAAGCCGTTCAGGTCGGTGGCCACGTAGCCCGGGCAGGCGTTGTTCACCAGGATGCCGGTGCCGGCCAGCTCCTTGGCGTACTGCACGGTGACGGCGTTGAGGTATGTCTTCGTCGGCGCGTAACCCCCGCTGATCCCTCCGAAGTCGGCGCCGGGCGCGGTCTGGAGGGTCAGGGAGCCGACGTGGCTGGACTGGTTGACGACGCGGGGGTGCGCCGAGCGGCGCAGCAGCGGCAGCATCGCGTTGGTGACGCGGATGGCGCCGAAGACGTTGGTCTCCACCACCCGGCGCACGGTGTCCAGGTCCATGCTCGTGGGCGCGTCGGGCCAACCGGCCGCCGTGCCCGCGTTGTTGACGAGGACGTCGAGCCGTCCGGCTCGCTCCTCGACCAGCCGCGCGGCGTCGGCGACGCTCCCGTCGTCCGTGACGTCCAACGGCACGACGAACGCGTCGGCGCCCGCCGCGCGCAGCTTCGCGACGGCGTCCGCACCGCGTCGCTCGTCCCGGGCGCCGACGCCGACGCTCCAGCCCAACGTGCCCAGCGCCGCCGCGATCTCGTACCCGATGCCCTTGTTCGCGCCGGTGACCAGCGCGGTCGTCTTCTCGCTCATGACACCGAGCATGGCCGCGGCCGGGCCGGGCACCAACACCATCTCGGTAACGCGGCGATGCCCGCGCGACATGGATCGGACGCGCAAGGACGCGGGGCGTGCGCGGGGGCCGGTCGTGCGCCGCGGCCACGACCGTGAACGCTTCGCACGCCGGGATTACCGTGAACGCATGGAGATACGCGAGCTGCGGTACTTCGTCGCCGTCGCGGAGGAACTGCACTTCGGCAGGGCCGCGCAGCGACTGGAGATCGCCCAGCCGCCGCTGTCCCGTGCCGTCGCGCGCCTCGAACGGCAGCTCGGTGTCACGTTGCTGGAACGCACCAGCCGCAAGGTCACGCTCACCGACGCCGGTGCCGTGCTGCTGTCCGAGGCACGCGCGATCCTCGGCGCGGTGACCGCCGCCGAACGCCGCACCCAGCAGGCCGCGCGCAAGCACCCCCGCCTGGTCCTCGCGGTCAAGAGCGGCACCGGTGGCGAGCTACTGGCCAAACTCCTCGACGCCTACGGAACGGAACCGGGCGCGGTCACCGTCGACCTGCTGCTCTGCGAGGCGCTCCAGCAGCGGCCGTTGCTGGAGAGCGGGCAGGCCGACGTGGCCCTGCTGCACCTGCCGTTCGACTCGGCGGCCGGACTCGACACCGAGATCCTGCGCACCGAGGGGCAGGTCGCGATCCTGCCCGCCTCGCACGCGCTCGCCGCCCGCCCCCGGCTGCGGATGGCCGAGGTCACCGCGCTGCCGGACCTCCCCCTGGCGCGCTTCCCCGGTCCGGACGGCGCGTACCCGGAGGGGCCGGGCGCCGAGGTGCGGAACATGACGCAGCTCTTCCAGTTGATCGCGCTCGGCCGCACCACCGTGGTCATGCCCGAGTCCGCGGCCACCGACCTGCGCCGCGACCTCACCGCCGTCCCGGTCCCCGACGCACCGCCGGTGACCACGGTGATCGCCTGGCCCGCGGGCAGCCGCCTGCGCGCGGTCGCCGATCTGGTCCGGGTCGCGACGCGGCTGTGAGGTCCGCCCGGTGCACGCGCATGCTCAGGCGCCGACCTCGCCGACCTCGGCCCGTTCGCCGGTGAGGACCCGCAGCGACGCGGCCACCGCGTCGGGGGCCTCCAGCGGCAGCAGGTGGCCCGCGCCGGGCACGACGTCGAGGCGCGCGTGCGGGATGTACGGCAGCAGGTGATCGCGCAGTACGTGCGGCGGCTCGACCTGGTCGCGCTCGCCCGCCAGCACCGTCACCGGTACGTCGATCCGCCGCGCCGCGTCCGTGACGTTCCGCGCGATGCCCCGCAGGGGCCACTCCCGTCGTGCCTGCGTGCCGGCGGCCAGGCTGTCGCGTACGACGCCGGCCCGGACGGGCTCGGGCAGCGGGGCGGCGGTGAGGACGTGGTCCAGGGGGGTGCCGACGTCCTGCGCGGAGTCGTAGGCGTGCGCGAGCGCCTGCCGGTACTCCTCGGTCACGTGCGCGGGCGGTTCGGGCGGCGCCGGGGCCACCAGCACCAGGCCCGCGAGGCCCGACGGGCGCCGCGCTGCGAGGAGTTGGGCGACCTTCCCGCCCATGGAGTGCCCGACGAGCACGTACCGCCGCGTCCCCAGGGCCGTGACGACGGCGGCGAGGTCGTCGGCGAGCGCGTCGAGGTCGTGCGGGCCGGGCAGTTCGCGGGCGGCGCCCCAACCGCGCTGGTCGTAACGGACCGTGCGGCGGGTGGCGGGCAGTCGTTCCACCACGGCGTCCCACGTGGCCGCCGAGCCGCCCCAGTAGTGGAGGAAGACGAGGGTGGGCGCGCCGGTGTCCGCCGGTGCCGCCGGACCGGGTCCGCCCGGTCCCGTGCCACCGAGTCCGCCCCTCGTCCGTACGTCGAGGAAGCCGCCCCGCACCGGGACCGTCCTTGTGGTTTCCGTTGACATCGTTCCTCCGGGAGTCGGCGGCGGGTGGCCTCTGGCTGCCGGGTGTCCGTCGCGTATCAGCTGGATGACGTGCTGCTTTACCTGCGAGCACGCCTTCGACGCTACCTTCGTGCCGTTGGTGAGCTCTGGTCGAAAGAGGCGGCGTCCTTGTGGAAAACGGTCACACCGCGGACGTGCGGCAGGTGCGGTACGTCCCCGCCCTCGGGGCGCCCTTCGGCGTCGAGGTCCTGAGCTTCGAGCGGCTGCGGAGGATGGACGGCGCGGGCCGCCGCACGGAATCGCAGCGCCCGGACTTCCACGTCCTCGGCCTGGTCGCGTCCGGGACGGGCGGACACGTGGCGGACTTCGTGCGGTATCCGCTGCGGGTGGGAAGCGTGGCGTGGATCCGGCCGGGCGTGGTGCACCGCTGGAGCGACGTCGAACGCGTCGACGGCCCCCTGATCCTCTTCCGCCACGACTTCCTGCCTCCCGAGGGTTCCGCGGCGCGGTCGGCGGCGGACGTCTTCGGTCCCGCCTGCTGGCAACTGTCCGCTGACGTATGGCCGTTGGCGCTCGTCGCGGCGGACCACCTGCGCGGTGAACACGCGGCGGCGGTGGCGTCGCCCGGCACGGCCTCGCCACCGCTGCTCGCACATCTGCTGGCCGCGCTGGTCCTGCGGGTGTCGCCCGGCTCCGCGAGCGCTTCCGTGAACGGCGCCGAGGGGGACCGGCAGGTGTTCCTCCGATATCGTGCGGCCGTCGAGGAGGGGTTCGCCGAACGGCACGACGTGGCGGGATACGCCGCGGCCCTCGGCTACGACCGGCGCACCCTGACCCGCGCCACACGTGCCGCCACCGGCCTGGGCGCGAAGGAACTCCTCGACCAGCGCGTCCTGTTGGAGGCCAAGCGCCTGCTCGGCCACACGGATCTGCCGGTCGCCGGGTGCGCGCGGCGCCTCGGCTTCCGTGACGCCGCGAACTTCACCACGTTCTTCCGCCGCCGGACCGGCACGACCCCGAGCGCCTGGCGGACGACGGGGGGCGGATGACCGTCAGACGCCTGGCAGCCGCTCCACTCGGGTGCCGTGGGCGACGACGAGGGACATGATGTCGCTGGGGGCGTCCAGTTCGATGCGGTGCCAACGTCCACGCGGCACGATGACCGCGCTGCCGGCGGGAACTCTCACTTCCTCGTGCTGGGACTCCGCCTCCGATGCCGGGCGGACGTGCAGCCGGATGCCGCCGGTCAGGCAGGACACCACCTCGTCGGCGTCGGCGTGTGCTTCCCAGCGGTCGGCGTGCACGTCGGCGTCGGTCTCCGCGTGGAAGGTCATCAACTGCCAGCCGTCGCGAGAGGGATCGAACTCCCGAGGTTCGGCGTGGGCCCGTCCGTCGCCGTCCAGACGCACGAAAGAGGCGAAGAGGTCGACGGGGGAGATGCTCGTCATGACTGAGGTCCTTCCTCGGATGTGGTGAGACCGGATGTGGCGGGAGGTGACATCGGGCGTGGAGAGAGGGGAACGCGCTTCAGGGAGGTCGCGACGGCCGCCGCGGCTTCAGTCGGTCATCGCGCGGCGCAACGCGGCTGCCAGTTCGGCGATCTGACGCTGCGACACCTCCGCCGACACGATCGCCTGGGAGCCGTGGAACGTGCCCGGCCACTGGTGCAGTTCGACGGAGACGCCCGCCTGGAGCAACCGCAACGCGTACCCGATGCCCTCGTCGCGTAGCGGGTCGAACTCCGCGGTGGCGACGTACGCGGGCGGAAGCCCGGACAAATCCGCGGCCCGCGCGGGAGCCGCGTACGGCGTACCGGGGTCGCCCCCGAGGTAGTGACGCCAGGTCGCGGCCAGCTTGTCCCGCGTCATCCACGGGGTGTCGGTGAACCGCCGCGCCGACCACGTCTCCTGGCGGTCGTCCAGTTCCGGCTGGTTGAGCAGCTGGAAGCGGATGCGGGGACCGTTCTCGTCACGCGACCGCAACGCCACCGCCGCCGCGAGGCCGGCGCCCGCGCTGTGCCCGCCCACCGCGATCCGCTCCGGGTCGGCCCCCAGCTCGACGGCGTGGGCGGCGGCCCAGGTCAGCGCGGCGTAGGCGTCGTCCAGGGCTGCCGGGAAACGGTGCTCGGGAGCGAGCCGGTAGCCGACCGAGATCGCCACCACCCCCGCGCCGTCGGCGATTCTCGTCGCCCACGGCTGTTCGGTGTCCAGGTCGCCCATGACGAATCCGCCGCCGTGCAGCCACACGACGGCCCCCCGAGGATGGTGCGGCCGGTAGACCCGCACCGGTACGGGCGGATCGCCGGGGAGCGTGTGGTCCTCGATCGTCATCGCACCGGTGTCCGGCACGGGCGCGGACGCGGCCAGCTCGGCGAGGCGGCCGCGCGCGGTGACCGGATCGGACAGGTCGGCGGGCGGGAAGAGGGGGATGAATGCTTCGAGTTCCGGGTCCATGACCACCATCCTCACCGCGGCCGCCCCCGAGATCAGCCGCCATCCGGCGCGCCTTCCGGCCACCGCGCGCACCGGTCGGCGCATCCGCTCCGCCGCTCGCCGCTCGCCGCTCCGGCGCAGGCTCCGGCGGTCCGGCGCGAGGCTCCGGGGTCCGGCGCGCGTATCCTCATGCCATGGAGGCACTGGTCGAGCGCCTGTCACGACTGGACGCGCGGGCGGAGGGCGCCCTGCGTGTCGTCATGTTCTACGACACGCTGATCAGCCGCCGTGTCGACCTCCCGGCGCTCGCCCGCGCGTCGGCGGCTCTCGCCGAATGCGTGGTCGGCATCCGCCTGCACGGCGCCGGCCCGGCGATCCGCATGGCTCCCGACGGCGGTTCGGCGCCCGCCCCGGCGCGGCCCGCGTCCACCAGCAGGCCGGTCACTCTTGACGAGGAGGAGATCG
Source organism: Streptantibioticus parmotrematis (assembly GCF_019890615.1). Lineage (GTDB taxonomy): Bacteria > Actinomycetota > Actinomycetes > Streptomycetales > Streptomycetaceae > Streptantibioticus_D > Streptantibioticus_D parmotrematis. The sequence continues at coordinate 8,910 of NZ_JAINVZ010000014.1, read as the reverse complement.
GCTCGGTGTGGCTGGAACGCGCCTCCGCGCCCGGTCCGCTCGACGAACTCCTGCTGGACCGGCTCGCCATCGCCGCCGCATCGGTTGTCGAACGGTACGGTCCGGCCCGTACCACCATGGCCGACCCCGCCCTGGTGGAGCTGGCGATCAGTCCCGACACCGACGAGGCGGCTCGGTCCCGGGCGTTGCGACTGCTGGGCTTCGCCGCCGGAGCGCCCGTGTGGGTCGCCGCCGTGCGCTCCGACCGCCCGCTGGACCGGGTCGCGAACGCCCTTCGCCCCACCCGGCCGATGAAGGCGGCACCCCTCGCCGACGTGGGCGTCGTCCTGGCCGCCGGACTCGACCCGGCCGGCGTCCTGGCGGACGTGCGGGCGGGCATCGGCGTCGCGGACAGCCCCGACCGGTCGTGGCGACAGGCTCGCATCGCCCTGCGCTTCACGACCCCGCGTGACCGGGTCGTCCATCACACGGATCTGGGCGCGGTGGCACTGCTCGCCCAACTCCCGGCCGACGCCGTACGGGACAACGCCGACGTGGCCGCGATGGCGCGGGTGGCCGGTGACCCGGACGACCTGGAGACCCTGGACGCCTACTGCGCCACCGGCTCCCAGCGCCGAGCGGCGGATCTGCTCCACCTCCACCACAGCAGCGTCGCCCGGCGCCTCGACCAGATCGGCAGGGCGCTGGGCGTCGAACTCACCGCGCCGGACGGATTGATGAGGGCCCGCCTCGCGCTGACCGTCTGGCGTTTGATGGAGCCGTGAGTCGGGATTCTCTCAAGTGGCCCTACACGTAAGCCGCTTGGTGGCAGTGTCCCGCCGACCCGCGATCGGCGCGACCGGTTACGGCGGAGAGCCGTGCCCCGGCGCCGGTGAGGGAACGGGGCGCGGGGCACGGCTGACTTCGGAGGGCTGTGTGCCCCAACTCTTCTACTACCGGCGGTGTTTGGCTCAGTCGTGGAAGGCGGCCGTGCCGTTCGGGGTGCCGAGGCCGGTCGGGCCGTCGTAGCCCTTCTCCGCCGTGCAGAAGTACGCGGGCGAGCAACTGCCGTTGTCACCGCTGGTCACGTCGTTGAGCGCGCCCGGGTCCGCGTACGGGAAGGACGCCGGGTTCGAGCCGGACGCCGGGGTGCCCGCGTCGGCGTAGACGCCGGCGATGACCGGAGTGGCCGCGCTGGTGCCGCCGTACACGCCCCAGCCCTTCTCCTGGTAGCTGTCGTAGACCGCGACACCGTGCCCGGGGTCGGCCACCGCCGCGACGTCCGCGGTCATGCGCTTCGAGCAGCCGGTGTCCTTCTGCCACGACGGCTTCGGCTCGTACGCCGAGCAGCCCGAGCCGGTGCCCTCACCGGACTTGGTGTTCCACACCGTCTCGTTCCAGCCCCGGGTGTTCGACGACTTGACCAGCGAGGTGCCGCCCACCGAGACCACGTACGGGGAGGAGGAGGGGTAGCCGACACCCCACGAGTAGTCCCAGTCGCCGCTGCCCGCGACCACCGCGACCCCGGGGTGGTCGTAGTAGTCCTTGTCATAGGTGGGATCGGACGAACTCTCCTTCCATATGTAGCTGTTGGACACGAACTTGGCGCCCAGCTCGACGGCCTCGTTCACGGCCGCGCCCATGTCGGACACCCCGCCCTTGCTCGCCTCGACGAACAGGATCTTCGCGTCCGGAGCGACGGCGGAGACCAGGTCCAGGTCGAGGGAGTCCTCCGCGCCCTGGTTCGCGCTCGCCTTCGAGGGCAACGGGCTGGACTTGCCGGAGGAGTTGACCTCCTTGAAGCAGCCGTTGGACGCGGTGCAGGCGGGCAGGCCGTACTGCTTGCGGTACGTGGCCAGGTTGCTCGCGGCGTCCGGGTCGTCGTAGGCGTCGATCACGGCGATCGTCTGGCCGGAACCGCCGTTCGCGGGCAGCCCGTAAGCGCTCTGGAGATCACCCGACCCGTAACCGGAAGGCGTGGCATGGGGACTCACGCCGAACGCCGAGACGTGCTCGACGGGGTTCGTCACCTGGAGGACGTCGCAGGAGGCGACGGTCGTGCTGGGCGCTCCGCAGAGCTGACGCCAGGCGGGGTGGGAGGTGGTGGCGGTGTGCGCGGTGGCGGTGGCCGGTGCGGCGCCGGCTGTTCCGGCCACCGCGAGCGCGGTGACGGCGAGGGCGCCGGAACTCACGGCGGCTATGAGGGTTCTGTGGCGCTTGAGGGTGTGCTTGGGCATGCGAATTCCTTGGAGTGAGGGTGGTGAGGGGGAGGGGGCCCGTGCCGGACCGACTGACGGGGCGTCAGGGGATGTTGTACATGGGGTTCGGGAGCTTGAAGCCGCGGTCGTCGTAGCCGCCCGCGTAGTCGCTCACCTGGTCGCCGATCGCCTCGATGAAGTCGTAACCCTGGCTCTGCTCCAGGTACTTGCGGGTGTTGGACTTGAACGGCTCCGCGGTGCAAGAGGTGCCGCACGGCAGGTAGGGCGGCGGGTCGCTCTTCGGGCGCAGGTAGAGGCCGTCGATGGGGAAGCCCAGGCCGGTGAGCTGGTTGCGGGTGACCGTGGTGAGGTTGTCGTGCCTGCCGGTGATGAAGACGACCTTCACGCCGTGCGCGTGCGCCCACGTGGCGAGGTCCAACGTGGGCTGGACGACCGGGTAGGTGTTGTCCGCGTCGGCCTGCGCGTCCGCCGCGCTCGCGTCCGCGCCGCCGCCGAAGTCGTAGTCGGCGTTGACGGGGTAGGTGGAGATGGACGTGTCGTCGATGTCCAGCATGATCGCCGGGACGCGCGGGGCGTGATGGGCGAGGCGTTCTTCGAGGTACGCCTTGGCCTTGCCGATCTGGGTGGCGACGTCGGCCGCCCACTGGCTGTGCGGGCCGATGTGGTGGTGGCCGGAGGCGTCGGTGTAGCCGTTGTAGTAGGCGTTGATCTGCGCCTTGAGCTGGTCGAGGTTGCGCGGCTCCGAGCCGACGCGCTTGTAGTCGGGCGGCGGGGTGGGGGCGGGTGCGACCGCGGCAGTGGTGGCCGTGGGGCCGTTCTGCGTGCCGCCGGTGGCCGCGGCGGCGACTCCCGCGCCGGCCAGTACCGCGCTCAGCGCCGCGGCGAGGGCCATCCTGGCGGTGGTGGACGTGGCCGATATCAGCCGTGTTCTCAACGATGCTCCTTCGATGGAGGGTGGACGGAGAACGCCCGGGCGGTGTACGCGGAATGGGCGGAGGCGGTCAGACGCCTGCCGTCTTCTTGATCCACGAGCGCTGCGGGGCGATCTCCGCGTACGACTTGGTGGTGCCGTCGCCCCTGCTGTCGAGTGCGACCTCCACGCCGACGGCCGACATCAGCCCGAGGGCAGCCGTGCCGCTGAGGGCGACAACGGTTGTGTGCATGGGGGAATCCCTTCGTGAAGGGGGAGGCGGTCGTGAGTGCTGCGCGCGGGCGTCGGACGGGAAATCGTTGCGAACGCCGTCGGAAGACCGTCAGCGCATTCCGGACCGCCGACCCCGTTCCTCCGAATTCGACAAACCGTTGACATTCGACAGGGCGTTGACATTCGACAGAGCGTTGAAGGGGAGGCCGACCGGGACGTACCCGAGTCCCCGGAACCCCTGCTCCCGATGTCGTCCCGGTCGGCTGCGAGAGAATGTAGCCTCGTCCCTGAGAACCCGGTCAAGGCCTCTCACCAGGGCATTCGACTCCCTTGAAGGGAACGTCGGTTCACCGGGGCAGCCGGGTTCCGCAAACCCCACTGACTTTCCGTTCAGTTGTGAGACTTGACAGCTATATGGCGACGGCACCACCATCTAGCCCCACTTCGCCGACCGTCTTTCCGGTCCAGCCCTTCCCCTGTATACGGATCGCGCCCCCACTCCCGTGTTCCGGATCCCGCGACAACCCTCCCCATATCGCCACGTCACATGACCGAACGAGCATCAGGAAGCGCGCCCCCCCATGCCTGAGAGACATCGACCTCCGTCCGAGATCGAACGCGCCCTGCACACCGGCCCGTTCAGCGAAGCGCTGCGCACCGCCATCGACCGCAGCGGACTCAGCCTCAACCGCATCAGCAGCAAACTGGACGAACGAGGTGTACGCGTCAGCGCCGCCGCCCTGAGCTACTGGCAACGCGGCAGCAACCGCCCGGAGCGCGCCGACTCGCTCCGGGCGGTCGGCTTACTGGAGGAGATCCTCGACCTCGCGCCCAACACCCTCATGACCCTGCTCGGCCCGCGTCGCTCCCGGGGCCGCTGGTCGGCGCCGTCCACCCCGCTGCCGACCGGCGCCCTGTGGACCGACTCCAGTGATCTCGACCGCACGTTGAGCGGCCTGGAGAAGGACGCACCGCGTTCGCTCTGGGCGGTCTCCACGGTCTACACGCACTTGCGGGAACGCGTCGCCACGGACCGCACGCTGGGCGAGACCCGGATACGCAAGGTCGTACGGGCCGAGACCGACGGGGTCGACCGCATCATCGCGGTCACGCACACGGACGGCTCCCCGACGCGCTTCGAGGCGGTGCACGCGGCCCGCCTCGGCCGGGTCCGCACCGATCCGGGCACCGGGTACTCCGTCGCCGAGTTCATCCTCGACCGCATGCTCAACACCGGCGACACCGCGACGGTGGAATACGTCTCGTACACCGCGACCCCGCAAGGGCCCCCGCAGAACTACACCCGCCACTCGCTCTACCGGCCGGCCGCCGTGCTGGTGCTGGAGGTCGAATTCGACGCGAAGGCGATACCCGCGCGGTGCGCGGGCTTCTACTCACCGCGCCGCGGGACACCCGAGCAGAGCCTGGGCCCGCTGTGGATCGGCAACAGCAACAGCGCCCACCTCGCGCTGTCCGACCTGGACGCGGGGATGTACGGGATCCGGTGGGAGTGGGACTGAGGGGGGCGGCGGCACGGGTCGAGGCCGGGGGCGTGGCGGGGGCTGAACGGTCTGAGACAGGAGGCGTGGCGAGGGTGTGGTGGACCGGGGCCGGAGGGGCGGCACGGGCCGCGAACGGACTGCGCCCCCGCCAGGAGGATGGGCGGGGGCGCAGTGGGTGGGCGTGCTGCCGCTGCCGGACGCGGGGTTCGGTCCGGGGCGGGGCACCCGTGAGCCGGTCCGGTAGTACGTCGAACGCGGACCGGACCGACGTGGTGTCAGGCCCTGCCCGGGCGGAACCTGCGGTACAGCAGGAAGCCGCCCACCAGCGCGGTCGCGCTGGCCGGGACGAGGACGCTCACGCCCTGTGCGCCGGTGTGCGCCAGCATGGCCTCGCTGACCGGGGTTTCGGCCCGCGGGGTGGAGTGGTGGACCGGGGCGGCCGGCTTGGGCGCGGCCGGCTTGTGGGGAGCCGGCGGGCACGGGTGGGTCGTGGGCGGGTGGCCCTCGTGGTTGACGGAGGTGTTGCCGAAGGCCGGGTTGCCGACGCCGACGACGTTCACCGAGTTGCCGCTGACGTTGACGGGCAGGTCGATCGGCAGCTGGATCCCGTTGCCGGACAGGACGCCCGGCGAGCCCTCGGCCGCGCCCTCGGCCCCGGCGCCACCGCCGTTGACCGCGCCGCCGTGGGTCCCGCCCGCGTGCTGCGTGGCCGAACCGCCCGAGTGCAGCGGGTGCGCGTGGCCGCCGCCGTGGGAGGTGTTGGCGCACGCGTTGCCCGTGGTCGGGTTGAGCAGTCCCACCACGTTGACGGTGTTGCCGCACACGTTGACGGGCACGTCCACCGGGAGCTGCACCAGGTTGCCGGACAGCACCCCGGGGGATCCGGCGGCGACGCCGGCCGCTCCCGAGTCCGCGTATGCGTAGCCTCCGGCGGCGGCCAGCACGCCACCCGCGGCCAACGCGGTGACCAGACCCTTTCTGGCGACCTGTTTCATGGGTTTCCTGCCTTCCGGAAATGCTTGCGGGACACATGCCCGCACCGGGGAAAACGCCTCGGCGCCACGGAAGTTATGGGTCATTCGTGGCTCATACGGATTTCACTCAATCGAGTCGGTAGCCTGTCGAACTCCGGCTTTACGAACCGGGATTCGGATAGCCGCCGGCATCCGTGCCGGACCCCGGCGGGCGCTCGTCCCCGGCACCGCCCGTGGCCTGGGACGGGCTCCCGGAGGCCGCCCCGGACGCGATGTCGTGGCCGCCCGCGGACTGCTGCCCAGGAACCGCCCCGGAGGACGTCTGTGGCGCGCTGCCGGACGCGGGTGCGGGTGGTCCGCTTGGCGGAGCCGTGTTGACCCCGCCGGAGGGGGCGCCCGGCGCACTCGCCGCGTGTGGGGCGTGCGGGGCGTGCGCCCAGGCGCGCAGCGCGTCGACGGAAGCGAAGTTCGCCACGTTCTCGTCCTCTGGCGAGTCCGCGTACTGGTGGAACGTCCAGTGGTGCTTGATACGCGGCTTGCCCGGCGTCGTGTAATCGGCGATCCACAGGCCGTCGCCGCAGTTCGCATCGGTGTCCACGGTCACCCAGTTGGAACGGTCGCAGTAGAGGACCACCCGGTGGCCCGGGGCCTTAGACCGCACGTGCGCGATCCATGCGTCTTTGTAGTAGCGCGCCTTGGCGTCGCTCACCTTCTGCCCGTACCACTCCCAGTCGAGGCAGACGACGTCACCCGCCGCGAGGTCGAGCTGCGCGAGGAAGTGGTCCGCCTCCGCGGTGGGCGAGTTGACGATGTGCGGGTAGTGGTAGAAGCCGGTCACGAGATGCGCGTCACGGGCGGTCGTGCGCTGCGCTTTCCATTTCGGATTGACGTATGACAGACCCTCGGTGACCTTGATGAAGACGAAGGACAGACCAGAGGTGGGATAGCCGCTCGACTGATAGGAACTGATGTCGATGCCCTGCAGCAAGGGGGGACCTCCTTGGCGCTCATGACGCTCTCGGCGCTCGCGAACGGCGGCGGTGACGGGGAACACCGCCGGAAAGACCGTCGCTCCGCTTCGATTGTCCGTCGCCGGAGGGCTAATTGTCCGCCATTAGGGCAAGTTTGGTGACGGTGTTCCAGTTGCGGGCGGTCGCGACGACCCCGAGTCGCTTGTCCGACAAGGCGATCGGCAGTTTGGAACGGGCGAGTCCGGTCGGGCAGTGCACGTAGATCTCTCGTTCTCCGACGCTGAATTCATCAGGAGCGAAACGGTCCCGGTCGATTTCGTTCAAACGCTTCGTGTCGGGCAGGGCGGAGAGGAAGACGACGACCAGCTGCGCCGGGTCGAAATCGGTGCCGGCGAACGGGTTGCCCAGCACCACCCGGCGCAGATCGGCCAGTTCGCGCACGACGCAGGGAACGGTGAGCCCGGCCTCGTCGGCGAGCCGTGACGTCAACGCCGCGGCCAGCCCGTCCGGATCGGTGCCGACGTGCTCGAACACGGCGTTGCCGCTCTGGAGCAACGTCCGCACGTCGGAGGCGTCCATCGCGGTGAGCATCTCGCGCAGCCGCGCCATCGGCAGGCGGTTGTTGGCGCCGAGGTTGATCCCGCGCAGGAGGGCCACGTAGGTCGTCATCCGGCCACGGTAGCCCTTTCGAAGGACGACACCGGGGACGGAACGGTTCGGCGTCCACGCGGCTGGCTACGTTCGCGGTCATGGACGAGGTTCTTACCGAGGTTCTCACCCAGGTCGGATTGCCTGAGGGGGCTGCTGCGGAGGGCGCTTTTGCGGAGGGCGGACTGCCTGAGGGGGCGGTCGCGGAGGAGGTTCTCGCGGGGGGCGTGCGGCCTGACGGGGCGGGGGCGGGGGCGGAGGCGCGGCCCGCGGTCGTGGAACTGCGCCTGTCCGCGTTCAAGTCGCACCGCGGAGCGGTCTTCCCGCTCGGGCCCGTCACCCTCGTGACCGGAGGCGCGGGCAGCGGCAAGTCGAGCGTGCTGGAGGCGCTGGCCGTCCTGGCCGCGCTGGCCTGCGGGGAGGAACTGCCGGCGGCGGTCGCCCGTACCGTACGCGGAGGCGCCGCGGCCTGCGTCCCCTCCGGGAGCCCGCCGGACGCGCAGGGGCGGCGCGGCTTCCGCGTGGGGTGCGTGGTGGACGGCCCCGCGGGGCCGGTGCGGCTGGATCTGGCCGTTCAGACGGAACCCGAACTGCGCGTGGTGGGCGAGCGGTTGACGGCCTCCGGCAAGGTGCTGCTCACGACCGCGTTGCGCGACCCGGCCCGGCGCACGGTGCAGGCCGCCTGGCACACCGCGGGGCACGTCCCGGTGACGCGCGCGCCGCTGCCCGACGACCGGCTGGCGACCGCGTTGCTGCCGCTGCGGGTGGCGGGGACCACGGACGGCCAGCGGATGGTGCTGTCGGCGGCCGAACAGGTGCTGATCGCGCTGCGGGCGGTCTTCCCGGTGGAACCGCGGCCGTGGCGGATGCGCGAGGCCGCGCGGGTCGGCGACACGTTGCTGCGCGGATGCTGCGAGAACCTCTCGGCGGTCCTGGACCGCACCAAGGGCGAGTGCAGGACCCGGCACGCGATGCTGGTCGAGGCGGCCAGGGCCGCGTGCGGGGGACCGGTCGAGGGGCTGGTGGTGACCCGGCAGGCGGTGCGCGACGCGGCGGGCGCCCGGGGCGACGGCGTTCTGGCGGCGCTCGACCGCGGTGCGCTGGGGCTCACTCCGCTGGACCGGCTCGGCGACAGCGAACTGCGTTTCCTCGCGCTGGCGTTGGTGCTGCTGACCGGGCCGGGCGTGCTGGAGATGGACCAGGCGGCGGAGGTGTTGCCTGCGCTGCGCGCGATGACGGTCGTGGCGGACGGCCTCGACGCGGGCCTGGACCGCGCGCAGACCCGCGAACTGCTGTCGTTGGCCCGGCGCGCGGCGGCCCACGGCCACGTACGGCTGCTGGGCACCGCGCACGAGGTCGATCCGCGGGACGTGCGGGGGACGGGGGAACGGGTGCGGGAGGCGGGGGTGACGGTTTTGCGGCTGGGGCGGGAACGGGGTGGTTCTTGAGGGTGGGCGAGGTGGGCGTCGGCGG
>NZ_JAINVZ010000013.1 GCF_019890615.1 Streptantibioticus parmotrematis | reverse complement strand
AGCGAGCCAGCGCAGAGTTTCGGCCTCACGTCTTGCCAGCACTAAGCCGGGCGCCGCGAACTGCCTCAGTTCGGCGTGCAGCCGGCCCGCGAGCCCGGCTGCCACGTGAATGCCCCCTTCTGCGACAGTTTCCACTGCACTCAGCACCTCACTCTCGCCCGCTCGGCGGTCGACACAACCGAACGCGCCCAGACGCAGGACACCGGTCACCGGCTGACGGTGCGAGAGGTCCATGAGGACCAGGACGCGCCCTTGGCCAACCAACGTCTCGACCTTCTCTGTGAAGGCGCGGCAGTTCTGAGGCACGCCGTAGACGATGACGTCGTATCCGCCGCCGCGCGCAGGTGTCAGGGCTGACGGTTCGCAGGCCACAGCACTCAGCCGTACCTGCGAGCGCCGCGAGAGCAAGCTTTCCCATCCCCGACAGACCAGCGTGTTCCGTTCCACGATCGCGACCTGCGGCACAAGACTCTCTCGTGTGGGGAGCATCGCGTTTCCTGCACTCTCTCAAGTCATTGGGCTGCGTTCACCTAGGACGCCCATTGTCAATTTGTCTGCTTCCGGGAGCGCTCAAGCTAACCGCAGGCGGTGGAGCTGACTCTCCCGAACGTCAGGTGAAAGAAATCACGTGAACTGCCTCCCACTGCGGCACGTAGCATAGTGTGCTCCTGTGGGCTATGAGGCGTGTGCGGATCAGTGGATGGCCCATGCGCACGCCTTGCACCGCTTTCTTCTGGATGACAAGGACGGCACCGCGGCAAGCTATGTCTGGTGTGCTACTTGGGTTACCAAGCAGACAGCGAGCCTTTGCCAACCTGCCTGCCGTCGGACGGACCGCGTCGGTGAAGGCGTATCTGCTCCTGGACGGTACCCTCCCGCCGATCGACCGCATCGCCACGGATCGGCCGTTCTACTCCGGCAAACACAAGAAGCACGGGATGAACTTGCAGATCATCACCCACCCCTCCGGCCGACTGCTGTGAGCTTCGCCGACCTTGCCCGGCGCCGTCTACGACATCCGCGCGGCCCACAAACACGGCACCGCCCACGCCCTCACCGAGGCCGCCATCCCACGCTGGGCCGACACGGCCTACTGAGGCGCCGACGGCACGGTCCGCTCCCCGCGCCAAGGACGGTGGGAATCACTCTCCGCAGACCACAAGACCCAAACTGGTCCCACACCAAGAACCGGGCCCTCGCCGAGCAGGCCGTCGCCACCCTCAAGCCCCGGCGTAACCTCCGCAAACTGCACTACTCGACCGCTCGGATCACCTGCCCCGTCCAGGCCGTCCCCACCCTGCATCTGACCAGCCCAGAGTGAGGTTGCAAAAGGCTCAGTGATACTTGTCGAGGCGTAGCCGCAATCAGCCAACAGCCGCACTGGCGAGTGATGCGTCTGTCCTCGCAAAGTGTGTACACGGGGCCAACGCGGCCAGGCCAGGGATCAGCTTTACGTGGGCCGCCATCACCCTCATGACGGGGCCTGTCAAATGAACGCCTTGTCTCACTTTCGGTGGTGACGGAGAGTCGTGCGCGACGAAGGTGAGCGAATCGTGGTGCGGGCACGGACTGCGCGAGACACTGCGGTCTGCCCGGTGTGCGGGGCCTCGTCGGAACGCGTGCACGGCTATCGCTGGCGGACAGTGGCCGACCTGCCGGTCGATGAACGAGAGGTGGTGGTCCGTCTGCGGGTGCGGCGCCTGGTGTGTCCCACGCGCGGGTGCCGCCACACCTTCCGCGAGCAGGTGCCCGGTGCTGGACCAATACCAGTCGGCGAACCGTCCGCTTGACCGGTCAAGTCAAGTCCGTGGTCAAGGAGTTAGCGGATCGGTCCGGAGCGCGTCTGCTGGCGATACTCGCGGTGAGCCTGTCGCGTCACACGGCTCTGCGCACGCTGCTGCGGATCCCGCTGGCCGCCGGACGAGTGCCAGTTACACCGACCGACTTACAGTCTCCTGCTCGACGCGCTATTGGAGGAAGGCAGCGTGGTCCGGGTCGCTACGCGGTCCCGGCTCCTCCAGGACCTGATCGCACAGGGCTTCCAGCCCAGTCAGCGTGCCAGGCCCCATACGTCGCGCCGTAAAGCTCACACCTTCGGCCAAGGTCTGGTGCGGGCGCCGCCGCGCGCAAAGTCCAGCAGGTTCCCGACGATCAGCAGACGTGATGGCCCCCTGAGTTGACGACGGGATCTGCTCCGTTGCAATCGTCGCCGGGGTCATGCTGCCCGGAACAACGCTCGCCCGAGTACAGCCGGCCGCAACAGCTTCGACGGCGGATCAATCAGAGCCAAGACCCGGATGAGCTGGGCCGCGACCGTACGATCAGTGGCTGCCGCGGCCATCAGCCGACTCATCATGGCGCCCTGCATCTTCTGCGTCAGGTTTGTCGGCTGCCCCGGCTCGCCGACCATCCCCCATGGCGCTGCCAGAATTTGCGTCGCCCGGGCAAAGTAGTTCGCGGCGACGTCGCGCCGGCTGGCTGAGAGCGTGTCGCGCAGCGCGCGGGCCTCCAGCGCCGCCACGGTCAACCCCTGCGCGTTGACCGGACTCAACGAGCACAGTGCGTCGCCGACAACGACCAGCCCGTCTGGAAAACTGCTGAGTTGGTCGTACCGGCGCCACCGGGTCGAGGGAAAGCGGTACGCGACAATGTCACTAAGCGTGTCGGCGGCCTTCAGCGCGGAGGCCACGTCGTCCGGGGCCGCTGCGGCTACAAACGCCGCGAATCCCACTTCATCGGTCGGTGGACGCGCGGCGGGGCCGACCCCGGTGACAGTCAGTACGTGCTGGCCGTCCTCGACCGCCAGCAACAGCAACCCACGGCCGTTGGCCTTAACGTCGCCGCCGATGAGCAGCGCACGGTCGTGCTGGGGCGGGAGCCGGACAACCCGGCTGGCGTAAGCGACATCGACGTGGACGCGTTGCTCGGCGGGACGTTCGTATCCGAGTTGCTCGAGCCAAACCGGCGTACGGCTACCCCGACCCATCGCGTCGACCACCAGGTCGGCATTCAAAATCTCTTCGTTGCCCCTGGGCTCCTGCGGCAGGATGCGTACGCCAGTAATCCGCCGGTCATCCCCGATCAGCCCGGCCACATCAGCGCCGAGCACCATCCGCAGGCCCTCATGGGCAACCAGCCGCCGACGCAAGTGGCGCTCGTAGAACGGCCGGGTAGCGTGGATGGAGTGCGCACCGACCGGCACTCGTGGCAATTCCCTCCCGCCCGCGTAGAAGCGGTAGTCCGAAAGCACATCCGCCAGAACCGCGCCGTCGGCACTCATCTCGTCGACCAGACAGGGAAAGATCTCTTCGACAACGCTCGCCCCGGCCGGAAGCAGGTTGTGGGCATGCCAGCCGTGAGGGACGCCCCGACGGTACTGGCCAGGGGCCGGGTCCCAGTCGACAACCGTGACCTGCTGGTAAAGCTTGGCGAGCACTCCGGCGGTGAGGAGACCGGCGAAGCCGGCGCCGAGGACGACTGCGTTTTTGTTTGACACGAGACGTAATGCTCGGCGCTCTCTGGTGCCCAGCAACAGGTCAACCGGTGCTCATCTGGTGCCCGTGGACCTCCCGTTCCCACATCCAGTCCACGATATGAGCCACGGCCAGGTCCCGGTGCCGACGATAGGTGCTGAAGGACAGGTGCAGCGACTGGGCCACGCGCTCCTGCGGGCCGACCGGGCGCAAAAAAGTGCGGTCGACCACCTCGAACAAGCCACGGCGGTCGGCCCGCAACGGCTCGGCAGCCATAGCGAGGAGCTCGTCGAGCCCCGCTGCAGATGACCGCACGACCCGCGAACGCATCAGCGGATTGCGCTGTAGAGCCTGCGGCATGTGCAGATCGCGCAGCGCCGCACGGACTGATTCGGCGAACTCCGATTCAGAGAGCACGAGTTGGGTCGACTCCTCCACCGCCGGCCGGGCCGGGGCACCCACCTCGCGAGCCGCGATGAGCTGGAGCCACTCGGCGAGGCCGGTGCGCCGCCAGTCGTGCGCGAAGACCGGGTAGGTGGTCTCCCCGATCGTGTACGCCGCCTCGGGCGCCGACCAGAAGTCCAGATAGCCGAGTGTCGGCCCCCACAACCCGGCATCCGCGTAGGCCCCCACCAACGTCCAGGCCGAGCGATCGCGGATGAGGATGTCGAGAACCTGGCACACGGCAAACAGAGTCAGGGACGGCGATGAGGCCTGTCCATGGTCACGGTCGAGGAAGAACCGCCAGGCTCGTACGTGCTCGCCGGAGCGTGCCGCGCCGTGCCGCTGGGTGTACTGCCACATGCTGTCGGCGCCCGGATCCGCCCCGATGTCCTCAGCGCGCAGGTCGAGGCAGGCGCAGAACCCCTTCGGCTCCCCGGTCGGCCCGCGAAAGACCTGGAAGGCTCCGGGCTGGCGCCTCATCCAGTAATCCACCAATTCGGCCTGTTCCGCCCCCTGAGCCTGGGTCGTCATCTCAACGATCGGGGCCGTGTCTTCCGACCGCAGCGCATCGATGTGGTGGTCGACGGGCCGCGCGGCCGCGACATATGCCGCGAGCCTGGTCCGCGGACAGGTCACGACGATGGCGTCGGCTAGGAGCCGCTGCTGCTCCCGTGCGTCCGGCGCCGAGCGGATCCGCGCGACCAAGTCGGCTCTCACCAGGCGATGCACCTCGGCATAGCGCTCTGGGTCGCGCCACCGCAGGTCGGCGTCAAGGACATCGCGGACCACCTCGTGCAGGGACAGACCGTACGGGCCTTCCTCAATGAACGACAACGTGCGCAGCCACGTGAACAGCTCCGCAGAGTTGTCGCCAAGCACGGCTCGCAGGAGGTTTTCCGTGATGACATTGGCGTGCGCGCAGACCTCCAACGCCAGCCGATGGCGTGGCCCCGGCACCTCGTCCAGTGTGCGGGTCAGCAACTCGCGCACTATCTCGGGCAGGTCCCCGAGAGTGCGGGGCAGCGCGCAGCCGCCACGCCGCACCGCATCCACGAGCATGGACAGGGCGAGCGGGTGGCCGTGGCTGATGTCGAGGAGATTCTCGTGGAACTCGGCTGGTACGTTCTGCCCCGCCAGGTAGGCGCGGCTGTCGCACGGGGCGAGGTTGCGCAACGCGACGACCCAAATCAGCTCACGCCAGGCGGGGTCGGCCAGCCACCGCGATGAGGGAGGTTGCCGTCCCGCGATGACCACGACCGCGTCGGCGGGCAACGCAGGCAGGAACTCCTCTCGTACCCAGTCGTCGATTGGGGCGAGCAGCTCGTAGGTGTCCAGGAGCAGCACCGCCCGGTCACCGATGGAGTGCGCTTGAAGTGAACTTGGGACCGGCGGCACGTAGCGGCCGTCGATCGTGATGGGATCGGCGCCCACGGTCACGGCGGCATCGGCCAGAACATCCAGCAATGCGCTCTTGCCGATGCCGCCGGGGCCGTGAAGATAAAGCACGCCACCTGTGCCCAGCATCGACCGGAACAGTTCGATCTCACCGGCGCGTCCCGCAAAGGCACGCCTTCGTAGCTCTCTCAGCCGCTGCCCGATGACCGTCACGCAACCACATTATCCATCGCCGACAGCAGCGCCGGCGACACCGTCGCTGTTGCGCTAACGAGTTGGTGCATTGGTAGGTGGTGAGGTGTCGAGCTCCTGATGGTCGATCATGGTCGCGTGGTGGGGAAGGCGTCTCGCGCAGTGATCACCAGTGATGGGAGGATCGCGGGCCTGTCGGCTGACGTGATAGCTGAACTCGTCGCCGAGCTGGTCCGGTTGTGGCATGAACGGCACCAACCCACGCTTGCGCGTCCAGACCACGTAAGCGGGCGATGGGCGCCGGTGCGAAACCCCGGCTGGTCCTCGTCGACCGGCTCCTGGCCACCCTCGTGTACCTGCCCCAGGGGGCCACACACGACGTTGCTCGCCGGCTCGTTCGGCGTCGACCGTTCCACCATCACCCGGGCCTGGATCGCGTCCGATGAAGATCACCGGACAGACGGCGTCCAGCGGCCCATTCTGCCATTCGGCCATGTGGCGCAGTGGCAGGTAACGCTGGAGGACCCAGTGCCCCTGGCTGGTGGGTCATCCGCAGATAGCCACCGCGGGAGTCGCGTATACCACCATGCGGCTGACACCGGTGATCGAGAGCTCGACGCGTCAGCGCCTGGCGTGTGCACGCTCGTCAGGCCGAGGCGTTGTCCTCGATCAGGTACGGAGCGACGCTCCGAAGCTTTTCGCACGTCTCCTCGTACTCGCGCTCCGGTACCGAATGGCGCGTGATCCCCGCACCGGCTCGCAGCCATGTGCGATCGGCACGGCGAAGGACACTGCGTAGTACCAGCGCCGCGTCCAAGTCGCCGTCCGCGTCGACGGCGAGTATGGCCCCGCCGTACAGGCCCCTGGGCCCCTCCTCGTGGCGCAGAAGGGCGGCAAGCGCGGCGGACTTGGGCGCCCCCGTAGCGGTCACCGCAGGAAAGAGCACGCCAAAGGCCTGCCAAGAACAAAGGTCGTTACGCAACCGGCCGGCAACTTGAGAGGCGAGGTGCTGGACGGAGCCCCGCTCCTTTACGGACATGAAGTCCTCCACGACCACCGATCCGGCGTCGCACACCGCCCCGAGCTCCTCACAGGCCAGTCTGACGGAGACTGCGTGTTCATGGACCTCCTTGGAATCGCAGAGGAGTTCGCGACGCAGCCGGGCGTTCTCCTCGTGATCCCCGCCGAGCTTGCGGGTCCCCGCCAAGGGCTGGGTCACAAGTCGGCCATCGCGGCCGACGTGCAGCACGATCTCCGGGCTGAAACCGGTGGCCTGCCACCCTCCAAGATTGAAAAGGAAAGACCGCGCGGGCGTGTTGGCGGCCCGTCCGGCGAGATATGTCCCGGGTAGGTCGGCCTGGGGACAAGGACACGTGGGTGGCCGGCAGCGTGAGGTGGATGAGGATGTCAGTTCCGGCGCCATGCGGATCGCCGATCATGGCGTGGGCGAGTTCGAACGCGGCCCAACCGTAGGTGTGCCGCCAGCCCGGATGTTCCCGCAGAGCGTGGAACACCGCTGCCACCATCGCCAGGGGCCGCCCATCGGTCGACAGCGACCAAGTGGTTCCGGCGTGATGGAGGGTGACCTGCGTCAGGTTCGCGCTCACCCACGTCGAGTCACCAGTGGCGAAACTCCACTGGCCTTCGCGCTCGTACACCATGTACTGGCAGCTCAGCCCTGAACGGGCCAGCGCCACCGCCGCCCGGGTCGGGTCCTCGGGCCCGGGCGTCTCGATCTCCTCGATCGCAGAAGGCGAAGCCTTGACCCATGAGGCCAGTTGTGATGCTTCGTGTGGGAACACGAGGTGAGAACCTTCGGTAAGTCGATGCCTGCCATGGCGAGACGTCACGGCAGAGCTGATCGTGTGTCTGTGATCATTGAAGCCGGACGAGAGCTGAGCCGGAACGCCACGGCCGGCTGCACGGGCAGGCAGCCGACCATGGCTTGGGCTCCGAGGCTTCAAGGGCACCAGGGTGCATAGGAAGCCACGGCGCCCGACGCCTGCTCAGGACGTCCGGGTTAATCTCGGGAGGTCTGTAAACGAGAGGTCAGCAGGGCGCGTTCACATGTTCCCGCGGCCGGGGCTGTGTGCGTCGTGGCAAAAGGTACGGATATTTCAAAGCCGCAGCAGTCCTTAGGCCATGTCCTACATGGTCAGTTGGCCGTTGGGCTGGCCGTGGGAAGGGTAGCTGCATTTGGATCGTTCCGGATGGTCTGCGGGATATCACTCGACCGCTGTTGCCGTCGGCGCGGGTGCGTCCCCAGGGTCGCGAACAGCGATGATGAGGCGGTGTTCGCCGCGATCATCTATGTGCTGGTCTGCGGTTGTGCCTGGCGGGCCCTGGCACCGTGCTTCGGGGCGTCGAAGTCGACCGTGCACCGCCGGTTCCTCATCTGGCCCAGAGCTGGCGTGTATGGAACGCCTGTGATCTACGAGGCAGCGTACGAACGGACCCGTCACGCCGGCCTGGAGATCGTGATGAACTGGGGACTCCTCCAACGGCGCCAACTCCATCATCGCGTATGCCGAGGGCGGGGGCGTATCCAACCGGTCGAGGAGCAGAAGATCTCCGTCCTGTGCCTGCGCATTCTTCAGTCAGACCAGGTCCATGTGAACACCCTGATGTTCCAGGACGCTCTGGGCGAGCCGAACGGTCCTAGCTTCTGATCCGTGTTGACCGGCGCGGCCGGACCCCGCCCTTCTGGGCCCACATGCGACCGCACGAGGAGGTGAACCTCGACATGGACACCCGACTGAATCTCACCGAAGTCACCGTGCCGAGGCCCCGGACACCAGCGGCGGCCGACCGGCAGCAGCCGGCCGAATACGTGTGAGCCCGACTGCAGTCGAACGTGCCCTGGAGGCAGTGCTTGGAAGCCACCCGGGCCAGACCGGGCGGCGCACATCAGTGAACATCAGGGTCCAGTACGCTGCCGGAATCCGCTTGATGAGGACGGGTTAGCCGTCTTCTTAAGTACGCCGAATATGCGCTGAGCTTGTCGGCTATGTGCCCGCCACTGCCAATCGGTGGGTTCGGGCTGACATCCAGGACACACCACTGTCCGGTCGTCCAGTGCCGCACGAGGCGGACACCGGCGATGTCATACCCCAATGCTGTCGCAGCCTGCACTGCGGTCTCCCGCGCGACTGGCTCCAGGCTTCGCGACTCGACGAGAGCAGCATCTTCCCAGTTTGACGTCTCCAGCATATCGCCGCCATCGGTGCTGCGATGCTGGAGAGCAAATGAGACGCAGCCCCCCAAAACGAGCACAAAATACAAACCATCGGGTGGCACAAGTTCCTGGGCGAGGAGCCCTCGCATGCTACTGGCATCCTGGAGTTGTTCGGTGAACTCCCCTTCGTTTCCGACAAAGACCGACCTGCCGCCACCTGTGACCGTTTTCAACACGAACGGCAGGTCGAGCTGCGTGGCCAGATCACGGTAGGAGCCAGCGGGAAATCTCGGCGACAGATAGACCGTGGACGGTACAGACAGCCCCCGGTTGGCCAGCCGAACGTACTTGAAGAGCCTGGTCGGCACACCGACACCGGTGGCGTTGACAGCATGGACACGGTGAGCGTCGAGGTAATCTGCAACCGCGCTCAACAGGGTCGCGGTGGGCCTTTGATGGGCCAGGACTTGAACGATTCCAAATTCGGCCAGATCTCGCCCCGCAACCGTCTCCCGGATGCGGACCCCCCCTGGCCCGATCTCGATGGAGAGTTCCTCGATACTACGGAAAACGACCTCAACGCCAGCGGTGAGCAATTCACTGGCAAGGTTTACATGTTCGCCGAGTTCTTTACCGTTGAGCAGGAGCGCCGGTTTCGATGCCATCGGCTACTCCCCGCCCTTCTGCACGTTCTGCGCGATCTTCTTCGCGATAGCCTCATCGATTACCGCAGAGTCGATCTTGTCGTCTTTTCGGAATCCGAGCTCTTCGAGCGTCAGATCATCGAACTCCTCAAGAACCTCGTCAATGGCATCGACTGTGCCCGCAGCTTTCGACGACGCTTCCGCTGCAGATTCGCTTGGTTGCTCCGGAACGGGAGCCGTATCCTCCTGGCTCTGGTTTGTTGATTGGTCAGCCTTCCGTTCCTGCTTGCTGGACAAATTTCCTCCCCTGCCCCTAGCGTTCCCGGCCTATCAGCCGCCGTTTGCGGAAGCCCCTAGCCCTAGGTACTCCTCGGAGTTCCTCGTCATTCAGTGCAGGTCGCCGACGTCGGCTTCTGCGCTGGTAGTCGTCACTACGGGTCCCCTTGTTGATACGGAGCGCCGGGAACGCGGGTTCATGCAGTCCCGTAGCGGACCGAAGGCAACCACCCAGTGTGTCGGCATGCGACCGTCTGCCGACTCGGTACCACGATCACGAACCCACAGGTGAGCAGTGTCGACAACCCGCGTCGAGATCATGTCGTCAGACGGCCCATCAGGTAGATGCCGACAGATGCCCATCGGCCATGCACGGGTCTCAACCGACGACCGGCACCCCGTTGATCAGATCGACGCGCTGCTGCGGCGCGGAGTGGACCGCAGCGATATCCACGCGACATCGCGAGCGGCGCGAAGGTGTCCCGCACGCAGCTCCTGCAGCTCTGACGGCAGTTGTCGTTCCGGTGTCTGCACTAGTCGGTGACTTGCGGGGTCGATCGCGGGCAGGGGTATAGCCACCGTGATCATGAACGTTTGTGACGACGTATCAAGATCAGGTGGCCGTGAAGGCCACGATAGCTCAGCATGCCTGGGACAGGTTGTTGCGGGCAGCGATGGACGCGATCGCGGACTGCTTGGACGGCGTGAGACGCGCACGACAGCGGCCGAGAGGTCAGGGTGCTGCTGACGGAGGTGGACACGCGCAACTGCTGGACACTTGCCGAGGCACTGGGGCATCCAGGTACGTACCGGCTGCAGCATCTGCTGTCGCGCGCGTCGTTCGACCACGACCGGGCTCGGGGGTACTCGCCCACCTGGTCGTGCGTGAACTGGCAGGCCAGGACGTGGCGTTGCTTGCGGAGGAGACGGGAGACGTGGAGTCCTCGACCGGCTGCGTTCGGTACCGCTCGCCGGTTCAGGTCGCCGTGCACCTGGCCATGGTCACCGAGTCGGTGCGGGTGGTGATCGACCGGGCTCTGTGCCGAGAGCCTAGACTAGCGCTCAGCCCAGCATTCCTGGGAGCTCGGGGTCTCGGCGGCCGCCGCGCTTCCGCGGAGAAGCCGCGGCACCGCGCCGTCGCTGGTATTCCGCAGCCGCCTGATCGCTCGCCTTGCTTTTCGCCACGTGGTCGTCACGGACTACACTTGCCAGCCATACCGGCCTGGTGCGACCTGGTTCGCATGCCGACGGGTTCCGATAGCCAGCGCGACGATGCCACAGGCCCCCATGAGGGCGATGACACGCTCAAAGAAGCCGGTCAGACCGTGGCTACCAAAGACCGCGTCGATGACGCCGACGAGGACGAAAGCGCTCGAGAAGACCATCGAGGGAACGCCCCAACGGGCCCATCCTGGAAGTCTCCTCATGGCGACTGCCAGGAAATAGCCGCTGACCGCGAATGCGAGGATCCCAAAGGTGCTCAGTATCGAATCAGTGGCACCGCCGGCTGTTGCCAGTTGCTTGGTCGCGGTGCATCCAGGATCAGCCATGCGGCAGCCTTCACGTTCGAACGGGCTGAGCAAGTCGCCGAGGCCGAATATCGACAGCGCCAGGAGTGTGACGCCGACTGCGGCAGGCCACCCGGCCTGCCGCAGTGACGGCCACAGTGCCAGACCGGCGAACAGGATGCACACAGCCCCTGCCAGCGTGAAAGGAATGATCAGGAACCACGCGCCCGGGACGCCGTCGGCATACATATCGCTGATCGTGTGCTTGACCGTATTGTACTGCGACCCCTGCCACGTCGCGGCTGCAATCCACAATCCAGTGAAAACGACATTGACAAGAACAGCCAGGAGGGACCAACGGCGAATGCGGTAGATCATGAGGAGAACATAACAGCGGGGAGCGGGCCGCCTTGTCCCCCTTTTCTGGGACCACTCAGCATCTTACGCGCGCACCTTGCCTACACGGTTCACTCAGATCACGGACGGAGTCATGGCCGACTTCGCGATTCCCCTGTTGGGAGCGGCTCCGACCTCATCACGGCCATCCGGCACACCACTGCGGCCCTCCAGGGGAGATCCATTCTGGGGCGGCACCAAGTCCCCCGATTAGGGACGTAAGAGCCCGGCCCGCCTCGGCTCAGCGGGCCATCGACCAGACATACATTCTTTCCTCGTTTGTACAGATAACGGGACAGATGGCGCTGGCCTGGCGCAGATACGCCCGCCCAACCGCCGCCCCACGGCCCGCCGTGACCTGGCGGGCACATCGCGTGCGGTGCCATAACACCCACCAGTTGGATTTTTCGAATCGTGTGTGGACGTGGTTGCTGCAGAGGTCTACTTTTGGCCGTATCCCATGCGGACGCGCCTCAAGAAACGCCCGATCAGGAGGCATGTGTCTCTCTGCGCGCTGTCCCTCTGCCGTCCTTGTCCCCCTTCGGGGTGGACTACCAGACGGACACTTCTTGTGTGAGTGCTCGACGCCGATCTATCCATCCCGACCGGTTGGGTGACACCGCGTGACCGCTCAAGGGACGGTCACGAAGCCAGCTAGGAGAATATCCCTCGTGCACGCGACATCATCGGCGGCCTTTCTGTCCAGGCAAAAGGACGCACCCGGTCTGGTCCACGGCACCTCACTGACCACAGCCGCCGGTGGCTCCGCCGGCAAACGCGCGCGGTACCTGAGTCCGTGACTCTCGTGACCACGGACGCTCCTCGGCGCTTTCCCCCGGCCCAGTGCGACGACGAGCCCCGTCGCTGAAAGGACTTTCAGGGAGCCCGCTTTGGCGCACCAGGGCGTGGCCAGAGCCCGGCGCGCTCCGGAAATGTCTGTCGATCACGCTGCGCTCGCGATATCGAGTGTGCGATGGCACAGGCACCCGGTCCCTCAGCCAACAGGTGCGCGACGGTGGCAGGGTGGGATCAGTCCTCACGCCTATCGCGGACAGCGTGACCAACAACAAGAGAAAGGTCACCACCAAGTGATCGCAGCCGTACTGGAAGGGCCCGGGAACGTCAAGGCTGTCAATGTGGCCGATGCCACGCTGAAGGAGCCCGGTGACGCCGTGGTCCGAGTGGTGGCAGCCGCCATCTGCGGAACCGACATCCGCGGTTACCGGGGACAGCCAGGACCGGTGCGCGGGCCACGCTGCGGGCACGAGTTTTTGGGGGTGGTAGAGGAGGTCGGCACCGCGTCGGCAACGGTGCGGCCAGGCCAACTCGTGCTCGCTCCGTTCATTTTCGCTGACGGTACCTGCTCGACCTGCAGCCGCGGGCTACCCTCCTCATGTCCGTCCGGAGGCATGTTCGGTGTAGCGGGCGACGGCGGCCAGGCCGAGGCGGTCCGGGTGCCGTTCGCCGAGGCAACTCTCGTCGCCGTGGCGATGGATGAACATGATGAGCGGCTGCCCGCGGTGCTAGCCCTCGCCGATGTGATGCCCACTGGGTACCACGCGGTACGGGGAGCCCACCTCACACGCGAGTCCTGCGTAGCCGTGATCGGCGATGGCGCCGTCGGCTTGTGCTCGGTGCTCGCGGCACGTGAGGCGGGAGCCGGTCGTGTCATCATCCTCGGCCACCATCCGAACCGTCTGGACATCGCCCGCCGGTTCGGGTGTACCGATGTGATCGAAAGCCGCGGCGACGAGGCGGCTGCGGCCGTAGCCGATCTCACTGCGGGCGCCGGCGCCGACCTGGTCGTCGAAAGCGTCGGCGATCAACGCGCCCTCGACACCGCACTGCGTGTCTGCGCGGACGGCGGGCGCCTCAGCCTCGTCGGAGGTCCGCACAATGCGCTGGAGACGATGACGTGTTTCATGCGCAACATCACCGTCGCTGGTGGGCTCACCCCTGCTCGTACGTACATACCCGGCCTGCTCGACGCGGTGCTCGGCGGCCGTCTCGATCCCTCACCGGTCTTCGACGCCACAGCCACCCTGGCCGACATCGCAGTCGGCTACGAGGCGATGGACAACAGACAGGCGACAAAGGTCCTCGTGCGGCCGTGACCCCACACCAACAAGCCCTGACAAGCGCCCGCACTGCGCCTCGGCAGACCTAGCCACCCGGATCCTCGTCACCGGAGGGACGCCGCTCCGGACAGTGAGGCGAAACCGTCATCAGCGGGCCACCCTCAACTCGGTGATCGCACATCCACTACTACCCGGTAATCGACACACGGACCCGGAGCCTCCGCCCTCCGCAGACGGGGCCTGACAGACGATCACGAAGGAAGTGTGGTTCTCATGTTGTTCGCGGACCAGACTGCGGAGACGGTAGCCCCGCAGGCCGGACTGATGACGGACGCATTCCTGTCCCTCGGGACTCTCGCTCCCACACCTTCGGACATGTACTTCGGGTACCACATGCGCGTGGCGGGCGCGGGGCCGGACCTGGCGCGGCTTCGTTCGCACGTGGCACGACGAATCGACAGAGTTCCCCTACTCACACACCGTCTTACTGTCCGTGACCGCCATGCGGCCTGGGAACCAGATCCCGCCTTCGATGTGGATCACCATGTCCGCCTCGCGCCCGGCACCGGCCTGGAGGCGCGTCCGGCGCAGGAGCTGCTCGATTTCCCCGTGGATGAGGCGCGGCCCCGGTGGGGCTTGTGGGTGCACAGGGGAGACGGTCGGGCCTGGGCTCTGACCTATCTCGCCCACCACGCCGTCCAGGACGCCATGACCATGCTGGATACCTTGCGAATACTCCTCGGTGCTGGGGAGCTGCCCGTTGCACCGGCGATACCCGTAGCGCCGACACCACGCCGTGAAAAGATCACCGGCATCCTGCCACTCGTCCCGGGTGTTCTCTCCACCTACCTCCCCCGCGCGGCTTCCCCGAAGTTTCCCACGCCTGATCCGGTAGCCGGTCGAACCTTGGGGCAGGCCTCGGTGGAAGTACAAGTATTGCGCTCAATAGCGGATGCGACCGGCAGCACCGTGAACCAGGTCCACCTCGCCGCATTGACCATGGCATTGCGCAGCTGGTCCGTCACGCGTGAATCCCTCACCCGGCCCCGGTGGCGCAACGGCCCCCACCTCGTCGTGCCGGTTGACACCCGCCGGGGGACGGAGCAGACGCAACATCCTCCGTATGGCAACCACATCGGCCTTCTGCGCCTCTCCGTCCCTCGCAGCGCCGACGACCTGACCAAGACCCTGGCCGCAATCGCTCCCTCGACTAGCAGGCGGCGCATGGCCCGAAGCCGCGCGGCATTGCGGACCCTCAACGAATACGCCCCGCGGCGGCTGGCGAGTTGGGCGATGCGACGTGTCACGGACCCGCGCGGCCTGCTGCTGACCGCCTCGAACGTGCGGTGTCCGGCGCCGTTGACGGCTATGGGGGACGAGGTCACGGAAGTGACCGCCGTCCCGTGGCTTCCCCCTGGTAGCGGCTGCTTCACACTGCTGGTCACCTACCGCGGGGTCGCCCGGCTGTCGGTACTCTCAGGCGCCGTGAGCGCGGATCCCGGGGCTTTGGCTTCGCTGTGGGCGAGGTCTCTGACGCGGGAGCGAGGCATCCCTGGCTGAACGACCGACGTGGCGGTCTGGCCCGTTCCGTGTGCCGAAATTTCGTCGCAGCAGCGGCCCGAGACCGCGTTTCATTGCGTGTGGCGCGGAGGTCTCGATGCGGCGCGCCGCGAAGTGATGGCGACGAGGGCATTGAAAGCCATGCCCACCGGAGTAGCGTCCATCACCCGTTCGGCCAACGTCTCGAGCAGGTAGTGATCACCCTTCTGACGCATAGCCTCCACCTGGCCGACCCAGTCGTCGTACAACGTCCGATTCTCTGACTGGGCCCGGCAAACCTCTTGGGTAAGTCCGCACCAGGCGGCTGCGAACAGCACTTCGGCCTCGGCGAGCAGCGAGCGCAGCTCATCAGCATCGTGGGAATGCCGCGCACACGAGGCGAGGTACAACATCCTGTCAGTGGTCGTGCTGGGATTCATCATGGGTCGCTCGTTCCAGGTGCCGGATCTTCGTACGCTGCGGTGGGAAACGACGGTCACGGTACTCAGCCACTCTCCTCACGGTCGCAGGGCGGCCGACGTCCGAAGGTCGACGATCCGGCCGAGCAACGTGTGGCGCCTGGCATGTGGCGTGGGGAGCCATGAGGTGACGTGACTGGCGGGTTTCGGTCGATTGGATGACGGCATGTGGCCCGAAGAGCGACGGCTGCACTGGGCCGCGCCCGCCGCGTCCGTGACCCTTCAGCGATGGATTGTCTGACGAGGCGGTCTCTAGGAGTGCGGGCGGTAGTCTTGGGTACGGACGCAGGCGTCCATTGGTTCAGCGACGGAATGCCACCCGGCTCGGTCGACCCTCCAACCCCAATCGTTCGAACTCTCCGTGCGCGACCCGGTGCGGTCTGCTCAGCGACATGGAGCAACCTGGGGCTCGGCCCACTTGGCCGATAGCTATGGCCCGGCCTTCGGCGCACGCAGGACACGACGGCGTTACTTCCGTACCGAGTTCGACGGCCACATCGGACAGCGGGTCGGCGATCCGTCAGCCCCTGATGATCGTTGAACCCTGCCTGAGGGGATCCCAGATCATGCTGTTGACGGGGCGTCGCTCAAGGCTTTGGTCGGCAATTCACCGCTCTGGCCTCAAGATCTACGGTGAGGTAATAACGCCGTATCTCACGACATCGGTAATGAAGCGTTGGAATGAACAGCATCGTCCCCAGGGCGAGGCTGGCACGCAGAATCGATCGAACCGCGTTGCTCTGGAATCCGTATCCTCTATACGTGAACCCCTCACTGCTGCGGCCTGGTGCTCCCTCATCCGACCTGCTCGAGCGCATACGGGAAGGCCTCATCGGCGAGGGAGACCTCGTGGCCGGACCGTACGGCCCCCGCCGCATCACGTATGCCGACTGGACGGCTTCCGGCCGTTCGCTGGACTTCGTCGAAGACTTCCTGCGGGAGGCGGTTCTCCCACGTTACGCCAATACACACACTCAAAGCTCCAGCAACGGCCGCACCACAGGACTCTTACGCGAGAAGGCCCGCCACGTGATCGCGGATGCCGTTGGTGCCCGCGACTCACACGCCGTCGTCTTCTGTGGGTCGGGCACGACCGCGGCGATCGACAGGCTCGTGCGGATCCTCGGACTGCGAGGCGCTTCATTCCCGAGGGACCACGGGATCGAGACGGAGATGCCGAAGGAAAGACGACCTGTGGTATTCATAGGGCCCTATGAGCACCACTCGAACGAACTGGCATGGCGAGAGTCCCTCGCTGACGTCGTGGTGATCCGTCAGGACAGCAACGGTCAGATCGATCTGAGTGACCTGCAGGCAGGACTGGAAGAATACTCGGACCGCCCGCTGCGTATCGGAAGCATGTCCGCCGCGTCGAACGTCACGGGCATCGTGACCGACACCGACTCAGTCAGCGCGCTTTTGCACAGCTACGGAGCACTCGCGTTCTGGGACTACGCGACGGCAGGCCCCTACCTCCCCATCCGAGTGCAGGAGTCAGCGACCGGGCGCGGGGATCACAAGGACGCCGTCTTTCTGTCTCCGCACAAGTTCGTGGGCGGCCCGCAGACACCCGGGGTCCTCATAGTGCGTCGCGATCTCCTGCGTCGGCCCGTACCGGCCGTCCCTGGAGGTGGAACGGTAGCCTGGGTAGGACCCACAGAGCACCGCTACAGCGCCGACGCAGTGACCCGCGAGGAGGGCGGCACTCCCGCGATCATCGAATCCATCCGCGCCGGCCTCGTGTTCGCAATCAAGGAATCTGTCCGCGCGGACGTGATCTCGGCCCGGGAGGAGCGGACTTGGCGGAAAGTCAGGGATCGCTGGCTAAGACACCCGAACATTCAGGTCCTCGGCAACACCGAGGTACCCAGGCTGCCGGTGATCTCCTTCCTCATCCGGCACGGCGAGGGGCATCTGCACCATGACTTCGTGACAGCGTTGCTCGACGACTTGTTCGGGATCCAAGCGCGAGGGGGCTGCTCGTGTGCCGGACCGTACGGGCACACGCTTCTCGGCATCTCCCCTGAACGCGCCGAAGCTCTGCGCGACGTGATCTGCGGCCAAGGGTTCGAGATGCTGAAGCCGGGCTGGACGAGGGTCAGTCTCCCGTACTTCATGTCCGAGGCCGTCCAGGAGCACATCATCGAGGCGGTGGAGATCATCGCGACAGCAGGCCACCGGCTGCTGTCCGATTACCACTCGGACGTGCGAGCCGGCATCTGGCGCCACCGCGGCGCCATAGCGGAGCCAGTACCCGACTTGTGGGGAGTATTTGCGACCACTGGACGACCTCGGCGCGCAGCAAGGGCATCGGAAGAGGTGCTTGCCCAGCATCGGCAACGAGCACGCCGGATCCTCTCCAGCCGCCCCCTGTCGGCTGTCGACGGCACGGGGCTGATGCCGGCCGTGTTCGAGGGGCTATGCCAGTTCCCACTCCCGCCGACCTGCTCATAGTGGTGCCCCAACCTCTGTTCCGGATCTGGGTGGCCGCCACCCGGCCCAACTGTTGGGTTGCGGTCCTTGAGCGGGGCCAGGCGCATCCCGGCTGAGGTTTCGAACGGTCCGCCTGACCCGCGCCAGCGGAGCCGATGCTGTCGATCACCTCTGAGGTTAACGGACTCGGGCACCGTAGGCGGTGGGACATTGGGTTCCTGGTAGTCGATCACGGTGGTGTGGCGGGAAGGGCGTCTCGTGCAGCGGGTCTCGGGCTCCTTTCGAATTGTCGTCGTTCGTCGTCGAATCCGTGCCTACTGCGGTGGAGCGGTGCTCCTGCCATCGGCGGGCGCCCGAGGCAGCGTGCGACTTCTTCGCTCGCACTCACCCGAAGTCACGGCATAGCCACTTGTAGAGACTTCCAGCGAGGAGACAGCGCCGGGCCCAGGGTGTCACGCTTTCCGGCCTGGACAAGTGTCCCCGTAGTCAAGGGGCTCAGTCGGGCTTCGAGCTGAACGGCGTCGGGGACGAACCGGTGACGGTCGCGGGCAGGACCCTGCTGCTGAGCGTGAAGACAGCGAACCATGCACCGACGACCCCCTCACCATTGGTCTGGCCAGCGGCGGTGCCCTTACTGAAACCGAAGACGGGCCAACCGCGGATCATGAGTTGCAGGTCTCCGTCCCAGCTGCGTACGACGCCGATCTGCTGGCTGGGCACGCCGTCCACGAAGATCCGCGAGCCTGTGTGGACCAGCACGGGGGGCCAGGTCACGGACCAGCCTTTGTCGGCACCGGAGGCCAGGGAAAGCCGGCATACGGCGTCGTACTACTGGACCACGCACGCCCAGGCCCCACCCTGGGGCGAGGCGGGCCGGATGAATCGGATCGAACCCTTCCCGCCCGGCGTGCGTATGGCTGGATGGGACCATGTGGCGTTCCGGCCGCCGTCGGCGATGCCGCCTGTGGTCCCCTTCCGCCTCCCCCTGGACCTCGCCAAGGGGGTCACGGCGGAAGTCCGCGGCGGCACAGATTGGGAGTGCCGCCGCGACCCCACAGCGGCAGAGCTTGAGCCCATGGATCGATGGCGAGCGCGAGCCGTCGGCCCGCGCCGTGGACGGCCCACGGGACAGGTCCTTGGGATGGGCTCAGCACCGATGGTTTGGAGTGCCGGGAATGCCGGCATACCGCGGGCCGGATGGCGTGACACAAGGGCACGGACACGCCGCCAGAAGCTCTCTCAAGAGACGGCCTCCTGGCACAGGGCTTCGCAACAGCGTGATCGCCAAGGGTGGTGAGGACGGATGGATCCACGGTATGCAGTCGCGGAACGCAGAAGCAGTACCTCGACGGACCCCAGCAAATTCATACGTGGCTACTGGACAGGTCGGCAGCACAGCGACGAGGGAAGGGACACTTATGATCACCTGCAACTGTTGACCGCCCAAAGTGACTTCGCCCAGGGGGCCGGATATATCGAGGGACTCGCCGCAGGGCGTCGGCTGTTCAAGGCGATCGACGGCGCCCGGCAACGCGAGACAGTGAGCATCTTCGAGGCGGCCGCTGATCAGGTGGCAGTCCGCGAGCTGCAACGAGCGAGGCCCTGAGCTGTTTGATCGAGAGCCTGAGTCATTCACGCGAGGCTGCCAACCGCACCTTGTCAAACGGCGGTCTTCTTCCGGGACTGGTTGAGCGGCCCGGGAGTGAACCTCGTTGACGTCTACGCCGTATGAAGAGTTGAGGGCTCGCTGCGGGGCCCCTGTCCCTGAAGTTGCCCGCGGCGAGTTCCCGCCCCGAGGAGGCACGCTGAGGGGATGAAAGGGACGGGCCGTGGTGGCAGGTTGTCCAGACCAGGCACTACGGCCCGCCTCACGTCTGGTGGCCACGCGGTCCGCGACCACCACCAAGTGTGCGGAAGGCTCAAGGGAGCCTGCTGCGACCACGCGGGAAGCTGAGGGCCTCGGGCCGGCCCTGCAAACGCTTACCGCTCTGCATAGCCAGGGCGTCGTACCGGGAAGCGAATCTCCACGAGAATTGATCGTGTGTGAACTGCCCCTAACAACGGCTAACGCAATGAGGTGGATCTGCCCTGATCGCCGCGTCCGGGGCGGGAGTTGAGCGTTCGGCTCGGTGTGGGGACGTCGCCGTGGATCGTGTCGGATGAGCCGTGGGATCGCCTGGAGCCGCTCCTGCCGCAGCGTGAGCGCAGGTTCCGACACCCCGGCCGCAAGCCGCTGCCGGACAGGGAGGTGCTCTGTGGGATTCTGTACGTGCTACACACCTGCATCCGGTGGGAGTACCTGCCCAGGGACCTGGGCTTCGGCTCGAGCACGACCTGCTGGCGCCGCCTGCCGGACTGGAACGAGGCTGGCGTCTGGCAGCGGCTCCACGAAGTCCTGCTGGCCGAGCTGAATGCGGCCCCCCTTTCCCCCCACCCGGCTGGACTGGTCCCGCTGCGTGGTCGACACCTCCCATGTCAGGGCGCTAACACCCCGCGACAGGTCCGGGCGTTCCGGGGCCCGCAGCTCTGGCAGCAGCACCTCGTGCAAGCGCTGCTAGACACCGGCGTTATTCCAGTCCCGCAGTGGGCGCCAGCAGGTCATCCCCGAGCCGAAACCGAGCTCACCCGGCAGCCGCTCCCATCAGATGCCGGTGTACAGCACGAACAGGATGCCGCTGAGCACCTTCCGGTCGTCCAACGCCTTCCGCCCGGGGCTGCGCCATCGCCACTGCCGCACCGGCAGCAGCTCGCGGACGCCGGCCACTCCGGAGCTCCAGGGGCGCAAACGAAACGCTGACCATAATCATCGCCTTCGCGCTCCAGCAACAGGGCCTGGACGCCGTAGAGCCACTGATCACGGACCGAACCAGTCTGCTCCTACCACAAAGGGCGGGTGGATGGATCCACGGCTCCGGCGCCACCACCAGGCGGTAGCCGACAAGCCGCGACGGGGCAGTCTCGCGGTGCCCGAACCGTATGAGCCGACGCGATGTCAAGGGTGAGCGTTAACTATCATTTTCACCGGGCCAGGACCGAGGGTGGCCGCTGGAACGGGCGTGGTGCGGCTGCCCAGAACAGGATCCAGTCGGCAACGCGCGGTGGCCGCCGCTGCGAGGAGGGTGAGTTCTCCCAGGGCGAAGTCGCCACCGGGACAGCCATGTACACCGGCGGCGAAGGGGAGATAGGCGCCGCGTGGTGGTTGGGGGTGGCGTTCAGGGTCCCAGCGGTCGGGGTCGAACGAAGTGGCCCTGGGAAACCATCGAGGGTCGCGGTGGAGCGAATAGGGACTGTAGAAGACCTGGGTGCCCGCCTCCACGTGGTGTCCCCCGAGGTCGCAGGCCGAGACCGCGCGTCGAGGAAAGAGCCAGACCGGTGGGAAGAGGCGGAGAGTCTCCTGCACCACGCGTCGGGTGAGGACGAGATTGGGTAGGTCCGCGGAAGTGACGGGGCGGCTTCCGAGGACTTCGCCGGTCTCTCGCTTGATCCGGCTTCGGACTTGTGGATATCGGCTCAGGAGGATGAAGATCCAGGCGGCCGCCGCCGCAGTGGTGTGAGATCCTCCGATGAGCAGCGAAGTGACGTCGTCGTGAAGCTGGTCCACGTCGACGCCACCGGCGAGCTGTCGCAGGGCTGGACTTGATTCGTCAGCGGTGATGAGTGCGTCCACCACACGGTGGATGTCCGCCAACGCCGCTCGGTACTGGGCGCGTTCGCGCCCGGGGAGTCTGTCCAACAACGCGGCGGCAGGGCCGTAGGCACGGCGGGCCAGGCCGCTGACAACTATCGGCAGCGCTCGGTGGACGGTCTCCGCGGACCTAGGAGGGAGGGGGTGACCGAGGATGGTGGCAGCGACCGCGTTCAGCGTAAGGTCGGTCATCTCCGCGTTCAAATCGACGGTCTGGCCATCGCTCCAGGAGGCCACCCGCTCACTCACCAACTCGGCGAGTGTGGAGAGGTACCCCGGCAGGCGGACGGCACTGAGCAGGGGTTGGAGGGCTCGTCGGCGGTCGCGGTGCCGGATACCGTCCGCCACCACCACTCCCTGCCCGAACAGTGGTCGGGCCTTGGCGAAGATCTCGCCGCGTGTGAAGCGGCCCGCGGGGCCGGCCAGGACGGCCAGGACCAGTTCGGGGTGGTTGACAATGTAGGCGGGTCGGCGCCCGATGCGGAACTCGACGAGCTCCCCCAGCGGGCGTTGCGCGTCGAGGAACGCCAGTGGTTCTTTGAGCAGACTTACCGCGTGGCCCACGAAGGGCAAGCCTCCCGGCACCCTTGGCGCGCGAAGCATGGCATCAGTGGCTACCGGCATGACAGGACCTTCCTGCTTCATCATCCTCCGGGTGGTAGCGCGGGGTGTGCAGCCCCCACTCCAAGTGCCCTCGTACCCACGCAAGCAACACGGTGGCGCAGTCGTCGGCTCGCAGTTCGACGCCTTCGGCCGATACTTCCGCCCGAGCCTGGAGGAGTTCGGCGAGCTCTTCACGGGCACGAGAAAAGACGTGCAGACGGTCCTCGCAGGCCGCGGCCACCATCCGGGCGGCAGCCTGCCGTTCTAGACCTTTATGGTGTGCCGTGACCAGGACGAGGTTGTGGAGGTCGCCGTGCGCGGCCTCCTTGTCAGCCGTCATCAGATCGTTGGTCCAGCAGACCAGGTCGGCGGCCGCGAAGAGGAGGTCTTGGTAAGGCCTGGAGTAGTGGATCGAGGACGGCAGGAGAACTCCCTCCGTCCTGTCGAACGAGGGCATCACCGCCCCGAACGCACGGCGCCGGGACGGAAATTCCTCAAGAGTGGGAACCTGCCCGGCTTGCCGATGGGCTGCCTGCCAGACGCAGGCCGCCAGGTACTCCGCCACGTTCCTGCGAAATCTGAACTGCCACCACGAGGGCATCTCCTCGCAAGCCCGCTCAATGATCTCCGCCAGTCCCCGCCCCATGGGGGACACTGGGCCGGACATCCCCAGGGCTACCGCGTGCAGATCCCGCAGACGGAACTCCAATTGGTCCGCGTCACGGCCGAGAGTGCTCTCGTCTATCCGGTCGTCGAGCAGAAAGAGCCAGGACATCCACATGGCCACGAGCGACAAGTCCGCTTCGCTGGCATCCGGATGGCACCATGCGGCCAGCAGACCTGGTCTGCTCTGATGCAGATTCGCCGACTCCGCCGGGCTTTGGCAAAGACCCGCCGACTCCACCCAACGCATCGACGTCTCCTGCGCGGACCGTTCGTGAGTGCTGCGTCGGGCGAGGACCCTCCAGATCGCCGACACCTTCAACTCAGGATGCGTCACCATGTCCTGACGCTGCCCGATCGGTTCGCTCGTACCGCTCCACGGCCCACGCTCCTCGTGGAGCCTTTCGACGGCAGCTTCTCCTACCTCGGGCTCCACGCCACTCCTAGTCATCTCTCAACACTCCATGGCTCGTCCGATATATCGCCGATCCAGATGCTCCGCCCGCCAGCTCCCGCCGCCGCCGTCCCGAGGCCGCGTCTGAGCGGCCCTCGATGGGACGTGGACTCCGAAACCCGTGACCCGAGTCAGGCGGACGGGCAGCCCGTCGTTCGTCCAAGTCCCGAAGTGCACACACCACGCGTCTGCGTCCATCACGCGGGTGCACGCGGGCTCATGCTGTGGCCTCCAGCCGTAACGCGAGTGCCGGGCATCCGGCCACTGCCCGACGGGCGTGCTTTAAGAGGTCAGCCGCGATACCGGCGTTGTGCACGACGGGGTACCCTCACTCGTCAGGGTGGATCGACTCGGGTATCAGCTCGGCGCACAGCCCACGTCCCTCACAGGCGATCCGGTCGACGCGCAGCACGCTGATCCCGCGGTCGGATGCGTTCACCGCCACTCCTCTTCCCTCGGTGCGACAGGCACCGGGACTTTCACGACCCGGGCCCCGAACCAGCCTCGGCACTGGCCGAAACTCAGGTGATGGTGGACGTCGTCCGCGAAAACACGCAGTGCCGACGCCGCGAGTTGTGCCGCGCCATCAGGAAGACGGCAGGCGCCTCGGCCGGGCAGCAGCCCCACTCTGTGCTTCAGCCGGCGCATTACCGAAGTATCTCCGCGGCCTTTGGCCAGTGC
Source organism: Streptantibioticus parmotrematis (assembly GCF_019890615.1). Taxonomy (GTDB): domain Bacteria; phylum Actinomycetota; class Actinomycetes; order Streptomycetales; family Streptomycetaceae; genus Streptantibioticus_D; species Streptantibioticus_D parmotrematis. Next base: position 182,449 of record NZ_JAINVZ010000013.1, on the reverse strand, counting down.
TGTGAAGTCTTGAGCCACCGCCGGCAGGCCGCGATAGCAAGGCCCGCACTGCCGGGCGCTCTGCGCTGCGAGGTAATTGAGCACGCTGGCTGTCTCGGCCAGGCCGCAAGCGGAGCTGGGCAGGACTACAAGGACGCCCGCTCCCGGGCCCGCACCCAGTTCGGCCAGATCCGACGGAGCGTATGGGATGTCCAGGACCCGCGGAGCGGGGAGCCAAGTCCCGAAGAACCCTCCCACCAAGACCGCTCGAGGTACGGCCGCGGGTCCGCCGGCAAGGTCGATGATAGAGCCGATGGTCGTGGCCATCGGTGCCTCGTAAACACCTGGACGGCGAACCCCGCCAGAAACGGTGACCAGGGCGGAGCCGGGTGCGTCCGCCCTGCCGAGACCGCGGAACCACGCGGGCCCCTTGCGGGCTATCAGCGCCAGGTGCGCCAGGGTCTCGACGTTGTTGATCAGGGTGGGGCGTCCTGCGACCCCTGTCACGAACGGCCGTGGAGGGACTGTCATCGGCTTGGCGTCGCCCCCGTTGAGCCATCGCACGAGGGAGGTCTCCTCGCTGGAGACGTACGGGAATGGAGCACTGTGGACCAGTACGGGCACAGTGTCGACGCCGTGTTCCACGCGGCTGCGCACAGCTCTCGTCAGACCGTCCACGAGGTCTTGGCGGTCCCGGGGAAGGCAAAGGTGAACGGTGTCCGCGCCGATTGCCTCGGCCGCGACCGCCGCGCCGTCGAGGACCAGATGTGGCTCGTGCTCAAGAAGTGTCGAGTCCTTGCAGCTGGCGGGCTCACTCTCCATTCCGTTGGCGACGACCACCCTTCGTCCCACGCCCACCGCGACCGACCGCATCTTGCGCCCGGTCGGGAACGCGGCACCGCCGCGACCGGTGAGGCCGGACTCCTCGACAACCCTGATCAGTTCCGCGCACCCGCCGACAGAGGGAAGTGGAAGGGGACCGTACCGGGCCAAGTGCCGGGACAATTCCTCCCCCGCCCCGGCGTCCGACGCTCCACTCAGTAGGCGGGCACCCGACTCCCCGCCGGTGGGCGCCGGCTGTAAGGGCGGTCCTGTGATCGGGTGCGTGTTCACCGGTCCGCCTCCGGTCCCGCCTCCACCGCCGCGTCTGCTCGCAGGAAGCCGCTCGTGTGGACGTATGAGATCGGGGCGGCGCGACGAGCCCAGTCAGGCTGCGCGGGACCCACGACAACGAAGACCACCAAAAGGCAGGACACCGCTGACGACGCCGCGGCCAGGCACAATCGGACCCCCGCGCGAGTGGTTGTCGTACGCAGAAGTCGCCACCAAACGGCTCCGAGAACCAGCGCGAGGCACAGGCCGTACAGCGCCAGTTGGAAGCCCAGCGGAGTGTCGGTGCCGATGCCCGCTGCGTGGAACAGCGCGTCGGGCCACATCGCGTATGCCAGCCAGTGGATTGCCTTCCAACGGCTCCTGCCGATCCGGAGCCGCACGGCCGTGGTGATCAGTACGGCGAGCAGAAGATCGAAGGCCACTGTGCCGAGACCCAACCAAAACCGCCGGTAGGACGAAAGGAAGGGCACGACGGCCGCGAGCCAACCCAGGCGGACAAAGCTGTCAGCGAGTGCGGTGGTGATGTGGCAGATCAGGAAAAGCAGCGAGAGGAGGGAGAGGTTGCGGTGGAGCATGCTGATCTCGAACCGGGCAAACCGCTGAGGCGCGCAGCGTCCCGCCGTCGCAATGCCGAGTGCCACGGTGACCGTGAGGAGGAAAAAGGCGACGGTGCCTACGGCCCGGGACGCGTACCGGAGCACGTTTGGCCCAGCCGCAGAGGCGATCAACTCCCCCGCGCTCACTCCACACCCGCCGTTTCCGCTGGCCACCCGCAAACCCGGACGACGGCGCCCTCCATACGCACCAGTCGCGCAGGCAAGGCTTTGGCTCGCAGCGCGTCGAGGGCAGCCTCGCCACGCACCACGGCTTCAGTGGCGGCAGCGTTGGCTTCCACGCAGGTCGCCGCCGCGACAGTGACCGTGCGCCACACCAGGGGCGGAACGTCGCCGGTGGAAGGGTTCACGATGTGATGGACAACCCTTCCGTCACGCTTCCACCTGCGTCGCACCGTGCCGGATGTGGCGAGGCCACCGGCGGTCAGCCTGACCACGGGGTCCGAGGACTTCGGCTTCGTGTGGTCGTCGGACACAGCGATGCGCCACCCCTCATCCGGTGCCTCTCCCCCGATCGCCAGATCACCCCCAAGGTTGACCAAGACACCACAGTGAGCCACGTCCGCGATCCTCCGCGCCGCTCGGTCCGCCGCAAGCGCCTTCGCGGTGGCCCCCAGGTCCAGCGAAACCCCAGCGGGCAGTATCAGCAGGCGTGAGTCCCGACGCCACAGCACGTCACGCCATGTGTGTGGCGGGGCCGCCGGGCTCAGGGGCCTCAAGTCTTGCGGGCGCAGCGCCGTGAAGCTCTGGTCGTAACCAAGAGCACGTACCGTCTCCCCCACGGTAGGGTCGACCGTGCCGGCAGTCTCGTCGGCGACTCGTAGCGCGGTGTCCAGCGCTTCCGCGAACAGAGCACCGACCTCGACGCGCCGCCCCGACGAAGCGTTCACCCTGGACAGTTCGGAGTCGGGCCGGAAGCGGTTGCAAGCCTGGTCGATCGCGGAGAGCTCGGTCTTCAGCAGGTCATGGCCCTTGTGGAGGGCGCGCGAGTCCGTCACGAGCAAAGTCGCCGTGGTCCCCAGGGCCTGGAATGAGACTCCGGCAGACCGTATGGCGGTGGTCATGACGCGCCCGAGGAGGTGTGAGAAGCCCGCAGCGAGGCCTTCACCGTCGGAGCGGTCCCTCCGGGCCGCCGAACGGTGTCCGCCTGTCCGAAACCCTCGTCGGGTGTCTTCGGTCTGATCCAGGGTGTCCCGCCACCATCGGAGGTTGACTGCCCGGTGGACCGGCCGGCCTGCGCCTGCGCGTACCCGAGCCCGAGGGCGATCGATCCCACTGTCGCGGCTACCGCCGCCAGGAAGGTGACGAAATTGATCCGGAGCAGCCCAGCGTCCCGGCGCCGGCTGCTCGGCGTACAGATGTTACTCATGGTCGGACCAGACACGATCCCTCCGCGACTGCCTCTGGGACATCCGCAGATCACGGGTAGGCGGCCGGCGCGTCATGTTGACACCAGCGGACCATCAACCGCCTTCTCGCGGACGGGCTCTCATGGTGGCGGTGGAGGACACCCTGCGCGCGTACCGCCGCCACGAGAGTCGGGTGGCTCACACCTACTAATACGGTGGGGCGCCTGACAAGGTTCACCGTTTCACGCCCGACGATCGACTGACACTGCGACCGAAGACAGAGCCCGACGCGCCATCGATGAGGAAGCGGGCGTCATTCGGCGTCACGGCGTCTCTGATCGGTGGGCTGAGGGCCGCACGAGGTGCCTTCCGGCCGACATCCCGGGGGGCGGGGTCCGGGGTCGGCCGGACGCCTCGCTTGCCTCTAAAGGCCCCACGACCATTACCGGCGACCCGAGGCGCAACTCGTCAGCCGACTCGACGACATGTTCCCCGTCGCACTCTCCGGATCACCGAGAGCCGTTCGAATTCGTCTGGTACCGATTTCTGCGCCGTGGCCACCGCGGAGCAGGACGGTCTTGGAACGGCCCGGGTCAACGGGCCATACGCTGAAAGGCCTCCGCGATCTCGGGGTGCGCCGCCTCGTCGAGGATATGCCGCCACTCCGGCTCGTCAGCGCCCGCGTGGCAGGCGTCCCACACATCCAGGGCCATTTCCAGGTCATCCGTGCGCGAACCGGTGGGGGCAGGCTTGGTGATCATGGCTTCTCCTTACGGAGCCTGATTTCTGTTGCTGTAGTCCGTTCCTTCGGTATCCGAGCCGTACGCAAGCGGCCACCAAGACTGCGATGCGAGGTCCGCCAGGTTGGCGGAACGGTGATACAGGCTCTCATCCTGAGATACGGAGCCACAGCACGGTCCGTTCGCAGGACGCGTCACCGTCGCCGAAAGGATGGCTCCAAGGCCCCGCTCCCGCGCGGGTCTACCCGCCCGCCGACGAAGCGCCCCGCCCACGTGGCTCAAGACATCCGCAGACCTGGGCCAGACGGCTCGGACGAGACCGACGTCTCCTGCCGACCCTGAACCCGGGTCTGGCACCGCCCGTATCTTCAGCCATGGGGACCGCCTTCCCGTCCGTCAAGACGCGGCACGCCAGCCGGACGACGCCTTGCCCCAAGAGATCGGACAGGACGCACAGCACAGCAGTAGCGAAGGGACCGATGATGGGATCGGAGCGCATCCTCAGGAGCCGTCGCAGACGTCTTACTTCGGCGGGGCTCCTGGTCACCGGGACCGTCGCCGCCGGCCTGGTCGGGGCCCCACATGCCTCGGCCGCCACACAGCCCGAGCATAGGGCTCCCAAGCCCGGGAGCACGAGAATTCCGCTCTCGTCGACAGGAGAGGATGCCCCGCCTCCCGCGGATCCGGGCCATCTCACGCCCTCTCCCCACGAAGACCGTCCGGCGACTGCGAGGAGCACGCACCCTGCGGGCCAGGCGGCCTCATCGGCAACGGTCACTGCCCGGGGCGGCAAGCCTGCGCGCAAATCAACGGTGGCATCTGATGCCGCCGCGCTGGGAGACACCCGTTCCGCCCGGCACACCACCTCATCCTCATCCCCCACGTATTCGACCTACACCGTGCAGCCCGGTGACACCCTCGGGGGCATCGCCGAGCGGTATCTGGGCGACAGTGCCCGCTGGCACGAGCTCTTCCAACTCAACCGTGGCCGCTCCGAGCCTGGGGGATCGAAACTGGCCGCATCGGACTTCATCGAACCGGGCTGGTCTGTGCACATACCGGGCAGCGGCCCCCATTACTCCACTCGGGCGTCGCAGAGGCAGCGGGACGAACCGACCGTCGATACGCCCACAGACACCACACCGGCGTCCTCCTCGACGTACACCGTGCAGCCGGGAGACACCCTCAGTTCAATCGCCGCACGCGAGTTGGGCAGCGGCGCACGCTGGCAGGAGATCTTCGCCCTGAACGAGGACCGCGTGCAGCCCGACGGCGGCACGCTCGTCTCCCCAGAGGCGTTGAGGGTCGGATGGACGCTACTCATACCCGGCGGCCGGCCGGGAAGTGGCGAGACACGAGCAGCCACGAACCATCTGGAACGATCGACTTCGCTCCCCTCGGGCTCGCAACCCACCGCTCGATCCAGCGCGGGCAGCGTGCGGACGATCGCCCGATCGATCGTTCCCACCTCTCAATTCAGGTGCTTTGACGAGATCATCTCGCATGAAAGCAGTTGGAACGTCCAAGCGCGCAATGCCTCCTCAGGTGCCTACGGACTGCCCCAGGCGCTTCCGGGCTCGAAGATGGCCACGGCGGGCCCCGACTGGCGGACCAGCCCCACGACCCAGATCAAGTGGGCGCTCGGCTACATGGATTCGCGCTATGGAAGTCCGTGCGGAGCATGGAGTTTTTGGCAGGACCACAGCTGGTACTGACCGCGCACGCGGTACGGCACCGCCCATGACCGGTTCGTGCCGACCAAGCGCGGGCTCTTTCGAGTTCGCCCCACCACGTCCAGCTCGATGGGGCCGTACGCGGGCAGCCGGGGGGCGACCGGGCAAATGGAGGAGTTCGTCGCGCTGTTGGATGCGCCCATCTACGCACCGTCCGCCACGCTGGACTCCGAGGCCAACGGCGGGACCTCCTGGCTGTGCACGACGCCGGCGGCCTCGGCCACTGGGCGCTTCGATCCCGCTGCGGCTCCCACGGTCCGCTCTCCCCTGCCCACGGGCGGGCCGGGCCCCGCGAGCCGTGCTGAACACGATGACGGACGAGCTTTCGCTGGTCTCGGTCACCGCGGGTCCGTGTGTTGCGGATCCGCTCCCGACACGGGACATCAACCGATTCACTTCTACCCTGCCAGCTGCACGTGCTGTCCGTCCTGGACGTTCTGCTTCCGCATCTCACAAGGCTGTGCCAGCGAGAACCGGATAGGAGCGCCGTCGTGTCCCCTTCCGCGGCCTGGGCTGTGGATCAGCACACTCGCTGTGCCTGGCACACAATGACGCCAACCTGATTCGGCCGCCTGACGTTTCCCGCACAGCAGAAGAGGGCGCAGCCGTGCGAGAACGCGCCTGCCTCGTCAGGCCATCTCGGTCGGCACCGCGCCGTCGCAGGGCGCTGCGGCATGTGCCCTCAGTCGGGCCTCGATCACCGACTGAGGCCTGACCCCCATAGCGTCTGCCAAGTCTTCCACGCCCCAGCCGAATCGGGTCAGTTGATGCACAACCGCCAGGAAGTCGGCTCTGCGGACCGGGAATCGCGCGCCCTCCTCCAAGCGGCGCACAATGGCTTTCACATCGCGGCGCAGCCCCCGCACGTCGCGCACCAAGGCCCGGCGTTCGGCCGGTGTACAACCGCCCCAGATCCCATCGTTATCCTGCTGCCGAATCGCTGTGAGCAGGCATGCGCGAATCACCGGGCAAGCAGCGCAGATGGCCTTGGCCTTGCCGATGCGCCAGTTGTCCTCGCGCCGTCCCTCCGGGAAGAACAAAAGCGGGTCGGCGTCCTGACAAGCCGGCCGCGCGGATGCTTCATTCCCTTCTGACGGTACGACGTCATGAGTGCACATACCTAGGGTGATTGTGGACGGGTTTGGTTCGACGGTGGTCGTGCGCATGCGTGCCCTCCCTGGGGGGATGCGGTCCTCCCGGTGACATCCGAAGGCACCCCCGATGTCGTCCGGACCGGCGGCTCGAGAGGTGCCAACCCGGCGCCCCGGCGGCCGAAGGTCTCTGCGGGGAAATACGCACGCCGCACGACCGGGGTTCACAGCCGGGCGCGGGGCTCTTTCCAGGCCCTGGGTGCGGCCGCGACGATGCCACCGCGGTCCGTTTCAACACTGGACAGCCGGCTGAACCCACTCCCTGCCCGGCCCGTATGAGGAAGTAGGGACTATGCCGGAAGACGCTCACCACGGCCCGGTTCAGCCCAGGCGACGTGGCCAGGCCGGGGACGCGAAGACCCGGCGCAACCTTGTGGCGGCGGCGCACGGAGGAGTACAGAGAGTGACGCGGAATGGGTGACGAGAGCGGAATCCGACTGATGAAGCGGGCCGACTCGGGCTTTCACGCCAGGGGCGGTGTGGTCCCGGACCTCAACGGCGTGCTGTCCTCTCACCTGCCTGACCGGGATGGCCCCACCGCGGCAGGAACCGCAGGCAGCCCGGGCGCGGGCACGGACATGGTTCGCCGCTGGTCGGAGGCGCGAGAGTTGACTGCGGATTCTTCGCCCGCGGGCGAACAGAGGGCCCAGGGACGCCGCAACCCTGACTCGCCACCGACGCGAGACGATTCCCCACTACGAGCCGAGGACCTGCTGCGTCGTGCGCCACGTCCGGCGGGCCGTTTGCGTCGGCTCCTGCCTCGTCGGCGCGGTCACCTTGAGGCCAAGCTGGCCAAGCTGCGCACACCTCTGCTGCACTGCCACCGAATCGCGGTGGTGAGCCTGAAGGGTGGCGTGGGCAAGACCTCGATCACCACGGCGCTCGGTGCGACCCTCGCCGCAGCACGCACTGACCGTGTCATCGCCATTGACGCCAGCTCGGACGCCGGCACTCTGGGCCTGCGTAACCGCCGTGAAACGGAAGCGACAGTGCGCGATCTGGTCGCCGCGTTGCCGGCCGACATCTCCTACATGGATCTGCGACGGTTCACCTCACAGGGCCCCAGCGGCTTGGAGATACTGGCCAACTCCGCGGACCCGGCGATTGGCACGGCCTTCGACGCACGAGGCTACCGGGTGTTGATCAGCGCACTCAGCGCCCAATATCCACTGGTGCTCACCGACTCCGGAACCGGTCTGCTCCACAGTTCGATGAGCGCGGTGCTCGATCTCGCGGACCAGTTGGTCCTCGCCGCCACCCCCAGCGTGGACGGAGCGATTAGCGCGGACGCCACGCTCGACTGGCTGTCCGAGCACGGCTATGGCGACAAGGCGCGCGGCGCGATCACCGTCGCCTCGCACCTGCACGGCGTCTCACGAGCGATCCGGGTCCATGACCTCGTCGAACACTTCGCGCGCCGCTGTCGCGGTGTCGTGGTGGTCCCGCACGACGAACACGTGGCGCTGGGCACGCAGATCGACCTCAGCCTGCTGAGGCCGTCTACTCGGGACGCCTACCTCGCGCTCGCCGCCCTTGTGGCCGAGAGTCTGTCCCAGAACTGACTGCGGCTGGAACCAGGAGACCCGACCGGCATGTCTGACCGCACCACCCCCTCGCCGTCCAACTCCGCACAGACGCGCCACCGGATCCCGTTCGGCAGTCCTCCCTATCGCTTGCCGCGGGGTGCCCTACCCGCCTGCCAAGGCGAGGACCCCGAACTGTTCTTCCCGTCGGCCGGTTATGAGAAGCGTCAAGAGCAGGTGGCGCGGGCCAAACGGATCTGCGCCAGATGCCTGTGCAACCGGGATTGCCTCAGGCTGGCGCTCCACAATGACGAACCGGTGGGCATCTGGGGCGGCTGCACTACAACAGAACGTCGCGTACTGAGAAACGACATCCGTAGCCTGCGACGTGAGCCACACCCCGCCTTGCGGTCGCTGGAGAGAGGAGAGACGGTACCGGTCGATCCGTTCGACCTCCTCGGCGTCGTCCACCGACTGACTGTGCGCGGCCTGACCATGCCGTGGTTGTGCAAGGTGCTGAACCTGACACCGGAGACCGTCCTACGGCTGCAGATCAGGGGCGCTCGCGCCGCCGCGTTGGTGGAGAGCGAGCAACGTGAGGCCCGGGAGGCGACGTGATCCGGCGGCACGCAGCGCGGACGTTATCCATCACTCCCCACGACCAAGTCACGGATTCGCCCACGCGATGTGGAGTCGAGCTGACGAGGACATACGACGCATGGATCTTCACCGTGCGCCGGGAGGAAAGCAGCCATTCGGCGATGTCGCGATCGGAACGGCCTTCCGTAACCAGTCAAGGCCCCCCACAGCTCGTTGGGGGGCGAGGGATCCCCAGCGGGCCATCGACCTCCGTTTTCCGGACGCCCCCATAGCCCGCAGTCGCTCTGTGGCGCGCCGAGATTCTCGCCGGCGCCGCATCTGCTCAGCGGCTGAACCTAACCGCAGGCCCCCCGGGGCCGCCTCATACCCAAGACCGAAAGGATAATCCGCACATGCCAGCTGAGACCCATGAATTCCAGGTCGAGTCACGCCAATTGCTGCAAATGATGATCCATTCGATCTACTCGAACAAGGACATCTTCCTCCGCGAACTCATATCCAACGCCTCCGACGCACTGGACAAGCTGCGTCTGGCGTCCCTGCGCGGCCTCGCAGCGGACGCGGAAGTCTCCGACCTTCACATATCCATCGAAGCCGACTCTACGGCCCGGACGCTGACAGTACGTGACAACGGAATCGGTATGTCGCGCTCCGAGGTGACCGAACTGATCGGCACCATCGCCAATTCCGGCACGGCATCCTTTCTCCGCGAATGGCGGCAGGGTGAAAACGCCCTCGGGGCGGAGAGTCTGATCGGGCGGTTCGGTGTGGGCTTCTATTCCGCCTTCATGGTCGCCGACGAAGTCACTTTGGTCACCCGCAGGGCCGGTGAGCGCGACGGCACCCGTTGGACATCGACCGGCGAGGGCACATACACCATCGACACCGCGGTCACGCCCCAACAAGGTACCGCGGTCACCCTCCGCCTCAAGGCGGTGGACAGTGACGACCAGCTGCACGATTACAGCGCGGCCTGGAAGATCCGCGAGGTCGTGAAGCAGTACTCCGACTTCGTCGCGTGGCCGATCCGCATGAAGGACGCGGGACTGGAGCCCGACGATGGCACGGACCCGGTCGACGGTGACGCGGAGGCCGCCACGGAGCCGGAGACACTGAATTCCATGAAGGCACTGTGGGCTCGTCCTCGCGAAGAGGTGTCCGAGGCCGAATACGCCGAGCTTTACCGGCACATGAGCCACGACTGGAGCGACCCGCTCGAGACGATCCGCCTTCAGGCCGAGGGCACGTTCGAATACCAGGCCCTGTTGTTCTTCCCGTCCCGCGCCCCGCATGACCTGTTCACCCAAGGCTACCGCGCCGGATTGCATCTGTACGTCAAGCGGGTCTTCGTGATGGACGACTGCGAGGCGCTTCTCCCCACGTATCTGCGGTTCGTGAGGGGCATCGTCGACGCACAGGACTTGTCGCTGAACGTCTCGCGCGAGATCCTCCAACAAGACCGCCGAATCGCCATGATGCACCGTCGGCTGACCAAGAGAGTCCTGGCGACCGTCAAGGACATGATGTCGCGAGATCCCGAGCGCTACTTCACCTTCTGGGGGGAGTTCGGACGAGCCGTAAAGGAGGGGCTTATCACCGATCCGCCTAACCGGGAGGCGATCCTCGCCGTCAGTGCGTTCCCGTCTACCCACGACACGCATAGTCCGACTGGCCTGCGAGAATACATCGAGCGCATGGCAGCGGGTCAGGAGCACATCTACTACTTGACTGGCGACTCCCGACAGGCCATCGAGAACTCCCCGCACCTGGAGTCATTCCGCGAGAGAGGGATCGAGGTCCTGCTGTTGTCCGACCCGATAGACGCGGTGTGGGTCGACCAAGTGAACGAATTCGAGGGAAGGCGGCTTCGGTCTGCCGCCCACAGTGACGCCGAGGAGTCTTCTGACAGCGATGACAAAGCCGGTCGCGCCCACGAGCGGCAGGAGGAGTTCTCCGAGCTGCTGGCATGGATGACACAACAGCTGGGTGGCGACGTCAAGCAGGTACGGCTCTCCACCCGGCTGACGACCTCCCCCGCCTGCCTGGTCTCGGACGAGGGCGGTCTCACCCCTGCGCTAGAGAGCGTGTACCGGGCGATGAGGCAGGACGTACCTCGCTCACTACGCGTCCTGGAACTCAATCCGGGCCATCCCCTCGTCACGGGCCTCAACGCGGCGTTCGGAGAGCATCGGGACACAGCGGACGCCGATCTGGGCGATCTCGCGGAACTTGTTCGTGACCTGGCGCTGTTGGCGGAGGGCGGGATGCCCTCCGACCCCTCGGGCTTTACCAAGCGGGTGGCGGACCGCCTCGGCCGCGGGCTGTAGCGAAGGGGCCTCCAGATATCTGGCGGCCTGGCTCACCGAGAGCTCCCAGCCCGTAGGCGACCGAAGGGGAGCGCCTACCGGGCGCGGTGCACCGTCCCCGTGACCGGACATCTCGCTGCGCTTGGAGTCATAACTCTTCGCGGGCACCGACGTCTTCGCCAGCACCGACGTTCGGCGGTCGACCGCAGGCCGGAAGTCGACGCCAGGTCATCGGTGGCCTTCGTCTCGTTCCGGGATGTGGGCGAGGCCGTCTGCCGGATCCCCCGTCTCGATCAGACCCAGCAGACGCAGATCGGCGACATACTTTCGGATCAGGGAAGCTGAAAGGGGGGATGCCTCCGGACACTCCTGTCCTGGCCTCGCGCACGGCCGCGCGGACCCGGTCCGAAGGCGGGAGGCCCAGCCCGCCGACAGCCTCCTGCGGCTCGGCGTAGGCGTGCAGCAGCGGCAGCAGCGAGTGCTGCCGCTGTCTCTGCGGCAGTACCCGGACCGCGGTTTCCAGGCGGGTGAACCACTCCTTGTAGTCGTCGATCCGTTCTATGGCACAACGCGCTTCGATCAGCCAGTCGATGACGACGTCGAGCGAGATGCCGTCGTCGTGGGGATTGAGGGCGTTGAACGTGTGATACCCGTCCGCCTTCCGCTGGCCGAGTGCCACCACAGCTTCGGCGAGGAAGTCCACGGGAAGCCCGTCGTAGTGGGCACCACGTGATCGGTAGAACGAACGAGGGGCGGTGCAGGTGACGACGACACTGATCAGCAGGCGGGTGAACACGTCAGGCACGTTGAGCTGCCCGGCATACCGGCGGTGGGCCATGATCATGCCCGGCCTGAGGACGACCACGGGCAGTCCGCATTGCTCATGCGCTTCGCGCAGGAGAACCTCACCTGCCCACTTGCTTGTGATGTAGCCGTTGGCATAGCTCTGGTCGAGCCTCCGGACCGGACTGGACAGTCGGATGTCGGCATCCTCGTCCGCGGTTGACGATTGGGAGGAGACCACCGCGAAGGTCGAGATGTACGTGAACGCCTTGAGTCGCCGGGTCATGGCCAGCCGGATCAACTCGGCCGTTCCTGCGACGTTGGTTCCGAACATCTCGTCATAGGGCAGGGCGTGGTTGACCAGGGCCGCAGGGTGCACGATCAGGTCGACCGTGTCGGCCAGTCGCAGCCACGTCGGGCGGTCAAGCCCAAAGGCGGGCTTCTGAAGGTCTCCTGCTATGACCTCTCCAGACGGTCGGTGGCCAAGCCCCGGAAGTGCTCGACCAGCTCAGCGTCGCCGCTGTCGAAGACCGCTTCGAGCCGCTTGCGCGCTTGATCGTCGGATTCACCCCGGACCAGGCACAGCACCTTACCTCCGGCCAACTCCATTCGCTTGAGCCACTCCAGACACAGGAACCGGCCGAGGTATCCGGTCGCGCCGGTCACCAGTACGGTGCGCACGGGGCCACGCCGGCACGGTAGCGTCTCGGCCTCAGCGAGCGTCTTCACGTCGATGAGTTTGTCCAGCGCGAGGTCGCTGGCACGGACCTGCCGTTCACTGGTGCCGTGGATCTCCGCGAAGGTGTGCGTCGCCGCCCCCTCGTCCAGTGCGGTCTTGATGTGGTTCGCCAGTCGCCTGAGGTTGTTGACGGGGCTGAGGACGACGCCGGCCGATATCTCCGTGTCGAAGATCTCCCCGAGCAATCGGGAGAAGGCCAGCGCTGACAGAGAGTCGCCGCTCAGCTCGGTGAAATGGTCCTCGGGGCCGGCGGGGCATCCGAGCAGCGCCCGGGCCGCCCGAACGACGATGTCGATGACCGGGCCGCGCTTACCGGTGTGCCGCAGTTCGTGCAGCTCACGCGATTCCTTCTCAGCCAATTCGGTGTACATCCGCTCCAGACGAGCACCGTAGTGGGCAAGGAGCCTGGGTCGCGACGGCTTGCGGAGGTCGGAAAGCAAATTGTTCTCTGGGCTGAAGGGCGTGGTCTCCAGCAAGAAGTCACGCGGGCACTCGTAGGACTTCAAGTCCGCGTCCCGCGCGATCCGCCGAAGCGACTCGCTGATGATCGGCTTGAGATCTTCGCACGTGGTCCTCGCGCGATCGATCGCCGCTGGGGTCGGGACGATCACTGCGAGGAGAAAGGCTCGCTCGCTGCTGCCGTGGATGAAGATCTGCCGGATCAGCGGACTCGTGGAGAAGAGCACTTCCAGCCCGAGACAGCGACGAACTCGCCGTGCGCCAGCTTCAGCACGTTATTGCTGCGATCGACGAACGCTAGCTGATCCGGTCCGAGCTCGCTCATGATGTCGCCGGTCCGGTAGTAACCGTCCTCATCGAAGATCTCCGCCGTGAGCTCCGGCCTCTTGTAATAGCCCGGGATCAGAGTCTCGGACCTGATCAGAAGCTCACCTCGCGGGTACGGCTTGTCAGCGCGGAAGTAGCCGAGTTCGGGAACGTCGACGAGCTTGTAGGCGATTCCGGCGGCCGCGATATGTGCCCGTCGTACATGACACGACCAGCCTCCGTCGATCCGTAGCCGTCACGCAGGGGAACCTCCAGGCACGACTGGATGAACTCCGCGGTATCGTCGGCCAGCGGTGCGGATGTGGTGCCCGCCCGGACCACGCGGCCGGCGAGGACCCTCTCCCGCAGCTCCGCCTGCACCTCATCCTCATCGACCCCGACCATGCGACTCCGACGATCGAGCTCGCCTTGATACAGCTGCAGCAGCATCTCGCAGACACGTGGAACCACCAGCAGTTCGGTCGGGCGGACCAGCGCGATGTCCTCCAGGAGCGTCGACAGGTCGCTCCTGGCCGCGAAATAGCCGACACCACCGCTGACCAAGGTTTCCATCAGCACGGCCCGGCCGACCGCGTGGCTCATAGGCAGGTAGTTGATACCGATGATCGGCAAACCTCGAGCGTATGGCCAGTATTCCGTCCATAGATACCTGATCAGTTTGTGGGTCAGTACGGCGCCTTTGGGGGTACCGGTGCTGCCGGAGGTGTACAGCAGGGTCGCCGGCCGGTCGTCGTCAGACGTGGCCTCGAAATCGGGAGCGGGCGGAAGGACCGACCCGCGCTCGATGACGTCGCTCAGTGAGTCGAGCGTGATCGGGCGGCCCCATTCCGCCAGGCGCCGGCGGGCAGCGTCGAACCTCCCGCTGCTCGTCAATCTGCGCCAGGTAGTCGAAAACGAGGATGCGGCGCAGCGAACTACTCTCGGCCGCGGCGTCCAGGGCGGTATCGAGCAGTTCAACACTGGACGCGAGGGTACACGGCTCGGTCTCCCCGATGATGAGTCTCAGTTGGGCGGCCGACGCGCTGGACTGCAGCGCGACAGAAGTCGCTCCGGAACGGAGACAGGCCAGGTCGATGGTCGTGAAGTCACGACTGGTGAAGCCGAGGATGCAGACGAACTCCCCGGCGCGTAGGGAGTCGTGGTGCCAATCGGCGGCGACCGCGCCGGCCCGCTCCCACAGCTCCCCGTAACTGATCGTCTCGAACCTGGCGGGACGTCCCGGGGCTGTTTCGGCGTGACGGCCTGGAGCTGGCTGCGGGGTTGGACCGGGGCTGGCGTCTGGCCACGCCTGGACGCCGCCCTGCTGACCGTGCTCCGTAAGATCGGCGGCATCGAGACGACCCGCTTCGGCGTGCGGTCAGCCTGATTCACGGGTGCGCCGCCGCGGTCGTCGCTGCCCAGCTGGCAAGCAGTTGCAGGCGCTCGGCGGTGGGCGAGGCGGGCTCGGAGATGTACGCGGACAAGGTGATGGAGGGAGAGGATTCGAGGGTCAGTTCCTCGAAGCCCAGGATGAGCTCTCCGACCTGGTGGTGGTGGAGGGTCTTCCTGCCCGCGCGGTGGACGCCGACGTCGTGAGCGGCCCAGCGGGATCTGAAGTCGGTGCTTCGCGTGGACAGCTCGCCGACGAGCTGTATCAGCTGCTTGTCGTGCGGTGTCGCGCCGGCCTGGGCACGGAGGATGCGCACGCACGCGGCTGCCGCATCGTCGAGGTCGTCGTAGAACCTGGCCGCGGCGGGGTCGAGGAAGACGACGGAGGCCAGGTTCGGCGGGGAGGATGACGAGCGTCGAGTCGGGCTGGTGAAGGCCATGTCGAACAGGGCCCGGCCGAGCGGGTTCGACGCGAGGACGTCGAGCCTCTTGCTCAGGGCGATGACGGGGGTGGCGCTCATCGTGTCGATGAGCAGCTGTACCTGCTGCGGCACCCCCGCCGCGGCCTTCGGCTGTCTCCTCGCCCGCGAGGGGCGGCGCGCGGTGCGGGCAAGGTCGTAGAGGTAGGCGCTCTCGTCCTCGGTCAGCTGCAGGGCACGGGCCAGGGCGTCGAGGACCTCGTCGGAGACCCCTGTCAGGTCGCCTTTCTCGATCCGGGTGTAGTAGTCGACCGAGACGCCGGAGAGCATCGCGACCTCCTCCCGGCGCAGTCCGGGGACGCGGCGCGCTCCGCTGCCCTTCGGGATGCCGGCCATGTCGGGGGTGATCTTCGCGCGGCGGGTGGCCAGGAAGTCCCGTACGCGCTCGTCCTTCGGTGCCATGACCTCACGCTATGGGCGATCGGGGCCAGGGGCCAGGTTCTGCCAGACCCCCCTCTGAGGGGGGTTCCATCGCAACCTTCCGCCCTCGGTCGAGGGCGACCACAGTTGATGTCGTGAGAGCCGACGGGCGCCGGCCCGCGGCCCGGACGACGATGAGTGGGACAGCCAGGAGGAAACATGACTGAACGGACCGAGCGCGTGAGCTTCCGTTCCCCGGGGATGGCCTGGGACCTGGCGGGAATCCTCCACCTCCCCGCGGATTTCGACGAGAACGGCTCCTATCCGGCGATCGTGAGCGTTCACCCGATCGGCAGCTGCAAGGAACAGACAGCCGGCAACGTGTACGCGAAGGCGCTGGCGGAGGCTGGCTACGTGGTGCTGGTCTTCGACGCCAGTTACCAGGGTGAGAGCGGCGGGCAGCCGCGTCTGATCGAGGATCCCGCGCAGCGCGTGGAGGACGTCCGCGTCGCGGTCGACCACCTCGTGACCTTGCCGTACGTCGATGCGGACCGCATCGGCGGGATCGGGGTCTGCGGGGGTGGCGGCTACGTCATCAACGCGACCATGACCGACCGCCGGATCAAGACCGTCACCAGCATCACCGGCGTGAACTTCGGGCGCCTCAGCCGCGAGTCGTTCAGCGGCTACGACCCGATCGGCGCTCTGGAGCAGATGGCGGCGCAGCGCACCGCCGAGGCGCGCGGCGCGGATCCGCGGGTCGACGACCTTCTGCCCCTCTCGGTCGAGGCCGGACGGGAAGCGGGGCTGACGGACATCGACGTGCTGGAGGCCACGGACTACTACAAGACCGGCCGGGGACAGAGCGCGGGCGGTGCCACGAGCGCGGTGCTGTCGCGTCGCGCGGCGGCGATCGGCTGGGACGCGTTCTTCGACGCGGAACAGCTGCTCACCCGGCCGCTGCTGGTCGTGATCGGCGACAAGCCCGGCGGGTTCGGCGCCTACCGCGACGGCCAGGAGATCTACGGCCGCGCCACCTCGAAGGACAAGCGCCTCCTCGTCGTGGAGGACACCTCGCACTACGACCTCTACGACCAGCCGGACCCGACGCGCCAGGCCATCGAAGCCGCGACGGAGTTCTTCGGCACCCACCTGTGAGCCCGGCCCACCCAGAGACACCCATTCGGACATCAACCCGAGGAAAGTCATGCGCAAGAACATCAGCATCAAGACCCTCAACGGCTACGGCACCACCCTCGCCGCGGTGATCAACCTCCCGGAAGGCTTCGACGCGTCGAAGACCTACCCGGCGATCGTCGTCTCCCACCCGGGCGGCGGCGTGAAGGAGCAGGCAGCCGGCCTGTACGCGGGCAAGCTCGCCGAGCACGGCTTCGTGACCGTCGCCTACGACGCCTCGTTCCAGGGCGCGAGCACCGGGGAGCCGCGACAGCTGGAGAACCCGCACATCCGCACCGAGGACGTCAGCGCCGTGGTCGACTACCTGACCACGCTCGACTACGTGGACAGCAGCCGCATCGGCGCGATGGGCATCTGTGCCGGGGCCGGCTACACCGCGAACGCCGCGATCAACGACCCCCGCATCAAGGCCGTGGGCACCGTGAGCCTCGTCAACATCGGCCAGATGTTCCGCAACGGCTGGACGAACGACGTCGCCGACGCCGACGCCGCCCCCCTGCTCGCGATGGGCGCGGAGGCCCGCACCACCGATGTCCAGGGCAAGGACAACCCCTTCCCGCTCGCACCGATGCGCGAGGAAGACGCGCCGAACGAGGAGCTTCGCCAGGCGTGGGAGTACTACCACACGCCGCGTTGCGAGCACCCCAACGCACCCGGCTTCATGACCACGCGCAGCCTGAGCCAGATCATCACCTACGACGCCTTCCACAAGGCCGAGGCGTTCCTCACGCAGCCGCTGCTCGTGATCGCGGGCAGCGAGGCCGGATCGAAGTGGATGAGCGATGACCTGTTCGCGCGCGCCGCGAGCAAGGACAAGTCCTTCCACGTCGTCGAGGGATCGAACCACATGGAGCTCTACGACGGCGAGAAGGAGGTCGGCGAGGCTGTCAGCAAGCTCGGCCCCTTCTTCGCCGACAAGCTCTGACCCAGGCAGTCGTCGCTGCCCCGCACCGCTCATGCGGGGCAGCCTGACCGCAGACGCGAGAGGAAGACCGGCCATGACCGCTTGGACCCCGGATGAGCTTGACCGCATCAACGCCGAGACCTACTTCACCGTCGGGGCGACCCTGCCCGACGGAACCACCCCCAAGACCGTCGACATCTGGTCCGTGCCCGTCGGGAACCGGATCTTCATCCGCTCCTACAACGGCACGCAGGGGAAGTGGTACGGGCCGGCCCTGAAGTCCGGCCGGGGCCGGATCTCGGCCGGCGGGGTCGAAAAGCCGGTGCGCTTCGTACCCGTCGACTCCGACGACGAGGAGACCAACCGGGCCGTCGACGCCTCCTACCTGGAGAAGTATGCGGACAGCGAGTACTCGGTGACGATGTCGACCGAGCCCGTACGCCGCAACACCCTCGAGGTGGTCCCCGAGGACTGACGCCCCGGATGCGTGCAGCGGTCCGTGGCGGGTGACGCCCCGGACCGCACGGCCTGTTCTGCCCGCCATCACCAGTCCGGTCTGCCGGTGCGAACGGTCACGTCATCCCCGTCGTCGCCACCGTCTACGGCAAGCATCCGGGACCGGGCACCCCACCCCTGGTCCCGGACCTCTCATGACCAGGACACGGAGGCATCCCCGTCATGACCATCGAATCCCGATTCCGGCTGGTCCCGATGCGGCCGCGCGACCCCGACGAGGAGGGCCGCACCGCCTCCACCCTCGAACTGTTCTTCGACCTCGTCTTCGTCGTCGCCGTCAGCATCGCCGCGGTGTCGCTGCACCACGCTCTACGGGCGGGCACGTCCTCGAAGGGCTCCTCAACTAAGGGATCGTGTTCTTCGGGATCTGGTGGGCCTGGATGAACTTCACCTGGTTCGCCACCTCCTTCGACACCGACGACTGGCTCTACCGAGTGCTCACCATCGTGCAGATGGGCGGCGTGCTCGTCCTCGCCTCCGGGATCAAACCGGCCTTCGAGGACCACAACTACTCGGTGCTGATCCTCGCCTACGTCGTCATGCGCCTGGCCCTGGTCGCCCAGTGGCTGCGCGCCTCCCGCTCCGCCGGACCGGCGCGGCGCGCCACGCTCATCTACGCCAGCGGCATCACCGGCGTCCAACTACTGTGGCTGGCCTCCCTGCTGCTGCCGGAATCGACGTTCTTCATCGCCCTCGTCGTCCTGGTGGGCGCCGAACTTGCCGTGCCGATCGTCGCCGAGCGCACCGGCTCCACCCCGTGGCACCCGCACCACATCACCGAGCGCTACGGCCTGTTCACTCTCATCCTGCTCGGTGAAAGCCTGCTCGCGTCGGCCAACGCGATCATCGAGGCTCTCCACGAGACCGACCACCTCACACCTCTGATCGGCGTCGCCGCACTGACGCTGGTTGCCACCGCCGCCCTGTGGTGGATCTACTTCTGGCCGCCGCACCACCACGCCATCTCAAGCTTCTCCAGCTCCCTGGCCTACGGGTACGGACACTTCTTCATCTTCGCCGCCGCCGGTGCATTCTCCGCGGGCATCGAGGTCGAAATCGATGTGCTCACCGGGCACAGCGACCTCCACCAGCCCTGGGCATCGCTCGCCTACACGATCCCTCTGGCAGTGTTCGTCCTTGGCATCTGGGCCCTGGCGATCAGGCCGCACGCCGACCGCGTCGTCAACACCATCCTGCCCCTGGCCGGCCTCCTGATCCTGATCGACCCCCTGATCCCCGTCCCCTTCGCCCTCACCGCGGTCATACTCGCGGGCACCGTCGCCGTGCTCGTCTGGAGACAGCCGATCGACACCGCCAACGCCTAACCCTTCTCCCTGCAGCCGCCTCGGTCGTGTCGGAGATGAGTGATGAGACTGTGCGGCGCCCGAAGTGCCCTGCGGCGGGGCAGGCGACGACAGGATAAGCCGGGCTACCCGCGGCGTATGGCTCCAGGAGCCGGAGCATCTGTTCGTCGGTGCCGCCCAGGGTGCAGCCGGCTAGCCGCGTGGCTCTGCCCCCACACGAAGGCAGCGAGCGGGATCACGCCGGCCACAATCGGAGCGAAGACCCACAGAGGGGCCCGGCATCGAAGTTCGACTCGCTGAGGCCCTGTACGAGGCGACGACACTGCTACCCAGCTGGCGAGCAACCTTACTGAACTTTGGAGAATGAAGTTCGGAGGCGGCGAAGGCATATGAAGCTACAAGCCAGTTCGAGCAGGCCCTGGTGAAGATCCGCACGTCGTTCGTAGCGGATGCGGAGCCGCTTGAACTGGTGCAGCCAGGCGAAGGCGCGCTCGACCACCCAGCGCACCTTGCCCAGCCCGGAGCCGTGCGCGACGCCGCGCCGGGCGATCATCGGCTTGATGCCGCGCTTCCACAGCAGACGACGGTACTTGTCGAAGTCGTAGCCCCGATCGGCATACAGACGCCGGGGGCTGCGGCGTGGACGGCCTCGCAGACCCCTAATCGCTGGGATTGCGTCCAGCAGTGGCAGGAGCTGGGTGACGTCATGGCGGTTGCCACCGGTGAGCGTGACGACGAGCGGGGTGCCATGGCGGTCGACGATCAGATGGTGCTTGGGCCGGGACGGGGACGGTCAACGGGAGAGGGGCCGGCGTGATCCCCCCTTTGAAGGCCCGGACGTGAGAACCGTCCACGGCACAGTCATCCAGGTCCAGCAGGTCGGCGCGGCGCAGTTCGGTCAGCAGGGCGGCGTGCAAACGTGGCCAGACGCCAGCATCGGTCCAGTCCCGCAGCCGGCGCCAGGCCGTTACGCCAGAGCAGCCCACGGTCTCGGCCGGGACATCGCGCCAGGCGACACCGGTGCGCAAGACGTACATGACACCCGCGAAGGCCGCTCGGTCCGGAACACGCAGTCGGCCCGGGTGGCGGTGACGCCGTTCGGAAGCGGGCGGCAGAAGCGGCGCCACCCGCTCCCACAGGTCATCCGGAACAAGATCAGCACGCATCCGGAAGCCGATGATGGTTCTCGCCGTCGCGGTCGAAGAAGCTGCGTCTAGATCCGTGTGGGAGGTGTGCTCTTGGCAAGGGGCGGACGATACAGTGCGCGTTGATCGCATGGCGGTTCTCGACGAGGTCCCGGAGCACCGTGGGCTCTGCCAGAACCTTGCGGACGTCTCGATACCGGGTGATGGCCCACATCCGGTAACCGTTGTTCTCGATCGCGAACGCCGGCGTGGCCTCCCGGATCCCGGCCAGCGTGCCGTACGGCTCGGCCATCAGGTCCACCATCCTGATACGGCCCAGGTGCTCGGGGACCCCTTGCTGCTGTGCAAGTTCCATATCGACCTCTCTGTACTCAAGGACCGGCGGTTCACCAGCGAACCGGCATCGTGCGGAAGCCGCGCATCACCTGGTCCTTCCACTTGACTTCCCCGGCCGACCGGAGGCCAGGGAGCGCACGCAGGAGGGCACCAATCGACTCCTGCAGTTCGACGCGGGCCAGCGACATCCCCACGCAGTGATGCGGGCCGTGCCCGAAGGCCAAATGGCACTTGGGCCGTCGGTCGATGCAGAACTCACCGGGGTTCTCGAAGACCCCGGTGTCCCTGTTGCACGCGCCCAGCGACACGATCACCGGCTCGCCCTCGGCGATGACAGTCTCGCCTACCGCCGTGCAGCGCGTAACGCGGCATCGTTCCGGCGCCAGCCATCAAGGGCACGAACCTGAGTAGTTTCTCCACCGCGACCGGGATCTTCTCTGGATGAGTGACCAGCTCAGCCCACCACCCGCGCCGCTCCAGAAGAAAGCGCGTGAAGCTGGGAATCTGCGTGGAGGTGGCTTCGTAGCCGGCGAACAGGAGCGTGATCACCACCTGCACAAGTTCGTCTCCGGACAGTCGGTCATCCTGGTCCTGGCCTCTATGAGGTCGCTCAACAGGTCGTCAGCCGGATCCGCACGCCGCCGGTCCGTCAGACCCGTGATGTAGGCGTGCAGCGCTCGGGACTGCGCGGTCGTCTCCGTGGCGGACAGCACACTGGTCGACAGGTGCGAGCCGCTCCAGACACGAAACCGCCCGCGGTCTTCCTCCGGAACTCCCAGGAGATCGGATATAACACCCAAGGTGAGTGGCAGCGCGAAATCTTCGACCAGATCCGCTGGGGGGCCAGCGCCCTTCATCGCGTTGATGAGCTCCTCGGCGAGCGCGCGGATCCGCGGCCTAAGCCCTTCAACCCGCCCCTACGGTAAACGCCTTGGCGATCAGGGAGCGCAGCCGGCTGTGATCAGGCGGATCGATCGCCAGCAGACCCGCTTCATTCGGCGAGTCAGACTGCCGCGGGATGTCCCGGCCTCTCGCGGCGGCCCGGCTGAAGCGAGAATCTCCCAGGACGAACCGGGCCTGTGCGTACTCGGTGATCAGCCAGGCGGGTTCGCCGAACGGAAGCCGGACCTTCGGCAGCTGCCGGGAGCCGCGAAGCTGGTCGTACTTCCCCGAGACGGTCAGGGTGCGTGGATCATTGAACGGGTAGTCCAATGTTGCGTCGGTCATGGGCACTCCAGATCTTCCGCGGTGGAACACGAACCGGAGAGGTGGTCCACGGCACCAGTGGCGAGGGCCATGAGAGCCGCGGGTCGGCTGGGTAGGTGTCCCGGGTGGTAGGCGACCACGCTCACGTCGGTGCCGGTGAGTTCTCGGGCCACGTCAGCGGCCGTTTCGGTATCTGGTGTGATGAGGCGGCCCCAGCCCGCTGCGGCCATTCTCGACGCCATCGCGCGGAGGAGTCCTGTGTGCGCGGTATCGATGAAGACATCGATGCCGCCGAACGTCGCGTAAGCGGTATCCGCCCATGACCCCGCGCTGCCGGTGTCGACCACGGTCGAGGCGATCAAGCCCGGTGCGCCGCGCAGCTGCCCGGTGACCTCAGCCAGGCTGATCTCCTCCTCTCCGGTGATCAGCACGTATGCGCCCGCTCCAACCAGCTCGGCGGCGACGTGCCGCCAAGGACCTGTCGAACCAGCAGTGACGATCACCCGAAGCGGCGCGGGACGAGCCGGCTTGCCCATGGCTGAGCGTGGGATCTCGCGGACCCGCTCAATACGCCGGATCCGTTTGTGCGCAGCGACTCTGGCGGCGACGTATGCGGCGATCTCACGGAGTGAAACGTCCCGAGAGGCCACGACGAACGCCTTGGGCAGTTCGCCAACAGCGCTGTCGGGTTCGCCGATCACCATCGCGTCCACCACGGCGGGATGGGCCAGCAGGAGCGCCTCGAGCTCAGCAGGGGCCACTTGGTGCCCCTTGTACTTGATCAGCGACTTGACTCTGCCCACGATCCGCAGGTATCCGCGGGAGTCTTGGATTGCGAGGTCTCCCGTACGGAACCAGCCGTCGCGATCCCACGCGGAAGGGCCAGGGTCCTCTAGGTAGCCGGGGGTGATCTGCGGACCCCGGACCCACAGCTCTCCGGCCTGGCCGGGTGCGAGAGGTTCACCGGTCCCCGGATCCGCGAAGCGCGCTTCCGTCCCCGGTAGTACAACCCCGATGGATCCCACAGGCCCCGGTTGGCTGTCTGGGGTGAAGGACACACACCCTGCCTCGGTCATGCCGAATCCTTGCACCATGGGGGTCCGCGTGCGCCGACTGCATTCGGTCGCCGCCGACGCTGCCAACGGGCCGCCCCCCGACACGATCAAGCGGAGTCCCGGCAGGTCCGGGAGCGAGGGCAGGTCGGCGAGTTCGACGATGACGCTGGGCACCAGGTAGGCAACGGCCACATGATGCTCGCGGATGGCATCGAGCAGCTCGGTGAGATGGAAACGCGCCGCGGTGATGACGAGGGTGCCGCCGGCCCGAAGAACCGGGTTCATGGCCATCTGCATGCCGTATATGTGCCGCAGCGGTCCGACGCACGTCACCGCTTCTCCGTCGCCGACGCGGTGGACACTCGCGATCTGCGCCAGTCCGGCCGTCAGGTTGCGATGGGTCAGAACGACCTTCTTCGGCAGTCCCTGGGTGCCGCTCGAGGACATCAGCACTGCGCGGCGGTGGCCCCCCGGGGCGTACCCGGCCGCGTCCCGCGGCGCGATCACCTCCGACCAGGTCGGTACCTCCTTCCCGCACTGGCCTATGTGGACGTCGCCTTTGGGCGAGCGGGGCGGACAGGGCCAGAGCGCGGTCTCCACCACGAGCACTTGTGCACGGCACAAGGCCAGTTCCGCCTTCCAACCGGTTTCGGTACCCCGGGGGTCAAGGCACAGTACGACCCCACCGGCTGCCAGCACGCCGTAGTAGGCGATCACGAACTCCGAACTGGTTTCGGTCAGGACGGCCACAACGTCGTCCTGACGCAACCCGATGTCCCTCAGGTGTCCGGCCAGGCCGTGCACAGCCGACTTCAGTGCCTGGTAAGTCCATTCGCGTGGGCGGCCGCCGCGGGACCGATCCACGACGGCGAGCCGGTCTCCCCCGGCGGACGCTCGTCCGAGTACGTACTCGGACAACCCCATGTCGCCCGGGTCGTCGAACGACGGGCGGAAAACCCTCACGTCCGGTTCGGCTGCCGCACGGGGCGGCTGGGAGGTCATGCCGGTCAGAACTTCTTGCGGGCGACGGTGAGACCGTCGGCGATGGTCAGCAGCACCGATTCAACCCGGTCGTCCGCCAGGACATGTGCATTAAACTCCCGGATTGCCCGGGCGTTGCCCACGGCGTCCGGGGAGACAGCGTCGCCGTAGTAAAGAACGTTGTCGACGAGCAATAGCCCGCCTGGCCGGATCCGGGGCACCAGCAGCTCCCAGTATTCGACGTAGCCGACCTTGTCCGCGTCAATGAAGGCCAAGTCAATGGTCGGTTCCGTCGGCAGTGCGCGCAAGGTGTCCGCAGCCCGCCCCAGCTTCAGCTCTATCCGGTCGGCCACCCCCGCCTCTCTCCATGCCTCCTGCGCGACCGCGGTCCACTCGTCGGACAGGTCGCAGGTCAGCACCTGCCCCTCCGGGCCGAGCCCAGCTGCCAACGCGAGCGTCGAGTAGCCAGTGAAGGTGCCGACTTCGACGATCCTGCTGGCCCCGATCGACCGGGCCAGCAGGGTGAGAAACTGGCCCTGCTCCGGGGGAATCTGCATCTCGAACGCTTGGCCCAACGCACGCGTCCGATCGATCAACCAGCGCTGCGTCGGCGACAGCGGCCCGGCCTGCTGCTGGACGTAGTCGATGAGTTCGGGGGAGACCGGCACGGCTTTCATCGCGTCCGCCGTGAATACCGCCTGCTCTTGCTCGGTCATACCGCACAGCCCTTCCTCGTGGGTTAGTTGCCGGGTGATGCTGACAAGGCGTTCGAACTTGCCGCGCAGGCCCATCTGGAACCGGTCGAGGTCGGCTCGCCCGTGTCGAGTGGTGACCGGTTGTGCGGCCAGGTCGGAGAGGATCAGATCAGTGCGCTCGATCATCTGCGTGCGGAAGTCGACGGAGCAGGTGCTGACCCGACGTGTGCTGAAGAACAAGTCGAAGAGAGCGCGCTCGTCGTCGGTCGGGGGGACGCCGGCCTTTCCCGAGTCACGCAGAAGCGAATTGCCAGTGGGCACAAGCCGCTTGGCGACCGACATGTGCACCAGCCTGTTGAACTGGACGGCGACGGCGAGCCGCGTGCCACGGTTGCGCGACAAGGGCGGACCGAGCAACGTCCGAACCAGTTCGTAGTCCCGCGACCAGGTACCGCTGAAGGCAGAGTGGCACGACATCATGCGCGGCCGGATCGCATCCGCGTACACCTGAGACGTGCAGGACCCCGAGTAGAGCAGAAGCGCGGAGTACACGTCGAACAGCTCCGCAGCGAGGTCGGCTCCCGCCAGCGCGCCGGACAGTGACCCGCAGATCAGGCGCCACACCCCGAACGACACATGGTGACCGAGCAGCCAGCGGTACCAAGCGTGCCCCTCGGCCGTCGTGGTACCAGGTTCGGGCGCTGAGGCACGGGCTCCCGCCCTGTCCCCCGAATGTCGGCAGGCGAATCCATCACACTCAGCCAACGGTTCCTCCGGCATGGGCAGCCGCAGTACGGCCAGATCGCCCCCTGAACCGATGGCGGACGGTCCGGATCTTCGCGTGGTCGTTTCCGTCACGTCAGGCCTCTCGCACGACCCGGTCCAGGACATCGGCGGCGGCGCGAACATCGGCGTCCAGAGGGCGATCCTCAGCGATCGGCGTGACCAGGTCAGCCAGTGCGGCGACAAGTTCGGCACACCGAGGAGCCGATGCCCCACCGGGTTTCAAGTACGCCGCCTGCCGCAGAGCGACGGCTAGGCTGCCATGCAGTATCCGCAGCGACTTCGCCTGGTGCAGCGCTGTCAAGGCGGCCTGCGTGCCGAACGGGATCACGTCTTGGTTGTGCAGGTTCGTCGGCACGCTCTGCGTGCTCGCGGGGACGCAATGGCGGCGCATCGAGACGACCGTCGCGGTGGCGGCGAGCTGGACGCCCTGGACCCCGTGGTGCTCACCCGCCAGAGGGGTGAGCATGGGTGGCAGGCCAGCGTTGCGGTGCGGGTCCACCAGTAGGTCCAGCTGCCGCTCGGCCAGGTTGCCGAGCTGCGTGGCGACCATCGAGAGCAGGTCGGCGGCGAACGCGGTCGGCTGGCCGAAGAAGTTGCCACCATGGGCGACCAAGTCCTCGTCGGCGAAGAACAGCGGGTTGTCGCTGACGCCTTCGAGGTCGTACTGCACCACCTGGCCGGCCCAGTCCACCGCGGAACGCGCGGCCCCCAGCAGCTGCGGGACGCACCGCACACTGTACGGCTCCTGCAGCGAGCGGGTACCCGACGGAACGCTGCCCTCGAGCCAACTTGTCAGCCCCTGCCCGACCTGTCGGACTGCCGGATGCCCATAGGCTGCCAGCAGCGGCGGGAGCAGGAACGCCGGCGCCGCGCCGAGCAGGTCGGTGAGCAAAGCGCTCAGAGCGATGGCGACTTCATGTGAACGCTGCAGCGACGCCACCGCCAGGCCGCCGGCGGCACTGGTCACCGATGTGCCGTTGACCAGGGAGAGCGCGTCCCGGCCGGTGAAGACAAGAGAGCTCAGCCCGACCGCGGCCAGCGCCCGGGCCGCGGGCATTCGCTCGCCACCCACATAGGCGTCGCCAACCCCGCGCAGGCTCTGCGCCACATAGGCCAACGGCACCAAGTCACCGCTGGCACCCACCGATCCCAGCGTCGGTACTGCCGGAGTGAAGGCGGTTGCCAGGGCCGCACGCAACGCCTCGATGGCGGCGGGCGAGATGCCGGACAGACCGCATGAGAGGGACCGAAGACGGATCAACATGGCCGCCCGTACGACGGGCAGCGGCAGGTCGGGGCCCTGGCCGGCGGTGAGATGCTGCAAGGCGTTGTCGCACTGGTCTTCCTGGGCCGTCCGGCCGTGAAAGTCCACCAGCGGCCCGAACCCGGTCGTGGCCCCATACACCGGCTGGCCGCCCTCGGCCAGAATCTTCTGGACGAACGCGTGGCCACGCTCCACCTGCGCCATCATGGCATCGGGTATCAGCACTTCGATGGGCTGAGCGGCGCGCTCGAGCATCTCCATCGTGAGCGTCGCGTCAAGACTCAGACTGCTGAGCAAGGAAGACATGCCTGCCCCTTAGCCGTTGGTTGGCATTATCAAATACTCACTCTGCTCATCTGGTCGGCCAGCACTGAGCGAGCAGCACCGCGGCACGCAATTTTGTCGATCCCGATCGCTGCGGTCAAGCCCAAATTCGATGCAATCGAGGTGAGTTGACGGGCTGACTTATGGACCGCCATGAGGCATAGTTCGCTGCGAAAGGTCGACCGCAGCACGGACTCGATCGCCAGCCATACTTGAGTTCAGGGGCGCGGACTTCGCTGGCGAGCTCAAACGACACCCACTATGCGTTTGCTCACTCAGCCCACCTGCGCAGACTCCAGGCAGTGACGATCAACGACCTAGTGATCGCTTACGCGCGTTCGGGGAAGACCGTCGCACCCGCCAGCCGCTCTCGTCGATGGCCACAACGCTTCTTGGTGACACTTCCTCAGGTCACGCCATGACCACTTGAACTGTTCCACGACCGCGATGGCAGATGGTCGGGGAAAAATACCTTCCGGTGGCAGAGTTTCCGTTCATGGCTGCGCGAAGAGAAGCACTTATCAGCTGAATGAAATCACCACGGCGAGTGCGTTGGGGCGCCCGGCCAGTGAGGCAGGTTCACCACATACTGGACAGCGCATTCCGTCGCCCTCCCTCGTCCCTCCTGGACGACACGGCGGCGCCGGTTATGGTCCCCTTTCACACCGCAGAGGAGCAACGCCAGGGAGGGCCTGAAGGCTAGGTGGTTTCGTTTGGATCAGCTGGCTGACCACAGGAAGATCCCTGCAATGTGTAGTCCGGCCAGGTAGATGGTGGCGGTCTTCTCATAGCGGGTGGCGATCCCTCGCCATTGCTTGAGGCGGTTGATGCACCGCTCGACGGTGTTGCGCTGCTTGTAGGTCTCGCGGTCGAAGGCCGGTGGCCTGCCGCCCCGGCTCCCGCGCCGCAGTCGATGACCGCGTTGGTCCGCCGGAACGGGGATCACCGCTCGGATGCCTCGCTTGCGCAGATGGTCGCGGATCGCGCGGGACGAATAGGCCTTGTCGGCCAGGACCACGTCCGGCCTGGTGCGGGGTCGACCCCGCGGTCGGGGGACGCGCAGGCGGGCCATGACGTCCGTGAAGGCGGGCGCGTCCCCCGCCTGCCCAGCGGTGAGATGGAAGGCCAGCGGCCGGCAGCGGTCGTCGGCGGCAAGATGGATCTTCGTGGTCAGTCCGCCGCGGGACCGGCCGATGGCGTGGTCGTCGGGTTCGCCCGCCGGGGCCCCTTTTTGCGGGCTCCCGCCGCGTGCTGGTGCGCCCGCACGATCGTGGAGTCCACCGATACGGCCCAGTTGAGGTCCTCGTCGGCGTCGGCCTGGGCCATCAGAGCGGTGAACACCCGCTCCCAGGTGCCGTCGACGGCCCACATCCGCGCCGGTTGTAGACGCCCCGCCAGTTGCCGTACCTCTCGGGCAGGTGAACCCACTGGGTTCCGCTCTGAAACTTGAAAGCGATCGCGTCGATCACCACTCGATGGCTACGCCACCGGCCACCCCGCCTCGGTGTCCGGTCCGGGAGCAACGGCTCGATCCGCGCCCACTGCGCATCAGTCAACGGCACAACCGGAACAACGACCAGCTGATCTAAGCGAAACTGCCTAGATCCATGATCGGGTGCGGGGCCACAACGACCGACCATGAGCTTCATCTCGCCTCCTGTACAAGCCAGCCACTGCCAGTCCTTGAGGGCTGGGCGAGGGGCGTGCAGCCACCGTCCCCCATAGAGATACGGACGGCATCGCCACTCGGTTCTATGCCGCGGCGGCCTGGTTCTTCCGGCCCCCTCATTGAACCCAACCGCACCGAGGCCCGTACCTCGTCAGGGCCACGACGACGTACCGGAACCGACGGAGGACACCCGTGAAAGCCTCGCACGAGGACGATCCGCAGCCCACGGAGCCGGTGGAACCGGTGATCCGCAAAGCCATCGCCATGTCTGATGTCCAGTTCGCAGCCGGGGCGCCCCTCGTGCCGTCGGCCGTACCCGCCTCCGAGGTCAACGACCGGACCGCCGTTCGGACGCCAGGGGCTGAAAGGGGCAGGGCGGGGGCCGATCCGGACCCCACGGCTGAGGACGATCCACCCACACTCGCCGTGCCCGTGCCCGTGATCCCGCCCCCGCCCACGGCTCGTCCTTCACTTCGTCGAGCCCCGCTACTGGCCACGATGGCGATCATCGGTTCGGCGCTCATCGCGGCTCCGTTCCTGTTTGCGAATGGCGGGTTAGACCACCACGCACGAGCCGCCTCCGGTGCGGCGGCGTCTCGGGCGGCGGCCGGCGCGTTACCGGGCGACGGGTCGCCGACGCCCCCGTCACCGACTGCCTCCGCGTCCCTGTCGTCCGCACAGCCATCGACCCACTTGACGCGTGCGGTCGATCCCCGGCCGACTGACCACCTGTCGTCCGTCGGCCATGACAACCCGAGCGCGTACGCCGGTCCGGCCCCCACCGGCTCCTGGCAACTCAACGCGGCCTGGGGCCCGGGGGACAGCACGGGACGTCACAGCGGACAGGCCTGCGGCGTGGCGTTCTCCGCCGACATGGGCGGATCCTTCAACGGTAAGAACAGCGCGGTCACCACCTCTGGCCCCGACCTCGCCACCGGCCCAGGCTCCAGCTTTACCGTCTCCGCCTGGGTGTCCTTGTCCAGCACGTATGCGTTCGCCACTGCCGTCAGCCAGGACGGGTCGATGAACAGCGGGTTCTACCTGCAGTATTCCGTCGTCGACCAACGCTGGGCGTTCTCCAGGGTAGCGAGCGACTCCGCCGACCCCGCCAGCAGCAGGGCGCTGTCCACCAGCCGTCCCGTTCTCAACCACTGGACACACTTGGTCGGCGTCTACGACTTTGCCGCCGAGCGTCTTTCGTTGTACGTCGACGGACGGTTGGAGGGTGAATCCGTCGCTGCCACGCCGTACGCCACTGGAGGCGACTTCGTCATCGGTCGGGGCCAGTACGACGGCCGGCCGGCGGACTGGTTTCCCGGCCGTATCGGGCACGTTGAAGTGTTCTCCAGCGCGCTGAGCGCCACCGCCGTCAGCCGGCTCTGACTGGTCAGCAGGACACTACTGTCCCCTCCTCCGCGAGAGCAGTCGGTGGACCGGGGACGAGAGTCCGGTCAGTCGTGGACGGGCACGCCTGCTCACCACCCGGAGGCCATGACTAACGAGAGCACCATGGTCTTGGCGGCGTTCTGATTGCTCTTGCCGTGGTCGACGACCTCACCCAGGGTCCGCAACCGCACTCCGGGACTGACGGTGGAGCCTCGCTCGGCGAGCAGCGGCCGCAGCTCGCCGATGGCGCAGGTGATGGTGTGTCGCGCGCCCAGACTGGTACGACCGCGCAGATGGAGTCGGGCCGCTCTCCCTGCGGATCGCCCGCGCCGAATCCGACGCCGCGAGCGGGTGACCAATCTGGTCAGCACGATCCGGACACATCACGATCCGGGCGGCGGACGAGGTGCCCTCCATCCTGCTCGACCGCTCGCGGCTCAAGTGGCTGGAGGACTGGAGGTACGAGGCCCGGCTGCAGTTCGGTCTTGCCCGCCCCGTCGCCCTCCACTACCCATGCTGACGTCGGCGAGTGACTGCCCCGAACCGCGATCCGACGCACTGGACGCTGATGGGTTCACACAACAGCTGGAAGCGGACCTGGAGGACCCCTTGGCGGTATGGTCTTCACCCGGCGCCATCGGCAGCGTGGTTCACCGTGGTCGACCACAACGGCCCACAGCTCACCCGTATTGCCGCGGCGACTTCGTGTTTCTTTGTCTTTGGTCCTAGCTGTCGCCTTCAAGCCAAGTGTCTGGATATCGTCTTAGCATGACAGGGGGATCAGTCTTGTTCGTGGGCCGCGACGAGGAAGTGGTCTTGCTGCGCAAGGCGGTGGCGGACGTCGCCGCGGGGCGCGGCCGCGCGCTTCTCGTCGAGGGCGAGCCGGGGATCGGCAAATCGGCGCTGCTGGCGGCGGGCCTGGCACGAGCGGTGGACGCGGGTTGCGTGGTGCTTCACGGTGTGTGCGACGCGCTCGGTCAGCGCTTCCCATTGTCGGTGATGAAGGAAGCTCTGGGCATAGACGAGGGGTCCTCGGACCCACGGCGCGCCGCTGCTGCCACGGCGCTCTCCAGCTCCGTGGAAGCCGGAGCGTGGGGCGTCGCCGGCGACCCGGTAATGGCCGCGGTGGAAAGAGTGCTCGGTCTGGTGGACCGGCTCACGGCGGACGGCCCGCTGGTCCTGATCGTCGAGGACCTGCACTGGCTGGACGAGGCCAGCGTCATCCTGTGGCGCGGCATGTGCCGCGCGGCGACCCAGTCGCCATTGCTGCTGGTCGGCTCATACCGGCCCACGGCTGGACTCACGACAATTGAGCAGGTGCGCAGGGTTGTGCTGGAAACCGGAGGTCTGGTGATCCCCCTGCACCCTCTGCCGCCGAGCTGCGTAACGACGATGGCATCCGACATCCTCGGGGCCGAGCCCGGTATCGCTCTGACGGAGCAGCTTCGACTTGCGTCGGGAAACCCCCTGTATGTCAGGGAGTTGCTGGACGCCCTGAGACGGGCTGATGCCGTCCATCTCGTCGCCGGTCGCGCGGAGTTGCGGACCGGCGCCGCGCCGGTCGCCATCGTGTCGCTGGCCGGGGTGATCGCCGACCGGCTGGACTTCTTGTCCGGTGAGGTCCGCGACGTGCTACGCACCGCGGCACTGCTGGGACCGGACTTCTCCGTGACGGACCTGGCAGCGATCGTGGGGCGGCCGGTGCCCGAGTTGGTCCCTGTTTTGGAGGGCGCGATCGCGGTGGGCGTGGTGGAACCGTACCGGCGAAGGCTACGCTTCCGACACGGCTTGTTGCGACAGACGCTGTACGAGGCGATGCCAACAGCCGTGCGTTCAGCGATGTACCGCCATGCCGCGCAGGTCCTGTTCCGTGGCGGTGCCTCTGTCGAGCGGGTAGCGCAGTTGGTACTCAACATTCCCGAAGAGGCGGACGGCTGGGAGTTGGACTGGATCGCTGAGAACGCGGTCGCGCTCACCCACCGCTCCCCCGGCATCACGTCCGAGCTGCTGGAACGGGCGTTGCGTCAACTGCGTGAGTCTGACCCGCGGTATGCGGTGTTGGAGGACCAACTGGGCGTGGTGGCCTACCTGCTGGGCAGGTGGGATCAGGCCGAAAGACTCGCTCGGCTGGCGAGGGTGCGCGCGATGGGCGATCCTGAGCGGCTCTGCCGCGCCGACTGGCTACTGGGACGAAGCCTTCAGCGCATGGGCCGAAGCTCCGAGGCGTTGGAGGCCCTCACAGCCGCGGTCACGGAACCTGGTAGGCCACCCGCATGGCTCGCCCGGCTCAACGCGCTACGGTCGAGTTCCCTGCGCGCGCGGTTGCAGGTGGACGAGGCAGAGATGGTCGCTCTCAATGCGCTGGACACCGCCGAGCGCACAACCGACCCTGTGGGCATGGCCTTCGCGCTCCATTCGCTCTCCATGCAGCGTGTCACGGCCTCCGATCTCGAGGCTGGCCTCGCGTATGTGGACCGCGCTCTGGCGGTCTCGGCCGGCCACGACGACCTGGCGGACCTGCACCTGCAGATGCTCGGCAACCGGTTCACCATGCTCACCGATCTGGACAGGTTGCCGGAGGCCACGGAGGGTGCACGGCAGGCCTTGGCCTTGGCGGAACGTATTGGCAACATCCCGCGCCTGGACGATCTCCGGGTACAGGCCGCCTCGGTGATCTCCTACCCCCAGGGTAGATGGGACGACGCCCTCACCGACCTCGAGCTGGCTTCGGAGGTGCCCGCGGGGTCGATGATGGGGATCATCAGGTGCAGCCACCTGGCACTGATTGCCGCTCACCGGGACGACGGTGCTGAAGCGGCCCGACAGGTGGAGATGTTGGCCCGCGTCAAAGCAGGGGCGGCTAAACTGGGACCGGAGATCATGGTGCGGGCGGCACAGGCCGCGCAGGCGGAGAGATCGGGGCGGCCCGACCTCGGCGTCGAGGAACTACGGCCGCTACTAGCACCGGACAGCGATGCGGCGACGCTCGAACGTGGATCTTTCCTTCCCGCCTTGACTCGGTTGGCGACAAGTATCCAGGACTCAGGTACGGCCCATGCCGCAGTCGAAGTGGCGGAATGCGAGGACGACTTCTCCTCGACTCCTCAGGGGGCCGCAGTCGCCCTTTGGTGCCGGGGGCTGCTCGACAGGACCCCGGAAGCCATCGAGGGTGCGGCCGCTTACTATCGGAGGAGCGGGCGCACGGCGATGCTGGGGTTCGTTCTAGAGGACGCCGCCGAATCCTGGGCCGCGACAGGTGAGCACGACAAGGCTCGCCCTCTGCTGGCCGAAGCCCTGGGCATCTACTCGAATCTCGGTGCCATCTGGACGGTGCGCCGGGCGATGGCCCGGCTGCGCGTACACGGAGTACGGCCGGGTGTGCGGGGCATGCGGCAGCGACCCACAACAGGCTGGCAGGCCCTGACCGACAGTGAACTGCGCATCGCGGAACTGGTGGCAAAGGGATGGTCCAACCCCGACATCGCCGGACAACTGATGCTTTCGCGGCGCACGGTCGAGACACACGTGTCGCACATCCTCGCCAAGCTGCGGATCACGTCTCGCCGGGAGGTGGCGCGCCTCGTCGGGGAGACGGACTAACGAACTCACGGGGCCCCGACTGCTCGGCCGCATGCGGGCCCCGCCTCCCCGATTTGGCGCTCCTCTCCTACTCGTGGATCCAGACTGTGGTCTGCAAGCCGCTCGGACGTGTCAGCTCGACCAGCGGTGTGAAGTCGAACTTCCGGTGCAAATTCGTACTGGCCGTGTTCAGCGGCACCCGAGCGGACTCGCTGATTACGGGGGCCGAACGGTCGAGAGCGAGCATCGAGGACATCATTCGGCTGCCCACGCCTCGATGTGCCCACTCAGGAGCGATGCACATCTGTTCAAACAGCATGTACGCGTCGAGATGTCGGGCAAGCTCGGCATGCAGCCATGGCTCAAAGTGGCGTCGCTCGCAGCTGTAGCCGATGAAGAAGCCAGCGAGTTCGTCCTCATGAATGGCAACGAAGAACAGCTCCGCCTCGCTCAGGAACAACTCGTAGTCGCGTCGCCCCCACCCGGCCATCAAGAATCCCTGATCGGTGACAACGCCAGCTCCTGGGCGCAGTTGCCACCGATCCGCCAATTCCACGATCGCCGGTAGGTGGTCGGTCGTCGCGGGACTGATACGCGGCTCCCGTAGGTAGTCGTCCATCTCAAGCTCCCATCGGGGCGGGGTCAGCGGGCCGGACTCAGTAGTGGGAGAACGTCGACTCGTCGAGATCGTGGCGCTCCGGTCCTTCAAGTGCCGGTGTGAACACGCAGATAGCGCGTAGGCCCTTCTCAGCATCGGCGACGATGGTGTGGGCGTCGTTCTTGTCAAGTGCGTACATCACCCCGGGCTCGATCACGTGAGTGCGGCCTTCGCTGTCGATGAGTTCGGCTCGTCCTTCCAGGCAGTACACCGCCTCCAGATGGCGGGAATATTCCATCTTCGAGACGGTACCGGGGCGCGCGGTCGTGTCGGCGACGGTGAATCCCATGCCGTCGGCGGCGAGCAGGAGCCGACGGCTGACCCCACTGCCCCACTCGACGCTCTTCGCCTCGGACAGGCTGCGGATGATCATCTGAGTCCTCCTTGGCACTGGGTATACCCAGTCGTTCATTGATAGAGATGCTTGTACCGGTGATACCTGCGGCGTGACGCGAAGTACTCCCAACTCGTCCACTGAGTGATGAGCTTGCGTCCGGCCCGCGGGTCGTAGGCGCCCCGGCCGTGCAGCAGGCGGCCATTGCGGAGAAGCACGCATTGGCCCGCTTCGAGCTGTAGTCGGAGCTGGTTCGCAGGGTTCTTCAAACAACCGAAGAACGCGTGGTAGGCGGCGTAGTACAGTTCCACGTCGTCTGGCGCAATCCGCCAGTTGCAGGCATGGGAATGACCGAAGAAGACTCCGGAGACCGAGCCGTCCTCGCCAAGCTCCAGCACAGGGCGCCTGCGCTGGTGGAAGAGATGGTGGTCCCCGTAGAATTGCTGGAAGTTGATCGGAGTGCGCACCAGCATCTCAAAGTACCGTGGATTTTTGGATCGGAAGCGCTCCGCGACCTGGAAACCGTCGACGAACACCGATTCACCCCCACCGGGGTCTTGTGCTTCACAGAGCATGAATTGCAGCAAGGGCGGTGAGTGCATGTGCGCGGAAAAGTCCGTGTGGACACTCAGTTCGGCCCCGCTGAGAGCTAGGTCATCAGCGTCGCGCACCGCCTCGACGGCGACCACGCGGCCGAACTCGGTCACGAATGGCGGCCCTACCTTTGTCGCGAACGCGTCGAGCTCCTCGGAAGTCACGTTCGCGAGGAAGGCGATGCCGAACCGGACCAGATCATCAGCCCACGGTCCCCCTTCCGGATCACAGTCCTGGATCTCATGCCAAGCAGGCGGACTGGTCAGCCATGTCGTGGCATCCCAGGGCTCCATTGACTTATCCCCACGACTCGCCGGCTGGTCGTGAGCGTGTACCGACAGCCATTCGAGAGGGAAGACACTCCTGTGTTCGGGCGTCCCCACCCAGTCCACCACAAGGGTCCCATCCGTCACTTCCCAACGCCGGGCCGTCGGCAGACCGGGAAGTCGCCCGAGGTCCAGTAGCTTCTGGAAACTCGCCGGTTCGCGGCATTCGGGGCACAGGCAGTTGTCCCGCAGCCACAGAGGATGGAAGCGATGATCCCCGACCTCGATCAGTGTGCTCACCACTCTACTTCCTCCATTCCTTATGGACTCGCACTCAAATCGGTAGCTTCATTCCAAGGCCCGTCGCTTGCGCCACTTGCCACACTTGGTGGGCGAACGCGACGTCAAGTATTCCCATACCGAAGGGATTACTGAGGATGATTTGTTCCACGCTGGTACGGCCGGGGTGCTCAGCCGTGAGTATCTGAGCCATGGTGGCGTCCACCCGACGACCTCGCGGCGATTGGTTGACGTCCGCGGGGCCGGTGACGCGAGCGGCACGATACATCCGTCCCAGCAGCCGCTGGTTGTCATTGCGCACCAGCTCCCAGTCGTCCACGACCACGAGATCTGCGCGTTCGACCACCTCGGGGGTGACGTCATCGAGCGAGACGTGGGCGATGAGCGTTCCCGGACGCAGCCATCCGAACTCAAGATAGGAGGCGTCGGCTGTCGTGACGGTCACGACGACGTCCGCCCCTTCGACCGCGGCACGCGCGCTACTCACGCCGTCAGCCTGCACACCGCTTTCGGCCAATCGCGATGCCATTTGGTCGCGGCGATGGCCATCGATGTCGTGTATCAGGAACCGACTGCCGGGCAGGCGCTGGGAGAGCAACTGAACGTGGGCCTCACCAAGGGCGCCGCAGCCGATGATCGCGATGCGGGAGGCGGAGGAGGCCAGGTGGTCGATCGACAATGCCGTATAGGCCGCCGTACGCAGTGCGCTGAGGTAGGCGGCCTCCATCATGACCAACGGCCACGCAGTATCGAGGTCAAAAAGGAACGTCAGGCCCTGCGCGCGCGCGATGCCGCGGCGGGTGTTCCCCAGGCTGCCATTGATGATCTTGAGGCCGACGACTGGATCGGTTCCCCACAGGGCCCCGGGCAAGGCCAGGCTTCGGGCTCGTTCGCCCTCGGACGTCTCCCAGCCCAGGTAGGCTTCCGCCGGCAGCGTCGTACGTCTCAGCCCGTGAAGCTCCAGGGCCTCGTGGACGACTTGGACCGGATCGAATTGCGCACAGGCCGTCACGACGTCCGCACGTGTCAGGTAGCGCAATG
The DNA here is from genome assembly GCF_019890615.1 of Streptantibioticus parmotrematis. Classification (GTDB taxonomy): domain Bacteria; phylum Actinomycetota; class Actinomycetes; order Streptomycetales; family Streptomycetaceae; genus Streptantibioticus_D; species Streptantibioticus_D parmotrematis. The sequence continues at coordinate 145,286 of NZ_JAINVZ010000013.1, read as the reverse complement.
GAACCTCGGATGTGTGCTCAAGGGCTGACATCCCGCTCCTCCTTGGCGAGTGCGAACTCTAGCCCCGCTCTGCGGGAACTGGCCATGGCCGCGGTCACGGCGCCGAGCCGTGCCTTGGACTTGAGCCATCTGTCGCTGTACACCGTGTCCCGATATCGAATCGCGCCGTCGGGGCACAGAAGTACGGGACAGCGGAATGGTCGTAGTCGACGCCGTGCATCGGCTACGAAGGCCGAAAGCACCGCGCCGCTTGAACCACCCAGCGCGAGCCCGGTGTCTTCGGCGAGGATCCGGCACAGGGCGATCGCTTCGACTTCGGACACACGGGCAAAGTCGTCGTAGTGATGGGGTCGCAGAAACGACGAGGCCCGCGTAGCGCCAATACCGGTGAGCAATTGGGGTGAGTGGCCGTCCGGTGCGATGGCGTGTGAGCCCGCCACGTCGACGGCGACAAGCCGGGCGCCCGGAGCGTCGGCCCTCAGTCGTTCGCTGATACCTGCGAGAGTCCCTCCTGTACTGACCGCCACGAACAAGGCATCCAGGAGACCGCCTGTCTGACGTACGATCTCCACACCGGTCATGTCGCGGTGCACGTGCGGGTTGGCCGGAGCGCCGTACTGATTGGTCCAACGTGTGCCACGCGACTCGCACATCTCCCGAACCGTCCGCAGCCTGGACAAGAGATAGCCGCCGCGTTCGTCTAGATCGTGTACGGTGATCACCTCCGCGCCAGCTGAACTCATGGCACGGCACAGGTGGGAGGGCAGGCGCGGGTCGACGACAGCAACGAAATGACAGTCGAGTTCAGCACAAAGGTGTGCGAGCGCCAGTCCCAAATTCCCGGAGGTTGACTCTACGACGGTCGTTCCCGGAACTAGCGGACGTTGATGATCAAGAGCACGCAGAAGCGCCAATGCCGTTCGAAACTTCACGGATCCAGTGGGATTGAAGCATTCGAGTTTGAGCCACAACGACATCCGCCGTGACCCCAGCTTCATGTCGAGACGCCGCAAAGGAGTGTCGGTCTCGGCCCGTCGGGGCCATGAGTAGGTGAATTCCTCAGGTTTTGCAACGATGACACCGGTCGGCGACATGAACATTACCCCCTCATGCGGGAGAACAGAACTCCGAACGAATGGCTATGTGTTTTCGTGCAGGGGCGCGCGGCCTGAATACCGCTCACCCCGGCACCCATAGCTTCTGCGAACAAGTCACTCGGGGCGCTGCCCTGGACGGCATCACTGGCCACTGCACGAGTCCACGGAACAGGAAGCAGGGCACAGCGGACGCAATCAACAGATGTTGGGAGCGGGCACCGGACGGCCCGGCTCTTCGAACAGTGAGAGCAGCAGCTCCCCTTCGAGGTGCTCCAACGACTCCACCTGTCGAAAGGCTCAGGGTCGCACAGCAGTGATGCTTGCGACGCAGACTCGCTCACGAGGAAGCGCCTCCTCGAAGATCCAACCTGCTGGGGCGGCGCGCCACACGCAATTACACTCTGGCCGACCAATTGAGCTTCGTCACGGCCGACCCACCACGGCGGACCCTTCGCCTCTCGGACTCAGGAGCCGCCCGTCCCTATAACCGATGCCGCGTTACACGCATACCGCTGACACCCCCGCGTCAAGTGGTGTTCCAGCGGAACTTGGAGGGCTCCGGAAATTCCGAGTTGGTTCCGGCCGATACACCTGAGTTTAACCGGAGTTTGCGTGATGCACCAGGGTTTCACTCGAGCGGTGGAATCGCCACCCCTCCCCGCTTACAACCGTCACCGATGGTGGCGCGTCAAGGGGAGTGTTGCCGCTGGGTAGGCCCGCTCAGCCTCAGGTGGATCACTGTGCTGTTCACGGTGTTACCCGTGTAAAGAGGTCGCGTGCGCCCACCGGGCTGGTTGATCCCGCCGGGCTGGAGGGCGTTGAGCTCGTGCCTACGAACCCCGCCTCGGGGTAACTCTGCTCGGATTGGTGGTGTTGCGCTTTCCCGTCCCGATGTAGCCGTCGCGAATCGAGACGCTCACGAGGCCGGCGGGCCACTGGCGCGGCAAGACCATCGAACTCACAGCGAGCGCCTACACGAACTCAAGCCGTTGCAGTAGCTGTGCGCCGCCAGGGTAGCGCTCCGCGGTCAGGTGCCGCGTGCCCTGCAGGTTCCCGTTGATCACAGCGCGCAGCACGGTCAGCAGGTCGGGGACCTGCTGACCCGCGTGACGGTCCCCCGCGAGGTCGTGCCCGCGGGTTCGAAAGCCTTCGACAAGGGCACCATGGTGGTTCATCGCTTCGGATACCGCTCGTTCCCGTGAGCCCAGCACGCGTTCGCGGAGCAGAATGGTGTTGATGGCAACAAGGCCTCCCCGCGCTGCTTCGGTCACTTCGGCAAGTGCGGCGTCCGCCTGCAAGGACCCGAGGTCGTTGACGATAGTGACGATGCGTATGGCAAGTTCAAGCAACTCGGCACGGGCAGCGAGGAGTTTCGCCGGGGTGCTGATACGTGCCAAAGACATCCAGCACGCCACCATGCAGGACACGAAGATCGTCTCCCGGCGCAGAACGTGGTACTCCTCAGGCGTCACGTCGCGGATGTCCAACGTCTGCTCGTGGCGCATGCTCGACGCCCACGCGCGAACCGTGGTGTGAAACCACCTGGTCTCACAACCACGAGCGTGGAGGTCCTCCAGCACGGAGGCCAGGCAGGCGGTCGGCTCGTTGGCCTGCGGATCACCGCCTGTTGCGAGAAGGCGATCGAACTCGGTGAGTTGACCGGGCAGACCGTCGTCGACCAGGAAGAACAGCAACGCGCACTTGGCCGAGATGAAGACCTCATCAGGCGTCGCCTGCTCCGGCGCGCAGAAGGCGCTGAAGACAGCTGCCACGTAGCACTGGGATCTGTGCCCTGCCGCATCTTGAGGACACGTGCAGTTCGCGTTCGACCACGCATGCAATTGTTCGAACAGTCGCCTGTCGGTGACACCGGCGAATTCGTACCCGTGCCCCTCAGCGGCAGCGGCCCCCACCGCGATCGCGTCATCGTTCATATGGCTGTCTCCATCGTCGTGGGTACCTGGGCTCTGGTGCGCGTCCGTCCCGGCCTACGTCCTCGGGTCATTCAACGCTCGAACCGCGAAGAGCGTGGTGAGGAGGGGGGACCCGAAATGAACGGCGAACCTTCCCATGCGGTAGTACGGCGCGGCGGGCCAGGAGCCGTCCGGGCGCTGGCAGCGCAGAAGCAGATCCCGTGCCTCGTCGAGCCGAACGGCCGGAACCCCAGCCGTCTGCCCGGCAATGACCCAAAGGGCCAGCGATAGGGGGTTTTGGGGGACGCCGCCGACAGGTCGCTCGGTCAGCCGGTGCCGTAAGAGATCTCCCAGCGACCGCATGTATGCGGGGAACCTGTCACAGAGCCGCGATACGGCGAAAAGCAGAGCATGGGGATCAGGGTAGTAGCGGGTTCCGGAGAGATAGGCGGCCGAGGTGAGCTGAGTGGCAACGTAACTGCACGTCGCGTCAAGCACCTTCGTCCACTCTCCGCGCGAGCCGTTCAGCTGAGCAAGCGAGATGGTGTACAAGGCGTTCGCGCACGCCACGGGATCATGCTTGCGGCCTCTGGGTGGGGCTGGAGCGGACTCCGCATCCTCCCAGTAGACCATGATCACACCGGACTGCGGCCGGGAGCCGGACCTGCTGCCGCCGTGCTCCGAACCTGCGGCGTCGCATGCTGCGGCGGACAACAAGTCCTGGGCCGTACGCCGTAGCTCTGGCAGCGTCAGGCGGCCATGCTCGTACAGCGCGGCGGCCGACAGTGCGGTGCAGTCGGTGTCGGGGGCGAATTGCGGGCTGTCCAGGAAGTAGTTGTATCTGTAGCGGTGACGGCAAGCCGCGACCAGGCTCGCGAAGGTGTCGAGTAGCGCACGCGGCATCGCTGCTTCAGCACGCTCCGCCAGAACGAGGCCGATCATGGCAGTGAACCCGTCAGCGCTGAAGTCGAAGCCTGGGTCAGTTCCGGTGAGTTGCCTTACAGCCTGCCTGATCGACGGTCTGGGGATGACGCTGCGGAACTCGGTGTCCAGGGCAGCCTGGACCGAGAAGCGCTCGGCGGCGTCTTCGGCACCACGGGCCATGTGCTCCAGATAGGCCTGTGCCCGTTCGAGCCCTGAGGACCCTGTGGTGGAGTGCTGGCGAACTGGGCGCATATCAGGCGATCCTTCTCAGCGTCGCCCTGGAGTTGCGAGGGCTCAGGACGAAGGAGACGGAAGAGCGCGGTTCGCTACCGCGGGACCCCAGCTCCCACGTCGGCACGATGCGAGCCAGGGCCAGCAGCAACTCGGTCATCCCGAACACCTCCCCTATGCATTTGCGTGGACCGGAGCCGAAGGGCATCAGGGCATCGCGTATCCGGCTGGTCATACCGGGCTCCGCCCATCGATCCGGATCGAACCGTCCAGCGTCGGGGAACATGTCTTCGCGCTGGTGGAGGACATAAGGGCTCAACAGGATCGCGGAACCTGCTTTGACGGTGTGGCCGGCGAGTTCGGTGTCCGCTGTGACGTTTCTGGTCAGCAACCACACCGGCGGGTGCAGCCGCAGGCTCTCGGCCGCCACCTGAGCCATGTACTTCAGTCTGGGCAGGTCGGCCAGGCTGACGCGCTCGCCACCGAGCTCGGCGGCGAGCTCGCTTCGCAGGCGCTGGTACACCTCGGGTCGGCGCATCATCTCGGTCAGCGTCCACGCCAGTGAGGCCGCAGTCGTGTCCATGGCCGCCAGGAAAAAGACCGTGACCTCGTCATGTACGTCGGTGTTGCTCACCGCCGTACGGCCCTGGACGCCTGCCTGCTGCTCGGACTCGGCCTTGAGGAGTACCGACAGCATGTCTCCGCGATCCACGTCGTGCCGACGGTACTCGTCTATGATCTCGTCGACCACGGCCCGGAGGCGGGCGTTCGCTCGGTTGTAACGAAGATTACCCAAGGTGGGAATCCGGTTCAGAGCAGACGGCGTGATAATCCGCCGAAAGACGCCCTCCATGATCGTGATGGAGTCGCGCAGTGCCCGCTTGAGCAGCCAGTCAGGCTGCATGTACGAGAACATGGTCAGGAGACCGACCCTGGACGTGATCAGCTTCGATTGTTCGTAGAGGTCGATCGATTCCCCCTCTCGCCATGAGCCCATCACTGCGTCGACCTGGTCGAGTATCACCTCCGCGTAGGCGGGGAACCGGGCGTGGTGAAACGCCGGCTGCACCATCCGCCTGCGCGGCCTGTGCTCGGCATGCTCCATCACCACCATCGCCCGATGCCCCGTCACCTCCTTGATGAGGTCGAACATCGGACCGCCCTTGTCGAAGACACGATCGTTACGGAACACCTGCCGGGCGATGTCCGGGTTGCAGACCGCGATAGTCCTGAACGGCCCGAGTCGGACCTGCAGCAAGTCCCCCGCGTTGGCCATCGAGGACAGGAAGCGCAGCGGATGGCGAGCAAGTGCAGCGCTGTGGCCTATGAAAGGAAGAGCCCCGGGAGCATTCGGGATGGTCCCCGCGGGAGAGGCGGTGTTCGATGTCACTGGCTTCTGCCTTCCGACATTCCAATAAGCGGCGTGGCCTGAGGCACCGGCCACGTTTCCCTGGGTCCTGGGTCACTGTCAGTCGGCGTGGGTCCGACCGCCCCCGATAGGGAGGCGAATACTTCGGGATTCCTGGAAGACGTCCGGTCATCGGGGCCTGGGCACGAGGACAATGCTGTCCTCCATTTCCAGCTGGTACCGCCCGCCCACCCTTGGACAGTCTTGTGCGTGCTCTCGTATTCTGAGTTCCAACGTCATGAGCTGACGCTCCGACATTTGCTCGAGTTGCTCGGGAGTCAAGCAGTCCTCGTACACGACAAAGCGACAGACGGCATACATATCGTCGAGGGTGCTGGTGGACCACGGGTTCTCGGTGGATACCACCGTGTACGCCAAGCCCATGGCGCCGAGTTCGCCGGTAAGCATTTGACTATTGACGGCGGCGTCGGTGAAGTCCTGCCGCATCGCGTGGTGTGTCGTGTATCGGCCGTGCCCGGCGGTCGGGCCGCCAACCAGGACCACGACACACACACCGCCAGGGCGGACGAAGGAGAGCATGCGGCCAATGAAGTCCGTCCAGCGAGCACGCGGCACGTGATACAGCACGTGTGAACACAAAACGACGTCGTAGCGCTCGGGATCGTCGAATTCGCCGAAAGGACCGTCGAAGATCCTCACGCCGGCTCTCTTCAACTCCTCCCTGTTCGGCTCGATCTGGCTAGGGTTCTGTTCGACCAGGGTGATCCGCCCGAAGTGCGGGGCAAGTCTGCGCGCTACGATGCCTGATCCGGCACCCACGTCGAGGAGGGTGGGTCTTTCGCGCAGTCCAGGAAGCACCTTGCTGACCAGTACCTCCTCGATGTTTTTGTCGTGCCAGGTCGAATCGGTGATCAGGCGCCAGGCGGCGGCGTATTCGTCTGGTGACAGGGTGATGGGCATCAGGCTTCTTCTCCAAAGGTCGCCAAGCGCTTGATGCGAACGAGGGCGTCACGCACATCGCCTTCGGAAAGATCGCAATGCGTGACCATGCGGACCTTCCCGGCGAGGACCGTGACGCCGACCCCGATTCGATCGAGGTTCCGAACGAGACCATCGGCGTCGGGCACCTTCGCCATAACAATGTTGGTTTCCGGTTCAGGGACCTCCCAGCCGAGGTCCCGTACCCCTGCGGCGAGCAGCGATGCCTTTCGGTGATCTTCTTCCAGGCGGTCGACCCGGCCGAGTGCCACCAGTCCTGCGGCGGCCACCACACCGCTTTGCCGGACCGCTCCGCCAAGCATCTTGCGCACCCTTCGGGCTTGCCTGACGAAGTCAGCGGATCCGCAGACGAGCGACCCCATCGGGGCCCCCAGCCCTTTGCTCAGGCAGACCTGTACAGAGTCGACACCAGAGGTCAGTTTGGGTAGGGACGTCTTCGCTGCCACGGCCGCGTTCCACAGACGGGCGCCGTCGAGGTGTACGAGCATCCCCGCCTCTCGCGCGGCTGTCACCACCTCACGGTGCTCCTGTGGTGACGTGACCGTGCCACCTGCCGCGTTGTGCGTGTTCTCCAGGCACAGCAACCGGTCGCGTAAGGCGTCGTAGGGCCGGTCGCTCGACACTGTCCGGGAGATCACCGCGGCTTCGATGCAGCCAGGTCGGACGGACCAGGGCAGTTCGCGTGGCAGGGCACCGGTGAGCCAGCTAACTGCTCCGAGCTCGTACTCGACGACATGGGATAGGCGGGGAGCGACGAAGCGATCGCCCGGTCTCAGGTGTACGGCAAGGGCGATCGCGTTACCCATCGACCCGCTCGGGACCCACAATGCCGCTTCGACAGCCAGCATCTCGGCGCCGCGTTCTTCCAGAGCGCGCGTCGTCGGGTCACCGTCGAGGATGTCGTCGGCCACCTCTGCCGCCGCCATGGCGGCCCGCATCTCTGCGTCGGGGCGCGTCACGGTATCGGACCTGAGGTCGATGACGGCGCGGCCACGCGTGTGACGAGGGGTCATGTGAGTCGTTCATCGCCTATGGTTGATGCATCCATGACGAAGCGGTATCGAACCTCGCCGTCCAGTACCCGTGCGTAGGCGGCGTTGATCTGGTCTGCCGATATCGTCTCGATCTCCGCCCCCACACGGTGTTCAGCACAAAAATCCAGCAACTGTTGCGTCTCAGCGATTCCACCGACCAGGGAGCCCGCGACCACCGCGTTGTTGTCCACCAGTGAGAACGGATCGAAGCTCAGCGGCTCGCCCGGCAGGCCGACGAGTACGAGTACTCCGCCGACGCGCAGTGTTTCGAGGTAGGGGTCGAGCGGCAGCCGCGCGGGGACAGTGAGCAGTACCAACTCGAAGCGACCACGTAGCCCGTCGAATACTGAAGGGGCGCAGGTCGCGTGGAACTCATGGGCGCCGAGCCACAGCGCGTCGGCCATCTTCGCCGTCGTACGGCTGAGCACTGAGACATCCGCCCCCATGGCCACCGCGAGTTTGACGGCCATATGGCCGAGGCCGCCGAGGCCGACCACAGCTACCCGGGTCCCCGGCTCCACACCCCACCGTCGAAGGGGTGCGTACGTGGTGATCCCGGCGCACAGCAGGGGGGCTGCGACGTCGAGAGCGAGACCGTCCGGGACACGGCAGACGAAGCGGTCGCGCACGACGATCCGGCGGCTGTAGCCGCCGTGCGTCGGCCGGCCGTCATACCCCAGACCGTTATAGGTGGTGACATGCCCCCTCAGGCAGAACTGCTCTGTGCCCGCCAGGCAGTGGCGGCACACGCCGCACGAGTCGACCATGTACCCCACCGCGACACGATCGCCTACCTGATGCCGGGTCACCTCTGGTCCGATGGCGGCCACCACGCCCGTGATCTCGTGGCCGGGCACCATGGGGAACTGGGCGTCTCCCCACTCTCCCCGAACGGTATGGATGTCGCTGTGGCAAAGGCCCACATAGGCAATGTCGATGGCCACGTCGTCCGGACCGAGTCCACGCCGCTCGATGGCCATAGTCTCGAGCGGGGCCCCCGGCTTTGGTGCTCCGATCGCGTAGGTGATGTTGCTCATGAGTCCCCCCGGGCTTCGAGACGGACGGGAAGGGTGCGGAAGCCATTGACGACGATGGACTCCAGCCGTTCGGCCGTGCCGCGCCGTTCGATACTGCGGACGCGTTGGGTGAGGTGACGCAGCACAACGCCGAGTTCCAGCTTGGCCAGTTGCACGCCGACGCAGATGTGCGGACCGGCTCCGAGCGACACATGTCGGTTCGGGGTCCTCGAAAGGTCGAGGATCTCAGGGTCTCGGAACCGCTCGCCGTCCCGATTGCCCGAGGGGAGCCACATCACGACACGGTCCCCTTTGCGGATGTGTCTGCCTCTGAGCCGGACGTCATGTCGAGCGGTGCGCATGAGGTGGGTGGCACTGGAGGTCCAACGCAGGATCTCGTCCACGGCGGTCGGCGCGACCCGTTCGAAGTCGTCTTGAAGCGCCAGCCACTGCCGGGGGTTGTCTATCAGCGCCGCCACGCCGCCGGCCATGGCCAGGCGCACATTCTCAGTCCCCCCGACTAGCAGGTTGTCACAGTTGAGCACCGTTTCCTCGACCGTCAGAACCCGTCCGGCCACTCGCACTCCCGAAAGGACACTGACGAGGTCCTCCCCCGGGTGCCGGCGACGCTCGGCCGCGAGCCCGGTGAAGTAATCGAGAATCTCCAGGTGCCCGATGCTGCGCGCGGCTGCAGTGTCCGAGCAGAACGCGTCCATCGACCAACGGGTCAGGTCACCGCGGTCGGCGCGGGGGATGTCCAGTAACGTCCACACCACTTCGAGGGGCAACCGTGCGGCGACTTCGGCCACGAATTCGGCGACAGGTTTCTCCAACGCCTCAGTCACGATGGCAGTCGCCACTACGTCCAACGCGTCAGCCAGCCTCCGCAGGTTCCGCGGGGCGAACCATCCCGCGATCGCCGTCCTCAAGTCGCGATGCCTCTCGGAGTCTGACAGGGCCATGGTCCGGCCACTGCCCGGGTCCGGCCCCTGCCCGGTAGGACGCAGCAGGATACCCGCCGCCGAACTGAAGGCATCGGCGTCACGAAGCACCCGGTCGATCTCCTCGTATCTGGTGAGTGACCAGAAGTCACCGAAGTCAGGGGTCTCCTGCCAGCACACGGGTTCGTGCTCGCGCATCTCCTTCCAGATGGCGAATGGGTCGCCTGCGCGATACGTGGCCCCGTCGACAAGCGCGGCGGCCCCGATCTCTTTCTGGGATCCCATGTCAGCGTCCCGTGCGAGGGAAAGCGAGCGGCGATGCTTTTGAGGACAGCCGGGGGGCGAAGCAGACGCACAGCCGCCCCTGGCAGGGGACCGGGGTGGCGAGAGCAAGAGGCTGGAATGATCCACCCACACGCATAGGTAATACCTCGTGTCGTCAAAGGGGTGAGGCGGCGAGCCCATCGAGCAACTTCGCCTGCCGTTCCACGGTGTCGTTGCGGTAGACCGTCGCTGCCGAGACCGGACGGCCCGCGACCTCAGAGAGGGCACGTGCCAGCCGCAGCACGGACATCGAGTTGCCACCGAGATCGAAGAAACTGGTCTGGCGTGTCTGCTCCCCCAACGACACGCCGAGCACGGATTCCCACGCTTGCTCGACCAGGACCTGCATATCCTGCTCCGCCTTCGGCGGGTTCGGCGTCACGGTGTCCCGCTGCCTGGCGACGCCGGGCAGCACGAGATCCAACAGGGCGGCACTGTCGACCTTGCCTCGATTGGTCCTCGGCAGATCGGCGAGGAACGTCACCCCGTCCGGGACGTGACCGGCTCCCAGAGCGTCCGCGACCACCGCGCGCACTTCCGCCTCAGCGACATCCGACAGCTCCTCCCGGACGGCGAACGCGTGGCAGCGTTGATTCCGTTCGTCGTACACCAAAGCCGCCTCCCGCAAGCCCTGATGGTCCGACAGGACTCTCTCAACGCTCTCCAGGTTGACTCGCACCCCCCGCACCTTGACCTGCCGGTCGAGCCTCCCTAGATACTCGAGTTCCCCGTCAGGGCGGATACGGCCCAGGTCCCCCGTGAGATAGACGCGCACGCGCGTGCCGCGTGGGCCTTCACGTTGAACGAACCTCCTCCTGGTCTCCTCAGGGTCTGCGAGGTAGCCGTTCGCCACGCCCGGGCCAGATATGCCGATATGCCCAATATGGCCTGCCGGGACAGCGATAAGACGGCTATCGAGCAAATGAACGGTCGTTCCGGGAATTGGTGTCCCGATCGTCGCCATGCCCGGGGCATCCATCCGCTTCCAGGTCGACCACACTGTGCACTCGGTGGGGCCGTACTCGTTGATCAGAGGAACTCGTCCAAAAGTTTCAAAATGCAAGTCCACCACCGATGACGGCAGCGTCTCCCCGGCGCAGATGGCCACCTTCAGCGAGGTCTCCAGGTCAACCTCGCGCTGCGCCCGGATGGCGCGCAGCACCTCCGCGTAGAACCCGGGAATCGACAAGACGTGAGTGATTCGGTGACGACTGATCAGCCTCGCCACGTCCCAGGGGTCGCGACGCTCGTCCTCTCTCGCGATGACCAGGGTTCCACCCGAAGTCAGCGTGGCCCACAAGCCGGCCATGGACGAGTCGAAGAAGAAGGCGGAGAGAGCCAGAAAGGTCGGGGCGCCGAACTCCCTATACACCGCCAACCGTGCCGCGTTGGAACTCGCAAGGTTGCGGTGCGTGACAGACACGCCCTTGGGCCGGCCCGTGCTCCCTGACGTGTAGAGCACGTACGCCTCGTCGTCGAGGGTACCGACGGAAGGTCGGTCCGTCGTGGCGACGGCGCCGGACGGGCGCTGCCATGTGCGCGGATCCACCACCCGACTGAGACCAGCCGCTTCGCGGACCCACTCGACGAAGGACTCCGAGGCGCTGGGATCAAGGACGACGAACGAGCACCCCGAAAGCTGGATGGCGACCAACCAGGCGGGGAGCGCCACCGTACGGTACCCGAACACCCCGACACGCGCTCCCCGTCCTTCGTCCAGCTCGGCACGGAACCCAGCCACCAGCGAAAGGAACTCCGCATAAGTCAGCCGGTCCTCGCCACACACCACTGCCGTACGGCCTCGGTGCCGCCAAGCCGTGGTCAGGACGCTGTCAGAGACACGCTCCTGGAGAGCCTCTCCGCTTTCCGGATTGGCTGGTTCTGCTTTCATGCGCGGCATAGTTTCACGTCACGTCACCGCTCACACGTCCCCGTTCAGGGACGATTTGGCACCTTCTTCGAGGACTTCGGGAAGAGCACCGGACGCTGCCAGAGCGACCCACTCAGACGCACACGGCCGCCGCGTCCTCGTCGACCCGGCTCCTGGCCACCCTCGTGCACCTGCGCCACGGGGCCACACACGACGTTGCTCGCGTGCTGGTTCGGCGTCGACCTCTCGACCATCACCCGCGCCGTCGGCGATCTCCGGCCCCTGCCGCCCGAACGACGCTGCACCCTCAGTCCCGGCGTACGGTTGCGGACCCTGGGTGAGGTCGTCGACCGCGGCAAGAGCGACCAGAACGCCGTCAAGGCCATGGTGCTCACCGACAGCGCAAGGCTCATTCCTCACGACGCATCCGGCTCGAGCACGGCATCACGCACAGGAAGGACCGGCGCGCCTCGCCCCGCCATCACAGCCGCCGCGAGCACATGAGCAACATCGTCCAAGCCAACGCTGGACCGCTGTCCCACCAGCAGACCGCGGACCTGACGTCGGCACGGCAGAAGTGAACACCGAGCCCACCGCCATCCTCAACGCCTCACCACCCACCTTGCGGGAGCTCGTTACGGCACCGCGGCCGTATGCCGGGAAGCGGGCCGTAGCCGAGCCCGCGCTCGGGCCCACTGCGCGTATCCCTCAAAGGGGACCACATGATGGAGAAAAGGGGACGTGACATGTCCCAGGCCCCCCTCTACCCTCTCGAACATCCAGCACCGCCATGTGACGAAGAGCACATGACAGGCGCACAGCGGGTTCGTTCATGCGACAGACGCTGTCGAGACGACGTCGCAGCTCGCGCGAGCAGAAATGCCGGTGCAACTAAGTCCGCGTGTGAGACCGGGGGTTTCGCAATGCTGTCCGAAGAGCGCAACCGCATCCTGACAAGCTTCAGCTCGGGTACACCTATGGGAGAAATGCTCCGCCGGTACTGGTGGCCCGTCGCCTTCTCCCACGACCTTAAGTCCCCTGACGTGCGAAAGGTCCGCCTCCTCGGACAGGATCTCGCGATCTTTCGGTATCGCGACGGTACTACGCACGTCCTGTCCGACAGCTGCCCGCATCGCGGCGCCTCCATGTCGATGGGCATCGTCGAGAATCACGGCCTGCGATGCCCCTACCACGGGTGGCTCTTCGACGGAAAAGGCAGATGCCTTCATCAGCCGGGCGAGCCGGCCGAATCCACGTTCCGCGAGCGAGTGCGAACGACGGCGTACTCCGCGCAGGAACTGGGCGGCCTGATCTTCGTATACATCGGCCCGGACCCAGTACCCGCGCTTCCCCGGTACGACTTGTTCTGCTGGGACGACGCGATCCGTGACGTAGGGCACGCCGTCATACCGTGCAATTTCGTACAGGTCCTCGAAAACGCCGTCGATCTCGACCATGTCGCATGGTTGCACGGAAGGTACAGCCAGTGGCTGGCCTCGCGCGGCGTCGCCGACGAAATACCCGAGATGTTCACCCAGATCAACGCTCTGACCGCCTTCGATCGGACAGATTACGGCATACTTCTGCGCCGGATGCTCGAAGGGCAGAACCCGACGGCAGATGACTGGGCCGTCGGCCATCCGCTCGTTTTCCCGAACCTCCTGCGCCTCGGCGGAGGAGGGAGCTACAGCTTTCACATCAGAGTGCCCATCGACGATGAGACCACGTGGGCACTGTGGTACACGGCGTACAAGCCTGGAGACCGTGCGACACCTGGGCCGGAGCCAGTGACATCGTACCCGGTGCCATGGCGCACATCAGATGGAGAATTCCTGCTGAACAATGTCGAGGGCCAGGACATCATGGCATGGATGACGCAGGGAAAGATCGCCGACCGCACCAAAGAGCACCTGGGAACAGTAGACGCAGGTGTCATCCTTCTGCGAAAGATCATTTTTGAGCAGATAGAAGCGGTGGCAGCGGGACGCGACCCAATGAATGTCTACAGAGGTGACGCACCCGACATCATTGAACTCCCTCAAGAACACGAGAAGTTCGGTAATGGTGCCGCGTACCTAGCTGACGTCATGGCGGCCACTCAAGCGAGGTTCAGCCCGCGCAAGAACGAGATTCTGCAACGTTTCGCCATGGCGAGGAGTACTGCGCCGCTCGCCGCCTCACAAACACCCGTTCCCGGCTTGATCGCCCCCTCGTAGAAATGAGCTCTGCGCCACTAGTTCGAGCATGTCCACGGGGCAGAGGGGGCCATTCAGCCTTGCAGTGGTGCGTGGCCGCCGGCCCGATAACGGATGCGTCCAGTCGCCATCCAGCAGCGCTGGCCCCACCGCTCCGCCCTGTGTCCTTCACACGAAAGGGGATCGGCGCATGTCGATTGTACTTGACGGTAGCAGCCTCACCATATCCGATGTCGAAACCGTGGCCTGCGGAAAGGCCGACGTCACCATCTCCAAGGCCGCGATGCAGGCCATGATGAGGTCGCGCGACCTCAAGGAGAAGCTGGTAAGCAGCGGTCAAGTCATCTACGGCGTCAGCACGGGATTCGGAGACAGTGTCACCAGGCACATCGCTGCAAGCAAGACGGCAGAACTCCAGCGCAACTTGATCCGTTATCACGTCAACGGTACAGGCCATGACACGCCTCCCGAGGTCGTGCGCGGCACTCTGCTCATACGGGCGAACTGCCTCGCTAAGGGCAATTCTGGGATTCGCCCGGAAGTCGTGTCCAGGCTGCTCTGGCATTTGACGAACGACGCCCTGCCGAGAATACCAGAGCGCGGATCCGTCGGCGCCAGCGGGGATCTCGTTCCGCTTTGCTATGTGGGGTCAGCACTTCTGGGAGAAGGGGAGGTCGACCACCGTGGGAAGCGTACGAGCGCAGCAGAACTGCTTTCGCGTTCCGGTTTGAGCCCCATTGACCTCGAAGCGAAGGAAGGCCTCGCTCTCATAAATGGAACTTCCTTTTCCTCTGCGTTCGCCACATTGGCTGTGATCAAGGCCAGGAAATTGGCGAAGCTGGCCGATATTTGTTCTGCGATGACCTCGGAGGCGGTACTGGGAAATCGCGGACATTTTACAGACTTCATTCATACCGCTAAGCCTCATGCGGGCCAGAGGGAGTCTGCAGCCGCCATACGCCGTCTTCTGCAGGGGTCACGTCTTTCTATGACCTCGGAGCAGGTGGCCGAGTTGGCCGGGGGGCTCGATGGGCACGACTACGCCCTGCTTCCGAGGTCGATTCAAGATCGATACTCGATTCGTTGCGCCCCACACGTCACCGGCGTACTGCGCGACACCCTTGACTGGGTATCAAATTGGTTGGAAATCGAGGTGAATTCCTCGAACGACAATCCTCTTTTCGAGCCCCAGACAGGCTTGGCACACAGCGGAGGAAATTTCTACGGAGGCCATGTAGCTCAGGCCATGGACTCCCTCAAGACGGCTCTCGCGAACGTAGCGGATCTGCTCGACAGGCAATTGGCCCACGTTGTGGACGAGAAGTTCAACAACGGGCTCACACCCAACCTCGTACCGGCGTTCGAATCAGATGAATGGCGGGCCGGCCTGCATCACGGATTCAAGGGCATGCAGATAGCATGCTCCGCCATAACTGCGGAAGCTTTGAAACAAAGCGCTCCGGCAGGCATATTCTCACGCTCCACCGAAGCACACAATCAGGACAAGGTAAGCATGTCCGCCATCGCGGCCAGAGACGCCTTTTATTTGGCTCAACTGGTGGAAGAAGTGGTGGCGATCCATCTACTGGCGTTGTGTCAGGCACTGGACCTTCGAGGGGCGGAACGTTCCGCACCTATGATTCACAAGGTGCATGCGACTGTCCGCGAAAGAGTTCCGTTCGTCGGAGAAGATCGGGCGATGGAAAACGACATAAACTCGCTGCTGATCCTCCTACGTGGAAATCAGCTGACCGAAATCGTCACGGAGTGCTGGGAGACTGAAGATGCTGTTTGACATTCTTTCGGATCTGCACCCCGAACCGGACGAATTCCTCAAGACCGCGATGCGGTGGCACTTCTCCGAAGAGACAGGTTCCCGCTTCTGGCTCGACCGTGCAAAACGGCTTTCGTTCGATCCACTGGTCGACATCACGTCGTATGACCATCTCACACTCTTCCCGAATGTGACGGCGGAGCTGCGGGATGTCGCGGCAGAGGACTTGATTCCCCGGGGTTACGACAGCGTGAACGACATCGTCGGAATCTTTGAAACCGGCGGCACAGTCGGCGCCCCGAAGCGGATCCCGTACTCCGAAGACTGGGCGCGGCAGAACTTGGCGTGGACTCACGCGAATCTTGACGCTCAGGGAGTGCCACGCGGTGTCAACTGGCTCAGCACCGCACCAAGCGGTCCGCACGGCGTCGGCCACTTCGCGCACAGGCAGGCTATGGAACGCGGCGGTCATTGCTTCACCATCGATGTCGACCCTCGCTGGGTGAAGAAGCTGATCAGCAGGGGTGGAACCGAGGCTGACGCCTACGTGGATCATCTCGTCGATCAGGTCGTGACCCTGCTCAGCAGCCAGCGTATCGGGGTACTCATGACCACGCCTCCCATCTTGGAGCGCCTGGTTGGTGATCCGCGGACTCACGAACTCCTGACCCGGAGTGTGCGGGCGATCGTCTGGGTGGGAACCCACATGGACACGGAGACACGCAAGCGCTACAAGACCGAGACACTCCGGGATATCGTGCTGCACGGCACCTACGGAAACACCATGATCCTTGGTGCCAGTGACGAGCGCCACGGCCTCGGTGTCCAGGATCCGTGTGTGTTCGACACCAACTCGCCCTTTGTCTCCCTCTCTGTGGTGGACCCGGCAACACGTGAAGTGGTGCCCTACGGGGAGCGCGGCCAGGTGGTCATGAGCCACGTGAGCAAGAGCGCGTTCCTGCCGAACAATTTGGAACGGGATTTGGCGACGCGAGTGCGTCCACCTCGCGGTCAGACCGGAGACTCGGTCGCCGACATCGCTCCGGTTGAACGGTTTGAGGAAGAGCCGGTCATCGAAGGGGTGTACTGAATAAGACCGTGTCCTACGTGGTGAGGCGGACGAGTCGTTTGGAGCAGCACAGGGCGGCAGCGAGGCCGAGAAAGGCCAGGTAGTTGCGGGGATCGCGCTCGTAACGAGGGCTCAAGCTTGGGTAGCCGGATAGCCAGGACATTGTTCGCTCGATGACCCAACGGCGGCGGCCCAATCGTTCGCTGGATTCGGTGCCTTTGCGAGCGATCCGTACTCCGATGCGTTTGCCACGTAACCATTTCCGCAGGTCGGCGCGGTTATAGGCTTTCTCCGCGTGGAGGCGCTGGGGCTTGAAGTGGCGGCCGCGGTGGGGGTCGTGTCTCGTTTGGTGACCTTCGACCATGGGCTTCAGCCTTTCGCTGTCGTGGGTGTTGCCGGCCGAGACGCCGACGACCAGGGGCAGTCCGTTCGCGTCCGACAGGATGTGCATCTTGGAACCCGGCTTGCCCCGGTCCACGGGGCTCGGGCCTGTGTGTTCGCCCCTTTTTTAGCCCTTACGTGGACGATGTCCAGGACGACGCGGGTGACGTCGATGAGGCTGGCATCGTCGAGCCGATGCAGCACGGCCTCGTGTAGTCGTCCCCAGAGGCCGGCTCGCGACCAGATGAGGAACCGACGGTGGGCAGTCGACTTCGATATGCCGAAACAGGGAGGTAGTTGGCGCCAGGCGCAGCCGCTGACCAGCACGTAGATGATGGCCGCGAACAGCGTCTCATCAGGGGTGTCCTGTGTTCCGCTGCCTTGTGGCCGCACCTTCGACGGCGGGATCAGCGGCTTCGCGATCTCCCACAGCCCGTCCGGAACAATCCAACTCCACGTACCCCGCCCCATGCCGAGACCAAACGGCCGCCTCACCACGTAGGACACGGTCTAAAGGCATCTGCCTCTTCGCCGAACTGAGTTCGGGCCAGGGCCAGGGTGAACGAGAGCGTTCCGTCACCGTACGTACCCGGCCGTTCCGGCCTCCTGCGGCGATCGTTTGGTGTGCTCGGGGCTCCGCTCGCGAGAAGCGTCTCAAGTACGGGACAAAGACGTGGCGTCGGGTTGGGGCGACGGCGAGGCGGAGACCTGATTCACGACGTTTTCGGTCATCGGAAAGCGGTGAGCAGCTCAGGGCCGACTTCGTCCGTCTTCTACGCCAAAGGCCTCGGGCCTGCCTTTGAGTCGCGCTTCGCGCATCCGCCTACTTCGGTAGGTTGTGGAACGTAGATGCCAAGATACTGCGAGGCTCCTCGGTCCTTTCCCGACCGGGGGACGCCACGAGTTGGAACTGCACGCGTTCGGCGCCCTCGGGAGCCGGACAGCGGTGAGAGACGACACTCAACAGCGTGAGATACGGGATCGAGGTCTGCACGAACTCCTCACGCCGCTCACCACGCAATACCGACGTGAGGTCGGAGGACAAGTCGAGGAGGGCCTTTTCGGCCCGTCGGCCGGGATGCCAGACCATTTGCCGCAGCGACCGCCGCTGGATCACCGGGTATTCGCGCCACGGGGTGGTGGCGCCGTCTGTCAACTGGTGTCTGACGAGGAGGTGGATGTCCTCGGCCGCCGGATTGGGAGCGAAGTACGTAGAGACCGGAAACAGGGCGTGCCCCGGGTCGACCGCACCGAGCCACTGTGGCTGCTTACGAAACTGCTGCGCCACCGTGAACCCGAACCAGATGAGCAGCAACCCGTACAGCCCGTACCGGCGAAGGGGCGCGTCGGCTGGGGGCTGAGGACAGGAGGTCCGTCCGGGTCAAGCATGGATGTCCGCCGTGTTCTGGGCCAGAGCCCACTTGATGCTGGCAACCACACGTTCGGCGTACTCCTTACGAGTCACCAGGGTGTTGTGCCCTGCGCCGGCTACGATGTCGTGCCGTCCCAACGTCGACAACTCGACCAGTTCTCGCTGAAGCCCCAGGTGAGCCGGATCCGAAAGGGCCGTTCGCCCCGCCGTCAGCACCGCTACCGGAGTCGACGACAATGTCTTGAGCCGCGAGGCGTCGTGCGACCAGGAGCGGCTCCATTGGCGCAATTCCCGGCCGGCGGACCACCAAGTTGCGGGCACAGACATGCGCGCTTCGGTCATCCCTGCGGTCTCGCCCGGCAGGTAGCTGAAGGGACCAGTTACTGATGCGTCGGCTTGACCCGCAGTCGATGCGCCGATAACTGCTTGAATCCACTGGGTGGTTAACCGCTGCCGAACCCAGGGGAGCGTCTCCCGCTGTCCGGCGGAACGGTGAAGTTGCTCGGGGTGTGAGGAGTCGACGAACACCAGGCCGCAAACCAACTCCAGGTGACGACGCGCAAAGCAGCGAATCAATACTCCGCCTACCGAATGCCCCACCAGGAGAAAGGGCGGCTTCGCTCCCACCCGAGCGAGCAACGCGACCAGCGCCTCAGTGTTCCACTCAGCGTCCCGCGCCCAACGGGCCGGTGCGCTCCAGCCAAGGCCGGGCCGGTCGTAGGCCACATAGTTGACATCGGGGCCGAGACCGCGGAGCACCCACGACCAGGCTGTGACGGGGCAGGCCATCCCACTCTCGAACACCACAGTCGGACCGTCCGAGCCCGTGTCCGCGAGAACATGTACGTCGCGGTGACCGAAGCGCACCATCCTGCCGGGCGCTGAATGCGCCCGGGCGATCCGTTGTGTCCGCGCCAGCCGTATCGCGGCGGCGCCGGCCCCCGCACATGTCAGAAGGGCGAGCGCGGCAACGGCACCGCAGGGCGGCATACCGCGTGACGAGGCCTCCGCTACGCCTACGGGACGTCCTGCCCGTACCGCGAGACCGACGGCTGGCGCAATTTCCCACCTCCGCCTGCTGCCTGGAGGTCCAAGCGAACGCGACACATGCGCGATGGCCGGGTACGTCGCGCAATAAGACCAGACGAAACGGTTGAGTCCCATGAAGCGCGCGTTGCCGAGGTGAAACGCCAGGCCGGCAGCGAGGATGGCTCGGGCGACCGGGCGGGGCGCCACAAGCACGAGAGGAAAGGCCAGTTCGCCGGCGATGGTCGACCAGGAGAGCGTCTTCGCGAGCCACGGTCGATCACGTACCGCCCGGTGGAGAAAGGCGTCGCCGAGGGCCTCAGTGCGGAAGATCCGCGGAATGGCTGACCCGTCCCGCCACACCGGGGAAGCCAGCTTCGCCGCCCCGGACGTGGCGTAGGACAGGCAAGCCTGGGCCGCTAGGAAGGCCACCACTGCCTCCCTGGCTCGCCGGTCACCGCCACTCGCCTTCTCCAACGCCGCGCAGGCGTAGGTAACGAAGGCCAGAGGGTCGGACCCGTCGAACCCGTATCGAGTGCGGGCCTGCAGGCCGTACGACGTCAGACACATCGCGGACGATAGCGCTGCCCTGGCCGGGCGGCCGATACGGGGTGCCAGAAGCCCCAGCGCGGCGGCGCCCCGCGCAACGACAAGGCCCAGCACCTGGGGATGGCCGAAGAGGCGATCCAAGGCCGGCACCGCGGGTGCCCAGGAGCGTGGAAGAGCGTACCGGCCGACGTCCCATGCGAGGAAACCACCCGGCGCCAGTTCCACGGGCGCCGAAAGCTGCTCAAGGGCTCCGATCAATTGACCTACGGAGGTGAGCACTTCCGCCTTGCGCAGCACGGCGTCGAGGTCGTCGCCGAAGCCCATAAGTGTCTCCCGAGGTGGTGAAGGCTGGGGCTGGGCGGTCCCTCTCGCATGGGTGCATGCACGCCCAAGACCCCGGCACCGCAGGTGGGGTGGTAGTGGAATCCTGGGCGCGGCCGTCAACCGAGGTGGCTCAGCAGCTCCGCAACGGAGAGCCCACGGCGGGCACTCACACCCGGTTGCCGTTCTTCGACCACGTGATGGCCGATCCACCAGGCGGTCGGCGTCTCTCGCGGGGTGACAATCTTCACCTCGGTGGCACCGAGCGCCGGCACCACCGCCTCGGCTTCACTCGCGCGGAATCCGTCGTCGCCGACCACAGTGTTCTCCGCCCACTTGGCTACGAGCGACTCGTGGGTCCGAACCATCCTGCACTCCCTTCCCGCTCCCCCGGACTCGGATAGTCCGTCTCGCTGGCCGGCGAGTAGATCCAGCGGAGCTAACCATGCGTTTCCGTATTTCCCATGAACGGCGCACACAGATCGGCGCGCAAGCCCAGCCGGAGGCCACTCAAACAGCGACGCGACAAGCATGATCGGCGCTTTGGTGACCATCGGTCGGCATCTTCGCAGTATCACCCTGCGGCTGGTACAGGGACCACGTCCCCGATCTGTCCGCCTCTGCGTACCCGTCTTGACGACCCGTAATGGCACGCACACGCGATAGCCCCTGCCCATGCCCCCAGAAGTCAACGGTGTTACCGCAGTTCAGCAGCGGTGTGCCTTCTCCTGTCAAGCCATCACACGCCATGTGTCGCCGTCTCAGCAACGTCTATCGCGGCCCACGCCAAGGGGCTGGCGGGTCGACACACGCGGTGCTATCAAGACAACTGGACATCCGTGGTACACCCCACGGCCGCGGAGCCACACAATCCATCGTGTACCGAATATCTCACCGACACCGTTGTCGATTCCCGTGGTACTGAAGAATGCCGATGCTTATGGAGGCCACAGCAGTGGAAGAGTCGCGAGTTACGGCACGGAAAGACAACGATCTGACGCCCATCCCTTTGATGGAACTGGTGACCGGGTTCTGGGGGTTTAAAACCCTCACTGCCGCGATCGGACTCGAGTTGTTCACACACTTCTCACGACGCGGCCCCGCTACCTGCGAAGCGGTGTGCACCGTCCTCAGGCTCGAACGTCGGCCGACCGACGCTCTGCTGGCCGCGTGCGCGTCCCTTGGGCTGCTGGAGAAGTCAGGCGATCGCTATCGCAACACTGCCCTGGCGGAAAAATTTCTAGTAATCGGCCGCCCTTTCTACTTCGGTAGCTTCGTCCGATTCAGCGACCAACGCGAGTACCCGGCCTGGCACCATATCGTCGACGCACTGCGCAAGAATCAGCCTACCGCATGGGATCCTGAAGCCCAAGAGTCTCCATTTATCCCGCAGGACCCGGTCATGAGGGATCTCTTCTTGGAGGCGATGCATTCCCTGTCCACCTTCACAGCAAAGGTGCTTGGCGACACATGCGACTTCACGGGGTATTCGCGGGTGCTGGACGTCGGCGGAGGTTCTGGTGCATTCCTGACAGAGTTGTGCCGCCGCCATCCTCACCTGTCAGGCACAGTCTTCGACCTCCCACATGTGTGCGATATCGCCCAGCAGAAAATCGCGGCCGCAGGTATGGACCATGCTGTTACCACCTTCACCGGGGACTTTCACAGTGATGAGCCGCTGCCGACTGGATACGACCTCATCCTCCTGAGCATGATCCTCCATAACTGGGACGAGACCACCAACCGCCGTATACTGGCAAAATGCCACACGGCGCTGCGACCAGGTGGCACCGTTATGGTGTGCGAACTCGTTCTCAACCCGGAACGTACCGGACCCCGCAGTGCGGCGCTCATGGGGATGAACATGCTCGTCCTGACCGATGGCGGCCAGAACTACTCCCAAACAGACTATGAGACGTGGCTGACCGAGGCCGGGTTCGAAGAGCCCTCGCTTATACCACTCGATGCTGCCGGCGCCAACGCTGCTCTCGTCGCGGTCCGCTCTTGAGGTGACCTATTCCCGGCCGTCGGTTGTTGGGTTGGTCATGGGGTACCAAGCGGCACTGGTTCCTTCCGAGGGGGTGTGGGAAATTGCCTGGGCCCAGGATCAGGTCGCCGTCGGCCGCTCCGCGCTTCCCTAATCACATCGCCCCGGGACAACACCGCGCCCCAGGAAATCGGCAAGCTCCGTCGGCGCATGCCTACTGCGAGGCTCCGAGGCCCTTTCGTATCCGGGGGGGTGTCCGACCACCGGAAGATCATGGCTTGTTAGCTCACATCTCGAACTACCCTGCGTCGCTTAGCGCTGATCGCAGACACAGCTGAGCCTCGTCGAAGCGACACGACTTCTCGTTGTGCCTCTTCGCCTCCTCCCCTGCGCCGACTACAACAGACCGAGGATTTGCGGTGATCACAGTCCGTGACTATCTCTCAAATTTTGCGGCACCGTCGGACCAACACGGTCGGACCCTGCCTGAGGTCTTCGAGTCAGCTCGGGAGACCTTCGGTGCCGCCCCGGCCGTCCTGGGCTCCGGTGAGCCGCGAAACTGGAGCCACTGGCGCGGCGAATCCCGCGCGCTGGCCGCAGGATTGCGAGACCTGGGTATCGACACCGGCGACGTAGTCGCCGTCCACCTTCCGAACTGCTGGGAGTTCCTGGTGGCTCACGTCGCCGTCGCCGAAATAGGCGCGGTACTGATGCCTCTCCACCTCGCCTACCAGGAGCGCGATTTGCTTGCTCTGATACAGCGCGCGAGGGCCCGCCTGCTCATTTTGCCGGCCGCACGGCGAGCCGTCGACGGCGAGCTTTTGAGCGACCGGTTGCGCTTCAAGGCCTCCTCCTTGGACCACGTGTTGACCGTCGGCGGACCTGGCTCGCCGAGCCCCGGGCCTGGACCGGGCGCGGATGAGGGAACGTTCGCCTCCTTGGTCGAAGGTCACCGTGATGCCCGCCTTCAGGAGGCCGCTCTAGCTCCGGACGCGCCGTTCGTTCTGTTGCCGTCATCGGGCACCGTCTCCGGACAGCCGAAGCTTTGCATGCACGACCACGGTGCACTGTTGGCGAACGCCGCGCAGGTGGCACTGGAGGGCGGGACCGGCAAAGGCGACACGATGATGAGCGCCAGCCCGTTCACCCATCTGTTCGGGCTGCTGTCCGTCCATCTGTCCCTGCTCACCGGAAGTCGCCAAGCCCTGCTCCCGCGCTGGGATGCCGAACTCTGCCGTGACCTCATGGTTCGCACCGGTGCCAGCGTGCTCTTCGCGGTGCCTGCCCAGTTGCGGGATTTGACAAGGGAGTTGGACTACGAACCGAAACCCGGACGTCTCGGACTGCGAGAGGTACGGACGGGCGGCGCACCGGTGTCAGGCTCGCTCGTGACCGACGTACGGAGGTTGACAGGCGCGGCCACTGTCGTTCAGTGGGGAATGTCCGAACTAGGCGCAGGGATGGTGACCCGCGCCGACGATCCGCCCGAAGTCGCAGTCGGCAGCGTCGGCCGTCCGCTAACTGGAAGCAGCGCACGCGTCGTGGACGACGACGGTCGGGTTCGCTGTGACGGCCATCCTGGAGAACTGCAATACCGTGGACCGCACCTGTTCCGTGGTTACCTGGGCCAACCGGATCTCACCCGGGCGGCTTTCACGCCGGACGGCTGGCTCCGCACCGGTGATCTGGCCACGCGAAACCCGGACGGCACCTTCAGCCTCCGAGGGCGGACAGCCGAGGTTATCAACGTCGGTGGCGTCAAGTTCAGCGCGCCGGAAGTCGAAGGGCTACTCGATGACATGCCGCAACTCGCGGCGGCGGCCCTCGTGGGCCGACCGGACGCGAGGCTCGGGCAGTACCCGTGCCTTATCGCCGCGACGCGTTCCGGCGCCGTCCTCGACCTGGCAACCGTCCGGGCGCACCTCCAAGCGAAGGGCGTGTCGGGCTACATGTTGCCGGTGGAACTGGTCCTCGTCGACGAGGTGCCGTTCACTCCCAGTGGCAAAGTAGCCCGCGGTCGACTACTCGAACTCCTCGAACTCCTCGAACGCAACACATCGCATGCCTTGCCACAGGACGGAAGTTGGCGAGAGCGGGTCATCGCCGAGCCTGCTGCCCAACGGCACCTGACTGCATTGGCGTTGATTCGAGACAAGCTCACCGCGATACTCCACGTCAAACAGGAGGCAGCTGCCGGACGAAGGTTCCGCGAACTGGGCCTCGACTCAATGGGCGCCGTGCGGTTGGCTATCGAGTTGTCCGCGACGACTGGTCTGCCGTTGCCGACAACCGCAGTGTTCGACCATCCCACACCCGAGGCGCTGGGTCGCCATCTGGTAGAGCTAGCCATGGGGTCCTGTACGAGTCGGCCGATCACCGCCGACCGGCCAGCCGAGGCCGTCGTTGCGGCTGGTCCGGGCGACGACGACCCGGTCGTTGTCGTCGGGATGGGCTGTCGGCTGCCAGGCGGTGTACACAGCCCACAGGACCTGTGGCGGTTGCTTGACGAGGGCAGGGAAACGGTCGGCCCGCTCCCCACCGACCGTGGCTGGGACATCGACGCCCTGGTTCATCCGGACCCCTCTCGTCCAGGCCGCTCCGTCACCCGTCTCGGCCACTTCCTGGCCGAGGCGGCCGGTTTCGACGCGCGCTTCTTCGGCATCCCACCACGTGAGGCGCTGGCCATGGATCCTCAGCAGCGACTGCTGCTGGAGACCACCTGGGAGGCGCTGGAACAGGCAGGCATCGATCCCACCTCTCTGCGGGACTCCGACACCGGTGTCTTCATCGGTCAGATGGCATCCGACTACGCGCCTCGCCTCACCGAGGCGCCCGCGGCCTACGACGGCTTGCTGATGACCGGGAATGCGGGAAGTGTCGCCTCCGGCCGAATCTCCTACACACTGGGCCTGACCGGTCCCGCCCTAACGGTCGACACGGCCTGCTCCTCCTCCCTCGTCGCCCTGCACCTCGCCGTACAAGCGCTGCGTCGCGGAGAGTGCTCCCTGGCTGTGGCTGGAGGCGCGACGATCATGGGCACTGCGGCTCCGTTCGTCGACTTCAGCCGGTTGGGCGTGCTGGCGCCCGACGGCCGCTGCAAAGCGTTCGCCTCTGAAGCGGATGGCGCGGCGTGGGGCGAGGGCGTCGGCGTCCTGATATTGGGCCGACTGTCCGACACCCGACGGTACGGCCGTCCGGTGCTCGCCATCGTCGCCGGCTCCGCTGTGAATCAGGACGGTGCGAGCAACGGACTGACTGCACCGAACGGAATCGCGCAGCAGCAGGTACTGCGCCGGGCCCTGGCCGACGCCCACGTCACTGCCCGGCAGGTCGACGTGATCGAGGCACATGGGACCGGCACGCCGCTGGGGGACCAGATCGAGGCCGAAGCGCTGCGCTCGGTCTACGGTGCCGACCGTGACGTGGAATGGCCGGTATGGCTGGGCTCGCTCAAGTCGAACATCGGTCACACCCAGGCCGCAGCCGGCATCGCCGGAGTCATCAAAACCGTCTTGGCGTTGCAGAACGAGATGCTGCCGGCCAGCCTGCACACCGGCCGGCCCCGCGCGCCGGTGACTGCGGATCCCCCAGGGCCACTGAGACTGTTGACACGCGCCAGGCCTTGGCCTCGTTCGGATCGCTCTCGGTACGCTGCAGTCTCGGCTTTCGGGATCAGTGGCACCAACGGCCACGTCATCCTCCGCGAACCTCCCGCCGCTCCACCGGTCCCTCCTACGCCGACCAGACCAGATTCGGCGGTCGGCGGCCCAGTGCCGTGGGTGTTCTCCGCGCGCAGCGCGTCGGCTCTGCGCGCGCTCGCGGCGAAGCTGGTGACCCGTGTGGGCAGAGCGGACCCGCGGGAGGTGGGCAGAGCGCTGACCACCTCCCGGTCGCGATTCGAACACCGGGCGGTTGTCGTGGCACCGGACGAACCGGGTCTGCGCGCAGGCCTCGACGCGGTCGCCAAAGGTGTCGTGTCCGATGACGCAGTGGTCGGTACGGCGCTTCCCACGGGCAAGGTGGTCTTCGTCTTTCCCGGACAAGGCGCGCAGTGGGCGGGAATGGCTGGAGAACTGCTCAGTGATTCAGAGGTCTTCGCGCGCTCGATCGCGGCGACCGAACAGGCTCTCGCCCCGCATGTCGACTTCTCCGTCACCGCGGTTCTTAGAGGGGCGCCGGGGCACCCCTCTCTGCAGAGGGTCGAGGTCGCGCAGTGCTCGTTGTTCGCGGTCATGGTTGCCCTCGCCGAGGTGTGGCGTTCGCTAGGTCTGTGCCCGGACGCGGTGGTCGGCCACAGCCAAGGGGAGATCGCAGCCGCCCATGTGTCGGGAGCCCTGTCATTGCAGGACGCCGTCCTCGTAGTCGCGCGACGGGCCCTCGCAGTCCGCGAATTGGCGGGCGGACGGATGGCGGCCGTCGCCCTTTCCCGGGATGAGCTGTCGCCCCATTTGGCCAGGTTCGAAAGCCGGTTGTCCTTGGCAGTGGAGAACGGTCCGAGTTCCACCGTGGTGTCCGGCGCCGCGGAGGCGGTCTCGGAGCTTGTGGCCGAACTACGCGGACGAGGCGTATACACGAAGCCCCTGGACGTGGACTACGCCTCCCACTGTGCCTCGGTGTCCGGCATCAAGAAGCGGCTGCTGCGGGACTTCGACGGGATACGGCCTGGAGCCGCCAAGATCCCATTCTTCTCCACCGTCGTCGCCGGCCAACTGGACTCCCAGGAGTTGACCGCCCGGTACTGGTACCGGAATCTGCGTCGGCCAGTGGAGTTTCACAGGACTGTCCACGCCTTGATGGAATTCGGGCACACCGCCTTCATCGAGATCAGTCCACACCCCGCTTTGGTCCAGCACATCCAGGAGGCCGCCGACACGGCGGGCCGGTCTGTCACCGCTGTCGGCACGTTGCGGCGCGGCGAAGGTGGCCGACGACGTCTGCTGCTGTCGGCTGCGGAGGCCTACACCAGCGGAGTGCCCGTCGCATGGCAGGAGTCGTTCGCCGGCCTTCCCAGCCGTCACGTCGAGTTGCCCTGTTATCCCTTTCAGCACAAGCACTACTGGCTGCCGGGCGGACCAGCATCAGGCTCCGAGGCCGGGCCGCCGGTCACCGAGACCCCGGTCAAGCCCGCTTCGGTTCCGAGGACGGTGGAAGGTCTACTCGTCCTGGTCCTCGCCCATACTGCCCGAGTCCTCGGTCACGGCGACGTCACCGGCATCGACGCCGACGCGGCCTTCCTGACACTCGGAACCGCCTCGCTGGCCGCCACCGAACTGCGTACCCGGCTGGCACGAACTCTCGGCATGCCACTGTCAGCCACCGTCGTTCTCGATCAAGGCACACCCCGCGCACTGGCCTCCCACTTGTGGAGACTGCTGCAGGAACGCACCGGCACTCACGAACAACTCCCGTCTTCCTCAAGGGATCGCTCGGCGACACAGCCGACACTGCCCGAAGCTTGCCTACCACTACCGCGCTCACCAGGGCTGCCCGACACGCTGTCGGCCCTCTACCAGCACGCCTGCCGGACCGGACACGGAGAAGCGGCCTTGGATCTGGTCAGCGCAGCGGCGCGGCTTCGGCCGACTTTCACGGCCGACGCCGCCTGCGAGCATGCGTCCGAGCCGGTGCGCTTGGGCACGGTGGAGACGGGCCCGGCCCTGATCTTCTTCCCATCGCTGCTGCCGGCCGCCGGACCACACGAATATGTTCGGCTCGCGCGCTCCCTGCACGACAGCTGCCAGGTGCTCGCCCTTCCCCACCCAGGCTTCCCAGTCGGCTCTTCCCTCCCACGCGGCCTCGACGCCCTGGTGGCCGCACACACCACCGTCCTGGACCGATTCATGAGCTCAGGGCCGCTGCTGCTATGCGGGCACTCCTCCGGCGGGCTGGTCGCCCACGCGGTGGCGGCCCACCTCGAAGAGCTGGGGCGTCCTGCGAACGGTGTGGTCCTCCTCGACAGTTACTGGCCCGACGACTTCCTATGGACCCAACTACTGCCGCGACTGCTGAGCAGCGCGGCAGCGCTGGGGCAGCCGCTCACAACGTCCGGCCTCAGTACTGAACGGCTCACCGCGTCCGGTGGCTACCTTCAGCTTTTCACGGGGTGGCAGCCCGGCCCGATCCGGACTCCGACCCTGCTGCTGCGGGCGCGGGAACCAGTGCCCGAGGTCCCGACGGACTGGCAGAGCAGACCATGGAAATTGCCGCACCGCCAGCTCAGCATACCCGGCAACCACTTCACCATGCTGACCGATCACGTGACAGTGCCGGCCGAGATGATCAGGCGCTGGTACGGCACCGGCACGGACGGAGCCCCCGACCAGCCGGGAGCCGGACGACGCCCAGCTGGCATGCCCCCTGAGACCCGGACGGACCTTTGGACCGAGGAGTAGACGACGACCGTGACCACCACCCACTACGACGAGTTCGTTGAGATGTTCACCGACCCCATCCTCGTCCCGCCCAACGCGGTCGGCGACCCTTCATACCTGGCCTCCCCGTACCTGGGGCTACGCCACCTCCAGGCTCGGCTCAACGACGACCAGCCCCTTCTGGCGGACCACGGCCGGTTGCGCACATTGCTGGAACTGAGCGCAGTGGTCGACCCACGGCTGTTCCACGCGATGTTCTTGCACCACTGCATGACGATCGGGCCCGCACTGGACCAGGGTGCCGACGAGTCCGACCTGGCCGAACTCTCCTCGGGGCGGTGGATCGGTACCCCGCTGATGACCGAACTGGGGCACGGCAACAGCAGCAACGCTGTTCGCACCGAGGCTCACTTCGACCCTGAGGCCCGCGAATTCATCCTGCACACCCCTACCCATGAAGCGGCCAAGCACCCTGCGAGTGTCGGTCTGGAGGGTGTGGCCAGAGTCGGCGTGGTCAGCGCGCGGCTGCGGGTCGGCGGAGCGGATCGTGGGACGGCCCTCTTCCTCGTCCCCCTGCGAGACGACGCCGGCCCCCGCCCCGGAGTCCTGATCGATCCATACCCGCATACCTCGCTGCTTCCAATGGATTACGCGGCGGTCCGCTTCGAACACGTCAGGGTGCCTTATCGGCGCTGGCTCAACGACGGCGCCTTCATCACGAAGGACGGCTCCTTCCACGATCCGCTGGACGGACCTACTGCCCGAACCCAGCGCAGTCTCGGGATGAGTCGCTTCGCCTGGGGCGCCGTCACGGCGGGGCTCGCGGCCGTGGCACGGGCGAGCGTCGCCCTCGCCCTTCCGTACGTGCAACGCCGCACAACGTTCGACCGGCTCGGCGGCGCTCTCCCATCCATCCGCCTCCTCGGCCAGCAGCGACTGCTGTTCGGCGCCGCAGCGGACGCGCTGGCGGCGACCGTCGTAGCCCGCCGCGCGACCCGGAACTGCTGGCACATACCACCGGGAGGTGGGTGCGGCACCCGCCCCTCCGCCACGGCGATGCGCGCCTCAGCGCTTGCCAAGGTGACCGCCGATGTCCTCGCCGACGCGACTGTGTCCCGGTGTCGATCCGCGTGCGGCGCCGCGGGATTCTTCTCTGTGGGGCGGCTGATCGACTATCAAGCGCTCACCTTGGCCTTCCAGAGCGCCGGCGGCGACAACCGCATGATCCTTCTGGATTCCGCCTGGGCGATGGCAGACAGCCAGGATTATCTTCCGCCTGCGGACGAGCGCGTTCGGGACGGCTGGATACGGATGTTCCGTACCAGAGAAAGACTCTTGCACACCGAACTCATCACGAGCCTGCGGACGGCCGAGGCCGAGCACCGCCCCACGTTCGAGTCGTGGAACGACCGGGCCGGACTCGCCTCACGCTTCGCCGAAGCCCATGCGGTGCGCACGACGACAGAGGCACTGTACGAAGAGTGGCACGCCCCGGTTGCCCCTTACACCGTTCGCCCATTGCTCGAGGGCCTCTACCAGTTGTTCTGCCTGCAACAGGTGTCCCCCCACTCCGGTTGGTACCTTGCCCGCGGCATCCTTGCCGCCGATGAGGTCCTGAGCCTGCCAGAACGCATCGATGGCATCTGCCGGGCCCTCGCGCCTCGGGCGGACGACCTGGTTGGCTTGCTCGGCACGCCAGGACCACTGCTGCGCGGCTGGCTGACATAGTCGGGGGCCGTCCAGAAGCCGCAGGCCGATCGTGACTGAATCGGCATCACATACGCGTCGGGCTGGACAGCGGACACGCATAAGGCTCTATGTGACGGAGAGCTTGATGGAGTTCCGCATCGCTTGCAGTGGCGATCAGCACGTCAAGGTTTTCGGCGGGCGCGAATAAGGCCGCGAGTCTGGTCTTGACGACCACGCGTGGCACGAGATAGCACGTGACAGGCGCTCGGCGCCCAGAGAGGCGGCGTATCGTCGGCCCCGTCGTGAAGGGCCAGGACGCCTACGGTGGCCAAGAGGGGCACAACTCCTCGCGCCCGTACCCAGGCATGCCAGGTGCGACAGCACGGTCTTGGGGGGGGACCGGTACGCTTGAACGAAGCGTGCCCGGCCCCTCCCGGTTCGCATTGGGGCCACCGCCGAACGGGTCGCGCGCGGGGTCAGCGGTTCACACGGCCGCCGCCCCGCGTCCCGCTGGCTGGGGGGCGAACACGCCGAAGGAGGCGTGACGGGCCTCGCGGCTCCGCGACGGACCACAGCACGCCAATTATCGCCGTTGAGTACTGGTCGATCCCTTCGTTCCTTCCCTCACGCAAGGCGCTCGATGCCGATGGTGGTGGCATCGAGAACGAAACGGTAGCGGGCTTCTCCGCTGACCAGCCGAGCTTGCACTTCATTGATCTGGGCAGCGGAGACGACATCGATGTCGGGGGTGATTCGCTGCTCGGCGCAGAACGCGAGGAGTTCCCGTGTCTCTGTGGTTCCTGCGGCGGAGACGCCGGCCAGCAGGCCGTGGCTGCGGGTCAGCACTGCCGGGGTAACGGACAGCGGCCCCTCGGATTGTCCAGTGAGCACCATGGTGCCTGCCCTCCGTAGCATCCGGAGTCCGGGATCGAGCGACTGCACAGCGGAGGCTGTGTTGACGACCAGATCGAAACGTCCGCGCAGGCGGTCCAGAGCGGCGGGGTCACCCGCGACGTGGAACTCGTGCGCCCCAAATCTCAGGGCGTCCTCCCGCTTCCTCAGGGATCGGCTCACCACAGCGACCCGGGCGCCCATCGCAGCGGCCAGTTTGACGGCCATGTGCCCGAGTCCGCCGAGTCCTACCACTGCAACCGCGGTGCCGGGCCCCACTCTCCAGAAGCGAAGTTGCGAGTAGGGCACGATACCTGCACAAAGCAGAGGAGCGGCGGCCGCGAGGTCAAGACTGTCCGGGATTCGATGGACGAAGGGCTCCCGCACCACAATCCGGTGGCTGTAGCCGCCATACATGTGCTGTCCGTAGTAGTCCACGCCCCCGTGGACGGGTACAGGCCCCAACAGGCAATGCTGCTCGGCGCCTTTGAGGCACTGGTCGCAGACACCGCAGGAGTCGACGACGTAGCCGACTCCTACCCGGTCCCCGACTTGGTGGGTCGTCACGTGATCGCCGATGGCCGCTACGAACCCAGAGATCTCATGGCCCGGTACCGCCGGCGAGCTGGCGCTCGCCCTAGCGTCTCCCGCCACGTAGATGTCGCTGTGGCAGATTCCCACGTACGTCACATCGATCAGCACGTCGTACGGCCTGAGTTCCCGCCGGGTTATCGCCACCGGCCGCAGCACGGCCCCTGGTCTTGGCGCGCCGAGGGCGACGGTGTCATAGCTCATGAAGCCTCCCGAGTACGAAGCCAACTGGCGTTCCCCCGCCGCCGGCGCGTCTGCCCTACGGGGGTTGCCCACCGCCGTATGCGTTTGACCGGCCGCGCGTGTCCACACAGAGTTACGTAGGCTAAGCGATGCGCGTTCATCTCAATGCACGATGAATCAGGCGTTGTCCTCAACCCAGGAGCGTGCAGGTCCTGCGGTGCTCGGTCCAGCCATTCCCGAGCGCTTGTGGCCCCAGCGGCCGCCGCGCTTCCATCGAGCAGCCGTGGCACCGCGCCGTCGCTGGAGGTCGCTCCGCCGCCTGACCGCTCGCCCTGTTTCGCGACGCGGTCATCGCGAACTGCTTCTACTGGCCGTACCTGATTTCGTGCAACCCGGGTCGCCCGCCGACGGGTTCCGACAGCCAGCGCGACGATGCCGCAGGCCCCATGAAGGCTATGACACGCTCAAAGAAGCCGGTCAGACCGTGGCCCGGTATGTGGGACGACCGCACCACAAGGTGCTCCACGTCCTGGGCGGCGAGGAACTGGTTGGCTTATCACGCGCGGTCCTCGACTCTGCCCACGTCCGCGCTGAAGAAGGGGGCGAACTTGCAGGCCCGAGCCCTGTGGAACCGGGTAAGCCCGGGTTCCAGGATCAGTGTCCTGTTGGATGCGAACGGACTGCCTCTACGTGTCGTCCTCTCCGGGGTCAACAGCCACGACAGCCACGCTCTCAAGCCGATACTGCCCCACTTCCACATGGGACACGAACTCCATGCAGCCGGCTCCAAGCCCGTGCGTCTTCATGCCGACAAGGCCTACGACGTCCCTCATCTGTGGCGATGGCTATGGGGCAAGCGCATCGGTGTCCGCATCGCCCGTTAGGGCATCGACTCGGGCGCCGCCGCTGGGTCATCGAACGCACCGCGTCCTGGCTGACGGGCTACCGCCGCCTCACCCACCCATACGAACGCAACCTCAGCAACTACCTGGCCTTCCTCGGACTGGCAGCCCGCCCTCCGCTGTTACAGACGCTTCCGCAACCTCACCATGTAGGACACCGTCTACTGATATTGCACTCATGGAGTCGTAGGGGCCGACGGCTCATCGCCCATGCGGTACCACCGAGGTATGCGGTATCCACAATGCGGCGGGCTGGCTGCCGAACGGCGATAGTGTCGCAAGGAGTTACGGCTCAGGGCCGCCGAACGATTCGCCCAGGGCGAAGCGAGCTCGGTGATCACCGAGGACCTGCGGGTCAGTGTCCGCTCGGTGCAGCGGCGGTAAATGTGGGACGAGGGTGGTCCGCGGGCTCTGCGGTCACAGGTGTCGACGTCGCTTCCGAGGCTGAGTGAGAAGCAGTTCGCGCAGTGGGAAGGGGAGCTGGCCAAGGGGCCGGCCGCGCGCGGTTGGGAGGACCAGCGCTGGACTCTGGACCGTGTGGAGACGGTGATCGGCCGGTTTCCACTGAACGTCGGGGTGGTTCCCGCCGGACAGAATGACATCGGGCGGGGAGCCGTGCCGGTCGACGATCAGATGGTGCTTGCTGCCGGGGCGGGCCCGGTCGACCGGCGAAGGTCCGATGTGAGCTTCCCTTTGAGTGCCCTGACGTCCGAGCCGTCCACTGCCGCGTCATCCATGTCTAGCAGGCCGACCGCCCGCAACTCCGCCAGAAGGACCTTGTGCAGACGAGGCCAGACACCAGCCTCGGTCCAGTCCCTCAAGCGGTACCAAGCGGCCACCTCGCTGCTGACGGCCCTCTCCGCAGATACATCCGACCAGCTCACGCCCTTGCGCAGCACGTAGACGATGCCCCCGGAAAGCGGCGCAGTCATCCACCGGCAACCGCCCGGGCCCGCCGAGGCGGACGAGCAAGAGGCAGCAACGGCACTAGGCGTTCTCACAGGTCATCAGGCACAACATCAGCAGGCACCCGACAGGGCTGCCGACACAACGCTCAACTGCCAAACCAACACACCGATTTCATTCTGAAATCATCAGTAAATGCCCGAGCGAATCACGAGTACAACCTCAGAAATGGAACATATAGGATATATCCGGCAGACGCAGAGCCACTTGCGGCACAGGTATGGACTGCCGTCAACCCCGGCTGTTAGGTTGATGAAGGTTAAACGTCATGTCGGCTCTGTCAGACATGGGGGCCCTTCTGTGGCTATCTCCGACGAAGCTCACACCAATACGCCAGGGTGCAGAATCGTTCCTCCACCTGTCCGATTCCTGAGCAGACCCATCCCCGCGGAAGGGGAGGATGGCGTTTTCACGCAATCATGGTTTCCCATATGCAGGTCCAGTGAGGTAGGCATAGGGAAGCTGACGCCACGCCCCTTTCTCGATGGAAAGGTCATCGTGTTCCGCGATACAGAAGGGGTGGCCCAAGTTTTGAGCGGGTACTGCACCCATCTGGGCGCGGACCTTTCTCGCGCCGAGGTCGTCGATTCCACGGTGAGATGTCCGCTACACCGATGGCGATGGGATAAGCAGGGACTTTGCGTGGCAACCGGAACAGGCCTGCTGGATGATCCGCCACGTAACGCGCGCATATTTTCGTTTCCCACTACGGAACGCTTCGGCTTGGTGTGGGCCTTCAACGGAATCGAACCACTGTGGGAGATTCCTTCGATGTCCTCGTCGGACGACGCACTGGTATGGCACGTTGGAGAGCTCGGTGTGGACATGCACATCGATCCGTTCGTGTTCTGTGCGAACGGTATGGACATACAGCACCTGGAAGCTTTGCACGGCGTCCAGTTCGATCCGGCAGATCTGGTCGATGACCGCAATTTTCTCTACGAGAAGTACCGTGCGCAGATCAAATTGCGCAACGAATTTCGCGGTGAACTCATGGAAACCGTGTGGTCCACATGGGGTACAAGTTTCTTCACTCTGGAAGGTGAGATCGACGGGCGCTGGTTCGCCATCATAGATGGCCTCGCCCTTCCGGCCCCTGGGCTGACCCAGGCCTTCATCGTCGGCCTCGCAGAGCGAACGGATGACGCGGAAGCTGATGCGCGTCAGGCACTCAAAGCGTTCGAGTGGGAGCGCAGTGTCCTGCTTGAGGACATCGAAGTCCTGGCTGATCTGCATTTTCGACCAGGTCCCGTCACTCGGAGCGACACTCATGTGGCCCGCTTCTACGAGTACCTCCGAAAATACCCTCGTGCTCACCCATCCCGCGAT
Source organism: Streptantibioticus parmotrematis (assembly GCF_019890615.1). Lineage (GTDB taxonomy): Bacteria > Actinomycetota > Actinomycetes > Streptomycetales > Streptomycetaceae > Streptantibioticus_D > Streptantibioticus_D parmotrematis. Next base: position 109,972 of record NZ_JAINVZ010000013.1, on the reverse strand, counting down.
TTCATCAATTAGGAGAGTGTCGTGTCAGGCAAACTGATCGAACCTTTCTCCGTACCCGCTCGCGCGGTTCCCACTCGCCTTGTCACCTCCGACGGCACGCCGGTAGAGGACCGTTGTCTTCTCGATGGCTGCGAGAACGACTCCATTTCGCTGATGGCACTGGATGCTGTGCGATCAGCGCAATCGGCTCACCTCCTGCTTCATTGGGACTCACAAGACGTGGGTCTGCGGCAGGATCTGTCCGATCTCTACGATGTCGACTCTAGGAGCATATTCCTCTGCTCGGGTGGCATGGACGCAATCCGAACCGCGTTCGACGTTTTCGGACCAATAGCCCGGAATGTGGGGCTGTGCAAACCCGACTGGCCAGGCTTTCATTATTTTGCCAGCCGAACCCGTAAGCCCATCAAATTTCTCGATCGCACAGATTACCCCTATATCATCTCAGCCGAGGACGTAGCCGGCTTCTGCGTCAGTACGGAAGTGGAGCTCATCATCCTCTCCAACCCGAGTGCGGTCACCGGGCGCGTGTGGCATCCCGACGAAGTTCGTGCAATGCTCCTCGCGGCTCCGGAGACGATGTTCGTAATCGATGAAGCAGATTCCATTTACCCGGAAAGCTCATCGATGAGCCTGGTCAGGGAGGTGGAAAACGTCGTCTTTCTGGGCAGCCTTTCAAAGTTCCTCGGACTTTCAGGCTTGCGCGTCGGGTTCATCGTCGTGCCCGATCGCGCTCGCGAGGCATTCCGCAACACGATCGACCCCATCGGCCTGGCTAGCGTGGCAATAATGGCCAGCCGAGCAGCTCTCAGCGACACGGCGTACCAGCGCACGACTCAACGCGAAACGGCGGAGAACCGTGGGCGGCTGGTCGATGCCGTCGCGGGCACCCCGTATCGAGTGGTCCCAGGCAGTGAATGCTTCGCCTGCTACCTATCCGCAGACGAAACTGTTCCCGACCCCTATGAGAGCTTGCAGAATATGGGGATCGAACTGGTCCCCGGCTCGTTGTTCGGGCTACCGCGTGGAGGAAGGCTCAATCTGCGCAACAAACGCCGTATAGACCGCCTCGTCACAGCCTTGCGCGGTCTGGCGGATCCGACAGACCGCTGGTCCAGCGAGGCTCGCACTCGCACAGGCTGAAGGGCAGACCAGTTCGCTGCGCGCCGGATCGTCGAGCACCAGGCGTTGGAGCCTGGTTCCCCACGCGGGCCCTCGTCCGCCCCGAGAAGCGCCGAGGAGCAGTCGGCCCGGACGAAGCCGACAGGAAGCTGCCCAAGTTCAGCTGGTCTTGGCCACGCCACCGGAGTCCCGCTCGCCGTCGCTCTGGCCGATGGCAAACGCCACGACGTCACTTCTGCAAGGCGCCGCCGGTGCGTGGCAAGCGTGGCCGACTCCGGTGCCACTCAGGCATGGTGCCGGCCGATCACGGTGACGACCAGGACAAGTACCGCCGCCTGGTCTGGGCTTCGGTGCTCCGCTGATCGCCCGCGCAACACTGAACACGGCTCCGAGCTGAGCGGTCAACGCCAGGTCGTGAAGCGCGTACGACCACCTGTATCAGTCCCATCGCCTGCGGACTCGTTGGGAGATCCACAAAGCCTTCCTCACGCTGAGCTACGCACTCATATGCTGGCGCGGCTTGTCTCCCTACCTCGACAGCATCGGAACCCAGCGATCCATCGGCGGGCGGACGCCCATGCCTGGCCTTCGTCCGCGAGCCGTAAGAAGTCCTCACCTGGCAGGAGGGCATCTCCCCTCACTTGTGTCGGCCGTCCGAAGGCCTGTCCCGGATGCGCCGCAAGATCGTTGTGACAGTTCTGTGACGCGAACCGCATAGTTCGGTCGCAGTCTCATCCGTACTACCTGGTGTGACCTCGCACCCGAAGGTAAGGACGCAACGATGACCGCCCAACAAGGTACAGACGAGATGCTGCAGATCTCACGCCAGGCAGAGGAGTGCCGCGAGGGCGCCGTCTTGCGCTCGCTCTTGCGCGACGCGGAGGTCCTCTACGCTGCGGCCTGGTACGAGTTGAACCAGGAGTTGCAAGCTGCTCACACATACAACACGACGGCTACGGAGCGTCAGGAGCCCTGCGGCACTCAGCAAGGCGCGGCCTGGATCGATGTGAGCGATCTCGTCGAATCGACTCTTGAGGCGACGCCACTCGGGATGGCCTACAGATCCATCGTCATGACCGTCTGGCAGCGGTCGTCATCTGGGCTCGCCGGCGGGCGCGGTGGACGTCCTTGATGGCTCGTACCGTTGATGGCTCGTACCGTTCCGGCAGGCGTGCTCGCGCTGCGCTAAGCTCCGCGAGCGCGGCTGTGCGCACTGCCTGGCCCGCGCATCAGCGTCTCCCAGGCCATCGGCTACCGCGACTTCACGAGCGCATCGATGTCTTTGCCGACCAAGCGCCCGAGGTCCCGACCCGCTGCCAACGGCAGGGCATCACGCACGTCGCGAGGCCCGGCGTGACGAATGGAGGCACTTGTTGGGGGTTGATCTCCCGGCGCGTCATCTCGCAATCTGTACTCTCCGCCTCAGGGCACCCTTGTCCGCGTGCGGCGCCGGCAACGAATGGTGTGCATCAGCTTGAGGTTGTCCCCTATGGGATGTGAGTCAGCCGGTGGAAGCCAGGTTGTGGAGTCGGGCGGTACCGAACATGGCCTGGTGTACGCCATGACCCTTGAGTCGGCAGTCCCGAAGGATCTTGCAGCTCTTCAGCCGTGACAAGGTGTGTTCCACGCGTGCTCGGGCCTTGCGGTGGACGGCGTTCTCCGCTTCCTGCCGCGGGCTGGGGTGTCTTTGGCCTTGGCGTCTGCGGTGCGGGATGACCGGGCCGGTGCCCGGATAGCCGCCGTCGGCGACAGTCGGCGTCCCCGCGGCAGGCCCTGTCGACACCGGATTCCGTGAAAGCCCGGCAGTCGTTGCGGCTGCCGGGCAACGGCATGCCGATGGCCGCCACCAGACGGATGTTGGCATCGATCACGACCCGCAGACTCGCGGAGTACCGGTAGTTTTGTTGGAGGCGGCCACATTGCGGTCGCGGTCGGCACCAGGGTGCCGTCGACGATGTGGACGGTGTCCTTGCGTGGCCGGTGCGCCGGCGAGATGGCCGGCAAGGGCGCCGGGTGGTCCAGGATCCTGTCGGCTGCGGAGTTCGAGGCCCCGAACAACGGAGCCACCCGCCGCAACGTCAGGTCCGTGCGCCAGTGGCTGCCAGCAATGCCCGGTCCTCCAAAGGCAGCCGACATGGCCGACCGCGCTGGACATCACCACCCCGACGCCGGACCAACGCCACCAACCCGTCAACGGAGAACGCACATGCCTACGGAGCCGCTGTGCTGTTGTCAGGCGGGTCCCTGCCCTGGGCGGCAGGGACCCGTTACGCGACGTTGGTGCCTCGGCCGGGGTGATTCTGCTCGGCCCATGGATCGAGCACGCGGCGGGCTGACGCCACACCGACACTGACGCCGGCTCCGCGGCCTACTACCGTGACCGCGCAGGCTTCCAGCGTCTGGTCGAGAGAGCCACCCACCAATCGGCTCGACGTCAGCCCACGAAAGGCCCTCACGGCCAGTCGCTTGTCCGCAGGCTGCAGGCTACAGAGGCCAGTGTCGAGGCGCGCGTGGCACCAGAGGGCCCATTCGGTGTCATCGGCCAAGAGCGCGTGCGGTGTTCCGAGGTCCGCCGGGGGCCCGGGGGGGCAGGTGAATACCAGTGTCAAGGCCAGGACGTCGTGTGCGGCGCGGTACTCGAATGACGCCTGTGACCAAGGCGCTTGGCTGCATACGAGCAGTCGGCTGGCACTGTCCTCTGCGCACAGCCAGGCCAGCGGCACCTCGGCGATGTCGCCGCCACTCCGCTTCACCGGAAGGAGTCCCCACAGGCGCAAGAGCCGTTCGCGTTGGGGTTTTCGATCACGAAGCCGGACTTCTGAAGCGTGTCCAGGTAGTCGATGCTCGCCCCCTCGAGGTAGGGGCCGCTCAAGGGATTACCACCGCGAAGCGGTCGAACCAGGTCACCGACACCTTGTCAGCGACCAAAGCCGCCCGTTGGGCCGCCGTTTGCGGCTCGTCATCCTCGGCGAACCCCTCGTCGTCCCGCTCCGCCAGCATCTTGGCGAGGGCCTCGGCGTATTTGTCGGTGAAGAACAGCTGATACCGCATGCCTGAGCAACCGCCCGGCTGCACCGACACCTGCATTGCCAGCCCGGGCTCTTCCCGCCGCAGCAGGTCGGTGACCTTGGCTACCGCCGCCTCGGTGAGCTCGATCGCATATGTCGTCTCTGGCAATGTTGGCCCTCCTGTCAATGTGCGCCTGCGTGTAGGGCACCAACAGGACTACGGTTCAGAACGAGTTGAGGTTCACGGCAGTGTGACCGGGCATGGCCTGATCCGGCCGGTTCGCCGTGCCAAGCGGGCCGTTGGGACGTCCGGTGAGCTTCTGAGAAGCAGCCGTGCAATACGGCGTCCTCGTACCGCATCTCCACGGGAGTGCTGCCCGGGAGGTGGGGTGATGGCATCTCGGAAGCAAACGAAGCCGCGCTGGTGGGCGTGGTCGATGCGCGGGTCGTGGGGGTTGTCGTGCATCAAGAACTCGGCCACCCGGTAGTAGCTCAAGACCCGCAGCAGCCCGACCCTCGCGCTGACGGGGCGGCTTGCACGGGCTTCGGCCCCAGACGCTTTGCGGTGGACCGCCAGGCGTCGTGCCATCAGTCGCCGGAGGGGACATGGGAAGCGGTTGCAACGACTTCCCCGACGTCCGAGCGCCGTAGACGGCCAGGTCGAGATCACGCAGGGGCTCGATCCGGAACTGCTGATCGTCCTGGTACATCAGCTGCTGCATCTCATCTCCCTCTCAAGGACGGCGCGGAAGGCGTGCGGGGGCCGACCGGTGAGGCGCTGGACAGTGTCGGTGATGCGGTCCTCCGCCCCTCCGGCGATGGCACGGTCCATGCCGGCCAGCATTGCGGCGAACTCCACCGGCGTTTGCGCCGTGAGGCGGTCGCGCATCTGCTCGTAGGACAGGCGGTGGTGGGCCGCGGGCCGGCCGGTGACCTCGGTGATGATCGTGGCGATGTCGTCGTGGCTAAGTGCCTCGGGTCCGGTAAGGGCGAGATCAAAGTTGGGGGCTCGCTCGTCGGTCAGAGCGCGCACGGCGACGGCCGCGATGTCCTCGGCGTCGACGAAGCCGACCCGGCCGCTTTCGGTGGCGGTGCAGATGACGCCCTCGTCGCGGATGCTGCGGGCGTGCACGTGCGCGCCGGTGAAGTTCTGCATGAACCACGAGGGGCGCAGCACCGCCCACTGTTCGAACAGATCGGGCAGGGCTTGATGCACCTTTCCCACCGCCGGGCCGCCCTCGGGAATGGCCGAGGAGCTCAGCAGCACCGCGCGATGCACGCCGGAAGTGCGGGCCTGATGGAGGAACGGCAGCATCGTCGCCGCGGGGTCGGAGTCGCCCAGGGGCGGTATGAGGGATACGTGGTCGACGCCGTCGAGGGCGGCGGCGTGGGTGGCGGGGTCGTACCAGTCGAAGGGGACCGGCTCGACGCCGGCGACCGGGGCGGCCCGGCGGCTGGCGGCCTTTACGCGGTGGCCTACGGCCGTCAGCTGTGCAGCGGTGCGGCTGACGGTGGTGCCGGTAGCGCCGATGACCAGAGTGGTGCCGACGGTGGTCATCGGTTGCTCCCGATGAAGTCGGTACCGGGCTCCTGGCCGCCGACAGGGTCCCAGTAGTCGCGGTAAGAGGTGATGTGCCCGTCTCGAACGGTCACGACGGCGATGTAGGGCATATCGAAGGGGGCATCGCTCTCCACCAGGCGGCCGACGCCACGCATCTCGACCACGATGGTCTGCGGATCGGTGGTCTGGTGGATCCGCAGATCGGGGAAGTCATGCAGGTCGACGTGGTCGGGGTAGTGCAGCATGTAGGCGGCGATGACCTCCCTGCGCTCCACAGACGCCGGGGCCAGCCGTCGGGAGCGAAGGGGAACTCCATGAGCCCGTCCTCAGCCCACAGGGCGACCCACGCGGGAATGTCTTGCCGAGCAGCAGTCGAAGGCTGTGCCGGTACAGATCCGCCGGAGCAGTCGGTACGGACATGGGTACCTCCAGTTCCAGAATACGGACCCTGGGTCCGGTTTACGATACGGACCGCAGGTCCGTTTTGCAAATGGAGGAGCAGCATGCCCGAGCGCAAATCCCGCAAAGACGCCGTCCGTAACCGGGAGGCCGTGCTTGCAGCTGCCGACGCCCTTTTCGCCCGCCGTGAAAGTTCCGCTGACATCACCATGGCCGACGTCGCTTCAGAGGCCGGCGTTGGCAAGGGCACGCTCTTCCGGGCCTTCGGGGATCGCGCCGGTCTGCTCCGCGCGCTGTACGAGGCACGGCTCGAACCGATGAGACAGGCCGTCGAGGCCGGCCCACCACCCCTGGGGCCCGCGACTCCACCGCAGGATCGCGTCACCGCCCTGCTCGATGCCGTCCTCTGCTTCAAACTCGACAACCGGCGCCTCGCGCTGGCCCTGGAGGAAAGCGGGAGCGGCAGCCCGTACCAGGCGGAGCACTACGAGCAGTGGCACGGCATGCTCCAAGCCGTACTGGAGCAGATCCCCGGCCTGACCGACGGCGACTTCACCGCCCACGCCCTGCTCGCCGCCACCCGAGCCGACCTCGTCGAGCACTTGGCCGGAGAAGAGCGCATTCCGCGGGAAAGAGTGCGGGCACAGTTCGCAAACTTCGTTACCAGAATCCTGGTCCCCGGCCCGCCGCAAGGGTTGACCGCCACGGAGTGATCGAGGATCGACGAGTCCTCGACCAGCGGGGCCTCTCGCAAACGTTCCCTTCCCGGAGCACGACCCAGAGCGATCGGCGAAAGCGGCTCGGGACCCGGATCCACGACGGAGCCTCAAACCGCACTCGAGTCCGACGCCGACGGCGTTGAGCGCCATCCTTGCCCCCGTTGTGACGCGTCGTCGGGCCCGCCCTGCCGCTCGCGTTCCGGCGCGGTCGCCGGCACCTACCACAGCGGCAGCGTCACGAAGGTGCCCTGGCTCGCCAAGCTCCCGCGCGTGCCGACCGCCCGCCGATTGCCCCGGACACCCCCGAGCGCGAACACCGTTTCGGGCACGCGAGGTGCTCCAGCCTCACCCAGGAACTCCAGTCGCAGCTGCACGCGCTCGCCGCCAAAGACACCCCCGGGGCAAGATCTTCTCCGAGAAGACCAGCACCCGGTGCGATTCCGCCCGCAGTTCGAGGCAGCGCCCGCGTGCGCGCGGGAGATCAAGGCGCATGCCTCGCACTACCGGGTGATCTTCACCGTGAACGGGATGAAGCGACTGACCCAGGACGGGGCCGAGTTGCCCGCGCTGGCGGACCATCTCACCGCGCACGGCCTGGTGCTGGAGATGCTCGCCGGACCGCTGGTCGGCGTCTACGACCCCGCCGGCCTGGGCCGGCTGTTGTTCGGCTTCTTCGCCACGACGGCGGAGACCGAGCGGGAGATCGTCCGCGAGGCCACCCTCGAAGGACTCGACGCCGCCTCCCGCAAGGGCAAGCACGGCGGCCGGCCCCCGGTCATCACCGACAACATGCTGCACACCGTGCTCCGCCGCCGCGCAATGGGCGAGACCGTGGAGCAGACCCCGAAGCCGTCGAGACCGCGCACGCGGACTTCGCCGCCCTCCACCAGCGCGACCGCAGCCCCGAATAGTTACTCACCGCTACACGCCACCTGCCGGTAACTATACGAGAGCAGGGCCCTGTCGAGGGCACTCAAAGAGGGGCTCAGTCGACCGGGGCCGTCCCGGCAGCAAGCACCACCTGATCGTCGACCGACACGGCACCCCGCTCGCTGTCACTCTGATCGGCGGGAACCGCCACGACGTCACTCAGCTCATGCCACCGCCGACACTGTTCCGCACATCCGCGCCCTGCGAAGCCGGCCCCCGTCGCCGGCTCAGGTGGCCTGTCGCCGACCGCGGCTACGACTTCGACAAGTGCCGCCGCCTCGCCCGAGCTCGTGGAATCACACCGAAGACCGCCCGTCGTCGCACCCCGCAAGGCTCCGGCCTGGACAAGACCCGATGGGCCGTCGAGCGGACCTTCGTCTGGCTGCACCAGTTCAAACGTCTTCGGACCCGCTACGAGATACGCGCCTACCTCCACCTCGGTCCAACTCGCCTGCGACATCATCCGCTGGAGACGACTCCAAACCGCATTCTGAAATGATCAGCAAGGCCGGCCGACGCCCAGCAAGTCACTGATGAAGCCAGCTGGGCGTCCCGGGGCCGCGCCGTCCATTTGAGCCAGTCGGCTATCAGCGCGCAGGTAGTGGAGAGGGACGTTGAGGGCAAAGGCACGCCAAGCATCCAGCACACGTTCGATACCTTCCAGTTCCGGCCCTGAACAGTGCATTGAGGCGACCGCTTTCACTTCTGCTCTGCGGAGAGGCATCTGCTCAGCGAGCCACACGATGTCGGAGATCACGGCGGCGATCGCCGCCTCGCGTTCGAGGCCGTCGGCGTGCTCACGGACTAGGACGTAGTTGTTCGGATCAGTGTTGGCGGCGTCGTGCTGAACCCCGAGCACGTCGTTGGACCACGTGGTGAAATCGTTGAGATCGTCGGCGTAGCGCCGACATGCGGCGCTGGAGCGGATCGATTCCGGTATCTCACTCTCCTCACAAGCTTCGATGATGTCGAACACCATTTCTGCCGCTCCGGCTTCACGCCGAACCTTCTTGAAAGCCCATGGCGTAGGCATGACGCCAGTCAAGCGGTAGTCGCTCTCCTGCCGCTGGGCGGCAAACGTTTGCTCAGCGTGAGTCACATAGCGGTACCACCATCCGTCGGACACGAGGGGCGCCGTGCGCCGGCACAGATCAGCCACTGCCGCAACCAGTCCCTCATCACGCGAGGGACTGACGGCACCGCGAGAGTGCAGAGCGATGCGGAGTTTACTTTGCAAAGCGACGAATTCTTCATGCCGCCCATTGAGTACGGCCAGGTCCTGCTGATCGTCCAGCAAAAAGTAGTACGTGAACCACTGGGCAAACAGTCCCAGTCGTGACGCGGTGGCTGTCGTACACGCGTAGGAAAGTAGCTCAGCGTAGTTGAGTTGGTCGAACGCGCGCTGTCGGCGGTCGTCGCCAATCAGTCGGTATCGATTTGCCCAGCCTCGGGTCGACTTGTGCGCGACAGCCGCACACGGATTACGATCATGGGGAATGGTTCCGACCGGAACGCTGAACGAAAGCATCGTCTCAGCTGGCGTCTTCACAATCCGGGCACCGACTTTCTCGCCACGAGCCGCATGTGCAGATTCGTCGGCCGCATGATGGCGGCCAGAGCGGGACGAACTGGTTGATCAGAGGTGGGCAACAGCCGCCAGCGGGAGACGATCGTGGCGAGTGCGTATGTGGCCTCTGCGAAACTGAAAGTGTCGCCGATGCACTTACGAGCACCCCCACCGAACGGAATGAACGCGTGACGCGGCAAAAATCGGGCCCGCTCGGTCAACCAGCGGTCGGGGTCGAATCGGTCTGGATTATCGTACAGCTCCGGATGGTGATGAACCAGATAAGGGCTGTAGACGAGATGAGTACCCGCAGCCAACTGGTAGTCGCCCAGCTCGGCATCGCTGGTCATGAGGCGCGTAAAGATCCACGCGGTCGGACACAGCCGCAGCGTCTCGGTGATCACGTGGCGGGTCAGTTCCAGCCGAGGTAGGTCATCGGCGGTCACAGACCGGCCGCCCAGAACGAAGTCGACTTCATCGTGCAGGCGATTGAGGATGTCACTGTGCTGTGCCAGGAGATGCAGAGCCCAGGCGAGCGTGTAAGCGGTGGTCTCCGTGCCGGCCAGGAAGAATGACAATACTTGGTCGATGATCTCCTCGTTGTCCAAGCCCCGGGTCTCGTCCTGTGGGTCGCGGCCGAATATCAAGGCAGACAACACATCGCCGTGGTCGACACCGCTGAGTCGCCGGACACTGATGATCTCGTCGCAGATGCGCCGCAGACTCGTCCTGGCACGATAGTAACGCCGGTTCGCAGGCGTGGGCAATCGGTCCAGTGGATACGGTGTGAGCATTCTCCGGTACACACCGGCAAGTAGAGTACTCAGGTCATCGAGAGCCTGTTGCAGCGTAGCCTGCGGCGGTGCGTCCGAGAACATCGCTGCGACGGTCGTCGCCGAGGTGATGTGGGTCATTTCTTCGACCACATCGAGGATCTGGCCGTCCCGCCACGAGTCCGTCACGGCGTTGATCCGATCAATCATGACGGTCGCGTAACTGGGAAGCCGCCTGGGATGGAAGGCTGGTTGGAGCAGCCGTCGCTGCCGGCGATGATGACTGAACGGGCAGGTGCCCAGCCCGTTCCCGGCCACCTCGCGGCCTCGGTCAAAGAACGCACCTCCCTTGTCGAAGACTCGATCGTTGCGTAGCACATCCCAAGTAAGTCGAGGTTCGCAAACGACAACGGCCGGGACGGGGCCTATGCGGATCCTGACAAGATCACCCTGAGCGTGCAGAGACAGAAGGAAATCCAGGGGGTCGCGCAACAGCGGAAGGATGTGCCCGAGCAACGGCAATGCGTGCGGCGCACGAGGAAGCAAGGGGGTCTGCAACGACGTCCAATCAGAATGGGGTGTGGGAAGGAGGTAGACCTGACAGAGCATCTGCCCTTATTGGCCGAAGGCGATGGTCCTTCAGGAGAGTAAAGAGGCGCCGACGTTCATGTCACCGTCCCAGTTTGAGTGTCACGGATTGGGTCCAGCGAGGCCTCGCCGCCGAGCCAGATTACGGCCCGTCTTTGGCCCCAGCGCCCCCGCAGGGCTGGATGTAGCCATCGTTGGTGGGTTCTGTGGTCGCGTCGATCCTGCGCCGCGCTTCCTACGCGACGGCTGTGCCTGGACGGTATCTGTCTCAAGATGGTCGGGCCGGATGGTCAGCCGGCGCCTTCGTCGATGTCCTCAGACACATCCACGGCGATCCGGCCGCCGACCATCGAATGTCGTACACGGGTATGAAGGCCAAGACCCGGCCGTCGAAACCGCGTCTTGTGGCTCGAATGGGCGGAACCGATCAAGCCAGCCGCAAGGGAGGTCGCGCAGAAGAGCGCGACGATGCTCCATGCTGTGGTGAGCGAACCGTTCGCGACCGCGGTCCCCGTGATCGCGACCCCCAACATGGAACCGACCTGACGGCTCGTGGCTGCGAACGCCGCAGCCACGCCCGCACGTGCGTGCGGGAGACCCGAGACGGCGGTGTGCGTGACAGGCGCGTTCACGAAACCGAATCCGATGCCGAACAGGACGAACGCAACACAGCGCTCCACGACACTTGCCTCGGCGTTGCCGACCGCGAGCAGCAGTCCGCTCGCGGTCATCGTGGTCCCGGATACCAGCAGCGGCGCCATCGCCCCTCGTGCGGCCAGCATGCGTCCGGACACCGGGGCACACACAAGTCCCATCGCGGCCATCGGCACCAGGGCCAGCCCCGCCTGCAGCGCCGACAAACCCTGCTGGACCTGAAGGTAGATCGTCGTGGTGAATAGGAAGCCATAAAGGGCGGCGAAGGCGCAGACCGCCGTGATGTTCGCTCCCACAAAGGGTCTGCTGCGAAACAAGGAAAGTTCCACCAACGGCTCCGCACGACGTGACTCCACCACGAGCAACGCTCCCAGCGCCGACACCGCGACGGCGGCACAGCCGAGTACCGCCGCCTCCGTCGAGCCCAGTGCCGTGAAATCGATGAGGGCGTAGGTCGTGGAGGCCAGCAGTACCACGACGAGTATCTGCCCCGCCGGATCCAGCCGCCGCGGCACAGCTGCTCGTGATTCCGGCACCCAACGGCCGGTGAGTAGCCAAGCAGCAATCCCTACAGGCAGGTTGACCAGGAAGACCGCACGCCAGCCCGCAGCCTCGACGAGAGCGCCCCCGACCACGGGCCCCGCCGTCATACTGACACCGGCGACTGCGCCCCACCAACCGATGGCCCGGGCCCTCTCGCCGGGATCAGTGAACGTCACCGTGAGGATGGACATGGCCACCGGGTTGAGCATGGCGCCGCCCACTGCCTGGAGCATGCGGAAGGCAACCAGCCAGTGTAAATCCGAAGCGACGCTGCACAGAGCTGAACCCGCAGTGAAGAGGGCCAATCCGACGCGCAGCAGACGACGCCTGCCGACACGGTCGGCTACCGCGCCGGCCAACATCAGGAACGACGCCAGGACGAGCACGTAGGCATCGACAACCCACTGAAGCTGCTCAACACTCGCGTGCAGGTCCCGCCGGATCCCAGGTAGCGCGACGTTGAGGACGGTGTTGTCCATGCTTACGACGAACAACGCACTGCAGCAGAGCCCCAGGACCAGCCACCGCCGTGGGTGGGCCCCGTCGTTCACAGCATTCCCCTCCCGCTCGACGAGGCTAGGTGTCTCGCATACTTCGTGTCAGGCGTGCGGCAGGTGAGTGTCGAGGATCTGAACGAATCGGGCTTTGAGATCTCTCAGATCCTCCTCGTCCATCAGCGATCGACGGCTGTGGAGGTCGAAAGCGGTCGTTCCGCCTGCGTGGCGGAGGTAGCCGAGAAGGTCGAACTTCACGTCGCATCCCAGGTCTCGGCAGCGGGGAAGTTGCAACTGCTCTTCCTGCTCAGGTGGCAGGTCCATGAGAGAGATGCAAACGGTTGTCAGGGGAAAGCGATCGTCGTCCGGAGCCGCGCCGACGTCCGCCATCACCTGGTCGTACTGATAGTCCTGGTTTTCCATGGCGCGTATCGCGCGCCTCTGAAGCAAGCCGGCTAGGTCCGCGAAGGACGTTTCCTCACCGGCACGGTGCCGGATCGCCACCAAGGAGATGAAGTTACCGATCAGGTTCTGGACCTCCGGGCGGGTGCGACCTGCCGCGGGGGTGACGACCACCAAGTCGTCGGTCCCGTACAGGGAGTGGGCGAGAAGGAAGTACGCGGCGAGGAAGACCGAGAACACGGTCAATCCGTGGTCGCGAGCAAAACGCTCAGCCCTGGCGTTGAGCTTCTCTTCGATCGGGAACTGGTAGGCGATACCGCGCGCCGGTTCAGCGCATGCGTGGCGAGTGGGAAGGAGCACGCGGTCGTACGGCTCGGAGAAGACCTGCTGCCAGTAGGCACGCTGGGCGCTGAGCGTCCCGCTGCCGCCGGTGGCGCACCAGGCGATGTAGTCGCGATAACTGATCGGCAGACCTGGCAGGTCGGACGCCGCAGCACCGTTGAGCAGTGCGCTGAGCTCCTGGCGGAACAATTGCTGACTGAAGCCGTCGGAGACCATGTGGTGGACGTTCCACAGCAGCGTTGACCGTCCGAGGCCGTGCCGCACCAGACAGGCTCTGAAGAGCGGCGGCCGGGTGTCGGGCAGCAGGGTATTCGCTTCGGAAATCCACAACCGCTCTACGTGTGCATCGTGTTGATGGATCGGAAAGGTCTCGAGCTCGACGGTCGCGACCCGTATGTCGATCTCCTCCGCGAAGTACTGGCGGACCTCACCCGCCGAGTCCTCCTCAAACCACGCACGCAGGCTGTCATGGCGCTTCACGATCTCCGTGAGCGCCTCGCGTACCGCGTCTGCCTCGGTGTGATCCGGCAGGACGATGAGGGCCGGCATGTTCGCCCAGGACCGATTGCCGAACGGCAGAAAGACGCGCCGGTAGCGCTGCTGTTGAGGTGCGAGACCTGTGACCGCCAGCTGCAGTCCGTGAGGAATGGGCGGCTGTTCCTTCATGGGCCGAGAGCGCAGCCTTTCCGTGACATGACGCGCTGTCCGCAACTCGTAGATCTCGTGCATCTCCAACTGGCGACCGGTGGATCGCAGTAGCCGGATGGACAGGTCGGCGGCATCCAAAGACGTTCCGCCATACTCGAAGAAATCGGCGTCCACCGCGCCTCGGGGGCACCGCAGCACCGCTTCGAAGGAGGCAGCGACGAGGTCGTGCAGAGGATCGGGACCGACCTGTGGATCGCAGACCTCAGCTGGTTCGCCCGCCAGCGGGTCGGGCAGCGCGGTGCGGTCCACTTTGCCGTTCGCTCCGAGGGGGAGAGTGTCCATAGGCACGAGCACGGAGGGCACGTGCGCGGCTGGCAGCCGATCTGCCAGCCAGCTCCGCAGGACCACCGGACTAAGGCCAGTGGGGGTGCCCGCGACGTAGTGAGCTGCCAGGTAGAGCGCCCCGTCCGGACGTCGCCGGGCAGTCACGACCGCATCCCGGACCAGTGGATGGCAACGCAGTTGGGCGGTGACCCCTTCGGGTTCGATCCGGTTACCGTTGATCTTGATCTGGAGGTCGCTGCGCCCGCGCAGCCGCAGGAGTCCGCGCTCGTCCAGACTGCCCAGGTCGCCCGTGCGATACCACGGGTGACCATCAGGTTCGGCGTCGCTGTGAACGAACCTGCGGGCGGTCTCCGCTGGGTCGTCCACATATCCGTCGGTGCGGTAAGGGGTGCGGATCCACACCTCGTCGTCCACGAGCCGTAGTTCAGTGTCCGGCAGAGGACGGCCGACGGGCTGGCTTCCCGGGACGGGTGGTGTGTCGACCTCGTGCCAGAATTTCGCGAGGGTGGTCTCTGTTGGGCCGTAGAGATTGACCACCCTCGATCCCGGAAAGTGTTCACGCCATTGGCTCACGACGCGTGCTGACAGGGGCTCGCCGGCGAAGAAGGTCAGACGCAACCGGTCTGCGGCCTCGAACGACACATCGGTGGCAAGCCAACGAGCGGCCAGACTCGGCACCGTGTGAACCACGGTGATGTCCTCGTGACGCAACCAGTCGAGAAGCCCTTGCCATCCGGTCGCCAGACCGGATGGCAAGCAGACCGTCGCACCGGAAACCAGGGGGGTGAACAGGTCTCGCAGGAACACGTCGAACGATAGCCCTGTCACCTGTGCGAACCGGTCGCCAGATGCGATGTCGAAAGCGTCGCGCTGCCAGCTGACGAAGTGGGCGACCGACAGTTGTCGCCCGGCGATTGCCTTGGGCGATCCCGTCGTACCCGAGGTGAAGAAGACGTAGCCCCCGGCCTTCTTCGGCGGTCCGCCCGGTCGGACAACACTCAGCAAGCCGGCTTCCTCGCCCATCTGCGGAATGTTGTGAACCGGTAGCTTGCCCTCCGGGTCGGCATAGCGTGCGTACGCCTCGGTGGCCAACACAAGGTCCACGCCAGCGCGATCCAGCATGGCGGCTCGGCGACTGGCGGGCAGCTGCGGGTCGACAGTCACGAGCTTCGCCGGGGCAGCCAGCACGGCGATGACCGCGACGACCAGTGGAATGCCGCGCTCGCCCGTGACGGCGACGGTTCCGGCTCCGGATTCCCGCAGCCGCAGCGCGAGCTGGTCGACGGCCTCAGTCAATTGCCGGTAGGTGACCTGGTGGCCGGCCTGCTCGACGGCGATCGCTCGCGGTCGGCGATCGGCCGCGGCACGTACCAGGTCGACGAGAGGTGTGGCGGAGGTGGAGGGTGCAGGGCTTGCGAGGTTCATGCGGTGCCTCTCGGCGGGGCTGACGGGGTGTGCGCCACGTGTCGAGGGCCGGCTTCCACCGGGACCGAGGTGCCGGCCAGCCCGGTGGGCGGCTCCGGCAGGGTGGCGAGCAGGGCCTCGGTGGTCAGGACTCGCGCACACCGACCTGCCGCCCAGCGCAAGGCGGCTTCGTGGTCCTCACGAGAGAAGTCGGCCACGGCGTCCGCTACGAAGAACACCTGGATGTCACGCATGAACGCCTGTGCCGAGGTCATCAGGCAGCCGATATGTGCGTAGATCCCCGTCACGATCAGTTGATCGCGTCCCTCACGGCGCAGCAAATCCGCGAGCTCGGTGCGATGGAACGCGTCATAGCGCCACTTGACCAGCAAGGAGTCACCTGGCTGAGGCCGCGCCGCCTCCCAGATCTCGGCATCGCGAGGATCGGAGCCGATTCCCGCGCCCCACATGTCGAGTTGCAGCCCCCTCTGGCGCTCGCTCTGTGATCCGGGCTGGGCGGAATACGCCACAGGGATGCCCAGTGCCCTGGCGCGGCGGGCGAGTGCCGGCACGGTTTCCGCCAGGACAGACAGCGGCGGAGCATCGGAGGTGAACGGGGCCACGAAGTAATTCTGGAGGTCGTGAACGAGCAGCATCGCGCGGCTCGGATCACATTCCCATCCGACCCGATTCGCTGGGAGGCACTGGGCTTCGGGCATCGCGTACGGCTCAATGGCCGGAATTCCGCCCCCGGTCATGACGTGGCCTCTATTGCCCCGCAGGCCAGCAGCATGGTGCGCAGCTTGGCCCGCGTCTCAGCCGCCTCACCCTCAGGCGTGGACCCGGCCACGATGCCTGCGCCGGCGAACAGACGCAGGCTTTTGCCTCGTACCTCGCCGCAGCGGATGCTGACCACCCACTCGCCATCACCTCGAGTGTCCGTCCACCCGACCATGCCTGAGTAGAAGCCACGGGGGCTGGCTTCGAGTTCGCGGATCGCCTGGCGGGCGGCCCCGGTCGGTTGGCCGCAGACCGCGGGAGTGGGGTGTAGGGCGCGTGCCAAGTCCAAAGCGGTGACACCCTCCCTGGGGACGGCAGTGACCCGGGATGACAGATGCCACATGGTGCGCGTACGAGATAGCGCCGGACGTGCGGGTGTCTCCAGCTCCCGGCACAGTGGTGCCAGAGCGTCCGCCACGGCGTCGACCACCACCTGGTGTTCCCTCTGGTCTTTGGCGGACTCCAGCAGCTGCGTAGCCTGGATCCTGTCGAGCACCGGGTCCGGATGCCGCGGGGCTGAACCGGCCAAAGGATTGGCGGTCGCGCGGCCGTTGTGCACAGAGACCAGCAACTCCGGGCTCGCGCCCACCAGCGTGCGGTCTCCGAGATCCACCGCGAAGGAGTACGCGTCTGGTTCTGCGGTCACCAACGCCCGCAGGATGTCGCCCACTTCGATGTCGCGATCGGCTGTCAGATCGATCGCGCGGGCGAGGACCACCTTGTCCACTTCACCTTGGCCGATCCGCTTGATGACTGCTCGGACCGCCTCCTTGTAGAGCGTGTCGTCGGGCTCTTCCCATGCCCAGCTTGTGTCCGCCCCGATGGGCACCGGAGCGGCAATCTCCTGATGCACCGTCAAGGGTGCTGGCAAACGGACGACCGCGCCCAAGCCGAGCTGGGGCGGTTGACTTCCGTCGAAAGGAAGGGCACCGAACAGCACGTTGTTTTCGGATGCCCGGGACAAGGCTGCTGACGCGGTGTCGACCGAGGCCAACCGGTGGAGAGGGGCGTCGGCGAGGAGCGGCCCTCGCGGAGAGGACAGGAAGAAGGAGGTCGGACGATAGCTCTCCAGCAAGTCTGTGGGGCCCTCACACGACACTCGGTTCTGGTCTGTAGCGGGCAAGGCTGCTCCGTTCAGGTGTGATCGTGACAGGGCCGCCGAAGGTGGCCGATCAGGCGCGCAGGCTGGCCCCACCATCGACGTACAGGTCGTGCATAGTGATGTGGCGAGCCCGGTCGGAGACCAGGAACAAGACCGCGTCCGCGATGTCCGATGGATCCGCTAGGCGTCCGAGAGGAATTCCGACACGGAAGTCTTCCGCCGAGCCTTCCAGGGCTCCGCCGCGCGAGTTGTCGTCGGTCCACAACTCTCGCTGCATGGCGGTGTTGGTTGAGCCGGGTGAGACGACGTTGCACCGTATGCCGTACGGCGCCAGCTCAAGCCCCAGGCACCGGATCAGCATCGTCGAGGCAGCCTTCGACGCGGAGTAGGCGGCCATCGCACGCCGCGGGACACCGGCGGCGTTCGACCCGACCAGGACGACACAGCCGCGTCCTCTGTCGATCATGCCCGCGGTGACCGCTCGGGACAGCCGAAAGACCGCCGTCGTGTTCACTGCGAAGGTGTGGTCCCAGTCGTCGTCAGTGGAGTCCAGCACGGTGGCCGGACGAAGGACACCTGCGACATGGACCAGGATGTCCACCGGCCCCAGATCGTTCTCGACACGGCGCACAGTCGCGTCGATGGCACCGTCGGCCGTGAGGTCGGCCTGGTAGTGGACGACCGTGCCGGGCCCTGTCGGCGTGGACGCAGCTCGAAGGTCGATGCCCGCAACCCTGGCGCCGGCATCCGCGAGCGCGCTCGCCACCGCCGCCCCAATTCCACGTGCAGCCCCGGTCACCAGAGCCACCGCTCCAGACGTCCCCTCAGCGCCGAACAGGCCGAACGGGTCACCCCGTCGCGATAAGTCCGGTTGTGGTGCCACGCTCGATCTCTCTTTCGATGCAGAAGCGACGCCATCCAGTGTCCGCCGTGCGGCTCACCGATGCGATTTCGGCGAGCCGCACGAAGGGTTCGACGCCATACTTCCTCGGACGACCATGGCAAGCAGAACCCACGTAGTACAACGAGCCGCGCCCCGGGGCGGTTCACTCCGTTCCACATCGGCTATCGCCTCTGGGTCGTGAGGGCCCCGTCATGACCATCTTCCTCAAATTGAGGGTCCGTGAAGGCGAGGGCGCCGGTGTGGCCAATTCACGCAGCTCTCATTACCAGCGCCGAAGCACGCCGCGACGTTCGCCGCGGCGGATGGGAAGCGAAACGGAGAGAACGCCAAGCACTGGCCGCTGGTTCAAACCGCGGGCTCGAGGTCGACTGTCCGGCGGGAGCGATCCGTGCCGGTCTCCGGCACTCCCTCACCGTCGTCCAGGCTTCCTGCATGTCGGCCCGCCGTTCCAGCGGGCGCGGAGTTGGCGGAAGCCGTGCACCCAGGGGAAGGTCCGCTCCACGGCACATCGCTAGACGCCAAGGCCGGTGCCGTGGCGACTGTTGCGGCGGGCGATGGGAGCACGATGCCTCGGGCTTGGCCTGGTGGCGGTAGATGTCGTGGTCGTATCCGCGGTCGGCGAAGAGTGAATCGGGCCTGTGCCGAGGGGGCGGCCGACCCGGCCGCGTATGGGCGGGATCGTGTCGAGCAGAAGCAGTAGCCGGGTGACATCGTTGCGGTTGCCGCCGGTAGGGATGATGGCAATCGGGGTTCCGTGCCCATCGGTGATCAGGTGGTGCTTGGAGCCTGTCCTGCCCCGGTCCACCGGCTAAGGGCCCGTGGGGCCTCCTTTCAAAGGGTCACCTCGGGCGCTGGCCGCCGTGGATCCGGTGGTCGGGTTCGCTGCCGCAGAGTTCAGAGGTTGTCCCATTCCACAGCGAGCGGGCTTGTGGATGCCATCGTGCGGAACATCAGCCACTCAGAGCACAGCCTCACGTCGAAGCTGCCGCCAGCTCTCCGTCCACGGACCGCCTCTAGCTGCTCGCCTGGAGAAGGTCGGCGAGCAGGCCGGGATGTGCCGGTGTCCAACCGAGCAGGTCACGGGTGATCCGGATCGACGCCGGAGTATCGAGGCCGATGAAGGAGGCCAGATATCCGAAGTGCTCGGCCGCTGCCTCGCGAGTGATGGATGCGGTCGGGACTCCGACCTGGCGGGTGATGCCTTCGGCGGTCTCCCCCAGGGTGACCGATTCTTCGGCGACGGCGTGCAGGCGGGATCCTGCGGGTGCGGATTCGAGGGCGAGCCGGTAGAGGCGGGCGGCATCGCGCGTATCGACGGAGGGCCACCGGTTCGAGCCGTCGCCGACGTATCCGGAGCGTCCCACGGCGCGGGCGAGCGCGATGAGCCCAGATGCGAAACCGTAGCGGCCGAGGCTGTGCACTGTGGGGGGGAAGGCGGACGACTGAAGAGCGCACGCCATGCTCCGCGAGGGCGATCACCCTGTTCTCCGCATCGATCCGCGGGCCGGAGGGCCACACGTCATTCTCAGTGAGCGTCCCGCAGAAGCCGGCGAGAGCCAGCCCGAGGAGTCCGTTCGTTCCCACGAAGGGCTTGCCCGTTCCTTCCAGCGCGCCGGCCATCGCGTCTATCGCGCGCAAGTCGGCCGCAGCCGCGCCCTGCAAGTCCCCTGAGCGCATTTCGTCATGCTTGAAGGCGAGGTGGATGACTCCGTCGGCCTCGCCAGTCGCGGTGGTGAGGGCTTCGGTGTCGTCGAGATCGCCGTGCCGGACTTCGGCACCAAGGGATCGCACGAGGGCCGCCGACTTCTCGGAACGGGCCAGCCCGGTCACGGTGTGCCCGGCCGCCAGCAGTTCCGGGATGACGGCCGAAGCGATGTGCCCCGAGGCACCGGTGATGAACACGCGCATGGTGGACCTCCTTCAGCGCCGGCATGAGCCTGCCGAGCCGCAGGTGATTGCACTTTGATGCAATCGCTGTAGAGTTCGACTGCACTTAGCGCAATCAGTAGACTTCTGTGCATGGCACGCTGGGAACCCGATGCCGCTGACCGCCTACAGGTCGCCGCCCTTGAGCTCTTCGCCGAGAAGGGATTCGAGCGCGTCACGATCGAGGAAATCAGCCGCCGGGCGGGCCTGACCAAGCGCTCCTTCTTCAATCACTTCACCGACAAACGGGAGGCGCTCTTCGGGAGCGGGCCGGAGTTGCAGAAGCAGATCGTCATGCGCGAGATCACCGCACAGGATGAGGGTCTGCCCCCACTAAAGGTCGTGGTACGCGCCCTGCAGGCCGTCGCCGACGAGATGTTCCAGGACCGTCGTGACGCGGTTGCCCGCCGGGCCCGGATCATCCTGGCGACCCCCGAACTCCAGGAGCGTGAGCTGCAAAAGCGGGAGACACTGACCGGCATCGTCGCCTCCGCGCTCCAGCAACGAGGCCTGGACGCCGCGACGGCGCTGATCACAGCCCGGGCCGGGATGCTCGTACAGCAGACGGCGATGCAGGAATGGATCCACGACTCCGGAACCACACCCCTGCGACAAGTGCTGGCCGACACACTCCAGTCGCTCCATGCCGTCGTCGCGAACACGAAGCGCCCGATGACGCAATGGCGTCGACATGCCGCCGGGCCGTCGGGCTCCTGAGCAGGCTCTGTTGAAGATCCGCGCGTCGTTCGTAGCGAATGCGGAACCGCTTGAACTGGTGCAGCCAGGCGAAGGCGCGCTCGACCACCCAGCGTGCCCTGCTCAGGCCGGAGCCGTGTGCGGCGCCGCGCTCAGGCGATCATGGACTTGATGCTGCGCTTCCACAGCGGGCGGCGATACTTTCCGAAGTCATAGGTCCCTACCGGCGTACAGGCGCCGGTCCCGAGATCCACATTTCCGGTCAGGTGCTGAACCTCGGCCTCACAGCATCCGTATCTTCAGCCGTGCGCGTGTACCCGGTCCCGTCCGGTGAGATGTCGGCCAGGGTCGGGTGGACACTCGAGCCGACACCTACCGGACACATCGCACAACGCTGCAGTAGTGAAGGGACCGATGATGGGATCGGATCAGATTCCCGAGAGCCGTCGCAGGCGTCTTACGTCGGCCGGGATCCTGGTCACAGGGGCCGCCGCCGTCAGCCTGGCCGGAGCCCCCCACGCCTCGGCCACCCTCCAGCATGAGCACCGGACTCCGAAGCCCGAGAGCGGGACCGCGCCACTCCCGTCGGTGGGAATCACCAGCGGCCGGACCACGCACCCAGCGGTCATGGTCACATCTGCTCAGCGGCCCCCGCGCCTTGTCCGGTTGCCGAATGACGCCCCGGCGAGCACCAGGCGGCCCAGCCAGAACAGGCCAGGCCGCCAAAGTCGCACAACGCGCCGGCCGCCGCACGGCACCAACCCGGCGCACGCCGGTGACCTGGCCGCAACCAACCCGCGCCCCGCACACCTCGCGGGTTGCGAGCCCCCGCCTCTTGCCCCAGCCGCACCGGCGCGCCCTTTGGCCCGCCTAGCTGCTGCGGTACAGCGCCGACCCAAGTCGAGTGGGCCCTCGGTTACATGGGCCCCCGCTACGGTAGCCCGTGCGAGGCGTGGAGCCTCTGGTAGGACCATAACTGGTACTGATCTCGCGGGCCTGGTCCGGCACCTCCGACGACCGGTTGCCGGTAACCGGTCGGGGGCGTCCTGGTCTCGCGTCCACGAGAAGGAGGGCTCGTCATGGGCCAGTTGCCCGAACTACCGGGTCTGGACATGCCGTTGTTCGGCGGGCAGGCTGCTCCCGCTTGGCTGGAAAAGCCGCTCAGCGCCGACTGGATCTCGCAGCTGCCGGCCACGGCGGGCCCCCCGTCCCCGTGGTGGCGGGAGATCGTCCGAGACGGTGTCCCCGCACCAAAGGCGCCATGGAAGGCGGGTCTGATCCCGGCCGGTGTCTGGCTTTATCGCGGTACACCCTCTGTCCGGGACGCCACGTTTGTGGCACAGATCCCCGCCGACCAGGAACGACTCGCCGTCGTGGTGGCGGGCATGGGCCCGGATCCGGACACCTTCGACGCCATGGCGCGCGTTCTATCGGTGCTGCCCGAGGACTGTCCTCGGGCAGTGCGGATATTCCTGCCTTCCATCGGACCCGTCGAAGGCCGCGCGTTCGCCCGTGAACACCAGCTCGATCTCGTCGCGCCCAGCGGGCCACTGCGCGGAACCGGTGGGATCACCTACGTTTCAGGGCCGCCGGAGATGACATCGGGCGCCTTTTGGCAGTGGTACCGGGTCAGCCCGGGCCGGGCGGTCCAGAGCGTGGGAGCGCTCTATCCCACGCCCACGTGGGAGACCGCTCTAACCCGGCACGACCACCTGGCCGAGTCGCTGCCCGCCGTGCTCAACCGCGTCCCGGCCGGTTACGCGATGCGCCCGCTCGGCGCGCCGAGCAGCCGCTTCGCGGCGTTCGCCGCACGAGTGCCTCCCGCAGCGGACCGACTGCAAGTCGTGGTGGACGGACGCGGACTCGACCCCCTGCTGCTCGCCGCTTGCACGCAGTTGCTCAGCGCCCTGCCTCCCGAAGCCACCCACCAGGTCCAGTTGGACTGGCCGTACGCTGGGGTGCGGGAGTCGACCGAGCAACTGGAGGAATTGGCCTCCCTGCTGGACGCACCCGTATACGCGCCTGCCGCCGCACTGGACTTCCACGCCAACGGACGCGACCTACTGGCCGTGCACGACGACGGTGGCCTCGGCCACTGGGTGCGCTTCTCCCCCACCGTGTCGCCGCAGCCGCACGGACCGCTCTCGCCTCCACCCGCGTGGGGGCGCGCCCTGCGAGCCGTGCTGGACACGACGCCGGACGACTCCCCCCTCGCCTCGGCCCCCGCGGGCCTGCACATGCGGATTCCGTCCCGGCCCGACGTCGATCGGGCCGCCGCCGCGCTGCCGCCCGACCGGGACGGGATGACGGTGTTGGCCGACGGTGACGCAACCTGCGAGGAAGACCAGCAGCGGGTCTTGTCCGTCTTGGAGACCCTGCCCCCGGAACTGCTGCAGAACCTGCGCGTGGTCATGACGTTCGCGACCGTATGGCATCGAGGGGGGCCGCCGTTCGGCCAGCTCATCGCGGACCGGCTGCGCCGGCGTGTTCTGGTCGCCGACGCGGCATCGGTGGTATCGACCGAATGCGGCGGGGCGGAGGCGCAGCGGCTCGGCGAGCCGTCCTGGAATCGGTACCTTCCCCGGCCTGAGTTGCGGGCCAGCACGTTCACCTTTCTTGGTGCACAATGACATCAGCCCTGCTCGACCGGCCTGACCGTCCCTTCAGCTTCCGCCAGGGCGCGGGATTTGCCTTTGCTCCGTCAGGCCATGCCGCGTCGGCACCGCGGGTCACAGAGCGCCGCATGCCCCTGAGTCGGGCGTCGATCACCGGCCGGGGTCTGGTCCGCAGAGCTTTTGCCAAACCCTCCACGCCCCAGCCGACTCGGGTCAGTTGATGGACCACCGCGAGGCAAGTCGGCTCAGCGCTCCGGGAAGCGCGCGCTCTCCTCCGGGCAGGCGGCTCGCTAGGTGCCGATCCGGCGCCTCCGCGTTTAAAGATCTCTGCGGGACCATACGCATGCCGGACGATCCGGATGCCCAGCCCGGCGTCGCGCATACCGCACCCATGGCGTGCCCACAACATGCCACCACGGGCCCCACCGGATGGAGTCGGCTGAACCGACCCTCTCCGTCGTCCGTATGAAGAAATGGAGGCTGCTTCGGGAGCCGCCCACGTATAGGGGATCCGCGTGCCCGGCCCCCAGGGGATGAGGGCGGGATGGCGGTCACGGAGACCCGCAGTGAGACCTCGCCACGACGGTGCCACCACAGGGATACAGAAGGTAACGCGAGATGATGACGAGAGCGGGCCCAGGCTGATGACCTGGGCCGCCCCGGGCTCCCGCGTCGAGGGCGGCGAATTCCCCGAGCTCGGCACCGTGTCATCCGCTCGCCTGCATAATCGGGAGGACGTGCCAACGCTGGACCTATCGGCGGCTGGCATGCCGACAGAAGCGGGGCCCAGGAACGCCACGCCCCCGGCTCGCCGCAGGGACACAGTGGTGCGTCACTGCGAGGCAGTGGCTTGCTGCACAGCCCGACGAGGACGTTAGTCGCTCTCACGGACCAACTGGTCGTCGCCGCCACACTCAGTGTGGGCGGTGCGACGAGCCCGTACACCGCACTCGGCTGGCTGTCCGAACACAGCCATGGCGGATTGGTGCGCGCCGCGATCACTGTCGTCTCTCACGTCCACGCAGTATCGGGGACCCCGGATCAGAGGTCCCCGGCCGCCAAGGTGGTCGAGGGCGATCACCAGCAGGCTCAGGAGACGACATGAACTGGGAGCACACCCGCTATTGGTCACGTCCTGCGGCCATGTCACGGATCTCCTTGCGGGACGTGGCGCTGAGCTTGGCGAGGATGTGCGATACGTGGGTCTCCACCGTGCGCCGGGAGAGCAGCAGGCGCTCGGCGATGTCAGGGTTGGAGCGACCTTCCGCGACCAGGCTGGCCACCCGTGACTCCGTGGCCGTCAGGGAGTCCCAACCGGTCTTCGGCCTCCGCCTTCCAGACGCTCGCACGCCCAGGAACCGCAGCCGCTCCGTGGCACGCCGGGAGTCCCAAGTCGCCCCCAAGTCGTGGTAGACGGCGAGGGCCTCCCCGAGGGTGCCGCAGGCGGTCTGCCTGTCGCCGCTCTGCGCCTGGAGCACGGCGGCGTCCTCCAGCGCCGCGCCGAGATCGGGTACTCGGCCGGCCGACCGGTGCAGGTCGGCGGCCGCCAGAACGGCGGCCGGATCCGCGTTCGCCAGCCCGCGGCACCACTCCGCCGCGGCCCGCTTACCCGGGAGTGGTTCGTGCTCGGCGTCCCTGGCGGCGGCCGCGGCCGCCGCCCACGCGGTCCCGGTATCGCCTGCGGCGAGCGCGAGCCGGACGAGATCCGGTAGCCAGTCACTGCGCGTTTCCATGTTGCGCTCGTACTCACGGCTCAGCAGGACCGCCAAAATCCTCATCCCGTCGTGGGGTCTGCCTGCACGAGAGGCGGCCAGGCTGCGGGCGACCAGCAGGTTTCCGCCGGAACTCGGCCAGCCGGGCGGCACCTCCACGCCGTCGAGCTGCGCGAGCCGATGGCTGGCCTCCCGCCACTGGCTACGCCGCATCTCTATGAGCGCGGCGACCCCGTGCTGTATCAGCCGCAGGCCCGGCGGCAGTTGCTCCACCTGACCCAGTTCGGCGAGCGCGTCATCCCAGCGCCCGGCCGTGTAGCACCGCGAGGCGTTTTGCACCAGCAAGGCTGACAGTCGCGGCGCGCCGACGCGCTCGGCCAGCCCCAGTGCCAGCGCCATGGTCTCCGCTGCCTCCCTGTACCGGCCCAGGTCGTCGAGGGTGGACGTCCGGTTGCCGAGCAGGCCGAGACGCAAATCGATCAACGCGGGCTCGGTACCGATGGCCGCCAGCGCACGGTCGATCCCGGCCAGGGACGCCGTTCGGTCGCCCGCCCGGCTGCTGAGCACCGAGGCCGCGTGCAGCGCGTATCCCATGGTGGTCGGGTCGCCGAGCTCCTCCCCCAGGGCCAGGACCCGCGTCGCTTCACCGGCGGCCTCCGGCCCGCCGGTGAAGCACAGTGCCAGCGCACGCAGTGCGCTGTGCCGAGCGCGCCACATCGCATCGAGTCGTGGATCGCGGATCGCAGCGTCAACCTCGATCAGCACCTGCGTATATCGGCCGCCCCGCAGCGCCGTGATACCCAGCAACCAGCGCGCCTGGCCGATCCGATGAGGATCCGAGGTACGAGCCAGGATGCCGCGGCACAACTCCTCCACCCGCGAGAAACGGTTCAGCAGAAAACACACGCCGACCAGCTGACTCTCCAGCAGAGCGTGCCGAGGGTCGTCGGCGCTGGTGTGGGGCAGTGCGTGCTCCAGCAGTTCCACCGCGACTGCGGGCACCCGGTCGGCCAACCGGGAGACGTTCCGCGTCAGCCAGTCCAGTTCCCAGCCGTCGGCGGTGGCGAGCGCTGGAAGGATCACTCGCGCGACGGTTTCCACCGCCGCGCCGGCGGTGATGAGCGCCTGCGCGGCACGTCGGCGCAGCTCATCCCGCTCGGTGACTGACAGATCGGCCGACAGCGCCTCCCGCAGGAGTCCGTGCCGGAACCGCAACGCTGGACCGACCGGCTCGAGCACTCCCGCGTCCAGTGCCTCTTCAACCGAACCCAGCACCGTTCCCGGCGTGCTTCCCTCCAACGAGACCAGTTCCGCGACGGTGAACCGGGGCCCCAACAGCGCCGCGAGACGCAGTGTCGCACGGGTCTCGGACGTCAGGAAGTCCACCCGACTCGAGACCAGGACTGCGAGAGGTCCGTCAACCACAGAGCCGGCGGGAGCGCCCTGTTCATCGACGAGTTCGGTTGTGCCCTCGCGACGGGATATCTGCCCTTCCCGCACCAGGGCGGCCAGCAGTTCTTTGATGTAGAAAGGGTTTCCGGCGGCGGACTCCAGCCTGCCTATCAGTCGCGGTCCGGGCGGTGAACCGGTCTCCTCCGCCACCATCCGGGCCGTCTCCTGGGGTCCCAATGGCCCGAGGCGTAGCTGTACGCCACGCTGGCCGCGTACCTCGCGGCGCAGTTGCTCCAGCGCGGAGCGCCGGGACTCCGGGCGGGCTGTGCCGACCAGGAGAAGCGGTAGCTGGGCGGTGGCACGACACAGGCGGCGCCACAGCAGCAGGCTGTCGTCGTCGGCCGACTCCAGGTCCTCGATCCCCAGGACCAGTGGACGCTCCACGCACATCCTGTCCACCAGGGTCAAAAAGCGCTCCACCCTGGCGGCCACTGGGTCACCGAGTCCAGCAGGCTCCGGCGGGGCGGCATCACGGTAGGCCTCGTCGAAGCCCAGCACCCGACTCACCCGCGACAGCTGGAACTGGCGGTTCTCCTCGTCACAGGTAGCGCTTCGCACCTCACATCCACGCTCCGCAGCTCGGCTCAGCACGCTAGACAGCAAAGTCGACTTGCCGATCCCGGGCTCTCCCTCGATCAAAAGCGAACGCCCTTGATCACTCTGAAGGTCGCCCAACAACCCCTCGATCACGCCAAGTTCGACCAAGCGTCCGATCAACACGCTCACCTGTTTCTCCGGGTAGGGGTGACGATAACCGGAAGCCATCACGAACGGGAACCAGGTCCGTACGTCGAAGCAGAGAACAAGCGGCTACCACCCGGGGCTTAACAGTGCGCGAACCTTGCGTAAGCGCTTTCGTTGAGGGCTTTCTCCTTCGAATCGTTGGCTGCGTATCTACGTGAGTCTCACGGATGTCTCCACGAGCCCACGAGCCCACGATGGTCGCGAACCCCGGGCAAACGGCACGAAGGGAACGGACGATGACCGGCACAACGGCGGAAGCGGACCCGATCACCTCTACCGGCACCCAGCACGCCGACGAGAAGATGCGCACCCTGTACGACATGCACGCCGGCTCACTCCTGCGCACCCTCATGGGCTGGACCGAAGGCGACCGCCAAACCGCCGAAGACCTCGTGCAGGAAACCATGCTCCGCGCCTGGCGCAACCTCCACACCCTCCACGACGACCCGCGCACCGTCCGCCCCTGGCTCCTGACCGTCGCCCGCCGCCTGGCCATAGACGCGCTGCGCGCCCGCTCCGCTCGTCCCACCGAAGTCGAAGACGAACCCCTCACCCGCATCCCCACCACCACCCAACCCCTCGAACAAATCCTCGACCGCCACATCCTGCGCGACGCCCTCACACACCTCTCCCCCACCCACCGCACCGTCCTCATCGAGATCTACGTCCTCAACCAGCCCGTCCGCCAAACCGCCCAACGCCTCGGCATACCCGAAGGCACCGTCAAATCCCGCACCTACCACGCCCTCAGAGCCCTACGCGACACACTCCACAACCAACACACCCACCACCTCACCACCACCCACCGCGTCGCATAACACCAACCCCCTAATTGCACTCACACTCACACCGCGATGACTGCTGCCGGCCTGGAAGGCCGTGACGCCACGAGACCCCGGGGAAGTCGCGAAGTGGCGTCCTGCTGGCCGATCCCTGTGTGTCGGCAAGGCGCTGTGGCGCGATCTTTACGGACGGCCGCTGCGAGACATCCGTCGGGACGTCGGCTCGTGCTCTCCATCAACTCACGTCGATTGCGAGGTACAGAGATGGCCGCGATTGAGGTAAGGCGGCTGACGTCTGGCGATCCCGAGCGCGTGTACGAACTGATCGCGGACATAACCCGCATGAACGAGTGGAGCCCTGAGTCGGCCGGCGGGGTATGGCTCAGCGGCATTCCTGGTGCGGTCGGCTCGACGTTCCGTGGAGACAACCGCCGCGGCATCATCAAATGGAGCACGCTCTGCGTTGTCACCGCCGCCGAACACGGGAGGCGCTTCGCCTTTGCCGTCACGGCACGAGGACGTCGCGTAGCGACGTGGGAGTTCGAGCTCAGACCGGCGGGAGGAGGATGCGAGATCATCGAGCGAACGGTCGACCAGCGCGGTCCGCTGTACAAGTTGAGCTCAGTACTCACCACAGGCTTGAGGCGACGCTCCAATCGTAACCGGGAGACGATGGTTCGGACGCTCGAACGACTGGCGCAGGAGGCTGAAGTCTGACAGCCACGACCGCTACCACGTGGCAACCGCCCCGCCTTCTCCGGGCAGCGGGGGCGATGCTCATGCCCGGCGGGACGTCAGCCCGGCCGGCGCTCGGCGCGGTTGAGGTGGCGCTGCCAGGGGGCAAGCGCACAGTACATGGTCCTCGATTCTCGACGCGCAAGCCGAATATCCTAGCCTGGGCCGAAACTGGCGCGGTAGCAATGGCGTTGAGACCGCTACACGCCTCCCTCGGGTGGGCGGCGGAGTCGGAGTCGTTGTTGGGGGTCGGTTTTCGCGGGTGGATCTGCGGTGCCGGATGCGTGGGTATGTGCGGGGTCTGCTGTCGCCGGTGGCTCGAAAGGACAACTGGGAGTCGGCTGAATGCGCGGGGCACCGTGACCGACTGGACGCCCCGTTCATAGCGCCCACCGGGTAGACGCTGCCACAAGGACGAGGCCGAACCGCGCATCGCTCCAGGCGAGCCACCCGAACGCCCGGACAGGGTAGGGGTTCCGCTCCGCCCCAGCAGTGGGGGTGCGATACATGGGAACTGGTCAAGACTGCCGTCCGTGATTCCGGCACTCACGCTGTGCCACCGCGTCCGGCTCGGCCGTGAATCGGGCTCCATGGGACCCATTCACCAAGCCAACATGTCGCGTCGCCAGCCTTGCTGACGACATGGCGGGCGATGCCGACCTGGGCAGCACCGAGCGCGTCGGCCGTGCGCGCTCACTGGCGCCACCGTGCAAGCGCCTGGTGCTGATCCGGCATACGTAGACCCATTTCCCGGATGCCTTCCATGGCAAGCGACGTACCCTCGCGCGGGCCCGGCCACCCGGGCGGCCATCGGTCAAGCGGGGGCTATCCCCATCATCGATTCGCCGGGGGCCGGAGGGTGCCCGCACGCATCACTTCGTAGCGTGGATGACGGACGGAAATGTGAACCGTCCGGCGGAAGCGAAGGAAGGTCTTTTGACGTGCGAATCAAACAAGGACGCCTTGTACTGACCGCGACGGTGGCAAGCGTCGCTCTTACTTGCGTGGGGACTGGTCCTGCACGCGCGCAGGCTTCCACGACGGGACGGCACGCGCTGCAGGACCAGACAACCGCGATCGCCAAGACCGGCGTGATCGGCGTACTCGCAGAGTCGACGGGCGAAGGCGGGAGCCAGTACGCCACGGCCGGAACAGCGACCATGGACGCCCAACCGAACAGCAAGCCGGATCATGACCACCCTTCCTTGCCTATGACCTGCGAAAAGAGGATGTGATACAGCTTTCTCACACTTCTCGCGCGGTGTCGCGGACTTCCTGTCCGAGGGGGCGACCGGGGCGGGCAGGGTGGATGTCGGCGGTAAGGGCGCGGGGCTGTTACGGACGGGTGCCACGTCACCACGCTCGTCGGCCCGTTCCGCCCCCCGGTCGGCCCCCGAGAGCTGGCACGATCAGTACCAGCTGTGATCGTGCCAATGACTGTGCTTGCCCATGGACTTGGCTCCGTGCGACACAGGTGTGCCGGGCTCGCCCTGCGCCGCCGACAGATGCGTGGCGACCTCCGAAGCGCATTCGTCGGCAGGTGGGATCTCCAGCTTCCAACCGGGCTTCAACTGCTGGGTCATTGAGGTCAACCCGGACCCGTCGGCCTGCCGCTTGTCCTTGTTGAGTTCGAAGATCTCCCTCTCACGGACGGGGCTGGCGCCCACCTCCGCCGCGGTGATGGACGCGAGTGTGTCGCCCGGTCGCACCGTGTATTCCCGCCAGCTGTTTCGGGTGTCCTGCGGGCGGCTGGACTGCGAGGTAGGGGATGCTGAGATCTTCGTGGTCCGCCTCGTGGCTCCGGCCTTCGTCGGAGTTCCTGCGGGCTTCGCCGACTCATCCGTCTTCGGCGATGACGAGGACGTCCCGGTGTGCACAACAGCAGGCTTCGACGACGACACTGCGGCCGCTTTGCCGACATTCCGCGCCGTCGGCTGGGCGGCAGCGCTGGGAGCTGCGGCCTTCGGCTCGTGAATCTCACTGGTCCGCTCGCTCTTCACCACCGGCAGGGGGGCCACGTGCGCGGGGGGTGACGCGGCCTCCTGCTTAGGCGTCACGGGCTTGCCCTTAGTCGCGGACGACGTCACGGGTGTGCCCTTCGTACCGGGTGACAGAGCACTCTGCTGCGACGCCTCACCATTCGTCGGCAACTCGAGTACCCACCCGGGCTCGATGTTCGAGGGGGAGGTGAGCTTCTGGCCGTCCGCCTGCGCCTTGCCGCGGTTCAGATCGTAGATCTCCTGGTATCGCGAGCCGTCGTGGAGTTGACTTTCGGCGATGCTCTCAAGGGTGTCCCCCGGTCGTACCCGGTACAGCCGCGTCGCCAGCCCCGAGTCCGTGGTGGAAGGCGTCACTTCGGTGTCCTGCGGCTGGGACGCGGAGGCGTCCTTCGCGCTCTGCGAATTCCCGGACTGACCAGTGGCCACGGTCTCGGTCACGTGTGCGACCTGCGGAATGGCTGTAGGCCTTGTCTCTTGCGATGTCGAAGTCGCCTCGGCCGGGTGGTCGCTCTTCGGTTCCGTCGTGGGCCGCGGCTTGGACGCGACCCACGACGGGGGTGAGGCCTGGGGAGCGGCGGCGTTCTGGCTCGCAGGAGCGGCCTCCTCGCGGGGGGCCGTCTGGATCGCGGGGGCAGCTTGAGAAGCCGAGGCAGCTTGAGAAGCAGGCGCAGCTTGAGAGGCGGGGGCAGCCTGCGGCGCGAGGGCAGCCTGCGCGGGGCTGCTGACCGGAGCGGTTTCGGTCTGGGACCCGGTAGCCGACTGGGCCAGGACCCTGGTCGGGCCCCGCGAGGTCTCGGGGACACCGGACCGGAAGATGACTGCTTTGGACAGTGGCATCGTCTCGGCCGCCGGCGCGGAGGCGAGCGGTGCGGTCTTCGCCTCGGCCGCGGCCGGCTTGTTCGGCACGGTCCGAGGAGCCGTCTTGTGATGGGAATCGTGGTGCGGAGTGTCCGAGGGCTGTGTATCACCCGCGAACGCGTGAGAGGTGCCCGCCACACCCATCGCTACCGTACCGGTAGCGAGGATTCCTGCCGAAGCGAGGCGGAAGCGGCGATTGCGTGGTTCACGGGATGACCCCATGGCGGTCCCTTTCATGGCATGTCGTGCAATTCGCGGCGCTAGCCGGTCGTCCAGTCTTCCGCTAGGTATACGAATGCAGTCGTCGCGTGGTTCAGTTCACGGTCGATGCCCGTACAAGAGCGAACCGCCCGCGGCCGTCTTGAACGGCTCTCCTCACTTCACCCGTGAGGGATCGCGCGTCTGCGTCTCATCTCTTCTCACCTGTTCCCCGAACGCGTGTGACAGGTCGAGCAGGTCCGCCACGCGCCGCTGGCGGCAGGTCTCGAACTCCCGCAGTCCCGGATCCGCGAACCAGACGTCCGCGCGGAAGGGGCGGAACGCGGCTCCTGCCCAGTGCTCGTTCACCACGTCCTCGCGCGGATCGACACACGCGGCGCAGGGCTGTCCCAGTGGCTCGGCGCGCAACCCGCCTGACGCGGACATTCCGGAAATGCTGAGCACAGCGCAGCACCCGGAGGCCAGGACACCCAATGCCTCGGCCAGCAGAATGGAGCGGAGGCCGAACCCACGCCAACACTCGTCCAAAGCCACATGATCGACGACGAGCAGGTCTCCTACCGGCCAGCTGAGGGCCTGCTGGAACGGGTCGGTGAACTCACCGGACTTCTCATCGAGAATCGCATCTGCCACGGATCCGAGCACCTGAGGGGCCCGTGCTACGCGCCACATGTCGTGCCGGCCGGAGTCACGCACCCTGCAAAAGCGCAGGTGCCCGACATCACTGCGGTCGGCAGCGGTACAGGCCGCCTCGGCGGCCCGGGAATCGTGGACGAGACCAACTCGCACATGCCACCATTCCAGCGGGTCGTACGTTTCGTTCCAGTCCGTCTGTTCGTGACAGTAGTCGAGCCGGAGCAGCCTCGGATCCGCCGGCAACTCACTCGCGGAGCGACCGATCGGCTCGCCTGACCCGAGCGGCTCGCTGCCATCAGAAGTCAACGTGTGCTCCTCACTGGTGTTTCGCGGTGTCGTGGCCCCGACGGCATGCGCCCCGGATGCTTAGAGATACGACCGATGGGATTTCGAGGTTCAGTCGCACCAAACGCACCACGTCGATCTGCCTCCCGGCGACCAGAGCACGCGGCAGAAGTCCAGGGCCGTGTAGCACGCACCTCGGCCGTGCGGACCCGCCGTACACGGGTGCCGCTCCGAGATCCGTCACACGGGCGGCGCCCCGAACCCGCCCAGGGGCCCAGGGCCCTGGCGAGGCCCACTCAATCCGTGAGGGCCACCTGAACGAGCGTGGCGGGCTCCTGACGGGTGACCAGGACACCTCGGCCGGGAGGCCGCTGCACGGCTCTCTGGTCTCCCAGGACCACGCCCTCCCGGTGGTCACCCGAGAGGACCAGACCGCTGGTTCCGAGCTCTTTGATCCTGCTCATCAGCTGCTCGCCGATCGAAGCGCGGGACATCCCGGCCACACGCCTCGCCACGATCAGGTGCAACCCGATGTCGCGGGCCTGCGGCAGGAAGTCGACCAGCGGCGACAGCGGGGAAGTCCGCCCCGAGCCCACGACCAGGTCGTAGTCGTCGACCACCACATAGAACTCGGGGCCGCTCCACCAGTCACGCCTGCGCAACTGTTCCAACGTCACCTCCGGCGGCGGCAGTCGCTCGGTGAGCTTGGCCACGACCTGTTCGACATAGGCATGCGCGGCGTTCGCGTCGCCCGCGTAGGCGCCGACAAATTCCTGCGGAACCACATCCATGAGGGCACGCCGGTAGTCGACCATGATGAAGCGGGCCTGCCAGGCGGTCCTCCTCGCGGCAAGACCCTTGATCCAGGTACGCAGGAAGCTCGACTTGCCCGATCCGGAGTCACCGTAGACCAAGAAGTGCGGGTCAGCGTCGCTCAGTTCCACGCGCACCGGAGCCAGATCTCGCTCCGCGATGCCGATCGGCACACCAGGCGAGGAGTCGTCCTGCGGCAGTTCGAGGTCCGCCACGGACAGGCGTTCCGGGAGCATCCGGATGGGCGGCGCCACCGGCCCGGTCCAGGCCGCCGCGAGCTTGCCCAGCACCTCCTCCTGCGCCTCCGACAGTCCGTCGGCGGTGTCTTGCCCATCCAGGCGCGGCAGCGCCACATGGTATTGGATACCTGGAGGAGCCAGGCCGCGCCCGGACACGGCGAGTCCGAACTGCCGGGCGGCCCGGCGATTGATTTCCGAGTCCCCGGGGTCGTTAAGTCGCAACTCCAGGCGAGCGGAGATGGTGTCTCGCAGTGCCAAGCGCAAATCTGCCCACCGGTTGGTTGCAAGGACGAGGTGGACCGCCACGCCGAGGCCACGGTTGGCGATGTCGAGCACGGCCGCGTCGACGTCCTCCAACTCGCCTCTGACCGCACCCCAGTTGTCGATCACCAGAAAAACGTCGGCAGTTCGCAGGTACGTTGGCAGCTGCCGGTTGGCGCGCATGCGTCGGAACTCAGCCGCAGAGTCGATGCCCAGCCTCCTGAAGACGGCTTCCCGATCAGCGATGAGTTGGTGGATCTCCGCCAGCGCCCTACGGGCCTGCGCCAGGTCGTGGCGGCCCGCGATGCCGCCCACGTGTGGCGCCCGTTCGAAGGGCTGCAACGATCCGCCGCCGAAGTCGAGGCAGTAGAACTGCGCTTCGGCCGGGGTATGGGTCAGCATGCCCGACAACAGGAGGGTGCGCAAAAAGGTGCTCTTGCCCGACTGGGGCGCGCCCACGATGGCGAGGTGGCCGGCCTGCGCGAAGTCGGGAACGAGGGGTTGCTGGAGCTGCTGCGCCGGCAGATCGATGACACCAACGGGGAAGCGCAACGTTCCCTTGTGGGGCCACCACTCGGCCGACATGCCGCGGTCGGGATTGACTCCGATCGGTCCGGTGAGGTCGTCCAGTGTGAGCGCCGACGGCAGTGGAGGCAGCCACACCTGGTGCGCCAGCTGCCCCGCCGTTCCCAGCCGCTGCACGATGAGCTGCATCTCCGTGGGGCCCTGGAGCATGGGCTTCGGCCGCTCCCGCTCCCGCTCATCAGGGTCTGGTGGAAGTCGCAGGTCGAACCGTACGGGATCGGTGGGCGAGGGCCCGGCGGCGAGCTCACGCTGCTCGTCGGTCTGGTGGACGCCGGAGACGTGGGCGACGCGGAAGCGTTCCAGGACAGAGTCCGTGACTTTCAGGTACGCGGAACCCGGGATGGGCGGAAGCCGGTAGGCGTCCGGGGTACCGATCACGACGCGCGACTCGGCCGCAGAGAAGGTGCGC
Organism: Streptantibioticus parmotrematis; assembly: GCF_019890615.1. Classification (GTDB taxonomy): domain Bacteria; phylum Actinomycetota; class Actinomycetes; order Streptomycetales; family Streptomycetaceae; genus Streptantibioticus_D; species Streptantibioticus_D parmotrematis. The sequence goes on along the minus strand of NZ_JAINVZ010000013.1, from coordinate 74,720 downwards.
AGGCAGATCCGGTACGACAGGTTGGAGTCGAGTCCTCTCAGCCGCCCCTCCTCGAGCCGTTGGGTGGCCAACAGCAGGTGCATGCCGAGACTCCGGCCCACTCGGCCGATCTGGACGAAGAGTTCGATGAAGTCCGGCCGGGTGGACAATAGTTCACCGAACTCGTCCACGATGATCAGCAAGTACGGCAACGGCTCCAATGGACGACCGTCCGAGCCCTTAGCCCCTGCTGCTCGACGCAGTTGGTAGTCGCGGACATTGTCGATGTTGCCGGCGTCCCGCAGTATTTTCTGTCGCCGTTGCTGCTCGCCGACCAGGGCGTCCCGCACTCTGTCGACCAGTGCGACCTCATCCACGAGATTGGTGATCAGACCCGCGACGTGAGGCAGTTCGGTGACGCCCGCAAACGTCGCACCGCCCTTGAAATCCACCAGTACCAGGCTCAGCAATTCGGGCGAGTGCGTCATCGTCAGACCGGTTACCAGGGTCCGCAGCAGTTCACTCTTGCCGGACCCGGTGGCTCCCACGATGAGGCCGTGCGGTCCCATGCCCCCTTGTGCGGATTCCTTGAGGTCGAGGACCAGGGGTTGCCCGTTGGCGTCGAAGCCGACCGGCATACGCAGAACGTTCTCGTCCTCTTCCGAGACCCAGAGCTGTTCCGCCTCGAAGGCTGCCAGGTCGCCGACGCCGAGCATGCTCGGCAGAGACATGGTCTGGGCGAGAATCTCCTCGCCCTCGACCGAAAGTCGCAGCGGAGCCAGCGCCCGAGAAACGGCATCGCACAGAGGGAGACCGGCAGCCGCGGCGGCTATGTCCGCGACCTCGGTCCGCTGCTCGGTGCGGCGGGCCTCGACGGTGACGACGCCCTGGTCGTCCAGTCGCAGCCGGATGTCGGCCCGCGTGGGCTCGTCGCGTTCGTGCTCCACCAGGCAGATCACGGTAATGGCGCTCTGTGGGCCGGCGACCGCCAAGAGTTCCGTGGCGATCGGCGAGCGGGCCCACGCGGCATGCGGCACATACCGGTCGAGCACGACGACCAGCCGTCGGCGGGGGTCGGCGGCCCCACGCTCCCCCAAGACATGCCGCGGCTGGTTATGGGTGCCTTGCTCGATCGCCCAGGCGATGTGGTCGACGACGCCGTCGAAATCCTCGGCGACGAGCGGGACGACGTCCGTCTCGCCCCTGGTGTCCGGCTCATGGGTGTGCGGCAGCCATTTTGCCCAGTGCCAGTCCTCCCCGCCAGTGGCGATCACGATGCCCACGTCGTCAGGTGCATGGAGCACCGCGGCCTGGCACACCATCGCTCTCACCATGGCCCGCGCCTCTGCCCGAGGGCCCAGCACGCTGACCACACCGGCCTTCGCCAGGTCTACCAAAGCGGGTTGCCTCTCCACGGAGGCCATCGAGTCGATGAGCCGGTCAGCCGCTGCCTTGGCCCGGGGATCGTATTCCACCGTCGGATCGTTTCGCGCGGCCAGCCGGATCGGAGTGGACAGCGGTGCGGAGCCGAGGCCGATGCTCACGGTGAGGAAGTCAGGGTCACTGTTGCGACGCTCCCACACTCGCCGCCGCTGGGTGGCGATCGCCCACAATCGGTACGGGGTAGGGAACTGCCAGGCCGCCACGATGCGTTGGGTGGCAGCCACCTGCCGGGCCGCGTTCCGGACTTCCACCAAATGGTCCAGGTAGCGGTCTCGAGCGCGGATTTTCTGTTTTCGAACCTGCCCGCGCATTTGCATGCGGACACCGACGGTGACGCCGATGGAGAGCACCACGAAGCCGATGCCCAGCAGCACCAGCATCTTCTTGCCCCCGGACATCAGGTAGGCCGCCATGCTGATGCTGGACAGTAGGGGCATGAGCAGCATCAGCCAGTTGGAGTTGCCCTCCTTGCCGACCGGCTGCGGCGGAGCCGCGAGGACGACAGGCTCCGTAGGTAGTTGCGGGGGGACGACCCTGGCGGGCCGGTGGAAGATGATCCGGGACATGGCGTCTCTTCGTCTGTCGCGCCGGAGTTTGCAGGCAGGTTGACTGAGGGCCTCACGACCCTGATCGGGGACGACGGCGGGGCGGCTCCTCCGGCTGGCGGCCGCGACGGGGATCCGGCCGCGGGAGGCGGGGCGTCACCTGAGGGGCGTTCGAGCCGTTGCGGAGCCGGTCCAGCAGGGAGCCGATCCCCTCGGTCATGGTGGATATCCGTTCCGTACTCTGGGCGGACACCGACTGCCGCGCATTGTCGATGGCCGCGAGGATGTACTCGGCCAGCGTCCGTGGATCGGTCGAGTTCATGGCCGACTCGTCGATGCGCAGATCGACGACCCGGCCATCCCCGGAGACCGTCGCGGAGATTGCACCGTCCGCCGCGTGGCCGTTCGCCTCGACCGACATCAGATCCTGCCGCAGATCTGCCAGACCACCGCTGATCCGCCTCGTCCCGCGGATCAGCTCGCCGAAGTCCATTCCACTACCAAGATTTTCCGACGCCTCCGGCATGGCACCACCTGTTCGGTCATCCGGCGCCGGTACGTGAGCCTCCGACGCTCCTCTCTACTCGACCGTAGGTTCGTGGTCCGGGTCGGTACAGTTCCCTGTTCGGTTGCCATCGCCGTCCCCGATCATGGGCGGTGGAGGACGGCACCCGCCGACGGGACTTCTACGCATCGACGTCTTCCCGCCAGCATTGGCGAGCGACCCGAGGAGCAGATCAGTCGCGGCCCACACCAACGACTGAAGCTCCTCCATGGCCTCCCGCGTCAGCGGCACAACCCTTCCCGAGCTCGCCGCAGCCAGTTCGCGACCGTGTCGACGGCGCTCTGGAGACGGTCCCGGAAGGACGACAGCTCACGCTCCCCCAAGGCCACCCCGGCGAGCGCCCCGGACGGCTGACTATAAACGTCCGAGGGTACCAGCGGGATGGTTCCACCGCCGACTCTGGCGATCCTCAGGGAGAGGATGGGGTCATGATCCGTCGCATGGCCTCGCGCGACTCCCAAGAGATCGGGCGGTCCAGCTCCATGATAGGGCCGAATTCACTCGGACCGCGCTTGAGAACCCTACGGTAGAAGTCGAGTAGTTCTCTGATGTAGCCGTCCAGCACGACCCTGATGTTCGGGAAGTTTTTATCAAAATAGCTTCTACTGCAAGACCGAAGAGTGCCGAGAATACGATGGAACGAGTTGCGCGAGGCGAATGGAAGCAGGTTATTTTTCAAGGCGAAGAGCGGAGTTACAGCGATGTGCTGGGAGACCAACCAGAAGTAAGTGGAGCACGACACCCCATGCTTCGGACGCCGGGACCAGCGGTTTCAGCAGGCCGTCGAGTGGCCCGCTCGGCTCAGTGTCTCGCGGTGACCCCAGGATTTCTGCCGTACACCTGCTCCTGTGTTGGCGGAACAGCCACCCGTGCCCCGCAGCGGTACCCCGTCGCAATGCCAGTACCATTCCTGACGCCCCCGCTCCCGCCTCCTGGACGGCGCGACGCCCCATCTCCAACGTCTCCAGGCGCCGCCGCCCCACGGCCCAGTACCGCCGCCCCCACGCGCATCACGGCGGAGCCATCATCGCGCCCCATGCCATCAAGACCCGTCGTCAGCCCCGCCACCGCCGCGGACTCCGAGTCCACCTTCGCCCTCCTCCCCGTACGGACGGTAGCCGGGATTGGGGATCCACTCCCCGAGGGTGTTGTCCCGGGCAACCTCCCGCCCGGCACCAACGATCCGCCACGCGCCCTTGACAAAACGCGATGCCACCCCACCGGCGAACGCGATCTCGTCCTCCTCAGCCGTGGTGTACGGCAGACCGTGCGCCGCCAGGGTCTCCGCCACATCGACCCCGCCCGGTGCGTCGATCTCGTACACGAACGCACCGTGACCGGCCCACCCCGCGACCCACTCCCTGCTCGGCGAGGCACCGACGAATCCATAGCCCGCGCTCTCACCCAATCCCAGACGAACGTATTCCTCCAGATCCAGACTCCCACCGCGCGGCCGTAGTCCTTCGTCGAAGACCACCTCAGGAGCCCGATGGTCCGCTCGGAAGGCCTGACGGCCCTCGTACCACACGGGTGACGGAACGATCCGCGACGCGTCGACCGGCACCGCTGCCGCCGACGACACCGCGGGATCCACTACGCCGACGCCACCCGGCAACCACACCTCGTCAGAACCGGACCCGTCGAATTCCAGTTCACCGAGCCCAGGCCGTTCAGGCGCCGAGCCGTCCCCGGCGGCCCAGTCCGCCTCCGAATCCAGTTCGTCCCAGTCGAACTCGCGGTCAACACGCAACCGTAGGTCCGAAATACCCGCGGCTCCCACACTCGGTCCCGCGTTCTCGGGAAAGCCTTCCACTTCGGCGAAGTCCGCGTCGCTAAGGGCCTCCTCCGCGAGGTCCTCCGCCCCCATCGCGGTGTTCCGCGCGGTCGGCGCAGCCGCCTCTGCGGCCGTGTCGTCGACGGACTCGGCAATGGGGGCGAGGCCCTCGTCGGCGGGCGGAATGTAGCCGACGTTCATACGCTCGTCATGGATGTCGGTCTCGGCGGTGTCGGCCTTCATCATATGCCAGCGCAAATCTGTGGCGTCCGGGTAGACCGCGGTGACACCGGTCAGACCGCGACCCCACAGAATCCGCATGACGCCACCGGCGAACTCTCGGCCGGACCGATCATCGCCGAAGAACATCCAACGCAACGGCGAGGTGGGAGCCCACTGGCCGTCGGCATACCGCAGAACGAGGGCGTCAGCGACGTCCTCCGGGATCATGAGCGAGCCATCGACGTGGCGCACCCCGCGACCCGTCACGTCGAGGCCGACGGTGAGGTACGGCGCGTCCTGAGGAGCTCCGGAGGCGAGAGCGAGCGCGTCAGCCTCGGCCGAGACTCCGTACGCGCCGATCCACACGGCTTCGGTCGATGCGGTGTTCATGGGGCGCAGGACTGCCGGCTGTGGCATCCGCTGCGTCTGGGGGGCCTCATCCGGGTCGACGCCGTACATGCCGATCCAGGACTTGCTCATGGCATCGGCACTCTCGTCGTCTGCCTGCGCGGGGAACAGTTCGGTGGACGCACCACCCGGGGTGAGGAAGATGATGTCATCGGCGTAGGTAAGGATCGGCCTGCGGACTCCGGGCACGAACCGGACCAGCGGCTCGCCACCGGAGTGCTGCTTGTGGCTGTCGACGACCCGGGAGAATACCTCGCGCTCGAAGGGGTCCTGCGGATCCCAGAACAAGTGCGCGCCGTGCTGCGCGATGCCGTCGGCGATGAGCCTGCCCACAGTGATCTCGTAGCGCAGGGGGTCGACCTGCTCGCCGTCCAGTTCCAGCAGGTTCCACACGTCGTGGTCCCCGGTGTACGGCTTCCACTGGCCTGTCTGGTCAAGCCCCTGGACGACACCGTCCATCACCCGGTAGCGCTTGGTGGTGAAAAGAGTTCCCATCACATTTTCGAGCGCGGCCTGTTCGGCGAGGCGTTGCTCGTAGCGCCTCTTGATCGCCTCCCACCGGTCGTCATCCTGGAACTCCTCGGTGCGCTCCGGCAGTCGGGGCACGAAGAAACCGACGAGTCCGATATCCGCGTCCCTGGCGCCGAGGAAGGTGTCCAGCTCGTTGATCGTCTTCGCCTTGATCTCCTTCGGCTTGGGAAGAGCACCGTTCCTCAGATGCCGTACCGAGTCGGGATGTGTCCCCCGCACCTCGATCACCACACCGTGCTTGTCCGCGACCCGCTGGAACTTCTTCTGGTTCTCCTCAGGCATGCCGAAGACCTGCTCAACCACCGCGGCCGACACGTGCGGTACGCGCATGACTGCCAGGACGCCCGCGAGCACGCTGTCCGGCAGGGATTGCCGCAGCGCGGTACCGGCCGACACCCGGCGGATCACCGGCCTGTGCCGGGCCGACTCGGGTGAATGGGCCTCACTGCCGGAGCGGCTGACCGCCCAATCCCATGAAGTCCACTGGCTCAGGCCGCTGGGCTGGCTGCCTGACCACTCCGATGGCGTCGAGCGGCTGCGGCCGGCGGCGTTGACGAGCATCCGCTTGCTGAAGGTGACCAGTTCCTCAGGCCGACTCACGCCCGACATGCCGTTCTCCGCAAGGAAGTCACTGAGTACCTCGGAGATCGCGCTGTGTACCTTTTCCATCCGCGCGCTGGTGAGTTCGGACGGGGCGCCCGGTGTCGGAGACCCGACCAGCAACAGCCCGAGTCCATTGTCCTCGCCGTCCCACTGGCCCAGCGGGACGGTGAGGATCTCGGTCCACATCTCCAGGTCGGACAGACTCATCGTGGGTATCTCGGCCTCGCCCGGGTTGAAATGCACCACGAGCGGCTGGTGCGCTTCGAGTTGTTGGTAGATCTCGCTCGGGCCGGGCACCAACGACACCAGAACGGTGTCCTCCGCGATCTCGATGTCGTCGTCCGGCACGGCGTGCGGAGGGATTTCCTCCGCCTCCCGCGGACCGCCCACCGAGGACGGTGTTCGGGTGCCCCACTCGATGGTCTCGCGGAAGACGGGCGCGTCCGCGCGTCTACCGGCGCCGGAGGTAGCGGGGCGAGACGAGGCATCGCCGCGGCGTCGGCCGTGGGCCTCGTCCTCGTAGCCGCCGCGCGTGAGGATGGTGCCGAAGGCGATGTTCGCCGACAGTACGGCGTCCGGGTCACCACTGCCCAGTTCCTCCGCGAGCTGATCGGCCGCGCGGAGGCCCTCTTCGGGCAGCCCCCCGAACTCGTCCGCCTTCTGTGCGAGCCGTGCGGCGAGGTCCTGCGGGTCCGGCGTCCCCTCGCTGCGACCCGACGTCGCCACCAGGGAGGTGTCGACGGTGCCGCCCTGGCCGCCGCCGGTGAAGTCGGCCAGACCCTGGGCGGTGCCGATGGCACTGTGGGCCCGGGCCGCGGTGAGGACGATGTCCAAGGCCTGCGCGAAGGGCCGATGCTCCCGGGTGTGGCCGGAGACGTGGTCCGCCACGACACGGTGCAGGGTGCGCCATGTCAGGAGTTCGGTGTCGCCGTCCACGGCCCGCATCTCGTCGAGAGCGGCCATTCCCCTCAGCCGGTCCAGGTAGTCCGGCCGGTCGGAGACGTCCTGACCGTACGCTTCGCGCAGAGCACGCACCCACCGCAACGCGCGCTTCGTGGCACTGCCCGGAGCCTGCACGGTGTTCAGCCCCGCGCTGCGCAGGAGCGCCGCGAGACGGTTCTCGTGGGGCTCGGGACGGAGCCGTGACCAGCCAATTCCCGGAGCCGCCAGGTCTCCTGTCCTCAGGAGGAACCTGGGGGGGCCACCGCGATCGCCGACGAAGCCGACCTCCGTATCGGTGGTCCAGACGTCCTGGCCCAGGCGGTTCGCGAACAGCTGAGCGGGGCGCGGCGTGACGAGCAGGTCGTCCGTGGGATCAGCCGCCACGAAGCAGCCGTTGATGACGACGGGCACATCGGAGGCCAGAGCCTGCATGCTGCCGCGGCGCCCGAAGAAGGCCGCGGCCTCCTGTGGTGCGACCACCACAGTGCTCTGGTCCTGGAGCACCAGGCGGACCGCCCCTGCGCCGTCCCCCACCGGTGCGAACGCGTGGAAGCCGAGGTAGCGGACGTCCCGCGGCCAGGGCAGCGGCTGGATCGCGCCCTCTCGGATTCCGTCGGGAGCCTCCGGGTCCGGTACGACGAATGCGAAGCCCTCGGCCTCCGACAGCTGGGCGTACTCCTGCTCGAGGGAGCCACTGACCTCGTGGGCGGGGACCGAGGTCCGGCCGAGCAGCCGCTGCCGGTCGAGGCTGGCCTCCGTGACGGTGTAGATGTGGCTGTCCGGGATCTCCCGGCCGTCGAGGGTGCGGACCGAGCCTTCCAGGCCGCGCGCCCACAGCTCTGGGTCGCTGGGGAGCCAGCCCCCGGTGCGGGTCCCGCCATCGTCCACCGCGACGATCGCGAGGCGGGTAGCTCCGTCAGAGCCCGGAGCCGTGGTGACATCGCCGTCGCTGGACCAGACCCGGGTCCCGACGGTCCGGGCCACGCGCCGCGGCGTGTCCATGAACCCTGCGCCCGCGGCGGGGACGGCCAGAACTGGGATCCGTGACGGCACCTCGGTGCTCCCCCGCCCCGTCATATCCCGCCGAACGAGTTCGGCCATGTCCTCCCACGGCACCAGGCGGGTCGAACCATCCGCGAGCACAAGAGTCAGCAGATTCGCGTCACCACCGGCCAGCACGACATACGGGTCCCCCTGCCAGGGGGCGGAACGCTGGAACAGGACATTGCCGTCGGTGTCGATCACGAGCACCTCGTCGGTCTCCAACTCCACCGGCGCGCCGGTCCAGTTGCGCCCGGCGAAGGAACCGTCCGACCGCCGCAGCAGGGTCTCGGGCCGAAGGAGGCCCAGCCCGTGCTCCAGGTGGAACGCGCCGAGCTCCGGGATGCTCGCGGCCCGGAGCCGCTCGGTCGCCTCCGCGACCAGGGTCAGCAGGGCACGCCGCTCCTGGGCGCCCACCATCGCGTCGCGGTCCAGGTGCAGAACTCGCCGGACCAACGAGTCGGCGGCGTCCACGGGCGGCGCGGAGCCGTCTCGGACGACCTCGGCGAGAGCGGAGTCGAGTACCGAGGCGATCTGCGGAGTAACCGTGTCGGTGCCGAAGGCCTCCCGCGCGGTGGGAGCCGCAGGCGGGGCGGAGGACTCCGCAGGACCAGTTCCGCCGTCGGCCGGGTCACCGCCGGTGGAGTCGACGGCTCGGGTGATGGTGGTCTCGTCGCCCGAGCGGAACCGCAGACCGAAGGCGCGGCCCCTGGTCCGGGACGAGCCCACGTCTGCCGGTGTGCCGGGCTCGGAGCGCGGGTCGGCGATCTCGATGTCGACCTGCCAGGAATGATCTTCCAGATCGCGCCGCCCTGCCTTGACGTCGATCTGGAAGACATCGGCGGTCAGCGGCTCGCCGGGGTCTCCGCTCTGCCGCTCGCCCAGAATCCGGGAGAGTTCGGCCGCTAGCCGACTCCGCATGTCCCGCGCGGCCGACATCGCGTCCGAGGACCCCGGTACGAGACCTGCCAGGCGGCGGCTTTTGACCGAACTGGCGGCCGCGTCGACGAAGCCACGTACCACGACCTTCGGGAGAGGTAGTCCAGCGGTCCGACTCCACAGGCCGGCGGTGGCGAGGGAACGCGCGATAGCGGTGATCCTGCGGGACACGAATGCGGCGTCCTGGCCGGGGAGGAACGGTGAAGTCTTCGGCAGCGAGTTATGCACGACGACGACTGTCAGCGGATTCGGTACCAGGGCGGGGTCGTCGCCGAGGAACCCGCCGTGCCGGTCGTGGGCACTCTCCCCCGGGCCGCGTCCCAGCATCGTGAAATACCAAGCATCTCTGCTCTGCATGCCCGACTCGGCCTTCATCATCCGCTGCACGGCGGACGAAAGCAGGTGCTTGGCCGCCTTCTGCGCGCCCTCCCAGTCCACCGCCTCGGGAGTGAGCGAAGCCAGGTACGTCCGGGCCTTCTTGAGGTTGGCAAGTCCCCGGACGAGGCCGCTCAAGCGGTCGGCCCGGTGGTCCGAGCCGCCCGCATTCCGGACGTCCAGCCGGTCCGCGTAGGCCGCGAGCTCCTCCGCGGTGAACCGGGCGAGGTTCGCCTCGATCGCCGCGGTGGCGGCGGCCCTCGCCTCCTTGTCCCGGGCCACGTTCTCCAGGGTCACCTGGTTCATGCCGTCCTCGCTCTCCAACACCACCGCGGCGAAGTGGTGCGAGAAGGTGGCGAGCCCCGCTTCCTTGTGCGGCGCCGCGTAGTTGGGCAGCAGGCTCGCCTTGCCCTCCTCGTCGCGGGAGAAGACGGCAACGGTCAGATAGACCTCGCCCACCTCGGCCCAGGCATGCTCGTTGACACCGATACTGGCGGCCGCGTCGGACAACGCGGCCGATGCCACGTTCGGGCCTTCGAACAGGGCCAGGCTGGTGCCGTACTCACGACCGGGCTGCGGCACGGTCCGCCGGTCGGTGTCCTTGCGTCCGATGTGCCCCGCGGCCCAGCGGGGGTCCGGCTTCTGGGCGGTCTGAACGGCCTTGGTGGTGGCCACCAGAGCCTCTGCCAGAGGATGGAAGACGACTTCCAGCTCCTCCGGCGAGAAGACCTCGGCGGTGGTCACCGGCGTGTCGCTCCCGTCCGCGGCCCGGAAGACGATGTGCGACTCCCGTTCTCCCCCGCCTTGCCTGGTGCCCGCGATGGCGCGCGCGGTGTCCCGGGAGCTGTCGCCCTCACGCCTGTTGCCGATGTTCTCCTCCGTGAAGACGGCGGTCACGCGATAGAGGACCTTCCCGTCCGCCCCGGTCGACGGCCCGAGGACGACGCCGGCTCTCCGGTCGATCACGAGCCGGACGGGGCTGTCGTAACGGACCATGCGGGCGTTGGCACGCTCCACCGCCCGGAGCGTGGCGTAGAGCTGCTGCGCTTTGCCCACCCGCAGGCTCGCGATGCTGCGGTCCCTGGACGGCCAGAGTGCGGGGCGCTCGGCGCCGTCGACGTTGTAGACGCCGAGGCCGATGGTGGTAAGCGGCAGATCGGGCTCGGAGTCCCCTCGGGGTTCGACGATGCGGTAGTCGGCCGGCACGGTGAACAACGGTGCGACCGTGGGCCGTTCGTCGAACACGTGGTAATCGGTCGTGCTCTCCTGGTCCGGCCACCGGTGCACCAGGCGCTCACGGGTTGACGGCCCCTTGGGCTCCGCCCCGCCCTCGACGCTGTAGACACTGGAGGAGGTGTCCTCTACCGAGGTCACGACAGCGGAGCTCCTTCCCCCGGAAGACGTCGGGGGGAGTCCGGCCGACGAGACCCCGGACAGGCCGGTGTCGATCCGGGCGGAATCCTCCTGAAGCGGCTCCAGGGCCTTCGCCGCGCCCGGCCGCGGGGCCCGTGGAGCGCTGTCGAGGTTCAGCGGCGGCCGGGCCGTCGCGGATCGGCGGGCGCGGATCATCCGGGCGTCGCGGCCAGGCGCCCTGCGGTCGTCGAGGGCAGCGGCGGCCTGCTGCTTCAGGAGTTCGAAGTCCGCCTCGACAGCGGTCTCGTCATCACTCCGAGGCATCAGGCTCCGTAGCGCCTTGACCGTTTGCGACCGCGACACCGAAGGCGGGCCGGCGAGATTTCGGTCCTCCTCACCAGAGACCGCGGCACTCTCCGAACGGGCCGTGGGCCGTTCCTCCCGCGCTGTGGGCGGCTCGTCCCTCTCGGGGTCGTCCTCTTCCTCCGATTCCTCCGATTCCTCCCAGTACGTGTCCTGTTGGCGTTCGCCCCATCCGTCGGCGAAGTACGTGTGCACCGAGGAGGCGTCCGTCAAGTCGAGGGACTGGATGTCGGTGAGAGTGTCGATGACGACCTTTCGCAAGCTGGGGCCGAGCGAGTGGCCCCCCAAGGCCTGCTGGGGGGACATCGCGAGTTCGACTGCCTGGCGCCGGTGGTCACCGGTGACGGGTTCGCCCGACGGCAGGTTCAGCATCATCCGCGCGAAGAGGCTGACATTGGACGGCATCATGCTGACGGCGCTGCCGCTCTCGTAGCGGCGGTAGAGCCATTCCGTCACATCCAGCTCCCGCAGCAACAGCCGGTAGAGAGCCATTTGCCCTTCGTCCAGGTCCGCCAGCGTGACGTTGGCGTAGTCGGCGGACGGGACCTCCTCACCTGTCGCCTGCCGCCAACCGTCCATTGCCTCGGTCGGGGAGGAGCCGGGAGTGTCGTTCATGCCCGGCACGTACTCCTGGAACCAGGTGGGCCGCCCCGCCCTGTCGTGCAACAAGGTCAGCCGCGCCGGCCGGGTGCGGGTCGGCGGCTCCAGGGCGACACCGCCGGTGGGCGCGAAAACGCGCCTGCCCAACTCGTCCGCGAACGCCTGCGCTTCCTGGGGGCTTTCGCAGAACAGGGCCACGAGGACGTCGGTGGCCGGAAGGTTCGCGATGCTAGGCCGTCGGCCCAGCGTGCCGCCGGCCCGTGCGCCGCCGACGCTGCGGGAACCGCCGGTTCCCAGAGCCAGCTCAATGCCCTCCGGACCGCCGTGCGAGGCGAAGAAGTGGACACCGAAACCGCCCGCTGCCCAAGGCACGGGCTCTCGACGGGACATGACGTCACCGTTGCGCGGGTCCTTCATGAGGCGGGTGTAGTGCGTCAGTTCCGCGAGGTGGCGGTACGCCTCGGCCCGCTTGACCCACTGGTCCTCCGGGAACGAGGTACGGACGAGCGATGCCGGGACCGTGCTATCGGCCCGGTGTATCAGGATGTCAGCGTCGGGGTCCTGAAGCGGCGCGCCCTCACCCTCAGCGGTGTCGCCGCCCGCCTTCGGGGTGACGCCGTCCGCTGCCGGGCCGTCGGAGGGCTGGAGGATCGCCGCCAGCATCGCGTCCAGAGATGCCATCCGCGATGCCCCGGTGCCACCACGGCCCGGTCGCGGAGTCGTTGCCTGCCCACGGTTCGCCGAGGCCGAGGAGATCTGGTCGTGAAGGGAGACGGCGGCGGGCTTCTCCACGTCGTCGGCCACCAGACCCATCAATCGCAGGGCCGGTGGCTCGCTTCCGCCCGCCGAGGTGTGCTCCGCGGCGGTGTCCGTGCCGGGGGTGTACCCGAAGCCGCGGAGCCGGGCGGTCGCGACGGCGCCGGGGTCCTTGCCGAACAGGGCCGGGTACTCGGTCTCCAGCCCGCCGGCCACTGGGTAGTGGCCGGTCGCGTCCGGGGTGCTCTCCAGCGGCAGCATGCCGTACAGACCGCCGGGCACCTGCACCCGGATCACGCCGCGCGAGCCTCGGAGTTGGAGTTCGACGTCGAACTTGTAGTGCCGGTAGCGGCGTTTGCCGACGCGGTTGCTCTCCTCGGTCTGGTCGAGCCTTCCGGTCTCCTCCTGTGCCTCCTGCGTACCCCATTCCACGGGCGTGAGTTCGAGGAGCCGCTGACCCTGCATGTCGTTTCCGCCGAACTGCGGCCCCAGAGCGAAGCGGTGTCCGCTGGCCGACTTCGGCTCCTTCTTGCTCTCCTCATCGTTCTGGGTGTAATGCCGGGCCTTGAACATGGCGCCGTTCTGGGGGCCGACCACCTCGGCCGACACGATGTTCATGCCGACCAGGGTGTGACGGCCGCCTTGCGTGTACGGAATGCCGGGCAGCGACTCGTCCTTGACGATGTCCTTCTCCAGCGTCCCGCTGAAGGAGCCCACCGGCACCTTGTACTCGTGACGCAGCAGCTCGTGGATGTTGGGCAGCAACTGGTCGGCGTCGGTGAAATGCTGGTACCGCAGGCCAGCGACATTCGTGAAGTCCAGGCCGGGGACACGCCAGGGCTTGCTCGTCTCCTCCGACAGGTCCGCGGGTGGCTTGAACGGAGCGGACGCCAGTGCGGCCCACCGGCTGACCGCGCCTGCCGCGGGTACACCCCAGGGGTGGAGCAGCTCGATCAGCTTGTCCGGCGTCTTTCGTGGCAAGGGGAAGTGACCCCACGTCGCGTTCTTACCGTAGACCAGGCCGGTTTTCGGGCCGGTGCCCTTCTCGGTGAGGTGCTCGGGGAGCAGCAGCCGAAGGTCGCCCTGGGCTTCGCCCTCCCAACTCCAGACAAAGGGGCGGTGGTCGTACCAGAAGTGGTATACACCACGTCCCTTGCCGATCAACCGCCCGGCTCCCAGGACAGTCTCGCGGGCAGCCCGGACCGGGACGTTGAGGAGCTCCGGGGGCTCAGTACTCACCCCCATCTCGATCGCGAAGGTCAGCGGGTGCTCGAACTCCCATGAAGTGCCGACCGGGTTGGAGCGGTAGATCTTCAGGACCTTCTGGGCTTGTTCGTCCGTGTCGGCCCGCTTGCCTTCCCAGACACCGCCGAACTCGACACCTCCCTCGCCGCGCTGCCTGCCGCCGAGGACGTGTGCCTCGAACCCACCGCTGAGCGCCGGGCCTTGCTCTGTCTTCCTCTCGGTCACCGACGGCGCCTGGGTGCGCAGCATCAACGCGACATCAGGCCGTGCCCGGTTGGAGGTGGCGTCCTCCGCCCGCGCCGTGACCTTCACCCACAGGTACTGGGTAGCGCCGAAAGCCCGAGGCAGTGGTATCCACCGCATCACCCCGCCGCCCGAGGTGAGCAATGGATACTGGTTGCGCAGCGGCTCCGAGCCGAAGGACACCTCCAGTTCCCGGGCCAGCAGGTTGGGGCGCTCCTTCGCCGGGTCGTTCTCGGTGCGCAGGATGCCCCGCTCACGCAGCCTGGCCTTGATCACATCGAGCACCTGGCCGGCGCGCAGCCGCTCGGGGTAGCCGGTTCCGCGCGTCAGGCCGGGGTGGACGAAGCGCGGTTCCGACGAGGGTGCGGAGATCTTGCCCTCCCGGAAGTCGCTGAGCCCCAGGTCTGCGAGAAGTTCCTCGGGCACGGCGACATCCACCGCGTCGCGGGTCCGGTAGTACTCGCTGGTCTCGGTGATCTGGCCGTTCCTCCAGCGTACGAGGGTGAACTCGAAGACCGGATCCATCCGGAAGACGTACGTCTTCCCGCTGTAGGTGGCCCGGGTGATCTGTACCTGGCCCTTGCCCAGGGTGCGCTGGCGCGTCTTCGACCAGCTGGGTTCGCCGTGCACGTGCACGCCAGCCGCGAGGAAGGGCTTGTCGGTCCCTCCCGACTCCGCGGCTACACCGCTCTTGCTGGCGGCGTTGCCGAGGTGAAGCTGCGGGCCGAGGGAGCCGACCAGACCACCACGCCAGGTGTGCTCGTTGCCCCGCTTGTGGTTGAGGCCGCCCTGCGTGTACTGCTCCAGCTCGATCGCATCGCTGACGGTCACCAGCCGCGGCCTGTAGCCACGGATGCGTACCCGCATCGACTGCTTGTAGCCGTGCTTGCCCTTCGGCAGTTCGAGGTACCGGCCGACCTCACCGGTTTCCTCGGCGAAGAAGGTGGCGAGGTCGGATGGAGAGGCGATCTGACGGATCGCCTCGGGCCAGTTCATCGGGTCGGCCAGCCACACCGGGGGGTTGCCGTTGGCCGCCGCGTACATCGCGGCGGCCTTCGCCGCCAGCTCCGGCATCGCCAGGAAGACCGGGAAGACACCCGAGGTGCCGCCCCCGGCGAAGTCCACCGGACGGTTGTTCGGGTTCTTGCCGGTGGGCCAGCTTTCGATCTTGGTGAGCTCGCCCGGCTTGCCGCCCCGCGCCGCGGCCGAAGCCCTGGTCGGCGCGTGCTCGTGCGGCACGACCACCCGTGCCGCGGTCGAGCCGGCCAGTTTCCGCTGCCCCTTGCCGGACTGACGGGGCTCCCGGCCGTCGATCCACCACCGCTCGGTCTTCCCCCGCGCAGGCCTGACCGCCACCTCGTACACCACGTCGTAGAGGTACTCATCGACGTCGCCTCCGGTCTCGGTCCGGCGGTAGGACTTGGTGGTGCCGACAAAGTCGTGGCCGGCACCCGGCCCGTACACCCCGGCGCCGCCGAGGGCGCCGAGCTGGAAGGTGGCCCATTCCTTGAGGGTGAAGCGGGAACCCGCGCCGACGGCGAGTCTCACGTTCCAGCTGCCACCGCGATGGCCGCGCACCAGGGTCGCGTGCTGGTTGCGCAGGTTGACTGTCATCGGGTAGGTCTCCGGCGCGTCGCCGATCCTCTCTCGCAGATACGCCCTGGCGAACAGTTGGTACTCGCGCCCCCGGACCGTGACGGTGTGATCGATGCCGTAAAGGAGCCGGTTGAGATCGCCCTCCAGGGCGGGCCTGCTGTACCAGGCCGACAGGTCGAGGTCCGCCTGCGCCCAGTCGGTCTTCTTCCGACCGCCGTGCTTGGCGTCCATGGCCACGAGCTTGGCCCGCAACAGGTCGTGAACCAATTCGGAGCCGGGCAGCGAGACACCCGACCCGAAACCCAGGCCGCGGCGCGACGCCAACCCCAGCGGCTCCCGTGCGTGGCGCCTGCCAAGCGGCGCATCCAGGTCGTCGGGGCGTGTCGTGGAGATCGACGCCTCGGAGGGGTCCGGGGCGGGCAGGACACGTATCCGAGGGTGCACGGTCCTGGTGGCCGGGGGTTCTTCGGTGAGCAGCTCCGGGGTGTGGACGCGGCCGAGCAGTCGGCGCTCGAAGGTGGCCGCGTCTCGGCGGCCCACGGCGATCTCACTGGTGGCCGACTCGATGACGGGGCCGAGCTTGTGCGTCGTGGAGCGGATGTCGACCGTGATCTTCAGCGAAGCGTGGTAGCGACTGTGCGGGTAGTTGACGGTGAGCACCGTGTGCCCAGTGGCTTGTTGGGTCAGCTCGTGGGCGGTTGTACGCTCACTGGTCACGATGAACGAGATCGCGGGCAGGAACCCAGTAGCCGCCGCGTGGTGGTGTTCCGACGACTCCAGTGCGTCCGGGCTCACGGAGCCGCTCTCGGGGCTGGTGTGCGCCCCGGGGGTGGGCTGGGCGAGACCGACGATGTCGAAGGCGAATCCGGTGTCGGCCCTGCTCGCCACCTGCTTGGCCCGGCCGCCGGACACGGCGCCGCCCACGTCCTCGCGCACCTTCAGCGGGGTGTCGCCCAGGTACTGCACGGTGTCGACGGCGGCGCTGACCGCGAAGTGCGCGTCGAAGTCGCGCAAGGCCCCCGCAGTGACGTGGATCTTCTTGGTGACGATGCCGCCCTTGGTGAAGAACGCCCGACTGCGGTTGCGGACCGCGTGCTCGTTGAGTACGCCCTGTACCTCGCGCATGGCCTTGACGACGCTCTCCGGCGGCAGCCCCGCCTTGAGGAGGCTCCGCTGCACGGAGGCGGTGACGGGAATGAGGTCGACCGCGTTGAGCAGTTCACGTCCCATCGAGGGCAATTGACGACGGATGCCCGGGAGACCCATCTTGCTCTCCACGACCTTCGCCGAGGGTTCCGGCGCCGGACCGTTCGTGGCGGCGAACTCCGAGGGGATGTCGAGGGTGAGGCGCCCGTTCAGCACAATGTTGTGTTCGCGTTCGACGCCATCGACGAAGACCAGAACCTTCGCCCCGCTCACAAAACGGGAGTTGTCTTTGATGTACGGCTTGCGTCCGGCGATGATGTTGCGCTTCCATTCGACGCCCTCGGTGACAGTGCGGCCCACGCCGACGAGGGGCACGCCAGGGACGAGATTGGACAGCACCCTGGAGCCGATCGACGCGATCAGCATGAGCAGCGACTGATAGTCGAATGTCCGTTCTACAGCTGTCTTGCCGCCGGTCGAGGTCGACGCGAAGGAGATGTTGTACTCCCGCGTTGCGCCGTCCGCGGGCCGCTTCGTCGCCTTCATGTTCACCAGCACGGGCCGCAGCCAGACCAGCTTGCCCTCGATGACGTGATGCCGACCGACCCGCAGCAGGGTCTGCCACTCCTGGGTCGTCTGCGCTGCCAGCAGTTCGGCGACGCAGTCCGCCACCGCGTCGGCGAAGGACTTCGCCTCGTCGGGCCGGGTGACGTGAGCCGCGGTGTCCACCGCTGCCTGGTGAATGAGCGGCACCGAGTCCTCGGGGTAGCCGGCTCCCTTGATGGCGGCCTCACCGAGAGCCCGGTGCTCGACGTACCACGGCACCTCGCCGAGGGGCTCCTCCAGCTCGGGCTCGGACTCGGCCAAGTCCATGTCCTGGTCCTCGAAGCCGTCCTCGGCCTTGCCATCGAAGAGGGCGTTGCGGTAGTCCGCGGGAGGGGCGGACGCGTTCGGCCGCCACGTCTCATCGGCCGGAGCGGGGCGGCCCTGCGGGTGCTGCACGATCCAGCCGACTGCCTCCTCCACCGGTCCCCGCGGGGCGGCGACGGTCGCGTCGAGGTGCGTGGCGACCTGTGCAGAGAAGGGTCGGTGCCCAGCATTCGCGGGCGCTCCCGTACCGCTGATGTACAGCACGGCCACCGAAGCGGGCTGCCAGGTGGCGGAGCTCCGCAGCCGCCGCGCCACTTGCTGCGCGGTCAGCTGCTCGCCGTCGACGAGCACGGTGTCGCTCTCGGGCTGGTACAAGCCTCGCACCACGGCGATCGGCGCCGGAGTCGTGTCGCGCCCGTCCGGTGCGTCGGCGTGTGCGGAGTCCGCGTTCTCACCCGAAGAGGGGCTCCGGTCGGCCGGCGCCGGGTCTACCTCGGTGTCGCCCGTGGCGCTCGACTCGATGCCGGAACCGAAGGTGACGGATCGCTGGAGGTCCGAGGTACCGGACATCGTGGCCGATACCTCGGAAGCGTCGGACTCCGACCCGACGACGAGTTCGTCGGAGGCCACCGAGACGATGTCGCCCGGGCCACGCAGGGCCTCATGCACGATCGCCAAGCCTTCGACCGTGGTGGTGTCCGCGGCCATGGGGTCCGAGGCGACGGCCAACAACTCGGCGAACTCTGTCGGTCCCACCGGCGCTTCCCGGCTGAGCCCGAGCACCCGCCGAGCCAGGGGCTCCAGCGCCTCGGTGAGCGTGCCGGCGCCAAGTTCCGGGTCTCCGGCACGCAGGAGGTCGAGCTTCCGCGCCGCGTCGGCCTGAGCCATCCGTTCCGCGCGGGATCCCGTACCGATCTCGCGCATCACAGCAGCAAGGCTGACCGTGTCGGCCCCAGGTTCGGACTCCGACGACCGCCCGTCGACGGCGTACGGAATCAAGGTCGACGTAAGACTCTCGCCGGTGGAGTCCGGGAACAGGGGGATCACGTCGCGGGGCACAGTGCGTTCGAAGAGAGAGGCGAACGGTCTGGGGGCTGTCCCGGGTGCCACCGTCTGGACCACCTGGAGATAGCTGACCCGGCCGGACGGGACCAGGGCTGCGGGCGCCGTGTAGGACCAGGTCCTTCGACCCAGCTCATTGGACATGCGCATGCGCAGCGCCGTTGAGCGGTTTCCCGCACCCAGGACGACGACATCGGTCGTCAGAGGCTCCTGGAGCAGTTCGGGATCATAGGAGGTGAGACGGGCGATCTCGTTGAAGGGGACGTCGAACTCGGCATCGCCGCCGAAGTACAGCATCGCGCTGTCCTTAGCGGTCGGCCTGATCTGGAAGAGGTAGGGACGCGCGCCCCATGGCGGGGCACCCTCCATCCCGGTGGCCTGGAGTCGCTGACCGGAGGGAATACCCCCGCTCAGCTGGTCGGGGGCCCATCGATGCTGTTGCCCCGGCGCCAGAGCGTGTGCCGGAGCGGGCTTCCGCCAGTTCCGGCCGGTGACCACCCGTCCGTCGGTGTCGAGCACTCGGGTATGGACGCCGAAGGCACCAGCGTCCTCCAGGTGAAAGACCGCGAGCTCCAGGCCGCTGTGAATATCGCGCCCGGAGAGCACCGCCTTGGCCGCCAGCCGCATCAGCATTTCCTGTAGCAGGTGCGGTTCCACGGTTACACCGGCGGGCTGATGGAGGACACGCCTGGCAAAGCGCTCGACATGGTCCGCAGGAATCAGCCGGTGCCACTCGGAAACCCTTGTCAGCGCCCACAGCACCCGGGTGAAGTCGAACTGATCGACCTCCTTGGGGTCCTTCAGCCGCAGTAGATCCGCCGCGAAGGCCGCACGCTGAGCCGTGTTCATGGCGTTGAGCCGTCGCGCGGCCCGCGTCAGTGTCGTCGCATCCGGCACGAAGGAGGTCAGAGCCACCCCCTCTGGTTGCCGGGCGGCCCCCTCGAGCAACTGCCGGTACTCGACGGCGCTCGGGGCTCGGTCACCGGCCGGACGCGCGGCCCAGTCCAGCAGGTCCATCACGAATGGGCCGAAGTTGCGCACAAGCGGGTCGGTCGCGCGCATGCGCTCCACCGCGCCAATGCCTCTCAACAACGTCCCGTAGTCCGGGTCGTGGTCCACGTCGTCGCCGAGAGCCACCCGTAGCGCCCGAACCAGACGCTGGGTGAGCTCCAGGATCTCCCCGGAGACCGCATCAGGTGTGGGCGCCAGCCCCGCGGTCACCGCCCGGCGGGCGAGTTCCGCCCCGACAGGCAACGGCTCGGCCAGCACCCAGCTGTCAGCTCCACCACCGTTGCCGTGCACGTCGGTCCAGACGTAGTACACGTGATTCTGCAATTGGGCGTTCCACCCAGTGCCAATGACGCGTCTGTTAGCCAACACGAAGCGGGTCGTCTCAGTGGCACTGGCCTGCGCGACCGAGAGGGAGCCGAGCGGGTCCGGAACGTACGGCGGCCGGGCTCCGAGGTGCCTCGACTGGAAGGAGCCGCCAGGAGTGGCTGCCCAGCACCTGATTGACGCGATCCCAGCCGAGGGGTCCATGGCCAACAGGCTTCTACGGTAACGGAGTTCGCCGCTGTGCTGCCTCGCCGTGATGGGCTGACTGGCCGTCGCCCCGCTCAGTGATATGTGAGCTCCCCCCGGGAACCCATGCCCGATGTCCCAGTACTGCACGTTCGCCTGACTGGGAACGGGAAGTGGCCGTGGCGCTCCCACGTCTCCAGTGGCGGGGTTCACCGGCTGGAAATGGGTGATCTCGTGCAGACGCCGCAGTGCATCCAGCTTAGGAGCGAGTTCGGCTTCGGTGACCGCCGCGCGGCCGAGGAATCGGCCGTCCGGGGAAAGGATGGGCTGCGTGACGAGGCGCTTCTGCCAAGCCGGGGCATCCGTCAGCGCCTCGTCCTTGTCCAACGCCGTGGGCGAGACTTTGATCGCCGGAATCGACGGCGGCATTGACCTGGGGGAGTTGGGCATCCGGATGTCCCGCCCGAAGGTGTTCGGCAACCCTCCCGGCTTGCGGATGGAGTTGGTCGTCCCCGGGAGCTTGGGGAGCACGTCCCGCGGATCGGTCTGTTCGAAACGTGAAGCCACCCGGGGCGCGCTGCTCTTCAAGAGCAGCTTGCTCAGCTTGTCCCGTCGGCGGGGATCCGGCCACTCGAACAGGCTGAGGACGCTGGTCGTGCCGTCCGAGTCCAGCACCAGTCTCGCGCTTCCCGAATACGAGTGTGCCGTCCGGCCGAGTTCTCTGGTCATCGCCTGCCGCAGGGCGCTGGTCGCCCCGGCGGCGCCCACGACCACGACATCGTGCCCCAGTTTGATCCGGTTCAGATCCGGGTCGTAGGAGGCGAGCAACGCGATCTGGTCCACAGGCACCTCGAACTCGGTGTCTCCGTCGAAGACCAGCCAGGCGAGGCCAGCCACCTCGGACGGCTTGACATCGAACAGGTACGGCAGCTCTTTTTGCCAAGGAGGGGTCTGCGATCCCCGGGCCTGGAGACCGTCTGCGGTCGGCTTGAGAACGTTCACTGTGCGGTGGTCCCACGTGACCGATCGGGCTGTGTTGTCGGCCCAGTTCCGACCGGCTACGTACGGGGTGGACGCGCTGACTATCGAAGTGCGGCTGGTGAAGGCTCCGGCGAGCTCCAAGTGGAAGACCGCGAGTTCCCGCTCGTCGTAGATGTCCCGTCCGGCCAGGCCGGCCATGGTCGCCAGTTCCAGTAGCCGTTGGTGGTTCGTCTCGACATCCGCCAACGCCAGGGCCGGCTCATGGAACACACGCCCTGCAAGGCGGCCCATGCTCATCTTCCCAACGCCTGCGAGCCACTTCGTCGCCCGGGTCATGGCCCACAACACCCGTGTGAAGTCGAACGGGACGACATCGCCCACGCTCTTCCTCACGAGCCGGGCCACGAACTCCCCACGCTCCGCCCCACCCATCGCGGTAAGCGACTGGGCAGCGCTCTCCAACGCCCATCCATTCGGCACGAACTCAGTCAGACGACGCAGGCCGCCCACCGACTGAGCGGCCTGCGACAACACCCGGCGATAGTCATCGGCCGACGGCTTCCGCCCCCCCGGCACCTGAGCGACCCACTCCAGCAGATCCATCGGGAACGGCCCGAAAGAACCCACCAACGGATCCGCCGCACGCATCCGCTCCAACGCACCAATACCCCGCAACAGCGTGCCATACGAGCCATGATGATCGACCTGGTCACCCAGCGCCTGACGCAACGCATACACCAGCCGCCTGACCGTCTCCACAACCTCCCCAGACACCGGCCCCCCACCCGACGGCCACAACCCCGCCGCCACCGCCCGACGCGCCAACTCCCCATCATCCGGAACCGGCTCGCTGAAGCCCCAACTCTCCGGCCCTCCGCCGTTGCCGTGCACATCGGTGTAGACGAAATAGACGACCCTCTCCTTTTCTTTCTCGCCTATCAGGGTCGTCCCGATCACGCGGTCGCTTCCCAGCACCTGGCGCCGTGTCTTGTTCGCCGCGATCTGGGTGACCGGGAGTAGTGACAGCGGATCCGCGACCTGCGGGACGCGGGCGCCCGCGTGCGGGCTGGTGGTCCCATCGCCGGCAGCGCGCCCCCGACAGATCAGTCCGTTGATCCACGCTTCCGGACGCATCTCACTGAGGCTCCTACGACGCGCGACCTCTTCCGCGTGTTCCTCCCCCGAAACCTTGACGTCGGGGCCCGAAGCCTGAGGCACGTAGACCCCACCCGCAACCCCGTGGGCCGCGTCCAGGTACATGGGGCCGGGCAGGGTGGGCAGGGGCTGTTCAGGCCCTCTCTCACCAGTGGCGGGATTGATGGCGATGAAAGTCGTGATCCCGTCCAGAGACCGGTATTGGTCACCGCGCCCGTTGCCCAAATCTGCCTTGGTCATCGTTGCCCGGCCACGTAGTTCGCCATCTGGCGATACGACGGTGTGGCTGACCATACTCCGGTGCCACGTAGGAGCATCCGCGTCCCGCAACCTCATCAGCCCCGGCTGGCTGAGGATGAAGGAGTTCGCCGGCTCGCCCTCCCGGCGAAGCAGGTTAATGAGTTCCCGCCGCTGATCGGGGAGTCGCTCCCAGGCGAAGGCGCCGTCGAACGAGTATCCGTTGCGACCGGTGACCTCGGCGATATAGCGCGGCAGTTCACCGAAGCCCTCATGGGCATCGCCCATAATCAGCAGGAACGGCGTGTTCGGCTCCAGGCTCCGCTGGATCTCATCCAGCCTCGTCAACTCTGCGAGCACGCCTGGACTCAAGAACCCACCACGGAGTGGCCCGGATCGCTTGCGGGTGATCACCGTGTAAGGCCGTTCACTCAGATTCAGCCGCGACCACGGCGTGGCCGTCATACCGCTCAGTGCGTCGGCGCCCGGTGGGACAGGGAGGACCCGGCTCCGGTCCACAAGATCGCTGGGCTTGGAGACGCGGACCCGGTAGTGGTCCAGGTCGATGTCGTCAATCGATTCCCCGCTCCAGTTACGGCCCCAAGGCCTCCCCGAAGCGTCCTTCAGCGTGAACTGGTCATCGAACGCGCCCTCATTGATCAGATACACCGCTGTCAGTGTGTCAAGACGCGGGGCATCCACTGCGGCCGGATCATTAGCCGTCTCCAAGAGCCGTTCATAAGCGCTCAGGGGAAGTCGTCCGCTCTCCGGCAGCAGCAACAACCGACGAGCCATCAACTCCAAGTCGAGTTCGCCGCTGGCCAGATCCGCGTGGTCCGGATCAGGATCGCTCCTGCGCAGCCTGTCGAGGAACTCCGCAGCAATCACCATGGCCGGGTAATCAGGACGCGAAGCCACCCCCGAACCGAAGGCACGCTCAAGAGCCTCTCCGACAGTCCGCCGAGCGCGCTCCTCGGGGTCGCCCGATGCCATGCTCAAGTCGTGGTCGTTCACCGGGTTCAAACCGTTCATCGAGGGCGATTCCTCGTGCTTCGAACCCGAGGCGTCCGGCACCAAGGCCGAACCTTCGTCCACCGAATCCGGGCCGTCGCTCTCCGCATCCGAGTGATCTCTCGCAGGCAGCGATGGGAACGTCGGGCGTCCGGAGAAGGTCGGTGTCCCGATGACGTGCCCCAGGGTGTTCGCCTGCCTACCACCCCTCCCCGCGGAGGCGGTTGCCCTCGGGAGCTTCGGGAGCACGTCCACCGGTTTGGTGCGCCGGAAGAGGCCACCAGTGGACGAGAAGCCGCTGGGGAGGAGCGTCGCGAAGTTGCTCGTGCCGCGGGACCCCATCAGCCACGCTGATCTCATGTACCACCAGGCCTCGCGCCCGAGTTCCCGAGTCATTTCCTGACTCAGGTCGCCGCTTGATTGACCGGCGCCCACGGCGAGAACGCCGAACTCCAGTTTCACCCTGCTTAGCTCACGGTCATAGGAGGCGAGCAGCGCGATCTCGTCCAGCGGCACCTCGAACTCGACGCCGTTACCGAAGGCGAGCCGAGCCCGGTTGCGCCTCTGGGACGGCTTCACGTTGAACAGGAGGGGTGAGTGTCCGGTGGACCACGGAGGCGCCATCGGTCCCAGGGCTTGGAGAGGGGCACCGGGCCTGCTCTGTGCGAAGCCCTGGAGTCGGAGAGGGCCCCACTTGATCCTCCGGGCGGTAGTGTCCCCCCAGTTCCGTCCGGCGAAGTCGCCGCGTTCAGTAGTCACCCTTGTCTGATCGGTAAACGCTCCCACGGCCTCCAGATGGAAGACCGCGAGTTCCCGCTCGTCGTAGATGCCCCGTCCGGCCAGGCCGGCCATGGTCACCAGTTCCAGCAACCGATCCATATTCTTGGCGTCATCCGCCGACACGAGGCCCGGCTGGTGGAACACCCTACCGGCCAGTCGGCCCAAGTCTTTCTCCGGAACATCCGACAGCCACTTCGTCGCCCGGGTCATGGCCCACAACACCCGTGTGAAGTCGAACGGGACGACATCGCCCACGCTCTTCCTCACGAGCCGGGCCACGAACTCCCCACGCTCCGCCCCACCCATCGCGGTAAGCGACTGGGCAGCGCTCTCCAACGCCCATCCATTCGGCACGAACTCAGTCAGACGACGCAGGCCGCCCACCGACTGAGCGGCCTGCGACAACACCCGGCGATAGTCATCGGCCGACGGCTTCCGCCCCCCCGGCACCTGAGCGACCCACTCCAGCAGATCCATCGGGAACGGCCCGAAAGAACCCACCAACGGATCCGCCGCACGCATCCGCTCCAACGCACCAATACCCCGCAACAGCGTGCCATACGAGCCATGATGATCGACCTGGTCACCCAGCGCCTGACGCAACGCATACACCAGCCGCCTGACCGTCTCCACAACCTCCCCAGACACCGGCCCCCCACCCGACGGCCACAACCCCGCCGCCACCGCCCGACGCGCCAACTCCCCATCATCCGGAACCGGCTCCTTGATCGCCCAACCGTCGAGCCCCCCACCATTACCATGCACATCGGTAACGACAACGTGGACGACCCTGCTCGGCCCCCCGGGGTCCTGAAGAACCCTGTCTCCCCGAGCGCGCTTGCTGGCGCGCACCAGGCGTCGTGTGATGTTAGCGACAACTTGGGCCACCGACAGCACCGACAACGGATCCGGCACCAGCGGGACCCGAGACCATTCGCTTAGGCGGCTCCCATCACCAGGCGTGTCCCCCCAACAGACCATCTCGTCCAGCCACCCGTCCGGAGCCAAGTCAATGACACTCCGGCGCCGGGCGACCTCGTCCGCGTGCTCTTCCGCCGACACGTCGTGGCCGTTACCCGAGTCCTGACTTATTTGGACAGCGCTTGGGCTCCCATGGACAGCGTCCACGTACATGGGTCCCGGAGGGGTGGGAAGTGACTGCTCGGGGCCAGTTTCCCTGGTGGCCGGATTGTAGGCCACAAAGGTCGTTGCGCCATCCAGGTAGCGGAAGGTCGCGGATCGCCTGTGCCAATCTTCGTCACTCACCACGGCCCGGCCCCGTAGTTCGTTCTCCAGCGAAATGATGGTGTGGCTGACCATGTTGCGCTGCCACGCGGGGGCTTTCGGGTCTGGGAATCGCAGCAGACCGGGTTCACTGGGAATGAAATCGTTAACCGGGTCAATTTCGTAGTGGGGAAAGGTGATGATGAGCCGCGGATCGGAGGCGGTGCTCTCGAGATCAATGTCGCCTGTGTGCGAGTACCCCTTACGACCGGTGTAGGCGGAGGCTCGGCGCGGCAGGTCGCCGAATCCTTTGTGCCCGTGATCGTAAAGCAACACGAACGGCACGTCCGCGGGCAGGCGACGCTGGATCTCGTCCAGCCTCATCAACTCCGCGAAGACGCCGGGATGTACCGCCCAGTCGTCCTCGTGGCTGATCACCACCGGCATGCCGCCTTCCTTGTCGGCGATCACGGTGTAAGGGGGGTCCTGCAGGTTCAGCCGCGACCACGGCGCCGCTACGAAGCTTGTCAGCGCGCTACCACCGGGTTTGATGTTGCGGGCCCGGTAGCGATCCATGACGATGTCGCCGGCGTTCCGATTGGTCCAGTTACGACCCCAGCGCCTTCCCGACGAGTCGGTGAGGGTGAACTCGTCGTCAAACACGCCCTCGCTGATGAGATACACCGCCGTCAGCGTGTGGAGGCGCGGAGGGTCCGCCGCGGCGGGATCGCCCACCACTTCGAGAAGCCGCTCGTAGTCGACCCCCTCGACCGGCTCGCTGGCGGGCAGAAGTAGAACGCGTCGGGCGATCTCCGCCAAGTCGAACGCCGTACCGGCTAGATCCACATGGTCGGGATCGGTCCTGCGGAGCCCGTCAAGGACCTCCGCGGCGGACACCTTGGCCGCATAGTCCGAATGGGAGTTCACGTCGGGCCCGAAGGCCCGTTCCAGCGCCACCTGGATCTCAGCGTTGATCGCGGGTTGTGTCGGCGTCGGGGAACTGACGACCGCAAGCGGACTGAACGCCGAGAGTTGGTTAGCCGGTACGGTCTCCCGGGGAAGTGTCCTCTCCCACATCTGCTTGGGATCCTTGGGCTGTTGCCCGGTCGGCACGTCCTGCACGACCTCGATGAGCGCCGTGTCCAGGCCTTGATGTGGCGGTGCGATCCGCATGTGCCCAGCGAAGCTCCAGCTCTCGCGGCCGGTCCAGCTGCTCACAGCGTGCCGCAGCCAGACGGAATTGCCGCCGGGACCCACCAGGACGATAGGCCGCGTGAGACCGGTCATCATGAACACAGGATCGTACGAGAGGAGAATTCCGATCTCCTCATGCCGTACGGGTATTGCGCGTCCACCGAGGGATATCGTGGCCCGTTCGCCGTCGATCTTGTCCACGGCCACAAGGAGCGGCTTGGCCTCTGCTGTGTAGAAGGGGGACGGCTCCACACCCCGGTCGACCAGCATGCCGTCGGCCGAGGACTGCCAGCTCGAGAAGCGGGAGGGGTCGATGGTCGCATATCCGCCCTTACCACTCCAATCCCGTCCGTGCGCTCCCGGTACGGTCGCGAAGCGCACCTCGGTTTCCTCAGCGTGGGCTCCAAGGATCTCCAGGTGAAGGGCGGCCAACCCGCCACGAGTCAGGGGGCGGCCACGGGCCGCCGCCATCGCGGCCAGAGTGAACAACTGCTCGTTGGCCTCGGATTCTGGAAGCTCCTGATGGAGGATCTCCTGCACCACGCGATGCGGATACAGCATCCGGTTCATCCACTCGCCAGCCTTCACCAAGGCCCAGAAAAGGCGGCTGAACTCGGGCTCGCCGAGCTTCTGCGAACCATCCAGGCCGAGCACTCCAGCGGCCTGTGCGTCCAGGTTGTGGGCGTTCTCCATCCCGTGCGCCACAGAGGCCAGTTCGGTGAGCCCCAGGGAGAAGGTGAGCGGCTGAGTGTCATCGACGTGCTGGACGGCCCATCGCAGAAGGTCGCGGTACTCCTCGCGGCTGGGTGGGTTCCTTAGGACATCGGCGGTCCTGAGGGCCATCGCGGCACGTTCGAAGAGTTCCAGAGTGAGGGGTGTGGTGGAGCGCAGCCACGGATCTCTCCGCCGCAGCAGCTCCAACGCTCCAATGCCCTGCCACAATTCGGGGAAGTCGGCGTCCTGTCCGACAGTGTGGCCGAAGGTATGGCGCAGGGCACGCACCAGGCGCAGCGCCGTCTTCCGGGTGGCCTCTGGAACCGGGCCGGTCTCCTGGTGGAGGCCGACAGAGACCGCCAGGTCGGCGAGCTCCTCGGCTTCCGGGTCGGGGAGCCAGGTCTCCCAAGTGGGACCGCCGGCGTTGTGCTGGTCTGTGGCGAGCATCCAGACCGGGCGATCGCCATCGCGCGCCCGCATCGTGCCGACGACACGGGTTCCGCCTCGTCCCTTCAGGCCAAGGCCCGTGGAGATGATCTGGCCGCCCGCGCTCTGCTCCAATGGGTCGGGGACGAAGGGGCTGGGGGCAGCGAGATGACGCCGCCCCTTGGCCGAGGCTCCCAGTGAGGTGCCCAGCCAGCAGATGTTGAGATCTATCCGGGTATTGCGGGGCAGCGCCTGGATGCTCGGTCGCCTTCTCAGGTATGCGGTGAACTCTTCCCAGTCGAGCTTCTTGGTCTTGCCGCCCTCCAGGGGAACGTCCACGCCGTCCGGGCCGCCGTGGTACATCAGGTGGACGAACGGCTCCTCGGGATCGTCAGTCGGCATCTCCTGCTCGGGCCCGACATAGCTGTCGGTCGCGGGGTTGTGCAGCTGGTAGGTGTTCATCTCCGGCAGGTGACGCAGTCGGGCCTCACGCTGTGCGGCCATGTCTGCAGAGGTCATCCCGGCCCGTCCACCGAGCAGTTTCCCGGAGGGCGGAATGGTCCAGCTCACCACGTATTCTTCCCAGGCGGGCGCGTCGTCGGCCGCCGGCGGCAGGTCCGGGGGGTTGGGGAAGAACGTGCCCACCGCCTGGCCTGAACTCCGGAGCAGCGAGATCCGATGCGTGCGCTCTCCTTGTTCGCGCTCGACCAGCATGCGGCCGCTTGCCGCCCATGTCGTCAGACCGATCCGAGAAGCGATCGCCCGGGGCATCGAGGCATGGTTGGCGCCCCCCCTCGACACCAGGAGCAACGCCGCCTCCCAGGAAGTCGAGCCGGTCAGGAGCGGATCGAGGGACAGCAGGAAGGCGAAGACCTCCCGGCGTGCCTGGCGGACCATTCCTCTGCCGTCCCGCACCTGGATCCGGCGAGGACCGCCATCTGCCACCACGGTGTACGTCTTACGCCCGTCGGAGTTGGGCCACGCTGCGGGTTCGGCATCAGGCAGGCGCTCGCGATCTCCGTCCGAAATCACCTCCACGACACCAACCGCCGACAAGTCGAGGTCCTCCATCGGGTCATAACGCCAGTTACGCCCGTGCACGACACCGCCGATGACCAGGAGCGAGTGGTCGGCGAAGACGCCGACGCCCGCGAGGAACCGCGCCCCTAGCTCGGCGATGCTCTGCGACCGGCCGCCGATCACCGGGTCGGCTGCCGCGCTCAGGAGCTGGTCAATGTCCCCACCCGTGGGGTGGATGCGATCGTCCAAGCCCAGCACAATGCGGGCGATGGACTCCAGGTCGAGCTGCCCGTCGCGCAGATCGCGGTGGGATGCGCGCAAACGGTCGAGGCGCTCGACGGCCTCCACCAGGTCGTGATAGTCCGGCCGATCCTGAACCTGGGAGAAATACACCGCGACCAGAGCGGCTTCGGCCGCGCTCTGGGGCGGTTCCGTCGTCTGCATGCTCGACGCGGATGGGGGAAGGTCGATCGTCAGGCGGCTGCCGCGCGCCTTGCCGGATGAGGGCGAGGTCCGCACTTCCAGGTCTTCGGAGGGCGCCGCAGTCGCGCTGCCCTCAGTTTCCTCGCCGTCCCGCCGGCCGTCCTCGACCGAGTGGCCCGGCTCGCTCCAGGGCTCGGCGCCCCCGAGCTGTGTGGGAGGCTCCTCTCCCTCTCGTACGTCGGTCCTGGCCTGCTGCTCCGACTCCTCCTCCGAGTCGATCATGCCCTCCGTCGTGGTGCCGTCGGGTGCCGTGATCGTGATCGTTGGAACGGTGAGCGATACCACGAGGGCTTCGGTCTCGGAGATGGCAGGTTCTGCGTTAGCCGTAGGCTCGGCACGCTGTGCCGAGACATCGGCGTCGGGCGCGGAGCCCGGACCCGCACCGGGCGCGTCGGCCAGGTCGGCAGACGGGATCGTACCGGGCTGAAGGGGCGCCAGGTCGCCGTCACTCCGAGACCCGGGCTCTTCGGTGCGGGTGGCGGGAACACCGGACGGGTTCAGTTGTCCCTCTCCCGTTGCATCCCTCGGCGTTCCGTCCGGCGCGGCGACGGCCTCGGGCTTCCCCGTTGCTCGGGCCACGGCGGACGGACCCGAGGGGAGCGGGGCTGCCCCGGACCCGGGGTCGGTCTGGGACGCGGCATCGAAGTCCGGCCTTCTCATGTCAGGCCGCAATCGTGCCAAGCCGTCGGCCTCCGCCTCCGCCGAGAGGACCTCCTCCGCCAGCATCGTGAGGTACAGCAGCTCACCGAGTTGCTGCTCCTCGTGCGGCTCCTGGACGGACTCCTTCCGTTCGTCGGCCCCGTCACGTCCTACGCCGGTGACATCGCCGGCGTCAGTATCCTCGGCTCCGAGCGGAGCCACCTCGGAGGCGGGCGGCGCCTCCGAGACGAGGACGACCTGTTCGGCCTGGGGCAAAACCTGCTCAGTGGTGACATCGCGCCGCTCGATGGTCGCATCGGGCTGCGCCGGATTGGCCAGCTGTGTCTCTCCGCCCTGGTTCTCCTCCTCACTCCTGACGAGCTGTCCGGCTTCCTCGGGGTTCTCGGTAGTCGACTGAAGTTGCGTACCGGCACTGAGCGAAGGCTCGGTGCCGAGGTTGGCCTCGTCCCGCCCCGGCACCCTGCGGAGCCTCGCCTTGGCCTGTTCAAGGAGCGCTTCGGTCTCGGCCTCACCGCCGGAGGCGCCCATTCGCTCTGCGTCGTCGTGGGTCGCGACCGGCCGCCGGGGAGCTTCCTCGAGTGCGGCGCTGGGCGGCCCTGTGAGAGCGGGGTTGCTCGGGTCGAGGTCGTCCAGGAGCCCACCATCCCGGTCGACCGCGCTACCGTCGCCAGCCTGTGCCAGGAGAGCCGAGGTCGGCTCCTTCACGGCCTTCGCCGGGTTCACGTTGCGGTCGACGGCTTCGGCGGACGTGGCATCGGTTCGAGCCTTGTCCAGGATGGTGGCCCGGGTACTGCGGTCTTCCATCGACAGCCGTGCGGAGTCGTCGTGCGGCACGTCTGTGCTGGTGCGCGTCGGGGATGCCGCGGTCGCGTGCCCGATGGCGGAAGGGGCGAATTGCCCAACGCCCCGTTCCGAGGGAGCGCCGGAGCTGGCCGAGATGCTGCGCGACTTGCGGGTGAGACGGGGCAGGAGGGCGTCCGGGTCGCCGGCCGAAGTGGGCGGGAGGGTCGCCAAGGGGTAGAAGTCCAAGTAGCGGACACCGCCCGTAGTACGCAGTGCCACCTGGACCGGGCGGTTGGCGGAGTTCGCCGCCGCATCCGCGGCCCGCAGCAGATTGGCGATGTCCGAAGGAAGATAGCTCTCCGTCGAGGCGTCGGCGCCGTCAGGCAGGTGCCTCGATCCAGCGGGCGACGGATCCCGACGACCATTCTCCGGGAGTGGCTTGACCGCGAGGGTCTGCGCGGTGATGGGCCGGTCGAGCAACGCGACGATGCTCGGCGACAATTCACCGAGGTCAAGCCAGAGTTGAGCGGGGGCGGTCGGGTCCTCCGTCGGTTCCAGCCCCGCTGCGATGGCGGGGCCCAAGGCCGTGGCCGTCCGCCAGTCGTGAATGCCCTGGGCGGCCAACATGGCCGGGATGTCGTAGACGTTCTCCATCAGGTGCGGCTCGATGACGCCGAGTCCGAGGACATCATCGATCAGTGACCGGACCTGGGCGTTGCCTGTGACGTACCTGGTGCCCTCGGCACCGCTGACCTTCAATACCACGTACACGGTGAGGGTCTGGCCGTAGGCGCCGTTGTCGCTGTCGTCGTCGGCCGCGCCGTGTCGCAGGAGGCTCATGTTGCGAGAGTTGTTCGCGGAGCCTTGGCCGGATTTGGGGGTCCCTCCGAGCACAGGCAGCGTGCTCTGCAAGGTGTTGAGCGAGTCGGCGGGTGTGAAGGTCAGCGGCACCCCGGCGGTGGGGCTCATCGTCTGCGACGAAGTAGAGCTCCCCTTGCCGTGTTGGGCCCGCGTCCCCATGAGCGCGACGCCCTTGCTCTGCGACTCGACGTCGATCCGCGGCGCGTAGAGCATGATCTCGATCCGGGCCTCACCCGTGCCACCGCCCCAACCGGTGAACGCATCCGCCATGGCGGGGGTCAGGGTGACCCGCTGGGAGGCGAGCAGATGACCGAGCCGCATCATAGCCATGGCAGGCGCGTCCGATGTCTTCGGCAGACCATGCCGACGCAGACTGGGCGAAACCGCGCCAAGGGCGGTGACCAGGAAGTCCAGACCGTCGAAATCGTTGAAGAAGATCGGCCGCGTGGGCATCCAGCGGATGGCGGCGTCGAGCACGTCGCTTCCCGGGATGGGCGAGGTGTTGTGCACCCCAGTGCCGATCAGGGCGGGCGGTGCCGGTGCGGGGGCCGTATTCTGCTGTGACTCGCTCGCCAGGAAGCGCAGCCGGGCGTGGACCGGAGTGCTGACCGCCGTCCGCAGACCGGGCACATTGTTCAGGACAGAGTCCATGAATCGGCTGAGGCCCGAAATCCCGTACGCGGGATCGATCACTCCTGGAATGGCCCGGGGCACCACGGCCACGAAGTTCGCGAGCAGACCGAGCAGGTTGTCAGGAAGGCGTACCGACCTGGTGGTGACGTCCACCATGTACTCCGCCGGAAAGTCCACGGCTCCTCGGTAGCTCGACACCCACTGGCGAACTTCCCTGGAATCCGCGAACGCCGAAGAATAACCACGGCTGCGGGCCATCGCGGCCGTCGCACCGGTGGTGCCGGAGGCGCCCTTGAAGCTCAGGCTGAAGCTATAGCTCTTGGAGACGCTCGTGCTCCGCGCTCCGGGCAGAACGGCTGTGACGGAATCCAGACCGGACTGCTCACGCGGTGAACCGAGGATCGATTCCAGTGCGCCGGCCGGGCGGGCGTGAAGAGCGACCTCCACGACGTGTAGGCCGGTGTAGCCCCGGTAGAAGAAGTAGAAGCGGGTGTGCCGACCGGGGGCATTGCCGGCTGAGATGATGTTCCGGAGTCCGACCGGCGAGCCGTAGTCGGCGATCACCGATCTGAGCCCCGGCACGAACGTGGAGCTCTTGAGGGTGAGGGAGCCGGGCGCCTCCCGCTTGACAGCCATCTCGAGGTTGTCGATGAAGGCCATCGAGTTGTCGTGCGGCGACGCGGTGGTCACCACACCATGGCCCATGTTCCGACCACCACTTCGCACGAAGTAGTCCGGCAGCAGGAAGGTGGCGGGAACCTCGGGTGGGAGTTGCGCCTTGAGGTTGTATGCCGCGAGTAGAGCGGGATTCGTACGGATCTCCTCGGCGGGCGCCCAGAAGACCACGGCGTCAGGAACGTCGATGGCGACAACGTCGGAGTTGTCGCCGAGCCAGCCGAGCCAACGGGCCGGGTCGGTGATCAGAGTGTCGAGTACGACGTTGCGCGGCGCCTCGACCAGGGCCAACAGGTACGTCGCCGACGCTCGGAACTGGCGGATGGCCTCGTGAGACTCGATGGTGGCCCGGTTCAGCCACGCACTGTCGCTCTCCGTGCTGTTCCTTGTCCAGGACCGGCTATGCGTGGCGGTACCAGTGAGCGACCGAAGGTCCTTCGACTGAGAACCAGTGCCGTAGACCGAGAGGCCGTGGCCCGCCGCCTCTCCCCGTGCCGACGAGTCGTAGGTGAAGGCATCGGACTCGTAGTATCGCTGGTGCTCGTCGTGCGGATTGTCGTCGTAGACGGCGTGGTGCAGGTATCCGAGGAGTACGACCTGGGTATCCGTGCCGATGAGGGCGCCATCGCGTTCCGCCTCGATGATGTGAGCACTGCCGAAGATCTGGCCACCGCGCCCCAAGATGGCCATGGGGCGCAAACCGTTCAGGATGGCTTCCTGTCCGAAGCTCTCGGTGTTGCGCAGCGAAGGGCCGAATGTCATGTCTGAGACCCAGCTCGGGCCGCTGCGGATCCAGCTTGGCATGCTGCTCGCCACCTTGCTCACGGCGGCGTTGGCGAGCCCGGTGACCTTCCAGGGCTGTGGCGCGCCCGGATGGGTGCCGTTGAGCATCCGCTGGAAGCCGTCTCTCAGCGCGGCGCTTCCCTCCGCCACGACCACGAGGTTTCCGTTCAGCCCGACCACGTTCGGCGGGAGCATGCCATCGACGTCCTCCTGCAACCGCGCAGCCTCGAAGTCGGCCTGGTTCGGCTGACGGACGACGTGGTTGCGTCGAAGCGGTCCGGCCGAAGGCTCTGGGTCGGCCGGCGGCTGCGGCAGCGCGCGGTCCTTCGGGACAGTCAGCAAAGCCGAGCCTTCACTGGACCTGAAGGTACGGATCGGAGTAGTGCCGTTGCCCTTGAACGCGTTCATCGTGAATGTGGTGGGAACGCGGAACATCGACAGGACGCTGCCATCGACGGCGTAGAACTCGTTACCCGGGACATTGAGCGAGTTCTCACTCTTCCCCGACTGCCACGTGTGGGCGTAGTCGAAGGTCCCATTGGTGGCAGGGTCCGTCGGCAGCGGAGGCTTGTGGTGATGCGGGACGCTGTCGCCGCTCCCGGTCAACGAGCCTTCGAACGAGCCGGAATGACTATGACTCTCGCTCTGACCGCCGTTGCTCGCAAGCCCCCAGATCGCCATCGTGGACCAGCCGGGAAGGTTCTTCAGGTGTTGAGGAACGGTGCCGGGCCGGGGCTCGGCCTCCAGACGAATCGCGGCCCGCTCGCTCGCCAGCTTTCCGGGGAGATCGAACCACAGAGTGTGGCCGCCGTCGATCATCTCACCGAAGTCGCCACGCAAACCAGCCTGGGAGCGGGCGATGAGCAGTTTACGGGCGTTGTTCATCCATGCCGTGAACAGCGCTTGGTCGTCCCCCAGGAAGCCCAGGTCGACCCCGCTTCGCTCCGGGGCCAGGAAGCCCTCGCCGCGCAGCCAGTCAGTGGCGTCGTCGAACAAGGAAGCCGTACCGTCGATCTTGAGGGGCACGGTCGTGGCGCCGATGGAGCGGAGATTGGCCACTTCCGGCGGCAGATGGAGCTCGGTCCCCGGCTCGGGAGTCTGGCCGTCAGCGCTCCCCTTCGTCGGAACCCGCAGATCGAGATGCTGCCGCACTCTTACCGGGTCCGCCTCCCCGCCCTTGGCCAGCACGAGCGAGACCTCGAAGTCAACCTCCGCGTCGACCAGTACATGCGGGTTGGACTCGTACAAGGTGAAGCCTTCGAAGGCCGAGCCCCCGAAACCGAACGTCCGGCTCTTGCTGTACTTGTAGCCTCCCTTGATCGTGAACTGCCCATAGGTCCCCTCCTCGTCCGACCCCCACTTGGCGGTCAGGCTCCCAGCGGGGTTCACCGAGTTGGAGATCGTGTTGCTGCCGGCAGTTCCTGAACTGTGGAGCAGGATCGAGGCCAACGAAATGCCACGACTCTTGGTCCTCGGATGAGGATCGATCGTGTTGATAGCCGCCTTGACAGCCAAGAAGCCCAGCACATCCCCCGACCGGTCGTGCAGCACACTCGAAGGATGGCCGCCGGCCAGCATCAACTGGAACCCCTCTTTCTGGCCGGCATCGTTGAGCAGTGCCTTGACGGCCTTCTGGGACTCATCGCTCATCCTCCGGCGCAGCACCGCCATGGAGCTGTGATTCATGACCTGGTCGTAAAGGTAATTGGGGTCCGGGACCCGGTCCACGCGCAGGTTGGGGAGTTCGTCGACGAGGGTGTCGGCGTCCGCAGGCACATCCGCGAACGTCCGCGCGTCGTCGGCCGATGGGATGTAGTCCTCAGTCAGGTACGTCGGGAACCACGCTGTGACGCGCCCGGGGCCGGGCAGCGGCCGAAGAGGGCCGACGCCCGTCGTAAGGGCCTCGCCCTTATTCCTGTCCTTGGCTTCGGTGGACCTGGTATTTGACGGTTCGGCCTTGAACGCCCAGTGCGCCTGGTAGGTGAAGGGTAGTGACGGTTCGGAGGAAGAGAACAACAGGGAGTAGTTGCCGTAACCCTCGCTGACGGTGAAGGAAACCGTGGTTTGGTTGTAGCCGATGCCCAGCGACGGTGTGAGGGTCAGCGAGCTGACAAGCGGGTCCTTCTGGTCGTGAATGCGGAACTTGCGACTGTAGCTCAGCGGCAGGCTGCGTACATTGGCTGAACCACCGATGTCGCGCGTCTCGAAACTACCCTGGCTCCGTTCCTCGACGTACACCCGGTGGCCGAGTGGGTCCTGAGCGGCGACATCATGCTTCTGCTGCGCGTCGCTGAATTCCAGCTGCGCAGTGGTCTCGTAGGACGTGCCCTCGAAGGCCACCGTGCGCCGCATGCCGCTACTGAGCAGGTACGCCAGATCGTCCAGCAAAGCGGCGTCACCGAACTCTGCGGCCACGGACTGGTCGAGCTCGGCCTGCTGTTCGGGGGTCGGCCGGGCGGCGGGGCTGGCCTCCTCGTCCCGGCCGGGGCCGGAACTCCCCGCTCGGCTCTTCGCGAAAACAGTCTCAGCGAGGCGCTGTCGGACCCATGTGGTCAGCGCCTCGGGCAGCGGCTCGACGTTGATGTGTCCGGGCAGACCACCCCCGCCCGAGCCGAAGTCACTGACGAAACCACCGGGGGGGATGGCTTTGTCACCGTGCGGGCGAACGGTATCGGTCTCCGTGTGCGATTCGCTGGCGGGGGCGTCCAAGTCTTCGGCCTCCGGCGCGTGCACCGTGGCGCCTCGCACGGCCAAGACCGCTGGCGGCATAGAAGGATCATTGTTGGTGTTGCGGCTGGATGCGGCGGAGTTGGTGGGGTGGTTTTCGGGGGCTTGAGGGATGGCTCCGTGTCGTGGGGTGTTGGGTTGCGAGAGGTCGGCCGGCTCGGAGCTCAGGTGGATATGCCGGGCGAGCCGGTGCAGGTCCCAGTCGAGGAGAGCGGCGGTCGGCGGGGTGGGTCCGGCGTGTGAGGGTGCTGGTGTCTGCTCGTCCGGGGTGTCGGCGGGCTCTTTGGTGTAGTCGCCCATGAGAAGGCTCGGGTGGCGTGGGGCGGTGTCCTGCTCGACGACCATCCAGGGCGTGCCAACATGGTGGTCCGGGTCTGTGGAGCGCAGGGAGTGGCCAGAGTCGACTCGGGGGGTGGTCTCGGTGATGCGAAAAGCGTCAGGTATTCCCAGGGTGTGACCGATGACCTCGTGAGCGGCCAGGGCCTGTGTCGTAGTGGTCGGTATGGAACGCTGGTCCGGGCGCTTGGCGGTCCGCGCCGGGTCGAAGACCATCACGTCGGAATCGGCACGTTCACCGGGTCCGGTGACCCGGACCATCGACACGCGCAGAAGGTCACCGTCCGCCTGCCCGTCCCCGGCTTGGGAAGCATGGCGGCCAGCCGTCACCCGGGAGGCGCCAGGCAGGCGATACCGTGGACGGTTGTAATACGTCTCAGCGGCAGCGGTGATCGTGCGCCAGACGGCGTCCAGTTGACCGGTTGTCACCCCAGCCTCGGCACGCAGCCGGACGCCGACCCTGATCTCCACCCCGCTCTCAGCGCCGATACGCACTCGGCGTACGGAGAACGAGGCGTAGCTGACAACAGGCTCGAGCTTTCCGTCTTCCTTCCCACCCGAGCGCCCCCACACCACCGGGTTGAGCCAGCCGAACCGCCGGGCCGACCAGTCATCCAGCGGATGAAGCTCACCGCCACTGACGCCTGCGTCATGGTCGGCGGTAGTGCTCGAGCCCCTGCCCCAAGACTGTCCATCCTCGGGGTCCGTGGTGTCCGAGGACGCTGTGCCGGAAAGAGCACCATGACGGGTGTCCACCTCCCCCACCGGCGCCTGGGGGACCGCACCGCGCCAACCACCACCATCGGGGGAGTCACCGGGCCGGGGAGTGCGCACGAGCGATGAGGACGGGCCCGCCACGAGGCCGGTGTGGTCGTACGAAGGGAACGGAGCGAAGGGATCATCGTCCCCGAAATCCGTCATGGCGATGTCGCTGTCTGCCGGGTCGCCATCACCGATCTCCGTCACACCCGCGGGATCCAGTGGCTGAAGTCCCATCGACTCCAACTCTACATAGCCTGCGACTTCACTGATCCGCCTTTCGATCTGTTCGACGAGTGGAGCCGCCCACGAGGGAGGATTGCCACCAAAAGGTGACCCGACGGAAAGGCGGAGGGCTTCCCGAAGGATTTCCAATCCAGCACCTGGAGTAGTCTCGGCCCGCATACCCCTGTTCGCCAGCTCCTGGAAATCATCCCAATCCGACCTGATCGGCGGAACGAACCGCCACACCTTGCTCTTTGGATCTAGTATCACCTCCGTGTACTCGCTCACGGCGGAGCGGAGGAACGATATATACACTGCAGCCTCGGGGTAAGGCAAGGCGCTTTTCTGGTCACCACGCGAGGAAAACTGATCGGCGAACACCAAGGGCGCAACCAGATCGGGAAGCTTGTTTGCGGAAATGCCTGCTACGGCACCAATTCCCTCGATCTTGATTTCACCGCCCAGGATTCTGAGGTACAGGCCGGGGGCGTACCGTGGGCGACTGACGAATTTTTTGGCAGTGTGCGCGAGTTCTATGGCCTGTTCATCATGGAAAAAGCCGTCGGGATCCGAAGCCAGCAGGATCAGCCGGTCCGCCACCTGGTTCACCAACGCGGCGATCTGCTCACGCAGTTGATCGGCCCAGGCAGTGAACCAGTGGCCCAGAGGACGGTCACTGACGAGACGGAGGGCCGCTACAAGCTCCCGTTCCCCCTTCTCCAGATCGTCCACACCGGGATTCAGGCCCCGCTGAGCCAACTCCCGGAAATCATCCCAATCCGACCTGATCCGCGGCACGGCCTGATACGCCTCATTTCTCACGCCCTTAGAAATCGACGCCGTCCCGCCCGAAGCCTCCTGAAGCGCCTTTCGCACCGCCACGATGTCATCGGTCATTGAATAAAGGGAGATACCGAGGGCATCAGATTGAAGCTGCTTCGAGGCGAACTGGTCCGCCAGCCCAAAGACCACAAGCATTTTGCCCAATGTTTCTGGGGACAGTTCGCGCCTCATGGCGCTCGGAATGGCAAGTCCCTCGACCTTGGGATCGCCGTCCAGCATTTTGAGGTAAATGCCGGGGACATACGTCCCCGAGAGGACGATCTCTTTGGTGGTGGTTGCCATAACAACAGCCACCTCGTCGTAGAGGGGGCTGTCGGGGTCCGAGGCCAGCAAGATCAACCGGTCCGCCACCTGGTTCACCAACGCGGCGATCTGCTCACGCAATTGATCGACCCATGGGGTGGACCAGCGGCCCAGAGCACGGCCACTGACGAGACGGAGGGCCGCTACAAGCTCCCGCTTCCCCCTCTCCAGATCGTCCACACCGGGATTCAGGCCCCGCTGAGCCAACTCCTGGAAATCACCCCAATCCGACCTGATCCGCGGCTCGACCCAATACGCCCCACCTCTCGCGTCCTGAGAAATCGATGCCGACCCGCCCGAGGCGTCACGAAGCAGTTTCCGCACCAACGTGAGGAGACTGGAAATTGTGTGCGGGGGGTAACCGAGGGCATCAGGTTGTTGTTGATTCGAGGTGAACTGGTCTCCCAGCCCAAGGACCACAAGCATTCTGCCCAATGACTCTGGGGACAGGTGACGCCTCATGGCGCTCGGAATGGCAAGTCCCTCGACCTTGGGATCGCCGTCCAGCATTTTGAGGTAAATGCCGGGGACATACGTCCCCGAGAGGACGATCTCTTTGGTGGTGGTTGCCATAACAACAGCCACCTCGTCGTAGAGGGGGCTGTCGGGGTCCGAGGCCAGCAAGATCAACCGGTCCGCCACCTGGTTCACCAACGCGGCGATCTGCTCACGCAATTGATCGACCCATGGGGTGGACCAGCGGCCCAGAGCACGGCCACTGACGAGACGGAGGGCCGCTACAAGCTCCCGCTTCCCCCTCTCCAGATCGTCCACACCGGGATTCAGGCCCCGCTGAGCCAACTCCTGGAAATCACCCCAATCCGACCTGATCCGCGGCTCGACCCGATACGCCCCCCCACGTACCGATTTCTGGGACACGCTGAACGGCCCACCCGCCGCCCCCTTCAGAGCACCCTGCAATCTCGAGACCCACGAACTTAGATCTTTACGATTGATCGCCCGGGCCTGTTCCTGGTCCGAGGCAGTCGAATCGGTCAAAGTCAGGACTGTGACCAATTTTGCCAGGGGTCCTGAACTCGTGTCTGCGACAGGTAGTCCGGTGATATCCGTGGAGCCTCCCAAGAGGATGAGGCGAGGAGGCCGTGAAGGCGCGGGAGGGGCGAGACGGTGCTGGAGAGCGAGGGTCTTCTCAAGGGTCTCCGGATCCGTGGTGATCTGGGAGATTCGGTTCGCCAGTTGACCGACCAGAGTAGTCAGCCGGCTGATGAGCGGCTCTGCCCAGACCGGTGGCCGTCGATCGAAGGGCTCTGCGGTGAACAGGTCGAGGACCTGCTGGATGGAGGTCGCGAGCATATCGGGATCCTCGGGACCGACGTGCAGAATGTGATTCGCCGCTCGGTGGAAGTCCGCCCAGTCGGACGCGATAGGCGGCTGGAATCGGTAGGGCCCACCAGGCTGGTCCTGTATCACCCCTACGGGTTCCGCGATCTGCGAAAGTGCCTGGCGCAATGCCGAGACAGCGGTCTCCAGGGTGGCTGGCTCTGAGTATCCGGCCGCTGCGGCTTGTTGCCGATCTGTGGTGAAGCGATCGGCGAACACCAGGGCGGTGGCGAGTGCGGCCAGGGCGCCCCTGGGCACTTCGGAGCTGGTGGGAATACCGGTGATACGGGTCGTGCCGCCCAGAACACTCAGGTATGGACGGGACATAACAGGGACGGGGAGACCCTGCTGGACAGCGCGGGCCAACTGTGCGACCTGCTCATCATAGTGAGAGCGGCCGGGGTGCGAGGTCAGCAGAATCACATACTGCACGACCTTTTCGATCTCCCTGGCCATCTGCTGGCGCAGTGGCTCCACCCATCCAGGCGGCCGACTGCCGAAAAGAGGACCGGTCACGAGACGCAGAGCAGCGGTCAACATCGGCAGGCCGCTGCCTTGCACACGCTGTTCAGCTTCCCAGCCCTGCCGTTCCAGCTCCTGGAAATCACGCCAGTCCGACTTGATAGGCAAGGTGAACCCGAACGGCCCACCCACGCTCGTGTGCACTATCTCCAGTCCCGCTCCCGGCACCCACGCAAGCGCTCGGCCACCTCCTCTCTTCGGCAGCCCCAAAGCGTCCCGCAACTTTCTGCTGAAATCTCGCAGGGTCCTGACGGAGATACCGAGTTCGAGGGCCTGCTGATGCAATGTGGTGAACTGGTCGGCGAACGCCAGTCCAGCGACCAGCAGGGGGAGCCGCCAACCTTTCACGCCGCGCAAAGCGCGGAGACTGGTGGTGATCTCGCCGTTGAGGACGGTGAGGGTGATATCGCTGGATGCGACGGTAGGCGAGGCTGCGGTGGATGGCCCTGCGGTCACGGATGTGCCGAGGGGAGCGCGGGAAGGGGCTCCACGGTCCGCTTGCTGAGCGGGTCGGCCGGGGCGGCCCCGGCCGAGAGGGGTGGTAGCGGGAGCGACGCCGCGCTTGCGGCCTTGGGCCTTGGCGAGCGCCTCCGCGGCGTGGACGCCGGATTCCCGGAGCACGGTCTCGACCGCGCGGATGTCGCGTTCGTGCAACGCGCGGAGGGTCTTTTCCGCATCCGTCGTCTGGTGCGTTAGGGGGTAGGGGTTCCAGCGCCTGACGAGCGCGGACGCTTGCCACCAGCCGGCCGGCGCGCTGGGGGTGGGGCGAGCCATCACCTGTTTGCCCGTACTGTGGTATTCAGCCACGCGGACCGGTGCCTCGGGGCCGTAGCTCCAGATGATCGGCTCGTCCGGTTCGACGGCGGCGGGTGCCATCGTGACGCCCAGCCGAGCCAGGACCTTCTTGAGATCGTGGCCGAGCTCCTCTTCGGGAGCGTGGCGCCAGGTGTACCGAGTCCACCCCTTGCCGTCCCGAACGTCCAGCCAGGTGCGTCGATCCGTGATGTCAAACCTCGGGGTGCCCGCGTAGATGTCATGCGAGGACAGCTGCATCGGGTGGCCCGGCGTGGCGATGACCGTGTTCCCACCGAGGAAGCGCGACAGCTGACGGGCGAAGGTACCTCCGGCCCCGCCTGCCAACAATACGACCGGCATCCGGCTGTTGGCCGACCAACCCGGGAGCGACCTGATCCATCTCGCCGTGGCCTCGGCATTGCGCCATTCGCCGTCGATCAACAGCTGCTTGCCCCAGTCGCGGAACTGTCCGGCGCTCAGCAGGGCGCCGTTGAGCGTGGGGAGCACCAATGGGTTGTCGACCAGGCGGTCCCGCATGGTGCCGTAGGGCGTGCGGCTGGTCTCGTTGCGGAGCGTGAAGCGGGGGGTGGGCCACTCGGGCCCGGTGACGGCGTCTCCGATTTCGGAATTGTCGTCCCGCACAGACTCGGTGTGGGGCAGTTCCGTTCGCGGTTGTGACTGCTCGCCTTCCGCACTCCCGGACGACGGCTCTCCTAGCGAAAGCATGGTCTCGGACATCTCCCGCCGCGCGCCAGGCTCGTGAGCGGAGTCGGCAGGATCGTCCTGCCTGGAGGACGTCGTGCCCTTCTCCTGAGCGGCCCGGTGCGCCGCGAGTTCGGCGGCGAGTTGTGCGGCGGCTGCGGCCCGCGCCCGGCTGGTGGCCAGGGCGCGGTTGAAATTCTGCTTGAAGTCATTGATGAGCTGCAACCGCTGGGCGATCGCCTTCTGGTGAGGTGTCTGCTCAGCGTGCTCCGTTTCTCCCGCCGCCCCTTGCCGCCCCGCTTCCTGTTCGGTGAGGGCCTCGTACTGGACGGTTGTCTGCTCCTCCTGCTCACGCCGCTCGGCCGGATCGCTTGGGGCGGTGGCTGCCGGGGCCTGTTCGGTCGCGTTCTGCATGGCGAGGTGCTGTTCGGCTGTTTCGCGCTCGCCCTTCGCACGCTGCGGCGAGGTGAGGCGGGCGAGTTGACGCGCTTCGGCTCTGGCGTGTCGGAGGGTGAGGAAGAGTTCGATGTGTGTGTCGTCCACCCGCTGGGCGGCCAGGGCGTGGACGGCTTTGTGCTCACTGAGCGCTTGGGCCGCGCGGAAAGCTGACTCCTCCGCCTGTCTGGCTTGCGCCTGGGCCTCCCTGGCCTGCTCAGCGCGGATCTTGACCTGCTTTTCGGCGTGATCGCGTGCGGCTTTGACTTCCTTGAGGGCGGCGGCAGTGGCCTGCTCGTGCGCGAGATCCTGTGCGGCGCCGGTGGTCCTGGCTTGCGATGCGGCGCCGCTGGCCTCGGTTTTGGCGATGTTCTCGGCCTCGGCCAGCCGCTCGGCGCGCCGGGTCGCGGCCTCGACGGCCCCGTCCGCGCTGTCGGCGCGTGCCACTCGTGCCACCCAAACGGCTTGGGCCCGCCTTTCCTCGGTGCGGCTGAGCGCGGCCTGGGCCCCGGCGCTCTCGGCATCCCGCCGTGCCTGGATGAGGTCTTCGCGTGCCACCTGCAGCCGTGCGGTGGTGAGAGGGCTGGCGTCTGGGTCCTTGATGACCGATGGACTCAGCCGGGCCACCGCCTTGAGACGGGCGGCGTTGCGGGCCCGTTGCAGCAACGGGCCCAGAGCGTGAGGCAGGCCAACGGGTGGTGTGCTGGGCTGACGCCCGCCGAGGGCTGGCAGGGCTGCCTCGGCGGCGGCAAGCTGGGCTCGTGCGGCTTTGAGCTCCTGCTGGGTCTGCTGCGATGTGGCCTGTGCCTGCCGCGCGCTCTCCCGTTGCTCCCTGGCCGCCGCTGTGGCCTGGGTCAGAACACCCTTGGTTTGCTCCACGGCAGCTTCCGCCTGGGCCAGACGGGATTTTACGGCTGCGGGGGCCTCGCCAGGAGCGTCAGAGCTCGGCTCGAGCCG
This sequence comes from Streptantibioticus parmotrematis, assembly GCF_019890615.1. Classification (GTDB taxonomy): domain Bacteria; phylum Actinomycetota; class Actinomycetes; order Streptomycetales; family Streptomycetaceae; genus Streptantibioticus_D; species Streptantibioticus_D parmotrematis. Next base: position 31,033 of record NZ_JAINVZ010000013.1, on the reverse strand, counting down.
GTCTTGCGAGGCCGGCGCCTTACGGGAGAAAGCGTCCTCGGCAGGCGCGACCCCCGCGACGGGCGCGGTATCGGTGCCGCTGTCCACGGTGGTCTGGGCGGCCTGGGGGACTTGCGGGGATTCCGTCTCTCGCGGGGTTTCGGCGGCGTGCTTCGGCGAGGGTCTGGTCCCGGTCGCCTGCGCCTTCACGGCGTCTTGTGCGCCGGCGAGGTCCCTGGCGGCAATGGCTGCCGCCTTGGCCGCGTCCTTGGCGGCGACCTGGGCCTCTGCCGCTTTTTGGGCTGCCGCCTGGGCGGTGGTCTCGTGCTGCTCGGCGTCCGCGGTCAGTCCGGCGACGCGGCCTTCGGCCTGGCGGACCTGCCGTGCCTGCTCCGGGGCGGTACGGGCAGCTGCGTGAAGGCGCATGGCTGCTGCCAACTCTGCCCGCGCATTGTCAAGTTCGCCCAAGGCACGGTCCAAGTCACGGCTGGCGCCGCCGACTCCGGACCACACAGTGCGGCCATTGATCCTCGTGGGCAGCCCCTGTGCTTGCAGCAGCCGCTGCTCGGAGGCCTCGGCTGTGGCCTTCGCCTGCTCCGCCCTCGTCCTGGCCTGCTCGGCCGCCGTCCGCGCCACCCGCCACTGATGCGCTGCCTCGGCCTCGCTGAGGTAACTGCTTTGTGCCTCCTGGCCGCTGTCGCCCTTCTTCACCTGCGCGTCGGCGGTCTTCCTCGCCATCTGGTGCAGGTTGGCCATCCTGCCCTCATCGGCCAGCGCCGCCTCCAACCGCGCGGAAGCGGCTTTCGAGCGGTTGTCGTCGTGCTGCCACTGATAGTACGCCGCCCGCCGTTCAGCGGCCCTCTGGCGAGTGGCGACGACAGCCTTGTCCACGGCGGCCTGCGCCCGGGCCACCTGTTGCAGCGACTCAGCGACCTGCTTGGAGTGTGCCGCTGCCTTCCGTACTGCCTGCTTATTGGTCTTGAGCGTACGCTCTACCGCCCACACGCGTGCGATACGGCCGGGACGCCAATGCAGCCGTGGCACACCGCGGCGCGCCGTAGCACCGGTGTCATGGCCCGTCGCGCTCTCGCGCTCCCGCGCATCCGGGTTGGCGGCCCCCTCGCCCAGCCGTCGGCCCACAGCCTCGAAGGGGCTGCTGCGCACGGAGTCAGAACCGCCACGCGATGCCGCGGCAGACCGGTCGGGAGGAAGCTCGGCAGCGCTGCCGCCCACCCTCTCACCGTGCCCCGGACCCGGCTCCGCCCCGGTACCGGCCTCCGTCCCGGAAGAGACCTCAGCCCGGGGCTTCGCCTCGGCACCGGACGCGGTCCCGGCCTCCCCGGTGGTAGATGCGGCGTTGGCGTCCTGCGTGTCGCCGGACGCGCGCGTGTCCTGTTCGCCTCCCGTGTCGGCGGCGTGCGGCTGCGGGCCCTCGACCCGACTGCCGTCCAGCCGACGCCCTGTGCCGGTGAACGCGCCCTCTCGAACCTGTCGGGTCGGCACGTCCTCCTCTTGCGCAACCGGTTTCGGGTCTTTAAGGCCGCCGAGCCTGCGTCCCAGGGTCTCGAAGGTTCCCCGGCCTCCGGCCCGCGCAGGCCGCGCGCGGCCCTTCGCGGCGGTGTCTTCTTCTCCCGCTATCCGCGTCCCAGTCCCCTTGCTGCCGCCCAGTCTCCACCCCTCGCCCTGGAACGCGCCCTCGCCCACTGCACTGGCCGCGCCCTCCTCATCCGGCGTGGCCTGCGGCCGCTCGCTGCCCGAGTCCGCCCCGGTCCACGGCTGCTCGCTCTCGGAGGCAGGGGTTCGGGTGGCGATAGGTAGCTCTTCAGGCGTCTCCTGAAGGGTGCGGCCGGTGCCGGTGAATGCAGTGGGGCGGGGATCCTCGGGGACCGGCTCGACAGTGGTGCCGTCCAGGGTGTGGCCTGTCGAGTCGAACAGGGCGGAGCCTGCCGTGACCTGGGGCCTGGTCGGGGTTCCTTCCGGCTCCACAGTGGTGGCGGAACCCTCCAGTGGCTGACGGGTTGTGACGGCCGTCCCACGCCCGACGGCTGGCCGACTCACCCCACGGCTGGAGCCGGCCGGGCCGCCGTGTGCGGCAGATGCCTGCTTTGCCTGGGTGTCCTTGCCGGGGCGCCTGGGCCGGCCCGCGGGCCGCCGTGTCCTGGCCCCGTCCTGCAATTGGACGGCGAGCTCGTCCTTGGCCTGTGCCAGTTCCCGCGTCGCCTGGCTCAGTGCCTGCTGCAGGTCGTCCGGCTGTCCGGCGCGCTGCCTGCCGCTGGCCTTGCCCGCCTTGCGCCCAAGCTCCTTCACGGCGCCGACGGCGTTCTTCTCAGCCTCCTTCGCGGCATGCGACACCTGCTGGGCCTTCGCGCGTGCCTGCTCCAGGGTCTGGGACGAGACCTTGGCCTTCGCCTCGGCACGCGCTGCCTCAGCCGCCGACCGGGCCGTGCCGTCCTCCCCTGCCCGCACCAGCAGGTTCGCGGCGTCATCCAAGTCCTTCGCGGCCCGCGTCCCAGCTTGCTCGACCGCCTTCTCCGCCGCGTCGGCCTCGGCCCGCAATGCCTTGGCCCGCTGCCCGGAACCAGCGCTTCGCACGGCATCCCGCAAGGAGCGCACCTGACGCTCAGCAGCGTGAACACGCTCCAGAGCGGAGCGCACCGCGGGCGAAGCCTTCGCTACAACCTGTTCCCGCAGCGTGTCGCTGTAGTGCCTTTCAGCCTGGGCCAGTTCCTTCTCGCCACGCAGCACATATCCGTCCACTTCATTGACGTCGCCCGTGGCCTCAACCAGCTTGGCCTTGGCGGCCGCGGTCTTCGCCTTCGCGCCGCGGACGACGTCGCCCGCGGACTTGGCCCCCCGCGCGGCGTCCGCGGCCCGGCTCGCCGCAGCCTCGGACTCCTGCTGTGCCCTTGCGGCCCGGTCCACCGCCTCCGGGCCCCCCGAGCGGGCAGCATCGAACAACGCCTTACGCGCGCCGGCCTCGGCTTCCTTGGCCGCGATGGCCGTGGACGTCTCCAGCGCCAGCGCGGCGTCCCAGTCTCTTCTGGTCAAGGCCTCGCCCAGTTGCGCCCTCTTGAAGTCCCGCAGCGCGTCCGCCTGCACCTCCTGGCGGATGAAGCGGATTTTGCCCAGCCAGTGCGTCCGGCGCTGAAGGACCTCGAAGCTCTCCTTGGCCTGCCGCACCCGTGACGAGCGGTCAGCGGCCTGACGCGCCTGCTCCCGCGAGGAGACCGCACGATCCGCCGCAGCCGCCCCGCGAGTACGCCTGACGGATCCGGCGTCTTCCTCGCCCCGGCCCGCCGCAGCCTCGTCCTCCTTGCCTCCGGCAGCCTCACGCCTGTCGCCGACAGCCACATCGTGCTCGCTCCCGCCCTGCGCGGGAGCGTCCTTGCCGGCCTGAGCGGTCTTTTCGGCGTTGACGGTCTCGTGGTAAGCGTCCATCGCCCGGGCGAGCTTCCCATCCGCCAGGTCGCGCTCTTTGCGCGCGGTGGCGAGCTCGTTGCGGACCTGGTCGAGGTCTCGTTGTTTCTCACGAGTCACAGCGCTCCTGCGCCCCATCGCCCGTGAGGCCTGGGTTTGCGCCGACTGCGCTTCGTCGGCCGTCTTGTGCGTGGCCTCAGCCGCGTCCTCCAGCTGGCTGGCCGTCCTCTCCGCGGCAACGGCTTCCGCAAGGCCCTCACCAGTACGGTAGGCCTCCCGGAACATAGCGTCCGCTGTCGCCCTCGCGGCCTGGGCGGACTCCCTGGCCCTGCGGTGAGCGAGCAGAGCCTTGTTCTGGGTCCGCGCGGCATCGGCGGCGGCGGCCTGCGCCTTGCGCGCGCTATCACCGGTCAACCGCTGGATGATCTCTGCCTTTGCCTCCCGTGCGGCCCTCTCCGCGACATCCCTGCCCGCCTGCTCCGCCGCGGCCCGCTGCTTGTCCAGCGCCTCCCTCGCAGCCTGCACCTTTACCGAGCGGCCCGGCCCGGTGGCCTCCTCCACACGTCCAGTCATCGCCTTCAACTGCGCCGCACGCACCGCACGCGACACCCCGCTCCGGTCACCCGGCGCCCCGACGCGTCCTTGATCCTTCAGCGCCCTCACGAGGTCGAACTCCGCCTCGCTGACCTGCCGCCGGGCCGCTTCCAGCCCCCGCGCAGCACCTGGCTCCCCGCTCTCGGCCGCGCGCTCCGCCTCCGCCGCCCTCGCCCGCGCGGTCCGGGCAGCACCCAACGCGGAATCGACCCGCTCAAGTCGCTGCACACCGGCTCTAGCATCGCCCAGCTTCCGGTTCGCCTGAGCCACGGCCTCCTCGGCACCGAGCTCTTGTGCCTGGAGAGCACGCTCAGCGACCGCAAGCTCGGCTCGCGCCGCCCCCACCTCCTCGCGCGCCGACACGGTCGCATCCGACAGATCCAGCGCCTGTACCCGCTGCTCGCTCTCCAGGCCCCTCTCGGCCTGGCGCAAAGCTTCGGTCTCTCGGGTCACCGACTGTCGCGCCTGCCTCAGCGCTTCCTGAGCCTCAGCGTGCGCCTCCTGCGCCGACCTCAGCCCCTTCCTGCCTTCCTTGACCGACTGCACATCACCGCTCACCTTCGTCCGGGCCGTTATCATCCGGCCCAGCGCGGCGCTTTCGTGCCGCTTGCGCTCGCTCCACAGCTCCTCCGCCCGCAATGCCCGGGCCCGCGCACGCTCCACCGCGCTCCTGGCTGCCGCCACACCCTCCGCATCAGCACCGGCCTCACGGCGCGCACCCGCACGCCTGGCCGCCGCCATGCCCTGTGGCGTTTCCCGCCCCGCCTCCCGGCCGCCCTCGCGCTCCGGGGCCACCACACCCAGCTTCTCCACGGCGGTCAAGAGCCGCGCGAGTCGGCCCTCGGCAACCCCCGCGACACGACGCGCCTCCACCAGCGCTTCGGTCCTGACTTCCCCAGCCGCGGCACCTTCCTCACCGGTGCCGGACCTGTTGCCGCCAACCGTCTCTTCCGGCCCCTCGATACCAGCCGTCTGCTTGGGCGAGCCGTTCCTGGTGCCGTCAGCCGCCTCAGCGGTAACGGGCCTCCCGGTCTCCTCCCGAATCCCAGAGCTGGCAAGCTCCTCATGCGCCACGGTGGCCGACTTGTCATCGGCCCCTACGCTCTTGGCCACTGCCGGGGGGCCGTCCGGCTCCTGGGCACCAGCCATCTCCTTGCCAGCAGCCTTCTCGTCAGCAGCCGCCGCTTTCTCGGTTTCGGCGGCCTTGGCCGCGGCCGACTTCTCCAACTCGGCGTAGTGGGCCCGCGCGGCGCGCGCCGCCGCCAAAGCAGTCGGCAACTCGGTGACTGCGTCGCTGGCGGATCGCGCCGCAGCGAGCTCCTCCTGCGCGACCCTTAGTTGCCCCGAAGCGCCCGGGCGGCCATCGCGCACCGCACCTGTGGCCCGCTCCACAGCGGCCTGTGCCTGCCGCACTCCGCGGGCGGCATCCTCGGCATCCCTGGCGGCGGCCGGCAGCACATGAACACGCAGCTCGTTCTCCAGCCCCCTCTCCACCTGCCGAAACGCCTGGCTGCGGTCGACAAGGGCCTGATGCGCGGAGCGGACCGCCCCCAAGTCCTTGTCGAGGCCCTCATCTGCCTTCTGGGCGGCGGCCCGCATCTCCTTGACCGAATCACGCGCGGCGGCGACCTCCTTCTTGGCTTCCCTGGCCTCGAGGAACGAGGCCTTCGCCTGCTCCAGGGCCTGCTCCGCCTTCACCTCGGTCTCGTCCGTGGGAGCCGCGTCATGCTCGATCCGCTGGGCAACGGCGGTGTCGCGATCACTCTCGTAGTCGGTGGACTTCTGCGCGGCCCGCGTCGCCACCGCCGATACGCGTCCTCGCGCGTTCCCTTCCCTGGCCGAGGCCGCCACCAGGCCGCCTCGTGCCCGGTCACTCCCCCGCTCGGCGTTTCTGACCCCCTCCTCCGCCCGCAACGTCAACTCCTGGTGCAGCCGCACAGTCTCCAAGGCGGACTTCACCTCGGGCGACTTGGCCGCGACAGCCTCGATCTCCTCCTGTCGCCGACGAGCCTCCGCCCGCTTCTGCTCCATCAACTCGGCCGTCTTGTCCGCACGGCTCAGCGTCGCGTCCGCAGACGCGCCCTTGTTCTGCGGACCCCTTCCGGCGAAAGCGTCCTCGACGCGTTGCGCGGGCGAGGCATCCCGGGCCCCGCTCGAACTTGCGGGCCCGGAGCGGTCGCTGGACAGCGGGGTCGAAGCAGACTCAGCGGCCTGCTGGTCGAGCGACCCGTGAGCGTCCGACGGACGGGCAGGCGCGGACTGCCCTTCTCCGGCAGCCCGGAGGGGTACGGATACCGCGCTGTCGGTCTGCTTGAGCAGGCCCGATGCGCCGTCGGTCTGCGAGAGGGACTCATCTCCACGGACCGCGTCTGCCGATTCAAGCGAGCGGGCCGACACCGACGTACGCGAGGCGACCGTCCCGGGCGAGGACGCCGTGTTGTCGCCCTGCTTGCCCGAGCTGCCTTCTACTTCCACCATCTTCCGCACGGAGAAAGCATCATCGCCGCGTGTGCCCGACGAACCGCTGCCGGTGCCTGTGACGGTCGGCCTGTCCTCCGTGTGCGTGACAGGGGAGGGCGCGTCAGTGGTGTGCGACGACTGCTCATCAAAGCTGCGGTAGCTCCGCTTCGGGGCGACGAACGGCTCCCGGGCCGGGCTCAGCACACGCCCACCGAAGCTGGGAGCGAACGGAGAGCGCCCATCCGTGGTCGCCGCCGCCTCGCCGGCCCGTGCGCCGGAATCGGACTCCCTGGAGAGGTCTCCGACAAGCGCACTGCTTGCCCGGACGGCCGGCGCGCGGCCGACTTCAACGGCACTACGCGCCGCTCCCGGGTCGAGGCGGCCCTCATTACGCAGCACAGACCGGGCCGCCGCCTCCAACGCCGAGCCTGCCGGACGAGCGGAGTCGAGCACGTCATCGACCGTGCGGCTGACCCGCCCGTCATCGGCATCGGCGTGGCTGGGTGTCCCGTGATCGCCCAGGCCCGTACCCAGTTCGGCCTTCAGGGTCCTCGGGGGCATAGTGTCCGCGACATCCCGTGCGACCGGATGCGTCACGTCGCTGCGGTCACCCGTCGGCAGCGGAGACAGCGGACCAGGATTGGTGACCAGGCGCCGCTCACCCCCGTCGGCCCCGACACCCTCCACCCCGCCACGCCGCCCCGCGTCCGCCGTCAGCGGCCTCGTCGCGCTCTGGGCTGCCCTCGCCAACCCACTCAAGGCACCACCGATGTCCCGCCGCACGCTGGTGGGGTCATGCGGTATGGGCTTCGCCGCGACCGGGACCCCGTCTCCGCTACCAGGCCGCACGGAGGAAGGTGTGCCTGGCCGGGGGGCGAGGGCCGACCTGCTCTGGCCCGCGGGAACATCGGGGGTCGCCTCGCCGACCCGGTCAGAACTCCCCACATCGGCCGGCCTGACCGCGGGGACACTGCGCGCGCCCCGAGGCCCACCCGGAGACACCGCCGGGTTCTTGCCGCCGTCTCGGACGGCAGACCTCGCCACCGGCGTCGAGCCGGAGTTCACCCCACCAGTAGGTGTCAGGTCGGCACCCGACTTGGAAAGGGACTTGGGAGCCGGAGCGATCGTGTCACCAGCCGCCCCGGCCCCTCGTGGAGCCGTCACCCCTCCGACCCCTCCGAACACCGAGGAACCTACTGTCTCCGTCACCTGAGGCGTCGACGAAGGCTTGATGGCTGGAATGTCGCCGACGTTCACCGCGCCGGCCTTGCCGTTCTCGAACGACGCGATCGCGCCCTTGATGCCCTTGGTGAGCGCATAGCCGACCGGACCGAGGAGCAGACCCTCGGAGATGAACTGCTCCCACTCCTGGGCCGTCAAGGGAATCGGCGACCACCGCGACCAGTCTGTCTTCTCTCCCGCCACGGCGTCCACCGCCGCCGTCGTCGCCGCGGACGTCCACGTCAGATCAAATGCCACACGTCCCGCAACAGAACCGATCTTGCCCAGACTGCTGCCCATCGAGACGACCCACTGCGGCAGAGTGTCGGCCACCGCGGTGGCCGTGTCGCCTACCCAGCTCCCCAGCTGCTCCATCGACGTGCTCAGCGCCGCGATAGCCTCCGTTACCGAGTCTGAGACCGCCAGCAGCGCATCCAGCGCAGCGCCCAACGCGCCCAGGATCTCACCCGTGAACGCCGCGACTTCACCGAAGGCGACCCCCAGGATCCCGGCAATGACATCCAGCAACGTCTGCTTCGCCTGGGTCGCTTCCTGGGCCGTCCGCAACATCGCGTAATAGTTGATCGACTCCCCGAGCTGCCAGCACTGCTCCACGAGGCTCATCCCCGCGCCGCGCAGCCCGCCCATGTTGTCATTGGTGCCGCTCTGCCACGCCAACGACATGGAGATCGAGGCATCGCCCATCCACGCGCCGTCCCCCAGATCGAACGACGCGCTGCTCATGTCGGCAAGCTGCTCATCCAGGAAATCACCGAACGAGATGAACGCGTTCCCCAAGTCGTAGATAGGGCTTGGGTCCCACTTCATACTCTTCAGGATCGTAGGTTCATTCGGAGAAGAGCTTTTGTTCGACATAGGGCGCTACCTCAAGGAACGGTTCGCTCGGTCATGCTGGCTCGTGGGCTCCGGCTCGGTCCGGCGGCGGCAAGCCCGCAAGCCACGAGCAGCGGGCGCCGACCCCGGATCAGAACCCGGACTCGTTGACAGCGGTGGTGTGGTAAACGGCCGGATTCCCGGTGACGCTGTCCGTGACGTTGCCGGGCTTTCCGGAGGTCTGCGTCAGCGCGGCGGCGAATTTGTCGAACATGCTGGCGACTCCGAACTCATTGCCGCTGTAGTTCTTCGCCGCCTGCGCCACGCCACTCGTCAGGACGTTCAACACACCGCTGCTCGGATCACCCTGCTTCCCGAACAGCGTCGTGCACGCAGTTGTCCAACGGTCGTTGAAATCATTCGCCACCTGCGAGGACTCACCGGTCCAGGACAACTTCAACCCGTTGAGCGAGGTGATGATATCGCTCAACGCGTGGTTGATGTTGATCGTCGCTTCGATCAACACGGTGCAACTCGTGTTGAGCTCGCCGGGGTCCACAGAAATTACGGCTGAATCCCAGTTCTCAGGCAATGCCACGGTACTCCTCCTACGATCCCTTGGAGTTCGAGACGTTGGCGTTCTCAGCCGCCACGTAGTTGTCGTGGCTGACCCGCATACGGGCGATCATGTCGCTCAGTAGTTGCTCAAGATCCCGGGTCGCGGAATCGACCGTGGCCGAGACGTCGTTGAAGGTCGACCCCGCCGGCCCCGTCCAGACGTTCTCGATGCTCTGGTATTCCTGCTGTACCGACTTGACGCAGTAGCTGATCGTGTCCGACAGCCTCGACACCACCTTGATGGACTCCGCCAGGGCCGCGATGTCCACCGCCCACGACCGGGCAGTCATCAGCGTTGAACCATCCGCCAGCAGATAGGAGCCGTCACTCTGCAGCGTAGCCTTCTCAATCCCGTTGTCAGTGACAACGTACTGACTTCCGTCACCACTCGTGAAGATCCCTGTCTTGGAATCCAACGTCCCTGTCAGCACAGTCCCGTTGGCCAGCTCAACGGTCTTGCCGTCCGAGGAGTAGAAATCAGCACCTGAGGCATAGCCATATAGCGTTTGGCCATTCGGCAACGTCCTGGTCACGCCGTTCTCCAAGAACGAGCCGTCCGGGGTGGAAATCCCGTGCTCGACCTGACCAGACGCCGTCACATAGGTCTTGCCGTCCGCCGCGACCCAGCCGCCGTCCTGGGTGTCGCTGCCCCACATCGTCTGACCGTCGATGGTGCGCTGCGTCTGGAACGTCCCGTCCGGTTCGGTCCGCCCGTGCTCCACCGTCCCACTCGGCGTGACGAGGATCGTCCCGTCCGATGAAAGGAACGCCCCGTCACTCAGCACACTGCCGTAGACCTGTTGCCCATCGATGGTGCGCACCTCGCCGTTCGGCAGGAACGAACCATCCGGAGCTGAGATCCCGTGCTCGACTTGACCGGAAGCCGTCACATAGGTCTTGCCGTCCGCCGCGACCCAGCCGCCGTCCTGGGTCTGACTGCCCCACATGACCCGCCCATCGACGGTGCGCTGGGTCTCGAAGGTGCCATCCTCGGTGGTACGACCATGTTCGACTTGGCCGCTGGGGGTCTCCAGCAGAGTGCCATCCGATGAAAGGAACGCCCCGTCACTCAGCACACTGCCGTAGACCTGTTGCCCATCGATGGTGCGCACCTCGCCGTTCGGCAGGAACGAACCATCCGGAGCTGAGATCCCGTGCTCGACTTGACCGGAAGCCGTCACATAGGTCTTGCCGTCCGCCGCGACCCAGCCGCCGTCCTGGGTCTGACTGCCCCACATGACCCGCCCATCGACGGTGCGCTGGGTCTCGAAGGTGCCATCCTCGGTGGTACGACCGTACTGCGCCCGACCGCCCGGCATCTGCATGATGGTGCCGTCCTCGGAGAGGAACGACCCATCCTGCAAGAGGCTGCCGTAAACCTGGTGACCATTGATCACCCTGACCTGACCGTCCGGGAGGAACGATCCGTCCGGTGCGATCAGACCGTGCTCGACCTTCCCCGTGTCGGAGATATACGTGGTGCCAGAGTCCGAGAGCCATCCGCTGTCCGAGGTGTCACTTCCCCAAAGAGTCCGGCCATCGATGGTCCTTGGGGTCTCGAACACACCGTCCGGTGTGGTGCGACCGTGCTCGACCTTCCCAGCAGCGGTTTCGCGCAGGGTACCGTCCTCGGAGACGAAGGAGCCATCACTGAGCCGGGAGCCGTAGACCGTGCGGCCCTCGATCGTCTCAACCGCGCCGTTTTCGAGGAAGGAACCATCAGGCGTGGTGATTCCGTGCTCCACCTCTCCGGAGGAGGTGATGAAAATCTTGCCGCCTTGCGCCACCCATCCACCGTTTTGGGTGTCGGAGCCCCAGACCGTCTTTCCACCGACGAACCGCTCGGTCAGGAAGCGGCCCGAGTCGTCGGTCATCCCGTGCTCGACCCTCCCGGAGGAGGTCACCATGGTCTTCCTGTCCTCCGACAGGAACGACCCATCACCCAGCTTCGTCCCGTAGACCTGCCGGCCCTCGATGGTGCGCACCTCACCGTTCTCGAGGAACGAACCATCTGGGGCGGTCAGACCATGCTCAACCTTCCCATCGGACGTGACATAGGTCTTCCCGTCGTCGGAGAGAAATCCGCCGTCCTTGGTGCGAACGCCCGCCACCACATGGCCGTCGATCGTCTCTTGAATCTCGGGTGTTCCGTCCGCCACGACTCTCTCGATTCTCGTCGCATGTCAGCACACTGAGCCTCTGACATGCGTCCCACTCCCAACAGTTCCTCGTTCCAGTGTGCCCACGTCCCGGAAAGAGGACATCGAGGCCAGTGCATTAGCACGGCATGATAGGGAGGTCAAGAAGTCAACCGAACACCGAAGTGCGGGAGGAGCGCTGATGTCATCCCCGATAAAGTCGAAGTACCAGACTGACCCCTGGGAACCGAACGTAGACAAGCACTCGAAGGACGCGAAGGACCAGCAGAAAGCCGCCGACGCCTACACCACGGTCTACGGCGGTACCCCGACATACGGGCCCGATCCCACGGACAACACCCCGCCCCCCCCGAGCGTCACCATGCCCGACCTCGCCATGGCGTATACGACGGCACCGGACTTCTTGCCGTCAACCCCCGCATCATCTGACGCGGCCCAGGTCGGGAACTCCGCGGACGACGCCCCCTTCAACATCGACCTCGGCGCACTACGTACCTGCGAGACGCAGTATCTGACGGCGCTGAGCAACGTTCAGGGCCAGTACGAGACCCTCAAGACCACCGTCACCAACGCGATCAACAACACCAACGCGTTCGGCCAGTTGGCCGGTCAAACCGAGCATCACGGCTTCCACAACACCGCGAGCTGGGTGCAGGACGACCTGGACCAGGAGGGTGTGAACTTCGCCAAGGAGATCAACCCGAAGATGACACAAGTCCTCCAGAGCATCGCGAGCGGCGTAGAGGCCATTGGACAGTTCACCGCGTTGCTCAACAACGCCGGCCAGATGTACACCGAGACCGACTTCAAGTCGGCGATGAAGAAGGCGTCGTAGCACGCGGGGTGGCCCCGCCTTCCGGAAGACGGGGCCACCGACTACGGGGGTGTGTCCAGTAGACGGCTGATCCAGTTTCTTTAGGGGTCAGTTGGCGGCCGGGGTGATCCGGCCTTCGAAGGCGATCTGGAAGGCGTTCAGGGGCGCCTTCCAGAGCATGGTCCACCGCTTGCGTCCCGTGCCAGTGGGGTCCAGCGACATGAGCGTCATGTAGACGCACTTCATGGCCGCGGCCTCGTTGGGGAAGTGGCCGCGGGCGCGGACGGCCTTGCGGATTCGGGCGTTGACGGACTCGATCGCGTTCGTCGAGCAGATGACCTTGCGGATCTCGACATCGAAGGAGAGGAAGGGCACGCACTCGGCCCAGGCGTTCTCCCAGAGCCGGATGACCGCCGGGTACTTCTTGCCCCAGGCTTCCTGGAACTCGCTGAACCGCTCGGTCGCGGCGGCCTCGTCCGGCGCCGTGCAGACGGGCTTAAGCGCCTTGGCGATCTTGTCCCAGTCCTGGAGGGCCGCGTGCCAGAAGCTGTTCCTGAGAAGGTGAACGACACAGGTCTGGATAATCGTTCGAGACCAGACTGTCTCCACCGCTTCCGGCAGGGCCTTCAGCCCGTCGCAGACCAGCATCAGGACGCGTCGACGCCCCTGCTCTTGAGGTCCGTGAACACGCTCAGCCAGTACTTTGCGCCCTCGTCGCCGTCGCCGGCCCAGATCCCCAGGATGTCGCGTTGGCCCTCGGCGGTCACGACCATCACGACGTAGACCGGACGGTTCGCGACCTGTCCGTCCCGGATCTTGACGTTGACCGCGTCCACGAACAGCACCGAATAGACAGAGTCCAGCGGGCGGTTGGACCATTCAGCCATCCCGTCCATCACCTTGTCCGTGATTGTGGTGATGGTGGCCTTGGACACGCCCGCGCCGTAGACCTCGGCCCGATGCGCGGAGATCTCCCCGTGCGTCAGCCCCTTCGCCGACAGCGACAGCACCATCTCCTCCACCCGGACAAGCGCCGCGGCCGCTTCTTGACGATCCGCGGCTCGAACGAACCGGCCACGCCCCGGGGAACTTTGACCTCGACCGGGCCGACATCGGTCAGCACCGTCTTCGCCCGCGTCCCGTTACGGGAGTTGCCCCGGCCTTCGGCATCGTGCTTCTCGTATCCGAGGTGATCGGTGATCTAGCCCTCCAGGGCGGACTCCAGGACACGCTTGGTCAGCTGCTGGAGCAGCCCATCCTCCCCGGTCAGCTGCACACCCTCCGACCGGGCCCGGTCCACGAGCATCGCGACCAACTGCTCGTCACTCGCCGACGCCTCCACCGCCGCCCCACTGCCCGGTATCTGCTCGATCGTGGTGTCGCTCACCTGGCGTCTCCTTGATCATCGGATCCGGCGACCATTGAACACTCCCGCTACGGGCTCTCTGACGCGTTCCGCTCACCGGACGGCTATCGACGGCAGATCCTCCGGGAGCAGGGTGACCAGGTCGTCCGTCGCGGGATCGGTCATCTCCACCACGCGCTGTGCGTGTCGCTCGGTCATCCGCTGGAAGACCTGACGAGCCGTGCGGCCATTGCCGAAACGGTCGTCTCGCACCAGCGACTCAAAATACTCCAGCAAGGCGCCCACAGTCTGCTCGGGCAGCTGGTACTCGTGCCTGTCGGCGTGGAACTCCACAATGCGGCTGAGCTCATCCGTCGCATAGTCGTCGAACATCAACGTGCGTGTGAACCGGGAGGCGAGGCCCGGGTTGATGTCGATGAAGCGCTCCATCTCGTCGGGATAGCCTGCGACGATGACCACCACGTTGTCGCGGTGGTCCTCCATCAGCTTCACCAGTGTGGCGATCGCCTCGCGGCCATAGTCGTTCCCCTGGGAACCGGGGTTGAGCGCGTACGCCTCGTCGATGAACAGCACGCCGCCGAGGGCCCGTTTGAAGACCGCGGTGGTCTTGGGCGCGGTGTGGCCGACGTACTCGCCGACAAGTGAACCGCGATCCGCCTCCACCAGGTGGCCGCGTGCGAGAAGCCCGACCGCGGCCAGGATGCGGCCATACAACCGAGCGACGGTGGTCTTGCCGGTACCGCTATTGCCGGCGAATACGAGGTGGCGGCTGAGCGGAGGCGCCGCGAGACCGACCTCGGTACGCTGCCGCACCATCTGCATGACCTTGACCATCGTGGCCACATCCTGTTTGACACTGTCGAGACCGATGAGCCCGTCGAGTTCGGCCAGCACGTCGGCCAGGGTCTCCACCGGACGCTGCTGTGTTCCGTTCCCGTGGGCGGTGGGCGCCGACGGCCCTCCGGCGGGCGACGGGATCATGGCGGGGGTGCCGGCAGCCCACGGGGCCGGGTCGCTGGTGAGGCCCTCTTCGGGCAGGGTACTCACCTTGACCTCGCTGACCCGGCAGCGTTCGAAGACAGGCGCCGCCCCGTCCGCGAGCTTGAGGTCCTCGTCCGTGTCGTGCACGACGCAGTCGCGAAAGAGTGGTTCGGCGCCGGTACCGGCGTAGAGCGCCGGAAATCCGGTACCGCTGATGTCACACCCTTCGAACCTGCCGGCACCGTCGTCCCCGACGTAGACGCCGTTCTTGGCACTCCGGGCGATGGTCACGCCGCGCACTCGGGGCGCCGCTCCGGCCCGGACGACCAAGCCCGTGCCCCTGGCGTCCGTGACGGAGCAGTCGGTGATCCAGGCGCTCGCGCGTTCGCGTACGAAGATCCCCGCCGCCCCCGTCTCGCTGATGGTCGTGTCCACCACCACGACGGCGGTGCCCGTGCCGATATCGATCCCGACGCCGTCGCACGAGGTGACCTCGCACCCTTCGATCAATGGGCGGTGTTCGGTGGTCAGGCTGATCCCGGTGGCGGCCTTGGTGATCTTGCATGCGCGGGCCGCCAGGTCTCCGCCGTCGACCTCGATCCCACACAGTCCCGCGTCGTCGATCGTGGTTCTCACGACGGTCAGCAGTGAGCGATCCATGGCCCGTAGACCGTGTTCCGGAGTGCCGCGCACCTCGCATCCGGTGACCGTGACGGTGCTGTTGTCACAGGCGTGGACGGCGGTGTACGCGCTGTTGGTGACGGCGCAGTCGGTGAGGGAGAGACGAGCCGTCTCCGCCGCGAAGACCCCGTTCGCCGCGGAGCGGATGAAGCCACCGCCGCGTACGTCGACGTGGCAGCTGCCGCCCACCGCGAGACCGGAACCACTGCTGTCGGTGGTGTCGCACTCCTCGATCCGCACTGTGCCGGCACCCGCGACCATCACGCCGGCGCCCCGCACGTCGCTGACATGACAGTTGATCAGGGAGGCAACGGCCTGGCCGTTGACACAGATCCCCTCAGAGGCCGTCTTGCGCACTTCGCAGTCACGTAGCGCGACCCCCAGGTTGCCCCCCGCGGAGGGTTCTTCTCCCGACGTGCCATCTGTGGCACTCCCCCGGCCGGTATCCGCGCCGGCATCGCCGGTGACGACGACGCCCGACGCCATGCTCTCCTCAATGCGGCAACCACGCAGCACCGGACAAGCGGCGCCGTCCACCGCGACAGCGGCGGCGGCGGAGTGCGACACCACGCAGTTCGAGAACGTGCCGCGGGCCGAGCCGGTGACCCGGATACCGTGGCTTCCGGAACGCGTGACCGACACCCGCTCCAGCTTGGGATCCGCGCCGTGTTCGGCGAGGATCCCCACCGCTTCCACATCACTGATGCCGGTGTTCTCCACCACGGCTCGGCTGTCGCCGGACAGATGGAGGCCGAGCTCGCCGGTATGGTGCAGTCGGCAGTCGCGGATCGTCGGAGACGCTGATCCGGTGACCTGGGTACGACCGCCGGTCATCTCGCAGTCGGCGATGACCACCGCGCCGGATGTCACGCTGACGGCCGCGGCCTTGTCGCGGGCCTCGATCACCAGGCCCTGGACCGTGCCACCGGCGCTGAGCACGGTGAGGGCCGCACCGTGGCCCGCGCCCACCACCGTGACCGTGCCGCGTCCCTTTTCGGCGACGAGGGTGATGTCACGGTCGATGACGACATTCTCCGTGTATGTGCCGGGCTGGACCGAGACCAGCGCGCCCGCCTCGGCCTCCCGAACCGCGGCGGCGATGCTGCGGAAGGTGCCCCACCCGCGGGGGGCGACGCGCAGCCCGGCGCTCACGTCGAGGTGCAGGTGAGGCGCACCTGCGCGGCGGCTACGTGGGCGTCCTGGCCGGCCCCGGTCTTGACGCCGGCGTTGACAAGCTTCACCGACACCTTGCCAGTGGTCACTTGAAAGGAGGGAGAGTCCACCCAGGAGCCCTGCTTGTCGAGCTGGTTGACGGTGAAACCCCCGGTCGGCGAGGCCTGCGGGTCGTCGAACGAGTAGCCCCGCCCGTAGTAGTAGAAGTAGGCGGGGTCCCCACCGACATACGTGCGTGAGGAGTTGGTGGGCACGTAGGTCGAAACCTGGCAAGTGGCGTCGGTGAACTTGGAGCTGAAGTCGTACGTCCACAGCGCGAACCGCTCTGGGTCGTACGCCGCCGGCTTCCCGGAGACCGGAAGCGAGATGAAGCCGCCGGTGCATGCCTCTCCCGTATATCCACCTGTGGCATCAGTGCTCCAGCCAGTCGACTGGTCCGGGTTGAGGCCGGTGTAGTACCCGTAGACGCCGAAGTCCGTGGAGCCGTCACTGCTCGCCGCGCAGCTCGGTCCGGCGATGCCCGTCCAGGTCTGGCCGGAGGGCTGCCCGCCAGCCTGGTACGGCGTCGCGTCTCCGCTCGGCGCGAGCGGCTTGACCTCGTCGGGGAGCGCGACCACTGGCCCACCCAACGCGCCGTAGATCAGGGCTCCAAGGGCCGCGGCCAGCACGACGGAGATGCTCACTGTGAGCATACGACGCCCCGTCAGGCCCCGTGGATCCTCCGGCCGGACGCTCTCGGCGAACGCGGAGTTGAATCCACGCCAGTCCTCATCGATCATGCCGAGCTCACTTCTTGATCGTCTCTATGAAATCCCGTGAGAACCCTAGCTGAATTGGCTCGCGTGCGACAAGCTTCCCCTCAGGAAATCACGGGAAATCCACTCGGCATGTGATACGTACGAGAGGCCGACGTGGTTCACGTGATTTCTTTCACCCCGCAAGTCCACAGCGTCCTGAACATGCTGTGGATACCTGCGGATACATTAAGGACGGCGAGGCGCGGCGATTTCCCAATCCCGCGTTTCCTCGACAGTCGCCCCGGGACCCCGCAGAAAAGCAGGAGTGCGATGCCCCCCATGTCGCAACTAGCCATCATCGAACAGCAGATTCTGGTCCGCCGCGGGCTGGAGAGTCTTCTCTCGAACCACCCGCAGGTGGAACTCGCGGCAGTGGCCGCCGACTCGGCAGGCTTGCGCGCGTCCAACCCTCGTGGTTACGACGTGATCGTCTACGGTGTCCCGCAGGCCGAGCGTAGGCCGTTCAGTGAGACAGTGGGCGCGCTCGCCGGCATCGGACGCGTGCTCATCCTGGCCGAGTTCACCCAGTTGCAGCCCGTCACTGACGCCCTGCGCGCCGGCGCGTTCGGGTGTGTGGGCAAACAGGCCACCGAGGAGGAACTCCTGCGCGCGGTTTCGGCCGTGGCGCAGGGCGGCGTGTACGTCTCGCCCGGCCTGGCCGATCGCATGCTGTCCGAACTGCGCCAGCCGGTCGCCGGCGCGGCCTCGCCCGCCCTCGCCCAGCGAGAGATGGAGGCGCTGCGCTGGCTTGCCACCGGCCTTACACACGGTCAGATCGCGCGCCGCATGGGCCTGACCGAGACAACGGTCAGCACCTACGTGAAACGCATCAGGAGCAAGCTCAACGTCGGCAACAAGGCCGATCTGACCCGCAAGGCGATCCAACTCGGCCTCCTCTCGGCGGAGTTCCAGTCGTCGGTGGACGCCACTGTCCCCGGTTTTCCCCCGGCCGCCTGACACCGCACCGTTGCCGCGCCCCCGGTACCCATGATCTGTCGTGGGTACCGGGGCTCACCGCGTCTCGCCGTTCTCCGCACAGTCGCGAATCGGTAGAGTGTTGTCCGTCCCCCCTCCAGCCACGGAGGTTTCGTTTTGCCGGCCTGAGGTCCCGTCGAGACGCCTCACATGTGGTGTCCCAGGGAGACCAGTGATCCGAAGGCACCGAAGGTCGCCACGGCAAGGGCGACGCCGCCTCCCGCGAGGAACGACCCGAACGCCGTGGTCCAGCGCGGCCGTTCCATCGAACGCACACCAGGTCGTCGCATCAGCCGACGGAACCCGTAGACGATCATCGCCGCGCCCAGCAGCAGTGCGTACAGCGGTGCGACCCACACGCCCCAGCCGAGATGCGCCGGTGCGAACAACAGGGAGCTGAGGAGGGCGATGGCCCCCGCCACCAGGAGCGGCACCACCTCGGCCACCAATCGAGCGGATCCAGCGCGCAGCAGAAAGGCGAATCCGAGCAGTGCCGCTTCAGCGTTGGCGCACCAGGAGTACGAGAATGCCATGACCACCACGGAGGTCGTGAAGGCGAGACAGAGCAGAGCACTCCACGTGACGAGCAGGCGGGTCGCGGCGCGCACCGCTCCCACGACGTCGTCCTCGTCGGTGTCCTGCTCGATGGCGCGCATGCCGATGCGCCGGCTCGCGAAGCCCACGGTCCGGCTGACCAGTGAAGGGATCACCGTCAGCAGAGCGAAGATCACGATCGCGGCCGCCGCCGCCGTCTCGACCGTGTCCGCACGGAGCACCGCCAGGCCTGTGCCGAGCACCGCGGTGAGGGCGGCGCCGAACAGTACCGCAGTGGTGGTGACACCTGGCGAGGCGATGAATGCCACGAAGGCACCGAACAACGTCCCCGCGGTGATCGCGGTGGCCGCCAAGCCACCCGGTGTCATGGAGCTGCTCAGCCCCAGACCGCCCAGCCCCGGCGACTGGGACAGCGCCCACGCGGCGAGTCCCAGGGTGGGCACCGCGCTCAGGCCGAGTGTCATCCGCAAGGGCGGCGGGACCGGCCAGCCGCGTTCCATGGCGACCCAGGCGAGACCAGGGAGCACCGAACCGCACAACAACGCAAGGTCCGCGAGCGCCTCGCGGTCCACCTGGTCGCGCCAGGCGAAGACCAGCAGTGCGATGACGATCCAGCCCAACCCGAGACCAAGCAGGGTGAAGGTCCTGGCGCGAGCGTCCCACGCGCGTTCCAGGGCTCCCGCAACGGCGTCGGTCACACGCTCGGCCACATCGTGGACGACAGGTTCCGCGGACTCGTGACCCACGGTGTCACGCAGGTAGAGGATCTCGCCGTCCACCACGCCCAGTTCGGAGAGCGACCACTCGGGGGCGAAAGGGCTTCCTGTCGCGGGCGCCAGGGTCCAGGCGGCCGGCATGACATCGGCCTCGTTCTGGTCGCAGAGACTGGCCAGGGTGTCGACGTAGCTGATGATCGGGGCGCCCGCGGGGACGGCCAGGTCCACCTGGCGCCGTTCCCCGACGACCGTGATGCGGCAGTGCTCATCCACGATTCCGGTCCTCGGTTCCTCGGTTCACTGGGGCGGTCGGGTCACATGTGTTGCCAGCTAGTCACGTTCGACCACTCGGCTTCGGAGTAGTTGTTCCAGTTGACGTGCATCGCCTGGGCGATCTCACCGAGAACGCCATCAGGGCCGAGCAGGCCGTTCGCCGCGTAGTTCCACTCCTGCTGGAGGCCGTAGTACCACTTGGCGGCATCACCGGTCCATGTCTCAGTGATCGGCTGCAGCTGCTTGATCAGTGTGTTGAGCTCTTCGACGATCTCCTGTGCCTTGTTGTTGATCCATGCGCCTGAGCCTGAGAGATCGCTGCCCACCATCAGATTCGCGCTGTCGACACCAGCCATGGGAAGTTCCTCGCTCTTCTTCGCGGAGCCGTCAGCCCAGGTTGGCGGCGGACAACTGAGACTGGACGTTATGGATCGTGGTGAGGTTGGCGTTCTCGGAGTCCGTGTAGTTCACGTAGTTTCCACGCAGGCCTTGCGCGATATCTGTCAGCGCGTTGTGGAGCATCTGCGCGTAGGTCTGGTACTCGACCATCATCTCCTGGAACGTGTTCTGGGCGATGCCCTGCCAGACGTTCTCCAGGTTGGTCACGTAGGTCTTCAGCTCGCCGAGCTTGCTGTCCACATCAGCGGCCGTAGTGTCGCACGAAGTGGCGGCGGTGCTGATCATCTCGGGTGTTACCTTGAAGTTGGCCAGGCCGTCAGCCATGGCACTCCTCTCACAGAGCGGGTCGTGGAGCTTCGACGTCATCGTGGCGAGTGCGGACCCTTCCCGCCAAGTCCCTCTTCCTGGGTCCCCGTTCGGAGCAGGACGTCCTCGATGCGTACCGCTGCCGGAGCGGTATACCGGCGCCCGAGCGCGGAGGAGGCCAGGGCTCAGCACCGGTCGCGCGCCGCGACGTCACGACGTGCCCGGTGCCCGGATCACGGGCCTTGCCCGACCGGTCCCGCGCACCGCTCCGGCCAATCGGCATCGCCGGACGTCGCAAGCGACTTGAGCGACTCGTCCAGCCGCAGTTGCGCCGCATGGTCCGCCTCGTCCAGCTCGACCGGGCCTTCCTGCGCCGAGCGCGCGATGGACACCGCGCCGTGCGGGGGCAGTTCACGCAGCAGCACGACCGGCGAGACACCCGCCCTGCGGACTTCCAGGACGCGGAAAGGCGTGTCCGGGGCGAACAGCACCTCGTCGTCCGCCCCCGGGAAGGCCCGCCGCAGTCGGCGCCCCGTGACTGACCAGACGGCGTAGCGCGGCCCCCTGGGCAGCGCCGTGGGCTTTCCCGGCCCGAGCACGATTCCGCTCACCGGTGCGGGGTCCTGAAGCAGGCCGCCGACCTCCAGGGTGTCCACCACCGCCGGACCCGGGCCGGCACCACGCAGGACAATCCCACGGTAAGCAGGCACCAGGCGCAGGCTCGACACGAGACAGGCCGCGTAGGGGTACAGGCTGTCGTCACCGGCGCGCAGCGCGCGAGCGAGGTGGGCATGGGAAAGCGCTGCCTCTTCGGAGTCGGCGTCCAGATACAAGCCAAGGGCGGTCAGGTCGGCTGCCGCCGCCTCACGTCCCGCTTCACCCAGCAGACCGAGACGGGAGACGGCTTGGTCGATGTTGTCCGTGTGCGCCGAGCCGGCCGGGCCGACCAGGACGCGCAGCGCGCTGCGGTCGGTGTAAGTGCTGCGGTACCCGAGGCGCGGGACGCGGGCGGCGGCAGCGCGCGCCGCCTCCGGCACCGCGGGAGCCCGCTCCGGCGTCCGGCCGATGACGGGCCCCCCGGGGGCACCCAATGGTTCCGCCTCGGGCCGCGGTTCCGTCCGGGCGCGCTGCCGGCTCAGGTGGTTCCAGGCCTCTTCGAGGTCGGGGCCGCACGCCGGTCGGGGAACCTCCTCCAGCGCCGGACGGGGAGGCGCGGCCGGGCGGCCGCCGCTCAGGTGGTCCCAGGCGCCTTCCAGATTGACGTCCACCGCCCAGGCAGGGCGGAGCGCGCCGGTCAACTCGGTCCGGGGCACGGGTGAGCGGTGTTCGGCCCAGGTGACGTCGGCACCCCCAGGCGGCTCGGGGCGGGTCATCGGGCGGGCCGGGCCACGGGAGAGCGGTAGGGAACCGACGTCCGGCGGGAGGTACGGGGCGCCCACCGCGGAGCGGTCCCACAGCCTCGGCAGGCCGAACCGGTCGGCGAGGCGTCGCAGACCGGCACCGCGGTCGACCGGAGTTCCGTGCACGTGCACCATGACCTGCTCGCGCACCTCGGGATCGATGTCCCCCAGGACGCGTGACAGCGCGGTCCACACCGTTTCAGCCAACGGTACGCCGGGCACGCCGACCTCGATCACCGGTCCGCGGTCGCTCACCTGCCGGAAGGCATCAGCCCGCAACGCGGTGCGCGCGTCGGACACCCGCAACCCTGATCGAGTGACCTCGACCCGGTACCCGCCGACCGTGCCTAGCATCCCGTCGCCGGTGGCCGCCGCACCCCGCAGCGGGGGTGTCCAGCGCACCAGGCGCGGTTCCGGCAAAGGCTCGCCCACCGTCGACGGCTGGCACGCGACAGCGTCTACGAAGGGAACCCATCCCGGGGAACCGTCCGCCCGGATCAGCACCGACCGTGCGGCGTCGCGCCCGGTGGCGGCGATGCCGATAATCAGCGGCAGGCCCGTGCTCACCTCGATCTCGGTGTCCAGGGCGTCTGCGACACCTTGGGCGAGTGGGAGCACGTCGTGCGGCCCGCCCGGTGCGAGCCGGATGGGGAACGCCGCCAGCTGCGGTGCTGCACGCAGGAGGGAGAGCAGGTCGGGAACCGGCACTGGGCTGGTCCCCGGCAAGACCACGATGGTCGGTCGCTCCGGGTCGACGGGCACAGCGTGATAGATGTCGTCGGACCGTACCGCGTGAGACGCCTCAGGCCGCAGCACCAGGCCGGCGGGGATGTGATGCACGGTGCACCCGCCAGCGGTGCGTGGTGGCACGCCCTCCACCGCTGCCTGCCAAGCTGGGGCGGGGCAGCGGGCTCCGCCCACCGTTGCGGCCCGGGTCCCGGGAAGGAACCGGTGCCACGCACCAGGCCCACCGGCGGGCCCCACCACGTACAGCGAACCCCCAGGCACGACGAACGCCGCGCCGTCAGGCGCCTCGACCGGAAGTTTCCAGGCGTCGGCGACCCACCGCGCTGTGGCCGGGCGGCCCGGCCGCTCGTCACCGGCACCGGTCACCGCCAGTCGCACGCCGACCGCCCCAGCCGATTTCAATTCGTCGAGCACCTCGGCCAACCGGCTCCAGAAGTCCGACGAGCCCACCGCGTGGGAATCAGCGAACACCGTGGTGACGCCATCGTGCAGGCTCAGTGCACGGGTCAGGTCGGCGAGGTCCGTCGGGCCGAGTGCCGCGCCGGACTGGCCACGCAGGACGATCAGGGCCTCATGACGCTCGATCAGGACCTCAACGTGATGTCGCGGTCGGCCTGTCCGGTCGGTCATGGCGTTCCCTGCCCCTCCCGTACGGCGTGGGCGACGCGCAGTCGACGGTTCCACGTGTGCCAGGCCAGAGCGTCCGGCGGCCACACCCTGCGCGGGAAGGCGGACAGTCCTCCATGCCCAGGGCCGCCCGTAACGGATCCGCGTACACGGCACCCGTACCGCATCAGGATTCGGCCCCTGGAGGACGCGGCGCGGAGAAGCTGGGCGCCACGCGCGTTTCCACGGCCGACAAGCCGCGGATCCGGGAGACGGGCGCACCTGCGCCGACCAACCGCGGCGTCTCCACCGCGGGTAGCGTGCCGACGGTGGCCCCATCCGGTTCGCTCATCTGCCGGGCCTCGGCCGACACTGTCGGCGTGGCCATCGTGGCGTCGAACGGCGGGTCCTGGCCCTCCAGCATGTGGCCGGCGACCCGTGGTTCGAGGCCCGAGGGTGGCAGCGACTCGGTCAGGCGGAGCTGGTATTGCTCCGCCGCCCACAGCAACCGGCCGCCCGGGCCAGGAAAGTGGCGGCGCAACTCGATGACGTTCGGTCCCATCCGGTGTGCCTGGGCGATGTCCCGGACGGCGCGCCAGCAGGCGTCCGCGTTGGACGCGGCTTGCTCCGCCTCCAGTTCGTCGGAGCGCGGGACGTTCGGGAGGGCGAGGGCCACGTTGCGGTACAGGTCCGCCGCGAGCGCCTCGTAGCCCGCCAGCCGGGATACGTGGGCTCGTACCTGGCGCACCCGCAGCGTGGTGAGGGATGCCTCGCCGTGCAGGGCGAACGCCTCACGCTCCAAGGCCGCCGCCAGTTCGATGGCCTCCTCGTACTGGGCGGTATTGGCCAGTTGGGCGATGCGGCCGATGGCGTCGCGATAGCGGTCAAGGTCTCCTTCGGGTGCCGCGGGCACGGACAGCGCGGCGGAAGTATCGCCGACCTCCTCCGGTCCCAGCAGCCGCACCTGGCATTCCACCGCCAGACGGCGCAGCCGACGGGCCTCGACGGCGGACCTGGGCGGTGAGAACAGTGCCACGTAGGGGTGCAGTTCGGAGCCGAGCTTGTCGATGAGGCCGGCCAGAGCACGGCAGAACGCCTCGTCGACGACGGCACCGGCCGATCCGTCGATCTCGACGAGGAACCGGTCGGCGCGAACCTGCCGATCCGACGATGGTGCGCCGACGCCGGCCGGCAAGAGCGCCATGCCTGCGCGGGTGAGATGGGCATGCCAGGATCGGGTGAGGCCGACGACGCCGTCGGCGCCGGCGCCGGGCAGACCAGTTCGCCGGGACAGGATGCGCGGAGGTTCGGCCGCGGACCTCGAGCTGGCGGGCGCGCAAACCACCGCCTCGATGAACGGGCGCCAGGTGGGCATGCCGTCGGCATCGAAAAGGATCGGCCGCGCGGCGTCCGCGTCCGAGCTGTCCTCGACATCGAGGACCGGCAGCCCGGTCAGCACTTCGACCTCGGTGCCGAGTGTGTCGGCCACGACCTGCGCGGTAGGCAATAGATCGACGGGGCAGCCCGGGGCGAAGCGGGCGGTAGCTCGTACAGGGGCGGGCAGCGCGGTGAACAGCGCGGCGAGGTCGTCCGTGCCGACCGGTCCGCTTCCGCCTGGCCCTTGGGCGCCCACAAGCACCAGAGGCCGGGCCGAGTCGACCGGAACGGCGTATCCCAGGCTTCCGGGCTGCGGGGGCTGGGAGCCGGGGGCGCGGATCAGGACGCCGGCGGGGACTTGGTCGACGGCGCAGCCGTGCTCGGTGCGCAGGGGCAGCTGGAGGACCGCGTCCTGCCAGCGGGGCGCGGGACTGCGCGGTCCCAACCGGACAGGCTCGGCGCCGGCACGGAACAGTCGCCAGCCGCCCGGAGCGTGACCACGGCCCAGATCGAACAGCGAACCACCAGGCACGATCATCGGCGATCCTTCGGGGGCCAGAACGCCGAACTCCCAAGCGTCGGCTATACGTTGGGCCAACGCGGGCTGATCCGGGAAGAGAGCGCCAGCACCCGGCACGGCCAGCCGGACGGTCGTGGTGCCCTCCTCCTTCAGCGCGTCCAGCAGGTCACCGAGCCGCGTCCACAGCTCCGGCGGCATGAGACCCTCGGTGCCCACCACGATGGTGGCCATGCCGTGCGCGGTCTCCGCGGCGGTCAGCGAGCGGGAAAGATCGGCGATCGCCTCCGGCCCTGGCAGCGCGGCGGCGGAGGGGCGCAGCAGTGCCACCCCGTCGTACTCATCGACAAGTGTGTCCTGAGTCCGGGTGACGGCAGCCCCTCCGCCGAACCGCCCCCTGGTTCGGTGTGACCAACGGGTGAACAGGGTGCCCCAGGCCGTCATCAGTTGCTCCTTTCGCGCCCGCTGCGGGGTACAGGGCCCAAACGGGTATACGGCCCTGGCCGTCGCTCGGTTCACCTCAGGAGCCGTCCGCCCTGGACGTGGTTATCACTGATGGAGGACATTCGAAAACGGCGCGCGGGGCGCCGAGACGATTCCCACAACCAGCGCCCCGACCTGACCGCTGCCTCGACTCGGTGATAGGGATGCCCTTCCGGAATCGCCACGGACCGGCGGGGTGTCTTGCGTTCCGGTCCGTCCAACGAGGAGGCGCGATGAAGCTTTTGCTGTACCTCACGGTCGTGCTGGGCCCACTGCTGTGGGTGGCGGGGGCGTTCGAGGTCCGTCGGCAACGGCGCCTGGGACGGCACGGAGTCCGCACCACCGGCACGGTGGTGCGTTATGACCGCCGTTCGACGGACGAGGGCGGCCACGTCCACTACGCGGTCGTGGTCTTCACCGACACGACGGGCCATCAGCACGAGTGCCGCAGCGCGTCTTCGGGGCGGCGCAAGTGGCCGATCGGTCGATCGGTGCCCGTGGTGTACCTTCCGAAGGCACCGCACCAGGCCTCCATCGACCTGCGCTCCCAGCGGGTGAGCGGGGCGCTCGTGGCCTTCCTGGCAGGCTCGGGCCTCTTCGCGGTGGGCCTCTTCGAACTGCTCCGAGGCTGACCCGAGGCCGCGGACCCGCCCAGAAGGGTGCGCCGCGTAGGCCGCCCGCGCAGTGGTGACGAGTTGAATTCGCGGCCGACTCCGTGCCCCACGGGACGGGAGCAGCGCGTCGTCCCAGGCCGGAAGGGAATGCGTCCATGCCTGCTGCGACTCATGAATTCCAGGTCAGGGTAAGCCAGTTGCACATGATCATCTACTCGAACAAGGACATCTTTCCCGCGCCTAGCTGATACCCAACACCTCCGAGGCACTGGATAACAGGACGTGCCGCGTTCCAGGCGCACTCTGGAGCTCGACCCGGGCCACGCTCCCGTTATGAGTCTCAACACCGCGTTGGGACGACCACTGGGACACGGCAGTCGTCGATCTGGGCGACCCGCGGCACTCGTCCGCGACTTGGCGCCGCCGGCGGAGGACATCAGGCCCGCCGCTGGCGGAGGGCATCCTGCCTCCGCCCCATCCAGCTTCACCAAGCGGGTGGGCGACCGTGCACGTATCGTCGCAACGCCCCAGACCGCGACCACCGAGCCGCGCCATCGGCGGGCTCCGGCACGGCCCTGGATGAACCCCGCCGCACCGGGGCGCGTACCTCACCAGGACCACGGCGACGCACAGGAGCAGAGGGAGGACAGGAGTGACTGCATCACGCCAGGACGGCCCGGGCCCCGAGGGGTCGGCGAGGCCAGTGATCCGCAAAGCCGTCGCCATGCCCGATGTACCACTCGTGCCGGAGTGTACCCTCGCTCCCTCCCCCGAACTCACCTCCGAGGCCAAGGGGCCGACCACCGCCCGGATGCCAGAAGCCGCACGGCAGATGGAAGCGATCGACCAGAGCCCGGCGCCGCAGGAAGACTGGCCCACGCTCGAGGGACCGGCGGCGTCACCCCGGCCCGCACCCCGCTCACCACTGCGCGTCCCGCTTCTGGCCGCCGTGGCGGTCACCGGATCGGCACTGGTCGGAGGCCTGTTCCTGATCACGGACAGCGGGCCGCACCATCACACACGAGCAATCTCCGACACACCGGGCGCGTCCGCGGACGTCAGCGACGGACACACGCCGAGCCCTCGCATGTCGGCCCGCTCCCTGTCCCCGTCGTCCACACAGTCGCCGACTCACAGGGCGGTCGCGGCACGTCCCTCCGCGACCGGAGATCTGTCGTCCTCCGGTCAAGCTGCCGCGGGCGCGAACACTGGACCGGCGCCCGTCGGTGCTTGGTCACTCGACGCCGTCTGGGGCCCGGCGGACAGCACGGGGCGCCTCAGCGGACAAGCGTCACATGTGGCGTTCTCGGTCGGCCAGGGCGGCTCCTTCAACGGAAAGGACAGCGTGGTCACCGCTTCCGGCCCGGACATCGCCACCGGTCCCGGCTCCAGTTTCACCGTCTCCGCCTGGGTGTCCCTGTCCAGCACGCATGCCTTCGCCACGGCCGTCAGCCAGGACGCGTCGGTGAACAGCGGGTTCTATCTGCAGTACTCCGTCGTCGACCAGCGTTGGGCGTTCTCCAGGGTGGCAAGTGACTCCTCCGACCCGGCCAGCAGCAGGGCGCTCTCCATCGGCCGGCCGGTACTCAACCGCTGGACGCACTTGGTCGGTGTGTACGACGCCGCCGCGAAGCGCTTGTCGTTGTACGTCGACGGGCGGCTGGAGGGCGAAGCAGTCGACGCCACGCCGTACGCCTCCGGAGGCGACTTCGTCATTGGCCGGGCGCAGTACGGCGGTCGGCCCGCGGACTGGTTTCCGGGCCGGATCAAGGAGGTGGAGGTGTTCGGCAGGGCGTTGAGCGCTTCGGACGTCCTCCGGCTGTGAGCGGGGGTCCGCTGCGGCGGCGCGCCGCCGCAGCGGTCGGTGAACGCGGCGTGGAAACCTGGTCGTCGAGGGCGCCCGGGCCCTCGTCGGCGCGCCCGGCTGTCAAGCGGAGTCCATCGTAGGGTCGGGCACCGTCGCTTCCGGCCGAGCCCCATCCCGCCCGAGTGAAGCGGGCCTCACGGACCGGCGCGCGAGCCCATGACACCCCACCGCCTCGGCCGCCCTCCTATTCTGCAAGGAACGGTTTCCCGGCATGCCCCGTTCAGCGAGGGCTTGCCGCTCCACGGCGGCGCCGGAGACACAGCCTGCCACGGGCCAGGTGCATCCCGTCGAGCTCGGCCGTCAGGAACGGGAGGTGAAGCGACACCACACAGTGACGTGGCGCTGAGTGCGTTGCGTTCCGCACCTGTCGACGAGGGCGGACGTGATCTGCAAGCCCCGCCCGCCGGTGGCGAAGTCGTCGCCGGACTCTGGCAGAAGTCCGCCACCGGGCTTCGAGACAGGCACGGGAATCTCCGCACGGTCGCCTGCCGACACACTGTTCCGAACTTCCAGCCACACCTGCGTACCAGGCAGGGCCTCGTCGCAGTCGAGGGTCACCAGCACTGGTCCGTGGCCGTGCACTACCGCGTTCGTGACCAGTTCCGATGCCACCAGCCGTACGTCATCGACGAACCGGTCCAGACCCCAGTCCGACAGAACCTCACAGACATGGCGCCGGACCAATCGGGGGGCGCTCTTGTCATTGGTCAACTGCCGGTACCACCTCCTCGGCATTGCCCGAGGAGCCGGAAGCGGGTTCTCCGGAAGGCGGTTGCCACGCCGCGGCGGAACTGAGCTGAAGAACTGGGAACTCACGGCGCAACACTCCAGGTCGACCTGTCGGATGAGTCTTGGCCCGACGCGAGGCATTTGCCGTGTATTACGCAGAGTACGGGAGACGGGTTCAGCTAGGTTCTGTCTCTTCGGTCAGCGTCGGATCCAGATGAGGATGGCGGCGAGGTGGAGTGCGGCCTGGTAGGCGATGGCGAGTTTGTCGGTTCGTGTGGCCAGGCCGCGCCACTGCTTGAGGCGGTTGATGCACCGTTCGACGGTGTTGCGCTGTTAGTAGGCATCGCGGTCGAAGCCGGGTGGGCGGCCGCCTTGGCGGCCTCACCGCAGGCGGTGGCCGATCTGGTCGGAGGGCTGCGGGATAACCGCGCGGATTCCCCGGCGTCGCAGGTGGCTGCGGATGGCGCGGGAGGAGTAGGCCCGGTCGGCCAGCACGACGAAGGGCCGGGTCCGCGGCCTGCCCGGGCCTCTACGGCGCACGCGGATGCGGGGCATCACCGTCTCGAAGGCGGGAGCGTCACCGGCTTGGCCCGCGGTGACGGTGAAGGCCACAGGCCGTGCGCCGCCGTCGGCGGCCAGGTGCACCTTCGTGCTCAGGCCGCCGCGGGAGCGTCCGAGTGCGTGATCGGCGGGCTCGCCGGGGCGGGTCGCCCCTTTTTACGTGCTCCGGCGGCGTGCTGGTGGGCCCGGACGACCATGGAGTCCACCGATACTGTCCAGTCGATGTCGTCGTCGGCGTCCGCTGCTGCCAGGACGGCGGCGAGGGTCTTCTCCCAGGTGCCGTCGATAGCCCATCTGATCAACCGTTTGTGGGCGGTCTGGAACGGGCCGAGTTCGTCAGGCAGGTCCCGCCAGGGCGAGTTGGTGCGGTACTTCCACGCGATGGCCTCAAGGGTGCGGCGATGGTCGGCCCACCGCCGCCCGCGGACCGGATCGGTCGGCATCAGCGGCTCGATCCGCTCCCACATCGCATCAGTGATCACTAATCGGACAGGCACATCCGATCAACTGACCAACCCATCAAAGAGACACGCTCTAGCTGTATTGGTCACGAGCGTTGTTGACACTCGTGGGACTTGATCATGGCGAAGACCTCCGGTGTGGTGGAGGTGTCTAGGCTTCACCGCACAACGGAGGTCTTCGTGTCCCACCGTAATGCCCGGCTGACCGTTCATGGCAGGCGGCTGCTCGTGGATCGTGTCCGTTCCGGCCGCCCGGTCGTGCATGTCGCGGCCGAGATGGGGATATCCCGGGCAACGGCTCACAAGTGGATCCGGCGTTGGCGGACCGAGGGTGAGGCAGGGCTGCACGACCGGTCCAGCCGTCCCCGCACGACACCCCACCGGACTGCGTCAGCGATGGAGGCCCGGGTCTGCCGGCTGCGGACGGACCGCAAGCTGGGACCGGCCAGGATCGGTCCGATCCTGGGCATGCCCGCCTCGACCGTGCACCGGGTCCTGACCCGCCACCGGCTGAACCGCCTGGCCTGGCTCGACCGCCCGACCGGCGTCGCGATCCGCCGCTACGAGCGTGACCGCCCCGGCGAACTCATCCACGTCGACGTGAAGAAGCTGGGCGGATTCCCGACGGCGGCGGTCACAAGGTCCTGGGCCGACAGGCCGGCCGGGCCACCCGCAGCAACATGGGCTTCGACTACGTTCACTCCGCCGTCGACGACCACTCCCGCCTGGCCTACAGCGAGATCCACAGCGATGAGAAGGTCGTGACCTGCACAGGCTTCCTCGCCCGTGCGGCCGCGTTCTTCCACGCCCACGGCATCACCCGCATCGAACGGGTCCTGACCGACAACGCATGGGCCTACCGCAAGGGCCTGGCCTGGAAACCCGCCCTGGCCGACCTCGGCGCGACGGGCAAGTTGACCCGGGCCTACCGGCCACAGACCAACGGCAAGGTCGAACGGTTCAACCGCGCCCTTCACGACGAATGGGCCTATCTGCGGCCCTACACCTCGAACACCGAGCGCTCCCAGGCCCTGGCAGACTTCCTCCACACCTACAACCACCACCGCTGCCACACCGCACTCAACGGACACCCGCCCATCAGCCGGGTCAACAACGCTGCGGGTCAATACAGCTGGCCCGCGGTCACCGCGGCATGACGGCACACCGGCTCACTGTTTCGCCACCGGCGTGCGCCCTCCATGTCGGTGCCACGACGTGCGAGGATCCGCCGTCGACGGACGGCGACACAGCCAAGTGATGACACCACGACCCTCGGCCGGAGCCGCGAAGATCGGACACAGGACCATCAGATAGACGAGGAAGGGCGACGCGGACGAAGGACCACGAACCAGC